>DASPKL010000012.1:0-42150 GCA_035628115.1 Phycisphaerales bacterium | reverse complement strand
AGGAAGGCGGGGGTCTTCATAACCCCAGATGCTACCAGACGCTCCCCGTGAAAGCGAGCCGGTTTCGGATGGGAAGGTGGGAGTGGAGGAGTGGAGGAGTGGGGGAGTGGGGGAGCGGCCTCAGGGAATCAGCCGCTCGAGGGCCGGCAGCTCGACGCCGTCCTCGAGGTGGAAGATCGACGGCGTCACCGAGGACCCCGGCGGCAGGGGGTAGGGGCGGGGCGGGGCGAAGGGGGCGGAGATCCGCTCGAAGGCCGCGGGCGGCACGTTCACCGTCCGCCAGCGCGGGCTCCGCACCTTCATGACCTGGGTGTAGTCCCGGACCTTGACGCTCCGCAGGGCGTACCACCGGCCGCGGCACTCGAACATCTCCTGGAACAGGGCGTCGGGCGGCTGGTCGTCGCACCAGTACACAAACACGAACGCGGCGTGGAACTCGGGCCCGAACAGCTGCTCCCACCGCGACAGGCTGGCCACGTCGTCGAGGGTCACCCAGTTCTCGAAGCGGCCGCCCCCACGTCCTCCGCGCGCTCTTCCCGGGCCCGCCACACCGGTGGAAGAAGGCCGCGCCGACCCGACCCGCCGCACCACCTTCCGCCCTTTGACTTCCACCAGCAGGTTGGTGCCCTGGCCGTAGATGACAAAGTCGAAGGACTTGAGCGCCCCGTTCTCGACGGAGTTCTCAAGGTGGCACCGGTCTCCCGACCGGTGCTGCGCCGCGTCCAGCTGCCGGAACGACACGCCCGGCTCCGGCAGCAGCGCCTTCTTCGCCTCGTCCACCGCCACGTACGGGATGCGGCGGGCCCGCAGGTAGTCCTCGAATGCCTGCTCGTAATGGTGGCGGCGCTGGGCCATGATGGAAGCCTAACACATGCGCAGAAAAAAGGCGGGGTCTCTCGCGGAGGACGCGGGGGCGCGGAGGGGTACAGAAGGCATTCACCACAGAGACACAGAGACACAGAGGCTGCACAGAGGGGGAGCACTGAATCAAGGCCTCGCTCGGTGCGCCCTCTGTGTGCCTCTGTGGTGAGAATGAAAAGGCCCCGGCATCACCACGACGCCGGGGCCCGCTTTCTTTCCTGCTGTCTCACTCCGCGCCCCCGCGTCCTCCGCGAGAGGGCCCGGCCTTTCAGGCCGCGAGCTTGGCGGGCGTGCTCACCACGCTGCCGCACGCGCGCAACAGGACGACCGTGGCGACGGGCTGCACCTCCGTCGGCGGTCGGCGGCGGGGTCCCGCGGGCTGCTGCACAAGGCCGGCGGCCTGCACGCCTTTCCGGCCCTTGATGCGGCGCGGAAGTGTCGCCGGGCGCTTGCGTGCGGTCCGATGAGGTGTGTAGGCTGGGGCCGGGCGGGGGACTTCACAAGCTACAGGAGCCGCGCGAGCGGCGTGTTCACGCGAAAGGAGCGCCGATGAGGGCGGTTGTGTTCGTTTGCGCGACAGTGGTGATGTGCGGCAGCGTGCGCGGGCAGACGGCGCCGGATTACGGCTTCGAATGGCGCACCATCGGCGACCCCGGGAATGCGCCGGCGATGCCGGGCTCGCAGTTCCCGCTGCTGGTTGAGCCTGTCGGGCGGGTGGACTACACGTACCGCCTCACGCGGACGGAGGTGACGAACACCCAGTGGCTGGAGTTCGTGGATACGTACTCACGGTTTCATCCGCAAGTGACCGTCATCAATGACCTCGCGTTCTCTGGACCGGACAACTATCGCAGCAGCAACGACCCGGCGAACTTCGGGTGGTTCACGCTCCCCGGAGGCGAGAACGCCCCTGCGCGCTTCAGCTGGTTCTACGCAGCGAGATTCTGCAACTGGCTGCACAACGGCAAGGTGAATCAGGCGTGGGCGTTCGAGTCCGGGGCGTACACCATGAGCGCCTATCACGTCGGCCCGGACGGTGAGTGGACAGGCCCGCTGGGGCACTCGCCGGGGGCGCGGTTCTGGATCCCCACCGTGGATGAGTGGACCAAGGGCATGTACTACGACCCGAACAAGAACGGGTTGGGGCAGCCGGGGTACTGGAAGCACCCGGCGAAGAGCGACACTCCGCTGGTTGGCGGACCACCAGGGACCCCGGGCGCGCAAACCAGCGCAGGCAACTGGTCGGCGCCTTGGCCCGGCTTCGTGCCGGTCGGTTCGTACCCCGATTCACAGTCACCATGGGGACTGCTCGACGGATCGGGTGGAGTCATGGAGTACAACGAGAGTCAGCATCACCTGTGGGTCATGCACGGCTCGGACACCCGACAATCAACCTACTTCCTTGACGACAGGCTTGACGTTCTGACCGGCGCGGTCCCGTGGAACGACATGGCCGGGTTCAGAATTGCGTCCGTGGTTCCCAGCCCAGGCGGCGTGCTTCCGACGTTGTTGATCGGCTGGACATTCACTTCAAGGAGGCGGCATGAATAAGCTCCTGCTCTGGTTTGGCGGCGGGTGGCATCACCTTTCGTAGCGTGCCATCACCTTCGGCTTTGCGAAGGTGATGGTTGGGCGCGGTGACGCGTCCGCCGCGGGTTCGGCGCCGCGCATCCGAGAGGCCCTCGGGCCGGGCCTCTCGGGCTCTCCCGGGCCGTTCTCGGTGGTGGTGAGGGTGCGGCGTGGTGCGGCGGTGAGCGCCGGAGGCCGCGGTTGCTTACAGATCGCTTGCGTCCGGGCGGGTTCGGCCAAGAGCGGCGAGCCTTGGCACGCGCGACACCGGATCCGCAGTACGCTGCGTTGATGCAGATGCCGCCACGCCGGAGAGCCGCGAACGGCGGTACCGGGACCGATCAAGACATCGAGTCGTTCTTCCGGGTGCTGGGCGGGGGGACTTGCTAAGCGCGGCCGGTGCGGAGGACGTGGAGATCTCGGCAGACGTTCGCAACGAGCCCGGAACGCAGTGACGGGTTCTTCGAGAATCCCCTCGGGCAAGTCATCACGGAGGGCCCACTCACTTCGTTCGGGGCTCGTTGCGAACGCAACCGATACCCGGCGCGGTACGCTGCGACGGTGCGTCGTCATCTTCCACACCCGCTGTGGCTCCTCGCTTACGCCGTGAGCGCGGGGGCCGCAGCGTGGGTGTGGCGGGAGTTTGTCGAGGACGTCATCCTCACACCGGTGCCGGTGCTGGTCGTTGTGGCGTCTATCGCCGCCGTGGGGGCGTACGGCACGCACGCGGGCCTGGCGATCACATGGCGGGCGTGGCGGCGCCACTTCGCGCGGGTGAATGGGCTGTGCTCACGGTGCGGCTACGAGCGAGCGACCTTGGCCGATGATGCGCCGTGCCCGGAGTGCGGGGCGAGAGCATGACAGTGCCCGAAGGAAGGAAGCCGCGGTCGCGTGGCGTGCGCTTTGTCATCGCGTCTCTCATCGTCTTCGCCGGGCTGGGCGTGTGCGCACTGGGGTACATGGCGGGGTGGCCGCGCGGCGTGGGTGGGGGGGTAATGGCGGCGGCGATTCTGCTGAGCATCCGGTACTGGCAGCGGTCGAGGACGTACCCGCGGTGGTGCTGTCAGTCCTGCGGGTATGACCGGTGCGGGCTCGGCACGGACGCGCCATGCCCGGAGTGCGGTGCAAGTGCTTAGAAGAAGTCGAAGGCAAACGGGTAATCTCCACGAATGCGGAACATCTCCGGCCCCGCGGCGTTCGTGGTCTCGCTCATCCTCACGATCACATTGGCGCTTGCTGGGTGTGCCGCGTTCGTTTTGCGCGGGCTTGCGCTCGGTGTCCTCGGCAAGAACTCGCCCGATGTGGCCCGGTGGATGCTGCACGAGGGGAAGATGGACCTCGACGCGTTCGGGCGCGCGGTCAACGAGCACTCGTTTTATTACGGCACGCTCGAGCTCGATAAAGACGCCGCCCCGGAACATCGGCTGGGCCGTTGGCTCGTGGCGTACCACAGCCGACAACCAACGGACTCTCTCAGGGCCTTGGGATTCGTGCTGCTTGGCGCGGCGGGACTCTCGCTCGTCGTGACGGTGCTGATCTGGTTGCAGCGGCCCCCGGCCAGCTACGACATAGCGACGCAGAGCCGTCGCCATGGCACCCAAAGGCAGCTCTGGCGCGGCACTCCACACTTTTCCACACCGCCGCTGCCCCAACCACCGCAAGCACTTACAACATTTCCCGAACACAACCCCTACCCGGGCTTGACGGGGGTGTTTGGGGTCTGGTAAAGTCCCCTGGTCGGGCTCGCGTTCAACGCCGCCCCCGACGGTTGGTCAGGCGGTTGCCTGGCGGCCAATCGCGTTGAAAGCCTGGGTTCAAACCTCCGTTCCGGCGGCGGCACCCAGCGGAAAGGTCCAGAATGTCCCAGATCGAAGCGAAGGAACTGCGCGCCCCCTCCGAGGACACCAAGCCCGAGAAGAGCGGCAAGAAGCCCACCCGGGCCGAGCAGCTCGCGGCGGAGCAGGCCGAGCGCGACAGCAAGGCCAAGAAGAAGGCCCTGGAGCTCACCCTCCAGCAGATCGACAAGACGTTCGGCAAGGGCGCCATCATGCGGATGGACGAGGACGCCTACCAGGCGATCCAGGGCATCAGCACCGGGGCGCTGTCGCTCGACCTCGCCCTGGGCGGCAAGGGCATCCCCCGCGGGCGCATCATCGAGATCTTTGGCCCAGAGTCCTCCGGCAAGACGACGCTGTCGCTGACCATCGCCGCGCAGGCGCAGAAGGAAGGCGGCGTCGCGGCCGTGATCGACGCCGAGCACGCCCTGGACCCCTCCTGGGCCCGCAAGATCGGCGTGAACGTGGACGAGCTGCTGGTCAGCCAGCCCGACAGCGGCGAGCAGGCCCTGGAGATCTGCGAGCTGCTGGTGCGGTCCAACGCCGTGGACCTGATCGTGGTCGACTCGGTCGCGGCCCTGGTGCCACGCGCCGAGATCGAGGGCGAGATGGGCGACGCCTCGGTGGGCCTCCAGGCCCGCCTGATGTCGCAGGCCATGCGCAAGCTGACCGGCGTGATCGCCCGCAGCAACTGCACCGTCATCTTCATCAACCAGATCCGCGAGAAGATCGGCGTGATGTACGGCAGCCCGGAGACGACGCCCGGCGGGCGCGCGCTGAAGTTCTACTCCAGCGTCCGCATCGACGTGCGCCGCACCGGCGCGATCAAGGAGGGCGACGTGACCGTGGGCAGCCGCACCCGGGCGCGCGTCGTCAAGAACAAGATCGCCCCGCCGTTCCGCGACGCCGAGTTCGACATCATGTACACCGAGGGCATCTCCGGCACCGGCGACGTGCTCGACCTGGCCGTCGAGGCCCGCGTGGTGCAGAAGTCGGGCGCGTGGTTCAGCTACGGCGAGACCCGCATCGGCCAGGGGCGCGAGGTGGCCAAGCAGTTCCTCAAGGACAACCCGGACCTCTTCAAGGAGATCCGCCTGCAGGTGCTCGCCGCCAAGATGGCCGCGGCGCACGCGGGGACCAAGCCCGAGGCGGGCGAGGAAGCCGGAGAGGACGCGGACGAGTAAGCAGAGAAATCTACCTTGGCAACGATTCGCCCCGGGCCCCCGCCCGGGGCTTTCTTTTGGGCAAGAAGTAGAAGAAGAGACGGAAAGACGAAGAGGCGGGGTGAAGAGGTGCGGTAGCATCCAAACATGGCTCGCCGGCTGATACGCACGGCCCGCGCGATCGGCAACCCGCTGGTACTTCTTGCGTGCGTGGCGTTTCTGGGTACTTCGTGGTACGTCCTGACCCGGACGAACATCGTCGGTACTGACATCACTTGGGGGCCGTACGGCTACGAGTTCTTCCCGGCTTGGTCGGGTGTAGTCGAGCGCACATCGGACCGGCGGGATTCCACCGTGTTTCTCTTCGTCGAGACCGAGCCGGGAAAGCGCGTTCTTGTCGCAGAGCGGGCCGACTCAATCGACTCCGCGGCGCCGGGCGGCAGCCACGGATTCGAGGCTACCGGCACAAGCCGCCCGGCCGTCGATTCCTGATCCGCGCAATGCACGTGCGGACGCGGTACACCGTGTGGGCTCCGACGCGAGACGAGGTGTATCGGAGCGTCCTCCTGACGGTGTACGACTCCGATTGGCGGCTGGACGACAGTGCGCGGACGCCGGGGCTGCTCGCCGAGCTCGTCGGCAAGCTGCCATCGTGGGCTCGGATGAATGTTTCATCGGCCGTCTTCAGAAGTGCGCACGGCGCCGCGGACCAAGTCGAGCGGATCGTCTGGTGGGGCCGGGTCTGGAACGGCACATCGATCATGGCCGCGGCCGTCGCACCCCTCAGCCTGATTTGTTTTCCCTTCTGGGCGTTCGGCGCGCGAGAGCGGCGGCGAATCCGTCGCGGGTTATGCACGCGATGCGCGTACCAGGTGCAGACGGCCGCGGGGGCGCTGAGCATGTGCCCGGAGTGCGGCCAAGCCGTCCCGGCGCACAAGATGTAATCAACCGCAGTTCACACCGTTACAACCGGCTTCGTTTCCACAACCCGCGTCCGCCGCACCTCAACGCCCATCCGCGTTTCGTCCAGCGCACGCGCCAGGAGCGTGCAGAGCCGGTCGATCTGCTCGGGCGTGTGGCAGGCGTTGACGACGACGCGGAAGTAGCGCTCCGCCGGCCCGCCCGGATAGCTGATGAGGGGCGCGAAGACGCCCTCATCCATCAGCAGCTCGTGCACGCGCTCCATGCGCTCCTCGGGGCTCACGGCGAAGGTAAAGATCGGCACGCCCTCGGGCGGCAACTGCAGGCCCAGCAGGAAGAGGCCTTGGCGCATCAGCTCGATGTTGCGGCGCAGCGAGGCGACGAGCGTCTCGTCGTCGCGCAGCACGCGCAGCGCGGCCCGCACGGCCTCGCAGATCGCCGGCGGCGGCGGCGTGCTGCTGCGGTAGACCCACGCCTGCTCCTGGCAACGGTCGATGAACGCCCGTGTCCCCAGGACCGCGCCGCCGTAGCACCCCAGCCCCTTCGCGAGCGTCGTCGTGACGACGATGCGCGGGTCGTCGAGGTCCGACGCGCGGATCGAGCCACGGCCGCCCGGGCCGAGGACACAGAGGCCGTGGCAGTCGTCCACCAGCAGCGTCGCGCGCTTGCGCGGCAGGAGCCCCAGCAGCCCGCGCAGCGGCGCGATCGCTCCGTCCGCCGCGAAGACGCTGTCGGTCATCACCACCACGCCCTGGTCCATGTGCCGCGAGACGAGCCAGGCCGCCGACTCGACGCTCAGGTGCTCGTACTCGCAGACGTGCAGCCCCGCGGCGATGGCGGCGTGGCGCAGGCTGCGGTGGGCGTGCGCGTCGATGAGCGCGACGCGGTGGTCGCGCGAGAGCGCCTGCAACGCGGTGAAGTTCGCCGTGTACCCCTCGGCGGAGAGGATCGCCCCCTCCAGGCCCGTGAACTGCGCGAGCTCCGCCTCGAGCGCCTCGTGCGAGAGCGTGTTGCCGGTCGTTTCGCGGCTCGCGGTTGTCGAAATGCCCAGGCGCTCGGCGGCCGAACACAACGCGCCCACGACGCGCGGGTGGGAGCCCAGCCCGAGGTAGTTGCACCCCGCGAACGCGAGGAGCTCGCGTCCGTGGAGCGTGATGCTCGTTGGTGATAGCGACTCGATCGGCAACCGTGCCATGCGATCCCTTCATCGGCCCGAAGTCCGTAGGCCGCCGGAAGAGTAGTGCACCGTTTTTCGGGGCTGACAAAACCGTGCGTTCAATTCGCGCCGGCGCGCCAGATTTCATGCGACGCCCACCCGCCCGCGAGTTGGACTGAGCAGTTCTCTCCCGTGAAGACAAACCCCGCGCCCGCGGCGACCTTTGCGCTCGCGGCGTTGCAGGGCGTGATCGCCGCGTCGATCATGAAAAGGCCCAGGCCGCGGGGCGGCTCGGCGAGCGCGTGCTGCACGACCGCCCGCACCGCCTCGAGGGCGTAGCCGCACCCGCGGTGGCGCGGCGCGGTCCACCACCCCGCGTCGCCCTTGGGCGTCAGCCCGCGCTCGATGCCGAGGAGATGGACCATCCCGACGGGCTCGCCGGTGGTGAGCGTGACGAGCCGGCGCCACGCGCGGCCGCTCGCGTCGCCGTCGTGCCCGGCCTTCGCGAGGCGCTGGAAGGTCGCGACGGCGTCCTCGCCGGGCTGGTAGATATTGAGCACGGGCGCGACCGACGCGCGAGCGGCGTCCAGCATCGCGCACACCGCGTCGCGGTCGCTCGCCCGCACCGCGCGGATGACGAGGCGGCCGGTGCGCAGCTCGTCGTGCGCCAAGACCTCGACCGCGGGCACGCCGGTGGCGGCGGAGACGGGCGGAGCCGCCGGCGGCGCCGGGGCCAGCGCGCCCGCCGCGGCGGGCGGTCGGGGCGCCGGCTTGACTTCAACGAGGCTTGTCGCGGCCGCTGCCGTTTCCTGCCCGGGCATTGCCCCGTGTCATCGGAAGTTGGTGCACCGCGGGTTGAAAGAGCGGCCGCTCAGGTGACGGCACGGGCCGGGCGGGGCACCTCGGGGAGCCCGTCTCCCGCGACCTGAGGGGCATAGTCCTGCAGCGCCGCGACCGTCCAGCCGTGCGTGCGGATGGCGTCGATGGCGTGCGCCGCGGCGACGGCGGCCGTCGCGGTCGAGATCATGGGGATGTTGAGGCGGACGGCGTTGGCGCGGATGCGGCCTTCGTCCGTCTGCCAGCCGGTGCGCGTCGGCGTGTTGATGACCATCGCGATCTGGCCGTTCTGCATCAGGTCGAGGACGTTGGGCCGGGCCCCTTCGCCGATCTTCTGGAGGATCGTGACCGGGACGCCCTTGCCCGTGAGGAACGAGCCGGTGCCGCTGGTGGCGTAGAGCGTGAAGCCTGCGCGGGCGAGGATGCTCGCGGCGCGGGCCACGCCGTCGCGGTCGGAATCGCGGACCGAGACGAAGACGCCGCCCTTGGCGGGGTCGGTCGGGAGCTTCTGGCCCGCGGAGATCTGGCTCTTGGCGAAGGCGATGGGGAGCGAGGGGTCGATCCCCATGACCTCGCCTGTGCTGCGCATCTCCGGGCCGAGGACGACGTCCACGCCGGGGAACTTGCTGAACGGGAAGACGGATTCCTTCACGGCCCAGTAGCCGGGCGCGCCGCTCCTGCGGGGCGGCGTCGGGAGAGCTTCGCGCAGCGGCATCCCGATCATCACCTTGGCGGCGATCGCGGGCCACGGCGTGTGCGTGGCCTTGGCGACGAAGGGCACCGTGCGGCTGGCGCGGGGGTTGACCTCCAGCACGTAGATCTCTCCGTCCTTGACGGCGAGCTGGAGGTTCATCAGGCCGCGGACCTCGAGCTCGCGGGCCATGCTGATCGCGAGGTCCTCGATGCGCTCGACGATCGGCGGCGGGAGGGAGGCGGGCGGGAGCGTGCACGCGGAGTCGCCGCTGTGGATGCCGGCCTGCTCGATCTGCTCGAGAACGCCCGCGATCACGGCGCTGCCGTTCTTCACCCCGTCTCTTTGTCTCCCCGTCTCTTCGTTTCTTCCGCCAAAGTCCGCGACGACGTCCACGTCGACCTCGACCGCGCCGTCCAAGAACTTGTCGATCAGCACCGGCGCGTCGTCGAGGCCCGCCTGCTTGAGCGCGGTCGTGATGTAGGCCCGCAGCTTCGCCTCGTCGTAGCAGACCTCCATCCCGCGGCCGCCGAGCACGTAGCTGGGCCGGATCAGCACCGGGTAGCCGATGCGCCTGGCCTCGCGGAGCGCCTCGTCGAGCGAGTGGGCGATGCCCGCGGCGGGCCTCTGGAGCTTGAGCTTGTCGAGGACTTCGTCGAACCGCTTGCGGTCCTCGGCGCGGTCGATCGAATCGACGCTGGTGCCGATGATGGGCACACCCGCCGCGACGAGGCCCTTGGCGAGGTTGAGGGGCGTCTGACCGCCGAACTGGACGATAACGCCGTGGACGCGGTCCTCGCTGTCGTGAAGGCATGCCCACGCGTCGTCGAGGTCCTCGAGCGATCCGCCGGCCGCGAAGAACTCGCCGCGATCAACCGCGCGCACGCCTCGTGTTGACCGATTCCAAGCCCAAATCGAGTGCTCGTCCGGAGTGACCCACACTTCGTCGTTCGGGACGCGCAGCGCGGGCCCGGCGACAACAACCGACTGGCCGATGTTCTTCTCTCGGAGCGCAGCCGCGACGCGTGCGAGAACATCACCGCTGATCGACTGATCCTTGTCGAACACGTGCCCCGCGACCCAGAACGGAGCGCCGTTCAGGCGCTCGATGACATTCAACGTGTCTTCCAGCGTCAACGGTTCGAAGAAGAGCAGGTCGCTCGTGTCGTAGTCCGTGCTGACCGTCTCCGGGTTGGAGTTGATCATCACGCTCTCGAAGCCCATCTCCCGCGCAGCGTACGAGGCGTGGACGCAGCAGTAATCGAACTCGATCCCCTGGCCGATGCGGTTGGGCCCGCCGCCGATGATGACGACCTTGCGCTTCTCGGAGACGCGGACTTCATCCTCCGCGGGGTTCATGATCCGAGATTCGGCATCCGTCTTCACCCGGGCATGAACACCGCTCCCCGAATGCCGGACGCCGCTTTCATATGTGGAGTAGTAGTACGGCGTGATCGCCTCGAACTCCGCGGCGCAGGTATCCACCTGCTTGAAGACCGGCGTCACGCCGAGGTCCCTGCGCCGCGCGCGGACGGCGAGGATCGTCTCCGTGGTGAGCTTGCCGAAGTACAGGTTCGCGAGCTGCGCGTCGCTGTAGCCGAGCTGCTTGGCCTCGAAGAGCACCTCGCGCGGCACGTCCTCGAGCCTCTTGGAGTCGCAGAGGGTGTCCTCGAACTCCACGAGCTGCCGGATCTGGTCGAGGAACCACGGGTCGATGTTCGTCAGCGCGTTGACGCGCTCGACGCTCCATCCCATCTTGAAGGCGTAGCGGATGTAGTAGAGACGGCCCTGGCTGGGCACCGCGAGCTTGCGGCTGAGCTTGTCGAGCGCGATGGGCCACTCGATGGGCTGGCCGTCGGCGGTGCGCAGCCCGGTGTCCGCGGCCGCCGCGCCCTCCGCGGCCTGCCCTTCCGCCCGGTCGCCGCGGGGCGGAGCGGCGGCTCCCATCACATCCAGCACGAGCTGGTCGTGCTCGACCGCCCGCATCGCCGCGAGCCACTTGTCGTTGCGGTCCAGGCCCAGGCCGAAGCGCTTGACCTCCATGCTGCGGATGGCCTTCTGCAGCGCCTCCTTGAAGGTGCGGCCGATCGCCATCGCCTCGCCGACGGACTTCATCTGCGTTGTCAGCGTCTCGTCCGCCTCGGGGAACTTCTCGAACGTCCACCGGGGCATCTTGACGACGCAGTAGTCGATCGTCGGCTCGAAGCACGCGCTCGTGGTGCCCGTGATGTCGTTGCGCAGCTCGTCGAGCGTGTACCCCACGGCGAGCTTGGCGGCGATCTTCGCGATCGGGAACCCCGTCGCCTTGCTCGCCAGCGCGCTGCTGCGCGACACGCGGGGGTTCATCTCGACCACGACCATCTCGAAGGGCTTCCTGCCGTCCGGGCCGGGCGCGGGGTCGGGGTTGACGGCGAACTGCACGTTGCTGCCGCCGGTCTCGACGCCCACGGCCCGCATGATGGCGATCGCCGCGTCGCGCATCGCCTGGTATTCCTTGTCCGTCAGCGTGAGGATCGGCGCGACCGTGATCGAGTCGCCCGTGTGCACGCCCATCGGGTCGATGTTCTCGATGCCGCAGACGATGATGCAGTTGTCCTTCTTGTCGCGGACGACCTCGAGCTCGAACTCCTTCCACCCGATCACGCTCTGGTCGATCTGCACCTGGCCGATCATGCTGGCGCGCAGGCCTCGCTGCACGATGTCCACGAACTCCTCGCGGTTGTACGCGATGCCGCCGCCCGTGCCGCCGAGCGTGAACGCGGGCCGGATGATCGCGGGGAGCCCGATCTCCTGCAGGAACGTCTCCGCGTCCGCGAGGCTCGTGACGGTCTTGGCCTTGGGGAGCCTGAGGCCGATCTTCTCGCAGATGTCCTTGAAGAGCTGGCGGTCCTCGGCGCGGTGGATCACCTCGCGAGACGCGCCGATCATCTCGACGCCGAACTCCTTGAGAGTGCCGTCGTCCCACAGCGCGCAGGCGCAGTTGAGGGCCGTCTGCCCGCCCAGCGTCGGCAGGACCGCGTCGATGCGCGGCCCCCGGGCGTTCTCCTTCTGGATGATCTTGCGGACGCTCTCGGGCGTGATCGGCTCGATGTAGGTGCGGTCGCTGAAGGCCGGGTCCGTCATGATCGTCGCCGGGTTGCTGTTGACCAGCACGATCCGGTACCCCTCGCTCCGCAGGGCCTTGCACGCCTGCGTCCCGGAGTAGTCGAACTCGCACCCCTGGCCGATGACGATGGGCCCCGAGCCCAGGACGAGGATCGTCTTGATGTCCGTGCGTTTGGGCATGACGGAGCAAGCGAGCGGACGTTCGATCAAGGGAAGCGGCCGGAGGCCGCGGCGGGCGCGACGCGCGCAAACTGGAGAGAGAATAGCGGTCAGAACGCGAAAGTCCACCGGAGAAACACGCTGGGGACAAGGGCCGTAAGGCAAGATGGGGAGGTGAGCAGGCGGGGAGGTGAACAGGTGAACGAGCGCGCCACACCCGCTCACCCCTTTGTCGCTTCTTGCCCCGGCCCGTTCGCTCGCTTGCTCGCTTCCTAGTCTTCACCCGTGCGCCGATCGTCCCTCGCGCTCGTCACCGTCTTCGGCCTGGGGCACGCGCCGGTCGCCAGCGGCACGTTCGGCTCCATCCCGCCTATTGCGCTCACCGCGGGGCTCTGGCTCGCCGGTTTCCACCCCGGCGCGGGCGGACTGGGCTCGGGCGTTTACCACGGCACGCTCGCGTGCGTGCTGATCGCTTTTTCACTTGCGTGCGTGACGCAGGGCACCGCCGCGGAGGCGCGCTTCGGCCACGACCCGGCGGAGGTCGTCGCGGACGAGACGGCGGGGCAGTGCATCCCGCTGATGTTCCTCCCCGCGGCCGTCTTCGCCGACTGGCGCGCGTTCACCCTCACGCTCCTGGGCGCATTCCTCGCGTTCCGGCTCCTCGACATCGTGAAGCCGTGGCCGGCGCGGGGGCTGCAGGGCGTGCCCGGTGGCTGGGGCATCCTCCTCGACGATCTCGCGGCGGGGGCCTACGCGTTCCTGCTCGTGCAGATCACGACGCGGCTGCTGCTCAGTTGACCTTCACGGCCGGCTGCCACTCGGCCATCTTCTTGGGCCCGAGCCAGAAGCTCTGCACCGCCGTGCCCTTGGGCACGCTGAAGATCAGCCACAGGCGCTGGTCGCTCCGCGACGCCAGGAGCATCGGCGCCTGCGAGAGCCCGCGCAGCGGCGCATCTGGATCAAGCTGCACCTTGCGCAGCCCCGCGTCTTCGTAGAGGAACCCCAACGCCTCGGTGCGCTGGCCGTTCTCCCCCTCGGTCAGAATCATCGGCGGCAGCACGCGCTCCGCGGTGGCAACGCTCTTGCCCAGCAGGCTTTTCTTGTTGCTGGGCTCCACCTCGACGAGCACCCACTCCTTCCCCTCGACCGGCGCAAGCTCTGTCACGCCGCTGGCGTTCCCCGGTCCCCACTCGCCCGCCCCGCGGAGGAGCTTGTTCCCCGGCGTCTCGGCGTTCACGGAGGGCGGGATCGCGATCGGCAGCTTGGGCCCCACGCGTACGCGGTCGGCCGGCTCGACCAGCGGGCCGGGCTGCTGCACCGCGACGCTGACGCCGGTGGTGGGGGCGGCGGCCGGCGCCGTCCCCGCGGCGGGCTGCGACGAGGAGTTATCGCACGCGGCGAGCACCGCCGCGGCGGACAGAGCGAGGATGGAGGCGGTCTTCATGGCTGATCCTTTGTACGCCCGAGGCTCAAGGCGGCTGCGGGTCTTTGGCGAATCGCGGAGGTCTTGGAAGAACGCAGCGTGAGCAGCGGCCGTCGCCCGCCTTTTCATTTTCCGCTTTCCCACTTTTCCTCTTTTCCGTTTTCTTCCTCTTCACTCCGTCTCTTCGTCTCTTCATCTCTCCGTCTCTCCGTCTCTCCGTCACACTTTCCTGTCGAGCAACCTGTACTGCACCGCCTCGCCCACGTGCTCGAAGGCGAGCATCTCCGCGCCCGCGAGGTCCGCGATCGTCCGCGCCACGCGCCGCACCTTGTCGTACGCGCGGGCCGAGAGGCCCATGTTGGTCATCGCCTGCTCGAGGAGCGTCCTGGCCTTTTCGTCCATCGGCGCAAAACGATCGAGCTGCCTGCCCGACAACCGCGCGTTCGCGATCGGCCCCTGCCGCGCGCCGGACGCCTTGCGAGC
Organism: Phycisphaerales bacterium; assembly: GCA_035628115.1. Taxonomy (GTDB): domain Bacteria; phylum Planctomycetota; class Phycisphaerae; order Phycisphaerales; family UBA1924; genus BJHL01. The sequence goes on along the minus strand of DASPKL010000012.1, from coordinate 27,947 downwards.
ATTGCTCACCAGTTCCCGCATCTGCGCCGTGCTCATGCCGCGCGGCGCCGCGCCGGGCGACAACCCCGCCGCGAGGTCTTTCCACGCGACCGCCGGCGCTTCGACGTGGATGTCGATGCGGTCCAGCAACGGGCCGCTGAGCTTCTCCAGGTACTTGCTCATCGCCCGCTGGCCGACCAGCCCGGGCGCGACGTCGCCTTTCGGCGTCGGGTTCATCGCAGCGACGAGCATGACGCTCGCGGGGAACTTCACGCTGCTGTGCGCCCGCGCCACCGTCACGCAGTGGTCCTCCAGCGGCTGACGGAGCGATTCCAGCACGTCGCGGTCGAACTCCGGCAGCTCGTCGAGGAAGAGCACGCCGTGGTGCGCGAGCGAGATCTCGCCCGGCCGGGGCACGGCCCCGCCGCCCACGAGCGCCGGCAGGCTCGCGGAGTGGTGGGGCGTCCGCACCGGGCGCGACGTGATGAGCCCCGCGCCCGCGGGCAACTGCCCCGCGGCGGAGTAAATCCGCGTGACCTCCAGCGCTTCCTCGGGCGTCAGCGGCGGCAGCACGCCCGGCAGCGCCTTGGCCATCATCGTCTTGCCCGTGCCGGGCGGGCCCAGCATCAGCAGGTTGTGCCCGCCCGCGGCGGCGATGACGACCGCCCGCTTTACGCCTTCCTGCCCGCGCACGTCGGCGAAGTCCACGCTCGCCGCGGCGTTGGCGAGCATGCGGGCGACGTCCTGCGACGGGTGCGGCGCCACGTCGAGCGCGCCGGTGACGAGCCCGACGAACTCGCTGAGCGTCCGAACGCCGTAGACCTCCAGCCCCTCGACGACGGCGGCCTCGGGCGCGTTCTCCGCGGGCACGATCACGCCCCGCATGCCGCTCTGCTTCGCGAGCGCCGCCATCGCGATCACGCCCCGCACCGGGCGCACGCGCCCGTCGAGCGCGAGCTCGCCAGCGACGAGGTATTGGCGCAGGTCGAAGGCGGGCGCTTCCGCGAGCGAAGACTCCTTGCCGGGCGGAACGTACGCCCGCCGCGCGGGCGCAGCACCGGCGATTGCGACGACGCCCTGCACCGCGAGGAGCCCGACGGCGATCGGCAGGTCGTACTGCGGGCCTTCCTTCCGCTGGTCCGCCGGCGCGAGGTTCACAAGCAGTCGCCCGAGCGGGAAGCCGAAGCCGCTGTTCATCAGCGCCGACTTGACGCGCTCGATCGACTCCTTGACCGCCGCGTCAGGGAGCCCGACGACGACGGGCCGCTGCTGCAGGTCGGACTGGTCGTAATCGACCTCGACCTCGCATGGGGAGGCGTCGATGCCTGTCAACAGGTAGGATGGCACCCGCGCCAGCACGCCGGAAGGATACCAAACAAACGGGGGGTGGGCGCCGAGGCGGGGAGTCAAGGACGACGAACACCCGGCAACGCGCGATCCGCCGAGACGGCGTCTTGTACGATCCGCGCATGAACGTCGGCGTTCGCACGTCTATCCACGCCGACCCTTTTTCCTCGCTCTCGGCGTGCGCACCGCATCTCCACCCTCGTACCGAACGCGCGGACCGCATGGAGCGCGTCGCCGCGGCGTTGGAATCGCGGCGCGCGGAGATCATCGCCGTCTGCGCCGAAGAGACGGCGTACACCGCCGAAGAGCTCGCGCCCGAGTTTGATCGCATGACGCGCACGTGGCGGATGTTCGCCGCCCTGGTGCGCGAGGGGTCGTGGGTCCGTGCCGCGATCGACCGCCCGCCGGCCGCCGGCGAAGCCGCGATCGGGCCGCCGCACGATGTGCGCTCGATGCTCGTCCCGCTGCCGGGTGTCGTCGCCGTCTTCGGCGCGAGCAACTTCCCGCTCGCGTACGGCGTCGCCGGCGGCGACAGCGCGAGCGCGGTCGCGGCGGGGTGCCCCGTCGTTGTCAAGGAGCACCCGGCGCACCCGCGCACGGGCCGGCTCATCGCCGAGATCGTCGCCGCGGCGTACGGCGCATGCGAGGACGGCAAGCTCGCGCTGGTGTACATGAAGCACGAGACGAGCGACCTCGCGCCGGTGCGCGCCCTCGTGCAGCACCCGCGCGTCGTGGCGGTCGGCTTCACCGGCTCCGTCGCCGGCGGCCTCTCGATCGAGAAGACCGCGCGCGAGAGAGCGCTCCCGATCCCCGTCTTCGCCGAGATGGGCAGCCCCAACCCTGTCCTCGTGCTGCCCAGCGCCTTCGAGCGCCGGAAAGAGCAGATCGCCGATGCGCTCGCGCAATCCGTCCTCGCGCGCCACGGCCAGCAGTGCACCAAGCCGGGGATTGTGCTCACGATCGGCGCCGAGGCGCGCACATGGATGGCCGCCGCGCTCACACTGCGCTTCGCGGACGCACCCGCCCGCCGCCTCCTCTCACGCGCCGTCGCCGATAATTTCTATAAAGGCGTGGATGAAGCGATCCAGGCCGGCGCCCACTGGAGCGCGACGCCCAGCGACGCCGATCGGCGGGCGATGCGTTCGCCCCTTCTCGTCCTCGACCGGGGCGAGTTCCCGCGGGGCGTCACGCACCCGCCCGACGAGATCTTCGGCCCCGCGATATCCGTCGGGTCCGCCGTGCGCATCGATGCGCTGATCAGCGACGAACCCGGCCCCGGCTCCCTCACCGTCACGCTCTTCGCGGACGAAGACGACCTTCCGCCGCGTGGCCCCTTGACCGCCGAGCACCTCCGCCGGATCACCCATGTCGGCGGGCGCATCATCTTCAACAGTGTGCCCACCGGCGTCCGGGTGGCGACCGGCATTGTCCACGGCGGACCGCTCTTTTCAAGCAACGCGCCGGCGACCACCGCCGTCGGCCCTCGGGCCATCGAGCGCTGGTGCCGGCCCGTCTGCTTTCAGAACGCCCCGGCCGGCGCGCTGCCGGACGAGCTGCGGGACGACACCCCGCCGGGCATCCGCCGCGTGATCGGCGGCACGCCCCAAGGGCCCTCAGCCCTCTGACATGGGCCGACAATGAAAAATCTCTGGCCGGTCCTCACCGTTCCTCCGCTTTCAAGGTTGGAATGGGTCTTTTTTCTCATTAGGGAGTGTCACATGCGAAAGAACTTGAATCTCGGGCTCGCGCTCTTCAGCGCAGCAGGAATGGCCGCGAGCCTCTTCGCGGCGAACGACAACGCGAACAACGGCCGGACGTACGTCGTCGATCCCACCGGCGGCGTCCCCGTCGAGGGGAGCTTCGTTGTTGATGGCGCGGCGGATGAGGCCGGGCTTGTGAAGGGCCACCGCGTTGCGCGTCAGATGCCCTGGCCCGACGGCCAGAACGAGGCGCTCGCCCGCGCCCTCGACGGCGATGATTCGGCCTACCGCGAAATGATGGCACGCCTCGCCGCCCGCCCGGTCGCTCTCTCGCAGGACCCCGCGACGCAGAATTACTACTTCGTTGACGGTGTGCTGATCGCGCTCCGACTCGACCCTACGCGCATCGCCGTCAAGATGGGCGCGAACGTGCCCGCCGGCGCGGCCGAAGCGGCCGCCGGGGCCGCCGCGGCCCGGGCAGGAGCGGCCACCACCGGCCACACCATGACCGGCGACGGGCTGGTCTTCGTGAAGCTCGCCCAGCCCGCCCGCGACCTCGCCGACGCCCGCGCCAAGATCGAGGCGGTCCTGGGCAACGCCGGCGTCGAGTTCGCGTCCCCGGTCTTCTCGGCGCCCCTGCACGAGAACATCGGCGACGGCGGTTTCTTCGTGCCGACGCAGCGCGTGATGGTGCGCGTGGCCCCCGAGTTCCGCGCCGACATGGCGATGGCTCTCGCCAAGGGCGCGCCCGACATGGCCGTCGCGCAGGCGCCGTTCGGCTCCTTCGAGGGGGGCGCGATCCTCCGCAGCGCGCACCGCAACGGCTTCGACGTGCTGGCCCAGGCCAACCGCATGGCCATCGACGCGACGTTCGAGTGGAGCGAGCCCGACGCGTTCGTCTCCATGAAGATGAACCTCGAGCCCGACGACCCCGAGTACGCGGACCAGTGGGGCATGCACGACGCGGACGGCAACATCAACGCCGAGGCGGCGTGGAACATCACCACCGGCCACTCCACGATCACGACGCTCGTGACCGACGAGGGGTGCCAGACCAATCACCCCGACCTCAACTGGGCCAACGGCCGCGACTTCACCACCGGCGCTGCCGGCGGCGTGGGCGACGGCGCGCCGTCGAACTCCTGCGAGAATCACGGCACTGCGGTCTCGGGCTGCATCTCCGCAATCACCAACAACGGCAACGACTGCGCCGGCGTCGCGGGCGGGTCGCGCATCATGAACGCCAAGATCGCGGACAACAACCCCTGCGGCAACCCGTGGGAGGGCTTCAGCCATTCCTGGAACGTCAACGCCATCAACTGGGGCGTGACGCAGGGCTCGCGCCAGCACAACATGAGCTGGTCCAGCGGCTCGGTCTCCGCCGCTCTCAACACCGCCATCGACGACAGTTACAGCAACAACAACATGCTGCACTTCGCCGCGGCCGGCAACGACAGCGACCCGAACCTCAATTACCCCGCTAGCGCCGCCTTCGTGATCAGCGTCGCCGCGATGAACAGCGCCGGCAACCGTGCGGGCTTCAGCAACTGGGGCACGGGCCTCGACATCTCCGCGCCCGGCGACGACATCCGCACGCTCGACCGCACCGGCGCCAACGGCTACGCCGGCGGCGACGTGGCCTGGGTGGACGGCACCAGCTTCGCCTCGCCCTACGCGGCGGGCGTCGCGGCCCTGCACCGCTCGCAGTTCCCCAACGCGACCGTCGGCCAGTCCTCGAACGCCACCCGCTTCGCCTCGGTCGACCTCGGGGCCGCCGGATACGACACCGACTTCGGCTACGGCTTCGTCAACGCGTACAACACGCTGACCTACTACAACCCGAGCAACGACTTCTGCTCGGGCGCCACGGCGATCGCCGGCACGTCGTACAACCCCGCCGTCGTCAGCACCGTGTGGGCGACGCAGCGCAGCCAGGAGCCGCAGGCCGACTGCGAGGCCGGCGCCGCGGGCGAGAGCTACTCGGTCTTCTACACCTACACGGCCCCGAGCACCGGCCTGCTCAGCGTCAACACGAACGGCAGCGATTACGACACGGTCCTGTCGCTGTACGGCTCGTGCGGGTTCTTCCTCTTCCCAAGCGGCGCGTACCTGGCGCCGAGCGTCGTCGCGTGCGACGACGACGGCGGCGCGGGCCTGCAGAGCCAGCTCGTCAATATCCCGATGTACATCGGCCAGACCTACAAGATCAAGGTCTCGGATTATGGCACCGCGCCCGGCGGCGGCGGCGACCTCGACTTCAACCTCTCGTTCGCCGCGGCCCCGCCGAGCAACGACACCTGCCCCAACGCGATCGACATCCCCAGCGCGTTCGGGTTCTACGGCAACATCCAGGGCACCGACACCGCGACGACGGCCACCTGCGAGGGCGGCACCACGTGCGGCGCCACGAGCAACTCCAACAGCGTCTGGTACGACTTCACCGCCCCCGATCACGGCTTCCTCAGCATCGACACCGAGGGCAGCGACTTTGACACCGTGATCCACGTCCTCGGGCCGTCCCTCTTCGGCGGCTGCCCCTTCTCGATCAACGGCAACTGCTTCAGCAACCCGATGATCGCCTGCGACGACGACGGCGGCACCGGCCTCCTCTCCGTCGTCACCGGCGTCGAGCTCGCGGCCAATCAGCGCGTCCTCATCCGCGTCGATGACTACAACGCCCCGGGCGGCGGCCGGCTCGACTTCAACTTGAACTTCGACGAGTACGTCCCGCCGAACGACAACTGCGCGGACGCGACCGTCATGCCCGCCGGCTACGGCACCTTCGACCCCGCCCTCCTCGACGCCCGCAACGCGACGGGCGAAGCGTGCGAGAACACCCAGAGCTGCGGCCTCAGCGGCAACAACAGCTCCGTCTGGTACCGCTTCACGCCTTCCGCCAGCGGCTACCTGACGCTCAACACCGCCGGCAGCGACTACGACACGGTCGTCTCCGTGAACCAGGGCGGCTGCGCGACCGGCTCGTGCACGCAGGGCGGCCCGCAGATCGCCTGCAACGACGACTCGAACGGCACGCTCCAGTCCGAGATCTTCAACCTCCCCGTCAACGCCGGCACGACCTACACGATCAAGGTCAGCGACTACGGCGCCTCGGTCAACCCCGGCTGGCTCGACTTCAACGCCGTTTTCACGCCCACGCCGCAGTGCGATTCGATCGACTTCAACAACGACGGCCTCTTCCCGGACAATCAGGACCTCGAGGACTTCCTGAACGTCTTCGGCGGCGGCGCGTGCAGCACCGGCAACTGCAACGACATCGACTTCAACAACGACGGCCTCTTCCCGGACAACCAGGACCTCCAGGCCTTCTTCGACGTCTTCGGCGGTGGCGCCTGCTCGTAAGCGCCCCGTCCGTGTGAACCCCCCGCGCACCGCATCCGGTGCGGCGAAGGCCCCGGTGAAAACCGGGGCCTTCGCACTTTTTGCGCCGCGGAGTGCGGCGCATGACAAGCGATTCACGAAGCGCCGCGGCCGCCTCGCCGCGCCCAGCCGGTTCCCCGCCGCCCCGGGCGCTGCGCTAATCTTCGGGCTTGCCGAGCCGGCCGTGTTTGCGGCCGCGCGCACGCCCAACCCGGAGCCGGACGCTGATGCACGCCGCACGCACCAAGACCGACGCCCGCATGACGCTGTGCGCCCTCGCCCTGCTCGCGGGCGTGGGCTCCGGCGCCGGGGGTCAGGGACAGCCGACGACCGCGCAGCCCCTCGACGTCAACGCCATCCGCCCCGGCCAGCCGGGCAGCGAGCGTCTCGTCGGCGTCGCCGCCTCGGGCCGGCCGGGCGCCGCGCCCGTCGAGGAGGGTGAGACCTACCGCGTCGGACGCTTCCTCATCGAGTACCGCACCGAGCACCCGCAGCAACCCAGCGCCGAGGAGATCCTCAACACGCCGGTGCGCCTGGGCGTCGTCCCCGGCGGCTTCGTCTCGACCGCCGGGTCGGACCAGACCACCACCATGCGTCTCGCCGATGTCAACGCCGGCAACGCCGCGACGTTCACCGGCGGGGCGCTCGCCGCGGTCGCCCGGGGCATCGTCGAGTCGCTCCAGGCCCGGGGCCTCGCGAGCGTCGTCGTCCAGCCCCACCCGGACGACCTGAACCTCGAGACGGGCGAGGACCTGCGCCCCACGCGCGACGGCGACATGCGCCTGGTGGTGTGGATGGGCGTCGTCGGCCCGGTGCGCACGATCGCCGCGGGCGAGCGCTTCGAGAAGAAGATCGGGCGGGGCGAGATGGAGCGCGTGAACAGCGCCGCCGGCCTCCACCGGCGCATCCGCGAGCAGTCCCCCGTGCAGCCGGGCGAGCTGGTGCGCAAGGACGCGATCGACGACTTCGTCTACCGCCTCAACCGCCACCCCGGCAGGCGCGTGGACGTGGGCGTCTCGCCCGGCGAGGAAGAGGGCACCGTCGCGCTCGACTACATCGTCAACGAGACCAAGCCCTGGACGATCTACGGCCAGATCTCCAACACCGGCACGGACGAGACCAACCGCCTGCGCGAGCGCATCGGCTTCGTGCACAACCAGCTCACCGGCAGCGACGACATCCTGCGGCTGGACTACATCACCGGCGGCCTCGACGAGAGCAACGCCTTCCTGGCCAGCTACGACTTCCCGCTCCGCTCCGACGAGATCAGGATGCGCGTCTACGGCTCCTTCTCCGAGTACGACGCGAGCGAGGTGGGCTTCGCGGACGAGGCCTTCAGCGGGCAGAACTACGGTGTCGGCGCCGAGGTCGCGTGGAACGTCTTGCAGCGCCGCCAGCTCTTCCTCGACGCGGTGGGGGGCCTGCGCTGGCAGAGCGTCAAGTCCACCAACGACCTCTTCCTCGAGACCGGCAAGGAGCAGTACGCCGTTCCGTACATCGGCCTCCGCGCCGAGCGCGTGACCGACGTCTCGCAGACGTACGCCGCGCTCACCTTCGAAGTGCAGGAGGGGGATCTGTCGGGCGTTAACTTCAGCGACCTCAACCGTCTGGGCCGCACGCCCGTGGACGAGGACTGGCAGACGCTCAAGTGGGACTTCTCCCACGGCTTTTACCTCGAGCCCCTCATCGGCGACGCCTACGAGGGGGGCGAGCGCGGGCCCACGACGCTCGCGCACGAGATCGCCGTCGCACTCCGCGGCCAGTACGCCTTCAACAACCGCCTCATCCCCTCCGAGCAGGAGATCGCCGGCGGCATGTTCAGCGTCCGGGGTTACCCCGAGAGTGTCGCGGCGGGCGACACCGTCGTCATCGCCAGCGCCGAGTACCGCTACCACATCCCGCGGGCGTGGAGGATCTCGCCCCCCGGCACGATCAACGGCCGCCGCCAGGACTGGGTCAAGCCCTGGATGCACATGGATAACTTCCGCTTCGCCCCGAGCGAGGAGTTCGGGCGGACGGACTGGGACCTCATCGCGAAGGGATTCGTGGACGTCGGCGTTACCGACGTCTCCTTCCCGCAGCCGGGCGAGCAGGAGCAGACGCTCGTCGGTGTCGGCGTGGGCGCGGAGTTCCACTTCAAGCGCTACCTCACGGCGCGGCTCGACTGGGGCTTCGCCGTCAACGACGTCGAGCAGCCGACCGAGCGGGTCGACGCGGGCGATAACGAGTTGCACTTCATGCTGACCATCCTTTACTAAATAGAAGGACGGCGGAAACAACCGCCCGGGCGGGACGGAGAACGATCCGCCACGCCCGGGCGTGCGAAGGGACAGGGAACGACGGGCCGCGAACCAAGGCGAGACGGGGCCGAAGGCCTCCCCGCGTCGGCCCCGTGAGAACGACACGAATCGACCGGCGGCAGCGCCGCCGGGAGGAGAACCGATCATGACGCTGCACACGCCGCGCGCGAACAGCACCCCCACGCCCCGCTCGCTCATCGCCCGCGCCGTCGCGATGGCGACGGGCGCCGACGCCGGGACGGTCCTCGCGTGGCGGCCGGGGCTCGCCGGCGGCCTCCTGGCCGCGGTCCTGGCGGCGCCCTCGCTCGCCGGGCCCGAGGGCGCCCACGTCGTCCGCGGCAACGTCAGCATCACGCGCGACGGGAACCAGACCGTCATCCGCGCCGGCGACCGCAGCATCATCAACTACCGCAACTTCAACATCGGCGCCAACGAGAGCGTCCGCTTCGTCCAGCCCAATGAGTCCAGCCGCGTCCTCAACCGCATCAACTCCGCGGCCCCGACGCGCATCGACGGAAGCCTCCTCGCCAACGGGCGCGTCTACATCGTGAACCCCGCGGGCGTGGTCTTCGGCCAGAACGCGACCGTCAACGTCGCCGGCCTCTTCGCGGGCGCCGGGCGCATGAGCGACGCCGACTTCGTGCGCGGCGTGGACCGCGTCACGGGCATGTCCGGCTCGGTGATCAACGAGGGCTCGATCAACGCCCGCTCCGTGTCGCTCGTCGGCGCCACCGTCGCCAACGTCGGCCAGATCGTGGCCCCGGACGGCGCCGTCGCGATGGCGGCGGGGCGCGACGTCGTCGTCACCAGCCGCGACTCGGCCATGCACGTGCGCGTGAGCGGTCAGGCCCTGGAGGGCACGCTCGGCGCGGCGATCACGAACACAGGCGCGATCGACGCCCCGCGCGGGCGCGTGGTGATGGCCGCGGGCGACGTGTACGGCATGGCCATCCGAGCGAGCGGCACGACGCGCGCGAAGGACGTGCGTGTCGAGGGCAAGGGGCGCGGCGCCGTCGTCGTGGACGGCACGATCGACGCCCGCGACCAGCGCGCGGCCCTGCGCATCGACGACGGCAACCGCGTTGCAACCACGACCGGCGGCACGATCGAAGTGACGGGCCAGCACGTCGGTCTCTTCGGCGCGACGCTGGACGCGAGCGGCGCGTCGGGCGGCGGGCGCGTCCTCATCGGCGGCGACATCCGCGGCCGGGGCGATCTCGCAAACGCCGACGTCATCGCCGTGAACGAGACGACGACGGTCCGCGCGGACGCGACCCGGCGCGGCGACGGCGGCGACGTGGTCTTCTACGCCGACGACACGGCGCGCGTGCACGCGGCTGTGAGCGCCAAGGGCGGCGCGCAGGGCGGCGACGGCGGGTTCATCGAGACCAGCGGCAAGCAGCACCTGAGCGTGAACGGCTCGCGCCTCGACGCCTCCGCGAGCGCCGGGCGCTCCGGCGAGTGGCTCATCGACCCGCGCAACGTGAACATCGTCGCCGGCGCCACCGGCGGGGGCTCCTTCGGCGGCGACACGCCGGACGTCTTCACGCCGTCCGCCGACGACTCGACGGTGAGCGCCGCGGACATCGCCACGCGCCTCGACGCCGGCACGAGCGTCACCGTCACGACGGGCGCGACGGGCTCGCAGGACGGCGACATCCGGGTGCAGGCGAACATCACCCGGACCGCCGGCTCCGGCTCGCCCACGCTCCGCCTTGAGGCCGCGAACAGCATCATCGTCGAGTCCGGCGTCGCCATCACCGCCGCCGGCGGCGGCGAGCTGAACGTCGAGATGATCGCCAACCACGGCGGCGATAGCGACCCCAACCCGGCCGTCGGCCAGATCCGCATCGAGTCCGGCGCGTCGATCACCACCGCGGGCGGCGACCTCGTCCTCGCCGGCGGCGACCAGTCGATCGCGCTCGGCACCGACCCGCTCAGCGCCGGCTTCGGCGCCGACCTCCGCGCCTCGGCGGCGCGCGGCACCGCGAGCGACCCCGTCGGCGTCCGCATCGACGGCGCGACGATCGATACCGGCGCGGGCAGCATCATGATCCGGGGCGTCGGCTTCGATTCCGCCAGCGGCGCGAACGCGGCGGGCGTGCAAATCGAGAACGCCGCGTCGATCATCGGCGGCGCGATCGATATCTACGGCGCCGGCGGCAACGTCACCAACGCGCTCGCGGGCAACAACAACATCGGCGTGCGGCTCATCACCGCCTCGAGCGTCGTCGGCTCCGCGGGCGCGATGAATGTCGTGGGCCTGGGCGCATCCACCGTCAACGGCACCGGCGCCGCCGGGCTCGTGGTCGCGGGCAGCACGCTGAGCAACGCGGGCTCGGGCGCCCTCACCGTCGTCGGTGTCGGCGCGACGGGCACCGCCGACCTGAACCACGGCGTCCTCCTGACCGGCGGCGCCGGCCAGATTTCGACCGCCGGCGGCGACCTCACGATCACGGGCACTTCACGCACCAGCGGCATGAATTCCTCGGGCGTCGAGTTCGCCCAGGGTTCCACTGTGCGCGTCGTCGGCGCCGGCGACCTGACCGTCACCGGCACGGCGATCAACCCGGGCCTCGGCACGTCGGGCATCCTCGGCGGCGCCGGCGGCGCCACCGTCGGCGACGCCGGCCACACCGGCACGCTCGCCCTCCGCGCCGACACCGTCGTCATCGATACGCTCACCTTCCCCGGCACGGCCTCCGGCGTCGTCGCGCCGCGCACCAACGTCACCGCGGGTATCGGCTCCGGCACGACCGGCACGTTCAACCTCGACGACGCCGAGCTCGCCCTCTTCCAGAACTTCGCCGACGTCACCTTCGGCGCGACCACCTCCGGCCTGATGACCACCAGCAACCTGTCGCTCGCGGGGTTCGCCGGCCGCGTCACGCTCGCGGCGGGGTCGCTCAACACCGCCGGCGTCGTCGCCGACCCGGGGCGCGAGCTGGCGTTCAATGTCGCCGGCGCGGCGAACCAGACGGGCGCGGTGATCGCCGATTCGCTCCTCTTCCTGGGCGGCGGCCAGTACGTCTTCACGAACACCTCCAACGACGTCAACACCGTCGCGGGCTCGACCTCCGGCTCGGGGAGCTTCTTCGCGGACTCCGACGGCTTCTCGATCGGCTCCGTCGGCTCGGCCACGGGCTTCGTCACCACCGCCGGCTCGATGGAGCTCCGCGCCGTCACCGGCGCGATCTCGGTGGACGCGGAGGTCGCCCCCGCCGCGGGCTCGGTCCTCACGCTCACCGCCGACACGATCGACTTCACCGTGAACGCGGCGGGCGACGGCGCGCTGGCCCTCCAGCCCGTGACGATCTCGCGCGACGTGCGCGTGGGCGGCGGGGCGCAGAACCCCGGCGAGTTCGCCGTCTCCGACGCGCAGCTCGCCTTCCTCAACAACGTCGGCTCGCGCATCTTCGGGCGCGCCAACGGCACCGGCACGCTGACGCTCGCCGGCCCCACGACATTCACCGCCGACACCACCCTCCGCATGGGCGGATCGGGCGGCGAGGTCGTGATCGGCGACGAGCTCCGCGGCACGGGCGGGTCGATCACCCTCGCCGGCGCCACCAACCGCCTGGGGGCGGACATCATCACCGACGGCCAGGCCATCACCATCACCGGCCCCGCCGTCCTCGAGACGGACTTCCTCGCCGACACGAGCAACGACGGCGCGGCGCCCAACGGCGCGGACGTGACCTTCACCGGCACGGTCGACGCCGACCTCGCCAGCAACGACCGCGTGCTCGAGGCGCGGGGCGGCACGCTCGGCGACATCGTCTTCGGCGGGCAGGTCGGCGGCTCCCAGCGCGTCAGCCGCCTCACGGCCTCCGGCGGGTCGATCGCGCTCAACGGCGTCGACACACGCTTCGGCCAGGCCTACTCCGGCCCTGTGGCCCTCGACGGCGCACTCACCTCGCTCTTCTCCGGCGACATCCGCTTCAACTCGACCCTGGCCATCGCCGGCGACTCGACGGTCACCACCGCCGGCGGCGCGGACGACCACATCGTGGTCGCGGGCGAGATCAGCGGCGCCGCGGGCGACGACCTCACCCTCGACGCAGGCGACGGACGCGTCGAGCTGCTGGGCGGCGGCGTCGCGTCGGGCGACCAGACCTTCCGGGGATCGCAGATCGTGCTCGACGGCGACGTGACGGGCGAGGACTTAATGTTCGACGCGCCCGTCCTGCTCGACTCCTTTATCACGACCGTCACCGGCACTTCGTCGGTCCTCTTCGCCTCCACGATCGACTCGCGCGGGGCGGACCTCAACAGCATCATCATCAACTCTCCCTCGACCACGATCCAGGGCAACATCGGCGCTACGGGCACGCTCGGCCTCTTCGAGACCGACGCCGCCGGCACCACGACGCTGGGCGCCTCGATCGTCCGCACCGTGGGCGATCAGAACTACAACGACAACGTCGTCCTCACGGCCGACCTCGACGCCGCGGTCGTCCCCGGCGGCGGCTTCCCCGGCGACGGGCGCATTTTCATCAACGGCACGCTCAACAGCGACGGCTCGCCGCGCGACGTGCGCTTCGCGACCACCACCGCCGGCGTCAACCTGTTCGGCCCCGTCGGCAACACCTCGCCGCTCGGCACGCTCACGGTCGCCGACGGCTCGGGCGTCTCTCTCGCCGCCAACATCACCACGATCGGCGCGCAGCGATACACCGGCGCGGCCCTCCTCGAGGGCGACATGACGCTGCGGGGGTCGTCGATCACCTTCGACTCCACGCTCGACTCCAGCGCCCCGCCCCGCGACCTGACGCTCGTCGCCACCGCCGGCGACATCCGCTTCAACGACGACGTCGGCGGCGTCACGCAGCTGCGTTCGCTCGACGCCACCGCCTCCAACGGCATCATCCTCCGCAGCGTCGAGACCAGCGGCCCGCAGGAGTACACGGGCTTCGTGAGCCTGAGCGGCGAGCTCGCGTCCGTCGTCGCGGGCGGCGTCGAGATCGAGGGCACGCTCGAGATCACCGGCAACTCGATCCTCCGCACCGCCGGCGCCACCGCGGGCGACGACATCTCCGTCACCGGGTTCGTCAACGCCCGGGGCGGCGACTTCTCTCTCACGGCCAACGCCGGCTCCTCCGGCACCGTCCTCTTCGCGAGCCCCGTGGGCACGCGCCCCGACGCAACGCACGGCAACATCACCGCCTTCACCGTGACGGGCGCGAGCGTCGGCCTGCGTCAGGTCGTCACCACCGGCTCGCAGCTCTACACCGGCGCCACCACCCTCAACGGCAACCTCTCGAGCACCGGCTCGGGCGGCGTCGGCTTCGCCGGGCCCGTCACGCTCCTGGCCGACACCACCATCACGACCGCGGCGGGCGACATCGTCATCAACGGCGCCCTCGACTCCGACGAGACGGCTCGTGCCCTCACGCTCAACACCGGCGGCTCCGGCAACACGCGCCTGGGCGGCCAGGTCGGCTTCAACCGCCGCCTCGCGTCCCTCACCACCAACGCCGACGGCACCACGACCATCGCCGCCAACCAGGTCCGCACCACCGGCGACCAGGTCTACAACGACGCCGTCCGCCTCGCCCTCAACAGCACCATCGAGGCCAACGACATCCAGTTCCTCTCGACCATCGACAGCGACAACGCCGCGACACCCCGCAACCTCACGCTCAACTCCGCGGCCAGCGGCACCGACACCGGCGAGACGGTCCTCGGCGGACGCGTCGGCGGCGTCACCCGCCTGGGCTCGCTCACCACCAACGCCGACGGCACCACCCGCGTCAACGCGAGCGTCAGCACCACCCGCGCCATGACCTTCAACGACGGCGTTCTCGTCGGCAACTCCATCACGCTCGATTCCTCGACCGCCGGCCTCTTCTTCCGCAACGCCATCGACGCCGACACGAGCGCGACCGACCCGGTCCTCACGCTCCGCGGCAACACGACGGGCGACGTGGACTCAACCACCTTCCGTTTCGGCGGCAACATCGGCTCCAACCGCCGCCTGGGCGGCCTGAACATCGGCGACAACCGCTCCCCCGCGCAGGCGGCGACGATCCTGTTCACGGACGCGTACGACGCGCAGGGCCGCGTCACCGCCTCGGGCGTCAGCGCCAACGACACCTTCCGCATCATCACCGGCGCCACCGGCTTCACCATGGGCCGGGGCCAGAAGCTGACCGCGCTGGGCAGCATCAACATCTCGAGCACCGGCGGCGTCGCCCTGGGCGACGTCAGCGCTCTCAACAACATCGCCGTCACCGGCCAGACGATCGCCATCAACCTTCGCCCGGGCGGTCAAGTGCAGGACCGGTTCATCCAGAGCCCCGACCAGACGCAGCCCGACCCCGGCGTGGACTTTGTCGCCGGCGGCACGATCGACTTCTCCGTCACGCCGACGACGGTCGGCACGGGCGTCCAGCCCACCTTCAGCGCCGGCTCCGGGCGCGACGCGCAGCTCTCCGGCTTCATCACCCGCAGCTCGGGCACGCCGATCAGCGTCGGCACCTTCGTCGATTCGCGCGTCTCCGGCGGCGGCACGCTCCTGCCCCTCGACCTCCGCGCCAGCGGCCCCTCGCAGACGCCGATCACGACGGCGATCATCATGGACATGCCGCCCGTCGGTTACCCGGGCTCGGCCGTCGCGCCGACGGCGACGCCCGAGGACGCCGCGCTCCTCGCGGAGCTCGGCATCTCGACACGCCCCACGACGTTCGACGAGCGCGTCGAGTCCCTCTCGGGCCGATCCTTCGAGGACCGCGTCTGGGTCGGCGGCACGCTCGCGAGCAGCGGCATCCCCGCGTCGCGCATGAGCGGCGGGAGCGCCCGACGCGTCATCGACCTCTACCGCGCGCTCGTGCAGGAGCCGCTCCTCGACGAGGGCGGCTCGCAGCAACTGGACGAAGAAGGCCGCCCGCGCTCCGTCAGCCGCACGGCCGAGGTGCGCGACACGCTGGCTCGGTCGTGGGAGAACTACGCGAGCAAGGTCGTGACGCCCACCGGCGAGGGCTGGCGCGCGTACCTCGAGTCCATGGGCTCCACCGGCTCGGCGGTGGACGAGATGGCCCTGCGCTACCTCGACATAACCCGCGACCTGCTCGGCGCGATCGAGGACCTGGGCCTCTCGCCGCGCGAGATGGCCGCCCCGCGCTCTCGCATCGTCGGCGAGGTCAAGCCCGACGCGATCCCCGAGGCCGCGTTCCTCGAGGCCGTCGACGCTGACCGCCGCGTGGCCCTCGCGGCGGAGTAATCCGCTTCTTCTCCACTCCGTCTCTTCGTCTCTCTTCTCTTTGTCCTTCCCTTACCAACGAAAAACCCCGGGCCTTCGCCCGGGGTTCTTTTCACTTCGTGCCTGCGTGCCTCTTCCCTGCTTTTTAGCACCCCCCGCCGCTGAAGACGTTCAGGAAGTCGGCGATGTCCGCGTAGTCGGGGAAGAGTCCGTCGCCGTTGAAGTCGGTGTCGTCGCAGTCGCCTGTGCTGCAGTCGCCGCCGCTAGCGACGATGAAGAAGTCCTCGATGTCCTGGAAGTCCGGGAAGAGCGTGTCGTTGTTGAAGTCAAGGTCCGTGCACGGCGGCGTCCCCTCGGGCCCGAGCGTCGCCATCCAGCCGCGCTCTACCACCGCGCCGTTCGCCAGGCGGTACGTGTGCGTCCCCGCGAGCGTGCGCCCGTCGCCGGAGATACCGCTCACGCCGAACGTCCCGATGAGGAACGTGGCCGGGAGCCCAACGCCCTTCTGGAGAAGATACTCACGCAGCGTGCGCGGCTGCCCGTTCTCCCACACGCACCCGACGCCGCCGCTGATGCCGACGATGACGCCGGTGTTGCTCGCGCGGATCGCGGCGCTCGCCGTCGCGCCGGGAAGGTGCGGCAGCGTGTGCATCCCCTGCGTGTCCCAGTACACCGCGGGGCCGGACGTGATCGAGCCCTGGCGCGTGTAGCCCACGGCCCGGGACGCGTCCGACGACACGCCCCGCACCGTCACCTCGGAGAAGTTGGGCCCCGGCGGCGGGTTGAGGGAATACCCCAGCGCCACCCCGCGCGAGCGCACGATGCCGTTGGTGAACTCCTCGAGCGCCAGCGCCTGCCCGCCCGCCGCGGCGGACGCGGAGAGCGTGGACATATTGAACTCTTCGTACACCGTGTTGACGTACGCCCACCCCGAGCCGTTCCAAACGACGCGGCAGACGCGCTCGACGTCCTGCATCCGGTAGCGGCCGAAGACGACAGGGTTGGAGTCCGCGCTCACCGCGACGCCCTGCAGGGGCCACTGCTCGCCGTTGTGCGCCGTGACGACCGGCATGTTTCGCCAGCCGGCGCCGTCGCGCCACGCCGCGTTGCCCGCGACGACGACGCTCCCGTCACCGGAGATGCCGACCGCCGGCACGGTGTTGCCCGTGAGCTGCTGCCACCCCGTCGCCGCTCGCCAACGCCACACGGCGAAGTCGGCCCCGTTCGTGATGTTCGCGATGACGGACGAACCGTCGTCCGACATGTAGTTGATACGGCTGTAGGCGTTGGCCGCCGAGATGTTCGGCAGGGCCGTGATGGTTTGCGACAAGGCGGTCGCCGAAAACGTTCCCGCGAGCGCGAGGCCCGCGAGTCTCTCCCATCCGTTCCGCATCAATATCTCTTTCCACCCCCACCCATGAGAGCCAGGCCGAACGGGCCACAGCGGCCGTTCGCCCGCGTCGTACTTGGGCCGAGTTGCCCGAGTTCACACGAACACGACGCGGTGATGATTTCAAAATCATCATACCGCGTGCCTGGCCTCACGCAATCCCAAAAGCAGCGCGGCGCAGCGGAAAAAACGCTCATCCCGCGCGTTCGTGCGGCCGACATCGTGGGGTTCCGCGTCGCGGGAGAGACGAAAGGATGAGACTTGTCTGCGCGTTCAGCGCCCGTACTTGCGCACGACGCCCTTCACGATGCCCTGCACCTGGCAGTAGCGCACGCGGATCGGGTCGTAGTTCGGGTTCGCCGGCTGCAAACGGATGTGGTCGTCTTCCTTGTAGAAGGTCTTGAGCGTCGTCGAGCCGTCGGGCAGCAGCGCCACCACCCGGTCGCCGTTGCGCGCAACCGCCG
Organism: Phycisphaerales bacterium; assembly: GCA_035628115.1. Taxonomy (GTDB): domain Bacteria; phylum Planctomycetota; class Phycisphaerae; order Phycisphaerales; family UBA1924; genus BJHL01. The sequence goes on along the minus strand of DASPKL010000012.1, from coordinate 10,188 downwards.
TGCGCTCCACGAGCACGAAGTCGCCGTCGAGGATCCCCTCGTCCCGCATGCTGTCGCCCTCGACCTTGAGCGCGAACGTCGACTCCTCGACGCCGTTGCCGAGCACGTCGCAGAGATCGATCTCCTCCTGGTCGGCGACGCGCTCGATCGGGTGGCCCGCGGCGATCTTGCCCACGAGCGGGAAGCGCAGCGGCCGCGCCTCGTCGGGCACGCTCACGCCGTCAGCGATCGACAAAGAGCGAGCCTTGTTTGGCTCGCGCACGAGCGCGTTCTTTTTGATCAGCGCCTCGACGTGCTCGAAGACCGTGACCTTGCTGACGCCGATCTCGTCCGCCAGCTCCTGCATGGTCGGCGAATAGCCCCGACGCACGCGCCAATCGCGGATCAGCTGCAGGATCTTCAGTTGCTTGGGCGTCAAGTTCATCGACATGGCTCGTGTCCTCCCCGGCGCGCCGGCGTCCGTGCGCCCCGCTCGCCGTCACCTTCCCACCGATCGCCGTTCCCGGCCCATATTCCTCAGACTCCGCCGCGTCCCCCGCCCCGACACACGGCCCGACACACGCCGTCCGTGCGCCCGCCGCCGGCCCATCCATCCGGCGGAGAGCGCCCGACACCGCCTTCGCGCCGTGGCAGAGGCGGAAAACCGCCATCTGTTGACGCTCCAGCACACCCTCGATCGTCGAAAGAAGCCCGACGACCCTCGCCATCGCGGCGCGCAGGCCCGGCCGCTCGCCGCCCGCCGCGTCGCCGTCTCCGTCGCTCACTCCCTCGAACCCGCCCTCGGACCAGGCGACGCCGCCCGCCTCGAGAGCAACGCACGAACGCACAAAGTCGCCGCCCGGACCGAGCTTGACCAACGCTCCCCCGCACACCCGCTCGTCCGCGCCGCAACGATCATCCGTGAAGCCCATGTGCCGCCTCCTGAGCCCGGGCTCGCCGCGTGCTCCGCGCGCTTTGCCCGGAAAACCTCAGGGGACTCCGCCCCACACAACGCGAGTGTTCATGCTCGCCGCCTCTTCACGGCTTGCCGAACTTCCACCGTCCGTCCAACCACCTATCGAACCACCCGGAGCGATCGCACCAAGTTTTCCGGGCGATTGTTCGGACTCTGGTAGAGTACCAAAACCCGCACGAGCTGTCAAGGGGAATTTCGCTCCCTCACCGCGTCCGGCGGATGCGGCTCCCCTCGCGCGCGACGAGCCGCTGGATCTCCAGCATCGTGATTTCTCCCCGCAGCGCGGCCAGATCCAGGCCCGTGGCGAGGTGCAGTTCGTCCACCGTGCGCGGTTGCTGAAGCGCCTGCAGAATCAGTGTTTGCGTCTCGGTGGCGGGGGTCGGCGAAAGCACCTCTTGGGGGGGCGTTGCCGGGGAGCTTGTGGTGTCGCGTCCGGTGCTGAAAAGCGGCCCAAACCGGGCCGCGTGCGTCCCCGAGAATGCATGCCGGGCGGGGGACTCAAGGATGCTGAAGACGTCCTCCGGCTCCGTCACAATCGCCGCACCGCCCTGCTTCAGGAGATCGAGCGTCCCCGCGCTCGCGGGCGAATCCACCCGGCCCGGGAGCGCCATCACTTCCCGCCCGTGGTCCTCCGCCGCGATGCGCGCGGTGATGAGCGAGCCCGAACCGCGCCCCGCCTCGATCACGAGCACACCCAGACTCAGGCCGGAGATAATGCGGTTCCGGCTGGGGAAGTTCTCCGCGCGCGGCGCGGTCTCGAGCGGCACCTCGGACACCAGCGCGCCGTGCAGCGCGATCTGCTCGAAAAGCCCCTTGTGCTCCGGCGGGTAGACGACGCCGAGCCCGCACCCGAGGACCGCGATCGTGCGTGCCCCCGCGTGCAGCGCGCCGCGGTGCGCGGCCCCGTCAACCCCCAGCGCGCCGCCCGAGACGACCGTCAGCCCCGCGCGCCCGAGCGCGCCGCCGAACCGCGCCGCCTGGTCCAGCCCGTACGGGGTGCAGTCGCGCGAGCCCACGATCCCCACACTCGCGCGGTCCGCCTCCGGCGCGAGCGTTCCCTTGACATAGAGCAGTACAGGCGCATCGGGCAGGGGCGCCAGCAGCGGGGGATACGCCGGATCTCCCAGCGGAACGATGCGCACGCCCATCGCGGCCGCCTTCTCGACCTCCCGGGACGCCGCGTCCGCCGTCCCGGCCAGGCTCGAAGCGATCTGCCGCGCCTTGGTCGCGCCGATCCCCGAGATTTGCTCCAAGTCCGCGGCGCAGACACCGCACGCCGCGCGGGCGTCGCCCGTGCGCTCCAGCAACCGCCGCAACAGCACCGGCCCCAGCCCGCGCGTGAGCGACAGCCGGACGAGCGCGTGGAGCACGTCCGGCGGGGTGGCCGGCCCGGGCGCGTTGGACGCCCGCGCGGTCATTTCTGCCGGAGCCCGTGGCTCGCGGCGAGCCTGTACTCGCCGGCGTCCTTGTCCGCGGTCTGCGCGTCGGTCACGCGGACATACACGCGGATCGCCTGAGCGCTCGCGACCGGCGTCACGACGCGCTGTTCGGTCACGACCTGCGCGTGGACGAAGAGCGGGCTGGGGCGGCGGAGGGTGATGAACACGTCCTTCGCCTCCCACGCGCTCCTGGTCTGGTCGAGCGTGGGTTGCCAGCCGGCGCTGGGCGCCCGGACAACCACGGTGTGGTGCAACGCGTCCGAGGCGACGCTCACCGGCGGGCCCTCGTAGCGTCCGTCTTCCACGGCGGGTGGAGCTTTTGGCCCCACGCAGCCGATCAAAATTGCGCACGGCGCGCCGAGGAGCGCCGCCGTCACCACCGTCTGCGCGAAAGGTCGTCGCATGCCCATGGCCAGAGCATACACCCGTTCTGTTCAGTTTTCGTTCTCCCGGCTGACGGCGGTGGTGGTCGCGTCGGCGGTCTCGGCGCTGGCCGGGTGCGGCGGCGGCGGGAGCTTCGCCGGGCTGGAACTCCCCGATCTCTCCGGCAAGCCCGCCGGGCCGGCGGTGAAGGGGCTCTACACGGTTGAGCCGGACATCCGCGTGCGGGTGCAGAAGGGGCAGCGGGAGCTGGAGATCCAGGGGCCCGCGCAGCTGCTGGTGCGCCAGGCGGGGCCGACGGCGGTGCGCCCGAGCCTGATGCGGGCGCCGCTGCGGATCGTCTGCGGCGCCGGCGGGGTCACGACCACGGACGGCGCGGGGCAGACACGCTCCTGGGGCGTCGGGAACAACGTGGAGATCAGCGCCGGCGACGGCGTCGCGGACGGCGTGGCGATCTCGCAGCGCACACCGGTGCGCATCGGCAGCACACCCTACCCGGGCTTCGTGATCATCGCACCGCGATGGAACGACACGCCGGGCGCGTTCGACGTGATCGTGCAGATGGACGTCGAGTCGTACCTCCCGGGCGTGCTCACGCACGAGCTCTTCAAGGACTGGCCCCGCCAGGCGTACGAGGCGCAGGCGGTTGCCTCGCGCACGTACGCGCTGCACGAGCGCCAGCGGGCGCGCACCGAGAACCGCGCGTTCGACGTCGAGGATACCGACGCCGACCAGGTCTTCGGCGGCGCGACCAAGAGCGTCGTCGCCAACGAGGCGGTGCGCGCGACGCGCGGCTTCGTGCTGACCGACGACGGGCGTCTCCTGCGCGCGTACTACAGCAGCACCTGCGGCGGGCGGCCCGCGAGCGCCGCATTCGCGTGGCCCCGCAAGCCCGACACCGAGTTCAACCTCGCCTCGCCGTTGCAGGGCAAGGAGCGCGAGCACGCCTGCCAGCGCGCGACGCTCTACCGCTGGACAGTGACGCGCAGCGACGACGACGTGACCCGACGCATGCGCGCGTGGGGCCGGCAGTACCAGCACAAGATCGCGACGGTGGGGCGCATCCGCTCCGTCGAGGTCCTCGAGGTGAACGACGCGGGGCGCGCCAACACCTACCGCGTCCACGACGCGGGCGGGCACGCGTACACACTCACCGCCGAGGAGCTCCGCGCGTGCGCCAACTACGCGGCCCCCGAAACCAAGCACATCAAGCGCGAGAACCGGGTGAACAGCGGCGACGTCTCGGTGAGCGTCTACGCGGATCAGGTCGTCTTCAGCGGCCGCGGCTGGGGGCACGGCGTGGGCATGTGCCAGTGGTGCGCGAACGGCTTCGCCGGGCTGGGGTGGGACTGGCGGCGGATGCTGAGCACGTTTTACCCAGGCGCGGAGATCGAGAGGGCGTACCAGTAGACAGACGTCCGGAGGGGGTCACGGATCAGCGCCAAGAGGGCGGGTTCGCCCCTCGCCCGCGTGATTCCGCGCGGATAACAACCGCTCGGGGCTTGCGAATCATCTTCGGCCGTGGTACAACCGTGCCCGGAGGAGAGAGCATGCGCCGAGCGTTCTTGCGTCCGGAAAGTGTCTTCGTCGCCGGCGTGACCGCCGCGTTCGTGGGCGTGGCGATCGTCGCCAGCCGGCCGGAGGCACCCCCGCCGCGGCCGACGCCGGCCGGGACGACCAGTCTCTTCGTTAACTGGGAGACGCCGCACGTCCACCCGCTGGAGCTGACGCCCGACGAGCTGCGCCTCCTCGCCGTCAACACGCCCGCGCAGCGCCTCGAGGTCTACGCGGTGCACGCGGGCTCTCCCGTGCACATGGGCAGCATCTCCGTCGGCGCGGACCCCGTTGCGGTGCGCGCCCGCACCGCGACCGAGGCGTGGGTCGTTAACCACGTCTCGGACACGATCAGTATCGTCGATCTCGAGACGATGCGCGTCACGCGGACCATCAACACCGCCGACGAGCCGTGCGACGTCGTCTTCGCCGGCACGCCCGCGCGGGCCTTCGTCACCTGCAGCCAGGTGAACACGGTGCAGGTCTACGACCTCGCCAATCTCAACGCCGCGCCGATCAACATCGCCATCGAGGGCGAGGACCCGCGCTCCCTCGCCGTCTCGTCCGACGGGCAGACCGTGTACGCCGCGATCTTCGAGTCCGGCAACGGCACGACCGTCCTCGGCGGCGGCGCCGCGGTCTCCGGCACCATCGCGTTTCCGCCGAATGTCGTGAGCGATCCGGCGGGCCCGTACAACGGCGTCAACCCGCCCCCGAACGCCGGCCTCCTCTTCAACCCGCCGAAGAACCCGGGCAGCGGCACCGCGCCCAACATGAGCCTCATCGTGCGGCAGAACGACGCCGGGCGGTGGATGGACGACAACAACGGCGACTGGACGAACCTCGTCTCGGGCCCGCAGGCGAGCCTCTCCGGCAGGCTGCCGGGGTGGACGCTCGTCGATCAGGACGTCGCGGCGATCAACGCCGGCACGCTGAGCGTCTCGTACGCACGGCGCCTGATGAACGCGTGCATGTCGCTGTCGGTCAACCCCGCGACCGGGCGCGTTTGCGTGGTGGGCACTGACGCGACCAACGAGGTCCGCTTCGAGCCCAACGTGAACGGGACGTTCGTGCGAGTCAAGTTCGCGAGCGTGGACGGCGTGACGCTCAACGGCGCGAGCATCGTTGATCTCAATCCGCACCTCACGTACACGGTCCGCAACATCCCGCAGAGCGAACGGAACAAGAGCATCGGCGACCCGCGCGCGATCGCGTGGAACGGCGCGGGCACGAAGGCCTACGTCGCGGGCATGGGCTCGAACAACGTGGTCGTGATCAACGCGAGCGGCGGCCGCGCCGGCCTCTCCGACACGATCGATGTGGGCGAAGGGCCCACGGGGCTTGCGCTCGATGAAGCCCGCGGCCGCCTGTACGTGCTCAACAAGTTCGGCGCGTCGATCAGCGTCGTGAGCACGGCGACCGAGACCGTCGAGCAGACGGTCGAGTTCTTCGACCCCACGCCGGGCGCGATCAAGACGGGCCGCAAGTTCCTCTACGACACGCACCTCACATCGGGCCTCGGCCAGGCCTCGTGCGCGAGTTGCCACATCGACGGGCGCACCGACCGATTGGGCTGGGACCTCGGCGACCCGACGCAGCTGCAGCAGTCGCTGGGCGCGAACAACCTGGGCTTCGGCCTGCCGGGCCTCTCGCCCAACTCGCCCGTGCCGCCCAACCCCGCATTCCAGCCCTTTCATCCGATGAAGGGCCCGATGGTGACGCAGACGTTCCAAGACATCGTGGGTCACGAGCCGCACCACTGGCGTGGCGACCGCTCCGGCCTCGAGGCCTTCGCCCCCGCGTTCGTCGGCCTCCTCGGCGATGATCTGCCTCCGACGCCCGCGCAGCTGCAGGAGTTCGAGGCCTTCGTCGCCACGATCCACTTCCCGCCCAACCCCAACCGCAACTTCAACAACACCCTGCCCACGAACATGCCGCTGCCGGGCCATTACCGCACCGGCCGCTTCGGCGCCGCGGGCACGCCCCTACCCAACGGCAACGCGCAGGCGGGCCTCGCCCTCTACCGCGACACCAACCGGCGCATCGATATGGGCGCCTTCGCGTGCGTGACGTGCCACACGCTCCCCACGGGCGCGGGGACGGACTTCCGGCTCGTCGGCGCGACATATCAGGCGATCGCCGCGGGACCGCTGGGCGAGCGTCACCGCGCGCTCGTGAGCGTGGACGGCGTCTCCAACGTCTCGATGAAGGTGCCGCAGCTCCGCAATATGTACGAGAAGACGGGCTTCAACACCACGCAACTGCGCAACACGGCGGGCTTTGGTTACCTGCACGACGGCTCGGTGGACTCGGTGGAGCGCTTCATCGCCGAGCCCGCCTTCAACGTTGCCAGCGATCAGGAGGTCGCCAACCTCACGGCCTTCATGCTCTGCTTCTCGGGATCGGACCTGCCGCCGGGCAGCATCAGCAACCCGCTCGAGCCGCCGGGCGGGACCTCGAAGGATACGCACGCGGCGGTGGGGGAGCAGACGACGCTCGCAACGCCCACGCCGACGGGCGCGCAGGCGACGCTGCTGACAGATATGTTCAACGTCGCGAACGCGAGCGCTCGCGTGAGCATGATCGTGAAAGGGAAGATCGACGGACGCGAACGCGGCTGGGCGCTCGTGAACGCGACAACCTTCCAGAGCGACCGCGCGGGCCAGACGATCACCCCCGCGGCGTTGCAGGCCCTCGCGGGCCCGGGCACCGAGCTCACGTACACGCTCGTCGTGCAAGGGACGGAGACGCGTCAAGGCATTGACGAGGACGACGACGGCGTGCTCAATGGCGACGAGGCGACGCCCTGCGACCTGGACTTCAACAACGACGGGCTCTTCCCGGACAACCAGGACCTGCAGGACTACCTGGACGTCTTCGGCGGCGCATCGTGCCCCGGCGTGTGCGACAGCATCGACTTCAACCGCGACGGCCTCTTCCCCGACAATACGGACATCGCCGACTTCTTCGCGGCCTTCGGCGGGGCCGGGTGCTGAGGAAAGGGGTTTCAGCGGGCGGCCCACGACGGCGTGGAGTACCCGTACGCGCAGCGCGCTCGCCGCCCGTCCCCTCCGCCCGCCGCGTTTCACACCGCCTCAGACCGGTTGGATCCCCGCACAACGTCGCTCATTTCTATGCGGGGGGCCTTGACACGTCCTGTACACTCCACACGGAGTAGGGTGCGGAGGGTCCGCGCCGGGGTGGGGTTTTGTTTGGATAGGAGAGGTTATCATGAAGAAGGGTGTTCTTTCCGCTGCGCTGTTGTTGGCCCTGAGCGCCGGCGCGGCCCAGGCGCAGCTGGTCGTCGGCACGGACTCGAGCGCGGGTGACCTGTGGGTGATCGACCTGGCCAACCCGGGCGCGCCGTTCCAGTTGATCCCGAACGGCTCGAACGCGCAGGTGTGGGGCGCCGCGGCGAACAACGCCGGCGGCATCCTGTACTGGCTCGACAACGGCACGTCGCTGATCAGCGCACCGATCGTCGCGCTCTCGCAGCTGACGCCGAGCGCACCGATCGCGCTCACGCTCTCCGGCGGCGGCTCCGTCTCGTTCACGGGCCTCGCGTACGACTCCGTCGACAACATCCTCATCGGCTACCGCAGCGTCACGGCGCCGGGGCTCTACCAGATCGACCCGAGCACGGGCGTCTGCACGCAGCTCTCCTCGCTCGCCGGCGACTACGGCGGCATCGACTTCGACCACACCAGCAACGCCCTGTACGCGTGCAACGACTCCACCGCCGGCCCGGGCCGCGGCGTCGTCCGCATCGACAAGCCCTTCACGGCCCCGACGCTCACGAACCTCGAGCCCTATCCCCCGGGCGACACCGACATCGACGGCGCGGCGGTGGGCAACGGGCGCGTCTACATGGTGAACGACACAGCGACGCAGCAGATCTACGTCTATAACATCGCGGCGGACGCCTACGAGGCCTCGATCCCCATGCCCCCGGTGAGCACGGGCGGCATTTTCTCGGGCGGCGCCTGGGCGCCGGGCCTCGTGATCCCGCCGGCGGGCGCAAACGTCGGCATCGCGATCGCCGACCCCGCCGACTGCTCGGTGAGCATGGGCGGCACCGTGCAGTACACGGTGACGGTGAGCAACACCGGGCCCGAGCCGGCGACGGATGTCACCGCCACGATCACGCTCGACCCCAACGCGATGTTCATGTCGTCCAACCCCGCGCTCACGCCCAGCGGCAACACGCTGACGTGGAACATCGGCGGCATGGCGGCCAACACCAGCCAGGTGCTGACCATCGACACGATGGCCATGGCTATGGGCTCGCTGAACATCGCCGGCTCGGTGACCGCGTCGTCGATCGACAACGTCCCCGGCAACAACAACGCGAACAACACGACGCTCATCCGCCCGGCGGCGCCGGCCTCGGCGGAGGCGGTGGGCATGTACTCGAACCTCATCGAGTCCGAGACGTCGCTCGTCCCGGGCCTCAGCGGCGCCCGCTTCTCCGGCACGGCCGGGCCCAGCCGCATCTTCGCGAGCGCCGACGGTAACCAGCTCCTCATGAGCTGGGACACCGATCTCGCGACCAGCAACGACTTGGTCCTCTTCGTTCACAACGCCGGCACGAACGCCGGCACGGTTGTCTCCCAAGAGAACCTGTCGCCCGAGATCCCCTCGGCGCAGGGAAGCGATGTCACGCCGCCGCCGTACTTCCCGTTCAGCTACGACACTTCCTACGGCATCAACAACGCCGGCAGCATCGCCTTCTCCGGCATCGACAACCGCTCCGGCACCGCGAACGACGGCTACGTCGTGATCGGCCCGGCCTCCCCGGCCACGCTCATCGCCCAGGAAGCCACCACGCCGGTGCCCTCGATCGCGGGCGCGACGTTCGGCTCCACCAACGACAACCCGCACATCTCCACCGCCGGCACCGCGGCCTTTTACCACAACATGACGGGCCTCACGACCTCGACGGACACCGCGATCTTCAAGGACAACGGCAACACCGTCGTCCTGCACGAGGGCAACAGCGTCCCGACGGGCCAGTCGGGCGGCACGACGTTCTTCGTCGGTACGATCTCCACCGGCATCGCAGTCGGGCCGCAGTTCAGCGCCGACCACGCCCACTACATCGCCCGCACCACCCTCCAGGGCTCGCCCACGACCTCCGACGTCGTCGTGATCGTCGACGGCGCGGTCGTCGTCCAGGAAGGAACCGCCCTCCCCGACTTCGCGTCGCCGGTCGGCACGACGATCCACTCCACGCACATGGGCCCCAACGGCGACTGGATGGTCTCGGGCCCGAACGTCGACACCGTCGACTGGGTGATCCGCAACGGCACGGTCGTCGCGGCGACGGACTCGGCGATCTTCACCGGCGCGACCGAGACGTGGGACGACGCGTCGTTCACCACCAACTTCTTCCAGATCGGCAGCAACGGCGCCGGCGGCTACATCGTGGGCGGCACCACGAGCGCCGCGGACCCGCTCGCCAACGCGGTGATCGTCTACAACAACGAGCGCGTGCTCCTCCGCGAGAACGATCCCGTGGACCTCGACGGCGACGGCGTCTTCAACGACGGCGTCTACGTCCGCACCTTCATCGACGACAAGTCCGTGCTCACCGACACGCACCTCTACGCCGTCGTCCGCCTGCGTGACGAGAACGCGGCCCTGTGCAACGGCTCGGACACGGACATCGGCCAGGCGGTCATCCGCGTCCCCCTCGGCGGCGGCGGCCCGGCCTGCGATTCGATCGACTTCAACGGTGACGGGCTGTTCCCGGACAACCAGGACCTGCAGGACTTCCTGGACGTCTTCGGCGGGGGCGCGTGCTCCACCGGCACGTGCGGGGACCTTGACTTCAACAACGACGGGCTCTTCCCGGACAAC
>DASPKL010000011.1:0-54932 GCA_035628115.1 Phycisphaerales bacterium | reverse complement strand
AAGGGCAAGCAAGGGCGCTTCCGCGAGAACCTCCTCGGCAAGCGCGTGGACTACTCCGCCCGCTCCGTCATCGTCGTCGGCCCCGAGCTCAAGCTCCACCAGTGCGGCCTGCCCAAGAAGATCGCGCTGGAGCTCTACCAGCCCTTCATCATCCGGCGCCTCAAGGAGCAGGGCCTCGCCGACACGATCAAGAGCGCCAAGCGCATGCTCGAGCGCCGCGACCCCGCGGTGTGGGACATCCTCGAGGAGGTGATCGACCAGCACCCGGTGCTGCTCAACCGCGCCCCGACGCTGCACCGCATGGGCATCCAGGCCTTCGAGCCCGTGCTCGTCGAGGGCAACGCCATCCGCATCCACCCGCTGGTCTGCACCGGCTTCAACGCCGACTTCGACGGCGACCAGATGGCGGTGCACCTGCCCCTCTCCGTCGAGGCGCAGGCCGAGGCGCACGTGCTCATGATGAGCACGCACAACATCTTCTCGCCCGCGAACGGCAAGCCGATCATCTCGGCGAGCCAGGACATCGTGATGGGCGTCTACTTCATCACCTTCATCGACCCCGACGAGAAGCCCGTCGAGAAGCTGCCCCGGTTCAAGGACCGGCGCGAGGCCATCCTCGCGATGGAGCAGCGCATCGTCCACCCGCACGACCGGATCCTCGTGCGCGTCGACGGCTTCGACAAGGTCGTCAACTCGCAGGGCGGCAAGGTCGAGAGCATGCCCAAGCGCGAGAACGGTCAGAACAGGGCGATCGTCACGACCGCGGGCCGCTGCCTCTTCGCGGACGTGCTCGCCCCGGGCATGCCGTTCTACAACTGCGCCCTGGGCAAGAAGGGGTGCGCCCGCGTGATCGACGACTGCTACGTCGCCGCGGGGCGCGCCGCGACCATCGACCTGCTCGACCGCCTCAAGGAGATGGGCTTCAAGCAGAGCACGCTGGCCGGGCTCTCCTTCGCCGTCACCGACCTGCGCATCCCGACGGAGAAGCAGGCGCTCCTCGCCGAGGCGCAGAAGAAGGTCGACCGCATCGAGAAGAACTACGACCGCGGCATCATCACGGCCCGCGAGCGGTACAACCAGCTGCTGGACATCTGGAGCCACTGCCGCGAGCAGGTGCAGGCCAAGCTCGTGACCACGCTCAAGAGCGACCGCCGCAACGAGGAGGGCGAGGAGGTCACGGACGGCAAGCACGGCCGCTCGTACCTGAACCCCGTGTACCTGATGATCGACTCGGGCGCGCGCGGCAACATCAGCCAGATGCAGCAGCTCGCCGGCATGCGCGGCCTCATGGCCAAGCCCAGCGGCGAGATCATCGAGACGCCCATCCGCTCCAACTTCCGCGAGGGCCTCACGATCCTCGAGTACTTCAGCAGCACGCACGGCGCGCGCAAGGGCCTGGCGGACACCGCGCTCAAGACCGCGGACTCGGGCTACCTCACCCGCAAGCTGTGCGACATCGCGCAGAGCGTGATCATCGGCGAGCACGACTGCGGCAGCAAGCGAGGCGTCGTGAAGCGCGCGATCTACAAGGGCGAGCAGGTCGACGTGCCGCTGCGCGAGCAGATCGTGGGGCGCGTGACGGTCAACGCCGTCGCCGACCCGCGCACGGGCGAGGTCCTCGTCCCCGAGAACACGATGATCAGCGCCGAGGCGGCCGCGCGCGTCGAGAACGCCGGCGTCGACAGCGTCATGGTGCGCTCGCCGCTCACCAGCGAGTCCAAGACCGGGTGCTCCGTCCTCGACTACGGCATGGACATGAGCACGGGCAAGGCGGTCGAGCCGGGCATGGCGGTGGGCATCATCGCCGCGCAGTCGATCGGCGAGCCGGGCACGCAGCTCACGATGCGCACCTTCCACACCGGCGGCATCGGCCAGCGCAGCACCGAGCAGACCAAGTACGACGCGAGCAACGCGGGCGTGCTCGAGCTGCGCGACTGCAACGCCGTGCCGAGCAAGGACGAGGAGGGCCACGACGCGTGGGTCGTCCTCAAGCGCAACGGCGAGATGGCGATCCTCGACTCCGCGGGGCGCGAGCTCGAGAAGTTCAAGGTGCCCTACGGCGCGTTCCTCTACGCCCCGGACCGCAGCGAGGTGAAGAAGGGCCAGACGCTCATCCGCTGGGACCCGCACCGCACGCCGATCCTCGCGGAGAAGGACGGCATCGTCGCGTACGTGGACCTCGTCGAGAAGGAGACGTTCCGCATCGAGGAGGCCGGCGGCGGCCGGCGCGAGAAGGTCGTCGTCGAGCACAAGGGCGACCTGCACCCGGCGATCAACATCGTCGACGAGCAGGGCAACATCCTCGACTTCCACTACCTGCCCGCCCGCGCCCGCATCGAGGTCGAGAACGGCCAGAAGATCAAGGCCGGCCTGATGATCGCCCGCCAGCCCCGCGCCGGCGGCGGCAGCCAGGACATCGTCGGCGGTCTGCCCCGCGTCACGGAGATCTTCGAGGCCCGCAAGCCCAAGGACCCGGCCTTCATGGCCGAGATCTCGGGCCGGGTCGAGATCCTCTCCGACAAGCGCAAGGGCAAGATCACCATCCGCGTGGTCAGCGACGCGGGGCTGGAGAAGGACCACCACGTCCCGGCGGACAAGCAGCTCCTCGTCCACACCGGCGACTTCGTGCAGGCCGGCGACGCCCTCACCGAGGGGCCGCTCGTCCCGCACGACATCCTGCGGATCAAGGGCGAGGAGGCGCTGTGGACGTACATGCTGGACGAGGTCCAGAACGTCTACCGCGCCCAGGGCGTCGGCATCAACGACAAGCACATCGAGCTGATCCTCTCGCAGATGATCCGCAAGGTGAAGGTCGAGGACTCCGGCGACACGGACCTGCTCCCCCAGGAGGTCGTGGACAAGTACACCTTCAAGCAGAAGAACCGCGAGATCGAGAAGTACTTCCGCATCTCCGACGTCGGCGGCACCGACCTCAAGCTCGGCGATCTCGTGCACCGCGACGCGATCAAGGAGGCCAACGCCAAGGCCGAGGCCGCGGGCAGGGAGGGCGCCAAGGCAAAGCGGGCCCGCCCCGCCAAGGCCCGCACGCTCCTGCTGGGCATCACCAAGGCCGCGCTCTCCAGCGATTCGTTCCTCTCGGGCGCGAGCTTCCAGGAGAGCACCAAGGTGCTCACCGAGGCGAGCCTCCGCGGCGCGAGCGACACGCTCGTGGGCCTCAAGGAGAACGTCCTGCTGGGCCACCTCATCCCCGCGGGCACCGGCTTCCGGCCCTACCAGGAGATCCGCGTCAAGGCGCTCGTCGAGATCCCCGACGGGGACATGGACGACGAGGAACTTCTCCTCGAGGACGCCGCCGCCACGGCCGAGGCGCTGGGCGCGGACCGCAACGAGGCCATGGGCACCCCGCACGTCGAGGTGCTCCCGGGCAAGGGCGTGGCGTCCGAGCGTTAACGCCGGCGTGACAACATGAACGCGAACAAGGGCGGGGCCGCGAGGCTCCGCCCTTTTCGTTGCGCCCGGGAGATCAGTCGATGAGGCCGGCCTCTCGCAGCACCAGCTCCCGCGCGGCGTCGTAGGCGTTCATGTCGCCGGGGAAGTTGATGTGGTCCCCGGGCACCTCGCGGAAGGTCACGCGCGGATTGAGTGTGGAGAGCGTCAGGCCGTGCGAGAAGGGCACGACGCGGTCGTCGCGCCCGTGCGTAATGAGGATCGGGCAGATGAGCGCGGGGAAGACCGCTGCGCTGTCGTACGGGTGCTTCACGAGGAAGCCCGGCACGCCGAAGCCGGAGGCGAACGAGCGCACGCTCGTGAATGTGTGGTCGAGGATCAGCGCCGCCGGCGGGCGGTCCTTCGCGAGTTGCACCGCGACGCCCCCGCCCAGCGACCTGCCGTGGTACGCGATCCGCGTGGAATCGACGGCGGCGTGCCCGAGCAGCCGCTCGTGGAACGCGAGCACGTCGCGGGCGATCGCCGCCTGCGACGGCTCGCCGCCGCTGCGGCCGTAGCCGCGGTATTCGGGCATCAGCACGCTGACGCCGCGTCTCGTGTAGAAGTCCGCGAGCCCGACCCAGTTGTCGATCAGCTCGGCGTTGCCGTGAAAGAGCATCGCGGCGGGTCCGGGGCGTTCCGCGCTGCGCCCGTCGCCGAGGAAGAACCACGCCTCGACCGTCTTCCCGTCCCCGATGTCCAGCAGCCACTGTTCGGCCTCGGCGGGGCGTCGGAGCATCGCCTGGTTGTTCGCGAAGCTTCGGGGGAAGAGAAGGGCGTCCTGCCGCCAGTAGAGCGCGGCGCACCAGAGGACGTACGTGATCGCCGGCAGGACGAGGGCGCGGCGGAGGATCGTCCGGGTTCCGGGGGACATGAACTTCTTACGCCGGCGTGGTGAGCCCGTTCGGGCTCAGTCCTGCCTGTCCATCTCTTCGAGGTCGTTCTCGACGCGGATGCGCTCGCGCCGGATCAGGTCCTGCCAGTCCTTGTCGGCCTCGACGAGCGCGGCCCGCCTGAGCCGGTCGAGCCCGGCCTCGTCGCTGCGGATGAGGAGCTTGCCCGCCATGATCGCGCCGCGCAGCGAGTCGCGGTCGTTGGGCGCGATCTCGAGCGCCTGCTCGAAGTACCGCAGGGCGTCCTCCTCGTAGCCGAGCTGCTGGTAGAGGATGCCGAGGTTCCGGTACGGCGTGGGGTCGGTGGGCAGGGCGGCGGCGGCGCGCTGCAGGGCCTGCTGCGCCGCGAGCCGGTCGGTCTCCTTGCCCCGCTTCATGAGCGCCGTGCCGAGGTTGTTCCACGCGGCGCCGAAGTCCGGGTTCAGGTTCGCGGCCTCGCGGTAGAGGTCGATGGCGCGGTCGAGATTGCCGTCGCGCTCGGCCGCCTGCGCGGCGGCCGCGATCTGCGACGAACGGGTGATCATCTCCGCGCGGTCGTTGAGCCGCGGGCGCTGCTTCGAGGCGCACGCGCCGAGGACGCAGGCGCAGGCGAGCACGAGGGCGGCGCCGCGGGCAATTGGATTGATCACGAGCCTTCCATCCTTTCCCACCTCGAGAACACGATGTTCACCGACCACTCGGCGGCCTCGGGCCGCACGGTGAGGTTAAAAACCTCCAGCCCCGGCACGTCGCGGACCGCTTCCTCCGCCCACGCGAGGACGGCGCCCAGCGACTCGTCGCGGACGTTGTACGAGATCCGGACCTGGTTGAGCTTGAGCTCGCGCCGCGCCGTGACGTTGCGGGTGCCGACGCCCACCGGCTTGGAGAGACCGACGCGCGAGCCCGCCGCCTCGATGCGGCTGAGGACGTTGCCCGTCTCGACGACGCGCGGGCCCTCGCCGCCGGCCTCCGCGTCGTTCATCGCCTTGAGCCTCGCCGCCGCGGCGAGGACCCGGTCCGCCTCGGCCTTCGCGCGCCGGGCGCGGGCCCGCTGCTCGCCGTGCTCCGCCCAGCTCGACCACGCGAAGATCGCGCCGGCGAGCAGCACGGCAACGCCCAGCAGCACCAGCCACGCCGGGCGGTTGCGCCGCTGGGCGCGGGCGGCCGCCGCGGCGAGCATCATCGCCGTCTCCTGCTCGAGCGCCTGGCTCGGCGTCGCGGCGCTGCTCATCGCGCGGTCCCCCTGGCCGTCGGCGGCCACTTGCCGATGTACACCGCGCGCCGCTCGTCGCTGCCGGGGACGGGCTGGATGTCCGCCGTCCAGTCGGTGAGGATCGAGCCGCTCACGCGCTGCAGCGCCTGGAGCATCGCCTCGGCCTGCTGCGTCGAGGGCATAACGGCAACAACGCGGGCGGTGCCATCGGTGTTGATTGTGACGTTCTCGACCTTGACGCCCGGCGCGCCGAGCACGAGCGACAACGCCTCGAACTCCTTCAGGACCGGCTTGGCGTGCTCCGCCTTCTCGGGCAGGGTCACGGCGTCTTGGCGGCGCTTGAGCTCGTCCTCGAGCTGGTCCGCGGGCGTGAGCGCGCCGCGCGGCTCGAGCGCCGGGGCGTAGACGTCCTGCACGATCGGTCGCCAGCGCTCCGGCCACGCCCGCGCCGCCTCGGCCTGCTCGGCCGCCTTCGACCGCAGGGCCAGGCCCACCGCGAAGAGCGCCGCCCCCGCGAGCGCGATCGCGGCGGCGGACCACAGGTACATCCGCCGGTGGGTCGCGCCCGGGCGGTTGGCGAGCGCGACGAGCGCCTGCTCGGCGCGGGGGCTCTCCTGGCGCGGGGTCTTCTCGAGCACCGTGACGAGGCGCGCGAGCGTCGCGCCCAGCGGGTCGGCGTGCACCGCGGCGTCGAGCGCCGCGCCGGGCCAGCGGGACGCGAGCAGCTCGCAGAACTCCCCCGGGGACAACGCCCCCTCGCCTCCCATCGACTCGGGGAGCACGCAGACAACCCGCGTCGGGGCCGCGCCCAGCTGCACCGCCCAGCTCAGCCATTCACCCGCGACGCGGGCGGCGTCGTCGGGCGTGCAGGCGATCGCCGTTGTCTCTTCCTCGTCCGCGCCGGCGGCGGGGCGCGCGACGCGCAGGCGGGCGCCGCCGCCCGCGATCAGCGACCCGTCCCGGCCCCAGCACCACGTGAGCCGCCCGTTGTTGTCGACCAGCACGATCGCGGTCGCCTGGCCGGCGGCGGCCTGCTCGGGCGCGGTCCACACCGCCGCCAAGGCGTGCCAGAACGTGCAGACGCCGGACACACGGACCCTCTCCTGATCGAGCGCGTCGATCAGCAGGCGCGCCGGCACGTCGGCGCTCGCGAGCACGGCGATCCGCTGCGGCGGGGGCGCGTCGGCTCGCTTGCCGCCGCGCTTCCCGGCGGCCGGCGCCGGCGCCAGGCCGAGCGGCTCGACGCTGCTGTCCGCGTCGCTGGGCGCGAAGAAGGCCACGGGGCTCACCGCGTCGGGCGGCGCGTCCGCGGCGGCGCCGTCCGGCGACTGCGGCGTGCGGGCCAGCATCGCGAGCACGCGCGTGTCGCCGGTCGCCGCGGTCATCCACGCCATCGCCGAGCCTTCCGGGTCGAGGCACAGGAGTTCCAGCGAGTCGCTCGATCGCGCGCCCTGGAGCTTCTCCCGCACCCACGACGCTGCGCGCGAGAAGTCCGCCGGCGTCTGATCCGCCGCGCGTTCCGCCGACCAGGATTCGTCGGTTGTCGCGCCGACAAGGCGCAGCCCGGACAGCAGCATGCCGCGTCCGCGGCGCTGGATATAGCAGACGCGGACGCTCACTGGGGTTCTTTCCCCCCCGCCTCGTCCTGCGGGAACTGCCGCTCGAACTCGAGCTCGCGGGCGGCCTCGTCGGGCGTGAGCTCGAGCGCGCCGCCGCGCAGCTCCTCGCGCCGCTCCTCCATCATCTTCATCGCCATTTCGTTCAGGTCGGGGCCGGCCTTGTACTCGCCGCTCGCGAGCATCTGCGCCCGCGTCTTCCGCCACAAGGGGAGGTCCTCGGGCGAGAGGCCGGCCGGGATGGACGCGCCGCCCTTGCGGTTGACCGCCTTCTGCGGGCGGCCCGCCGCGCCCATCGACGCGAGCGGCGAGGGGCGGGCCGCGTCGTCGAAGCGGCGCCGCGCGGCGACATCGCCGGTCGAGTCCGCGACGCCCAGCGACACGGCGCCCCCGTTGCGGTCGGCGAGCGGGATGACCTTCGACGGCCCCAGCCGGATATGGTCCGCCTCGATCACTTCAACCGTCAGGTCGCCGACCTTGTCGCTCATCGCGACGAACCGCTGCGTCCCGTTGTCCTTGATCAGGGCCAGGCGCCGGCGCGGCGAGTCGAGCATGCCGTGGTACGTCACCAACTCGACCGGGGCCGGCGCGGTCTCCGGCGGGGTGGGCTCCGCAGCGACCGCTTCCGGCTTCCGGGGCGCGTTGCTGATCCGCCCCATGCGGCGGGCGAGACCCTCTCGTTCGGCGCCGTTCAGCGGCGCGGCGGCGGGTTCGGCGGCGGCGGTGGTTTGTTCGACGGGGGGAAGCACCACCTCTTCGGGCGGAGCTTGGGGCGGCTCGGTGGGCAGCCCGACGAACGCGACCGCCCCGAGAGCGACCGCACCGACCGCGAGAGCCCCTTGCGCGACGTGCGTGAGCGAGATGGCCTGTGATCGGTTCATTCGGCGTGCAATCCCGCGGGATTGTTCGCCGGTTCATCGGGCCTGATCGGGCTCGTCGAACACTTTCTCCCAGGAGAGGAAGGAAGAGCTGCGCCGCACGCCGCCGGCCGCCGCCCCGGCAGCGCCGGACCGCCTGCGGCCGCCGGGCACCATGGTGAGCGCCCGGTAGCGGACGGGCTCGCCAGCGCCTGTGGACGAAACAATGGTGACTCGCCATAGGGCCGGCTCGGCGGTCACGATCTGCAGCAGCTTGGCGCGGTCCTCCGGCGTGACCGAGAGGTTGGCGAAGGCCTCGTTGAGCTTCCCGTCCGTGGGCTCGGGGTCCTCGCGGATGCGCATCAGCTCGATGGCCACGTCGTCCGCCCGCGCCCCGCCGACCACGCTCCGCGCCGCCGCCTCCAGCACCTCGCGCGGGGCGGAAAGAACGCTGATGGTCATCGGCCCTTCCTTGCGCGTGAACCGCGCGGCCTGGGGGCCGAGGTCCTCGCGCAGCGCGTCGATCACGCCCGCGGCGAGCTGCAGTTCCTGGGGCGACAAGCCCGCGAACTGCGCGAGCGCGGTGTCCTGCGCCTCCTCGAAGTAGACGGAGACGACCCCGCCGTCCTCGCCGATCAGGTCGAAGGCTTTCCCGTCAAAGTCGAGGAGTTCCCGCATCGGAGCGTTCGCGTTGCCGTTGAGCCACGCCGCGACAGCCTCCTGCATCCCGCGCGCCGTGTGGTGGTCGAGGTACGCGTCGAGGTGACGCTTGACGGTCGATTGCGAGCCCGAGTGACGCACGAGGATCGCGCCCAAAATCGTGGTCGCGATCACCATGATCGCGATGACCATGGGGAGCGCAAAGCCTCGGCGGTGGGGGTTCTTCATCGCCACGGCATCTGCCCCTTGCCGCCGTTTCCGCCCCGGCCGCCATCGCCGCCGCGCGAGCCGCCGCCGTTGCCCCCGCCGGTCGATCCCGCGGCGCCGCCCGCGGGCTGGCCGGCGCCGCCGCGGCCGCCGCCGGCTGGTTGCCCGGCCGCGCCCGCTCCGCCCGCGGTGCTCTGCGGCTGGGACGTTGATTGCTGCGGCGAGCGCGTCTCAGGGCCCGTCGCCCACGCCACCTCGAAGAGCCACGACTCTTCGAGCCCCGCGTCGGTCTCCACCTCGAGCTCGACGTACGCGGGGAGCTGGTTGCTCGTCGTGGCGGCGTACTCCGCCTTTTTCTGGCGCTCGTGGAAGACGCGCCAGCGCGCGAACGTGAGGTCGGAGGCGACGACGAACTCCGTGCCCAGCGCGGCGCGCTCCAGGTCCCGCTGGAGCGGTGTGATCTCGGCCTCTTCTTCGGGCGTGCGTCGGGGCGGCAGCGGCACCCACACCAGCTGGAACCTCGGCGGGTCCTCGGCGCGGCGCACCTCGCGCGGGCGCAGGGGCTGGGGCCGGAATTCAAAGACGCCGCGCACGGCGCGGACGGCTTCGAGGTCGGGCGCGGTCTCGTCGCCCTCGACGGGCTCGGCCTCCTCGGGCGGGAGCGCGACTTCCACGCCGTCGGCGCTGCGCTGCGTGCGGGCGACGCCGCGTTGACGCGCGGCGCGGGCGATCTCGAAGGCGTCGCGCCCGCGCTGCGGCACGGGCGAATCGACGAGGACGACCTCGAGCCGCTGCGGCTGCTGGATCGTCACGGCGCCGTCGGGCTCGCGGCGCGCCATCGGCGTGAACGACCAGCGCTCATCGCTCACGAGGAGAACCCGGGGCGGACGCGGGTCGGGTTCCTGCGGTTCGGCCGCCGCTTGTCCGCCGCGGGCGCCGCCGCTCTGCGGGCCCGACTTCTCGCCGGCCGCCGCACCGGCGCCCTGCGAGCCCCCTTGCCGGCTGTCCTGGCCGCCGCGGCCCGCGCCCTCCGCGGGAGGTGCGCCCGCCGCTTCGCCCCCCTTGCCGCCGCTCGCGCCCTCCGCGCCGCCGGGGCTCTGGCCGGCCCCGGCGGCACCGCCAGAGGGCGTCACGGGCACGGCCCGCGCGAGGTTCGATCTGCGGGGCAGCGCCGGCGCCGTCAGGACGGTCGAGAACGTGCGCTGCATCACCAGGCGCATGCGCTGCAGCTCCGCGAGTTGCTCCGCGCGGCGGTCCATGAAGGCGTCGCTGCGCTGCACCGTGAGCAGGAGCGTGAGGGAGATGCCCAGAATCACCGCGCCGATGGCCGCGGCGAGCACGGTCTCGAGCAGCGAAAAGGCCGCGCGCGATGGGCGGTGGCGGGTCGTCATCGCCGTCACTTCCCGCCCTTGCCGCCGCCGGAACCCGGGCTGCCGCCGGGCCGCCCGCCGCCGGGGACGGGCCTGCCGCCGGGAGCCGGTCGCGGCTCACCGGGCTTGCCCGTGCCGGGTCGCGCGTCGGTCGGTTTTCCGCCGGGCTTGCCGGTGCCGGGGTTGGTCGGCGTTGGGCCGGGACGCCCGCCCGCGGGCTGGCCGCCGGGGCGCGCTCCACCGCCGCGCACGAGCCCGCCCGTGGACGTCGATTGGAAGCGCTCGAGGATGCGCCGCCGCCCCGCGTCGGTGGCGAACATGTTCTTGGACGAGTCGGGGTTGCGGTACGCGTCCGCGATCGGATCGACCATGCGCGTGATCGCGAAGGTCGGCGTGTCGGCGGCCGGGACGAACGCGCCGCCCGACTCCTCGCTCAGCCACACCCGCACGGTGACGGCCTCGATGCGGTCCACCGCGAGCCCGCCCTGCTGCTCCTGCGCCGTCAGGTTGTCCGTGCGAGCGGGGGCGAGCGCAACCGGCGCCTTGGCGAGCGACCATCGGTATCGGTTGGGCCCGTACGCCACCGGCAGGCTCGGGTTGGGCATCGAGTCCGGGTCGTCGAGGTACTGCAGCAGAAGGCGGTTGGCGAGCTCCGCCGCGCCCATGCGGTACTGGATGCGCTTCTGCGAGCGCATCACGATGTTCGTCCCGCTCAGCACCGTGCCCGCGATGAGCGACAGGATCACGATCGCCGCGACCGTCTCGACGAGCGTCAGCCCGCGCCGGATTGACCGCCTTGTGCGCACGCCCTCGCTCCTGCCCGATCAGTTGTCCATCGTCCAGACGCTGACGTCATCCTCGGTGCCCGCGGTCCCGTCCGGCCCGTGCGACGAGAGGAGGTACGGCTGATCGCTGCTCCGCCCGCGCGGGTCGTAGAAGAAGTCGCGGTTCCAGCCGTCCTTGTTCTTGCCGGGCTCCACGAGCTTCACGGTTTCGAGCGTCCGCAGGTCGGGCGGGTAGGTGTTGTGCTCGAGGTTGTACTGGCTGAGCACGGTCTTGAAGACCTTCATGCTTGCCTTGGTCGCGCGCAGCTTCGCCGCGTTGCCCTGGCCCGTCATGTTGACGGCGACCACCGCCATCAGCACGCCGATGATGATGACCACGAGCGTGATCTCGAGCAGCGAAAAGCCGCCGCGGGAACGCTTCTGTTGACCCTTCTTCTGCATAACCAACCTCCGGGCGTCCACGCGCAGGGCGGACGGGGCATTGTTCGCCGCGCCCGCCGCCGCGCTCCGCCGTTACCCCCCGATCTGCGAGGCCACCGTGAGCATCGGGATGAGCACGCTCAGGAGCATGCCGCCGATGAGCGCGGCCATCATGATGATGAGACCCGGCTCGAGCACCGCGAGGAAACGCGACGTCCTGCGGTCGAGCTCCTGCTCCAGGTCGCCGCTGAGCGTGTCGAAAGCTTGGCCCAAGTCGCCGGAGCGCTCCGCCGCGATCATCAGCCGCCTCGTGCTCACCGGCAGCGCCGTCACGGTGTCGATCAGCTGCCGAAGCACGCCGCCCTCGATGAGGCGCGTGCGCAGGTTCATGATCTGCGTCCGCAGCAGCGGGTGGCGGAGCGACGAGCCGGCGACCCCCAGCGCGTCCGCGAGGGGGATGCCCGTGCGCGTCATCGCGGCCATGACCGTGAAGAACCGCGCCGATTCCTGCGTCAGCGCCACGTCGCGCAGCAGGGGCGTCGTCCGGACCAGCACCTCGACCCACTTCCCGACCAACGCCCGTCCCGCGACGCCCGCGATCGCGATCGCGCACACGACGCCCAGCAGAATACCCCAGTGGTCCGTGATGAACTCGCCCGCCGCCATCAGCACGCGCGTGTAGATCGGCAGTTGCCGGCCGGCTCCCGCGAGCTGCTCCTCGAGCGTCCGCCCGACCTTCGGGACCACGGACACAAGCAGGAAGACCGAGGCCGCCACCGACATCAGCCCCAGGATCACCGGGTAAATCAGCAGCGTCGCGACCTTGCCCTGCGTCGCGAGCTGGCGGCGCGTCGTCGAGGCGAGCTGCTTCGCGGCGCCCGGGATGTCGCCCGACCGCTCCGCGGCGCTGTACACGGCGCACGTGATCTGGTCGAACAGCCCGCTCGCCAGGGCCGAGGCCGAGAACGATCCGCCGGACGCCACGAGCTCGCGCACCCGCGCCACGCGCTGACGCGTCCCCTTCGCGACCGACGTCGAGACCACGTCCAGCGCCTCGACCAGCGGCACGCCGCGGCCGGTCAGCTGCGCGAGCTGCATGTGCACCTCGCCCTGATCCTTGAGCGGGATGAGGGCGCTCTCGCCGCTCGCCCACGCGGGCAGGGCCCACGTCCGGACGGGCATCAGCCGCTGCCTGCGCAGCTGCGCGGTCGCCTGCCGCACGTCACGCCCCCGCACCGTGCCGAGGCGGTACCCGCCGTCCATGCGGGTGGCGAGGTATACGAACTGGGTGGGCGTCGCGGCTCTGGACATGGGCGATCGGGCGTCGGACACGCGTCGGAAGCGTGCGGGGACACTGTAGTTCGGCGCTGCGGGCCTATTCGCCGCAAAGAGACGGGCGTTCACGCGGCCGGGCACCGCGGCGGCGCATGAAAACACCGGCTTGCACGGCCGGTGTCGCGGGAAGCGGGGGTGGTTGCGCTACGGCATGCAGCCCGCGCAGCCGCCGCCGAAGACGCTGTACAGGGCCTCGATGTCGGCGTTGTCCGGGAAGAGCCCGTCGTTGTTGAAGTCCAGGTCGTTGCAGTCGCCGGTGGAGCACGGCCCGCCCCCGAACACGGATTGGAAGTCCTCGAGGTCCTGGTTGTCCGGGAAGAGCCCGTCGTTGTTGAAGTCGATCGAGTCGCACAGCCCCGTGTTGCCGCACGTGCCCGCGTCCGCGACGCAATCGCCGTCGCAGTCGGCCGTGAGCGTGAAGGTCACCTCGAAGTTCGCGACGGCGACGTCGCCGACGACGTCGGCGCAGAAGAGGTTCGCCGTGCCCGCGGGCTCGATGGTGTACGTCCCGCTCGGGTACGCGTACCCCTGCTTCGCGCGGACGAGCAGCCGGCGCGGGTTCGCCGGATCAACCGTAAACGAAGTCGCGAAGCTCAGGTCCACCGTCTGCGGCTGGTTGAAGCAGTCGTGCACCGTGCCCGTGACCTTGGCCGCGGGTGCGCCGGCGTCGCCGATCCGCACCGGCCCGTAGAACTCGACGATCGCGCTGCGCGCGCCGCACGCCGGGCTGAACTGGCCGTTGAACCGGCTGGTCAGGAACGTGCCGGCGTTGAGGTTGTTGGTCTGCGGGACGTGGACGGCGAACGGCACGAGCCCGACGGCGCCACCGCCGAAGAGGCCCGGCAGCGCGCTATAGGTCGGGGAATCCAGCGAGAAGGACTCCGTCGCCACCGGGTACGCCTGCGCGTCCCACACGCCGCTGCCCGTCCGCGCACCGATCGTCACCTGCCCGCCCAGCGCGCCCGGGTCGAAGACAACGGACCCCGCGAGCGAATCCCCGATCAGGATCTTCGAGGTCCCCGGCGTGCCGAGGTGGAGCGAGAGCACCGTGCTGGAGACGCTCCCCGCGACGTCGAGCGTGCCGTCGATGTCGAGCCGGAGCGGAGCGGCCTCGATGGTCGACGTGATATCGCCGCGGACGGTCCCGTTGCGGACGGTCGTGAAGTTCTCGAACGGCGATACCGCGCTCAGCTCGCCCACGTCGAGGTCGCGGATCTCGCCGACGTTGAGCACGATCCCGGCGAACGCCTCCGTCGACCCCTCCTGGCAGCCCAGGACGCCCCCGACGTACAGCCTGCTGATGTACGGGGTGGACCACGTCGCGCCCACCCCCGCGCACCCCGCGCGCCCGCGCACGTCGCCGCCGATCTCGATCGAGGCGACGCCGCTGGGGCTGACGATGTCGCCGGCCCAGTCGCCGTTCACGATGATCTGCTTGTCCTGCACCGGCACCCCGCCGCCGAAGCGCATGTTCCCGTCGACTTCGTCGAACGTCATGACCGCGCCGCTTTCCTGCTCCGACTCGATCGCGTAGAGCTCGCCCGGCAGTTGCAGCAGCGTGCGGGCGGCGATCGAACCGGTGATGGACCCCGTCTCGGCGCGCACGAGGCGAAGGTCCCCGCCGCCGCCGAAGTCGTTCGCCGCGATGTCGCCGTAAATGCTCCCGTGCGCGATCACGCGCTCGATGCCGCCGCGAGCGCGGATCGAGGGCGCGTCCGGCGGCGGCACGCCCTCGCCCCGCTCGATCGACCCCGCCGGCGCCGTCACCGCGCCGATCGAGCCGTTGAGGGCGACCACGTCGCCTTGGATACTCCCGAAGAGCGATGTGACGGCCTCGACCGCCCGGAACCCGCCAGACCCGTCCGACGCGTGCGCGGTGATGTCGCCGTCGCTCGTCGTCCCTTGCCGCGCATCGACGTGAAAGACCTGACCCGCCTCGACCGCGCCGGTGATCCGGCCGTTGACCGCGATCACGAGGCGAGACGCGTCGCGGAGCGACGGGCTCTCGAAGGTGAGCCCGCCGAGGTCGTTCCCCGTCGGCGAAAGCCCCTCCGCCTCCGGACCGGCGGGCCACGGGGCGTTCGCCGCGGCGACCAGCACGCGCAATTCCGCGTTCGCGCCCGCGCCGCCGACGATCGTCAGCGCGGGGATGTCGGCGGCGCTCCCGCCGGCCTCGACGTTCCCCTCGCTGTAGATGGTGACGGTTTGCAAACCGACGACTGTGCCGACGTTCACCGTGCCGTCCGCGGCGTCATGGACCGCAGGGTCGCCCGCGAGCCGGTACTTGGTGCCGGCCTCGGCGGCGGCGGCAAGGGCGCCGAGACCCGCGACGCAGAACAATCTCAGAGCGCGATGATGCATGTGTTGTCCCTCTTGTTCTCGACACGCGGCGCAGACTCCGCGACAAGCGGAGCACTGCCGGGCACCCGCGTCCGCACGGGCCGACAACAAACACGCAACGGCGACGCCAGACGGACCGCTCCGCTCAAGTGTGCCACAGAACGGCGGGCGTGCCACGGAAATCCCGGTTCTTCACGCCAAAGGAGTGCGTGCGGCCGCGACACCGCGCCGTGAAAGCTGGGGCGCCGCGCGGGCACGAAGCACACACATCGGTGGAACGACGCCTTGTTCTGCCACAGAGAGACCGAGGGTCTCCGCCGCTCGGTCCCGTGTATGCTCAAAAATGCGCGGTGAAGCATGGAGGCCGCCGCGAAACGCCGACCGCGCCGAACCGAATCACCCCGCATGAGCGACGCGCAACCGGCAGCGCCGGTCACCCTCCCTGAGCGGATCACCGCCATCGACACCGCGCGGGGGCTGGCCCTGCTGGGCATCCTCGTGGTCAACATGACGTTCTTCGCCCTGCCCCTCGGCGACGTCACGCACCACGGCCCGCCGGAAGCCGCAGGGCCGAGCGATACCGCCGCGTGGTGGGCCCTCAAGGTTCTCTTCGAGGGGAAGTTCTTCACGATTTTCTCGACGCTCTTCGGCGTCGGGCTCACGATTCAGTGGGCCCGCGCCCACGCCCGCATCGGCCGCTTCGGGGCGATGGGCCTGCGGCGGCTCGGCTTCCTGATGCTGCTCGGGCTCCTGCACGCCACGCTGCTGTGGTACGGGGACATCCTTTTTCTGTACGCGTGGGCGGGGCTTCTCCTGCTTATCCCGCTCCACTTCCGCTGGTCGCCCCGCGTCTGCGTCCTTGTTGCGTGCCTGCTCGTCTGGCTGGCCACGATGTTCAGCGGCGCGATGGGCGTCATCAGCGGGCTGAACCATGCGCAAGCGCCGCCCGCGGCCGCGGCAACGGCCACGGAGGCCGCGCCCGGTGTTGCTGGCGAGGCGGCGGCCCCCGCGGTTGAGGCCGCGCCGGCGGTCGTCAAGCCGCCCTTCGAACGCCTGCTCGAGCACTGGCAATCGGGCAGGTCACGCGCCCCGCAGGACAGCGGATGGCGCGAGGCGGAGACGGAGGCCTACCGCGAAGGGCCCTTCTCGCAGGCGTTCCTCTTCCGCGTGATGACATGGGGCATGATGCTGCTGGCGGTCACGCTCCTGGGCATGAGCTTCGTCATCCTCGCGATGTTCCTCATCGGGTGCGCGCTGGTGCGCGCGGGGTCGTTCACGTCGCCCGATACGCGCATCTTCAGGCGCCTGCTCGCGTGCGGGCTGCTGCTCGGCCTGCCCATGTCGATCGCGGCGGTCGCGCTCATGACGCCCGACCGCGGCGCCAAGGCGCTCGCGCTCGCCGGCTTCCTCGCGCCCATCTCCTGGTGCCTCGTGGCGCTGGGGACGATCTCCGCGGTCGTGCTCTGGGTGCGATCCGGCGTCGCGGCGGGCATCGCCGGCGTCTTTGCCGTTGTCGGGCGCTTCGCGCTCACAAACTACCTCTTGCAGACGGTCGTCTGCACGGCGATCTTCTATTGGTGGGGCCTCGGTAAGTTCGGCACGATGACGCGCGCGGAGCTCTTCGTCCTGGCCTTCGCCGTCTACGCGGGTCAGGTCGTTCTTTCGAACGTCATGGCCCGCGTCCTCGCCTACGGCCCGATGGAGTGGCTCTGGCGCACCGTGACGTACTGGCGGCCGCAGCCGTTCTTGAAAGGCTTCGAAGACTGATTCACCGCAGAGTCGCAGAGGAAGATGAGAAGAGGAAAGACGAGTTGAAGAGTGCGCACCGGCGCAGCTCTTCATGCCAGTCCATTCTCTTCTCTGCGACTCTGCGGTGAGTCTTTCTTCGTCTCTGCGGTGAATCTTCTTACTTGCCCGTCGCCGGCACCGGCGGGAACCTGCCCGGGCTGTAGAGCGAGCCCGAGGTGTCGATGTCCTCGTGCGGCGTGAAGGGCGCACCGGCTTTCACGCGCTCGACGCTCCCCGCGCCTTTCGGCGCCCGTTCCGTCCTCGCGCCTTCGACCAGCGCGTGCTTGTCGCGCACCGGACCTTGCTTCTCATTTTTGCCCTTGGGCGTCTCGGGCGCGCCCTGCCGGTTATCCCACGCGATGCACTCGACAGGCGTGCCGTCGGGCGCGATCAGCAGCACGAGGTCGTGCTGGTTCGAGAGCGCCTGGTACTCGTTCGCCGCCTTCATCGAGAAGACCTTCGCGCCGCCGAACTGCGGGTTCGGTTCGGGGCACTTCTCGGCATCGCCGCACGGGCCCACGGGCGATGAGCCGAACCCGTTGAACACGACGACGACGCCGCCGGGCGCGAGTTCACAATCCGGGAACTCGAAGCGCATCCGTCGCTCGCTCTCGTCGGGGCCTTTGCCCTTCCCGTCGGCGGGCTTGCCGTCCGTTGCCTCGCCCGGCGTCGGGGCGCCGTCGGTCAACACATACCCCTTCAGGTCAATGGGCTTGTCGTGCGGGTTCACCAGCTCGATGAACTCGTCGCCCGTCGCGGAGCGCGTGCCGTCCTTGTCGGCGTCGCCGCGCTTCCCGCCCGGCACGGCGTACAGCACTTCCGTGATCGTGGGGTGCAGAGCCCGGGCGTCCGTTTTCGCCTCCTCCTTTGCCGCGGGCTGCGCGACGACGCCGCCGGCCGCGACCACCACCAACGCACCGCCAAAGCTCTTGACCATTGCACCACCCCGTAAAGCGAAGTCCGTACGGCACCGGCCGCGATAACCGATCCAGCGTACACCCCATCGGGTCCGGACAACTGTTAGGGGTCTGGCCTGCCCGGGAGCGGGCCGCCCGGTGAGCAAGAAAGTCACCGCTCCGCGTCGTATGACCGCAGCCCGGCGGTGTCCTGTTGGTGGAATACGGAGCACCTATGACACGCAAGCCCATGCACGCCGTCCTCCCCGCTCTTTTGGCCCTGCTCGGCGGCACGGCCGCGATGGCGCAGATGAAGACCACGCCGAGCACCCCGCGACAGAGCGCCGACAAGCCCATTCCGCTCGACGGCGTCTCGCCGCCGCGGCTGACGGGCACGAACGCGGCGCTCCTCTACTTCCAGGCCTGGCAGAGCGTGCCGCAGGCGACGATGCAGAAGCTCGGCAACCCGGACAACAAGGCCGAGCAGGTCGCGGCCCTTGAGGAAAATCAGCGGCTGATCGAGGCGATCCTGACCGCCGCGGAGACGCGCGACTGCGACTGGGGCATCCAGTATCAAGAGGGGATGCACGCGCTCCTGCCCTACCTGGGCGCATTACGTCAATCCTGCCGCGCGATCTCGGCGGATGTCGAGCGCCTCGTTGCCGAAGGCGGCGACGAAAACCAACGTGCCGCGGGGCGCCGACTCGCCGCGATGGTCAACATGAGCCAGCACGTGCGCAACGACCGCGTCCTCATCAGCTCGCTCGTCGGCGTCGCGATCACGGTAAAGACGCTCGTGACCGCCGACGAACTCATGCAGACGGGCGCCTTGGGCGTCGAGCCGGCGCAGAAGCTCGTCGCGGCCCTGCGCGCGCTGCCGAAGGACGATCCCTTCGGCACGCGCGAGTGCATCATCGGCGAGCGCGACGTCTTCCTCACGTGGGCCAAGCGCAAGTACACCGAGGGGGACGAGGGCGGCGCCCGGATGATCAGGGACATGGAGGACATGGGCACCAGCGGCGCCGACGACCCCGACGTCGCCGGCATGGAGGGCGAGGAGCTCAAGAAGGAGTTCGAGCGCGCCGAGCAGTACTTCACCTCGGCGTACGAAGTCTGGAACGAGCCCGACGCCGCCGAGGAGCTGCAGGACCTCGCCGACCGCGTGCAGGACGGAGACTTCGGGGCCGTGGCGAGCGTGCTTGCGCCCGCACTCACCACCTGCCACAAGTCGGACACGCGTGGCCGCAAGGACCTCGCGGCCGCGATCGTGACGCTCGACGCGTACATCCGCAACGAGGGGAAGCTCCCCCCGGAGTTCCTGAAGAAGCCCGCCGAGTGATCCGTGGACGACGCGCCGGCCCAATCCCTGCTCGCGGCCCGGCGTGACGAGGTGGAGCGACACCTCCTCCGCAGGATGCAGGCCGGAGACGAGCGGGCGGCCCGGGAACTGTGGGGAGCGCTCGCGCCGCCGCTCATCGCGTTCGCCCGCTGCGCCGGCGCGGGCGCCGGCGCGGAGGACGCCGTGCAGCGGGTCTTCGTCTCGCTCCTGAAGCTCCCGCGTCGTCACGCCGACGCGATCGAGTCCGTCCGCGCGTACGCGGCGGGTGCGCTGCGCAACGACCTCGCGAACGCCGCGCGCAGCGATTCGCGCCGCGCAGCCCGCGAAACCGCGGCGGTGCGCACGGCACCGCGCGTAGCGGCGTCCACCGACGATCACGCGGAACTGCCCGCGGCGGTCGCGTCTCTGCACGACGACGCCCGCGACCTGCTCCTCCTGAAGCACGTCGCCGGCCTCACGTTCGATCAACTCGCGATCGCGCTCGGCGAACCGCGCACGACGATCGCGTCTCGACACGCCGCGGCGGTGGGGGCGCTGCGGGCATTGATGGAAGCCGCCGCCGCGCCGACGGCGCTGCAGGCGGCGGGGAGGTTGTCGTGAACCACGAGAACGACGTCGCGCTCGCACGCCGCCTGGACGCCATGGGCCGCGACCTTGCGCACGCGGAGCCGCCCGCCCCGCCTGCCGCGTTTATCGGCGCGGTTGCGCGGCGCCGCACGGCGCGCCGGCTTGCGTTCGGCGCTCCCGCGCTCGCCGCGGCCGGGCTCGTCCTCTTCTGGGCCGTGCGCGTTCAAGTCGCCCCCGCGCCCGCTCCGACGCCCGGCCCGATCGCGGTCACCCCGCGCGCGCAAACGGAACCCGCGCACGGAGCACCCACCGTCGCCAACCTCGGGCGCGACGCCTCGAACGTCGATCGCTTCCCCACAGGCGGCTTCGGCGGCTCGATGGACCCCGCGCCGTCGTCGTACCACCCCGGCCCCAGCCCCGCGCTGGGCGACATCCTCCGCGAGACGGTGCCGCGGTAGCGGTGCTGGCGTTTCGCGCCGCTCCCGCATACAATGCGGCGCGACACGCGGTCGTGGCGGAATTGGCAGACGCGCCAGATTCAGGTTCTGGTGGGGTCACACCCATGGAGGTTCAAGTCCTCTCGACCGCACTTGGCTGACGCCGGCTCTTCAAGGGCCGGCGTTGTGCTTTTTGGCGTCCGGCGGCCGTGGTTTCCACCTATCTTCCGCCGTGCCCGAGCGTTCGCTCATCCTCGCCGGTGTCGACGAGGCCGGCTACGGCCCGCTCCTGGGCCCCCTTTGCGTCGGCATGTCCGTCTTCGAGGTGCCGCACGCCGCCCCCGAAGCGCCCCCGCCCTGCCTCTGGAAGCTCCTCTCGCGCGCCGTGAGCAAGGAAGCGGGGCGGGGCGGCAAGACCGACGCCAAGGGCCGTATCCCCGTCGCCGACTCCAAGCAGCTCAAGCTCGCCTCGAGCGTGACGACGACGCACCCGCTCGTGCACCTCGAGCGCGCGGTCCTCGCGATGGCCCGCTGCGCCGCTTGCGGGAACGAAGCGCTCGTACCCGGGAGCGATACGTCGCTTCTCGGCGCGCTCGGTGCCTCGTGGCCCGACGAGCCCTGGTACGGCATCGAGGAGACGCCGCTGCCCGTCGCGCACGACGCGGCCCAGCTCGCGATCACCTGCAACGGCCTCGCCCACGCGCTGCGCAACGCGGGCGTGCGCGTCCACGCCCTCCGCTGCCGCGTGGTGGGGGAGACGGAGTTCAACGCTCTCGCTAACGCCGGCGGCAAGGCCGCGACGACCGCCGCGGCGCTGCGCGAGTTCCTCACGCTCCTCTGGGAAGAGCATGCGCGCCCGGACGGGAGCGGCGCCGGCCGGCTCGGGATCGTCTGCGACCGCCAGGGCGGCCGCGTCTGTTACGGCGACTTCCTCGGGAGCGCGCTCCCGGGCGCGGCGGTCACGGTGCTGGAGGAGTCCGACCTGCGCAGCCGGTACGTGATCGAGGGGGTGGGCGCCGACGGCGCGCCGCGCCGCGCGGGCGTGAGTTTTCTCGTCGAGGGCGAGAGGCACCACCTGCCCGTCGCGCTCGCGAGCATGATCGCCAAGTACACGCGCGAGCTGGCGATGATGCGCTTCAACCGCGCGTGGTGCGGACTCGCGCGCGAGCGTGCGAACGTCGAAATCAAGCCGACCGCGGGGTATTCGACCGACGCCGGGCGCTGGCTGCGCGACGCGGACGCGTTCCTGACCGCGGAGGAGCGCCGGCGCCTGGTGCGCGTGCTCTGAGTCGACCGCGCACGCCGGTGGATGCCACCGTCCGCACCGTGCGTTCACCGTGCATTTACCGCGCGCCACCCGGTCCGCCGCCCGCGCCCGCCGCTACACTTTTCGCGGGCGGAGTCGTGGTGATCCGCCGCAGGGAAAGGGGCGAATTGATGCACAAGCCGCTCACGCTGGAGCCCGTCACGCACGCCGGCGCCTACGCCGGGCTCTCCAAGGCCGCGAGCCTCTGGCCCAGCCCGCAGGACATCGGCGAGCGCCCGCTGATCTGGGTCAACGGCCGCCTGCTCCCGAAGAACCAGGCGATGGTGAGCGTCTACGACCACGGCCTGCTCTACGGCGACGGTGTCTTCGAGGGGATCCGCGTCTACCGGGGCAAGATCTTCAAGTGCGCACAGCACATGAAGCGCCTGTACGAGTGCGCGGAGAAGATCCACCTCAAGATCCCCGTGACGCCCGACGAGATGGTCCTCATCCAGCGCCAGTGCATCGAGGCCAACAACCTCACCGAGGGCTACATCCGCCTCGTGGTCACGCGCGGCTACGGCACGCTCGGGCTCGACCCGCGCCGCTGTCCCGTCCCCGGCATCATCTGCATCGCCGACCAGATCAGCCTCTACGGCAACGAGTTCTACGAGAACGGCATGCGCGTCGTCGTCGCCAAGCGCCCCAAGACGCCGCGCGAGTGCCTCGACCCGCGCATCAAGAGCCTCAACTACCTCAACAACATCCTCGCCAAGGTCGAGGCGATCAACGCCGGGTGCGACGAGGCGATCATGCTCTCGCCCGACGGCTGGGTCACCGAGTGCACCGGCGACAACATCTTCGTCGTCAAGAACGGCGTGGTCCACACCCCTCCGCACACCACCGGCGTCTCCGGCAGCCTCGAGGGGATCACCGAGAGGTTTGTCCGCGAGGAGCTCATCCCGATGTGCGGCCTGCGGTGCGTCGTCAAGGAGATGCGCCTCGAGGAAGTGCTCAACGCCGACGAGGTCTTCCTGACGGGCACCGCGGCGGAGATCATCGGCGTCAACGAAGTCGATCTGGACGGCCCCGGCAAGGCCCCGGGCAAGAAGATCAGCCAGGGCGAGGGCCCGATCACCAACCGCCTCCGCAAGAAGTTCCGCGAGGTCGTGACGAGCGACCATGTGCCGGAGGACTGATCGGGGCCGCCGGCGCGCGTCGGGCACAAAGCACGGAACTCGGGCTCGGGGTTCAAAGGAGGATGGTGCGCACCGCCGCGCCCGGCCCCTCTCGTTGAACCGTGAGCTTTCCGCGTCGCGGTCCCGGCCTCACGCGGGGCCGGATGAACCCAACGCGACGGACACCACGAGGATGTCGTCGCGCTGGCGGCCGTGCCGCCACGCCGCGGCGGCCTTCAGCAGGCCGGCGGGCGGTGTCGCCCTGCCGACGAGCTCACGCACGCGGTCGAGCCCGAGGATCTTCCCCTCGCCGTCCGCCGTCTCGAAGAGGCCGTCGGTGTACGCGATGATCTCGTCGCCGTGGGCGAGGGGCGTGGTCGGCGAAGCGCCCTCGAACATCTCCGGCGGCAGGACGCCGAGCATCGTCGCCGTCGGCTCGAGGTCGGCCACCGATCCGTCGGCGCGCCGCACCATCGCCGGCGGATGCCCCGCGCTGGCGTACTCGACGGAACCCGCCGCGGCATCCACGCGCAGGCAGAGCGCGGTGGCGTAGATGCTCTGGCCGGAGAGCTGCTCGTAGGTAAAGCGGTTGAGGTTGACCATGAGTTCGCCGGGCGAGCCGTCGGGCCGGGCCGCGTAGAAGGCGCGCAGCTCGCCGTGCAGGCGGTTGACGGCGAGCGCCGCGGGAACGCCGTGGCCGGTGACGTCGATGAGCACGACCGAGACGCGCGTCGGGCGCGGGCTGTTCGGGAACGCGAGCGGCCAGACGAAGAGAAAGTCGCCGCCCACCTCGCGCATCGGGTCGTACTCGTACCCGATGCGGACGGGACCCTCGGTGATCTCGGGCGGGAAAAGGGCCTCGTGGATGCGGCGCGCGTACGCGAGCTCGGACGCGACCTCGCGGAATTGCTCGGCGGTCTCGCGCGCCTGGAAGCGCTCGTCCATCTCGCGGAAGCGCCACGCGCTCCAGAGGGGCCCGGCCGCCATGCACACCGCCGCCCACGCCGCCCAGAAGGCGGTGCGCGGGAGATCGAGCCCCACGACGCCGTGCATCGTGGCGATGAACACGAGCCATCCGGGGATCACGAACCGGAGCGACTCGCGCAGCGGCATCGGGACGATGAGGCACGAGAGGACCTGCACGAGGAGGACGTTGCCCATCGCGGTGATCGGCAGGTGCGTGGGGTCGTCCTCCGGCATGCTCCCGCCGCGCGAGACGGGCTCATCGACCATGAGGGAGAGGACCTCGAGCACGCTCGCGAGGGGTGTCGCCGCGAGGACGATGAGCGTGAGGGCGAAGACGAGCCGGCGGCGGTCGGGCTTTCTCACGACGACGTAGACGAGGCCCGAGACGAATATCGTGAGGAGGCCGCCGTCGGAGAGGGCGTCGAAGACGGTCCCGCGCTTGAGCGTCCCATCGTTGTAGTACGGGTTGACGATGTCGGTGGCGTTGCCGCCGATGCTCATCACCATGATGATGAGCATGGCGAGGCAGAACCAGCGGACGCGCTTGCGCAGCACGCGGGCGCGCTCGGCGTCGAAGAGCTCCCAGAATTCCTGGGAGCGCTCGAGCTGATCCTCCCGATCGCGCGCGTTGACGGCCACGGCCGAGCGTAGCGGGGCGTGCCGGGCGTTTGCCGGGCGAAAAGCTGCGCGCGCTGTTGACGACTTGTCGCATGGGCGCAATGACACAAGAACGTTCGCTCGGCGGGACGCGTAGGGCCGGCCGAGGGCCGCGCACACCGCACGCCGCCGGAGGGAAGCAATGAAGACTCGTCCATCGTTCCTCGTGTCCCTGTTTGTGGCGGCGGCATCGTGCGCGGCGCTCGGCCAGTCGATCTCGTGGGAGATCCTCAAGCCGAGCAACACCGGCATCCCCGGCGACTTCACCCAGACGATCCTGATCGACGGCCAGCAGCGGCCTTGGGTCGCGGGCTACATCCCGTTCTGGGAGGAGGGGGGCGTCGCATACAGGACGCCGGATGGGGACTGGACCCCTATCTCGAGCGTCGATCATCCGGAGATCGCCTCGCCGCGCTTCAGCGACATGAAGCAGGACGCGGCGGGGAACGTCTGGGTCGCGAGCGACGACGGCATCCTGCGTATCGACTCCTCAACGACGCCCGCGACGGTGATGCGCTTCGGCCCGCAGCAGACGGGGCTGCCCGCGACGCAGTTCATCGACATCGACATCGCGCCCGACGGGAGCATCTGGGCGGTGTCGGACCCTGTGCAGCAGCCGCCGACGGGCGGCATGGTTCGGTACCGGCCCGCGACGAACCAGTGGACGGCGTTTACGGTGACGTCGCCGCAGCCCAACCGCCTGCCGTGGGCGGGGCAGCTCAACTGGAACCAACTCGACCGCGTCGCTGTCCATCCCGACGAGACCGGCGGCAACTACACGGTCTACTTCGCCGGGCTCGCGGGGATGGGCTCGTGGCGCGACGGCGTGATGACATGGGTGACGAACTCGCAGACGCAGCAGCACGGATCGACGGCGATGCTCTCGTTCCCGAGCGTGAACGCGGTCAGCGACGACGGGACGATCTGGTACACGAGCCGCGCGGGGCTCGTGCGCAAGCCCCGGAACGGGCCGATCGAGGTCGTGCAGTACCCCAACGACCTCGACACAGAGGTCTCGCTCGTCACCGCCGTGAGCGGCGGGCGGGCATTGCTCGGCACCTACTACGCCGACGTCTTCCTGTGGAACAACGGCGGCTGGTCGTACCTCGGCAACTGGGGGAGCGGCTACCACACGTACGCCTTCGCAGAGGAAGCGGGCGGCGCCTTCTGGGCGGGCGGGATCGGCGGCTCGTCGCGCTACGACCCGAACACCGGGTTCTGGCAGCGCTACCGCCTCACCAACACCGGCATGCTCAGCTACTGGGTCGAATCGTTCACCTTCGACACCGAGGGAAACGTTTACATGAACGGCAACGCCGGCACTGGCGTCGGCGGGTTCAACATCTACGACGGCCGGACGTGGGTGGGCGTCAACGTCGCCAACTACGGCCTCGGGCCCCCGTACCCGCTCAACACCGACGACACCTCAGCGCTCCAGTGGCGCTCGAACAACACGCTCGCGGTCGCCGGTCGTGGGCAAGGTCTGTACCAGTTCGATGGCTTCGGATTCACCGAGCTGATCGCGCCGGGCTTCGCGGACATTATCGAGCTCGCGGAGGACGGATCGGGCCGGCTCTGGGGCTCGCACTACGGCGGCGGCGTCCACATCGTGGATCAGAGCTTTCAGCGCCAGTTCTTGACGCGGGACAACAGCCCGCTCACGCCCGCGGAGCTGGTGGACATCCTCCCCGATCCTCAGAACCCGAACTTCGTCTACATCTGCGGGATGTTCGCCGTGCAGCACACCGACGGTGTGACGTGGCAGACGACGCCGCGCGAGGCGCTCGGGCTTTTCCAGAACTCCATCGGCCACCACTTCACCTCGATGGGCCTCGCGCCCGACGGCATGTGGTGGCTGGGGTCGGGGCAGGGCCTCTTCCACTACAACCCGCAGGAGGGGACGTACACGCGCTACCACAAGGGCAACACGCCCGGGATGCCCAGCGACGACGTCTGGCACATCGAGGTCGCGCCCGACGGGAGCGTCTGGTTCAACATGTTCGACGACGTCTGGCCGTACCCGGGCGGCATGGGGCACGTCGCGAACGGCACGTTCACGTTCTACCGGCAAGGCACGTCGCCGCTGCCGCACAACCAGGTCTGGGGCCTGAACTCCCGCGCGGTCGAGGGCGGCTACGAGCTGTGGATCGGCACCGCGAGCGAGGGCGTGGCGGTCGTGACCGTCTCGACGCCTCCGGCGGGGTGCGACAGCATCGACTACAACAACGACGGTCTCTTCCCCGACAACCAGGACCTCGAGGACTTCCTGAGCGTCTTCGGCGGCGGCTCGTGCTCGAATGACCCCGACTGCGGCGACATCGACTTCAACAACGACGGGCTCTTCCCGGACAACGAAGACATCAACGCATTCTTCGCGGTCTTTGGCGGGGGAGACTGCTAGGAAAAGCGGCAAAGCAGCAGATAAGCAAAGCGGCAAATCAAGAGGCGCCGACCGCGCTTCTTCATTTGCCGCTTTTTCGCTTTGCCGCTTTTCTTATTGCCTGTCGATCCCCGTCGTCGCGCTCGGCGGCGCGAAGACGTCGAGCACGACCGTGTCCTCGAGCGCTTCCGCGGCGTGCGGCGCCTCGGCGGGCAGGTGCAGCACCCCGCCCGGGCGCAGGTCGATTGTGCCGCTCTCGAGCGTGAAGCGCAGACAACCGGAGAGAACGCAGACCATTTGTTCGTTGGCGTGGGTGTGGCTCGGGACGATGCACCCCTTGCGCAGGGTCACGTGCGAAATCATGCACCGCTCGCCCATCACGCGGCGACGCTCCAGCAGGGCTATCGGCGTGTCCGCAGCGAGCTGCGACCAGGTGTGCACGGCGGGCGATTGCATGGCCATGCCGCATCGTTCGCGGCCAACGGCGCGGGCGCGCCGACCCCGCCTACTTTCGCGCGTGACCCGGCCGGCGTTCCAAGCTCCCCACGAGCCCGTGCAGCCGGCTGTCACCGAGGACACGGAACTGCTCCGGCGGTTCCTCAAGAGCCGCGACGCGGCGTGCCCGGCGTGCGGCTACAGCCTGCGGGGGCTGCAGCAGCCCTCGTGCCCGGAGTGCAACAACCCGCTCGCGCTCACGGTCTCGCTCGCGGAGCCGCGGACGGCGCTCCTGCTGTGGGCGATCATCCCGTGCGCGGCGGTGGGCGGACTCGCGCTGCTCTTCGCGGCGTTCGTGATCACGTTCATAGCAACGGAGCGCGTGCCGCGCGCGGGCGAGTTCTTCTGGCTCGCCATCTACCCGCCGTGCGCCGCGGCGGTCCTGCTGACGCCGGTCATCTTCCTCATGACCAGGCGCGGGCAGCGGTGGTTCGCGACGAGCCCGCGCGGGCGCGCCGTATTGGTCACGCGGGGCCTGGGCGCTCTCGCCGCGGCCGTCCTCGCCGTGTGGACGGTGTGGCTCGTGGTCGATGTGATCCTGTGAGGCGTCGCGCGGCGACGCCATATCGTGACGCGTGGACCCGGCGCCGCCCGACCCGCTCGCTCTTTACCTGCGCGACAACGACGTCGCGTGCCCCGCGTGCGGGTACAACCTCCGCGGGTTGACGGGCGCGGCGTGCCCGGAGTGCAATAACCAATTGACGCTCGGCGTGAACCTCGCGCGGCCGCGGACGGGGTTGCTGCTGTGGGCGATCGTTCCGGCATCGACGGTCGGCGGCGTTTCACTCGTCTTCTCGATGTTCGTGTGGATTGTCCTGCTGTCGGGGGCCAATCTCGCCGGTGAAGGGCTCTTCTGGTTCGCCGTCTACCCGCACATCGCCTTTGTGCTCCTCCTGCCGCCGTCGATCCACCTGATGACGCGGCCGGGTCAGCGCTGGTTTTCGAAGTGCCCGCGAGAGCGCGCGGAGAAGCACGCGGCGTTGCTGGCCGCGACGGCCGCGGGGATCTTCGCCGTCTGGGCGGCGTGGTTCATCGCCGAGCTGGCAAGCTGAGAGCGGGTTTCGGTGTCGCTCGTTGGTTCGTGCTATAGGACGAGATCGCCCGCAAGGTCCGGCACCGTGCGATGGCGGGGTGTGGTAGTTCAAACGCCCTCTCTCCTACCCTCTGCCATGACCACCGCCCGCCCGAGCGCCCCGAACGCCGACCGCCCGACCAACGACAACTTCCCGATGGAGTCGGGCTCGCCCGCGGCGATCGCCAGGCAGATCTCGCCCCGCCGGCACACGAGCGAGGCGAAGGACATCCCCGGCCTCGTCGATGAGCAGCTCCGGCACTTCGGCATCGACCCCGCGAGCGACTACGGCCGGCGGATGGGAATGTTCACCGAGCACCTCTACCGCGGCTACGGCGACCTGCACCACCTCTGGGAGCTGGGCGTCTCGGAGCTCGCGACGCTCCCGCGCCAGGACCGCGTCGAGCGCTTCGCGGCCCAGAAGTTCCTCTGCTTCCAGCTCGCCAAGACGCTGGACACGCTCCAGCACGGCTTCCGCAAGCACTACCAGAGCCTCGTGCCGAGCACGAGCCAGAGGCTCCCGAAGGGCCCGTACCCGATCTTCGACAACGTCACGGCCCTCTTCTCCGCCAAGCCCGTGATCACGCGCACCGCGACGTATATCTATGCGTGCGCGGAGTGGGTGACGGACGCCTTCGAGGGCAAGGAGCTGATGCTCGAGGTCTACTCGCGCCTGCTCAACCCCACCAACGTCAGCCTCGCCAACCACATCGTGGACATCGAGGCGGGCCCGTACGCGGGCGAGTACTTCGCGTGGAACTTCAACAGCGGCATGGCGGCCGTGGACGCGATCCTCTCCCACCTCGTGGGCCACCGCGACATCATCCTCGCCTCGCGCAACGTCTACGGCGGGACGCACCAGCTCATGCACGACTGGTACGCCAAGAAGAGCAACATGGACGTCTCGGTGAACTTCTTCGACGGCTTCACCGTCGAGGCGTTCGTGAGCGCCCTCGAGCAGGCGCAGCAGGCCAACGCCGACCGCCTGAAAGAAGGGCGCCACGTCTACGTCTACATCGAGAGCCCGTGCAACCCGCACGGGTACGTCCTCGACGTCCCCGGCATCTGCAGGGAGGCGCACAAGCGCGGC
The DNA here is from genome assembly GCA_035628115.1 of Phycisphaerales bacterium. Taxonomy (GTDB): domain Bacteria; phylum Planctomycetota; class Phycisphaerae; order Phycisphaerales; family UBA1924; genus BJHL01. The sequence goes on along the minus strand of DASPKL010000011.1, from coordinate 25,699 downwards.
CTCACCGTGATCTGCGACAGCACCGTCGGAACGCCCTTCCTCCACCGGCCCCTCCAGAAGACGGACATGCTGGAGCGCCCGGACTTCGTCATCCACTCGTACACGAAGGACCTCGCCGGCCACGGCAGCACCACGGCCGGCGTCGTCATCGGGCGCAACGAGCGGATGTTCATGGGCAAGCACGACGCTCTCGAAGGGATCGCGCCCGACGGCAGCAAGCGCGTCTACAAGGGCGAGGAGACGCTCTTCTGGAACGTCTACTACGTCAAGGGCGCGTTCCTCGACAGCGACAAGGCATACGAGGTGATCAACGGCATGCACACGCTCGAGGTGCGCATGCTGCAGAAGGTGATCAACACCCTCGCCTTCACGGAGTTCCTGCAGGCCCACCCCGACATCAACGTCAAGAGCAACGCCGCGGTGGGGAACGAGAACAGCGCGGTCCGCGAGAAGGTCATGTACCTCGGCTTCCCCGCGCCGTTGTTCACCTTCGACTTCGAGGGCAAGAGCATGCACGGGAAGCAGTCCGCGCGGCCCGAGATCGACCGCATCACCTTCACGCGCTTCTTCGACTGCCTCGACCCGATCTTCGGGCACCAGGTCTCGCTGGGCCAGCCCAACACCGTCGTCCTCTGCCCCGCGATCACCAGCCACAGCGAGCTCTCCGCCCAGGCCCTGCGCGACGCGGGGATCAGCCCCACCACGGTGCGCGTGGCCGTGGGCGCGGAGGACCCCCGCACGCTGATGGCGCACCTGATCAAGGCGGCGGAGTCGACGATCGACCACGCGGTGCCGGGCTTCAGCAGGAAGTTCCCGAGCCCCGCGCAGTGCGACGCGATCTACGCGAGGCACTACAAGGCCGTGCACGAGAAGTACGTCGCGGCCCAGCCGCGAATGGCCGAGTTGCTCATGTAACGAAAACTCAAAGCTCAAATCGAAAGCTCAAATGCAGGAGGCCTTTCGGCGCTCTCTTCCTTTGAGCTTTGCTCCCAGCAGCGCCCCGGCCCGCGTGCGATCCCCACTCCGCCGTGACTCTGGGGGCTTTGGCGGGCGTCGATGGCCGGCCCGGCCCCGCGTTCCGCCCCCGCCCGGAGCTTCAACCCATTAAGAGTGGGCAATTCCCCTGTTTGTGTTCGTCGAACCCCGCCTCCTCCGGTAGGATGTGCCGATGCAACCCGCCAACACCGACGCTTTCTCGACGACGCGAACCAATGCCTTCAAGCCCGCCGCGCTCACGCGGCTCGGCGCTTTCATCGCCGCGGTCGCGGCGGGCGGAGTGAGCGCGCTCGCCCAGCCCCCGGCGACCGACCTCGGCGACTTTTCCCACGCCGCGTCCACGCTGCACCAGCCGACGGTGATCTCGTCCCCGACCACGCCCATCGAGTGGTTCCGCATCCGCCTGCCGCGGATCGCCGCGCCGCACCGCTTCCTCGACATCACCACCTCGGGCCCCTTCCCGGTGGACACGGAGATCGCCCTCTTCGCCGCCGACGGCAGGCTGATCGCCACCGACGACGACGACGGCGCCGCCCTCTACTCCGCGCTCACGTTCGGCATCACCGACACCGCGGCCCCCACGCGCGTGCCGCCGCCGGCCGCGAGCGGGCAGCAGCCGGGCGTGGCCAACAACGGGCGCGACGGCACGCTCTCGGGGGACCCGGCGACCGGCACGGCCGCGGACTACTACATCGCCTTCACGCAGTTCGACGCCGTCTTCGCGGACGGCTTCAGCGTCACGCGCCCCAACGGCCCGCCGACGGCGAACATCCTTGCGCTGCTGACGGTGCGGATGCACACGCCGGGCGGGGGGACGGCGCCGACGCTGAGCGGCGGCGACCTTGAGACCGTCAGCGGTGTGTTCTTCGCGTTCGCGACCGCGAGTGCCGGCACGAGCGCGGTCAGTGTGGACGCGTCCGCGGCGAACGGCCCGAGCGCCCGGGATCTCGTCCCTGGCGCCGACGGAACTTCGTGGAGCAGCTTCGCCATCCTGCTGAATCCGGTGCCCGCGCCGGGCATCTACCCGCTTCTCTACCGTGCGAGCAATCCCATCGGCGACGTCACCGTGGACGAGGCGGCGTTGAGCGTCTTTCCGCGCGGCCGCTCGTGCAACCTGTCGTTCCAGCAGATCGTCCAAGACACCCCCGGCACGAACATTTACACCTACACCACCGCCTTCGCCAACGTGGACGGCCCCTGGACGAGCGCGTGCTTTACGAGCCCGCCCAGCGGCAACGACGTCTGGTTCCGGTTCCGCACCACCCAGAGCGGCGCCGTGACGCTCAGCACCTGCAACGCGGACACCGGCGCGACGGGCAACCAGCCCGACACGCTGCTGGGCGTCCGCGGATTCTGCAACGACGCCGGGTTCTCCGTCTGCGGCGACGACGTGGGCGGCTGCGGCCTGGGCACGCGCCTGACCGACATCCCGGTGACCGCGGGCCAGGACTACAACATCGCCGTGCGGGCGTGGTCGGGCGACATCACCAACGGACGGCTCGCGGTGACCTTCACCCCGGGCGGGCCGACCTGCGACTCCATCGACTTCAACGGCGACGGCCTCTTCCCGGACAACCAGGACCTCGAGGACTTCTTCAGCGTCTTCGGCGGCGGCCCGTGCAGCACCGGCCCGCTCTGCGGCGACCTCGACTTCAACAACGACGAACTCTTTCCGGACAACGCCGACCTCGAGTCGTACCTCCGTGTCTTCGGCGGCGGGGACTGCTGAGAAAAACGTAAAGCTCAAGGCGAAGAGCCCAAGCGAAGGAGGCCGAACACGGCGTGCGCCGTCGCCCTCTTCCATTGACCTTCGCCGATGCGGTACGCCGCCTCACCGCGCCCTGAAGTCCTTGATCAGCTTCTTCCGCTGCTCGGCCGCTAGCTCGCCCATCACGCGGCTCACGAAGCGCGACCGGGCGCGCTTCGAGGGTTTGCCGAGCGTCTCCTGCGCGTACTCGAGCGCGAGGCGCTCGATCTCCGCGCGCTGCTCGGGCGTCGCGTCGACGAGGTCCAGCACGCGCTCCAGCTCCGCCTTCCCCGCGTCGATCTTCCGCTCGTAGCTGCGCTTGATTTCTTGCCCCAGCAGCCGCAAGCGCACCGCGATCATCCTCGCGAGCGGGCGCTTCCTTTCGCCATCCGGCGCGGGTTCCGCTTCCTCGCGCACCAGCTCGCGCACGTACTCGTCCACGATCGCCGTGAACGCGCGCTCGTTTTCCGGCCCAAGCTCCCCAGCAACCTCGTCCTTCAAACTCCCGCGTCGGAGGTGCGGAGCAAGCTTGTTCATCAGTTCCCGCAACGCCTCGGCCCTGTCGGGCGTCATCCCCTCGCGCTCCAGCCCGTCGATGCGCAGGAGGAGCGCGACGTTTTCCTGCACCACCCCGTCGAGCGCGGAAGCGCGTTCCGCGATAATCTTCTGGACGCGCTCGCGCTCCTCCGGCGCGAGCACGAGGAATTCCAGAGCCGCCTCCTCCGGCGTCGTGTCGAGCGGCTCGAGCTCGCCCCGGAAGTCGCGCTTCACGAGCGTTCGCGCCGGCGCAGCGTCGGCCCTCGGCCCTGCCAGCGCGCCGCGGTCGGCGCCAGCGTCCTGCGCGATCGCCGTCCGTCCGCCCGCGCACACGAGCACCGCGCACGCCACCATCCCGACGCCGATCATCTTCATGCCGCGCCCCCTTCCGCTCGACAAACGCTTCTACGCCGCGGCGATTGCCTCGGTATCCGAGGCGGCGGCGGCCAAAGACCTATTCTCGGGCATGATGACCGCGCCCACCGCCGACCGCGCCTTGCTCGCCCGCGCCATCGCGGACGCCGCCCTGCTGCGGGGCACGTTCACGCTCCGTTCGGGGCGCACGAGCACCTACTACCTCGATAAGTACCTCTTCTCCACGCGGCCGGAGCTCCTCGCCCGCCTCGCGCCCCTCTTCGCCGAGCGGATCAGGGCGATGGAGGCCAAAGCGAACGCGCGGGTGGTGCGCCTGGCGGGGGCGGAACTGGGCGGCATCCCGCTCGTTACCGCCGCGAGTCTGCACACCGGGCTCCCCAGCATCTTCGTGCGCAACAAGAAGAAGGATTACGGCACCGCCAAGCAGCTCGAGGGCGCGCTAAACGCGGGCGACGCCACGATCCTGCTCGAAGACGTCGCGACGACCGGCGGCCAGGCCCTCGAGGCCGTCGCGAGCCTGCGCGAGGCGGGCGCGAACGTGCTCGGCGTGGTCGCGACGATCGACCGGCTCGAGGGCGCTCGCGAGAACGTCGAGAGGGCGGGGCTGCTCTTCGACGCGCTCTACACCACGCGCGACCTGGGCGTGACGCAGGACCAGTGACACGAGCCGACGCGGCCAACCCGGCGCTCGGAGCGGCGCCCCCGCGCGACCGGCTCCTCCGCCTGCGCGTGGCGCTCACGCGGGCGGCGCGCTTCGAGTTCTGGCCCAACTGGGCCGTCTACGGGCCGATCGTGCCGTGGCTCGCGTGGCTCACGCTGCGCAACGGTGGCCCCTTCGTCTTCCTCGCCTGCAACCCCGCCTTCGAGGCCGGCGGCGGCTTCGTCGGCGAGCGCAAGAGCCAGTTGCTCGGCTCGTCGCGCCACCCGCTCATCCTGCCGTGGACGCTCCTGCCCGCGGCGGTCGAGACCCGCGGCGAGGACGACCGCGTGCGAGAGAGCCTCTCGCGCCTCGCGCGCGCGGGGCTGCGGCTCCCGTGCATCGTGAAGCCCGACGTCGGCGAGCGGGGCTTCAACGTGCGCCTGGCGCGCACGGAGGCGGATGTTCGCGCCGCCCTGCGCGAGGTGCGCGGCGGGCTCATCGCGCAGGCGTACCACCCCGGCCCGGAAGAGTGCGGCATCCTCTGGGCTCGCACGCCGGGCGCACCCGGCGGGCGCATCCTCAGCATCACGCGCAAGCGATTCCCTGCCATCGTCGGCGACGGCTCGCGCTCGCTCGGCGAGTTGATCGACGACCACCCGCGCTTCCGGTTGCAGCGGCACGTCTTCCGAGCGCGGCACGCCGCGAGGTTGCACACCGTCGTGGGCGCTGGCGAGCGTGTCCGCCTCTCCATGTCCGGCAACCACTGCCAGGGCACGCTCTTCATGGACGGCGCGGACCTCATCACGCCCGAACTGTCACGCGTCGTCGGCGACCTCGCGGAGTCTTTCGCCGACGGCGGCTTCGACTTCGGCCGCTTCGACGTGCGCTTCGAGAGCGAAGAGAAACTGCGCAGCGGCGAATCGCTCGCGGTCGTCGAGGTCAACGGCACCAGCAGCGAATCGACGAACATGTACGACCCGGAGAAGCCGCTCGCCTGGTCGCTCGCCGTGCTGGCGCGCCAGTGGCGCGTGATGTACGAGCTCGGCGCGTGGCGCGTGCGGGACGGCGCGCGGAAGCCGACGCTCCGCGACATGCGAGAGATCATGCACCGCGCGGATGCGGCACGGCGCGCCCGCGGCGGTTCCTCGCTCGCAGATTAAGACGGCGCACAGACCGCGACAGCCGCGACCGGCTTCTGAGCGCAGACTTCACATCGTCTTGACCCGATGCAAAGCACCCCGCGGGAGAATTACGCCCGTGGAGACAAACCCCGCCGTCGCGCGGTCGCTCTCCACACAACGCCGGGCGGTTCGCGTCCGGCGCAGGAGGCTCATTCATGCGGGGAACGTCGCGGGGATTCACGCTCATCGAACTGCTCGTCGTCGTTGCGATCATCGCGCTCCTGATCGGCATCCTGCTCCCGAGCCTGGGCGCGGCCCGCGAGTCGGGCCGGCAGATCAAGTGCGCCGCGGGCATGCGCACCGTGACGCAGGCCTTCGCGCAGTACACAAACACGTATGGCGTGTTCCCCCCGGCGTACGTGTACGGCTCCGACACGACCGGCTACGGCTGGAACGTGGCCCAGCAGCAGGGCTCGGACCCGGCCAACGGGTACATCCACTGGTCGTACCTTCTCTTCGACGACGGCAACGTCCCCGAGGACGCCTTCCGCTGCCCGACGACCCCGTACGGGGGCGCGCCGCGCACGAACCCGGGCCCGAACGAGGCCGACTGGGAGCCCGGCCAGACGGCCCTCTGCGGCTCGCCCGGCAACGCGACGTGGTCCGACCGTCAGGTTAAGCGCCTCGCCTTCACCGGCAACGACGCGATCTTCCCGCGCAACAAGTTCGCCCCCGAGGGCAACCCGCGCGTGATGAAGTTCGTGAATCCCTCGTCAGTGGACGGCTCCGCCTCGGGCGGCTCCAACACGATCCTCATCACCGAGTTCGCGTGCAACTCCACGTGGAGCTCGCTCCTGACCGACGACATCAGCGCCCCGCGCTACAAGAGCCACCGCTCCGTCTCGCCCTTCGTCGGCTCGTCCGCCCCGGCGCACAGCCCGTGGCAGGAGCCCAACGGCGGCCCGCCGAACGGGTTCAGCTACGTGAACGTCGAGGACGCGGCCTGGAAGAACACCAAGTTCACGAAGAACGCGCCCCCGGGCGTGGTCGGCTCGGAGTTCTCCACGGCCCTCGCCGTCGGCCGCCACCACCCGGGCAAGGACGACGTCGGCGGCGGCGCGAACTTCGGCTTCGTGGACGGTCACGTCGCCAATTCCACCATCACCAAGACGATCCAGAAGAAGCAGTGGGGCGATAAGTACTTCAGCATCTCGGGCGACAACACCATCCGCCAGACGCCGTGAGGTTCGGCGCTCGAGCGCCCGGGGTTCAACAACGCGAATGCGGTGACCGCCGCGGAGGGCCGAAGCGCCGCCCGCGGTTCGCCGCGCGCGGGCCGGCTACCCGCGCCGCCGCGCCGGGCGGGGAGTTTCACGGTTTCCGCGCGCCGTTCTTGCCGGACCTTCATACGGCCGGGGCTTGGATTGTGCGTGCGGGTGGACACGGCGTGAGGTGACGCCGGACGCCCGTCGGAGAGATTCCGTCACGGGAGAATGAGATCATGAAGAACCGTGCCCTGCTCGTCACGGCGGCCTGCGGAACGGCGATGTCCGTCGCCCATGTCGCGTGGGCCCAGCCGTACGTCGTCAACACGTTCGGCGCCACGCTGCTCCAGAACGCGCTGACCGCGCCCGCCCTGGCCAACGACTACATCGACGTCGACCTCGACGGCGCGCACCTGCGCAACGTCGTCCCCGTCACCGACCGCCTCACGGCCAGCATCCCGGGCACCAACCCCGGCGGCGCGTCGTACAACCCGGGCGGGTACATCATCCACCAGTACACGGCCATCGGCTCGGTGAACGGTATCGAGACCCTCGTCCGCTTCGGCGGGCGCGGCCCGACCCCGTACGCCACCGGCGCCGCGACGCTCACCGCCAACGCGACGGTCGTCGGCAACCCCGGGTTCCTGAACGCGTCGCAGTTCCTCGGCGCGGGCGGCGCGCCCTCCGGCTCGGCGAGCTGGCTGCACACGACGGCGCACCCCGGCTACTTCCCCTTCCAGACCTCCACGGCCGGCGGCTACGTCGCGATCCCGTGGGTCAACGGCACGACCAACAGCGGCGGGGGCCTCCAGAACAACGCGGCCCCGGTCGACGTCCCGACGCTGTGGGGCGTGACCAATACCGCCGGCGACGCCGACCCGACCGACCGTCCAGGCCAGCCCGGCTACGGCACCAACGCGCGTCTCTCCGCCGACGCGACGGGCACGACGAACACGGGCAACAACAGCAACCGCCTCGTCGACCTCCAGTTCGGCCTCAACCTCTTCGACGGCACGCCCGGCCCCGTGAACGGCGCCGGCGCCGAGGATAACAACACGATCTTCGACACGCAGATCGCGTGGGCGCCGATCGTCCCGATCGCCAACTTCGGCACCGGCATCGTCCAGATGGACATGATCGACATCGGTCACCTGCTGCTCACCGGCCGCCGCATCACCGGCGAGAACATCCACATGGTGACCCGCGAGATCGGCTCGGGCACGCACAACGCCTTCGTCAACTCCTTCGGCATCGACCCCTCGTGGGGCGTCGGCGAGAACATCGGCCCCGTCGGCAACAACTCCAACGCCACCGACACGCCCGGAGCCCAGTGGATCCCGGGCAACAAGCTCGCCACCGGCAACGTCCGCATCACCGTCCAGCGCCACCGCCTCACCCTCGGCTACGTCGGCGGCGACAGCTGGGACGCGGCGACACGCCCCGCGGCCGACATCGTCGCCGTCCGCAACGACCTCAACGGCCGCACCGGCGGCAACTTCATCCGCCCGACCATCGACCGCCTCCTCGACAACGGCCTGAACACGGACATCGACCCGAGCACCGGCCAGCCCACCGGCACCGACGGCTGGCGCATCGGCGGCAAGGCCATCTTCGCCACGATCGGCAACCCCCTCCTCGCCCCTGCCAATCGCGGCGGGTACGCCTGGAGCGGCCTCACCCCCGCGCAGCAGGCCGCCGAGACCACCGTCCGCTCGCAGTTCAACGCCGCCGCCGACATGGACAGCGTCGAGACCGCCGCGTTCCTCAACAACATCTCCCGCTCCCTCGCCGACGCCTCCACCGGCGCGGCGAACGGCTCCCCGGGCCAGTTCATCCTCAGCCGCCTCATCCCGCTGACGGCGACGGACTACACGCAGGGCAACACCGGCTTTACCTTCGGCCCCGGCCCGCTGAACCAGACGGCGCAGGACTTCGCCCGCGCCAACGCCAACCTCGTCTACAACACGCTTGCGAACAACTACGCCAACCACGGCCAGCAGGGCGGCCCCGGCGGCACCCCCGGTGTGAACGGCAAGGTCTCGCAGCGCCTCGTCCTTTCGACCGGCGTCTACAGCGACGGCTCCACCGGCGCGACCTACACGACCCAGAGCGGCGGCTCCGTCGCCGTGACGGCCGACGCGACCGATCGCAACCGCATCATGGGCGACGCGAATGGCGACGCCAAGCGCGACCTCAACGACGCCGCGGGCATCGTCGCCGCGTGGCGCCAGCGCAACTTCGGCCCCGCGTGGTCGGCCCCGACCGGTACCGGCCCGATCGCCGGCGCTCCGGGCGGCGACGCGATCATCGAGGTCCTCTTCGACTTCTCGGCGGACGGCAACTTTGGCCGCCGCTGGACGGGCCCGGCTTCGCCGACGCCCGCCGACCTCGCCAACCCGGCCAACTGGGCGGCCGACACCATGGACGTCCGCTTCTGGGCCGACGGCCTGGCGCTCGACCCCGTGAGCGGCAAGCTCGACCGCAAGGCCGGCTTCACCGCCGTCGACAACGCCTGGCTCGCCGCGACCGGCAACGCCAACTTCTTCGGCACCGCCAAGGCCCTCGGCACCTACGCCGCCGGCGATTCGCGCGGCGACATCGCCAACGCCTCGGGCAAGGCCACCCGCGGCCACCTGCCGATCGGCGCCGACCGCAACAACAACGCCGCCGACAGCGACGACAACCGCATCGACGCCGCCGACGCGGACTACGTGAGCCTCCAGATCAACACCGCCGGCGACCGCGACGTCGACTGGGCGATCGCCTCCGACGCCGGCCGCGCCGACCTCTCGGCCGACATCAACGGCGACCTGCACATCAACTGCGCCGATGTCACCGAGATCGTGACGGTGGTCCTCGGCACGGACATCCGCGACGTGAACCTCGACGGCACCGTTGACGCGGGCGACGAGGCGATCGTCGCCGCGAACCTGGGCACCGCCAACGCCCGTTGGTCGCAGGGCGACGTGAACTGCGACGGCGTCGTCGACGCCGCCGACCAGGGCGCCTTCGGCGGCGGCTGCGACAGCATCGACTTCAACGGCGACGGCCTCTTCCCGGACAACCAGGACCTCGAGGACTTCTTCAACGTCTTCGGCGGCGGGCCCTGCTCGACCGGCACCTGCAACGACATCGACTTCAACAACGACGGTCTTTTCCCCGACAACGAGGACCTCGAGGCGCTCATCCGTGTCTTCGGCGGCGGCGACTGCACCCTCTAAAACCCCTCGGTCGTTCGAGTCGCGACCGAACACACAAGGCCCCCGGCATGAAAGCGCCGGGGGCCTTTTCGACGGCACAAAGACGCCACGCGTCCAAACGGGCAGGCCGCTCAGGCGGGCTTGTGAGCGATTACGTCAAGGCTCGTGATATAGTCGCTCGGCTTCGAGCCCGGGGGGAGCGCGTCGACGATCTTTCGATAGAGCGGGTCCTCCCAGTTCGTCATCGCATCGATGTACGACGGATTGGGTGTGAGCACGATGTCTGTCAACCCCGCCGCGGCGGCCATCGCCCGAGTCTCTTCGACGAGGACCGCGCCGGCAACGCAGCCGATGAGGGCCTCGACGTCCGCCCTGACCGACTCCGGGAGCGGTCGGACGAGCGCAAGGTCCGAGACCGCCACGCGCCCGCCGGGTCTGAGGACGCGGCCGATCTCGCGCCACACGCGGGGCTTGTCCGGCGAGAGGTTCAGCACGCAGTTGGAGATCACCACGTCCACGCTCGCGTCCGCGATCGGCAGGTTCTCGATCTCGCCCAGCCGGAACTCGACGTTGTCCAGCCCGCTCCGGGCCCTGTACGACTCCGTGCCGCGCCGCGCTTTGCTCACCATGTCGGGTGTCATATCCACGCCGATGACGCGGCCGGTCGGGCCGACCTTGGGGCCCGCGACGAAGCAGTCGAACCCGCCGCCCGCGCCGAGGTCCAGCACGACCTCGCCGGGCTTGAGAGACGCGATCGCCGTCGGGTTCCCGCACGAAAGACCCATGTTCGCCCCGTCGGGCGTTGCCGCGAGGTCGCCGAGTGAATACCCGATCGCCGCGGCGAGTTGGTCGGGCGAGAACGTCGCCGGGCCGCAGCAACCACCCCCTGCGGACGTGCTGCAGCAACCGGACGCCGCGGCCTCGCCCGTCTGCGATGCGGCCCATGACCCGCTCTGCGCGATCTTCGCGTACCCCGCGCGGACCTTCTCGCGAACCTCGTCCTGCGACGGGGCCACGACAGCGGTGGTTTCGCCGCAGCAGTCGGGCCCGCAGCACGAACGGTTGTTCTTGTTCTCCATGAGAGGCTCCTTTCAACCCTTGTCCGCCGGCGCGGCGGTGAGCGCATCCGGCAGTGTTTCGATGAACGAACGGATTTCGTCGCGCACGCGGCGGTAGTGGGACATGGCTTCCTCTTCGCTCCTCGCGCCCTCCGCGAGCCGCGGCGGGTCGTCGAACCCGACATGCACGGCCCGCGCCCCGGGAATGACGGGGCACGACTCATGTGCCGCGTCGCACACGGTCACAACCACGTCGAACGGCACGCCGATGTCGCGCGGTCGCTTCGATATGTGTCCAGAGATGTCGATGCCGACCTCCGCCATCGCCTTGACCGTGAGCGGGTTCATCCCGTGCGGGTTCGTGCCGGCGGAGTACGCCTCGATCTCGCCGGCGATGAGCGCTTTCGCCCACCCCTCCGCCATCTGGCTCCGGCAGGAGTTACCCGTGCAGAGGAAGAGGACGCGGGGGCGTCTAGCAGCACGCGCCATCGCACGAGCCTCCCTTCGCCGGGCGGCAATCGTCGAGCGCGTCCGCGAGCGCTCGCAGCGAGCGGGCGAGGTCGGCGTACCGCACCCGGTAGAACATCGTGCGGCCTTCCTTCTTCGCCTCGAGCACGCCCGCGCGCGCGAGCAGCGCGAGGTGCCGCGACACGACCGAGAAGTCCACCGCGCAGCACTCCGCGACCTCGCCGACCGAGCAGCCGCGCCCGCACTTGGCGATGCACGCGACGAGCGAGGCCCGCGTCGGGTCGGCGAATGCCCTGAAGAGCTCGGGGTCGAGCAGGTCGTCGATCGGCCCGCAGCACGCCGCGGCCTGCTTCGGCGTGGCGGGCCGCTTTTGTTTGCTCATTTGTGCCATCGTGCAAGTATTCGCCGGCCGTCGGCGATTGTCCAGCCCGCGGCCGGGTTTCCTGCCTCCTGCCCCGGCAGCGGTTCTCCGCACCCCGCGGATGGGCGCCCCGCGCTTTCATCCGGCCCACGAATTGACCGCCGCGGCGGATCTTTGACGCATGTCCCTGCAACGCCGCGCGGGCGGCGTCGTACGGAGAGCCCGCACGCAGTCCTCGCGGATGGCGCGGATCGAAGGAGGTTTCGCATGTCGATCAAGGGGAAGGCTGCCGCGGTCTTCATCGCGGCGTCCGCGGTCCTGCCGTGCGTCGCGCTGGCGCAGCACCCGCGGTACCGCGTCGAGATCATCCCGCGCGTTCCGGGGGTCGAGGTCGGCCACGGGCACCGCGCGATCAACGACAACGGCTGGGTGGTGGGGGAGTTCGCCGCGCCCACGCCCGCCGACGTGTACAACTACCGCTCGTACCTCTACCGCCCCGGCATCGGCTCGATCGACCTGGGCGCGCCCCCGGGGCTCCCGTGCGTTCTCGTGACCGACGTCTCGAACGACGGTCGCGTGGTCGGCTCCGCGTCGGACGCCTTCATCAGCAGCGGCTACAACCAGCACACATGGCGCTGGGAGAACGGCGTGTTCACGGTCTGGCCGCAGATGGTCGCGGGGCGCGGCACCGCGCCGGGCCGCACGAACGACAGCGGGCGCATGGTGGGGTCCGCCAACGACGGCTCGTTCATCGGCCAGGAGGCCGTCGAGTTCCTCGAGGACCAGACGCTGAGCCCGATCATCCCGCACGTCCAGGGGTACAACAGCGCGATCGACATCAACAACGAGAACCAGGTGCTGGGCAACGAGATCAACGGCGTCTTCGTCCGCGATCTCGACACGGGCGAGCACATCATCCTCCCCTCGCCGCCGGAGCCGTACGTGATGTTCACGGCGTGGGCGATCAACGACCTCGGCGACGTCGTCGGCAGCGCGCGCGTCGCGCAGCACGCGGAGGGCAGCCGCGCCGCGGTCTACATCAACGGCCAGGGCTGGACGCTCCTCCCGCCCCGCGCCCGCCGCAACATCGCCGTCAGCATCAACAACCAGCGGCAGGTCGTCGGCAACTCGCGCGAGAACGCGGGCGCCATCGGCGACCACGGCTGGATGTGGACGCAGGCCGACGGCATCGTCCCGCTGCAGGACCTCATCGACGACCCGGCGGAGACATACGGCGTGGCCGGCGTCTCGGACATCAACAACCACGGCATGATCTCGGCGGGCGTGATGCACCGGGGGACGGGCGACGGCGCGGCCGTGGTCCTTGTGCCGATCGGGACAACGCCCCCGTGCGACTCGATCGACTTCAACGGGGACGGCCTGTTCCCGGACAACACCGATCTCGAGGACTTTCTCTCTGTCTTCGGCGGGGGTCCGTGCACGACCGGGATGTGCGGCGATACCGACTTCAATAACGACGGGTTGTTTCCGGACAACGTTGACATCACCGCCTTCTTCGCGGTCTTCGGCGGCGGCGCCTGCCCGTGACGAGAGACAAAGGCAGAGAGCGGAGACCGGAGCCCCGGCCGAAAGGTCGGGGTTTCTCGTTGATGGGCCCCGAGACCGTGTGGCCCGAAAGTGGGAAAGCGCGCCGCTCGCCGTCATCCTGCAGCGCGCGCCGACCAAGCACCGCATGACGAGCGTAATGCACGGCCCCTCGCGTTGACCGCGCGGGGTCTTCACGGGAGGTGTTCAAGTGTCCATCCGCTCGATCATGATCGCCGCGTGCGCGGGCCTCCCCGCGTGCGCGCTGGCGCAGCCGCAATTCTCCGTCTCGCCCCACCAGGCCAGTCTCATCGGTGAGCGTTTCCTCGGCTCGGGGATCGCCTTGGCCGACGTCACCGGCGACGGGCTGCTCGACGTCGTCGTCTCCGACAACACGTACCAGCAGCCGTACACGCACCAGTTCAGCGTCCTCGTGAACTTGGGCAGCGGGCAGTTCGCGTCGGCGGTCGTCTCGATGCCCGTCACCGAGGGGAACGACTTCTCGAACCTCGCGCTCGCGCTCGGGGACCTTAACGAAGACGGCCGCGCGGACCTCGTGACCACACGCCTTTCCACTTTCTACCCGCCCGACGGCAACCGCCCGAACCTCGCGGTGATGTTCGGCAACGCCGACGGGAGCTTCTCCGGGCAGGTCAACCTCGCGAACTCGACGACCGACCGCTTCATGCGACAGGCCCGCGGCAAGAACGTGGCGATCGGCGACATGAACGGCGACGGTCACCTCGACATCGTGAGCGTCGCAGCGAACGATTCCTTCTCCGTCATCCGCGGCAACGGCGACGGGACGTTCCAGCCGCCGATCCAGTCCGGGGCGGGGTACGCCCAGATCACGACGCTCGGCGATCTCGACGCCGACGGCGACCTGGACGTGGTGGGGTTCTGGGGCAACACCAGCAGCAGCCGCCCGGTGACCACCGTCATCGTCAACTTCAACAACGGTCAGGGTGTGCTCACGGGCGCGCCGACGACATCCCTGGGCGCGCGCATCAACGGCGGGCACTGCATGGCGCTGGTGCGCGACCTCAACGGCGACAACAAGGCCGACCTCGCCTTCTTCGGTGAGCGCGGGGCCGAGTCGGGCGCGGGCGGGATCTATCTCTACGCCGGCAACGGCACCGGCGCGTTCCCCACGGTCCTCTTCCGCGAGACGCGGGCCGAGGACAACCTCGACACCTCCACGTGCCTGCTCGACGACTTCGACGGCGACGGCGATCAGGACCTGCTCAAGTACCCGGCGCCCGGACGCACCGGCGAGGTGCGCCTCAACAACGGCTCGGGCGACTTCTCGAGCGTCGCGCCGCTCACCGCCGGCAGCGTGCAGGAGTGGACGGGCGCATCCGGCGACCTGCTCGGCCACGGCCTGCCGGACCTGGCGTTCTACCAGATCCTCGACGGCTCGAACACGCCGACGATCCAGGTGCTGGAGAACGTGACGCCGCTCCCCGGCCCGTCGTGCGACTCCATCGACTTCAACGGCGACGGGCTCTTCCCCGACAATGCCGACCTGGAAGACTTCTTCTCGGTGTTCGGCGGCGGGCCGTGCTCGACCGGGACGTGCAACGACATCGACTTCAACAACGACGGCCTCTTCCCGGATAACGACGACCTCGAGGACTACCTCCGCGTCTTTGGCGGCGGGAGCTGCTGAGCAAGCCATCGGATTACGAAGGCATACAGCGACGAAGTGACGAGAACCCCGGGTCATCACCCGGGGTTCTTCGTTCTGCCCTCGCCCGCTGGTCCACTCCGCTCTCTCCCGCCCGTGCCGTCATGCCTTTGCCCTCTCCTGGTTATTGGCCCCGGCCCAGGGCGTCGCGCACGCACAAATCGCGTTCTCAGAACCACCGTTTTCGTGTATGCTGGTCGCCGCCGGGTGAGGGGTGCCGGGCCGGAGATCATCATGCGCACATTGAGAGGCCTCGGGGCCGTTGCGGCGTTGCTGGCGTCGGTGCTCGCGTGCGGCGCGGGCGGGCAGGTCGTAACGGACGGCGTGCGGCCCGACGTCTCGCGCGCCGCGCTCGAGCAGCCGATCGTCCTTCAGGACGTCCCGGACTGGCGCGTCACGCGCCACGGCCCGGTCGACCCGGCGTTCACCCCCCGCGCCTGCTCCCAGATCGCGAGCCTGACCACGGCCTCGTTCGAGGGCGGCACGTACACGGTGCAGGCCGGCTTCTCGCACAACGAGAGCCTGGGCGCGACGTACACGGTGCCGACGGCGGAGTGGCCCATCAAGATCGACCTCGCCGAGTGCATCTTCGCGACCAGCAACGCGACGGTGCAGACAACGACGATCTGGGCGGTCTCCTTCTACGAGGGCACCCCGCAGACGGGCACGCAGGTCTTCTCGATCACCTCCGACGACGTGATCCTGCCGCACCTGCGCGTGGGGCCGGGCACGGCGGGCGTGAACGTGCAGTTCCTTGTCGACCCGGGCGACCCCGAGCAGGTCATCCTGCAGAACAACGGGAGCGGGCAGTTCAGCGTCGTGTGGACGGTGGTCCAGCACAACCAGCCCTCGTCCAACCCGTGCTTCATCGGGCCCGCAACGTGCTGCAACGCCTTCCCCGTCACCGACAACACGCAGTGTAACAACTACACGCAGCTCAACCACCCGACGCTCAACTGGCTGCAGGGGATCAACTGCGGCCCCTTCGGCTGCCCGCCCAACGGCGGATGGGCGCGCTTCAGCAACCTCTCGGCCGCGAGCGCGTGCCAGAACAACGGCTGCCGCCCCCGCGGCGACTGGGTGACGCGCGTGACGTGGAGCAGCGTGAGCTGCCAGCCGGGCGTGGGCGCCTGCTGCTTCCCCGACGGCCACTGCGAGCAGATGCTCCAGGCCGACTGCGAGGCGCAGACCGGCACCTTCCAGGGCGACGGCACGGACTGCGGCGCCATCAACTGCCCGCAGCCCATGGGCGCGTGCTGCACGAACAACGGCACGTTCTGCGTCCAGCTCTCGCCGACGGACTGCGCGGGCATCCCGGGCGGCGCCTTCCAGGGCGTGGGCACGCAGTGCAACGGCAACGCCTGCCCGACGGGCGCGTGCTGCCTCGCGAACAACTCGTGCGTCGTCGCCAACGCCGTCACCTGCGCGAACCAGGGCGGCACCTTCCGCGGCATCGGCGTCCTCTGCACGCAGGGGCTGTGCGAGCCGCCCAGGGGCGCCTGCTGCTTCAGCAACGGCTTCTGCACCCAGCTCACCGAGAGCAACTGCCTCGGCGCCGGCGGCGCGTTCCGGGGCGTGGGCGTCAACTGCGGCCCCAACAGCACGTGCCCGCAGGGCGGGTGCTGCCTGCCCGACGGGAGCTGCGTCGTCGCGAACGCGGCGGACTGCGCCGCGCAGGGCGGGGCGTACCGGGGCGACAACACGGACTGCGTGGGCGCGAACTGCCCGGCCCCGACCGGCGCGTGCTGCTTCAGCAACAACTTCTGCCTCGTCATGACGCAGGCCGATTGCGCGGGCTCGGGCGGGACCTGGGCCGGCGTTGATACGTCGTGCGACGACGGGAACAGCAACGGCACGGCCGACGACTGCGAGACCGGGCCCCAGTGCGACTCGATCGACTTCAACGGCGATCAACTCTTCCCCGACAACCAGGACATCGAGGACTTCTTCAGCGTCTTCGGCGGCGGCCCGTGCAGCACCGGCACGTGCGGGGACATCGACTTCAACAACGACGAACTCTTCCCGGACAACACCGACATCGAGGTCTTCCTGAGCGTCTTCGGCGGAGGGCCGTGCGGCTGAGAAACAGGCAGGGAGCCATGAAGGCACGCAGGCACGGAGTGAATGGAGCCCCGGGCGCTCGCCCGGGGCTTTTCGTTTGTCGGCACGGGTCGGACGCATCGCCCTCCGAAGTTCCCCGCTCACGCCCGCACCCTGCCACCGCGTCACCCCCTCACCGTGTCACGAACGCCGACGCGACCGGACACCGCGCAGGGCGCCGGGCCTGCAAAGACTCTCCGGGCCTACGGTGCCCCGGCCCGTTCCACGGGCGTTCATCGCCGAAAGGACCACCATGTCAAGCCTCGCCGCCCGCCTCGCGCCCGGTCTGCTCCTCGCCTGCTCGCTCTTTTTCGCCTGCGAGAACAAGGCCCCGGCCCCGGACACCACCACGGGCGGCGGCACGACCAACCCGCCCGCCGCGTCGGGCGACGCGATCATCATCGGCCACTACGGCTCGCTGACCGGCGGTCAGGCGACCTTCGGCAAGAGCACGGACAACGGCATCAAGCTCGCCATCAAGGAGGTCAACGACGCGGGCGGCCTCAACGTCGGCGGCGTGAAGCGCCGGGTGCGGCTGGTGAGCGAGGACACCGAGGGCAAGAAGGAAAAGGCCGGCAACGTCGTCACCAAGCTCGTCACCAACGACAAGTGCGTCGCGGTCCTGGGCGAGGTCGCGAGCAGCGTCTCGCTCGCGGGCGCGCCGGTGTGCCAGCAATACGGCGTGCCGATGATCACGCCCAGCAGCACCAACCCGGACGTCACCGCCATCGGCGACATGATCTTCCGCGTCTGCTTCATCGACCCCTTCCAGGGCCAAGCCGCGGCGAAGTTCATGGTCAACGACCTCAAGAAGATGAAGGCCGCGGTCCTCTTCGACCAGGCCAGCGCGTACTCGGTGGGGCTCAAGGACGAGTTCGCCAAGGCGCTCGTCGCGCTGGGCGGGCAGATCACGGGCGAACAGGCGTACAGCGAGGGCGCGGCGGACTTCAACGCCCAGCTGGTGCGCATCCGCGAGGGCGGGCCCGACGTGATCTTCGTCCCCGGCTATTACAGCGACATCGCGAAGATCGCCATCCAGGCCCGCAAGCTGGGCCTCACCCAGCCGCTCCTCGGCGGCGACGGCTGGGACAGCGAGGAGCTGGGCAAGAACGCCGGCGAGGCGATCGAGGGGTCGTTCTACACGAATCACTACGCGGTGGACAACCCCACGCCCGCGATCACCAAGTTCGTCGCGGACTACAAGGCCCAGTTCGGCGGCTCGGTTCCCGACGGCCTCGCGGCCCTGGGCTACGACGCGGCGAAGGTCCTCTTCGCCGCGATGGAAAAGACCGGCTCGACCGACGGCAAGGCGCTGCGCGACGCCATCGCGCAGACCAAGGACTTCCCCGGTGTCACCGGCTCGATCACGCTCAACGAATCGCGCGACGCCGTGAAGCCCGCCGTTGTCGTCGAGCGCAAGGGCGGGCAGTGGGTCTTCCGGTCGCAGATCAATCCGTAAGAAGGAATTGCGGCACGCAGGCACGGAGCGACAAGAGCCCCGGTTGAAAGGCCGGGGCTTTTCTTTGCGGCACGGGCTTCCAGCCCGTGTCTTCTTCTTCTCGGTAGGCCCGGCGTCTCGCCGGGCGCCGTCTTCCATGTGGGGCTGGCCTCCCGCCCGCCACCGGGCGCGGGCGGGGTGACCGGTGACCGGCGAATGGAAGCAATGGTTCTTCCTTCACCTCCTCACCGCTTCGCCTGCTCGCCTCCCCATCTTCTCCGCCCTCGTTCGCTCGTTCGCTTCCGCGCTCCTTCCCTCCCATATCCTCCCCGCCCGCCGCATGGAAGTCTTCCTGCAAACCTTGAAGGACGGGGTGGCCATCGGCAGCCTCTACGCGCTCATCGCGCTGGGCTACACGATGGTCTACGGCATCCTCAAGTTCATCAACTTCGCCCACAGCGACATCGTCGTGCTGGGCGCGTGGACGAGCCTGCTCATCGCCAAGGCGATCGAGAAGGCCGCCGGCGGCACGCCCGCGTGGCTGGGCGTGCCCGTGCTCCTTGGCGCGATGGCCCTGTGCGCCCTCGTGGGCTTCACCGTCGAGCGCCTCGCCTACCGGCCCCTCCGACGCGCTCCGCGGCTCAACGTCCTCATCACCGCCATCGGCGTCTCCCTCTTCCTCCAGAACCTCGGCCAGCAGGAGTGGATGTTCGGCACGCGCCCGCGCTCGCTCCCGCCGATCGTCTCGGGCAACGCCCTCTTCAGCGTCGGCAGCGTCCGCATCAATATCCTCGATGTCGTCGGCATCGGCACCGCCCTCGCGCTCATGGCGGGGCTCGAGTGGCTCGTCTTCCACACCAAGCTCGGGCGCGGCATGCGCGCCGTCAGCCACAACACCGTCACCGCCAGCCTCATGGGCGTGCCGGTGGACCGCGTCATCAGCGTGACGTTCATCATCGGCTCCTCGCTCGCCGCGGCGGGCGGCTTCCTCTGGGCGCTCAAGTACCAGCAGATCAACCAGCCCGCGGACGCCGGGTGGACGCTCCTGGGGCTCAAGGCCTTCGTCGCGGCGGTGGTCGGGGGCATCGGCAACGTGCGCGGCGCGATGCTCGGGGGCCTGGCGATCGGCCTGCTCGAGAACTTCGGCGTCGCGTACTTCAACCCGAGCCTCGCGGACGTCTACGTCTTCGGCGTGCTGATCGTCGTGCTCCTCTTCCGCCCCAGCGGCATCCTCGGCAAGGCCGTCGCGGAGAAAGTCTGACGTGGCCTTCGACCTCACATCCCGCGCGCGGGAGCTGCGGCCCTCGGCGGCGCCGGCGCTCGCCCGCGGGCTGACGCCGTTCGCGCTCTGCGTCGCCTTCGCGGTGCTGATGCAGCTGGCCGTGAAGCCGGCCGTGGACGCGTACACGGCCCGGCTCCTGCTCGACATCGGCACCAACATCGTGCTCGCCGTCTCGCTCACGATGGTCAACGGCTTCACCGGCCAGTTCTCCATGGGCCACGCGGGCTTCCTCGCCGTGGGCGGGTACGTCGCCGCGACGGTGATGTACTACGGCTCGCTGCGGCTGTGGGGGAACGCGGAGATGGCCGGCGGCATGCTCAGCAGCATGCCCATCAAGCCCCAGCCGGGGCGCTCGCCCTTTTCTCCCGGCGACGTTCTCTTCCTCTGCTCGCTCGTCGCGGGCGGACTCGTCTCGGGCGTGTTCGGCATCCTCGTGGGCCTGCCGAGCCTGCGCCTGCGGGGCGACTACCTGGCGATCGTGACGCTGGGCTTCGGCGAGATCGTGCGCGTCACCATCCAACAGACCGGGCCGGTCATCAAGGACGCGGCAACTGCCCGCGCAACCCCCTGGCCCGAGCTCTTCACGCGCGTGGGCGGGTCTCTGGGCTTCAGCGGGCCCCCGCCGTACACGAGCCTCTTCTGGGCCTTCCTCGCCGCGACGCTGACGGTGCTCGTCGCCATCCGCCTCAAGCGCAGCACGTTCGGCCGCGCGTTCCTCTCGATCCGCGAGGACGAGATCGCCAGCGAGGCGATGGGTGTCAACACGGTGCGGTACAAGGTGGAGGCCTTCGTGATCTCCGCCTTCTTCGCGGGCATCGCCGGCGGGCTCTACGCGCACACGCTGGGCGTGGGCCTCTCGCCGCAGGCGGCGGGGTTCCAGAAGAGCTTCGACATCATCATCATGGTTGTGCTGGGCGGCCTGGGCTCCGTGAGCGGCGCGGTGATCGCCGCCGTCGTGCTGACGCTCCTGCCAGAATACCTCCGCGAGCTCTCGAACTACCGGATGATCGTTTTCTCGCTCGCGCTCATCCTCATGATGATCTTCCGCCCCCAGGGCCTGCTCGGCGTGCGCGAGCTCTGGGACGCGGCCCTCTGGCGGCCGATCGCGCGCCGATTCGGGAAAGGCGGTGCCGGGTGAGCGAGCCCGCCCTCCTGGCGCGAGGCGTGTTCAAGAGCTTCGGCGGCCTCAAGGCCGTGCAGGACTTTTCGCTGGAGTTGCCCGTCGGCGCGCTGCGGGGGCTCATCGGCCCCAACGGCGCGGGCAAGACCACCGTCTTCAACCTCCTCACCGGCGTCTACAGGCCCGACGCGGGCGAGGTGCGCCTCGCCGGCGCCGAGATCAGCGGCCTTCGCCCCTCGCGCATCGCGGCGATGGGCATGGCCCGCACGTTCCAGAACATCCGCCTCTTCGGCGAGCTCAGCGTCCTCGACAACGTCAAGCTCGCGTGCCACGTGCGGTCGCGCCAGTCGCTCGCCGGCGCGATCCTGCGCTCCCCCTTCTCCCGGGGCGAGGAGCGCGCGATCGAGGAGCGGGCGGTGCAGTTGCTCTCGCTCTTCGGGCTCGCCGACCGCGCGCAGGAGCAGGGGAAGAACCTCCCCTATGGCGAGCAGCGCCGGCTGGAGATCGCCCGCGCGCTCGCGACCACGCCGCGCGTGCTGCTGCTCGACGAGCCCGCCGCGGGGATGAACCCGCAGGAGAAGATCGAGCTGCGCGCCCTCATCCGGCGCGTGCGCGAGGAGTTCGGCGTCTCGATCCTGCTCATCGAGCACGACATGGGGCTCGTGATGGACATCTGCGAGCGCATCACGGTCCTCGATCACGGCCAGGTGATCTTCGTGGGCACGCCGGACGAGGTGCAGAGCGACAAGAAAGTCATCGAGGCGTATCTCGGCGTCGCCGAGGAGGCGCCCAGTGCTTGAAGTGAAGAGCCTCTCCGTCCGCTACGGCGCCATCAAGGCCCTCCACGACGTCTCCGTCCGCGTCGATCACGGCGAGATCGTCACGCTCATCGGCTCCAACGGCGCGGGGAAGACCTCGACGCTCCGCGCCATCTCCGGCGTCGCGCGGTGCCACACCGGCGGGATCACGTTCGAGGGCAAGCCCATCAACCGCCTCGCGCCGCACCAGATCGTGCGCCTCGGCGTTGCTCACGCGCCCGAGGGGCGGGGCGTCTTCCCGCAGATGACGGTGGACGAGAACCTGTCGCTCGGCGCCTACACGCGCAGCGACCACGCGAAGATCGCCGACGACCGCGAGCGGGCCCTCTCCCTCTTCCCCCGCCTGCGCGAGCGCCTGACGCAGCAGGCCGGCACGCTCTCCGGCGGCGAGCAGCAGATGCTCGCCATCGGCCGCGCCCTCCTCGCCCGGCCGCGCCTCCTCCTCCTCGACGAGCCGAGCCTCGGCCTCGCGCCGCAGGTGGTGCAGACCATCTTCAAGATCATCCGCGAGATCAACGCCGGGGGCACCACCATCCTGCTCGTGGAGCAGAACGCGCACATGGCCCTCAAGGTGGCGCACCGCGCCTATGTTCTGGAGGTCGGCCGCGTGGTCATGGAGGGCCCCGCGGCCCGGCTCGCCGCGAGCGACGAGGTCCGCAAGGCCTACCTCGGCGGGCACTGACCCCGAACGCACGCCCCGAACACCCGCCCAGCGGACGAAGTAGCAACGCCGTGCCGCCCAACCCGCCAAGCCCCGCGCCCTCAGGAGCCTCGTCGTACGCGTCGCGCCTCGCCGTCGTCGCGCTCGCCTTCGGCCGCCACCCGGCGTGGCCGGGCGAGATCGAGGGCGTGGGCCTCGCCGACCCGGCCCTCACCGAGGCCCGCCGGATCATCTACACCGAGGGCGTCGCCCGGGCGCCCGCGCTGATCGAACAGATCCCGGCCCCGCAGCGCCTGCCGCGTTTCGCGCACGGCGTGCTGGTCCACGCCGGCGCGGGCGTGTGCGTCGGCCGGCTCTGGGCCGGCAGGGGCGACGCCCCCATGGGCGTGCTCATGCGCGTCGCCGGCGTTGACCCGGGGTGGGCGGCCGAGGCGTGCGAGCCGCGCCTGCGGGGCGTCGAGCGCACCAGCGCCGAGACGCGCAGCCCCGAGCTGGTCCGGCTCAGCGTCGGCGAGGCGACGCGGCAGATCGAGGATTCGTTCGTGATGTCGGTCGGCCCCGCCCGCGCGGCGGAGCCCGACGAGCGCCTGCGGGCCGAGCTCGCCCGCTCCCCGGCCTCGGCCGCGCTCGTGGCGAAGCTCGCGGCGTTGCTCGCGGAGTCGCCGCGCGGCGTGCACGCGCGCCTCCCGGCGGCGCTGGGCCCCGGCACGCGCTCCGCCCGCGCGTGGGCGTCGATCGTGCGCGAACTCGCGCCGTCGTTGCCCGTCGCCGTCCTCGCGCCCGACGGCGCGGCGTTCGTCGACGTCTTCGTCGGCCACTGCCCCGCCGAGTCGTGGGCCCGCGTGCGCGCCGACGAAGGGCACGCGCCGGTCCTGGAGCCCGCCGACACGACGCCCGAGGCTCTCGCCCGTGCGCAGGCGATCCTGCGGCCGCGGCCGGGTGCGCCGAGTGCTGCACCCCGGTCGGACACAGACGATCCTTCCCGTGCCCGGCGAGTCGTCGCCGTCGGCGGCCTCCTCGCCGCGATCGTGGGCGCGGGCCTCATCGTCAACCGCTGCGCGGAGAGGCCCGCGCCGACCGGCGATCCGAAGCAATTCGTGCGGGGCGAGCCCCCGGCGGACGTTGCGCCGCCTCCGATCACCGAGCCCGCCGCGCCGGGCCAATTGAACGCCGTCCTGCGGTCCTTGGAGAGTGTGCGTGCGGAACTGCGCGCGCAGGGCACGGACGTCGATCCGGAAGTCGATCGCCTCGCGCGGGAAGCCGCGGCCGACCCGCGCAGGACCGCCGACCTGGAGCGGGCGGTGGACGCGGAAACCTCCCGCGCCGCGGCGAACGTGCTCGCGTGGACGAAGAGTCGGCCCGCGCCGACCGCCGACCTCGCGGGCCCTTGGGCGCAGGCGCTGACCACGATCAACCCGCGAGCCGGCATGGAAGCCGCGCGCGCCGACGTCTCGCGCTTGCACGAGGGGTTCGAGGCGGTCGCCGCGCCGCTCGACGCGCTCCGCAAGCAGCCCGGCGAAGAGGTCGCCCGAGCCTCGGGGCCGTTGGCGCACGCATGGGCGGACCGGGCGGCCGTCGCCCGCCGCGGCGCGGAGCGGCTGCTCGCGCAGGGCCGAACGCACGGTGCGCTCGCGCTCCTCGACGCCGAGCGCGCATGGCGCGAGCGGGCCGTGCGGACAGCCGAGGCGGTGAACGGCGTCGACGCGATGCTGCGCGATGGCCGCACACCGGAGGAGGTCGGCGACCGGACGACGCGGGCGTGGGGCGCCGCCCTCGCGGAGAGCGTGCCCGAGGCCCTCGCCGCGGCGCAACGGGCGGCCGCGGCGCTCGAGGACCTGCGCGGCATCGGATCGGAGGAGAGCATCGGCACACTCCTCGCGCGCATCGACTCGGCGGCGCTGAAGGGAACGGACGCGTCGGGCGCGCGGCGCGCGTGGGCCCGGCTCGCCGAGATCGGCTGGCCGGCGACGCCCGAGCAGTTCGACGCCGCGCGGAGCCGGGCGGAGCAGGTCGCGTCCATGGCCGGGGGGGAGGGCTCGCGCGCCGCGACCGCGGCGATGTGGCGTGCCTACGTCGATCGCCCGGAGCGCACGGAGGACGAGCTCCTCGCCGCGCTCGACGCCGGGAGCGTGTTCGGCGTCGGCGACGCCGTCCCGCCGCCGCGGATCATCTTCGCCGGCGCGAAGCGGTCGCTCGGGCGCGACCTCGACCGCGGCGTCCCCGCCCGCGACGCCGCGGCCGCGTTTCTTTCAACCATCGGCGACGCGGCGGCGCACGCGGACGCCGCCCACACCGAGCTAATCCGCCTCGCGCGCGCCGTGCGCGACGAGCGGGAGGGAATGAAGCCGCTCGCGCGGCTCGGCCCCGGCGCCGCGGGGTGGACGCTCGCCGAAGCCTCCGAAGACCGCGCGGCGCTCGCGTACGAATTCGCCGGCGTGCGGATGGCGTTCCGCCGCGTCGGCGGGGCCGCAGCGGCCGGCGCGAACACGACATACCTCGCGACCGCCGAGCTGCCGGTGTCGGCCATCGTCCGGGCGCAGGGGTCGAACGACGCCGTGCGTGACGCGCTCGCGACGCTGCGGCCCTTCCTGCCGGGCGCGGCCGATCCGCGGGAGGGCCCGCGCGTCTGGGAATGGACCGACGCGTCACGCCGGAGCATCCGCGTGTGCGCACGGTGGCTGCGCGAGCCCCTCGGGAGCGCCGTCGGCGATGCGCCCTCGCCGAACTCGCCGATGCTCGACGTCCCGTTCGAGACCGCGCGCGCGATCGCGGCGGCGTTCGGCTGCCGCCTCCCGACCGAGAGCGAGTGGCGCTCCGCCGCGCAGGACGCGACGGAGGGCGCCCCCAACCTTCGCGACGACACATGGGACGCGAACGTGCGAGCCGTGCTCGCCGCGGCGCGAAGGGTCGGCCGGCCCGAGCCCGATCTGGACGCCTGCGCCGCGTCCCGAGCGCCCAGCGCAGCCAGCGACGGCGCGGCGTGGCCGACGCCCGTCGATGCCGGCGCCAGGCACGGCGCATTCGTGAATCTCATCGGCAACGCGGCGGAGTGGGTAACGGCCGACGACGGCTCGCCCCTCGTTGCCGGAGGGTCCGCGCTCGGGGGTGGCCCCTCCGTCGCCGCGCCGCCGAGCGCTTCGGGCTTGTGCGATGTCGGGTTCCGGTTGATCTTCGACGCGCCGGCCGACGCTCCCATCCGGCCGGCCGAGGACGCGCTCCGCCGGGCGCTCGGACCGGAGCGCCGGGGCCGGGAATGAAGTTCTCGGCCCTTGGCGTGAAG
>DASPKL010000010.1:0-84652 GCA_035628115.1 Phycisphaerales bacterium | reverse complement strand
AAGAGCCCGTCGTTGTTGAAGTCAAGGTCCCCGCACGTGCCGGTGGAGCACGCGCCCCCGCCGAAGACGTCCAGGAAGTCCTGCAGGTCCTGGTTGTCCGGGAACAGCCCGTCACCGTTGAAGTCGATCGAGTCGCAGCCGACAGGGCCGCCCGCGGGCACGACGACGTACTGGGTGCCGGGGAGCGTCGAGAAGTCGATGTTCGTCACCTCGCCGAGGTCGGTGAGGACGAAACCGCCGTCGATGCCGCCGAGCACCTGGTTGGAGCCGAAGCCGTAGTCGTTGCTGGTGATGATGCCCGCGATCTTGATCGGGCTCGTGCCGTCCCATCCGAGCTCGCGCAGCGCGATGGAGATCTCCATGCCCGTCGCGACGGAGGCGGCGCCGGCGACGCTGGGCGTGCCGGTGATGCCGGTGACGCCGGCGATGTTGTTGTTGTCGATCGTGAAGCTGGCGAGGCCGGGAGTCAGGATCGGGTTCTGCGCCTGGCCGGGGTTGTTGGGGTCGCAGAGGAAGATGTTGGTGGCGTTGTCGTCGCTGTGGACGCGCGGGCCGCCGTTGGTGTTCGGGATGTCGCCGATGTTCGTCAGCGGCTGGCACTCGGCGTACGTCGCCGTGAAGACCACGGGGTCGTTGCCGGCGGCCTTCTGCCCGCCCGCGAACGCCGAGTACTCCGTCTGGTAGCCCGAGGCCTCGACGCGCCCGCCGCTGCGCAGCACCGCGGCGTTGAGGTACTGCTCGACCGGGTTGTTGCCGTTGCCCAGGCTCAGCCAGTAGTCGGCCGCGAAGTCGGCCTCGAACTTGAGCCCCATTCCCGCGCCGGTCGCGCCGTTGCCGCCGTTGCCCATGCGGTTGAGGCCGTCGAAGTCGGCGTAGGGGTTCGGGGGCGTGTCGATCTGGCCGCGGAGCTGGTTCTGGCCGTCGGTCGGGTTCACGTCGAAGAAGAAGACGGCGTGGTTGTAGTTGGTCTCGAGGTTGCCGGCGACGTGCATGTGCAGCACGTCGTCGGCGGTGTCGCCGGGGGTGCCGTTGTCGTTCACGTAGGCCCAGAGGTTGTCGAACTCGCTGCCGCTCGCCAGATCGCGGCTGGGGATGTTGGACTGGCCGGCGGGCACGCCCTCGACGCCGAGGACGTTGCTGTTGTCGAGGCCGGCCGAAACGCCGAGGCTGTTGCCGCCGCCCTGGAGCGCGCCGGGCGTGGTGCTCACGCTGCCCTGGTAGCTCGCGGAGGAGTTGGTGCCGACGAGGTTGCCGTTGCCGTCGTCGACGCCGGTGGCGAGCGTGACGCCATCGAAGTACATCGTCTGGGGCGGGCCGCCGCCGGCGTTCGACAAGAGGAGGTAGTCCGCCTCGAAACCGGCGTCGAAGGTCAGGCCGTCGCCCGACGTGGGCGAGCCGGCGCTGGCCCAGAAGACCCAGCCGCCCGGGCCGAAGTTCGGGTTGCCGTTCAGCAGGCGGTTCTGGCCGCCCGCGACGGAGTCGATGAAGATCGCGAGGCGCCGCCAGCCGTGGAAGTTGCCGCCGAGGAAGACCTGGAGCACGTCGTCGGCCGGGTCCGCGGTGCCGTTGGTGGTGACGCCGACGAAGAGGTTGTCGAGTTCGCTGCCGTTGGCGTTGTCGGGGACGCCGAGGGTGTTGTCGCCCTGCGACGTGTAGTTGGTCTGGAAGAAGACCTGCTTGCCCGCCCACCAACCGCCGGCGCCCAACGCCTGGTCGCCGTCGAGCGTGCCGTCGAGGGTGGGGGCGCCGGCGTCCGTCGTCGGGTTCAGCACGAGGTACTGCTGCCCGGCGATGGTGTTGAAGTTCACCTGGCGCGTCCAGCCGAGCGGCCCGCTGTTGAGGGGGAGCGGGTCCTGTCCCACGATCTGGTTCGAGAGATCCGCGTTGTCGCTGCAGAGGCCGATGAACATCTTGAGCTGGCCCGCGGCGAGGCCGGTGGCGAGGCCGATGTTGGCCATGGGGATCGAGAGCTCGAGCCCGCGCGTGACGTCGCGCCCGTTGCGGCCGGTGCCGACGGAGCCCGCGACGTTGTCGCCGAACGTTGTCGGCTGGTTGTTGACCCAGATCTCTGCGTACGGCTCGCTCCCGGCGCGGACGCCGTCCACAACCACCTGACCGACGGCCTGACCGGCCACGCCCGCGAGCAGCGCCGCGGACAAAGCAACACCCTTCATCTCGTACCTCCGTTCCAAATATCGGGCGCGCGGCGTGAGCCCCGCACACGCCGTGCGGGCCTCGAGGCCGCGATGCCCGTGGGATTTGCCGGGACGAATATACCGGGGAAGGTGCGCCGGGGCCACACAATTTCGCGCGGATCGGCGAAACCGCTGGTTCGGTAGATTTTTGCCTATGGGACGTTCCGGTCGGGGTTTACAACCGGGTGTCTTCATGCGCCGCGCCGCCGCCGGGCTATGGTTTCCTTTGAGGTCATGATGAAGGTTCACACCAAGACGGCCGTTCCCGCCGCTCCCCCGCGCGCGTTCACGCTCATCGAGCTGCTCGTCGTCATCGCGATCATCGCGCTCTTGATCGGGATCCTGCTGCCGGCGCTGGGGAAGGCCCGGGCCACGGGTCGGAGCATCAAGTGCATGGCGAACACGCGGTCGATGGCCGCGACGATGACGGCGTACGCCAACGACTACAAAGGCTGGTTCCCGATCATGGCGCCGGGGCGGCAGAACGTGGGCGGCCAGCAGGTGGTGCAGAACCAGTTCCACACGGGCGGGCTGGCGGGGCTCTTCTCGCTCAACCAGGTCGGCGACCCGAACACCACCGCGGACAACGGGTACGTCGGCGCGAGCGAGAATCTCGACAACGACCCCCTGGACTGCTACCCGTACCTCGACGCCGGCGGGACGCTGGTGCGCGCGAACGGCCCGCAGCGCGTGCCGCTGATGAGCGGGTACATGAACGGGTACGAATCGCTCTACTGCCCGGCCGACCGGGAGGACCTCTTCATGGGCATCCCGCGCGGCTGGGCGCAGGCGGGGCAGACGCCCGGCGGGGGCGTCACGGCGGCCGACCTGCCGTACCCGACGGACCCGGCGCGCGTCTCCGTGCTGCGGCGGCAGCCCAAGCCGCCGGGCATCGAGAGCCAGGTGACGCCGACGAACCTGAGCTACTTGTACATCGTCGGGCTCAAGGCCGACGACCCGTCAATCGTCTTCTCGCCCGCGCTCTGGGCGGACGAGACGAACGGGAACGACATCGCGACCGACGCGTGGTACCGCAACAGCGCGAACGACAGCAGCGCCGCGCAGGCGGCGGGCGCGCGCGAGCCGGGCCACATGGGCAAGGTGGACAACCACGGCGCGGACGGCGCGAACATCTCGTACACGGACGGCTCGGCGAAGTTCCAGAAGGGGAACATCGAGTACTGGATCTTCCAAGGCAACGGGATCAACGGCGCCCAGGCGAACCGGAGCGGCGCGACGCAGACGATCGACTGAGCCGGCGGGGGAGGGGCTCGGGGCGGCCGTTCCGGCGGCGCTCTCCCTATCCTCCCCGCCCATGGACACCCCGAGCTGGCTGACGGCCCAACTCCTCGTCTCGGTCCTGACGATCGTCGTGGTCGTGCACGTGCTCCTGATCGGGTGCGCGATGGCGGTCTACATGGAGCGCAAGGTCTCCGCGTACATCCAGGATCGCGTCGGCCCCAACCGCGTGGGGTTCGACTTCGGGCTCGCCGCGCTCGCGCCCCTCAAGGGGATGCTGGGGCTGGGGCAGTCGCTGGCGGACGGCCTCAAGTTCATCCTGAAGGAGGACTTCACGCCCGCGCGTGTGGACAAGGCGCTCTTCACGCTGGCGCCGATCATCGTCGTGACGCCGGCGCTCATGGGCTTCGTCGTGATCCCGTGGGGCGGGCGCGTCGAGGTGCCGGACTTCACGCTCCCGCTGGTCGGCTGGCACATCGAGGGCGGGATCGTGCACGTCGCGGGCGCGGCGGTGAACGTGGGCATCGTGTACCTGCTCGCGACGGCGGCGCTGGGCGTCTACGGCGTGGCGCTGGGCGGCTACGCCGGGAACAACAAGTTCTCGTTCCTGGGCGGCCTGCGGGCGACCGCGCAGATGATCTCGTACGAGGTGCCGCTGGGCCTGGCGCTGATGACGGCGCTGCTGGCGCTGGGGACGGTGCTCCCGGACGCGATCGTCCGCCAGCAGGCCTCGCAGGGGTGGCTGCTCATCAGCCAGCCGGTCGCGGCGCTGATCTTCTACATCGCGATCCTCGCGGAGGCGAACCGCGCGCCCTTCGACAACGCCGAGGCGGAGCAGGAGCTCGTCGGCGGGTACCACACCGAGTACAGCGCGATGCGCTTCGCGCTCTTTTTCCTCGCCGAGTACGCGCACCTCATCACCAGCAGCGCGTTCTTCGCGCTCCTGTTCCTGGGCGGGTACCACCTGCCCGGCGTCGGTCTGCTCTCGCCCGAGTCCGTGGGCGTCGGGGCGGTGCTCGCGAAGTTCGGGGTCTACGCCGGCAAGGTGACGCTGCTCGTCTTCCTCTCGATGCTCATCCGCTGGACGATCCCGCGTCTGCGCTACGACCAGATCATGATGGGCGGGTGGCAGCTCCTGATCCCGCTCGCGCTGGCGGACGTCGTGATGGTGTGCGTGATGATCTACTTCAATCTCACCGGGCTCGTGCCGATGCTGATCGCCAACGCGGCGCTGGCGGCGGCGGGGGTCGTCGCCGTCGGCTTCATGCCCGCCAACGCCGCGAACCGGCGCGTGCCTCTGTACGGGTCGCGCTTCTGCCCGATGCCGGGCGAGCCGGTGCGGACGCAGTCGAGCGAGCCCTTGGCGCACGAGGACCGGCCCGTGCAGGGGTCCATGCCCGCCTGAGTCAGTGCTTGCCGGCGATGGGGGCCATCTCCGCGCGGGCGAGGCCCGCGTCCTCGATGCGCAGCCCGGCCTGACGCGCGATCGTCGCGAGCTGCACGCGGTCGTCCAGCCCCAGCTTGCGGCCGATGGACTTGCGGTGGTCGTGCACGGTGTGGACGCTGCGGCGCAGCTCCCGGGCGATGTCGGACATGCTCTTGCCCTGGCTGATGAGCGCGAGCACCTGGAGCTCGCGCGGGGAGAGGGACGAGAGGGGCCCGAGGCTGATCGTGCGGCTGTCCACGTACGCCGGGCACTCGCGCCGGAGCCACGAGACGTCCCCCTCGACCGGCCTGCTCACGACCAGGACGGCGCGCTCGCGCGGGCCGTCCCGGCGCTGCACGTTGACCGCGGAGAGGCGGCTCACAATCTGTCGCCCGTGGAAGATGCTGCGGAGCACCCGCGTCTCGCCGGTGCGGAGGACGGCGGCGACGTACTCGACGCGCTCGGCGAAGGTCGCGGGGTCGTAGTACTCGCTCGCGCTCCGGCCGACGTAGATCGCGGCGGCGGCGCCCTCCCCGAGGAAGAGCCGCGCCGCCGAGTCGTTGGCGTACAGGATGACGCCCTCGGAGCTCACGATCTGGAGGCCGGTCATGGGGTCGTCGTGCAGCGCGTGCCACAACGCCTCGCCGCCGCCGTGCTCGTGGAGGACGGCCGAGATTTCTGGCGCGAGCACGCCCGCGTTCATTGACATGCCGGTGTCTCCGACACCCCCCGGTGCCCCATCCTACACGATCCCGCGGGTTCGTGCACGCACGGCCCGCGGGAGCTCCCCGCGTACGCTGCCGGAGGCTATGACCCCAGAGCAAGCCGCCGCGGCGGCCCAGACGTTCCGAGACGATTACGCGGCGGTGCGCGACCAGGTCTCGCGCGTGGTCGTCGGGCAGGCGGGCGTCATCGACGGCGTGCTGACGTGCCTGTTCGTGGGCGGGCACGTGCTGCTCGAGGGCGTGCCCGGGGTGGGGAAGACGCTGCTGGTGCGGACGCTGGCGCGGGCGGTCGACCTGCAGTTCTCCCGCATCCAGTTCACGCCGGACCTGATGCCCGCGGACATCACCGGCACGATGGTCGTGTCGGAGCTGGAGACGCAGCGCGGACGCGAGCGGCAGTTCGTCTTCCAGCGCGGCCCGGTCTTCGCCCAGGTGCTGCTGGCGGACGAGATCAACCGCGCGACGCCCAAGACGCAGTCGGCGCTGCTGGAGGCGATGCAGGAGCGCGGCGTGACGGTGGCGGGCGCGACGCACCGCCTGCCCGAGCCGTTCCTCGTGCTCGCGACGCAGAACCCGGTGGAGCAGGAGGGGACGTACCCCCTGCCCGAGGCGCAGCTGGACCGCTTCATGTTCAAGCTCCTCACGCCGGCGCCCGGCGCGGCGGACCTCGCCCTGATCCTGGACCGGACGACCGGCGCGGCGGAGGGCGAGGCGCGGCCGGCGCTGAGCGCCGAGGCGCTGCTGCGCCACCAGAGCCTCGTCCGGCGCGTCCCCGTCGCGCCGCACGTGCGCGACTACGCCGTGCGGCTGGCGATCGCGACGCAGCCGGCGGCGACGCTCGCCGACGCCGCCGGGCACTTCAGGAGCGCGCAGGTGGAGCGGTACGTGCGGCTCGGCGCATCGCCCCGCGGGGCGCAGTCCTTGGTGCTCGCGGCCAAGTGCCGGGCGCTGATGGAGGGGCGGTTCGCCGCGAGCACGGACGACGTGCGGTGGGCGGCGCTGCCCGCGCTGCGGCACCGTTTGATCATGAACTTCGAGAGCCACGCCGAGGGCGTGAACGCGGACAGCGTGATCGGCGCGCTCCTCGAAACGCTCCCGAGGGAGGCTGCGTGAGCGTGCGCCGGCGGAGCGCGGTGCTCGCGCTGCCGGCGGCGCTGTCGTTGGCCGCGGCGTGCTCGCGCCCCGACGGGGCGGCCGGGCGGCCGGTCGAGGCGGCGGTCGAGACCGTCGCGCCCGCCAACGGCGACGCTCCCGCGCCGATCGACGCCTCGCCCCGCATCGATGCCGTCGCCGGCGCGCCCGTGGTCGTGCCGGTGCCGAGGTCGGCGCTCGTGACGCCGATGCGCGTGCTTCTCGACGACGGCACGACGCTGCGGCACCGTTTATTCCTCGTGGGCGTCAACCCGCGCGAGCGGCTGGGGGGCGTGCGCGCGTGGCTGGGGCCGGGGCTGGAGTGGACGAGCGCGGAGGTCGCGGCGGAGGAGGCGGTCGCGGACGCGTCGCGCCGCGCGCTGATCGCGTGGATCGACCCGCCGCTCTCGCCCCGGGACGGGACGGTGTGGATCGGCGATACGCGCGTGACCGTCCGCTGGCTCGACGCCGGCGCGCGGGGCGTCGAGCCCGTGGCGCGAACGCTGGGCGTGCCGGTCACCGGCGAACTGCGGGAGTTGCTCGGGCGCGAGGCGTCGAGCCCGCTGACGCGCTGGCGCGCGCGTCTGATCCTCGACGGCCTGGACGCGGGGCCGACGACCGGAGGGTTCGACGATCCGCTGCTCGAGTCCCTCGCGCGCCAGGTGGAGAGCCGGTGGCGCGTCGCGCTCGCCGGGCTCGAGCGCGCGGACGCGGCGCTGGCGCGCGACGTGCGCGTGCGGCTGGGCGCGGTCGCGACGGTCGCCGACGGCGTCGCCGTCCCGGCGTGGAGCCCCGGCGACGCGAGCGCCGACGCGCTCCTCGAGACGCTGCTGACCCCGGGCGCGGACGGGCGGCGTCTCGCGCAGCTCGCCCGGGCGTGGCTGCGCGAGCAGCCCGCGGGGGCCGCGTGGGTCACGGACGACGCGGGGGTCCTCGCGGGGCCGGAAGGGACCGCGGCGCGCGTGCCGTGGGCGACCGTGGCGTACACGAATCTGTCACCCCGCGAGCAACTCGTCTGGTGGGCGACGCAGGGGAGCGTTCCGGTGATGGAGCGGGGGATCGAGCCCACGCCGGTGCAGGCGTTGCGGACACTCCGATTCGCCGCACCGGTGAACCCCGACCCCGGCGCGGCGCCTGGCTCGGTCGGGGCGTCGGTGGTGCGCATCGGTGTCGGGGAATGGTCGGTCGACGCCGCGGCGATCGCCGGGCCGTTGGCCGTCCGCCCGCCCGGGCTCGTGATGGGGCCGTTCGCCCCCGACCTCACGCTCGCGCACTGGCTCGCGGGGGCGACGCCGAACGCGGACGAGGCGTGGACGACGGCCGCGATGCTGTCGCGGGTTGACGGCGAGCGCGCCTGG
Source organism: Phycisphaerales bacterium (assembly GCA_035628115.1). Classification (GTDB taxonomy): domain Bacteria; phylum Planctomycetota; class Phycisphaerae; order Phycisphaerales; family UBA1924; genus BJHL01. Next base: position 76,578 of record DASPKL010000010.1, on the reverse strand, counting down.
GAGGTCTTCGCGGAGATGCGGACGGACGGTGAGGCCGCCGGTGAGGACGCGATCTTCGTGTACGCCGGTCCGCCGGGGAAGGACGGGTTCGCCGTGCGCGTTGCGCGCGACGGGAGAGGGACGCTCGTCGGCCTCGACCCGGCGGTGCGCGAAGAACTGGGGGACGCCGCGTCGGGCGTGACGGTCGCGCGGTTGCCGGACCGGTGGACGGCACGCGTGCGCCTGCCCGCCCGCGTGGTCGAGGGGGACGGCCTTCTGCGGATCGGCCTCGCGCGGATCGACCCCCGGGGCGTGCGGGCGTGCTGGCCACGCGCGGCGCCCCCGTGGCAGCCGGAGCCGGGCCGTGTCGTCATCGACACCAAGACCTGGGGGAGCACCGGCCGGGCGGTTGATCCGCCGGAGTGAGGCGGCCGGAAAGGTCGGGGTGGGATTCGAACCCACGAAGCTTGCGCAGCGGATTTGCAATCCGCTCCATTTGTCCACTCTGGCACCCGACCGTGCCGGCAATGATAGGAGGCGGCGATGATTTCGCAACCCCTCTCGAGCCTCCAACCCCGGCGCGGGGGCGAGCCGATGATTGTGCCATGACGTCCGTTTTTCCGCTCATCGCGTTGCTCGCGACCACCCCCCAGCCGGAGGCGCGGCCGCCCGCGCAGGCCGAGCCGCCGGGCGTCTTCGAGCGCGGCGGCGGGGAGCCGATCGAACCGACCCGGGCCGCGCCGGTGCGCGGGGCGGAGGCGACGCTGAACGTCCCGGACCTGCCCGACGCGCAGCGGGCGACGCTCCCCCCGGAGGGGACGTACATCGCGCGCGTGGCCGGGACGGTGCTGCGGCTGGAGTCGGGGGACTACGCGTTCCTGCCCGACCGACGCGAGGACGCGCCGCCCCCGATGCTGCTGCTGCCGTGCCAGCGCCTCGCGACGATCTCGTCGGGGCTCAATGCGCGCAACGCGTCGCGGTCGCGCGCGAGCATCGGCGGCCAGGCGCACGTGTACCGCGGCAGGCTGTTCCTGCTGCCGACCGTCTTCGCGTTCGGCGAGGAACAGGCCTCGGGCGCGGAAAAACCGGCGGAAACTCCGGCCGCACCGTCTCGGCCCGGGCCCGAGTCCGACGAAGCGAGGCGCATCATCGAGCAGCTGGAAGAGGCGTCGCCGCGCAGGCGCGTGCTCTCGCCGACGGAGAACGCCGCGGTGGACGCGGCGGAGGACAGGCCGCCGGACGCGAGCGCGATGCTGGCGGAGGGGACGATGATCGTGCGCGAGCGCGGCCGTCTGGTGCGGATGGCGAGCGACGCGGGGCACTTCGCGTTCGCGATCGACAACGACCACGACAGCCCGGCGCCCGCGCCGCTGCCGCTCGTGGCGGGCTCGATCCTGCAGCAGGTCGAGGAAGTCGCGGCGCAGCAGGGGCAGGAGATCGCGTTCGAGATGACCGGGCGCGTGCTCACGTACCGCGAGCGCAATTACCTGCTGCCGATCTTTTTTCAGGTGGCACGGCAGGACCAGGTAAAGCCGAATCAGTGAGTCGTGCCCGGCGCGTCGCGCGCGCGAAGAGCCGAGCGCGCGGCGACGGCCGCCGAGCCCGCTTCCGGGCGATCGTTTCCGGACGTCGCCGCCGTTATCGGCGCGCTCGCTCGTCGCGGCGTGCGGGGACGGCGTGCGCGGGCTTGACCGCGCCGTCAAACCGACCGATAGCACGGTGACCGGGAGCGCCGTTGTTGCGGCGTTCGCGGCATGCACGGGGGCACCGTGAAGAACGAACAGGCGAACCAGAGCGGGTGGCTGTCGAGTTGGCTCCTGCCGCGCGGAGAGCGGGTGGCGGCGCCGAGCGGCATCGCGATCGGCGGTCTTCTGCTGGGGGTGCTCTGCGCCGCCGGCGGGTGGTCGACGTACTCGCACTGGCAGGGCGAGCTGCGCCGGGAGCGCGAGCGGGCGCAGAGCGTGACGCGCACGCTTGCGGAGAGCGCGGGCGTCGTGCTCGCGGCGGGCGACGCGGGCGGCGTGCAGAAGCTGATCACGGACACGGCGCTCCTGCACGGCTTTGCCGGCGCGACGCTGCGCCTGCCGGACGGCGGCGTGATCGCCGACGCCGAGCCGGCGCGGGTGACCGTGCAGGGCGTGCCGCAGTCGTGGGCGGGGGCCTCGGACGGGGCGGGCGTGAAGGGCACCGAGGGCGGTCTCGTCGCGTTGACGGCGCCGGTGACGGTCGAGGGGCGCGGCGCCGCGACGCTCGAGGTGTCGTACGGGCCCAGGGCGCGGATCGCCTCGAGCGTCAAGGCCCAGGCCGGGTTCGGCGTCATCGCCGTGCTCGCGTTCGCGGGCGGGTGGGCGCACTACCGCTCGCTGCGGCGCTCCACGCGGGCGCTGTGCGCGGTGCAGGAGTCGCTGCGCTACGCGGCGGAGTTCGAGGCCGGGGAGCTGCCGATGTCCGGCCTGCGCCTCTCCGAGGAGCTGGGCGAGGAGGCGCGGGCGTGGAACCGGCTGCTGGACGAGCGTGAAGCGCTCCGCCGGCGGGACCAGCTCGAGCAGGCGGCCGAGCGGTTCACGGGCGGCGGGGGCGGGGGCGGGGACCACGCCGCGGCGTTCGACGCGCTGTGGTTCGGCCTGGTGGTGCTCGACGAGCAGGCGAACGTGCGGGCGCTCAACGGCGCCGCGGGCGTGCTGCTCAAGAAGCAGAAGGGCGAGCTGCTGAACAAGGACTTCCTGTCGGTGGTGACGGACAAGGCGCTGATCGAGGTGGTGCGGGGCGTCGCGAGCGGGGCCAGCCGCCAGCGGGCGAGCGTCGAGGTGCAGCCCGACGACGCGGCGGCGGGCGCGGACCGGACGATCCTGCGGTACACGGTGCGCCCGATGCGCCGCGAGGACGGCGTGGCGGCGCTGGTGGTGATCGAGGACATCACGCAGCAGAAGGTGGCGAACGAGTCGCGCGAGGCGTTCGTTGCGCAGGCGACGCACGAGCTCCGCACGCCCCTCACGACGATGCGGCTCTACATCGAGCAGCTCGTGGAGGAGGGCGACGAGGACCCGGCGGTGAAGGCCCGGTGCATCAACGTGCTCAACAGCGAGACGCGTCGGCTGGAGCGCATCGTGGGCGACATGCTGAGCGTGGCGGAGATGGAGGCGGGCACGTTCCAGCTGCGGGTGGACGACGTGCGCTTCGACAACCTGATGCGGCAGCTGGAGGAGGACTTCCGGGCGCAGGCGGCGGACAAGGACCTCACGCTGACGTTCGAGCTGCCGCCCAAGTGGCCGGTTATGCACGGCGACCGGGACAAGATCGCGATGGCGCTGCACAACCTGATCGGCAACGCGGTCAAGTACACGCCCCAGGGCGGGTGCGTGACGGTGCGCGCGGCGGAGTCGGGCAGCTCGATGACCGTGGACGTGATCGACAACGGCATCGGGATCAAGGAGGAGGAGCGGGAGCTGGTCTTCGAGAAGTTCTACCGCAGCAAGGACGCCCGGATCGCGGCGATCGGCGGCACGGGGATCGGGCTGGCGCTGGCCCGCCAGGTGGTGCGCATGCACGGCGGGGACATCACGCTCAAGAGCGAGCTGGACAAGGGGAGCACGTTCACGCTCTCGGTGCCCACGCGGGCCCAGCAGCAGCGGGCCGCGGCGTAACGGAGGGGACGGATGGAGATCCAGGAGCAACGGCACGGCGCGGTGACGGTGGTGCGTCCCGACGGCCCGCTCACGCAGGGCGACGCGGTGATCTTCCGCCAGCGCCTCGCGGACGTGATGCAGCGCTCGCTGGGGCGTTTCGTTGTCGACGCGACGGCGATCGCGTACGTCGACAGCGCCGGGCTCGAGGTGCTGGTGCAGGCGAGCGAGGAGCTCGCGGCGGGCGGGCGTGTGCTGCGGCTGTGCGGCGCGACGGAGACGCTCCGCGAGGTGCTGGAGCTGACCGGGGTCGCGCACCAGTTCGAGCACTACAGCGACGCCAACAGCGCGGTGAGGAGCTTCCTGTGAGCAAGACGGCGGGCCATGCCGACACGCCGGATAAGGAGCCGGCGAAGGTGCGCGCGCTGTCGAACCTCCCGCCGGCGCCCGCGCAGGCGGGCCGGCCGGGGGAGCAGCCCAAGCGGCTGCGCGTGGGCGACGTGCTTGTGGCCGACGGCGTGCTGACGCGCGAGCAGCTGGAGCGCGCCCTCGCGGAGCAGAAGGGCGCGGGCCGGATGATCGGCGAGGTGCTGGTGGGCCAGGGCGTTATCAGCCCGGGCGCGCTGGTGCGGGCGCTCTCGAAGGTGATGGGGGTGCCGGGGTGCGTGCTGCGGCACGGCCTGATCGACCCGGCGCTGGTCAAGGACATCGGCGCCGAGGAGTGCGAGCGGCTCAAGGCGATCCCGATGTTCAAGGTCGGCGACACGCTGACCGTCGCGATGGCCGAGCCGCAGAGCCTGCCGGCGATCGACCGCCTGCGGCAGCTGACGGGCCTCAAGCTGCGCCCCGTGCTGGCGCTCGAGGCGAACGTGATGGAGTACGTCGCCCGGTACGCGCGCGGCGACGTGGACATCGACGCGTTCCTCACGAGCCTCACCGAGCAGGACGTCGAGGTCGTCGAGCGCGAGCAGATCGACGAGGGGCCGCAGACCGACCTCGACAAGCTGATCGAGGGAAACCCGATCGTCAACCTCGTCAACGTCGCGCTGCTGACGGCGGTGAAGGACAAGGCCAGCGACATCCACATCGAGCCGGAGAAGAAGGGGACGCGGATCCGCTACCGCGTGGACGGCGTCCTGCGGAACCTCATGAAGCCCCCGATAGGCATGCACGCGGCGATCGTCTCGCGCGTGAAGGTCATCGGGCGGATGGACATCGCGGAGAAGCGCCTGCCGCAGGAGGGGCGCGTCCGCATCGTGGCCGAGGGGCGTGAGATCGACCTGCGCGTGAGCAGCATGCCCACGCTGCTGGGGGAGAAGATCGTCGTTCGCGTGCTCGACAAGGCGAACCTGCGGGTGCGGCTGGAGGACCTGGGCTTCCGCGAGAAGCCCCTCGCGGTCTTCAAGCGCTTCCTCAAGCAGAGCCACGGGATGGCGCTCGTGACGGGCCCCACGGGGAGCGGCAAGACGACGACGCTCTACTCGGCGCTGGACCTGCTGCGCAGCCCCGAGGTGAACATCCTGACCGTCGAGGACCCGGTCGAGTACCAGCTCGACATGGTGAACCAGATCCAGGTGAACGAGGGCGTCGGGATGTCGTTCGCCCGCGCGCTGCGCAGCATCCTGCGCCAGGACCCGGACATCATCATGGTGGGCGAGATCCGCGACGAGCAGACGGCGCGCGTGGCCGTGCAGGCGGCGCTCACGGGCCACCTGGTGCTCGCGACGCTGCACACCAACGACGCGCCGGGCGCGGTCGCGCGCCTGGTGGACATGGGCATCGAGCCGTACCTGCTCAGCGGCGCGCTCAACGGGGCCGTGGCGCAGCGCCTGGCGCGGACGATCTGCCCCCAGTGCGCCACCAAGTACTTCCCCGGCGAGGCCGTGCTGCGCGACGCGGGCCTCGAGGACCACGCCGGCAAGGCCTTCCGCAAGGGCGGCGGCTGCCAGCGCTGCCACGACAGCGGGTTCCTCGGGCGCCTGGGCGTGTACGAGGTCTTCGAGGTGACGCCGGAGATCCGCCGGATGGTGCACCACGCGCGCCCGACGCACGAGCTGCGCGCCAAGATGAAGGAGGGCGGCCTGCTCACGCTCCGCGAGGAGGGCGTGCTGATGGCCGTCGAGGGACGCACGAGCCTCGAGGAGGTCCTGCGCGTCACGCAGAACGACGACGAGAGCGACGAGGTCGCCAAGACGATCGCGGCGGGCGCCCCGCGGAAGGAGGCCGCGTGAAGATCGGCTACCGCGGCTACGACCGGACGGGCAAGTCCGCGCGCGGGATCGTGGACGCGCCCGACGCGCGCACCGCGACGGAGAACCTGCGCAGGCAGGGCATTTTCGTCCTCGAGCTCTCGAGCGCCGACGGCGGCGGGGGCGCGGAGCCCGCGGCCGCCCGCACGAGCAAGTTCTCACTCGGCGCGTCCTCGCGCTCGGAGCGCGTGTGCCTGTTCTTCCGCCAGCTCTCGATGCTGGTGCGCACCGGCACCCCCGTCGCGGAGGCGCTTGCGTCCCTGCAGCGGCAGGCGACGAACGAGGAGTGGAGCAAGGTCCTGACGCAGGTGCGGATGAGCGTCGAGGAGGGCAAGAGCCTCGCCGACGCGATGGGCCCGCACCCGGCGTACTTCGACGCCGTCGCGCGCAGCCTCGTGGCGGCGGGCGAGGGCGGCGGGCGGCTGGACGAGATGCTCGACCGCCTGTGCGCGCTCACGCGCCAGCAGGTCAAGCTGCGCAAGACGGTGACGCACGCGATGATCTACCCGTCGCTGCTGCTGTGCGTGTCGCTGGTGGTGCTGTGCGCGATGGTGGGCTTCGTGCTGCCCCGCTTCGAGGGGCTCTTCCAGTCGTTGGGCTCGGGCCTGCCGCCGATGACGAAGGTGCTGATGATGGTCAGCCACTTCCTGCGCAACAACTGGATGTTCATCGCGCCGTCGGTGCTGTGCGCGCTCGGCGGCGTGGTGTGGTGGGTGCGGACGCCGCGCGGGCAGCGGGCGATCGACGTGACGCTCGTGAGGGCGCCCAAGCTCGGGCTGCTCACCAAGAGCTACGCCGCGGCGCGCATCGCGCGGGTGCTCGGGACGCTGCTGGACGGCAAGGTGCCGCTGCTCGAGGCGCTGGTGCTGGCCAAGCACAGCGTGGGGAACTCGCTGTACGTCGAGCTGATGAACAAGGCGGAGGACGCGGTGATCCGGGGCGACACGCTCAGCAGCGCGCTCTGCGACCCCAACCTCGTGTCCCCCTCGGTGATCGAGGCGGTGCGGAGCGGCGAGCGCGCGGGCCAGCTCGCGCCGGTGCTGATCAGCGTGGCGGACTTCATGGAAGAGGACACGGAGAGCGCGGTCAAGACCGTGACGGGCCTGCTGGAGCCCGCGATCCTGCTGCTCCTGGGCGTGGTCGTGGGCACCATGGCGATCTCGATGCTGCTGCCGCTCTTCGACCTGACGGCGTCGGGCCCCAACGGGGCGGGAGGGGGCGCGTGAACAAGAAGCTGGAGCTGCCGCGGGGCGTCGGCCCCATCGGTCTGGAGATCACGCACCGGTGGGTGACGGCGGCGCAGCTGCGCGGCGCCGGGCGCGGTTCCGCCGCGCGGCTGCTGGGGGTCCTGCGCTGGAGCCGGCCGACGCCGGGCGCCGCGCTGCACGCCGAGGAGGCGGAGCGGATCGCCGGCGCGCTCGACCGGGCGGGCTTCGCGGGCGAGAGCGTGGTGGTCAACGCGCCCGAGGACGCCCTCCTGAGCGCGGTGCTGGAGCTGCCGCCCCGCTCGAGCAAGGCGCCCATCGAGCGCCTGGCGATGAACGAGATGGCGCGCCTGCACCGGCGCGAGACGGGCACCTTCGGCATGGCGATGTGGGACCTGCCCGCGTCGGACCGCGGCCGCGCCGGGACCACGGCGATGGCGGTGGCGCTCCCCGACGGCGCGTGCGAGGGGACCCTGAGCGCGCTCGAGGGGGCCGGGCTGCGGGCGGTCGCGGTCGAGCCGCGGGCCTGCGCCGTCGGACGCGCGTGCGGCGCGTTCGCGCGCGGGATGCAGGGGCTGGTGGGCGTGCTCGACCTGGGGTGGACGCACACGCTGCTCATGCTCCTCCACGTCGCCGGCGACGAGAGCGTGGTGGTGTACGAGCGGCGGATCGACGAGGGGGCCTACAGCGGCGTCGTCCAGCACCTGCGCGAGCGGCTGGGCCTCGACGAGTCGGCGGCGGAGGCGGCGCTGCGCACGTGCTCCGAGGACGGCGGGCGGATCAACCCCAAGATCACGGAGCTGCTGCGCACGGTGCGGCGGTACCAGTCGGACTTCTTCGACGCGCTGCTGCCGGAGGTGCACCGGTCGTTCAGCTACGCGGTGCAGCGCTACCCCGCCGCGTCGCTCTGCGGCGTCTGCCTCACGGGCGAGGGCGCGGCGGTGCGCGGGCTGCGGTCGCGGGTCGCGTCGGCGCTGAGCGTGGACGCGTGGCGCGTCTGCGCACGGGACGTCGCGGCGGTGCACGAGCGGAGCGCGCTGGGCGGCGACGCGGCGAGCGTCGGCGCGATCGGGCTCGCGGCGTACGAGCCGGGGGCCGCGTCCCCGGGCACGGAAGGAGCGAAGGAATGAGCCGGGCGCCCGTCGTCAATCTGCTCCCCGCGCCGCGGGCCGCGGCGCTCCGCCGCCGCGCGATGGTGCGGTGGTGGCTCGTCGGCCTGGGGGTCTACGCCCTCGCGGCGGCGGGCCTTGGCGTCGGCGCGAAGGTGAGCCTCGCCGCGGACGACGGCGTGCACGAGGAGCTGTCGCGCAGCGACGCGGAGCTGAAGTCGCGCACGGCCGAGGAGGAGTCGCTGCGCAAGCAGCTCGACGCGGTGCGCCGCAGGCACGACGCGGCCATGTCCGTCGGCCACCACCCGGACTGGAGCGGGCTGCTGGCGCTGCTGGCGCGTTCGCGCGGCGAGGGCATCGTGCTCGACGGCGTGACGATGTCGCTCGAGACGCGGGCGCCGGCCCCGACGCCGGGCGCCGCCAAGCCCCCCGCGGCCCCGCGCGCCAGGGTGTTCAAGGTCCACGTCCGCGGCGCGGCGCTGCACGTCCGCAGCGCCAACGAGTTCGTGCTGGCGCTCGAGGACTCGGGCCTGTTCGACTCGGTGCGGCTCGCGGAGACGGTGTCGGACGCCGCCGGCTCGCGCACGCGGTTCGAGGTCGTCGCCGAGCTGATCGAGCGGCGGGAGGGGTCGCGATGAAGAAGGACTTCTACGGCGCGATCGCGAGGGCGGCCGGCAACGACTGGGCGGTGCACGCCGGCGGCGCCATCGTGGCGCTCGCGGTCGCCGGGATCCTCTACTCCACCGTGCTCGGCCCCGCGCGGCGCGAGCGGGAGAGCGTGAAGCAGGACCGGGCAAGCCTCGAGCAGCGCCGGTCGGAGATCAACCTCCTCGAGAACAAGCTGCTGCAGGCGCGGGCCGAGCTGCGCCGCAAGAACGAGGACCTGAGCAGGAGCGTCGCGCTCAAGAACATGTCGCAGCTCAACCGCCGCATCAGCGAGCTGACCGCCGCGGCGGAGGAGTCGGGCCTCACCGTGCTCGGCGTCGAGCCCGGCGAGCCGCTCCGCGAGGCGCGTGATTACGCCGTGGTGCCGATCACCGTGCGCGGCGCCGCGGTGTTCCCGGACTTCGCGGCCTTCCTGACCAAGGTGCACGACGTCTACCGCGACACGGCGGTGGCGGGGTTCGACCTCGCGTCGAACCAGACGGTCGCCGCGAGCGAGCCGGTGTACGAACTCAAGCTGCACTGGTTCACGCTCGCGGACGGCGCGGCGCCCGCGGCCGGTAGCGACGGCGCGGGCGGCGCCGGTTCCAAGGCCGCCGCCTCCGCCGCGGGGCGGTAAATCACCGCGCACGGCTTGACGCGCCGCGCGTCGTATGCGACGGTCGGGTTGTGGAACTCACTCTCAAGCGCAAGCTGTTGTCCGCCGGCGCCGGCCTCTGCCTGACCGGGTTCGTCGTCGACCGCGTGTTCCTCTCGAGCCCTCCCGCCGCGGCGAGCGCCGCGGAGGCCGACGGCTTCGCCGTCCAGAGCACGGCCGCGGGGCCCTCCCCGGACGCGCGGCGCTCCGCGCAGAGCGCGGCCTCGCCCGCGGACACGATCGTGGCCCGCCTCGAGCGGGCGCGCGGCGACGCGGCGGGGCCGGTGGACGACGCGTTCCAGCCCCCCACGGCGTGGTTCGAGCCCTCGAAACCCGGCGAAGCGGCTCCGCGGGCGCGCGTGCAGGAGGCCCCGACGGACCTGCGGCTGACCACCGTCATGACCGGCGTCCGGCCCGCCGCGGTGATCAACGGCGTCACGATCCCCGTCGGCCAGGTGCGCGAGGTCCGCGCGGGCGCCTCGACGGTGCGGGTGCGGCTGCTCGAACTGCGGGAGCCCACGCGCACCGAGCCCGGCTCGGCGATGGTGCTGATCGACGAGTCGCGCCAGACCGAGCTCGCGATCGCCCACGAGCCCGCCGGCGGCTGAACGGCGTGATTATCGCCCCCTCCGGCCGGGGCGGATCGAATGAAATCGACAACGCCGCAAAGTCGCCCCCGCCCCGGGCCGATTGCTTCTTTTACGGGGGCAATGGACGCCCCCTCGGAGAGTCCCGTCGCACAGGAGCAGTCAATGACCAGCCGTGGAATCGTCCGTCGTGGCTTCAGCCTCATCGAGCTTGTGATCGTGATCGTGATCATCGGCATCATCGCCGCGATCGCCATCCCGCGCATGAGCCGCGGCGCCGAGGGCGCTTCGGACAGCGCGCTCGTCGCGAACCTCGCCGTGCTCCGCAACGCGATCGACCTGTACACGACCGAGCACGAGGGCCTCAGGCCGACGGCCGCCTCCATCGAGACCCAGCTGCTCACCTACAGCAAGCTCGACGGCACGACGCAGGCGACGAAGGACACGAGCTTCATCTACGGCCCGTACCTCCGCGCGATCCCGCCGATGCCGATCACCGGCAACCGGCGCGGCGCCACCGGCATCGCCGCCGCCGACGCGGTGGGCGTGGGCTGGCTGTACAACGAGACCACCGGCGCCATCACCTCGAACACCGGCGTCAAGACCGACGCCAAGGGCGTGCTGTACACCTCGTACTAAGCACGCCGGCGCGGAGAGCCAAACCCTCCCCGTGCGGGGATGAGGAGGCGGACGTGCGACACCACCCCCTACGCCCGCGTGCACTCGGGAGACCGACGCCGCGGGCGTCTCCGCGCGCGTTCTCCCTCATGGAGGCGGTCCTGGTCATGGCGATGGTCGGCACGATCGCCGCGGTGGCGGTGCCCCGCTACGCGACGAGCGTGCAGCGCTACCGCGCGGAGGGCGCCGCCCGCCGGATCTCGGCGGAAATGACGGACGCGGCGATGCGCGCCCGGACGCTGGGCGTGCAGCAGGCGCTGCACTTCAAACGGGCGGACGCGTACGTCGTCTCGCTCAACACCGCGCACGCGACCGCGCTGCGGACCATCGACCTCAGCGGCGAGCCGTACCGCGTGTCCGTCGCGGCGTCGCGGTTCGGCGCCGACCACGTGCTCATCTTCGACGCCGGCGGCGCCCCGGACTCGGCCGGCGCGGTCGTGGTGCAGTCCGGGACCGAGCGCTGGTCGGTCCAGATCGACGCCGAGGGCGTCATCACGACGCTCCCCCACCAGGGCGCGCTCGGGATGCCGGCGCCGGGAGCGCTCGACTGATGCACGCCCGACGCCCGGCATTCACGCTCATCGAAACGGTGCTGACGCTGAGCGTGGTCGCCGTCATCATGCTCTCGCTCACCTCGCTCATGATGTACATGGGCAGGGCGATCCCCGCGGGCGACGACCCGGACGCGCTCGCTGCCAAGGCCGTCGCGGAGGCGGAACTGGCCGCGGCCGAGTTCGGCGAGGCGACGCTGGTCACCGGCGCCGACCCGACCACCATCTCCTTCGAGATCCCGGACAACACCGGCGACAGCATCGCCGAGAGCGTGTACGTCAAGTACAACGCCGGCGACCGGACGCTGCTCAAGTCGATCAACGGGGGACCGTACGTGGTGATCATGCGCGACGTCGTCGACTTCGCGCCCAGGCTCCTCGTGGACGAGCGCAGCGTCGCGACCGCCGGCGCCGACGTGCAGGACCCGACGACCTATCTCGTCTGCGCCTACACGGGGCCCGGCGCGATGTCCAACGAGGTGACCTCGAGCAAGAAGGTGGCGCTGCTCATCACGCCCTCGCTCCCGAGCGACGCGACGCAGTGGAAGATGACGCGTCTGCGCATCAAGCTCGCCAAGCGCAGCCTGGCCGGGCTGAGCCTCGCCTTCGCGCTCCACCCGTACACCGAGGGCGCCAACCCCGACGCGTCAGCCGCGCTCACGAGCGCCACGCGGTCCCTCGTCGAGCTCGTCAGCATCAACACGCAGACGTGGACGTACGTGGACTTCCCGGCCGCGACGTGGCGGTCGGCCGGCGACCCGCTCTGGTGCGTCATCAGCACGTCGGCGCTGACGGTGGCGGACGTTCCGTACGACAACAACGTCGCGCACACCACCAAGTCGGCCTCGGCGGCCGCCTCGACGTGGAGCGTGAACAACGACGGGGGATGTCTTTTCGAGGCGTACGGCGTCATCCGCCGCCCGTCGGAGGACGCCGTCACGGAGCAGCGCGGGCTGAGCATCACGCTGGAGATCACGACCTCCGCCGCGGGGCGGATCGTGGCGACCGCGCCGCTCCGGGCCGAGCCGGTCCTCGCCCCCTCCGTCGATCCGAGCGTCGTCGCCCGCCTGGAGGACCGCTGATGCGCCCACGCCCGCGAGGATTCTCGCTGATCGAGGCGGTGCTCGCCTCGGCGATCGTCGCGGTGCTCGCGTCGGCGGCGCTCACCGCGGCCGGGAAGGCCGCGTCGTCCCGGCGCACGGCGAACGACGGCGCGCTGGGCTCGCAGCTCGCGCACGACCTGGCCCGGTGGATCGCCACCCTGCCGTACGAGGACACCAACGGCGTGCCGACGTTCGGCGTCGATCCGGACGACCTGGCGATGGGCGACGACGTCGACGACTTCGACGGCATCGGCCAGAGCCCGCCGGTGGACGACACGGGCGAGGCCCTGGCCTCGGCCGAATGGTCGCGGACGGTGACCGTGTCGTACGTCAACCCCGGGAACCCCACGCTGACGGTCGGGTACGACACCGGGCTGAAGCGGATCGACGTGATCGTGAAGCGCGGCGGCACCGTCCGGGGCAAGGCCTCGGTGCTGCGCTCGCGGGCATGGGATTCCTTCACCGGGAGGGGCGCGCCATGACCCCGGCCCGCTCCCTCCGCGCCCGCGCGGGCACCGTCTACGTCTTCGTGCTCGCGTCGATGACGCTCATCCTGGCGTCGGCGCTGCTGGCCATCGACCTTGGCCGGCGGCGGCTCGAGACGCTGCGCTTCCAGCGCGACGCCCAGCGCGCCCGCTCGCAGACGCAGTCGCTCTTCGAGCAGACGCTGCACTACATGAACGACGACCCCGACGGCTCCTCGTGGCGCTCCGGCAACACCGGCCGGTACAACAGCATCAGCCTCCTGGGCGAGCCCGGCGTCTCCCAGACGGTGACGCTCACGGACCCCGGCGACGGCGCGCTCAAGGGCGTGACCACGGACAACGCGCGCCTCGTCGTCTCGACGACGGCCGGCGACGCGTACTACGCCATGTCGGCCGACCTGGCCGTGTCGTCGCGGGCGATGAACTGCCTCGACTACGGCCTCGTCGTCGCGGGCACCCGGAGCGGCTCGAGCCCCGTTGACTACCACGGCGGGACGCCGAGCATCGTCAGCAACCCCGCGTCGCTGGCGGTGATCTCGCGCACCGGCGGCTTCGGCGCCGGGACGCACACGTACAACCACGCCAACGGGCTCGCGGGCAACGCCGGCCTCGCGGCGCCCATCCCGGCGGGGGCGGTCGAGGTCCCCGACGGCACGATCATCGACTGGTACACGGCCAACGGCCGGACGATCACGCTGGCGTCGCTGGGCGGGAAGATCGACAAGTGCCTCTTCTCGCCGTCCACCTCGCCCTCGGGCGCGGCGAACGCGCGGGGCATTTATGTCGTCGACTGCGCCGGGTCGGACGTCACCATCAGCGAGACGCGCGTCTACGGCACCCTCGTCCTCAAGAACGCGGGCTCGGGCAGCAAGTTCGACAAGCAGAACTACCTGCACTCCCCCGACCCGACGCTGCCGGCGCTGATCGTGCAGGGGTCGTTCACCTTCGACATGGACCCTGGCGACCTCACGGAGGGCGGAACGACGCGGAACTACAACCCCGCCGGCGCGCCCTTCCTGGGCGCGACCGACTCCGACACGGCCGATCGCTATCCGTGCATGATCCGCGGGGTTGTGTTCATCACCGGCAACGTGACCATGAAGAAGACGTCGTCGATCCGGGGGTGCATGATCGTCGGGGGGAACCTGACGAACTCGGCGACGGCGTTCCTGGTCTCCAAGCGAGCGCCGGAGGAACTCATCCCCGGCTTCACCGTGCCGAGCGGCCTGACGCTCGTGCCCAACAGCGTCAAGAGACAGTTCAACTAAGTGTCGGCGCGGGACGCGCCCGCGGGACGTGCGGCGTCCAACGAAGGAGCCCCGATTACGCCGCCGCGGCGGCGGGGGCCGGGGCGGCCGCGCTCGCCGAGCCCGCGTGGTGCTGTACCAGCGCGTCGTACTCGGTGAGGTCGAGCCGGAGCATGACCGCGGCGATCTCCGGATCGAGCTGCGTCCCCGCGCTCTTGGCGATCTCGGCCAGCACCTGCTCGCGCGAGAGGCGCTTGCGGTAGCTGCGGTCGCTGCTCATGGCGTCGAAGGTGTCGGCGACGGCGATCACGCGGGCGAAGTACGGGATGTCGTCGCCGGCGAGGCCGTGCGGGTAGCCGCGGCCGTCGAAGCGTTCGTGGTGGTGGAGGACGCCCGGGAGGACGTCCGAGAGCATCGTGACCGACCTGAGGATCGTGTGCCCGATCTCGGGGTGCCGCTTGATGAAGGCGAACTCCTCGTCCGTCAGGCGGGCGGGCTTGGTGAGCACGGCCTCCGGCACGCCGATCTTGCCCACGTCGTGCACGAGGCCCGCGATGCGGATGCGCTCGCACCGCTGCGGGGTCAGGCCGGCGGCCTGCGCGAGGCGGTGGGAGAGGTGGGCCACGCGCTCCGAATGGCCGCGCGTGTACGCGTCCTTGGCGTCGATCGAGGCCGTGAGGGCCTTGAGCGTGCCCATGAAGAGCTCGTGCTGCTCGTCGTACAGGGCGACGTTCTCGATGAACGTGCCCAGGAAGCCAGCGCACGCCTCGATGAGCTGCGTGTCGTAGCTGCTCACCATCGGGTCCGCGCCGTGCTTGTTGCCGGCGCTCAGCAGGCCCACGGGCCGGCCCTTGCAGACCAGCGACTGCGTCACGATCTGCGGCGACTGGCGCGATGTGACGCCGGGGACGTTCTGGCGGATCTGGGCGTTGGTCCCCAGCCCGTGCGTGAAGGGGCCCACGTGCCTGCGGAAGAGGGCCTCGTCGACGGGCATGTCGCCGTGCCAGACCATCAGGTTGCGCAGGCTCGGCGTCGTGTGCTCGTTCTGCTCGAAGCAGACGTTGACCCAGCCGAAGCCGAGCGTGAGGCCCGCGCGGGCGCAGAGCGCGGTCATGAACTCGCGCGGCGCCGCGGCGGCCCGCATCGAGCGGCCGAGCGTGAAGAGCAGGTCGATCGTCTCGAAGGCGCCTGTGAGCTGCGAGGTGAAGCCCTGGGCGTCGTGGCCGGCGCGCTCGACCTGGATGACGTCGTCGAGCATCGCGCTCAGCATCGAGGTGGTGAGCGAGAGCGTCGCGGCGTCGTGGCGCACGAGCCCCGCGCAGAGGGCGGCCCGGACGCCGGCGTTCAGCCGCGCCTCGGCCGCGGCGCGGTCGAGCGCCGGGCTTTCTTCCTTGCCGGGCAGGAGGACGCAGAGCGTGCCGCGCGGGCCGATCTCGTCCGAGTGCGAGGCGACGAAGACGTGCAGACCCCCGTCGATCGCGACGAGGCGCGAGCCGAGCGCGCCGTCCGTCGCGATCGCCGTGAGCGCGGACCCCAGCGAGGGGGCCTTGAGCACGCCGCCCCAGACGGCGCTGGGGCCGCGCGCCGCCGCGACGGAGCCTTCGGGGCCGATCACGCACGCGGGCAGGCCCATCCCCGAGGCGCGTTCGAGCATGGTTGTGAGGACGTTGCAATCCATGGGTGGTCCTTCAGGCGGCCTGGCGCAGCGGTTCCTGCAGCATCGCGCGGACGCGATCGAGCAGCTCGCTCGCCGAGAACGGCTTGGCCATCATCTGGCGGATGTTCGTCTGCGCGACCTGGTTCTGGTCGGCGATGTAGCCGCGCGCGGTGAGCATGATGACGGGCGTTGACGACGTCGGCCCGAACGCCTTGAGGGCCAGCGCCATCTCCAGGCCGCTCATCACCGGCATCTGCAGGTCGGTGACGATGAGCGATGGAACGACCGGCGTGGGCGTCGGCGGCTTCATCCCCGGCTTGAGCGCCGCGTGGTCGCACGCGCACAACCCCTCGAAGCCGCTGCGGGCCTCGACGACGGTGTAGCCCGCGCGCCGGAGTTTGTCGGCGACGATCGAGCGGATCGCCGTCTCGTCGTCGCAGACGAGGATGGTGTTCGCGGATGAAGCGGTTGGGTTCATAGGCGATCCGTTCTATCGGCCGCCCCGAACGCGCTTTGCACCCGACACGGGCGAGCGGGGCTTATCGGGCGTCGTCCGTGCGGGCGGAACACGCAACGCTCCACAGATTGGCCGCCTCCCCAACGGCCCACGCCGCGAGCAGCCCGAGCACCCACCACGCCGCGACATCCAGCGCTTCGAGCAGACGCTGCACGAACGCCGCGGCGTTCCCCTTCCACACCGACTTCAGTGCCCCGATCAAGGGGTGCGGCCTGAGCATCGCGCGAGCACCCTTGGTGGAAAGGAACGCGGCGCCGGCGCGGCCCTTCCTCGCGGCGGCGACGAGGAGCGTCTCCGCCCGCGCGGCGTCGTCGGGCCCGGCTCTGACCGCGCGTTTCGCGACCGCGGCGCCGCCCGCGCCGGTCGTGAGCAGCGCAAAGCCGGCGTCGGGGGAGCGCTCCGCGAAGCGCGCGAGCGAGGCGAGGTCGTCGGCGCTCTCGGCGTGGCTCATAATCCGGGCCGCGCCCGCGGGGGACGCGCTGCTGGCGAGCGACCGCGCGTCGGACGCGACGGCCTTCAGCGCGGCGCCGTCGCCCTTCCTCGCGAGCGTCACGACGTCGCCGCTCAGCCCTTTCGTGAGCGCACCGGCACGCTTCGCCGCCTTCAGGAGCGCCGGGAACCAGTCCAACTCGGGCGCGAGGGTCGTCGCGAGCCCCGCGGCGGAGAGGGCGAGCGTCACTTCGTCGGCGTCGCCGTCGAGCGCGAGCTTCGAGCCCTCGATGAGCAGGTCGCGCACGTCGCCGAGCACGAGCATGTCAGCGCCGATGGCGCCGACGAGGGACGCGAGCGAGTCGCCGCGTCCCGTCAGCGCGCCGAGGCCGGCGTCCTTCGCGACGCGGAGCCAGCTCTCCTGCGCGTCGCGCGTCTTTTCGACCTCGTCCGCGAGGTCGCTCCCGGCCCCCGCGCGCAGCCCCGCCTCGCCGACGACGAGCGCCTCGCCGAACCGCCCCTGCCCGCGCAGCGAGCGGACCTCGTTCGTGAAGTCAAAGCCGGGGAGCGCGGCCAGCGTGAGCCGCGCGACGCGCGCTTCATGATCGACCGCCACGGCCCACAGCAGGAAGACGGCGACGGAGAGCCGCAGCAGGCCAAAGCAGATGCGGCGTGCTTTCCTCACAGCGCACCCCCCGCGGGCTCGTCGAAGACGACGACCACCCCGTAGTCGTCCCCGAGGATCGCACGCGCCAGGGCCGCGACCTGCTCTTTCGTCGTCCGCTCCACCATCTCGCGGTCCGCGGGCTTGAGCACGAGGGCCCGGGCCGCCTCCGCGGCGTCCTTGCGCGCGATCCCGAGGTAATACTCGCCCGCGCGCGAGCGCAGGCGCATCCACCCCGCCTGCACGTCCGCCTTCTCCTGCTCGCCGAAAACCTCCGTCGCCACGCGCGTCGGCCGCGGCACGCGGACCAGGCACGCCCCGGCCGCCCCGCCCGCGCCGGGCAGCGCGCTGATGCTCACGCGCGTCGCGTCGAGGCCCGAGAGGTCCGTGCCGTAGCTGAGGCGCACGGGCACGACGATGGAGGCGACGACGTCGCCCCGCCAGCTCTCCTGGCCGCGTTTGACCTCGATGAAGGTGTCGAACTCCACCGTCACCAGCTTGAGGGCCTTCATCGCCCGGGCCACCGTGACCGCGCGGGTCTGGCCGTTCATGGGATCGACGAGCGGCAGCACCTCCTCGCGCAGCCTCGCCGCGGCGCGCTCCTGCGTCACCACCGCCCACGCCGCCGCGAGCGCGCCGACGCCCAGCGCCAAGAACACGATCCCGCTCCGCCGGCCCGGTCTTCCGCTCGCCACGCGACACCTCTCGTACGCTCACCCGTGACCGATTCCGCGCCCGTCACGACCGTCCGCCTGCGAGCCATCTTCGGCCGCCCGCTCGCCGACGAGCGCGTGCGCGAAACCGTGCTCGCCGCGGCGGCGTCGCTCGCGGAGCGCGAAGGGGTCCCGATCATCGGCATTTCGGCCTCGGATTCAGCGGTGGAGACGACGCTCGCGTGCGACCGGATCGCGGCGCTGGGGTTCGCGGTCGAGCTCCGCCGCGCCACCAACGCGTGGTACGAGGGCAAGTACGAGTCGGGCCCGCTCTGGGCCGAGGCGTCGGAGGGATAGCGGTGGAGACGCCGAACAGGCCGCTGCGCCTGCTGCTGGTCCTGCCCAACTGGGTCGGCGACGTCGTGATGGCCACGCCCGCGTTGCGCCGGGTCCGGCGAGCGCTGCCGGGCTCGCTCATCGGCGCGCTCTGCAGGCCGGGGATCGACCAACTGCTCTCCGGCACATCGTTCATCGACCAGTTCCACCCCGAGCGGGCGAGCGGCGTCATGGGCCCCAAGCGTTCCGCCGCCGGCGTGCGGCACGCGCGGTACGACACGGCGCTGCTCTTCACCAACTCGTTCTCGAGCGCCTTGGCGGTGCGCATGGCGGGCATCCCCCGGCGCATCGGCTACGACCGCGACGGGCGCGGGCTGCTGCTGACGCAGCGTCTCGCGCCGCCGAAAGCGGGAGCGCTCGCGCTCGCCCCGGTCCCCGCGTGCACGTACTACTGGCGCCTGGCGGAGGCGCTGGTGGGCGCGTCCGCGCCCATCCCGGACCCGCTCGCGTGCCCGCTGCCGGCGGGTGAACGCATGGAACTCGGGCTGAGCGACGCGGACAAGGCCGCGGGGGAGTCGCTCCTGGCGCGGGCCGGCCTCGCGCGGGGTGAGCCGTACGCGGTGCTGAACCCCGGCGCGAGCAAGGAGTGGAAGCGCTGGCCCGCGGAGCGTTTCGCCGAGCTCGGGCGGCACCTCGCTTCGGCGCACGGGATGCGGGTGGTCGTGAACGGCTCGCCCGCGGAGGCCGACATTGTCGCGCACGTCGTCGCCGGGTGCCCGGACGCGGTCGGGCTCGCGGCCCACGGCGTCACCCTCGGCTCGCTCAAGGCGGTCATCGCCGGCGCCCGCCTGCTCGTGACCAACGACACCGGGCCGCGCCACATCGCCGCGGCGATGAACACGCCGGTCGTGACGCTGATGGGCCCGACCGACTGGCGCTGGAGCGTCATCCCCGCGCCCGCGGGGGAGCGGGTCGTGCTCGCGGACCCGGACCTGCCGCCGGACCGGATCGCCAACGACAACGCGGAGCGGTGCGCGATGACCAGGATCGACGTGCCGCGCGTTGTCGCCGCGACGGAGGGAGTGCTGGTGGC
Source organism: Phycisphaerales bacterium (assembly GCA_035628115.1). Taxonomy (GTDB): domain Bacteria; phylum Planctomycetota; class Phycisphaerae; order Phycisphaerales; family UBA1924; genus BJHL01. The sequence continues at coordinate 57,113 of DASPKL010000010.1, read as the reverse complement.
CGGCCGCGTGCCCGCGGCGGGCGGTGAACGAAAAACCCCGGGCTCGCGCCCGGGGCTTTGATTGGTCGGGTTCGAGCGCCGGGGACTACTTCCCGGCCTCGTACTCCTTGAGGACCTTCTCGAGATCGGCCTTCAACTCGCTGTCGGCGTGCTCGATGGCCTTCTTCTGCAGCTCGACCGCCTTGGCCTTGTCGCCCTTGAGCCAGTAGCAGCGGGCGAGGGTGTCGAGGATCGCGCCGTCCTCGTTGTTGGTGAGCTCGGAGGCGCGCTGCGCGGCCTTCATCGCGGTGTCGACATCGCGAGTGGCGATCTGGGCTTCCGGATCGACGATCCCCCACGCGATCTGGTTGAGCGCCATGGGGTTGTCCTTGGCCGGCCCCTCGATGAGCTTGTTCGCGACGGCCGAGGCCTTCGCGTAGTCGCCTTTCGTCATCCAGTGGTCGAACTTGGTCATCCCGACGCCGAACGCGAAGTTTGGCGACTTGGCCGCGGCCTCGTCCATCTTGGCGAAGCCTTCTTCGACCTTGCCTTCCTCCACAAGCGCGCGGCCGTCGGCCATGAGCTTGCGGGCCTCCTTGACCTTCGGATCGACCTTCTTCTCCGCCTCGGCGCGCGCCTTGCGCTCCTGCTCCAGCTGGTTCTGGTAGTCGGACGCGGCGGACTCCATGTCGAACTTGCCGTCGACGAGCTTCTGGATCGTGCCCTCGAAGTTCTCGTCGGCGGGGTGCCCGATGTACGCGACGCGGCCGTCGCCGGAGACGACGAACGCGCACGGGATGCCGTTCTGCTCGGCGGCCTGCATGTACGCCTTGTCCATCGCCTTCGCGGCGCCGTCGTACGCGACGGTGTAGCCCATCACGTCGTTCTTCTTGCGGACAAACTCCTGCACCTTCGCGAGGGTCTCGTCCGTGTACTTGTTCTCTTCCCAGATGTTGACGCCGATGATCGTGGCCTTGCCGTCGAACTTCTTCTGCACGTCGGTGAGATGGGGCATGCCGCGGACGCACGGGCCGCACCACGTCGCCCAGAATTCCACGACGTAGATATGACCGGGCTTGAACTCGGTCACCGGCGAGCCCTTGACGAACTTCTCGACCTTGAGAGCCGGGGCCTTGTCGCCGACCGCGAGGGGTTTGGCGGCCTTTTCTTTGGTCGCCGTGTCCTGCGCCATCACGGGCGCGGCGAGTCCGGCCCCCGCGACGAGGAGGGCGCCGACGGTGACGGAGCGAGCGACGAGGCGAGACAGACGGTCCATGGGGGTACTTCCTTTGTGTGCGCGCAATTCCCGCCGCGCACCGGCGGCTCTCAATGAGACGTGCGAGAGCGTAGTCTGTTTCGCCAACATCGCCGCGGACCCCGGTTCTGGGGGTCGCCAGGGCCGGCGCGTGGTCCAAAAACACGACCGCCCGGCCGTCATGGCCGGGCGGTCGTCAAGAAACCTTGTAGGAAGTTGCCGTGGCCGCGACTCAGGCGCGACGACGACGGGCCGCGATCAGGCCACCAAGGCCGGCGAGCGCGAGGGCGCCCGGGGCCGGGATGATCGACACGGAGTGGGGGAGGGTGGAGTTCGCGCCCGCCGCCCAGCCGCTGACCTTGGGCTGCATGCCCGTGCCGCTGGCGAAGGTCGGGTCGGACGTGGCGCTCGCGCCGCCGCCGCCGATGCCGAACTCGACATCGTTGGCGTTGGGGTTGATACCCCAGTTCTTGTAGCCGATCGTGGCGCTGCCGCCGTCGTTCTGGTACTGGTTCGCGGCGTACAGCGTGTCGTTGTACACGAAGTCGACGAGCGACTGGCCGCTGTTGATGGAGACGCCGCCGCGGAAGATCGCCTGGAAGGTGATCGTGCCGGTGCCGGTCGCGGCGAAGTGGTCCTCGTTGGTCCACTGGATGATCAGGTTGTTCGCGATGACCTGCCAGCGGATGTTGGTGAGGCCGCCGGTCGTGGTCGTCATGTCGTCCCACATCGGGGCGACGAGCTGCCGAAGGCCGTTGCCGTTCGCGGTCGAGCCGGTGCCGTTGACGGGCGCCATCGTCGCGATCGACGTCTGCGAGCCGGCGGGCGCCGTGCTGTTCAGCGGGCCCGGGTTGTAGTAGCCGACGTTGTCGGCGCTGGCGAACGTGTCGGTGGCCGAGTTGCCCCAGAGGATCGCGCCGTTGTTGCCGACGCGGATCGACACGCCGCCGGCGAAGAGGCCGTTGCCGACCCAGCCGTGCGTCGCGCCGGCGATGGTGTGCTCGCTGTCGTCGCTGACGGAGCCGGTGACGAGCGTGCCGGTCGTGGAGATGTCCACGAACGCCACGTTGCTCGCCTGGATCACGACCGCGGCGTTCGCAACGCCCGCAAGGCCCGCAAGGGCCAGAAGTCCAATCACCTTCTTCATATCTCTCTCCTCAAACAAACAGGCCTCCGGGCGCCTGCGCAACGCACCCGGGGTTCCCCCGCCCCCGCGTACCCCACGGAAGCGCGATCACGAGCCGGAGCGACCGACGCGCGATTGCCGGCCGGTCGCCCGCACATGCGGACGATCGCCGACGTTTGTGCTTGATTGGAAGAGCGCCCTGTGCGGGCAGAATCGCGGTTTCCCGCGCTCTTGTCTCTCTCTCCCTCTCGCGCACGGATGAGATGAACCGACTCTCACCCGACGGCAGGATACAGGAAGGAACGGCCCGTGTCTAGGCAGAAATCCCACACTTTCGTGCCGGGCGTCCTATAAGCGGGATTCATCGCGTCAAATGAAGCCGGAAGAAGGCGGCGATCCGCTTGTGAAGGGGGACGACAAACTCCGGCCGGCTGACGGCGTGGGTCTGCCCGGCGAGGGGCACGAACTCGAACCGCTTGCCCGCCTTGAAGAGCGCGTCGGTCAGCTTCAAGCTGTGGACGGGGTAAACGTTATCGTCCGCCGTTCCGTGAACGACCATCAGGGGCACCGACAGGTCCTTGCAGTACGTGAGGACGTTGCTGACGGCGTACGCGTCCCGGGCCCGGTCCGGGATACCGAGGTAGCGCTCGGTGTAGTGCGTGTCGTAGTCGATCCAATCGGCCACGGGCGCTCCCGCGACGGCGCAATCGAAGACGTCCGGCCGGCGCATCGCCGCCATCGCGGAGAAGTAGCCGCCGAAGCTCCAGCCGTAGACGCCGACGCGGGACGCGTCCATCTCCGGGTAGCGGGCGAAGAGCTGCGCCATCGCCTCGCACTGGTCCTGCAAGGGCGGGCCGATGAGGTCGCCCCGGACGGAGCGCTCCCACGCGCGCCCGCGTCGGGGCGTGCCGCGCCCGTCGATCGTGACCACGATGAACCCCTGGTCCGCGTACCACTGATGGAGCAGGTACGCGCGTGCGTTGGCGTTCACCTGGTTCGAGTGCGGCCCGCCGTAGACGAAGTTCAGCACCGGGTAGCGCTCTGAGGCGTCGAAGTCGGTTGGGCGGATAACCGCGGCCTTGAAGTCGCGTTCGCCGCCGAGCGAGACGACTTCGACGCGGGGCGCGAGCGTCGGGCGGTCGGCGATGCTGTTCAGCGTGCCGACGACCCGGTCCGCGCGCATGACCTCCCACGCGGGGTCGCCCTGGAGGCGGTTGGTGGTGCGCACCCAGGTCGAGAGGCCGTCGTCGATCACGGCGCTGACCTGACCCGCCTCGCCGATGCAGCCGGGCTCGAACATCTCCGGCCCCGAGGCGGGGTCGATCGGTACGGCCACAACAGACGTGCCGGGGTTGTGGTACGCGTCGTTCAGGATCGCGACGCCGCGCTGCTCGTCGACGCCGATGACGTCCTGCACGACGAGCGGGGCGTCCGCGATTACGGTGCGCGATCCGTCCGGTTTGTGGTGCACGACGCGCCAGGCGTCGCCTTCCTGTTCCGTCATCCAGAGGAAGCCGCCCCGCTCGAGCCACTCCGGGAACTCGCCGGCGAGGTTGATCCAAGCGTCGTCCCGCTCGCGGAGGATCTCGCGCAGCCAACCGCCGCGCGGCTCGTCCGCCGCGTAGAGGACCTGCTCACGCTGGTCGCGGGCCTGGACGAGGATCGAGAGCGGCCCGTGCCTGCTCCAGACGACGCGGGCGAGGTACGGGTACGTCGTCCGGTCCCAGGCGATCTCGACGGGGGGCGCGCCGGCGTCGCGCGCGTCGGCGACCCAGAGGGTGACGTCGGCGTTTTTCCCCCCGGCGCGCGGGTAGGGCCAGGTCTGCGCCGGCTTCGCCGGGTCGAAGGCGTCGGCGATGGAGAAGACCTCCATCCCGTTGGTGTCGGTGCGCTGGAAGACGATGCGCGCGGAATCGGGGCTCCACCAGTAGCCCTTGCTCCGGTCCATCTCTTCCTGCGCCACGAACTCGGCCTCGCCGTACGAAACGCCCGGCTCGGGCGCGGGGCTGACGCGGCGCTGCGCGTTCATCGAGAGGTCGATGACATAGAGCGCGCCGTCGCGGACGCACGCGACCATGGTGCCGTCGGGCGAGAAACGGGCGTCGATGGGGAAGCCGCCCTCGGCGGGAAGCTCCTGCAGGGCAAGCGTCCCCGACGTGGCCTGCTCACGGTCGATGACATAGAGGCGGCCCGAGAGCGGGACGAGGATGCGCTTGCCGTCCTTGGAGAGGTCGTAGGCGGCGATGCCTCGGCTGGCGGAGCGGGCACGCTCGCGGCGGGCAAGTTCGTCGGCGCTGAGCCTCTCCTCGGCGCCCCTGAGGATTTGGTCGGCCGTCAGGAGCACGCGCTCCCTGCCGGTAGCGATGTCGAACGTCCAGAGGTCCTGCACGAAGCTGCGCGGGCCCTGGGCTCGGAGGAACAGCACGGCGTCGCCGCCGGGCGCGACCTTGATCGCGGTGGGCTGGCCGAGCCGGAAGCGGTTGGTCGCGGCGTAGGCCTCGAGGAACTCGACGTTCGTGAGCGCGGGCGGCTGCGCCGACGCGGTCCGGGCGTCGGGACCGGCGGTCCCGCGCGACGGTGCGGTGCCGGCCCGCTGCAACGAGCACGCGCCGGCGAGCAGCGCCGCGGCGAGAAGGAACGGCAACCGTGTGGAGGGCATACAGGAGCGTACACAGGATGCGGGGCTACCCCGAGTAACGTGCCTTGGGCGTCAATCCGCACAAAGAGTGCTCGAGGCTTCCATAGTCGCATCCGCTCTGATCACGTTCGTGAGTAAGCTGCCGCACGGCCTCAGCACGAACGCGATCTTCGTTTCCGGGTGCATTTCGCGGACGTGCGCAGGCTTGAGGGTCAGAGCGAACGCGTACGACTCGTCGATCGCGGGCACGCCCCGCCGGCCGGGGTGGTCGCGTGTCGCGAAAAGTGTCTTGGCCGACAGGGTTTCGAGCCGGCGTGGGAGCGACCGCGCACAGAATTGTGCATCGCGCCGGTTACGGCCCCTGACGGACAAGCGTCGGGTCGGCCACAACCTCGATCGGGATGATCGCCTGGGCCTGCGAGCCGCTGGTGCGGTCGAGGACCGTCACTTTCAGGTTGTAACGGCCGATCGAGAGCGTCCGCGGCAGTTCGATCATCTGCGTGAGGTAAAAGTCCCGACGCTTGCTGCGCGAGACCTCGACCACCCCCTGGTGCGGCCTGCGCCACGCCAGAAGCCCGTCGGGGTCGTGGAAGAGGGCGAGTTCCTGCGAAAGGTCGACCGCCACCTGCTCGTCGAGCGGGATGGTGCGCTGCACGGGGTCGCTCTCCCGCGCGGGCCTTGCCTCGAAGCCCTCGACTTCGACGTAGACGATCGCGCGGGTGGGCTGCCCGGCGACAAACGTCGCCGCGGGGTACGGGTCGAATCGGCCGAAACCCTCGACGCGCGTGCAGAGAACGGAGCGGGCGATACGGACGCCCGCGCCCTGCGCGCCGCGGAGGGACACGAGAAAGTCCTCGCTCGCGCCGTTCGGCGACGCGAGCAGGCGGGCACGGGCGTCGGAGAGAGTCTTGCGCTCCTGCTCCGTGAGCTCGGCGAAGAGCGGGCTGGAGGGGTCGTTGATCGCCGCGACCGCGCCCGGGCGCATCGTCTCGAGCGGGAGCATCGCGGCGAAGTCGGTCAGCACGGGCTTGCCGTTCTGGTCGCGCTCCGCGAGCAGTCCGGCCATGCGCTTCGCGAGGTCGACGATCGGATCGGCGGGGAGCGGCGGCGCCGTCTCGGCCGGCGTGGACGCCGGCGTATCCGACGCCAGCGACGCGAGACCGGCGGAGGGCTCGCCCGGCTGGGCGGTGAAGACCGGCGCCTCGGGTTCGGACGCCGCGGCCGGGGGCGCTGACGGCGCCGCGTCCCCCGCGCCGTCGGAAGCCCCAGACGGCTCCGCGTTCGCGGTCGCAAAGACCTTCTCGAGGTCCAGGGCCGCCCGGGCCACGAGACGCTCCTTCTCGGCTTCGCTCGGGTCAACCACCGGGGTGTTGATGGGCGCGGCCGCGCCGCTGTCGTTCAGGCGCGCGAGCCCGCTGTTCACCTCCCGCGGCGGCGCGCCGGCCGGCCGTGGGCCGCCGCACCCGGCGAGCGGTATCGCCGCGACCAGCGCAGCGACGGACGCCACGAGGCACTTGCATGCGGGTATTGCGCGCTGAGCGTTCGGCATGCCGGCCTCTCCCGGTGCGCCGGGCGCACCCCGGTCCCGCTATCGGCAAGACCGGGCGGCAACAGGCATTTTTTGCGGTCGCGGCGCGACCCGCGCCGTGGGCGCTCCGTGCTCTCCCCTCTACGATCGTCCGTGCATCGCTCGCGTCGCTTTGTCGTCGGTGTCTCCGGTGCATCGGGCGCGGCGTACACGCTCCGGCTGCTCGAGATCCTTCTCGCGAGCGGGGCGGAGGTGCATCTCGTCGTGACGGACTACGGCCGCCGCCTCCTCTTCGACGAGGCGTCGGTCCGGAACCTCACGATCGGGGAGCTGGTCCCGGGCCTCGAGGCCCGCTCGAACACGGCGAGCCTCGCGGAGCGGCTGGTGGTGCACCCGGACAAGGACGTCGGCGCGGTGATCGCCTCCGGCAGCTTCCTGCACGACGGCATGGTGGTTCTCCCGTGCTCGTCGGCGTCGCTCGGGCAGATGGCCAACGGGAGCGGGAGCAACCTCCTCTGCCGCGCGGCGATGGTGACGCTCAAGGAGGGGCGGCCGCTCATCGTCTGCCACCGCGAGATGCCCCTGTCACTGATCGACATCCGCAACATGGAGCGGCTGGCCCTCGCCGGGGCAACGCTCTGCTCGCCGAACCCGGGTTTCTACTTGAAGCCCGGGCGCGTCGAGGACATCATCGACTTTGTGGTGGGGAAGGTGCTCGACCTGCTGAAGGTCGAGCACGCCCTCAACACCCGGTGGAAGGGCGAGGCCTGAGCCCCCTCTCTATCCTTTGCATCTATGGCTACCGCACGCACCGTCGTCGCTTCGCTTCTGCTGCTCCCGTTCGTCGCCGCGCCGGGGTGCAACTCTGCCGGCATCGCGATGCGCGAGAAGCTGGGCATCCCGAAGCGCGAGCAGCTCGTTGACCGCGTGAAGGACGCGCGCGAGAGCCAGCAGGAGGCCAAGCAGCAGTTCGCCTCCGCCCTCGACGAGTTCATGGCCGTCACCGGCGCCAAGGGCGGCGAGCTCGAGTCCAAGTTCCGCACGATGCAGCGCGAGTTCGACCGCTGCGAAGACGCCGCCGCGGAGGTCCAGTCTCGCATCAGCAACGTCGACGCCGTTGCGACGAAGCTCTTCTCCGAATGGCGGCGTGAGCTGAGCGACTACAACGACCCGGCGATGCGGTCGCGGAGCGAGCGGCAGCTGGCCCAGACGCAGCGTCAGTACGAGCAGCTCATGGATGTCATGAACAACGCCGCGTCGAAAATGGAGCCGGTCCTGCTCGCCTTCCGCGACCGCGTCCTGTTCCTGAAGCACAACCTGAACGCCGCGGCGATCGCGAGCCTGCAGGACAACGCCGACGTGATCCAGGGCGACGTCTCGCGTCTCATGGCCGAGATGCAGGCGTCGATCGACGAGGCGGACGAGTTCATCGAGCAGATGGGCCGGCCCTGACGGGGGCCGGGCGCCGAAGTTTCATCCGAAATCGCTCGCATTTTCGCGCCCATCAGGTATGTTTCCGCCGCGTGCGAGTATTCCGGACGTCCATCCTCTGCGCCCCTCTCGCGATCGCGGGGGGCGCCGCCGCGCAGCAGCCTCTGCACCTGAACGTCGAGGCCAACTACGCGCCCTTCCGGGCCGCCGCCACGGCCGGTGACGGGGACGTGCTCTGCCTGGGCGACAGCCTGACGTTCCGGGAGGATTCGTACTTCCCGACGTTCAAGACGCGGATGCACAACCGGTACGGGGACGGCGGGGACGGTTATCAGCCGCTGTCGTTCTGGACGGATGCGCTCCTGCTCGGGGACGGGTGGACGTACGGGCGCGTGAACGCTGACATGTTCCCGTACCACGGCCTCGACGGGTTCTGGAGCATCCTCGCGGACAACGCCCCGGGCGAGATGTGGGTGACGTGCGAGGCGGCGCGTCTCAGGCTCTGCGTGCTCGCGGGGCCCGGCAGCGGCACGGCGCGGATCACGTTCCCCGAGTTTCCCGGCGCGGCGCCGGTGGACATCGAAACCGCGAGCGGCGAGACGGCGGTGCGCGCGATCGCGTTCGAGCCGCCGCCGGGCGCGACGCGATACATCCTGCGGGGCGTGTGGGCGCCGCCCGCGCCGCAGCCGCAGCCCGTCCCGCCCGCGCCGCGGCGGGACGACATGACGGTCGACCGAGCGCCGCACCCGGTTCTGAGCGGCTTCGGCCCGCTGACGTTCCTCGGGCAGATCCGCGAGTCCCTCCAGCCCGGCGTGCGGGCGCACCGCGCCGCCAACGGCGGTTGGGGCACGGTCAACTTCCTGCACCGGGACTGGACGTTCGACGCGATGGTGCGGGAGATCGACCCGAACCTCATCGTCATCATGCTCGGGCAGAACGACTCGGGCCTGGGCCTCGCCGAGTATCAGGCGCGGCTGACGACGATCGTCGATCGGCTGCGCTCAGACGTCCCCGGCGCCGGGATCGTGCTCGTCTCGTCGTACGACTCCGGGATCCCGCAGCTCGCGGAGGTGTCGCAGGCGATGATCAACGTCGCGACAAGCCGCGGCGTCGGGTTTATCAATCTGTACCAGGGCGGCGGCCCGCGGTCCTTCTACGCGAGCAACGGGTATCTGCACGAGGACGGGGTGCACTTCTCGCCGGCGGGCGGGCGGTACGTCGCGAACTTCATCTACGACGCGCTGGAGTCGGGCGGCGCGAGCATCGGCGCGCCCTGCAACGACATCGACTTCAACAACGACGAGCTCGCGCCGGACAACGGCGACATCCAGGACTTCCTCGCCGTCTTCGGCGGTGCCCCGTGCTCCACCGAGCCGCCCGCGGGCGCGGGGTGCGACCGCCTGGACTTCAACCGCGACGGCCTTTTCCCCGACAACGCGGACATCGAGTCCTTCTTCCGCGTCTTCGGGGGCGGCTCCTGCTGACGCGCGGGCCTTGACAGGGCCCGTATGCTGGCCCGGGCGGGCGGGCGCCCAACCCGGGCGGAGGAACGCATGGAACGGACCGCAATGATCTTCTCGATGCTGTGCCTGTGCGCGGGCGCGGCCGTCGCGCAGGAGTGCGTCGAGGTTTCGGAGGATGGTCGGACGGCGGCGGCCTTCGCCCCGTCGCAGGACGGTGGTCAAGGCTGGGCCGAGGAAGGGGTGGGGATTCCGTTCTCGATGACGCCGGCCTGGTCCCTCTCGTTGCGGCGTCAGGTGGGCGCGGTGCGCATCGCCGACCTCAACAACGACGGGAAGAACGACCTCTTCGTCGGGTGCTTCATCAGCAACAGCTTCCCGCCGTACACCGACTGGGAGGACATGATCTTCTACAACACCGGCGACGCGCAGGCGCCGCTGCCCGCCGCGCCGGGCTGGGTGAGCGCCGACGAGGTGCACACGGGCGACGCCCAGATCGGCGACATCAACGGCGACGGGTTCCCCGACGTGGTCGCGATCACGGGCGGCACGTCCTTCAGCCCGCCCCGCATTTACTTCGGATCGGCGACGGGTCCTTCGACCTCGCCCGGGTGGATCAGCGCACCGCCCACGGCGGGGTGGGCCACGGGCGGGTGCCTGTTCGATGCAGACGGCGACGGCGACCTTGACCTGTTCACGACGAACCAGGGCGTTTCGCCCAACGCGAACCGGCCGATGTACGTGCATTCCAACACGGGCTCGACGCTCGAAACAACGCCGTCGTGGCAGTCCGCGGAATCGTCGATCCAGAACACCGGCGCCGCGGCGGACTTTGACGGTGACGGCGACCTCGACGTCGCGGTGAGCAAGTGGGTCAACTTCGAGAGCGGCGTCTACCGCAACGCCGGCACGGCGCTCGAGACGGCGATGGCGTGGGGCGTCGGCTCGACCGGGACCGACCGTGGCGTCGCGTGGGGCGACATCGACGGCGACGGGGACCCGGACCTTGCGCTCGGCGTCGGCGGCGCGGGGACGCGCGTGTGGCGGAACGACGGCGGTGCGCTCGTCCCGTCGGGGTACGAGTCCGACCCGCCGTTCAACGGCCACCAGGAGATCGCGCTCGTCGATGTCGACAACGACGGGGACCCGGACCTGGGCGAGGTGCACTTCAGCGACGGGCGCACGCACTGGTACCTCAACGACGCGGGCTCGCTCGCGGTGACGCCGTCGTGGACGTACGACGCGACAACCGTCGCGAACGCGATCGCGGTGGGGGACCTGAACGGCGACGGTTGGAAGGACCTGGCGATCGGGTTCTCCGGCGACGTCAGCGTGCGCGTCTTCCTCGCCATCCCGCCCGTTCCCGCCTGCGACTCGATCGACTTCAACGGTGACGGGCTCTTCCCGGACAATCAGGACCTGCAGGACTTCCTGGACGTCTTCGGCGGGGGCGCGTGCTCCACCGGCACGTGCGGGGACCTTGACTTCAACAACGACGGGCTGTTCCCGGACAACCTCGACCTCGAAGCCTTCTTCAGCGTCTTCGGCGGCGGGGCGTGCTGATGCAATCAACGCCGCATCGCCGCGTTGTGCGCGTATGAAGGGCATGCGGGCGATTCTGCTTCTTGGCGCCGCCGCGGGGGCGGCCTGCGCGCAGTGCGACTTTTCGTCCGTCGCCGCGCTCGCGCAGGGCGCGGTCGACGGGCAGAACGTGCAGACGCCCGTCACCGGCTTTGAACTCTTGCTGCTGCGCAACGGCGAGCCGGTCTTCCATCGGGCCTTCGGCTCGTGGACGATCGGGCGCGCAGCGCAGGCGGACTCCGCGACCAAGACGCTCTCCGGCGCGCTCATCGTGTCGCTCACGGAGTCGAGCGCGCAGCCGTTCTCGCTGGACACGCGCCTCGCCGACCTCATCCCGGCGTTCGACGGCGTGACGGAAGCGATCACGGTCCGTCAGTCATTCGCGCACATGTCCGGCCTGCGCGACTCGATCGCCGTGAGCAGCCAGACGATGACGCTCCAGCAGGCGGCGCAGAGTATCGCCAACCGCCCGAGCCCGCTCGAAAACACGCCCGGGACCGTCTTCGTGTACGGGGGCACGTCGATGCACGCCGCCGGGGCCGCGGCCGAGATCGCCGGGGCCGCGCCGTGGAACACGCTCTTCGCGCAGCGCATCTCGGGTCCGATGGGCATGTCGAGCACGACGTTCACGCTCACGACCCCGACGAACCCGCGCATCGCGGGCGGTGCGCGCAGCACGGCGGAGGACTTCGGCGCGTTCATGGAAATGCTCCGCCGCGGCGGGCTGCACGGGAACGTGCGCGTGCTGCAAGAAACCTCGGTGCAAGCCATGTTCACGCGCCAGACGCCCGTGGGTGTCACCATCGGCGATACGCCGCTCGATTCACCGTTCACGGACGGCGCGGACTATGGCGTGGGCGTCTGGCTCGACGAACGCGGCCCGGACGGCGAGCTTCTCGGCGCGCTCGCGGCGGGCGCGCGGGGCTTCTCTTCGTGGATCGACTTCGACGAGGGGCTCGTGGGCGTTTTCGCGACCGACCTGACGCTCTCCGGCAACATACAGCCGTTGCTCTACATGATCCGCGCCGCGGCGCAGGACGCGGTACGGGCGTGCCGCTGCGATCCGATCGACTTCAACGGCGACGGGCTCTCGCCCGATAACCGAGATCTCGAGGACTTCCTCGGCGTCTTCGGCGGCGGGGCGTGCAGCACCGGATCGTGCGGGGATATCGACTTTAATAACGACGGCCTCGCCCCGGACAACGACGACATCGAAGCGTTCTTCCGCGTCTTCGGCGGCGGTGCGTGCTGACCGTCCATGCGCACGGGGCGTGGCTTTGGCGGCAAATCGTGTTGCATTCACCGCCGCAAGAAGTAGACTGCCCGCGGCGCAGGGCGCCGTTCGGAAGGGGTACGCGATGCAGCGTTCGATCATCGTCGATGCGGTTTGTTTGCTGAGTGTGTTCACGACGTGCTCGTTCGCCACGGTCGTCATCGAGTCCGGGAGCGTTGATTGCTTCACCAACGGCACGGTGGGGCGCGCCGGCAGTTCTTCCGGCTCGAACAGCGACGATCCCGCGCAACTCGACGGCACGAGCGGGGTGCTGTTGCTCGAAGCCGTGTCGTGGGGCGGGCCGGTTCCGCCGGCCGAGCCGCAGTCGAGTTTCCCCGGAACGACCGCCGAGCACCTCGAGTCCGCCGCGGCCCGGCAGGAGATGCTCGTCGGGAGCGCCGGCGCCATGGTGATGCAGGACGCGCTCGCCGAGAATTCGCTCGATCACATGGACGGCGCCGGATTGGTTGCGGCGTCGAACGCGGGCGTTGTGGCGAGGTGCACGTTCACGCTCAGCGTCGAGACGCCCTTCTCGCTCACGGGCGAACTTTTTCTGGACGACGAGGACACCGTCGGCGGCATTTCATTCCCGGGGATCTATATCTTTCAGAACGGTCCGTTCTCACGCACGGGCGTGCTCGCGCCCGGGACGTACACGCTGCACAGCACATGCGGCGTCGCGGCAACGGCGGGTTCTTCCGGGGTGCCGCTTGTCGGGGCGTTTTCGGAGGCCGCGTCGTTCAGCGTCGTGCTGACGCTGGGCACGCCGCCGTGCGATTCGATCGACTTCAACAACGACGGCCTCTTCCCGGACAACGAGGACATCGAGGCGATGTTCCGGGTCTTCGGGGGCGGGGTCTGCTAGCGTTCGCGCCTTTTTCCGCCGCCCTGCCGGGGCCGCGCGCCTGTGCTCCCGCCCATAACCTCGCCGGTGGGAACAGACGCGACCAACCCGCACGGCCCGGTCGGAGATCGGGCCACTCCGCGGGCGCCGGCGCGTCGGCGTCGCCCCGTGTTCATCGGGATCGTCTGCTGGCTCGCCGCGGTGCTTGCCGGCATCACGGGTTCATTCGCGCTGTACAAGTGGACCGCACTGGGCGGCTACGCCGACCGCGTCATGGCGGCGGTTGTGCGCCCGGAGCCCCCGAGCTTTGATCGCCTGCGGTTCATCCACCTGGACGACGGCGCGTCGCCCGAGGAACTCGCGGCGCTCGCGGGCGTTTCCGGGGTATCGAACGACGATCCCTACTCCCTCCGCCGCGTGCACGCGAAACTCGCCGAGCGGCTCGCGCCGGCCCGGCCGGGGTGCGCCGTCTGGGATATTTTCTTCACGTCGGAGACGGAGCACGACGGGCCGCTGCGAGACGGTCTGGCATCGCTGACCGACGCCGGCGTGCCCGTGTGCCTGGCGGTTCGTGCGTACCCGTTGGACACTGGGGTGCCCGCGCTGTCGCCCACGCTCCTTCGGACGCCGCGGCTGCGGTGGGGATGCGCGTCGGCGGGAGAGGGGCCCGCGGGCCTTTCGCCGACGATGGCCGCGCGACGGGGCGACGGCGCCGTGATTCCTTCGCTCCCGCTGGCGGCGGCGCTCGCGTACGCGAAGCCCGACGCCCGCCCCGTGTTCGCGTTCGATGACCGCGCCGCGGGGATCGGCGTCGGCCTCCAGATCCTGAGCGCCGGCGGGGCGTTCGCTCTGCCGGCTACGCAGCGCGTGCCGGTGCGGAGCATCCAGGAGCAGTCGTTCGACGACGCGCTCACCGGCCTGAGGAGGGGTGACCTGGTCGCGATCACCGACGCCGCCGTGCCGGCCGACGGGGAACTCCGGCGCGCCACAGTCACGTATGCCGTCGCGCTCCGCATGAGCGATGCGCAGTTGGCGGACTTTGTCCGCGACAGGATTGTCGTGATCGGCGACGCACGAACGACGACGGCCCGGCCCGATCTCAGGACGTTGGCGGACGGCCGGACGGTGTGCGGAGCGTACATCGTGGGCGCAGCAATTGCGCAGGCTTCGGTCGGCGCCGCCGTCAGGCTCCCGAGCCCGGTCGAGTCCTTCCTCATTCTTGCGGTCGCGGCGGCGGCGGGCGTTCTTGTCGGCGGACTGACGGCCCGGTTCTGGCGCCGCGTGGCCGCCGCGTCGGTGCTTGCCGCGCTCGCGACGTCATTCTGTGCCTGGCTCTATCACATGGAAGTGATATACATCACACCGGGCGCTGTGGCGGTGGCGGGGCTCGCCGGGCTTGTCATCGCGGGCGCGGTGCGGCAAGAATCGTCGACCCGGACACCGGCCCGGGCTGTTCCGGACGTTGCAACCTGAAGGGGAATCGATGAACGTTGCTCGAACGATCGCCGTGCTCGCCGCGTGCTCGGTCCTCGGCGCCTGCGCGTCCGGTTGGCCCAGGGCCAGAACAGCCGGCGGGCGGCCGGTGAAAATGATCGGCGTGCACTCGTTCAAGCACGCGTCCGGGAGAACGGCGAGCGCGCCGGGCAAGGCGGCGCATACGTCGCGCAACGCGGCGCATACGTCGGGCAAGGCGGTGGGTACGTCGGGCAAGGCGGGGGGGGATGTCGCGACGTGGCAGCTTCACTACAACGACGGCAGCAAGATGAACCTGATGGCGGTGCCCGTCGGCGACACCGGGGTGGTGCTCGATCTCAACGCGTCGGGCACGGGCTCGGGCGTGAAACTGTCCGAGGGCGGCGCGTACGTCAGCGGGTCGTTCTCGGCGGCCGCGATGGCCTCGTGGTGGCCGGTCGTCGTCACGCGTTATATCGGCATCGGCGCCGAGGGAACCGACCTGATTGTCCAGGTCACAGTCCCCGGCAAGCCCGACACGCAGCGGGTGTTCCTGATCGGCCCCGCCGCGACCTCCAAGGTGCGCGTGTATTGGTTCGACGGGACGCAGTGGACGAGCATCGCCGTCCTGAGCGGCACGGAGCGGTACGCGGAGATCGCGCTCACGGTCGGCCCGGACGACGTCGCGACGGACGCAACGGTGTCGGTGGCCGGGCCGGTGCCGGCGCAGGCGGCGGCCGATGACGGGGACCCGCGGTACTTCTACGACCGTGTCAAGCAGGAGGCGCAGGACATCGGCATCAATTCGCCGCCCGCCGATGTCTACAACTAGCCCGGGCCCGGCGCACCGCCGGGAGCCAGCGCGCCGGGCAGCTCGACGGTCATCGTTGTGCCCTCCTTCCACACCGACTCGACGGTGATCGTGCCGCCCAGCGCTTTGACCGCGTGCTTCACGATCGCAAGCCCCAGGCCGGTGCCGCGACGCGCGTGGAACCCCGCGCGGCTTGGGTCGACCTGGTAGAAACGCTCGAAGATCCGCTGCTGCTGGCCGAGCGGGATGCCGGCGCCCCGGTCGATGACCCTGAGGCGCAGCCCGCCGCGGGGGGCGCGGGGCAGCGGCGGCAGCGGTTCGGCCACGACCCGCACGCCGGTGCCTTCGTGCGCGAACTTGGTCGCGTTGTCGAGGAGATTGCGGAGGATGAGCGTGAGGAGCGCGCGGTCGGTGAAGAGGCGCGACGCGCCGGCGGGCGCCTCGAGCGAGAGCGTGAGGTTCCGCTCTTTCGTCACGGCGGCGAGCCCCTCGCCGAGGGTCTCGAAGAGCTCGTGCAGGTCGATCTGCTCCGGGTCGACGGGCGCGTCGGGCGTCTCGAGGCGCGAGAGGTCGAGCAGGTCCCGCACCATCTCCTCGAGGCGCGTGACGTTGGTCGAGATGATCTGCGCGAGGCGGCCGCGCATCGCGTCGTCGTCCCACGCCCCGTCGGCGAGCGTGTCCACAGCGCCGCGGATGGACGAGAGGGGCGTGCGCAGCTCGTGGCTCGCGTTCGCGACGAAGTCGGTCTTGAGCTGGTCGGCGCGCGCGAGCTCGGTGATGTCGCGGAGCGTGACCGCCGCGCCCCTGCCCGTCGTCCCGTCCGACGCCGTCAGCGTGACCGGGTTGGTGAAGACCTGGAAGACGCGCTGGCCCTCCGGGCGCGGGACGCGCACCTGGCCGGCCGTGGACCTGCCGGCGAGGGCCGCGGCGTGCTGACCGAGCACCTCCGCGTGCGTGAAGACCGACTCGATCGGCCTGCCGATCACGGTGTCGCCGCTGCGCACGAAGAACTCCTCCGCGGCCTTGTTGCACGCGACGATCCGGCCGGACGCGTCCGATGCGACGATGGGGCTCGCCGCGGCGTCGAACATCGCGGCGAGGTTCGCCCCGCGCGCCATCCCCTCGCCCACCCGGCGGGCGACGCCCTCGCTCTCGTCCGCGATCCGGTCGGCGAGGGACTGCTCGCGGGCGACGCCCCGCAACGGGGCCGCGCTCGGCAGGCCCGCCGCGGCGCGGACGCGCGCCCACGCCCGCTCGACCGCGTCGGCCCGGCGCTGCCGCTGCGCGTAGATGAACGCGGCGTACGCCCAGACGCCCGCGAGCGCGGCGAGCGAGGCGGCGACGGCCGTCGCCAGAGCGGTCGCCCCCGCGGCGCTGGCGATCGCGCCCGCGATCGCGGGGAGGAGAACGAGCCCCACGCAGAGGATGTCGTGCGCACTCGCACGCCCGATCATGGCGGATGCTATCGCGGCGCGTCGCCGTGCCCTCCGGCGTCGAAGAATGCAGCCCCTTGCTCTACCTCGTCGTCATCGCCGCCATGATCCTCGCGCGAGCGGGCGACGTGGGCATCGCGCCCCGCGCCGACGCGCACCCGCGGGCGTGGGCGGCGCCGGCGGCGGGGGCGCTGCTCGCGTGCGCGGCGCACTGGGCGCTGTGCGCCGTCGCGGGCGGACGCGTGGACGCGACGGGGCGCGTCGCGTGGGTGAACCGGGCGCACGCCGGCGTCTCCGCGGCAAGGCTGCTGGCGCTGGCGGCGCTCGCGTACGGCGTGCTCGGGCTGGGGTTTGACGGCTGGGTGCGCGGGCGCGTCGGCGACCTCGTCGTGGTCGATGAGTTGCTCATCGTCTCGCCGGTGCTCGCGACGGTCGTGGCGACGTGGTGGACGTTCTACCCGCTGGAGCGGCGGATGCGCGAGGCGGCGCTCGCGCGGCTCCTCATGATCGGCGCTCCGGTGCACGCGCCGGCCTCGCGCCGGGCGCACGTGCTCGGCCAGGCGCGGCACCAACTGTTGCTGCTGCTGCTGCCGCTGTGCGTGATCCTCGGGTGGAACGAGGTGGTCGAGCGGGCCGACGCCTGGCTCTCCGGCCCCGCGGCGGCGTTCGTGCGTTCGCACCGCGAGCCGGTCCGCTGGGCCGGCCTGCTCGGCGCGGTGGCCCTCGCGCCCGTCCTGCTCCGCGCGGCGTGGGACGCGGTGAGGCTGCCGCCGGGCGAGCTGCACGACCGCATCACCGGCGTGCTGCGGCGGCACCGCGTGCGCGTCGCCGGGCCTCTGGTGTGGCGCACGCACGGCACGCTGGTGAACGGCGCGATCCTGGGCGTCTTCTACCCGATGCGGTATCTCCTGCTCACCGACGCCCTCCTCGAGCGGCTCTCGCAGACGCAGCTCGTCGCCGTGGTGGCCCACGAGGTCGCGCACGTGCGCAGGCACCACCTCCCGTGGCTCGGGGCCTCTGTTCTCGCGGCGGTCGCGGCGGGGGCGTGGGCGGTGGAGGCGATCGCGCTGGCGCTCCCGGCGACGCTCGTGGAGCGGGTCTGGTTCGTGCCGGCGGCGTCGCTCGGCCTCCTGTGCTTCGCGCTCGCGGTCTTCGGGGCGATCAGCCGGCGCTTCGAGTGGCAGGCGGACGCGTTCGCCGCGGTGCACCTGAGCGACGGCGCGGCGGCGGTGACGGCCGACGCCGCCGACGCGGTCGCGGGGACGCTGGGCGAGGTCGCGTCGAGCAACGGCGTCCCGACGACCGCGCGGAGCTGGCGGCACGGCTCGATCGCGCTGCGGCAGGCGAAGGTGCGGGCGCTCGCGGGGCTGCCGGTGTCGCGGATCCCCATCGACGCGACGGTGCGGCGGATCAAGTGGGCGACGCTGGTCGTGATCGCGATCGCCGTCGGCGCGGGGGTCCTGTCATTGATTGCTTAGACAATTGCCGCTGAATGCCGGGGCGGTTGGTGAAGGCGGTCACCACAGAGACACAGAGGCACAGAGAAGAACCGAGTGAAGAGGATGGATTGGTTAGAAGAAGAGACAGGGACGCCCGCCGCTCCCGCGCCTCAACCCCGATCGCCTCTTCCTCTTCTCAGTGTCTCTGTGCCTCTGTGGTAAATCAACTTCAACCAGAGTTGCCGCTCTACCGTGCCGCTCGGAACCGAACGCGCCCCGCCACCACGGTGACCATCGCCCGGCCGCGCAGCTTCCACCCGTCGAACGGCGTGTTCTTGCTCTTGCTCGCGAGCTCCTGCGCGCGGCACGTCCACGCGATGTCGGGGTCGAAGACCGTGATGTCCGCGGGCCCGCCGGTCGTGAGCCGGCCCAGGCCGAGCCGACCGAGGTTGCACAGGCGCGCGGGCTCCACCGTCATCATCTCGATCATGCGCCGGAGCGGGATCGCGCCGCTGCGCACGAGCGTCTCGAGGTAGATCGGCAGCGCGGTCTCGAGGCCAACCATGCCGAAGGGCGCTTCCTCGAAGGGCAGGCTCTTCTCGTCCGCGCTGTGCGGGGCGTGGTCCGTCGCGAGCACGGTGACGACACCCTCGGCCACGGCGCGGCGCATCGCCTCCGCGTCGCGCTTCTCGCGCACGGGCGGGTTCACCTTGCCCAGCGTGTTGTACCCGTCGCACGCCTCGTGCGTAAGCGCGAGGTGGTGCGGGGAGACCTCCGCCGTCACCGGCTGGCCGGCGGCCCGGGCGCGGGCGATGATCTCGAGGCCCCCCTCGCTGCTGAGGTGCTGCGCGTGGTACCGGCAGTTGACGCCCCGGTTGAGGCGCACGTCGCGCTCGATGACCACCTCCTCGGCGGCGCGCGGCCAGCCCGGCAGCCCCAGCCTCGCCGCCACCGGCCCGGCGTGCATCGCGCCGCCGCGGGTCATCGTCGGGTCCTGGCAGTGCTGCATGAAGCACAGCCCGGTGGGCGCGACCGCGCCGAGCACGCGGGCCATCATGCCGGCGGTGGGCACGCAGTCGCCATCGTCGCTGAAGGCGACCGCGCCCGCTTCCGCCAGAAGGTGCACTTCGGTCAATGCCTCGCCCCTGCGGCCCACGGTCGCCGCGGCGACGGGGAAGACGCGGCACACGCCCGTTGTTTCCGAGCGCTGGCGCACCCACGCGAGCGTCTCCGGGCTGTCGAGCGCCGGGCTCGTGTTGGGCATGCAGCAGACGCTGGCGAAGCCCCCCGCGACGGCGCTGGCCGTGCCGGTCGCGATCGTTTCCTTGTGCTCGTGCCCCGGCTCGCGCAGGTGCACGTGCGGGTCGATCAGGCCCGGGCACGCGACGAGCCCCTCGCAGTCGATCACCTCGCACCCCGCCGGAGCGGTGAGGCGCGCGCCGATCGCGGCGATGTGCGCGCCCGCCACGGCCACGTCGCACACGCGGTCTGTGCCGGTGGCGGGGTCGATGACGCGCGCCCCCCGCAGAAGAAGAGTGCCCGGTCGCATGCGGCACGAGCGTAGCGCCGGGTGAGAAACGCGTACTCCGGGTTTTCACCCGGCGCTCGCGCCGATCCAGCATGCTCCGGGTGATGAAGCTGCGCACCGGCTTGCCATTGTCGCTCGCGGGTGATGCGCCCCCGCCGCTGACGCCGCCGCCGCTCGACGCGGACCGCGTGTGCGAGGTCTGCGTCGTCGGCGCGGGCGTCACGGGGGCGCTGCTGGCGGACAACCTTGTCCGTGATGGAACGGACACGCTGCTGGTTGACTCACGCCCGTTCGGCACGGGCACGACCGCCGCGAGCACGAGCCTCCTGCTCGCCGAGCCCGACACGCACATGGAGGAGCTGGAGGCCGCGCTGGGCGCCGAGAAGGCGGCGCGGGTGCACGCGCTGGGCCGGGACGCCATCGATGAACTCGAAAGAACCGCGCGGTCGCTGCCCGTCGATTGCGGTTTCCGCCGTCGGACCGTCCTCGAGTTCGCCAGCGACGCGCCCGGCGAGGGCGCACTGCGGCGCGAGGCGGCGTGCCGCGAGCGGCTCGGAATCCCGTGCGATCGCCTCGGGCGGAACAACCTGCGGGACATCGGGTGCTGCGTGCGGACAGGCTTCGCGCTCCGCTCGCCCGTCGGTGGGGAGGTCGACGCGTACCTGCTGACGCGCGGGCTGGTCGAGCGCGCGTGCGGCGCGGGCCTGCGGGTCGCGACGGCGCGCGTCGGCGACGTCGAGCGCACGGCCAGCGGCGTCGTTCTGGACGCGGGCCCGTTCCGTGTCCGAGCGCGGGCCGTCGTCTTCGCCACGGGGTACGAAGCGCACGAGCGCCTCGACGCGGGCCTCGGCACGCTTTCCTCCACGTTCGTGCTCGCGACCAAGCCAATCGACCGGGCCCCCGGCTGGCCCGAAGGGATGCTGATGTGGGAGACGGCGAGGCCGTACCTCTACCTCCGCCGCACGGAGGACAGCCGCATCATCGTCGGAGGGCTCGACGAACCCTCCGCCGACGCGCACCGCGACCCGGCTCTGATCGAGTCGAAGGCCTACCAACTGCTCGGGCGACTGCGGTGGCACTTCCCGGAAGTCAAGGCCGAGCCGGCTCTCGCGTGGGCCGGCGTCTTCGGCTCCAGCGTCGACGGTCTGCCGTACATCGGCAGGCCCGACGCCTCCAGGCCCGTCTATTACTCGCTCGCGTACGGCGGCAACGGCATCACCTTCGGCGTGATTGCGGCGAACCTGCTCGCCGCCGAGCTGCGCGGGCAACCGAGCCCGGACGCGGAGCTCTTCCGCTTCGGCCGCGTGCCGGCGCGGCGGGGCGCATAATCGCCCATGAAACTCGCGGTCATCATCCCCGCGGCGGGCTCGTCCGGCCGCTACTTCCGGGCCGGCGGCGTGCGCGGCAAGCTCGAGGAGGACATGGGCGGCAAGCCGCTCATCCAGCGCACGGTCGAGACGTTCACACGCTTCGACGACGACGACGTTACGGTCGCGCCGATCATCGTTGCCGGTCCCCACGCGGGCGAGGCGCGAGACCAGTTCCGCGAGCGCCACGCCGATCGCCTTGCGCTGCTGGGCGCCAGGGTGGTGGACGGCGGCGTGACGCACCGGTGGGAAACGGTGAAGGCCGCGCTCGCGCACGTGCCCGATGAGTGCACGCACGTCGCGGTGCACGACGCCGCGAGGCCGTGCATGAGCTTCGAGCTCCTCGGGCGCGTGCTGCGGGCCGCGCGGACGCACGACGCCGTCATCCCCGGCGTCTCGTGCGCGGACACCCTGAAGCGCACGCGCGAGGAAGCGGGCGGCGCGCAGGAGCACGACCCGCTCGACGCGATCCTCGGGACGCAAGTCCGCGCGGTCGCGACGCGCGTCGTGATCGAGACGCTCCCGCGCGAGGGTGTCGTCCTCGTGCAAACGCCGCAGGTCTTCAAGCTCGGTCTGCTCCGCCGCGCGTACGAGCAGCCCGGCCTCGATTCGACGGACGACGCCGGTCTCGTCGAGCGCCTCGGCGTCCCCGTCCACGTCGTCGAGGGCGAGCCCCGCAACATCAAGGTGACGGTGCCGGCGGACGTCTCGCTCGCCCGGTCGATCATGGGGTTCAGGGAGCCCGAGGGGCGGGCGACGCACAAGAAGTTCTGATGTCCGCGTGGACGCCGCGCCCGCCACGCCTCACCGCCCCTTCACGCGCGAGACGAACGTCCCGGTATGCCCTTCCGCAAGAAAGATCCCGGGAAACAGCCCAACCGCTCGAGCAACGAGGACAAGCCGCCGGTTCATCCCTCCGGGGCCGATATCCCGACGGGCACCAACGTCGGGCAACAGCAGGGAGACGCGAAGGCCGCGGCGGACGCACGGGCCGACATCGCGTCGCAGGAGTCCTTCCCCGCCAGCGACCCGCCGGGGTATTCGGGCTACGCCGGGCGCGAGCGCGAGTGAGGGCGAAGCCGGGGAATGTGTTTCGTTTATGCGACCGGCGCTGCCGCGGCCGCCCGGATTTTCACACCCCTTTGGTGGCACCCGGCCCCGCGTGAGGTAGGTTGCACGAGCCGCTCGTTCGCGTGGAGCGGCGCGGCGGTTGTGGGTGGACAAAATGAAGACTGGCCTGATCGCTCTCGCCCTGTGCGCGGGCGCCGCGTCCTCCGCCTTCGCGGACTTCACGGTTTCGCTCCAGCCCGGTGCGCTCCCGACCGCCCAGCCCGGTTGGACGTACGGCACGTCCGGTCTGCACACCGGCACGCCGGAGTCGACCGCCTTCGCCACGACGGGCACCCGCCTCGACATGAGCACCATGGGCCGCGGCCTCGCCGCGACGAGCGCGCACCTGGGCGCACGCCACTTCATCCCCGAGTCGGCGATCACGAACACGAGCCGCGTGCACATCGGTCTGCGGGCGCGCGTCCTCGCGAGCGAGGTGGACCAGTACCACCACGGCTTCGGCGTGAGCGTGCAGGGCGGCGACTACTGGCTGGGCTTCGGTCTCTCGACGACGCACGTGCAGTTCACGAACATCCCGGCGGTCCCCGCGATGCCCGCCTCGTTCGACACCACGCAGTGGCACGACTACGACATTTTCGGCGACTGGACGACGGGCCAGTTCCACTTCTTCGTTGACAGCCAGCTCGTCGCCCAAGGCCCGATGGGCTGGGCCCACATGGCGCCCAACGTCTTCATCGGCGACGCCACCGGCACGGCCAACGCCTCGGTGCAGATCGAGGAGTTCGCGATGACCGTCCCGTCGCCCGCCGGCCTCGCGGTGCTGGCGCCGCTCGGCCTCATCGCGGCGCGCCGGCGGCGGACCGCGCTGTGCTCCTTTGATCTGTCGTGAGCGTCGGCGGGCGGCGCAAGAATGCGCCATGCTCGCGCACCTCCGCTCGCTCTTCCCCGCGCTCCGCCCCGGCTCGCCGACGCAGGGCATCGCCTTCTTCGACAACGCCGGCGGCAGCCAGCTCCCCGCGTGCGTGATCGACGGCGCCGCCCGCTACATGCGCGAGTGCTACGCCAACGTCGGCGGCGAGTACGGCCCGTCGCTCGAGGCCGCGAAGGTGGTGAAGGGCGCGCACGACGTTGTGAAGGACTTCGTGAACGCCCGGGACGTCGGCGAGGTGATCCTCGGCCACTCGACGAGCGCGCTCTGCCATCTCGTCGCCAACGCCTACGCCGAGCGCCTCGACGAGGCCAAGGCGGGGCTTGATTCCGGCTGGAGCGAGCGCATCTCTCGCGCGGAGGTGCTGCGCCGCACGCAGGTGATCGTCTCGACCGCCGGGCACGAGGCGAACATCAACCCGTGGGCGCGCCTCGCCAAGCGGGGGTTTGAGGTGACCATGTGGCCCACGGAGAAGGACGTGGATGGCGAATACCGCCCGCTCCTCACGCGCCTGCGGTCGATGGTCTCCGACCGCACGCTCCTGGTCGCCTTCCCGCAGGTCTCGAACATCCTCGGCGAGGTCTGGGACGCGAAGGCCGTGACCGAAGCCGCGCACGCCGCGGGCGCGAAGGTCCTCATCGACGGCGTCGCGTACGCGCCGCACCACGCGCCCGACGTCGCCGCGACCGGCTGCGACTGGCACATCTACTCCGCGTACAAGGTCTTCGGGCCCCACATGGGCACGCTCTTCGGCCGGCGCGAGGCCTTCGCGGAGCTGACGGGTCCCAACCACTACTTCATTCCGCGCAACGAGCTTCCGCGCAAGTGGGAGATCGGCGGCGTCTCGCACGAGCTGTGCGCGATGGTCTGCGAATTGCCCCGCTTCGCGCGGCAGGTGACGGGCGCGTCGGACGCCGTCCCGTCCCGGGACGCGATCAAGAAGGCCTTCGGCGAGATGGTCGTCCTCGAGCGCGCCGTGCAGAAGCAGCTCATGGACTATCTGACGACAGAGCCGCGGTTGCGCCTCGTCGGACCCGCGCGCTCCGACGAATCGCGCATCGCGACCGTCTCCTTCCTCCCGGCGCGCCGCAAGCCGAGCGAGATCGCCCGCGCCGGCAACGCCCTCGGGCTCGGCTTCCGCTCCGGGCACTTCTACGCCTGGCGCTTGATGGAAGAGCTCGGCCTGGAGCCCGCGGAGGGCGTCGTGCGCGTCAGCCTGCTCGGGTACAACACGCCGGACGAAGTCGATCGACTGGTGCGGTTCCTGCGCGAAGCGCTTTGAGCGACGGCGTCAGGAGCACAACCGCCGGTCGCTCGGTCGCCGACGCCGGGCGCCCGATGCCTCTTTCACCGTGTCCCGTTCTTCCGGCGCCCGTTCCAGTCGCGCACGGTGATCACTTCCTTCTCCTCGCGCGTCAGGCTGATCGTGCCCTTCTTGTCTTCCCAGTCGGCGTTGGGCTGCTCGGGGAAGTAGCGGTTCTCGACGAGCTCGAGGATCACGAGCGTGAAGAGCGCGCCCACCGAGAGCAACGCCGCGAGCAGATAGACGCCCAGCCCGCACGCGGCGCCGATCACGGCGACGACCCACACCGCCGCCGCGGTCGTGAGGCCGCGCACGGACATCTTGTTCTGGATCACCGCGCCCGCGCCCAGGAAGCCGATGCCGCCGATGAGGCCCTGCAGGATGCGGCTGATCTCCGCCGCGCCCATCGCCGCGTACGGCGTGGGGCCCTCGGCGTTCTTGCTGGCGACGACGATCGCGGCGATCGCTTCGTGACCGGCGATGACAAAGCCCGCCGAGCCGATGCTGATCAGGATCATCGTGCGCAGGCCCGCCGGGCGGTGCTTGCGCTCGCGCTCGAGGCCCATCACGCCGCCCAGGACGAGCGCTGCGCCGATGCGGAGGGCGATTTCGAGCGGTGGCAGAGGTTCCATGGCGATCGAAGTATCGTCGTTTGTGAAGATTCTGTCAAGATTGACAAGCCTTTGCATGACAAAAACTTGAGAGCCACACGGCGGGTGGTTTTCCGCTTGACGCAGCGTGAGCGTGCGTTCACCGCCGCGGCGAATCAGCCGGTGTGCGCGAGGCGCCAGAGCACCGCGCCGGTCGCCGCGGCGAAGACCGCGCCGGCGACCATCAGCGGCTTGTCGCGCGTCACCATCTCCGTCGGGTCGTCGTAGAGCCCGCGTTCAACGAGCACCATGCTCCGCAGGAGGCAGTACGTCGCGGGCACGAGCGTCACCCACATCCAGTTGAAGCCCGCGGGCATGCCCCACCAGGCGGCGCCCGCGAAGAGTTCCTCGCGGCTCTGCACGTACGCGGCGTACGTCAACAGCGCGCCGACCGCGGTGACGACCACGCTCATGCGCAGCAGGTGGTCCGTGTACTTCGCCTGCACGCTCCGCGCTTCGTGCGCCTCGTAGCCCCCGGCCTCCGCCGTCCGCCGCTCCCCCAGACGCTTCGAAAAGGCCAGGAACATCGCGAGGAAGAGCGTGCAGTTGAGCAGCCACGTGCTGGGCGCGATCCCCACGGCGACGCACCCGGCCAGCACGCGGAGGACGAAGCCGAGCGAGAGGCTCACGACATCGGCGATCACCGCGTTCTTGAGGAACGCCGAGTAGCAAACGACGTTCAGCGCGTAAAACCCGGCGAAGGCCATGAACGCCCAGCGCTGGCCCGGGTGGATCAGCATGCCCAGCCCGGCGGCGGAGGCGGCGAGCGCCAGGATCATCGCCCACGCGACGCCGGGGCCGATGAGGCCCGACGCGATGGGCCGGTTGCGCTTGCGCGGGTGGACGCGATCGAGCGGCGCGTCGCGCAGATCGTTGTAGATGTAGCACGCGCTGCTGGCGAGGGCGAAGACGGCCGCGGCGATGCACCCCTGCATCAGCGCATCGCGCGTGTCCCGCCCCTGCGCCGCCATGTCGCGCAGGCCGTAGAGGGGGCCGAAGAGGACGAAGGCGCTCTTGACCCACTGGTGCGGGCGGAGCAGCCGCATCATCCCGACCAGCGGAGAACGGGGCGGCGGTGGTGGCTGGTCCGTGGGGTTCATCCGTGAGCGCGTGCTTCAGCGGCCCGGGAGCGTCCGGCGCTCCGGCGCCCGGGTGGCCGAACCATCGGTCGCATCCGCGGAGCCGTCGCCATTCACATCGGCTCCCGGGCGCATCGCCTCGTAGAGATCGTCCGGGCCGGCACGGCGGTCCGGGAATACGTCCCACCCGGCGGGCGCCGGGGCGGCTTCTGTGAACTCCGGCTCCGCGCCCGTCACGAATGGCATCGCTCCGCCGGGCGTCCCGCGGGGGCGTACGCCCTTGGAGACCGCGGGGTTCGGAATGTCCCGGGGGACCGTCTGGGAGGGGCCTCTTGCGCCCGGACGTACGCTGCGGCCGATGGCCGAACGCCTCCCGCCCCCGCGCTTGATCGGGCTCTTCCTCGGCCCCGCCCTCGCCGCGATCCTCTACTTCACCCTCCCCGCCGCGTCGGAGAGCGGGGGCCCTGGCCTCTCGCACGCCGGACGGATGACCGTCGCGCTGGGCGCATGGCTGGCGGCGTGGTGGATCACCGAGGCGATCGCGATCGAGGCCGCCGCCCTGCTGCCGCTCGCGCTCTTCCCGCTCGCGGGCGTCGCGACCATGAAGGACGCCGCGCGGCCCTACGCGGACGAGGTCGTCTTCCTGTTCCTCGGCGGCATGCTCCTCGGCAGCGCGCTCGAGCGCTGGAATCTTCATCGGCGGCTCGCGCTGCGCGTTATGCTGCTGCTGGGCGCGAGCCCCGCGCGCCTCGTCGGCGGCCTCATGCTCGCGACGGCGGTCATCAGCATGTGGGTCTCGAACACCGCCGCGGCGGTGATGATGCTGCCCATCGGCGTCGGGATCGTCCAGCTCGCGCACACGCACCACGAGGCCGACGGCGCATCGCAGGCGGACAGGCCGGCGCGGAACTTCGCGATCGCGGCGATGCTCGCCATCGCGCAGGGGGCGTCGATCGGCGGCGTCGCGACGATCATCGGCAGCCCCCCCAACGGCGTCACGGTCGCGTTCGTGGCGCGCACCTTCGGCGACGCCCCGACATTCGCGGAGTGGGCGCTCGTCGGCGTGCCCGTAATGCTCGTCGTGCTCCCGGCGGCGTGGGCTTTGCTGCTCCTGATTTTCCCGGTGCGGGGGCTGCGCAGCGGCGGCGCGCACGGCTACCTCGCCGGCGAGCTGCGGACACTCGGCCCCATCACCCGCCCCGAGCTCACGCTGACCACCGTCTTCGGGCTCGCCGCGGCGGCGTGGATCTTCCGTGAGCCCCTCGCCCATCTCGTCGGCCTCACCCGCACGGACGCCGCCGGGAAGACGACCCTTCTCCTCACCGACGCGGGGATCGCGATCCTCGCGTCCCTCATCCTCTTCCTCGCCCCGGTCGGGGGCGGCAGGTTCGCCCTCGATTGGAACACCGCCGGCAAGATCCCGTGGGGCATCCTTCTCTTGTTCGGCGGCGGCCTGTCGCTCGCCGCGGCGGTGGAGGCCAACGGCGTGGACGACTTCCTCGCCGGGCTCTTCGGCGGCCTGACGGGAGCCCCGACGGTCGTCGTGCTCGCGGTCTTCGTCCTCGCATCCATCTTTCTGTCGGAAGTCGGCAGCAACACGGCGGTGGCGACGGTCCTCCTCCCCGTGGTCGCGGGGGCGGCGGTCAAACTCGGCGTGCCGCCCGAGGGGGCGTGCATGTGCGTGGGGCTGGGCGTCAGCCTCGCCTTCATGATGCCCTGCGGCACGCCCCCCAACGCGCTGGTCTTCACCTCCGGCCACCTGCGCGTCGCGGACATGGTGAAGAGCGGCGTCCTGCTCAACATCGCGTGCGCGGTGATCATCACCCTGGCGGCGTTGTTCCTGGTGCCGCTGGTGTGGGAGATCGCGCCGTCAACCGGCGGGCAATCCGTGGAAGTGGAGAAGGCGAGCGTGCCGATACAGTGAGCGGGAACGGTGATCGGCGATCGGTGAACGGTGGCGCCCGGCCGACCGGCGCGTCAGGAACCGCAGAATCGGATCAATGCCACCATTCACTGATCACGGATCACCGATCACGCGCACGTGCCGGAAGCCCGTGCCACGAGAGAGAACGAGCAAGGACGCCCCGTGACCGCTCTTCCACACCCCGCCGCAACGCCGACGCATTCACCCCGTCTCGCCGCGCCGGCCGAGGCCGTCCCCGCGGGCGGGCTCGACCTGCTCCTGCGGCACGTCTTCCTGATCGGCATCGGCGGCTGCGGCATGTGCGGCCTGGCCCGCATGCTCAAGGCGCGGGGCGCGATCGTCTCCGGCTCGGACAAGGAGCGGAGCCAGGCGACCGACGACCTGCTGGACGAGAAGATCGGCGTGACGTTCGATCAGTCGCGCCCGTGGCTGCCCGACGCATGCGACCTCGTGATCGCGTCCGCCGCGGTGCGGCCCGACCACCCGCAGTGGATGGAGGCCGAACGCCGCGGCATCCCCGTGATGCTCTACGCCGAGGCGCTGGGCAAGTGCATGGTCGGCCGGACGGGCATCGCCGTCGCCGGCACGCACGGCAAGAGCACGACGACCGCGATGCTCGGGTGCGCCCTGACGGACGCGGGGATCGACCCGGGTGTCATCGTGGGCGCCACGAGCAACCAGCTCACGGACGGCGCGCTCGCGGGCCCGGGAGCAGCAACGGGCTTCCGCCTCGGCTCGGCGGCGATCCCGACCGGGGCGATGGCCGGCAAGCCCGGCATCCTCATCGCCGAGGCGTGCGAGTTCAACCGCAGCTTCCACAACTTCCGGCCCACGATCGCGTCGATCTCGAGCGTCGAGGCCGACCACCTGGATATCTACGGGTCCCTCGACGAGGTCGTCCGCGCCTTCCGCGAGTTCGCCGCCCTCCTCCCCTCGGCCCGCGACGGCGGGCGGCTCCTTATCGCCCACGAGGGTGCGCACCGGCGCGAGGTGACCGCGGGCCTGGACTGCGCCGTCTCGACCATCGGCTTCTCGCCCGAGGCCGACTACGTCGTCGGCTTTGACCCCGCCACGCGCGAGGTCACGGTCTCGCACGAGCGGCGCGCGATGGCCAGGTGGGTCAACCGCCTGCCGGGCAGCCACATGGCCGTGAACGCGGCGACGGCGCTCGTGCTGGCGGCGTGGGTCGGCGCGGACACAGCCAGGGCGGCCGAGAGCCTCGCGGCCTTCGCCGGGATCGACCGCCGCATGCAGATGCTCGGCGAGCGCACGGTCGCGGGCGGGTCTGTCCGCGTCTACGACGACTACGGCCACCACCCGACGGAGATCGATTGCACGCTCCGCGCCCTGCGCGAGAGCGAGCGGCCGCACGAGAAGGGCGGGCGGTTGATCTGTGTCTTCCAGCCCCACCAGCACAGCCGCACGCGCCACCTCCTCGAGGAGTTCGCCAGCAGCTTCTCGCAGGCGGACGTCGTCATCGTGCCGCACATCTACTTCGTGCGCGACAGCGAGGAAGAGAAGACCCGCGTGACGGCGGGAGACCTCGTGGACCGCCTGCGCGAGAAGGGCGTGCGCGCGATGCACCTCTACCCGTTCGAGGCGATCATCGACCACCTCGGGCATTCCTGCCGGGCCAACGACCTGCTCGTCGTGATGGGCGCGGGGCCCGTGTGGCAGGTGGGGCGGGGGTACCTCGGGCGGTAAAGAGAAGACTTCAGCACAGAGCCGCAGAGAGGATGGGATCGATGAGAAGAGATGGATTGGCCGAAAGACGCGGATGTCTGATGCTCTCGTGTCTCCGTCTTCAGGCCCAGCATTCTCTTCTCTTCCTGCTCATCTTCTCTGTGTCTCTGCGCTGAATCCTGGGAGGGGCAACGCCGTGCCCGCGACTGTCTCGGACAAGCCGGTCTTCACGAAAGCGCCCATCCCCACGTGGTTCGGCGTGGGCGGCGGCGCGGACGCGATGGCTTCCCCCCGGAGCCTCGATGAACTCCGCGCCTGCCTGGCCGTCGACCCGGCGCTGCGCGTCCTCGGCGAGGGCGCGAACCTGCTCGTGGACGACGACGGCGTGCCGGGGCTGGTGGTGCGGCTCGACGCGCCGGCCTTCACCGGCGTCGAGTACCTCGACCGCGGCCTCGTGCGCGTCGGCGCGGGCGTCCACCTCTTCAAGCTCATCAACCAGACCGTCGGGCGCGGGCTCGCGGGGCTCGAGGTCCTCGCCGGCGTCCCGGCCAGCATCGGCGGCGCGCTCGTGATGAACGCCGGCGGCGCGTACGGGCAGATCGCCGACACCGTCCACACCGTCTTCGCCCTCGACCGCGAGGGCCGCGAGGTCTCGCTGACGCGCGAACAGATCGCCTTCGGCTACCGCGCCAGCGGGCTCGATCACCTGATCGTCACCGGCGCGGTGATGCGTCTGACGCCGGGCGACGCCGCGGCCCTCACCGCCCGCAAGAAACAGATCAACGACGCCAAGGACGCGAGCCAGCCGCTCCGGGCCAACTCCGCCGGGTGCTGCTTCAAGAACCCGACGCTGCGCCACGCCGTCGCGGGCGTCGGCGAGGCCGGGCAGCGTGTCTCGGCGGGCATGGTCATCGACCGCGCGGGCCTGAAGGGCACGCGCCTGGGGAGCGCCGTCGTCAGCGATCGGCACGCGAACTTCCTCCTGTGCGAGGACCGCAGGACCGGCCGCGCGCGCGACATCATCGACCTCATCAACCTCGTGCAACGCCGTGTCATGGACGCGTTCGGTATCGCCCTCGAGCGCGAGGTCGTCATTTGGAGCAGGGAGTCGCTATGACCGCGGAGCGAATCCTCGTCCTGGGCGGCGGGCCCGACAGCGAGCGCGAGGTGTCCCTCGTCAGCTCGCAGGCGGTAGCCGACGCGTTGACGGCGGCGGGCTGCCGCGTGCGGCGAGAGGTCGTCGACCGCATCGACGCTCCCGCGATCCGCGCCCTGAACGCGGACGCCGTCTTCCCCGTCCTCCATGGTCCCTGGGGCGAGGGCGGGCCGCTGCAGGACGTGCTGCGCGACGCCGGCGTGCCCTTCGTCGGCTGCGACGCCCCGGCGGCGCGGCTCGCGATGGACAAGATGGCCACCAAGCTCGCCGCGGCGGGCGCCGGCGTCCCGACGCTCCCCGCGTGCGTCCTCAACGAGCGCGACCCCGCGCCGCCGCTCCCGCTCCCGGTGGTCGTCAAGCCGATCCACGAAGGCTCGAGCGTGGGCGTCTCGATTTGCCGGGATATGGCGGGCTGGGAGGAAGCGCTGCGCCGCGTCGCGTCGGACCGCGCGCAGCACCCGCTGCGTACATATATGGTTGAGCGCGCCGCGATCGGCGCCCGCGAGCTCACCGTCGGCTGGCTCGACGGGCGCACGCTCCCCATCGTCGAGATCAAGCCCGGCGTCGAGTTCTACGACTACGAGGCCAAGTACAACCGCGACGACACGCGGTACGAGTGCGATCCCAAGCTCCCGGGCGACATCGCCGACCGCGTCAAGGCCTTCGCGCTCGCGACCGCAAAGGCCGCCGGCGTTCGGCACCTCGCCCGCGTCGACTTCCTCCTCGACGCCGACAACAAGCCGTGGCTGCTGGAGGTCAACACCATGCCCGGGTTCACGGGGCACTCCCTCTTCCCCATGGCCGCGGCGCACGCCGGTATCCCCTTCCCGCAACTCGCGGCGACGCTGGTGCGCCTGGCCCTCCGCGACGCCGGCCGGAGTTTCACGCCCGCCCCGGCGCAAGGCCGATAGCAGCGGCAGCGCGAGCGTGCGCGGGTTCGGTTGTTGTTCGCGCAACCGGAACGCGCCGGCGCGTCGCAAGGATGATCGATGGCCGGCAAGGATGTAAATCTTGCGCCCTTCTCGTGGCGCGTCTTCTTCACGGCGCTCGCGAGCTTCTCCCTCGTGGTGCTGCTGCTCGGGCTCCTCGTCGGGCTCGTCGTCGGCATGCGCCCGCTCGAGGAGCGCGTCGAGCGCATCGCGGGCGTGCGCGCGGGCACGATCGATATCCGCTGGCCGGTGATCTCGAGCGAGGAGACCGGCGAGACGCTGACGTGGGTCCCGGAGAAGGAACGCGTGATGCTCCTCGCGATCGCCGAAGAAGCGCTCGCGCGCGACGCGGGGCGCTTCACCGGCGCGCCGATCGAGCGAGTCGGCCAGGCGATGGCGACCAGCGGCTGGTTCCAGAAGACCCCGACCGTGCGCCGCGAGGTCGGCGGGCGCGTCGTCGTCGACGGCGCGTGGCGCGTCCCCGCGGCGGTCGTCCGCCGCGACGGCGTCGATCAGTTGGTGTCGTGGGAGGGCTTCCCGATGCCGCTCACCGCCGCGATCGACTCGACGCTCTTCCCGGTGATCGCCGGCCCGGCGCTGCCGGCGCCGATGAACGCGGACCGAGCGCCCGACTACGCGACGGCCTGGCCGGGCGAGGACGTCGCCGCGAGCCTCGAGCTGCTGCAGGTCCTGCTGCGCCAGCCCTTCGCGGGCCAGATCAAGGGCGTTGACGCCGGCACATACGCCGCGGAGCGCACGCTCGTGATCCTCACGACCCACGGCACGCGCGTGGTCTGGGGCGGGCGCGTGAGCAAGCCCGCGCTGGGCGAGGTGACGAGCGCGCAGAAGATCGCGCACCTCCAGACGCTCTTCGACAGGCACAAGCGCATCGACGCGGGCTACCCGGTCATCTACGTGAACAACACCAAGCTGCAGTTCGACGTCTCCGCGACGGCGCAGGCGATCGCGCCCGACCTGCTGACCGACGGCGCACCCGCAGAGACCGACGCGGCCGTGGCGCAGGCGGACGAAACGAAGCCGCGGGCGCGCTAAGTTCGTTCCCGCAACCCGCAACATCGCAGGCGCGTACAAGTTCTGTGCCGCGCGTCTCGTTTGTCATCCCCGCTCACAACGAGGCGGTGACCCTCCCCGGGACATTGGGCGCGATCCGCTCGGTGATCGACGAGCTCGCGCTCGACGCCGAAGTGATCGTCGCCGATGACGCCTCCTCGGACACGACCGGCGACATCGCCCGCGCGGCGGGCGCAACCACCGTGCGCCACGAGAAGCGCCAGATCTCGGCGACGCGAAACCTCGGCGCCCGCGCGGCGTCGGGAGGGCTCCTGTTCTTCGTCGATGCGGACACGCTGGTCAATGGCGACACAGTGCGCGAGTCGATCGACGCGATCGAGCGCGGTGCCATCGGCGGGGGCGCGATGGTGCGCTTCGACGGCTGGGTGCCCTTCTATGTTCGGGTGATGCTCGTGCCCCTCGTGCTGTTTTTCAGGGCCGCGAGACTCTCGGGCGGCGCGTTCTTTTTCTGCCGCGCCGACGCCCAGCGCGCCGTCGGCGGCTGGGACGAAACCGTCTACGCGGGCGAGGAAATCCACCTCGCCCGCGCGCTCAAGAGACACGGACGCTTCGTCGTCGTGCCCACCGTCGTTGTGACCTCCGGCCGTAAGGCGCGGACGCACTCGGCCATGGAGCTTCTCTTGGTGCTCTTCAAAGGCGCGCTCCGCGGCAAACGCTTCACGGCCGACCGCGCGAACCTGGACTTCTGGTACGGTCCCCGAAGGAAAGACCCGCTGGGACGTTGACGCGGCGCCGGCCGTGTACGCTCGCCCCGTGGAGCTGACGCAACTCCGCTACTTCGCTGTGATCGCCCGCGAGGGGCACATGACCCGCGCCGCGCGCCGGCTCGGCGTCACCCAGCCCGCCCTCTCCGCGATGCTCAAGAAGCTCGAGGCCGAGGTCGGCGCGCCGCTCCTGCACCGCACCGGCAGGGGCGTCGACGTGACCGAGGCGGGCCGCCTCTTCCTCCGCTACGCGGACGAGGCGCTCCTCGCCGCGGAGCGCGGCAAGGCGGGCGTGCGCGAGCTCATGGGCCTCGAGGCGGGCACCATCCGTGTGGGCGGCGGCGCGACCGCGATCACCTACCTCCTGCCCCCCGTCATCAGCGCCGTGCGCCGCGCCCACCCGGGCCTGCGCTTCTACATCCGCGAGGCCGGCAGCGCCGCCGTCGCGCAGGCCGTCGTCTCCGGCGAACTCGACCTGGGAATCGTCACGCTTCCCGTCAACCCCGACGACGCGGGCAAGCTCGTGCAGGCCGCGGCCTTCGACGACGAGCTGCGCCTCATCGTCCCCGCCGGCCACCGCCTCGCCGGCAAGCGGAGCTTCGCGTGGAAGGACCTCGCCGGCGAGCCCTTCGTCGGCTTCGAGGCCGGGAGCGCGGTGCGCGACGTGATCGACGGCGCCGCGAGCAAGGCCGGCGTCACGCTCGACGTCGTGATGGAGCTGCGCTCGATCGGCTCGATCAAGAGCATGGTGCGCGCGGGTGTTGGCGTGGGCTTCGTCTCGCGCTTCGCGCTGAACGACGACGCCGGGCCGGGCCTGACGAGCCGCGACGGCTCGCTCACGCGCAGGCTCGCGCTCGTGCGCCGCAAGGACCGCGTCCCCGGGCCCGCCGCCGCGGCGTTCGAGAGGGCGATGAAGACGACGCGGCCGACGCCGTGAACCTCACTTGCCCGGCGTCTGGTTGATGATCCGCAGGCTGTCGCCGGACTGCTTCCGGCCGAGAAGGCCGTCCACCGCCCGGTCGAGGCGCGTGTCCGATCGGTACGGCTTCTGCACCTGCACGCTCGAGCCCCCCACGCCGCGCGAGGCGACGACGCGCTCATAGCAGCCGGCGAGCCCGGCGAGCATGGTGGCGGCGCAGAGGACGGGGAGCACGCGGCGGCGGTTCATGCGGGATCATACTTCACCGCGCGAGGCCCGGCTCACCGGCGCGCAAACCGGGGGCGATTCCCCCGCGTATGGCTACGGTTCCCCTGATGGCCGGCGCCCCGCCGGTCGATAACCACTCGGGAACGACGCACCCGCCCGAACGAGCCCGGAGCCAGCGCACGACGCCATGGAAGTTATTCTCAGCATTATCTTCGGGGTGCTCGCGCTGGGCGCCGGGCTTTACCTCCTGATACGCGTCAACCGCGGGTTCCCGATCCTCTCGCAGTTCCACTTCTTCCTGGCCGGGTTCATCATCTTCCAGCTGACCAGCGGCGCCCTCTGCTTCGCGTACGGCCGGTACGGCGAGGGGCAGGGCGTCACCGATCCGGTGACCTCGGGGTTCATCTACCTCGGCTACGTCGTCGTCTTCCTCACGATCTTCCTCATCGCGTACCACCGGGGGTGGTTCACGTTCGGGATCTACCGGCGAATCGGCGAGCGTTTCCCCGCGCCGGGCTCGGTCACGATGATGATCCTGGCCGCCGGCATCCTCGGCATGGCCGCGGTCTTCCGGTTCGTGCTGGCGTTCGTCCCCGTCTTCTCGCAGTTGGCGCTCATCATCGCCGCGGCGCTGTGCGCGGCCGCGGCGGCCACGGCCTCCTGGGCGTGGGCGCGTCACTGGCGCAACCCGGCGTTTATCGCCGGCGCGATGGCGATCGTCGCCGGCGCCGTGCTGATGATGATGTACCAGAACTTCGGCCGGCGCGACGTCACGAGCGTGCTGCTGGCGTGCACGTGGGGCGCCTTCCACGGCTACTTCAAGCACGTCTCGTTCCGGCGCGCGGCTCTCCCCCTCGCGGTCGTCGCCGTGATGGGCCTCACCGTCATCTCCGCCTTCACCAACACGCGCTCCGAGCGCATCAAGGAGATGGGCATCGGCGAGGTCGTCGGGCGGCTCTTCAGCGCGAACATCGTCAACGGCTGGATCGACATGTTCTCCGGCCAGGACGCGGCGGCGTACTCCATGTACCTGATCGAGAACCGGCCCGAGGCATCGCCGTACGACCCGCTCCACTCGCTGGTGTACGGCGTCACGATGCCGGTGCCGCGTCAGTTCTGGGACGGGAAGCCCACCGGCCTGGGGCTCACGATGGTGCCCGAGATGGGCATCCGGTTCAAGAGCTCGGGGTACAACGTCGGCCCGGGGCTGATGGGGCACATCGCCAACGACATCCCGTACATCGCCCTCTGGCTGTACCCGCTCCTGATCGCGGGCCTGCTCGCCAACGGCGACAGGCTGATCGCGCGCTTCCCGGACAACCCCTTCATCGTCATCCCGCTCGGCGTGCCGCTCGGGGAGATCGTGGCGATTTCGCGGGGCGAGCTCGGCCTCTTCCTCTTCCGCACCGTGGCGGCGACGATCTCGGCGTACTTCTTCATGTGGCTGGTCGCGCGCGTGTTCATCGCGTTCGGCATGCGCTACGGGACGATGGCCGGCGAGGCGGGGCACGATCAGGACGGGGTCGAGTACGCGGACGCCGGTGAAGCGGCGCGGGGCTACGACGCGGGCGCGTACGAGCGCGGTTGACGCCGCTTGTTCGGCGTCGGGGCCCGCGCGCCGCCACGCCACGCGATCGCGGGGCCCGGCCCCACCTTCCGATTCACGGCCCGCCGCGTCAAGCAGTTTCCGCGGTTTTCATGCGCGCGTGCGCCGCGGCCGCGGCGCGTGCCGAAGATGGCTCGGACGCCTGGTTTCCCGCGTAGGCGCTCCGGGAAGGGCCAAGAACCGTTCCCGGCGGTGCGCCGACAATTCGTCGATCCAGACGCGCCCTTCGAGCGTCGAAAGCAACAGCCGGCGCACCGTCGCCGGGAAGGACCGCCCGCATGCTCCGCCTTGTCTGTATCACCGCCGCCGTCGGCGCCGCCCTCGAGGTCGCGCTGGCCTCCGGCGTCTCGCCCGTCCCGCCCGCCGAGGCGGGCCAGCCCAGAGTAGTCTCCCGCAAGGTGGGCCTGTACGCCGAGATGCGCAAGGCCGACACCGACGAGCCCATCTGGGCGATGCAGCGGGTGCCGCTGTACGAGAGCTTCCCCGCCGGCGTCACCGTCGAGACGCAGCTGAACCCGCAGCCCGAGGGCGCCGACGTGGTCTACACCGTGCGCAACGTCACGGCCTCGCGCAAGACGATGGGGCGCCTGCGCGTCGGCATCCTCAACCTGGGCCAGGAAGTGGACTGGTACAAGTTCCGCATCGGCACCGAGAAGCTCCGCGGCCGTAGCGCCACGCACGTCGGCCAGTCGTTCCTCTACCCGCACGACCTCTACGCGCCGGTGCAGGTCGTCGCCAACGACCGCTGGGCGGTGGGGGCCTCGATCCAGTACCCGGTGATGCAGTACAAGCACGACGTGCGTGTCTCCATCGCCAGCCCGGGCAGTTGGATGGCCGAGGGCGAGGCGGGGCGCGGCTGGCTCATCGACTTCGACCTCTCGAACCTCGGCTACACCAACGAGCACACGACGATGGCCTACGAGGGGACCATCGAGCCCGGCGAGGAGCGGACCTACGTCGTCTCGGTGCGCTGGACCGACCGCCCCGACGAGTGGGTGCGCACGCTCAAGCCGTACCGCGACTACTTCCGCGCCATGTACGGGCCGGTCACGTACCGGCGCTCCAACGAGGTCATCACGGGGTACGGCATGGCCGACACCTCGCTGATCACCGCGAACAACCCGATGGGCTACCGCGGCTACCTCCGGCCGGACCTGAACGGGTTCGCGCCCGTGGTGCGGGACCTGCGCGAGCGCATGGTGAACTGGGCCGGCGTGATGCTCTGGGCCCCCACGGGCGTGTACAACATCCGCCGCGAGTGGAACTGGCCCTACCAGGCGGCGAGCCACTGGGAGAGTGACCCCGAGACGAACACGGCCTTCGATCCGGAGATCGGGCTGCCGTCGTTCGTCGCGACGGGCAAGAAGCTGGGCATCTGGTGGGGCCGCTCGACCGAGCTCGCGCTCGAGTGGCCGCCCGAGGCGCTCCACAAGTTCGACCCGGACAACCCCGTCCACCGCGAGGCCGCGCTCCGCGAGCTGGACGCGGCCGCCCGCGCCGGCGCGACGTTCATCGGCCTGGACACGTGCGTCCCGAACCACACGCCGATCTGGAAGCTCGTGCCGTGGCTCAGGTTCATGAAGGAGCGGCACCCGCAGATCACGTTCGTGACCGAGCCGGCGCAGTGCGACATCCTGCACACGATCGCGCCGACGTGGCTCGCGGCGTCGATCGAGCTGGGCGGCCCCGCCATCCCCGAGGGCAAGCGCTTCAGCGTGAACGACCCGGACACGCTCGCGCACTTCCTCCTGCCGGGGCACGAGACGTGGGTGGGGTT
Source organism: Phycisphaerales bacterium (assembly GCA_035628115.1). Taxonomy (GTDB): domain Bacteria; phylum Planctomycetota; class Phycisphaerae; order Phycisphaerales; family UBA1924; genus BJHL01. The sequence continues at coordinate 18,919 of DASPKL010000010.1, read as the reverse complement.
CGGCTACTACCTCTGGGAGCGCGAGCACGGCCAGACGACCGAGTCGCTCCAGCACGCCGACGTGCGGCGCTTCGCCGAGCTGGGCTACCGCCCGCAGATCTTCACCGACCGCCACGGGCCGGCGACCTTCCCCCAGGTCGCTCCCAGCTGGGAGTTCCTGCCGAGCGACGTCGCGGACAGCGACCCGTGGATCGCCGACCTGCGCGCGGGCCGCATGGCCGGCGAGCCGGCGCCCCAGGACCCGCCGAGCGACGATCCGTCGCCGCCGCAGGAGACGCCCGCGGAGACGCCAGCGCCGCAGGACCCGCCGCCCGAACAGCCCGCGCCTCAGGCTCCGCCGAGCGAGCCCCCCGCGCCGAGCGACCCGGCGCCCGCGCCGCCCCCGAGCGCGTCACCGCCGCCGCAGAACGCGCCGCTGATGATCCGCTACCCGCACCACCGGCTGAACCAGCGCATCGATCGCACCATCCGGCGATCATCGACGATCCGACCCGCCAATCGCGTGACGCGCGTGATCGTTAGCAACAGCCAGAACCAGGCCAACAACCAGGGCAATCAACAGAACAACCAGGCGCCCGCGCAGCAGCAGCAGAACAACGCGCAGCCGTCGACGCAGAACGCCCCGGCGTCGCCGATCAACACGCAGCGGTCCCGGCGCGACCGGTCGAAGACGCCGGGCCTTGTGGGCGAGGCGCTGCGCAAGAACCAGTGACGCGCCGCGCTTCTTCGGAAGAGAACGTGTGCCACGACCCTCGCGACACCGCGGGGGTCGTGTTCTTTGGTGGCGGAGACAAAGTGGCAAAGTGGCAAAGCCGGAGCGCAGACGTGCGTTCTTGAGCGCCGCGTGAATCGCTTGCTCTTTGGTTCGTTCTTGCTTCTGTTGAGGGGTTTTCCCTCGCGCCGCGGGCGGTGGTCCGTGGCGCGGTGACACTCGGGGGGACGCGCTGCCCCGTGCACCGTGCCTTCGTCGGATCCCGCGGGCGCCGGACGGGCGGACGGACACGCTCACTTTCAGGGTGAGCAAGGCGGAGCGCTGGGGGACCAGCCTCCGCGACGCCGCGGGCCCGGATGTCTCCCCGGACCTCACGGCGTCACCGCCGACCGTGCCGGTCCGCACGCCCAGCTCCCCACGGTGCCAACCCGGCCGGACCACCGGGTCTCCACCGCGCCCGTGCGCGGTGTCGACCCACCGACGGGGAAGGCCGCTTGCCGTGAGCAGCTGAGCGGGCGTCTCGACACCAATGGGCGGGCGAGCGCATTCGCGCGCACAAACGTGATCGATCGATGGGGAGGTGAGCGGGCGGGGAGGTGGGGAGGTGAAGGCGGAAAGACCGACTGGAGAAGGGGTTGCGGAGCGCGGAGAGGGAGAGAAGAAAAAGTTGGAAGGCAGCGCAGATTGCGGCACGGCGCGAGCGTCGGTGTGCGCACAAACCTTGATCGTGCGCGCAGGCCGGTGATCGCGGCGTGGGGAGGCGCAGCTCGTGCCGTAGCCCGACGGGCTGCTCGTGGCTGACGAGCACGCCATCGGCGTGCAGGCCAAATGTGCCGCTTCCGGGAGCGTCGCTGCGCTCCACCCCCGGCTACGCACGCTCACGCGTTCGGCGTGGGAAGAGCACGGAGACGCGAGGAGACAAGCACTTCGGCGGCACGAGACGGGGCCCAAGACGCCTCGCCCCCGGAGAAGAGAAGACTCCGCCGCGGAGCGGCGGAGCACCGAAGAGCACGGACCGTCCGAAGACGGCCGGTCAGTGGCACGAAGAAAGAGAAGACGCGGAGGACACTACAGCACGAAGACGCCGATGACAAAGACCGCGGCGAGGACCGCCCATTGCGTGCCGCACCAAAGGACGATCGCGCCGACACGCAGCGGGAGCAATGGTGCGAGCCGTGGTCTGACATCGGCGGCTTCAACGCCGGCGACGACACCGAAGACCCCGCACGCAACGAGATAGATGCACGTCACGACGAGGCCCTGCGTGACCAATGTCTGCTTCGAGACGGTTTGAGCGAGTCCGAATCCGCCGCCGACGAGGACAAGCACATACCCGAAGCTCATCGCCCGTACCGCCGCGATTCCATCGGTGCCGCGCAGGCACACCATCGCTTGCGCGATGCGCTCCGTGCTCATGCCCGCGCCGCACTCCGGGCACACCCTTCCACCCGGCCGCCACGGCAGGCCCGCGAGCGGGTACCCACAGTCCTGGCACGTGCCGCGGATGAGGAATGCCGTGCACACGGAGGTACCGTACCGCCCCTTGGTAGTCAGAGTCTGCCTGCCAAAATAGCCACCAAGGTGATCACCGATGCCCATGCCACCCACCGTGCGCCGCGCCAGAAGACGTCTAGCCCGAGCCGCACAGCCGACCAGCGTGTCAGCCAAGGGCGCCGGCCGCTCATCTCGGTCGAAGCCACTACTCCAACAACCGCGCACATGACCAGATACAAGACCGTCAGCATTATGCCGAACGACACCACGTCGTCCAAACCCGCGAACGTCACGAACGCGGCGCATGCCAGGAGCATCATTCCGTAGCCGATCGCGAGCGCGCGGACCGCGGCGTACGCGCCCGTCCCGCGCAGGAGCGCGCCCGCGGCGCGAACGTCTTGCGTCGTCGTGCAGGCGCCGCACTCCGGGCACCAGCGGCCGCCGTCGCGCCGGGGGATGCCGACGAGTGAATACGCGCACTGACGACAGGTTGTGCGCAGCCTCCACGCGTTCTGCACAACCAACCGTAGGGATTCGCGCCGCGCTTTCACGCGCTGTTCAACGCCGCGGCGTGCCTTTCAAGAGGAGAGCGGGCGCGCACCGAACGTACAGTGCGCGCCGAGGAGCACGATGGGGAAGACGACCGTCAACGAGCAGACGCCCGCCGCGCCGCGCCCGGGCTTCGCCCACCTCCACCTGCACACCGAGTACTCGCTCCTCGACGGCGGCAACCAGATCGAGCGCCTCGTGGACCGTGTGGCCGAGCTCGGGATGTCGGCGTGCGCGATCACCGACCACGGCAACATCTTCGGCGCCGTCGCCTTCTACGAGGCGTGCAGGGCCAAGGGCGTCAAGCCCATCCTCGGCGTCGAGGCGTACGTCACGCCGCCCGGCAAGCCGCGCACCGACCGCACCTACACCGGCGGCGGCGAGGGGGGCTTCCACCTGGTGCTGCTCGCGATGAACAACACCGGGTGGAAGAACCTGATGAAGCTGTGCAGCGAGGCCTACCTCAACGGCTTCTACTACAAGCCGCGGATCGACCGCGAGCTGCTCGCGGCGCACAGCGAGGGGCTGATCGCGATCAACGGCCACCTGGGCAGCGAGATCGGCGACCACTTGCTCGACTACCACCGCACCGGCGACAAGAAGCACTGGGACGCGGCGGTGGAGAGCGTTGTTTGGCATAAAGCCGCATTCGCGGCGGCCGGCACGAATCACGAATCACGAACGACGAACCACGCCGCGGAGGCGGCGGTTCCCCGTTTTTACGTCGAGCTTCAGCACCACATCCCCGAGCAGAACGCGATCAACCCGCTGCTCGTGAAGCTCGCGCGCGAGCACGGCGTGCCGCTCGTCTGCGACAACGACGCCCACTTCCTCCGGGAGGAGGACCACGACAGCCACGACACGCTGATCTGCATCTCCACCGGCAAGGGCAAGCGCGACGCCAACCGCATGCGCTACCCGCGCGAGCTGTACGTCAAGAGCCGGGCGGAGATGGAGGCGATGTTCGCGGCGGACGCGTACAACAACGGGGAGTTCGGCGAGGCCGGGCGCGAGGCGCTCGAGAACTGCGCACGCATCGCCGAGGCGTGCAACGTCAGCCTCGCGCTGGGCGCCAACCACGCGCCGATGGTGCGCGTCACGCTGCCGCGCGAGAAGGATCTGCCGCGGCGCGAGGAGGAGCGCTTCGGCGGCGACCTGACGGCGTGGTACACGGAGTACTGCTCGAAGTTCGAGCTGAGCCCGTTCCGCAACGAGGACGGCACCGAGCCCGGCGACGCGGAGAAGGCGAGGGCCAAGACAGACTGCGACAAGGCACTGCGGATGCTCGCCGAGGCCGGGTACGTCTGGCGGTACGGCCATGATGTGAAGGCCGCTCAGGGTGATGCCGAGCAGGCCGAGAAGATCTCGCGCCTCGAGCGCGAGCTCAAGATCCTCGCCGACAAGAACATCTCCGCCTACTTCCTGATCGTTTGGGACTTCGTCAACTGGGGCCGGGGCAACGGCGTCCCCGCGCTCGCCCGCGGCAGCGGCGTCGGCACGATGGTGGGGTATGTGCTCGGCTTGTCGAACGCGTGTCCCGTCCGCTACGGCCTCCTCTTCGAGCGCTTCACCGACCCGGACCGGAGCGAATACCCCGATATCGATATCGATCTATGCCAGGACGGGCGCGGCCGCGTCATCGACTACGTCCGCAGGAAGTACGGGCACGTCGCGCAGATCATCACCTTCGGGACGCTCAAGGCCCGGGCCGCGCTGCGCGACGTCGGGCGCGTCCTCGAGATGCCGATCCCGGAGGTGGACCGCATCTGCAAGCTCGTGCCCGAGACGCTAGGCACGACGATCAAGGACGCGCTCGAGCAGGAGCCCGAGCTCCGCGGCCTCGTCTCCCGCGACCCGCGGGTGAAGGAGCTGATCGACCAGGCGCTGGCGCTCGAGGGGCACACGCGCCACGCGGGCGTGCACGCCGCGGGCGTCATCGTCGCGACGCGTCCGCTCGACGAGATCGTCCCGCTCTACAAGCAGCCCGGTGAAGACGCCGTCATCACGCAGTGGGACGGGCCCACCTGCGAGAAGATGGGCCTGCTGAAGATGGACTTCCTGGGCCTGCGGACGATCTCCGTCGTCGAGCGCGCGAAGAAGCTCATCCGCGAGACGATGACGGAGGAGGAGATCTGGGCGGCGGTGGGGCGGGCGGAAGAATTTCGCCAGTGGCAAAGTGGCAAAGTGGCAGAGTGGCGGAGTGGTGGGGGGGCGAATGAAGGTCAGGACGTTTCGCGACCTGGTCGTGTGGCAACGCGGCATGGACCTCGCGAGAACGACGTACGAAGCGACGGAACGAATGCCGAAGGCGGAGATGTTCGGACTGACAAGTCAAATGCGACGCGCGGCGTGCTCGATTCCGATGAACGTCGCGGAGGGGTTCGGCAAGCACTCACGGCCGGAGTTCATCCGCGGCCTTCGGATCGCGACCGGCTCGCTGCTGGAGCTGATGACGGCGTACGAACTCGCGACAACGCTCGGTCACGTGGAGACATCGCCGCGGATGATCGATCTTCTGGCCGAAGAGGATCGCCTGCTCAGCGCGTTGATCAGGAAGCCGGAAGCGAAGAAGGGGTAAGTGAAGCGTCGGGCTTGTCGGCTCCGTCTTTGCCACTTCGCCACTCTGCCACTTTGCCACTCAAGGCTCACCCGCTCGATCTCGATCGTCTCTCGTTCGCGGACCAGACCGTCTTTGAACTTTTCCGCCGCGGCGAGACGACAGGCGTCTTCCAGTTTGAATCCGGCGGCATGCGGCGATTGCTTGTCGAGATGAAGCCCGACCGGCTCGAGGACCTGATCGCCGCGAACGCGCTCTTCCGCCCGGGCCCCATGGACCTCATCCCGGACTACAACCGGCGCAAGCACGGCACCGAGGAGGTGCCCAGGGTCCACGACATCGTCGATCGTCACACGCGCGAAACGTACGGCGTGATGGTCTATCAAGAGCAGGTCATGCAGATCGTGCACGGCCTGGGCGGCATCAAGCTGCGCGACGCCTACTCGCTCATCAAGAACATCAGCAAGAAGAAGCACGACAAGATCGAGAAGGAGCGCCCGAAGTTCATCGAGGGCGCGGTGAAGCAGGGCCTCACGAAGGACGGCGCGAACGACCTCTTCGAGCTGATCCTGAAGTTCGCCGGCTACGGCTTCAACAAGAGCCACTCGACCGGGTACGCCATCGTCGCGTACCAGACGGCGTACCTCAAGACGTACTTCCCCGACCAGTACATGGCGGCGTTCCTCACGTACGAGAGCCAGGCGAGCAAGGTCGCGGACTGGATCCCGTACCTCGAGGACTGCAGGCGCACGCGGCGCGTCGACCCCGCCACCGGGGCGACGCTCAGCGTTGGCGTCGAGGTCAAGCCCCCGGACATCAACCTCTCGCAGGCCGAGTTCGCCGTCGTCCGCCAACCCGCCGATCCTTCCTCCCCACGCGCCGCGCCCGACGCACCTCGTAGCTCTTCGCACGTCCGCTTCGGCCTCAAGGCCATCAAGGGCGTCGGCGACAAGGCGATCGAGTCGATCATCGCCGAGCGCGAGAAGAACGGCCCGTTCACGAGCATCTTCGACTTCTGCGAGCGCGTCCCCGCGGGCTCGTGCACCAAGGGGTTCCTCGAGTCGCTGGTCAAGTGCGGCGCGTTCGACGGGCTGCACGGCCGGAACAACCGCGCCGCGATGATCGCGTCCATCGAGGGCGCGCTCGCCGCCGGCCAGCGCCTCGCGGCGGACAAGGCGGCGGGGCAGACGGCGCTCTTCGGCGGCGAGCCCGCCGCCGGCGGCGCATCCCCCCAGGGGCCGCGCACCGAGACGCCACTCGCGCGCGCGGAGCCGTGGGGCGAGAAGGAGACGCTCGCCTTCGAGAAGGAGACGCTGGGCTTCTACGTCTCCAGCCACCCGCTCGACCGCTGGAAGTACTGGAGCGCGGCGTTCGCGACGTGCTCGATCGCGGATATCAAGGGGAAGGAGCAGGACGCGCGCGTCGTCCTCCCGGCGATGATCCAGAGTGTGCGGACGATCGTGACGCGCAACGGCAAGGCGGCGGGGCAGCGCATGGCGATCCTCACGGTCGAGGACGCCACCGGCGCCTGCGACTGCGTCCTCTTCACGGACAACTTCGCCAAGTACGGACACCTCGCGACGGCAGAGGCCGTGGTCTTCGTCCTCGGCCGTATTGACCTCAAGCGCGGCGACCCGCAGGTGATCGTCGATCGCCTTGTTCCGATCGACGGCCTCCCGCTCGACAGCGGCAAGGTGCGGCTGTTCGTGGACGAGGTGCGCCTCAACGGCAGCGCGGGCGAGGCGCTCTCGCGCCTGCGCGGCATGCTCACGGCGGAGGCGCCGCCCGAGCCCAAGCCCGCCGCGGCGCTCGCGGATGTGGCGCTTCGCTTCCCGCTCGAGGTCGTGATCGGGACGCAGACGGGCGTCTACTTCCTCGCCTGCGACCCCAAGCTCCGCGTCTCCCTCTCGCCGCCGCTGGTGCAGTCGATCCTGGGCGAGCTGGGGGACGGCATGGTGAAGGTCGTCGGCGGCTTCACGCTCGACAAGGACAAGCCCAGGCCGTGGGAGAAGAAGCCGGCGCGGCGGTCGAACGACGAGTAGACCTGTTAGTCCGGCAACTCCACGCCCCGCGCCGGCGGCTCGCCCAGCGCGATGCGCGTGAGGCCCAGCTCTTTGCAGAGGGCGTGCAGACGCACGACCTCCTCATACGGCGCGTCGTCCGACGGCAGCATCACGACGACGGCGTCCGCCGGGCTTGTCGTGCCGAGGGCTTCGATGATCGCTCCGCGGGCCGCGGCGATGTCCGCCGCGGCGGCGTCGTTGACGCGCACGAGCGCACGCCCGCTCTCGCGCTCGACGCGGATGGTGAGGCGCGTCGGCGGGGGCGCGGCGTCGCTGCGCACGGCGCCGCTCTTGGGCAGGCGCGCCTGCACGAAGAACTCGGGGCCGAGGACGACGGCGCTGGCCATGAAGAAGATCAGGATCACCATCACGACGTCCACCATCGGCGTCATGTTGGGGCCGTAGTGCATCTCGTTGAGGGCCGATGCGGAGCGGTTGCGCCAGGTGTGCTTCACGCGCCGCCCCCCGTGGAGACGAGGCGCAGGTTCGCGACGCCCGCCTCGCGGCACGCGTTGATGACCGGCGCGACGCTCGAGTACGGCAGCGAGCGGTCGGCGCGGAGGGAGAGGGTCGTCGTCTGGGTCCCCGAGGACAGCTCGGGCATGCGCGCCCGGACCGCGTCGGCGAGGAGGTTCTGCGGCGTCTCCTGGTTGTCGACGTAGATGCGCAGGGCGCCCGCCTCGTTCACCACGGTGATGACCACGCCGGCGCCGGACTGCATCGTCGCGCCGTTCGTCCGCGGCAGGTCGACGCGTGCGCCGCGGTCGGAGGCGAGCTTGCCGACGATGAGGTAGAAGACGATCAGCACCATCACCACGTCGATGAGGGGCGTGACGTTGATCTTGCCCGCCGGGGCCCCGTGATGGCGTGCGCGGATGCGCATCAGCCCCGTCTCTCCGCGGCCGGCAGGGCTTCGATGACCTCGCTCGCGCTCACGATGGCGCGGGTGCAGAGGCGGTCAACGACGCCCCGGTACCAGCCGTACGCGAGGAGGCAGGGGATCGCGAGGCAGAGGCCCAGCAGCGTGTGGAAGAGCGCCTTGCTGATGCCGAGGGAGAGCTGCGCGGGGCCGGCCTGCCCGCCCGTCTCGCCCAGGCTCGTGAACGCGAGGATCATGCCCCACACCGTCCCCGCGAGGCCGACGAGCGGCCCCAGGTTGCCGATCACGCTCAGCATGTCGATCTTGCGGAACCAGCGGGCCGACTCCTCGCTCGCGGCGAGCTCGGCCGCCTCGCGCATCGTGGACTTGTCGCTGTGGCTGAGCCCCGCGCGCACGACGCGCGAGAGGAAGGAGTCGTCGCGCATCGCCGCGTCGCGGACCTCATCGGTCCGTCCTCCCCGTGCGGCGTCGAGCAGCCGTCTCGCCAGGTCGGGCGGCGCGATGTTCTTCTCGCGCACCTCCATCGCGCAGATCAAAACATTCGCGACGCCGACCACCGACCCGGCGAGCAGGAGGATCGTGAAGACGTCGAAGGACTGGCGGAAGAGGCCCCAGAGGGACATGCCGGGGCGGGCGGCGTCGGTCTGGGCCGCGGCGAGCGCGGGGAGGAGGTCGCCCAAGGCGGCCATGGCGGTCGTCATGGGGGATTATCGGCGGGCTGGGGGAGCTCGGCGGTGCGTCACCGCTTGCGGCGGTGAACACCTTCTGGTACGCTCCCGCCATGTTCAACCTCAAGCGGGAGAAACCGGCGCCCGCATTCTGGAAGTGGTTCGTCGAGAACGAGGACGCCCTCTTCAAGACCGTGGACCCGAACGCTGCGATCTACGAGTTTCTCGCGGAGCGATTGAAGAAGGTGCACGAGAGCCTTGTCTTCGAGATGTCCGCCGCGGCGGAAAGCCCGCGCGAGTTCGTCATCAGCGCCGATGGCGACCGCGAGGCGTTCTTCGCGGTTGAGGAGTTGGCGGATGCCGCTCCGCCACTCCCGAGATGGAAGATCACCCGGTTCCGGCCTCGGGTCCCTGATTATGCGAGCACATCGCTGCAATTTGGGGAGCACATCCTGAAGGCCGAGGAGATCGAGTACCAGTTGTTGGCCGGCCGGGACCGCAAGACGGGGCAGGTGTCGCTCGCCGTCCGCCTCTTCATGCCCGGCTGTACGCGAGAAGGGGACCCGGACTTCCTCAATATGGGGTTCCTGCTCCTCGACTGCGCCCTGGGTGAGTATGACATCGAGACCAAACTAAATATGGTCGAAATTCTGCCCGTGAATCAGCAGGCCGAGGGCCCCCGGTACCCGTTCGCGAGCCTCCGCGAGCACTTCGACGACGCGTTCGAAGACGCTTTGGCAGGTCCGTCGGCCGGGTGAGCGTGCTCGGAAGTCCTTGAACCGAGGCGACTCCCGGCCTAGCATCCTTTCCCCCACGCGGGCGCGAGCTTGCGTGCGGACAACCCGGACCGTGCGAACTACCGAGCCCGCTCGATTCACCCTTTCCCCGGGGCGAGCGCAGGACAAGCGTCCGGGCCGGTGGGAGGTTGGAATCGATGGGCAAGAAGGAAGTCGTCAACACGTTCAAGGTCATGGCCACCGGCGGCGCGGCGACCCCCGCTCCCCCGCTGGGTCCTGTGCTGGGCTCCAAGGGCGTCAAGCCCGGCGAGTTCGTGCAGAAGTTCAACGCCGCGACGCAGCACGTCAAGGGCAAGGTGGTCGGCTGCATCGTCACGGTGTACAGCGACCGCAGCTTCGACCTCGAGATCAAGGGCAGCCCGGCGAGCGCCATGATCAAGGACGAGGCCAAGCTCGAGAAGGGCTCGGGCGTCCCCAACAAGAACAAGGTCGGCAAGCTCACGCGGGCGCAGGTCGAGAAGATCGCCGCGGCGAAGATGACCGACCTGAACGCGCACAGCGTCGAGGCGGCGATGCGGATCATCGAGGGCACGGCCCGCTCGATGGGCGTCACGATCTCCGCCTGACCACGCGCTCCGACCACGACCCGAGAAGCAGCGAACGCAAGGCAGAAGAAGGAAGGCAAGCATGCCCAAGAGGATGACCAAGCGGGCGAAGGCGAACGACGGCCTGAAGGCCAAGGCCGCCGTGCCGCCCGCGCAGGCGGTCGAGACGCTCAAGAAGTTCAAGGCGCCGAAGTTCGACCAGACGGTCAACGTCGTGATGCACCTGAACATCGACACCAAGCAGGCGGACCAGGCGCTGCGCGGGGCCGTGAGCCTGCCCAAGGGCATCGGCAAGACCAAGCGCGTGATCGCGTTCTGCCAGAGCGACGTGGCGCCCAAGGCGCTCGCCGCGGGCGCGATCAAGGCCGGCGGCGAGGAGCTGGTCGCCGAGGTCGAGAAGGGCTTCATGGACTTCGACGTCGCGATCGCGAGCCCGGACATGATGCGCGTCGTCTCCAGGCTCGGCAAGGTGCTCGGCCCCAAGGGCCTGATGCCCAGCCCCAAGGCCGGCACGGTGACGACCAACGTCCCCGAGGCGGTCAAGGAGTACAGCGCCGGCAAGGTCGAGTACCGCGCCGACGCCGGCGGCAACGTGCACGCCATCATCGGCAAGATGAGCTTCCCCGACGCGTCGCTCGTCTCCAACCTCGAGTTCTTCATCGGCGCCATCGAGAGGACGCGTCCCTCGACCGTCAAGGGCAACTTTATCAAGAGCATCACGATCAGCGGCGCGATGACGCCCGGCGTGCCCGTGCTCTACGTCCAGGATGAGAAGGCCGAGTAAACGACCGACCGCGGGGCGGCCGCCGCCCGAGAGGACCAAGCCATGTCGAAGGCAGTCAAGGGCATCATCATGCGGGACTACAAGGCCCGCGTGAACAAAGAGGGCGAGGGGCTGCACGACGCGGTGCTCATCAGCATCCGCGGCGTCAAGGCGGTGGACACGACCAGGCTCCGCCACGGCCTCGCCAAGCAGAACATCCGCATCACGGTCATCCGCAACAGCCTCGCGCGCAAGACGTTCGAGGGGACAAGCCTCGCGGCGCTCAACGACCTGCTCACCGGCGCCAGCGCGCTGGCGTACGGCAGCCAGAGCGTGGTCGAGGTGGCGCGGGCGCTCGTCGAGAGCATGGCCAAGTACCCGACGCTCGAGCTCAAGGGCGCGGTGCTGGACGGCACGCTCTTCTCCGGCAAGGCCGGCGTCACGGAACTCTCCAGGTTCCCGACGCGCGAGGAGGCGGTGGCCCAGGTCGTGACCCTCGTGGTCAGCCCGGGCCGCAAGGTGCTCGCGCAGGTGCAGGGCCCCGGCTCGACCATCGCGGGCATCATCAAGTCGATCGAGTCCAAGCTCGAGAAGGGCGAGGCGATCGCGGCGGTGTAAGCAACGGGTATCCGATTCAGCACAGAGACACAGAGAAGAGGAGCAAGAAGAGAAGAGAATACTGGTTTGAAGAGGACGCGAGAGCCCCGGGCGTCCGCTTCTTGAGGCCACCATCCTCTTCTCATCGATCTCATCTTCTCCGAGTCTCTGTGCTGAATCCCGAAGTTCGACAGGTCATCCCTCACTGGTCCGCCTCGCGGCGGATGAAATGCCCGGGTGTGCCGGGCGCCTCTGGGGGAGGCGGGTTGCCGGGACTGTGCCCGGCCTTGGAAGGTGGTTTGCAATGGCGACGATGACGATCGATCAGCTCGGTGACGCGCTCGCGGGCCTGTCCCTCAAGGACGCCGTCGAGCTCGGCAAGTACATGAAGGACAAGTACGGCATCGAGGCCGCTTCGGGCGGCGCGGTGATGATGGCGGCCCCCGCGGCGGCCGGCGGCGCGGCGAAGGCCGAGGAGAAGACCTCGTTCGACGTCGTCCTCAAGGCGGCGGGCGACAAGAAGATCCAGGTCATCAAGGTCATCCGCGAGGCGACCGGCCTCGGCCTGGCGGAGGCGAAGGCCTTGGCCGACGTCCCCGGCAAGCCCGTCAAGACCGGCCTCTCGAAGGAGGACGCCGAGAAGCTCAAGAAGTCCCTCGAGGAGCAGGGCGCGACGATCGAGCTCGTCTAACGAGACGTTCGACAATCGAGCATCCACGAAAGAGCGGCGCGCGAGCGCCGCTCTTTTCTTTCACCCCACCGCGCTTGACCCTAACAATCCCCATCCGGAGGCCGCCCTGCATTGCAACGATCGACGCAGACCGTCCTGGGAACTGACACCAGCGATGTATTTCATTTGCCAAAAATGGACGGTGAGCACCAAAAATGGGTTGCCCATTAGAGGGCCGTGATGTAATCTGTCCGGGCCGTGGGAGGCTTCAAGGTATGATTACTTCGTGCCGTTTCGGTCTTGTTGTCACCGCCATCGTTCTCTCCAGCGCGGCGGGTGCGTGGGCTCAACCCGGGCGGATCGTGGCCGTCGGCGATGAATGGACGATCAGCAACAGTGCGTTCGACGCGCACCCCGGCTCGGCCGCTCAGCTCGTGAGCAACATGGGCGACTTCCTGACGGGCGGCGCCGCATCCGACATCGCGATCTTCTCGAACCACCCTCGCATCAGCGGTAGCCAGAGCACCGACTACCGGTCGACGCTCGTGGGCGACGGGCACAGCCTCACGCTGAATCCCGCCGCCGGTTACAGCCTCGCGACTCTGCAGAGCTATGACGTGGTGATCATCGGCGGCAGGCTCAACGGCAACGTCGCGCCCGACCCGTCGGTGCTCACGGCGTATGTCGCGGGCGGTGGCAACGTCCTGCTCTTGACGGGCACGGGAACGTACGGCGATGCGTTTGGTGAGAACGCGCAGTGGGACCCTTTCCTCGTCAACTACGGACTGCGCTTGTCGACCGACTTCTTTCCGAGCACGAGCAACGTCGTGGTTCCATTCGACGCGACGCCGCATCCCGTTGGAACGGGCGTCTCAGCCCTTCTCTGGGGCTTCGGCCAGAACGTGATGGAAACCAACCCGGCGGATCCTTTTACCGACGTTCTCACCGCCGACTTCAGCGGGTTCCCCAACCGAGGGCATGAAACAATTATCGGAACTTTTATGGTCCCGGCACCGGGGGGCGTGATGTTCGCAGCGGCGTGCTGCACCCTCGCCGGCCGGCGACGACGAACGAAGGGTGGCGTCCTTGAGCCGGCACCTCGTTGAGCGGTATTTTCTTGTTCCGAACTAAATCCGAACGTGGCCGAGGCTTGCGACGTCGGAACCGAGCAAGATTTCTTCAAGATTTTGTTCCGGCGCGCCGGTTGCTTGGGGGCAACCCGGCATCTATAGTGGCAGGGTCTGCCCGGCGCGGGCTTCGGGATGGTTTGGCGGTTGGGACGGGCCGTTGAACAACGGACATAGGCAAGGCTGAACGGTTGACGGCGCACGAGTCGCTCAGGGCTCGGAGTGCCGTCGCTGTGCATCCATCGAGAGGAACGCGATGGCGGTGATCTCATCGTCGGCGAGTGGCGGTCGCACGGTTCGCACGTTCTCGAAGCGCGGCGACGCGCTCCCGATCGGGGACCTCACCAAGGTCCAGCGGGACGCGTACGACCGCTTCCTGCAGCTCGACAAGGCGGGGGGCGAGAACAACATCGGCATGGGCCTCGAGGCCCTGATGCGCGAGGTCTTCCCGATCGAGAGCTACGACGGGACGATGAAGCTGCAGTACGTCAGCTACGCGCTGGAGGAGCCGCGCTACACGCCGGACGAGTGCCGCGAGCTGCGCCTCACCTACGGGATGCCCTTCCGCGTCACGATGCGGATGACCCGCGAGGGCAAGGGCGAGCTCCCGGAGGAGCAGATCTACCTGGGCGAGTTCCCCATCATGATGGGCGGCGGCGAGTTCATCGTGAACGGCGCCGAGCGCGTCATCGTCAGCCAGCTCCACCGCTCGCCGGGCGTCGACTTCTCGATCCTCTCGAGCGAGGGAGACCGGCCCCTGCACAGCGCCCGCATCATCCCCGAGCGCGGCAGCTGGATCGAGCTCGAGGTCACGAAGAAGGACGTGCTGGCGATGCGGATCGACCAGAGCACGAAGCTGACGGCGACGACGTTCCTCCGCTGCCTCGACGAGAGCGTGGCCGAGACGAACGCGATCCTCGGCCTCTTCTACGAGATCAGCGAGGTCAAGGCCGAGAACGCCAAGCCCGACCACTGGGCCGCCGAGAGCATCATCGACACCGAGACGGGCGAGGAGCTGGTGCACGTGGGCCGCCAGCTGGGCGACGCCGCGGCGGCCGTGCAGAAGAGCAGCCTCAAGAAGATCAAGGTCATCGAGAACCCCAGCGACGTGCTCATCCTGAACACGGTGGCGGAGGAGAAGCTCGAGCAGTTCGAGGCGGACACGACGTACGAGCGCGCGCTGCTGAAGGTGTACAACAAGCTGCGCCCCGGCAACCCGCCGCAGGTGGAGAAGGCCAAGCAGCTCTTCTTCGAGAAGTTCTACGACGAGAACCGCTACCGGCTCGGGCGCGTGGGCCGCTTCCGCATCAACCGGAAGTTCGACTTCGACACGCCCGAGGACCTGATGTTCATCACGAGCCAGGACTTCCTGCGCGTGATCCAGTACGTGCTCGACCTTCGGAGCGGGCGGCAGGACCCCAAGACGGGCCGGCCGGTCGCGGTCGTGGACGACATCGACCACCTCGGCAACCGCCGCCTGCGCACGCTCGACGAGCTGGCGGTGGAGGAGCTGCGCAAGGGCTTCCTCAAGCTGCGCCGGACGGTGCAGGAGCGCATGAGCGTCAAGGACCCGGAGGAGGTCGTCAAGATCGCCGACCTGGTGAACACCAAGAGCATCAGCAGCGCGATCGACTTCTTCTTCGGGCGCAGCGAGCTGAGCCAGGTGGTGGACCAGACCAACCCCCTCTCGAGCCTGATCCACGAGCGGCGCCTGAGCGCGCTCGGGCCGGGCGGCCTCAACCGCAAGCGCGCCGGCTTCGAGGTGCGCGACGTGCACATCTCGCACTACGGCCGCATCTGCCCGATCGAGACGCCCGAGGGCACGAACATCGGGCTTATCGCGAGCCTGGGGATCTTCTCGAACATCGACGACTACGGCTTCCTGCGGACGCCGTACCGCGAGGTGAAGGAGGGGAAGCTCACGGGCAAGATCGTGAACCTCCGCGCGGACGAGGAGATGCGGGCGGTGCTGGCGCCGACGGACGCGCTGGACCTGGACGGCAAGCTCAGGAAGGGCGCGATCCTCGCGCGCGTGAACGGCGAGCTGGCCGAGGTCGATTCCTCGGGCGTCGATTACGTGGACATCAGCCCCAAGCAGATCGTGGGCATCTCCGCGGCGCTCATCCCGTTCCTGGAGCACGACGACGCCAACCGCGCGCTGATGGGCAGCAACATGCAGCGCCAGGCCGTGCCGCTGATCAAGGTCGACCCGCCGATGATCGCGACGGGCGTCGAGAAGTCGGTCGGCCACAACACGGGCATGGTGATCCGCGCCAAGAACGCGGGCGTCGTGACCTACGTGGACAGCGAGCGGATCATCGTCGACAACAGCGACGAGTACGAGCTGCGGAAGTTCGCCGGGCTCAACGAGCGCACGTGCCTCAACCAGCGTCCGATCGTCAAGCCCGGGCAGAAGGTGGAGAAGGGGCAGGTGATGGCCGACGGCGCGGCGACGCGCCAGGGCGAGCTGGCCATCGGCAAGAACGTGCTGGTCGCGTTCAACACCTTCGACGGGTACAACTTCGAGGACGCGATCGTCATCAACGAGCGTCTCGTGAAGGACGACGTCTTCACGAGCATCCACATCGACGCGTTCGACGTGGAGATCCGCGAGACCAAGCTGGGGCGCGAGGAGTTCACGCGCGACATCCCCAACGTCTCCGAGAAGATGCTCCGCAACCTCGACGACTTCGGCGTCATCCGCACCGGCGCACGCGTGGGGCCCGGCGACATCCTCGTCGGCAAGGTCAGCCCCAAGAGCAAGACCGAGCTGACGCCCGAGGAGAAGCTGCTGCACGCGATCTTCGGGCGCGCGGGCGAGGACGTGAAGAACGACTCGCTCGAGGTGCCGGCCGGCGTCGAGGGCGTCGTCATCGGCGCCCGCAAGTTCTCGCGCCGCCTGCACCTGAACGAGGAGCAGAAGAAGCAGCTCAAGAAGGACATCGCCGACTACGAGAAGGCGATGGACGAGAAGGCCATCGCCCTCTTCCGGCAGATGGTGAGCGCCATCAACGACGCCGTCGGCACGCCGATGGTGGACCCGATGACCCGCCAGCGCGTGGGCGCCAGCGACATCACCGACGTCATCCTCGAGCAGATCCGCACCTTCGACATCAAGTGGGCCAAGGGCGGCAAGGACGTCCGCGACAAGGCCGAGGTCCTCTTCCGCCAGTTCTGGCCCCGCATCAAGGGCGTCGAGGCGGAGAAGGCCCGCAAGGTCAGCCACATGAAGCGCGGCGACGAGCTGCCCCAGGGCGTGCTCGAGATGGTGAAGGTCTACATCGCCACCAAGCGCCACCTCTCGGTGGGCGACAAGATGGCCGGCCGCCACGGCAACAAGGGCGTCATCGCCCGCATCGTGCCCGAGGAGGACATGCCGTTCATGGAGGACGGCACGCCGGTGGACGTGCTCCTCAACCCGCTGGGCGTGCCCAGCCGCATGAACGTCGGCCAGATCCTCGAGACGCACCTGGGCTGGGCCGCCAAGGTCCTGGGCTTCCAGGCCGTCACGCCCGTCTTCGACGGCGCGACCGAGACCGAGGTGCACGCGGCGGTGGACGAGGCGAACAGGCACGTCCGCGAGCGCGGCGAGCACTTCGAGAGGACCGGGACGTTCCCGCACTGGCGCGAGATCCTGTCGCACATGCCCCGCAGCGGCAAGATCCAGCTCTTCGACGGTCGCACGGGCGAGCCGCTGCACCAGCGGACGACCGTGGGCGTCATGTACCTGCTCAAGCTCCACCACCTCGTGGACGACAAGATCCACGCCCGCGCGACGGGCCCGTACTCGCTGATCACGCAGCAGCCCCTGGGCGGCAAGGCCCGCACCGGCGGCCAGCGCTTCGGCGAGATGGAGGTGTGGGCGCTCGAGGCGTACGGCGCCGCCTACATCCTGCAGGAGCTGCTGACCGTCAAGAGCGACGACGTCGAGGGCCGCACCAAGATCTACGAGAGCATGGTCAAGGGCACGCACAAGCTCGAGGCGGGCATGCCCGTCGCGTTCGACGTGCTCTGCAACGAGCTCAAGGGGCTGGGCCTCAACGTGACGCTGGACAAGAAGGAGAAGGAAGGCGGGAGCCTCCTCTAGGGGGCGTCGGGCGCTCGGCACGAGCGACCGACGGGGCGCGCGGGCGCCCCCGACTACAACGACACCCGCCTGTGCAGTTTGCGACCGGGAGTTTCGCTGTTCGGGAGAACAGAGCATGGCAGAGACCGTTTACGATCGCGTCAACGACTTTTCCGCCGTCAAGATCACGCTGGCGTCGCCCAACGACATCCGCGCGTGGTCCTACGGCGAGGTGAAGAAGCCCGAGACCATCAACTACCGCACGTACCGCCCCGAGAAGGACGGGCTCTTCTGCGAGCGCATCTTCGGGCCCGAGCGGGACTACGAGTGCGCCTGCGGCAAGTACCGGGGCACCAAGTACAAGGGCATCATCTGCGACCGCTGCGGCGTCAAGGTGACGCACAGCCGCGTGCGCCGCAAGCGCATGGGGCACATCA
Organism: Phycisphaerales bacterium; assembly: GCA_035628115.1. Lineage (GTDB taxonomy): Bacteria > Planctomycetota > Phycisphaerae > Phycisphaerales > UBA1924 > BJHL01. The sequence goes on along the minus strand of DASPKL010000010.1, from coordinate 994 downwards.
ACCTCGCCAGCCCGATCGTCCACATCTGGTTCTTCAAGAGCATGCCCAGCCGCCTGGGCACGCTCCTGGCGATGAAGACCAGCGACCTCGAGAAGATCTGCTACTACCAGGACTACGTCGTCGTCGACCCGGGCGACACCGAGCTCAAGTTCAAGCAGGTCCTCACCGAGGACGAGTTCCGCGTCGCGCAGGAGAAGCACGGCAACGCCTTCAAGGCCATGATGGGCGCCGACGCCGTGCGCGAGCTGATCGAGCGGCTCGACCTGCACGCCACCGCCAAGGAGATCCGCGAGGAGCTCGCCACCACCAAGAGCAAGCAGAAGATCAAGGACCTGGCCAAGCGTCTCAAGCTCGTCGAGCAGATCCGCGGCAGCGAGAACGACCCGGGCTGGCTCGTCATGGACGTGATCCCCGTGATCCCGCCGGACCTGCGCCCGCTGGTCCTGCTGGAGTCCGGCAACTTCGCGACCAGCGACCTCAACGACCTGTACCGCCGCATCATCAACCGCAACAACCGCCTCAAGAAGCTGGTCGACCTCAACGCCCCTGAGGTCATCATCCGCAACGAGAAGCGGATGCTCCAGCAGGCCGTCGACGCGCTGTTCGACAACGGCCGGTGCCGCCGGCCGGTGCTCGGCTCCAGCAACCGCCCGCTCAAGTCGCTGACCGACATGATCAAGGGCAAGCAGGGGCGCTTCCGCGAGAACCTCCTGGGCAAGCGCGTGGACTACTCGGCGCGTTCGGTCATCGTCGTCGGCCCGGAGCTTAAGCTGCACCAGTGCGGCCTTCCCAAGAAGATCGCGCTGGAGCTGTACCAGCCGTTCATCATCCGCCGCCTCAAGGAGCACGGCCTGGCCGACACGATCAAGTCGGCCAAGAAGATGCTCGAGCGTCGCGACCCCGAGGTGTGGGACATCCTCGAGGAGTGTATCTACCAGCACCCGGTGCTGCTGAACCGCGCCCCGACGCTGCACCGCATGGGCATCCAGGCGTT
>DASPKL010000009.1:0-29100 GCA_035628115.1 Phycisphaerales bacterium | reverse complement strand
GGGAATTGAAGAAGTCCACGAGGTGTGGACGACCCCGCCGGAGACGATTGTGAGCACCGTCACCGCCGCGCCCGCGACGAACAGAATCACCGACGCGGCGAAGACGACCCGCCAGAACCCGACCCCCGGCCGTCGCATGGCCGAGTGTACAGCTCGGCCCGCGCCCGCCCCGGCGCCGGGTCACCGCGTCCCCGGTTCGCTCACCTCGATGGCAGTTCCACACTCCGGGCACGCGATGGTGTCGGTCGGCAGATCAGCAACGGGGTAGCCGCAATCGAGGCACTGCCTTCGTTCCTTCCGCTCCGCCAGACGGCGAGCGGCGGCGCGCGACTTTATCTCCGTCGTTACCTCGAAAGCGGTGAGCAACAGCGCGCCCGCGACACAAGCGATCCCGAAGGCCACTCCAATTCGCGTCGGCCCGCCCGTCAGCACGATGAGGCCGCAGGTGATCAACACCATCACCGAACAGCCGCTCCCGACCGGGTGCCCATCCGGGTTGTGCCTGCCGCGGACCATGGCCGAGTGTACAGATGGCCGCACGGCCGCCGGACAGACGGATCACGGGGCCTTCGCGGCGGCGGGCCCGATCTTGCCTCCGCACTCCGGGCACGCGGTCGCGTCGGCCGGAAGGCCCGCGAGGTTGTAGTCGCAGTGCTCGCAATACACGCCCGGGCGCGGCTGGTTGGCGCGGAGCTCCATGACCAAGGCCGCCATGCTTACCAGCAGCAGGCCGGGGTAGACATAGAACGGGGGCTCGAACGGCAAGACCTCGATCGCGACGATCAGCACGATAAACGTCGCCATAGACAGGCTCGCCACGGCTTCCCAAATCCCGAGCCCGCGACCGCGCATGGCCGAGTGTACAGCCTGCCACGTGCCCGCCCCGGCGGCGGAGGGCCCAACGCGGAGGCCGTGGAGGAGCGCGGAGACAGGTAGCCCGACCGTCAGGGAGGGCTTACTTTGTTCCTTTATGACTCAGACCGACAACTCACCGTCGCTCGTGTTCGTGCTGGGGGCCGGGGCCAGCAAGCCGTTTGGTCTATTGACCGGCGATGAGCTACGGCACAAGCTCTGTACTGATTGTCCCGAGTGGGGAGTTTCCGAGCGGTCCCCGCGAGCTGATTCCTACCGGGCACAACGGGAAGACTTTGTCACCGCATATGGAAACGCCCACAATCAATCGATCGACACATTCTTGGAGCGCAATCCCAAGTACCGCCCACTGGGTAAATGGGCCATCGCAAAACTCCTAGCTCCGTTGGAGCTTCGCGCTGTCGCAGACCGAGTAGGCGGATCGGACTGGATGGGAGTCCTGCTCGAGCGGTTTGTCCGGAAACCCGAAGCGTTGGCAAAGGGCAAAGTCGGATTCGTCAGCTTCAACTACGACAACCTTCTGGAAACAGCGCTCGTTCAGTGGTTCGGATCGCTTGGCGCTCCGTACTCCGTAGGTGCAGACCAACACGTCCTCGGCATGAACATTGTGCATGTGCACGGACGTCTTGAGGGCCTGTGGAATGCGCACGAGGGAAGCAGTCGCAAGGCTGACCACGTGCGTGATGTCTTAGACGAAGATGATGATCCGACCTTCGCTGAATGGGCGAAAGGAATCTATCTTGTAAACGAAGAACGTGACGCAACGGCGTCAAGCAACGCCCAAGTCGCAAGGGAGTGGATCGGTTCTGCAAAGCACGTCGTCATCCTCGGGTTTGGTTTTGACCCAGACAACGTAGACAGAATCGGTGCGAGAGGTGTTTCGCAGGCCGCAGGAAAGAACGTCTTCGCAACGGCACATGGACTCGCTGGTGGCCAAGTTCGTGCCGCCAAGAAGCTTCTTGGTGATGGGGTCACTTTCGGAGACTCTGCGATGAAGTGTAAAGAGTTCTTACTTGAGCACTGCTACGACTGGCTAGCGGACGTTGTATAGAGATCGACTCGCATCCGAATTCTGACCATTGGCGCTCCGTCCGTGCCCGCCAAAGGAGTTTTCGTGCCCACGAAAACTGTTTTCGTGCCAACGAAAACTCCTTCCGTGCCCGCGAACGGAGTTTTCGTGCCAACGAAAGTTCCTTTCGTGCCCACGAACGGAGTTTTCGTGCCAACGAAAGTCGTTTCCGTGCCAACGAAAACTCCTTCCGCGGCGGCAAAAACGCCGCCTGCGCCCGCCGGGAGGGTTTATGCGGCGATTTTCCCTCGTCGGGTGAAGCCGTGAACGCGGGGTGACGACAGAAGGGGGGCCGCCGCGGTGTTCGCGGCAGCGGAGAGCGAGCAAACCTGGTGGTGCGCGCGCCGTGCGTTTCCCGACGCACCACGCACGACGCACCACGCACCCAGGAGTCTTTCGATGTCAGTCCTTCCGGAAAAAGCTGTCGATCTCATCGAGTTCTGCGAGACGCACGTGCCCGTGTGGGCGGCGGCGGCGGGAACCATCGGCCTCACCGCGGCGCAGGTGGCGACGCTCAACGAACTGACCGGGGACGCCCGGGGCGCGTACGACGACGCCCTCGCCGCCCGCGAGGCGAGCAAGGCCGCGACGACGAAGATGCGTGGCGGCGTCTCGACGATGCGCACGCAGGCCGCGACGCTGGTGCGCGCGATCAAGAACTACGCCGAGGCGCAGGCCGACCCCGCGTCGATCTACGCGGCCGCGCAGATCCCGCCCCCGGCCGAGCCCGCGCCGCTGCCCGCCCCCGGCAAGCCGACCAACATCACCGTGACGCTGCAGCCCAGCGGCGCGATCACGATCGCGTGGGACGCGGAGAACGCCGCGGCGAGCACGGGCGCGTTCTTCAACGTGCTCAGGAAGCTCCCGGGCGAGTCGGCCTTCGTCGGGATCGGCGGCGCGCCCGGCTCGACCAGCCTCTCGCGGCGGATGGGCTTCACCGACGGCTCGGTGCCGACCGCGGCCGCGGCCTCGGGCGTGCGCTACATCGTGCAGGGGCAGCGCGGGACGCTCGTGGGCTTGCCCAGCGACGCGATCGTCGTGCAGTTCGGGACCGACACGCCGGGCGGGCTGAGCGTGACGGGGGCGGACGCGATCAAGATGGCGGCGTAAAGAAAACAGCAGAGCAGCAGAACAGCAGAGCAGCAAATGGCGGGGGAACGGACGCCCTCCTCATTTGCTGCTTTGTTGCTTTGCTGCTGTGCTGCTTTCTTCCCCACGCGCGGCCGGGCCGCGCGCGGTGATTACAGTCGGTGCGTGAAGGCTCCCCGCCCGGCAGACAGGCACGCAGCGGCCGTTCATGCGTGTGTGTTCTGCGGGTTCATCGCGGCTGGGTGCTGCCTCGTGGCCGCGGGTTTTGCGCCCGTGTACTTGCCGTCGCTCCCCGAGGCGGTGAAGGCGACGATCATCGCGGTGGTCTCCGCAGCGGTCGCGGTCGGTTGGTTCCGTGTCGCGTTCGTCTTGAACCGAAATCGCGTGCGGGCGAAGCGGGGCTTGTGCCGCTCGTGCGCGCACGACAGGGCGGGGCTCGCGCCCGACGCCGCGTGCCCGGAGTGCGGCGTGAAGGGCACCGCCTAGTCTCGAAGACTCGCCGAGGCGGTGGCACGGTCTCTTGCCGCTCCGCGCTCCTCCGCGGCCTCCGCGTTCACACTTCTCGTCCTGCGCCTCGACGCCTTCCTTCACGGTCGGGCTGGCTGTTGACCGCGCTTCACCACCCAGACTCTTCTCCGTCTTCCTCCTCTTCCCTCCGTCTTGCTCTGTGTTCCCGTATCCTCCCCCGTGCAGAACGTCGAGCTCAAGGCCGAACTCCGCGACCCGCCGCTCGCCCGCGCGATCTGCAGGGCCATCGGCGCGTCGTTCATCCTCGCCTTCGAGCAGACGGACACGTACTACCGCATCCCCACCGGCCGCCTCAAGAAGCGCGAGACCGACGGCGAGCCGGTGGAGTTCGTCTTCTACGAGCGCCCCAACCGCGCCGCGCCGAAGCTGAGCACTTTCACGATCTTCACCGCCGAGCAGGCCCTTGAGCGCTTCGGGCGCGAGCCCCTGCCGGTGCGCGTCGTCGTCCGCAAGCGCCGCGAGCTGTGGATGCACGGGAGCACGCGCATCCACCTCGACAGCGTGGAGCGGCTGGGGGCGTTCATCGAGTTCGAGTCGCTGGTGACGCGGGGCAACCCGGTGGCGAAGGCGCAGGACGCCGTCGGGGAGCTGCGCCGGCACTTCGGGCCGGCGATGGGGGAGCTGATCGACTGCGGCTACGCCGACCTGCTGGAGCGCGAGCTGGACGGGAACGTGCCCATCGGCCCGCCGCTTTTGCCGCCGGGGTAAGAAGATCCACCGCAGAGTCGCAGACAGATTCACCGCAGAGGCGCAGAGAGCGCGGAGAAGAGAAATGGCTGAATTGAAGAGGTACGCCCGTGCGCGATCTTCAAACCAGTCTGTCCTCTTCTCATCTTCCTCTGCGACGCTGCGGTGAGTTTTCTCTTCACGGCAGCGGGTCGCGCCAGTGGTCCTCCGGCGCCTTCACGCTCACGACGGACGCGTCGCAGCGCACCACGTTAAAGACCGACTTCGACCCGTGCAGCCGCCAGAGGCGCTCGGCGTGGTGCGCGTCGATGCGGAGGTCGAGGACGCTGGCCGTCCGGTCCGGCGGGGCGGTGGGGGCCCGGGCGGTGTCCATCGCGAAAGGCGTGCGGCTCGCGAACTGCACGCGGTCAAGCCGCGCGTGCCCGGGCTTCTCGAGGCTCTCGGGCACGCCCGCGTCCGCGTCGTAGTAGTCCGGGTCCTGCGGGAACGAGAGCTTGTTGTGCCCGGTGCCGTTGACGCCGAAGCAGCGGGTCATCTCCGCACCCGTGAGGCGCGATGCCGAGGGGCAGACCAGCACGCTCCGCGGCACGAACGCCCCCGCGCTCGTCGTCGCGTTGTTCCCCGCCGCGTGCTGCACGACGAAGGCCCAGTTGGGTGCGCTCGTGTACGGCTGACCCAGCGCCGGGCTGAAGCCCTTCTGCTCATCGGCGTACCACTGGCAGATCGTCATGATCGAGCGCAGGTTCGACTGGCAGACCACGCCCCGCCCCGCTTCGCGGGCGTTCGCGAGCGCCGGCAGCAGGATGCCGATCAGGAGCGCGACCAGCGCGATCACCACCAGCAGTTCGATGAGTGTAAACGCGCGCCGCACGATGTGAGGGTAGCTGTTCGGCGGGGTGACACCGCCGCGGCCCAACGCGTGAAAACCCCTACAATCGCCCCGGAGGCACGCCATGCCCTTTTACACGAAGCTCGGCCTGATCCCGCAGAAGCGCCACGTCCAGTTCCGCCGCCCCGACGGGTGCCTGTACTCGGAGGAGGTCTTCGGCACCGAGGGCTTCGTCGGCCCCACGACCACGATGTACCACATCCACCCGCCGACCCAGGTCTACGGGTGGAAGCCGATGTACTCGACGAAGACGGAGTACGTCGAGAAGGACATCATGCGGATGCGGCACGTCAAGAGCGCGCCGATGCAACCGCACGGCGACTTCGTGACCGGGCGCGTCGTCCTCTTCGGCAACTCCGACGTCGAGATGGCCGTCTGCAACCCCGCGGAGCAGATGGGCTACCACTTCAAGAACGGGCAGGGGGACGAGTGCATTTTCGTCCATTACGGCTCGGGCGTCTGCCACACGATGCTCGGCACGGTCCGCTTCCGCCCGCGCGACTACGTCGTGATCCCCAAGGGCGTGATCTACACGGTGGTCTGGGACAAGCGGCAAAACGGCCCCGATGGCAGGCCCGCCGACGGCGGACCGCCGGTGGAGTCGTGCCCCTTCGGCAAGTTCCTCCTGATCGAGACGATGAACGGCAGCCACATCGGCCCGCCGAAGCGGTACGTGAGCAAGACGCACGGGCAGTACCTGGAGCACGCGCCGTACTGCGAGCGCGACCTGCGCCTCCCCGAGTTCCCGATGACCTGGGACGAGAAGGGCGACTTCCCGGTGCGCATCAAGGCGCGGGACCTCGTGCACGAGTACGTCTATCACTACCACCCGCTCGACATCGTCGGGTGGGACGGGTGCTACTACCCCTTCGTCTTCAACGCCGACGACTTCAGCCCGATCACCGGCAAGCTCCACATGCCCCCGCCGATCCACCAGACCTTCGAGGCGCACAACTTCGTCGTCTGCACCTTCGCCCCGCGCATGCTGGACTACCACCCGCAGGCGATCAAAGTCCCGTACAACCACAGCAACCTCGACAGCGACGAGGTCCTCTACTACGTCGACGGCAACTTCGGCAGCCGCAAGGGCATCGAGATCGGCAGCCTGACGCTCCACCCGCAGGGCATCCCGCACGGGCCGCACCCCGGCACCGTCGAGGCCAGCCTCACCGCGACGCACACGCAGGAGCTCGCGGTGATGTGCGACACCTTCCGCCCCCTCTTCCCCACCAAGGCAGCGCTGGAGATGGACGACCAGAAGTACCCGGCGAGCTGGCAGGGCGAGCACTTCCCCGGCCTCTCCGGCGGCAAGATGCACCTGAACGGCGTCACCGTCCCGCCCGCGTCCGCCGCGGCCTTCCCGCGGGAGGTTCACCCCGTCTCGGTCATCAAGGCCGACCCGACGGGTGCGATCCTCCCCGCGCCGGGCGCGAACGGCTCGTGCAACGGCGCGGTGAAGCCCGCGACGCCGACGAGCACGGCGAACGTGTGGGCGCCGTAGGTTTGGGTGGTCCGCCCCTCCGGGGCGGATGGAGGGCTAGTGACGCAGCAGCGTATTGTGCTGCTCGCAGCGACCAGTTGCATACTGGGCGCATGCGATCGGCAGCCGGTGGAAGGGCCACGAGTCGTCGAGCTCCGCGCCATTGCTGATCGTAATCTGGGAGCTGACAATCCGAAAAGCGAGTACTACGCACGATTCGCGGCGGTTTACCAACTCTTGGTAGAATCGCCGGAGCATCGTTCTGATGCTCTCGATTACGTCGTCGCCGCGGCTGACGACCATAGCAACGGATTCGCTGGATTCCTGGAATATGCCGTGTTTGCCGCTCTTCTTCGGTTGGACGATCGCGAGGGCCTGCGGCGGTTGCTTGCAAGTGTGCCGCTTGAGGTCACCGGGCCCGATGGCGTGTACATCGAATACGCCCTTGTAGATCCAAACGAAGGCGCGCCGGTTGATCGTTTGAAGTCCTTTTTGATGCCTTTCACGCAGCAAAGGATAACTTGGTCAAGAGCCACACGGCCGCCGCCATCCGCCGCGCAATGGCTGCCGAGGACGATGCAACGCTGACTGATGACGTCGCGGTCCCGCGCCTACAGCCTAAGTTTGCACAACAGCGCGATCACGTCAAAGCAAATCCTGCTTATATTGAAGTGTACGTCCGCAACTTCTTTGACACAGGCAACACGATTCCTCTGCGCCTCTTCATCCCAAAGGACGGACCGGAGCGCGTGGAACAACAGCGGAAGTAGCGCTCGCTACTCCTCCTCCCCCTCCGGCTCGAACTGCATCCCGACGAACTCCGCCTCGATCTCCTCCGCCGCGGCCTGCGCTTCCGCGAACGCCGCTCGCACCGCATTCTCGTTGTTGGTCCCCGCCACGCGCACCTCGACGTTCCACGAGAGGTCGTCGTATTCGCAGAGCGAGGCCTCGTGCCCCGCCGCCTCAAGTGCTTCGACCGCGGCGTCGGGGTCCTCCGCCTGATAGCCGAACATGAACGTCACCGGCGCGTTTTCCTCAAGGCCCATGTCCGTCAGGTGGCGAAGCCGCCAGACCGCGTCCTCGAGCCCCAGCAGCTTCGGCTCGCCGAAGATCTGGTCGAACTCCTCGAGGGACATCGCGTCCATCCCCTCGTAAACAATCCCCTCGCGCTCCGCGAGAGCGATGAACTTGCGGACGTGGCCCCGGATCTCGTCCGGCGTCAGCACGCCGCGCCAGAAGGCGAAGACGACCGGCGGCCCGATCGTCGTCGTCTCGTTCCCGTCCGCGTCCACCTTCGTCTCCTCGACGTGCTCGGCGCCGCTGACGTCGTACCCCTCTTCCTCGAGCTCCTGCCCGAGCTCTTCGGCCATGTCGATGTCGGTGGGGCGGAGGAAAAACTGCCACGCCCGGGGTTCCATCGGGTTCTCGCCGAGCGTGTCTCTAATGTGGGCGAGAATCCTGTCAACCTGGCCCAGCGGGTCGCCGTTGTGCTCCATCGGCGACTGTATTCGCCGCGGCCCCCAAAAACGGCAGTTTCCCTATCATGCCCGGTTCCAGCCGGTGGCGCGAGGACTCGGGAGCATGCGCATGTTCGGACGGTTCTTTGGCAAGAAGAAGCGGCAGGGCCCGGACCCAATTCTGTCCATGCCACTGCTCGGGTCGTCCGCAGGATTCGAAGCTCAACGCATCGCTGATACCGTAAAGGAACTCTTTCCTGAGGCCGGTGTTGTCGTCGAAAGCGATGATGGGGACAACTTCGCTTTGACAATCAATGAAAGCCCCGTCTTCGCGAAGTTATTCAATGAAGTCATCCCCGGCGACGAGATCGATACATCGGCAGCGGTATCTGTTTCATGGCCGCGCGATCGAGCCGTCGAGTACACGGCGCACGTGGTTCTCGTCGCGATGAATCCTTCCAAGATAGAGGGAGCGAAGGCTGCGACTCGCGAGGCGGCGGCCATGATGAAGGCCTGCAATGCGGCGGGCTGGTATGTGGGCGATGCGACGGCGGTCCACGAGCCGCAGTTTGTGCTCGAAGTAGCGAGTCATCTCGACGAGGACGACGGGACCATCCCGCTGGTGAAACTCTGGGTCAACGTCATCATGACACGCGATGAGAAGGGGACGTTCAGCGCCAGCACGCTCGGAATGTGCACGTTCGGGCACCGGGAGTTCGAGATCGTGGGATCTCGCGCTCAACCAATGTACCTGCGCGAGTGGCTCGGTGACTCCGCCGTCTACGTGCTGAAGTCCGGACCGGTCCTGAAGCACGGCCAGACCTTCCGCCGCTCCGCCGACGAGAAGTGGCCGATCGAGGTCGGCACGTCCAAGCTGGGCAAGGAAGGCACGGTTATCCGTCTCGGCGTGCCGTGACGTCCCGCACGAGCGTCACCTCGACCAGCTCCGGCGGCACGTTGAATCGCACCGGCAGGATCGACATCCCCACGCCGCGTGAGACCACGACGGGAAATGCCGGCCCGCGCACGAGCCCGCCCGCGTACTTGCTCCCGTACTCGCTCGGCACGATCGGCGTGCCGAGGAACGGCACCCGCACGTGCCCGCCGTGCGTGTGCCCGGAGAGCTGAAGGTCAACGCGGAATCGACCAGGCCCGACGAGCCGCTGGTCCTCGGCCGTATCCGGGTGGTGCGAGAGGAGCACCCGCGGCACGTTGTCAGGCACGCCGCTGAGCGCCGCGGCCGGGTCCACGACGTCCATCAGCAGGTCGCCGAGCCCTGCGATACAGAGGCACTCGGCGGTGGGGGCGGTGACAAGCCGCCGCGTCTCCGAGTCGAGGTAAACGCGACCATTGTCGATCATCGTGACGCCGGCGCCCCGCAGCGCCGCGCTCATCTCGCGCCCGTCGCCGTACCAGTCGTGGTTTCCGAGCACGCCGACGACCGGCGCGCCCGCGGGGAGTTCCGCCGCGAGCGGCTTGAAGAGCTCCGCCGCCTGCTCGATGCACCAGACGCCGTTGTGGATGTAATCGCCGGTGAGCGCAACGACGTCGGGCCGCAAGGCGATCGCCCGCCGCACGCACTCCGCGATGAAGGCCGCGTTGACGCGCGTGCCCAGGTGCGTGTCGGAGATCTGCACGATCCGCAGGCCGTCGAGCGAGGCCGGAAGATCCGCGATCAGGACGCGGTACGCGCGCACCTGCAAGTCCCACGCGTCGAGCGCCGCGCCCTTCGCGAGCGCGCCCGATGCGGCGAGTCCGATTACGCCCACGCCGGCGTCCGCGAGCACCGCCCGGCGTGACAGGACGGGGCTGGCAAGCTGCTGTTCGTCGAGCAGATTCGTGCCTTTCCGCTTGCTCCGGATGCTCCGTCGCAGCGTCAGGAACATCCAAACTGCCACGGCCCACGGCAGCCACCCGACACCCGAGGCGATGGCGTTGAAAGATGCCGGCCCGAGCGGGAGCCACAGATTCAGCACGGCGGCGACGCCGCGACCGAACACCGTCATCATCCACACGGTGTTGCGGACGACTTGGAGCGCGTCGCCCGGCCCTCCCGGCCCCGCCGCGCTCGCGGCGAGCATGACCGCCAGACTCAGCGCCGTCGCGGCGAGCCAAGCGCCGGCGGCCCACGCCGTTGTCGGGGAAAGGACGGCACGGCGCACCGAAGAAAGTCGGCTCATTCCCGCGATTCCTCCGTGAGAACGCGTCGTACGAGCCAACGCTCCCGCGAGTTCGGCGGAGGTGATCCTGTCCGGCCGGCGCAGAGCGGCCGGATGCTCGCGCCCAGAGCGATGGGCCAAACGCTGCATTCACAGGCGGTGAAGGCAAGACAGCATTGCCATGAGCTAAGGCAGCAGCGCCACCGTGCAATCCCGGAGCTGCTCGAGCAGCCGCTTGGTCGCGAGGATGCCTTCGCGCTCGGGCATCTTGTTCCCCTCGTACTCCACGCCGATGAATCCGGTGTACCCGGCGAGCCGCGCGAGCTTGAGCATGCGGGAGTAGTTGATCGTCGTCTCTTCGCCCGTCTCGTCGAAGTCGTACGACTTGGCGCTCAGCCCCTTCGCGAAGGGCAGCAGGTCCTTGATCCCCTTGTACCGGTCGTACTCGTACCAATTGCCGAAGTCCGGCAGCGTGCCGCACCGCGGGTGATCGACGAGCTTCATGACGCCGGAGAGCCACGCGCCATCGGACGACTTCCCGCCGTGGTTCTCGACGATGACGGACAGGTCCATCCCGGCGCCGACCTCGACCAGCGCCCGCAGCCCTTCCGCCGCGTGCTTCTGCTGGTCCTGCTCCGGCCCTGTGCACTGCAGGTTCACGCGGATCGCGTGGCACCCCAGCGTCTTCGCCGCGTCGAGCCACGGGCGGTGCACGTCCACTGCTGCCTGGCGGGCCGCAGCGTTCTCGTCGCCCAGCTTCTCCGCGACATCGCACATGATGAGCACGCTGCGCACGCCGAGATCGTCGCACCGTCCCCGCATCTCCTTCCAGAATGCACCGTCGCCCGCTTTCTCCCGGTAGAACGAGTTCACGTACTCCACCGCCCCGAAGCCCATCCCCTTTGACGCGGCCGGGAACTCGCGGGCGTCGAGCTTCTTGTCGTGCAGCTCCCGGTGCAGCGACCACTGCGCGAGCGAGATGTCGAACCACTGCCCGCCGGGCTTCGGCCGGATCGCGGCGGCCGCCGCGACGGGGCCGCCGATCGCCAACGTCGCGCCCAGCACGCCCAGCGCCTCGCGGCGTGAGACCGCGCCCGTGGTAGACTCTGCCGCTCCGGAGGTGCTCCGCATATGCCCCGCCTCGGTGTTTGCTCGTGGTCACTCCGGCCGGCGTCGCCCGCCGACCTTGCCTCGAAAGTTAGGGCGGTCGGCATAAGCGCCGTCCAGTTGGCTCTTGACCCGTTGCGGGAGGGCGCATGGGGCGAACACGAGACGCTGGCTGCGCTCGAGGGGATCACCATCCTCTCCGGCATGATGGGCACAAAGGGCGAGGACTACACAACGCTGGATTCGATCCGAGCCACCGGCGGCGTCGTGCCCGACGAGCACTGGGAGGAGAACCTCGCCCGCGCCCGAGCGAACGCCGCGATCGCCGCGCGCCTCGGGGTGCGGCTCGTGACCTTCCACGCCGGCTTCATCCCGCACGGCGAGAGCCCGGCTCGCCGCGTGCTCGTCGATCGGATCCACGCCGTCGCCGACGCGTTTGCCGCGCACGGGGTGGACATCGCCCTCGAGACCGGCCAGGAGGACGCCGCGACTTTGCTCGCGTTCCTGAACGAGCTCGTCCGCCCCTCCGTCGGCGTCAACTTCGACCCGGCGAACATGATCCTCTACGGGATGGGCGACCCGATGGCCGCGCTGGCAGCGCTCGCCCCTCGCGTCAGGCAGGTGCATATCAAAGACGCGATCCCCGGCCCCGCGCGCGGACAGTGGGGGGCTGAGACGCCCGCCGGCCGCGGCGCGGTGCGGTGGGCCGACTTCTTCGGCGTCGCAAAGAGCGCTGGCCTGCTCGATCGGTGCGATCTTGTCATCGAGCGCGAGAGCGGCGACGAGCGCATCGCGGATTGCCGAACCGCGGCTGCTCTGGCCCGCGGCTTGGCGCCCGGGATCGCGTGATTCAAGCGCGCGGGTGGTGCTGCTTGTGCACCTGCCGCAGGCGGGTGCGGTCCACGTGCGTGTAGATCTGCGTCGTCGCGATGTCGGCGTGCCCGAGCATTTCCTGCACCACGCGCAGGTCCGCGCCGCCCGCCAGCAGGTGCGTCGCGAAGCTGTGCCGCAGCATGTGCGGGTAGACCCTCAGCCCCGCATCCTTCGCGGCACCCGAGACGATCTGCCAGACGCGCACACGCTCCAAGGGCCGGCCCGTGCGAGAGAGCAGCAGCCGCGAGCGCGACGCGGCCGGGCCTCTGTCGAGCTTCGGCCGGCACTCTGCGAGGTAGCGCCGCACCGCGTCTCGCGCCGGCTCGCCCATCGGCACGAGGCGGTGCTTGCCCCCCTTGCCCTCCACCCGCAGCACGCCCAGCGGCTCGACGACGTCGGTCACCTTGAGCGTGCACACCTCGCTCGCGCGCAGGCCGCTGGAATAGAGCAATTCCAGCAGCGCGCGGTCGCGCAGCCACGTCGCCGGCGCCCCCTCGTCCGGCCCCGGCTTCACACTCTCGATCAGCTTCCGCACCTGCTGCGGGTTCAGGACGTCGGGCAATCGCTTCCAGCGCGTCGGGCGGTCGAGCGTTGTTGTCGGGTCCTCGGCCACCTTCCCGACGGCGATCGCCCACCGGAAGAAGACCCGCACCGTCGCGAGGTGGCGCACGACCGAAACACCGTCCAGCCCGCGATCGGCCTTGAGCGACGCGAGGTGCTCGCTCAACACCGGGCCCTTCGCGTCGGCGAGCTTCGTCACCCCGCGGTCGTGCAGCGTCCAGAGCAGCTGAGCGCTGTCGCGCCCGTAGGCCTCCAGCGAATTGGGGAGGAGCCCGCACTCCACACGCAGGTACGTGAGGAAGAGCGCGTGGTCGCGCTCGAACGCGCGCGGCGGCCTCGACAGGCTCTTGACTTCCGAGACGGCGGTTCCCTCTGCCACGCCCCCAATATCGGCTCGGGACGGGCGGCGTCGGAAGTTTGATGAGCCGCAACGGTTTCCTGAAAGAGACAGAGCGGAACGGCGCCGGGAGAGGTTGCCGGCTCCGTCCCGCTCTGTTCAGTCACCGGCCAAGTCCGTTCGCGCGCGTGCCTCTCTTAGCCGCACGCCCCGCCGCCGAAGACGTCGAAGAACTCCTCGATATCCGTGTTGTCCGGGAAGAGCCCGTCGTTGTTGAAGTCGATGTCGCCGCAGGTGCCGGTGCTGCAGGCGCCCCGCCGAAGACCGAGAGAAAGTCCTCGAGGTCCGAGTTGTCCGGGAACAGACCGTCCCCATTGAAGTCGATCGGGTCACAGGCCGGCGGGCAACCCGCCCCCTGCGTCAAGCGCAGCGCAACGGGTGTCGCCGCGCCCGTGAAGTTCCCGCTCGAGCCTCTGCTCCGCGACGGCAGCCCCGAGAACCCGTGGTTGATCGAGCCGCCGTAGTTCACGGGATCGTTCGCCTCGATACGCAGCCAATACCGGCCTTCGGCGAGCTGCACGTTGACGGGCGCGTAAACCCAGTTCTCGAAGTTGGTGCCGAAGCGCAGGTCGGTGGTTGTCGTCGCCAACGTCACCGTCTCGTCCGGACGCTGCGTCGCCGGATTGTCCGGGAAGAGCGTGAGCGTAACCCCGTCGGGCCCGATGTAGTTCGTCGTATAGCCGTCGACGCCGACCTCGCCGACGCACCACCCGCCCGCCGGCACGTCGAAAGGCTGGAAGACCTGCCACTGGCTCGGGACGCCGAGCGCACGCCCGCTGAAGTCCGCGGCGTTCGAGCCCTGGTCGAGATGGAACGTCCTGACCGTGCAGCCACCGGGCTGGCACGTGTCGATCACGCCGTTGTTGTCGCAGTCCGGTGCGCCGCCGCCGATGTCCACGCTGTCCGGCACTCCGTTGCCGTCGCAGTCTTGCACCGCCTGCGCCGGCTCGCCGGTGCTCATGGTGAGCCCGGAGGGCGAGCGGGTGTTGCCCGTATAAATGACCGCCGCGTTGGCGCCGTCGAGATCAGCGCGGGTGATCGCGGTCGTGAACTCGTCGGCCCAGTACAGGTCGCCGCCCGCGGGATCGACCAGGACGTCGATCAATCCCGACGACGTGACGTTGTTCGGCGAGATGTCCACGAGCACCCGGAAGTCGCTCCCGTCGAGCCGAACACGCCCGATTAAGTCGCTGATCGTGTCGCCGTCGGCCCAGTACGCGTACCCCGCGCCGACGTCGACCGCGACCGCGCGCGGGCTCCCCACGCCCGCGACGACCGTCTTGACGTTTGAGCCGTCGAGGTCCATTCGATAGATCTTGTTCTCCGCCCCGAAGTAGACGTGCCCGTTCACGCGGTCGACGCGCGGAGCGGCGGGGATCGGATCGCTCGACACGCTCGTCCAGAGCGTCGTGAGCGAGCCGTCGAGCTCCACCCGCATGATCGTGTTGTTCGTGCTGAAGTAGATCCGGCCCGCTGCGTCGAGCTGCGCGCCGCGCGCGAAGCCCGGCACGGGCGTGACGTCCGCCAGCCCGGTCCCGTTCGGGTTGGCGGTCGTGACCTCGCTCGGGCCCGCCGAGTCCATCCAGAAGAACCGGCCGACGGCAGGCGAGTATGTCGCGCCCAGCGGCAGCCACTTGTCCGGCGGCAGCGGGAAGAGCGTGTGCGGGTTCGTGCCGTCCGTGTTCACGGCGGAGAACTGCGCGTTCTGGAACGCGTACTCCGCGAACCAAAGTTCCTGCGCAACCGACACGCCGCTCGCGCCGGCAAGCACCGCCAACACCATCGCCGCTTTGTTCATTGATGCATCTCCCAGGTTCACACACCGTGCAAAGCGGGGACGCAAGTCAAACCCGTTCCACTCGCACGCGCCCGCGAAGATACCAAGTTCGGCGGTGTTTGCAAGAATATTTTTACAAAGACTTGCACAGTGACGCGCCGCATGTATCCTGTCTTTGGTGCACGGCCCGAACCGATATCCTCAGGATCACGTGCTTGAACAACAGGCAGAACCCCCGGATGCGGGCATATCCCGATTCGTCGGTGACGTGCGCGGCAGCTTGGACGAGCTGCGTCACGCCCTCCAAGCACTGATCGCCGCAACGCCGGGCGAAACGCGCCGGGCGGCGGATCTGCAACGGTCGCTGCGCCTCGACGCGGCCCTCGCGTGGCAGGTGCACACGCTCGCGACCGCGCAGAACTCCTTCGAAGGCGCGAGGCTCGTACCGAAGGCCGGGTCGATGGAGCGATTGCTCCGCTGCGCCCGGGAGAGCGGGGTTCCTCAGGCGGTGATCGCCGATATCGAGCGGGCCTACGCCGCGTTCGGAGCGACCGTCAACGCTCACGCCGGGGACCGCGACGTCTTCGACGCGATGCTCGCCGGCCTCCACCCGGCCGACGGGGCGTCGGTGCAACGGCTCCGGCGTGCCGCGTTCAAGGCGAACGCGGCGGTGTGGGGGCTGATGTGCCGGTGCTCGGTGCACGCCGTCATTTTCTACCAGCGCCCGACCGGCGAGCACGATTGTCTCTCGATCCGCGGGCGTATCGGGCTCAAGCGGCTGCGGGCCTCCGCGCTCGTCAGCCTGTACGCCAGCTCGCGGACGTGGGGCGGCCCCGCGTGCCCGCCGGAGGGCACGGCCATGGTCTCGACGGACTCGTGCGAGATCCTCGCCGACTACACAAGCTCGGGCCCGATGCGCGTGCGGAGCGTCGCCGCGCCGGACGGCACGCGCCGGGACTTTCTCGAGCTCGAGGGCGTCGGCGCCGAGAGCGAGGCGACCGTGTGGTGGCGCACGCTCGCGCAGGACTTCCCCGGCGGCACGACCCGGCCGCCGCACGGCACGACCGCCCCGTGCCTCGAGCCCGCCGAGGTGATGTACGTCGACCTCCTGACTCCGAAGGGTTGGGCCGGCCCGGCCGCCGCGCGGGCGTGGATGACGCCCGAGAGCGCGCGGTTCGCGACCGTCGGCCCCGACCACGCGGCGCACACACTGCCGTTCGAGGGCGCCGCGGTGCACCTGGGCTCGTCACCCCGCGCGCTCTACACGACGCACGCGCCCGAGTACGCGGGGCTCGTCGAGGCGCAGCTGGCGGAGCTCGCGTGGCCGCGCGAGGGCTTCGACATTTTCCGGTGCGAGGTGAAGTTCCCGGCGCTCTTCTCCGCCGTCCACCTGGGCGTCGGCGGGCCCGGGTGACCGCCCGGTGCAAGCAACGAGCCAACGAGAAGCCCCGGGTTTTCACCCGGGGCTTTCGTCTTCACGCTGTGCGTTGTGATCGCTTCAGCAACTCCCGCCGCCGAAGACGGCGAGGAAGTCCTGCACGTCGTCGTTGTCCGGGAAGAGCCCGTCGTTGTTGAAGTCAAGGTCCCCGCACGTGCCGGTGGAGCATGCGCCACCGCCGAAGACCGAGAAGAAGTCCTCGAGGTCCTGGTTGTCGGGGAAGAGGCCGTCCCCGTTGAAGTCAAGGCTGTCGCACCCGGCCGGGCAGTCGTCCGCGAAGATCTCGAGGTCGTCGATCGCGGCCTCGACGATGCTGCCCGTGCCGACGTCCGCCGCCACGAAGCGCAGGCGCATCGCGGCGGTCGGTTGGACAAAGTCCGCGACGCGGAACTGCGCGTGGTTCCACTGCGTCGCGCCCGGCCCGTTCAGCGTCTCGACGATCGTCCACGACTGCCCGTCGTCGTTGCTGATGCTCACCGTCAAGTGGTCGTTCGTGCCGGTCGCGCGGAACCATCGCCAGTACGAGATCTCGGGGTTGAGAAGGCCGGTCAGATCGATCGCGGCGGACCGGAGCGTCGTCGCGCCGCCGTCCACGTCGAATGTCGATTCGTCTGCGCCGGCGGCTGCTTGAGTCACCCAGCATATCGTGCCCGCGCCGGGCGTGTGATCCGCCCCTGGCTGCACTGGCGTGGCTTGGGGCGCCGCGCGCTCCCAAATTCCGCGAATCGCCGCGTCACCGGGAGCGCCCACCGTCCAGCCCGGGCTCGCGCTCTCGAACGTGTCGGACGCGACCATCGCGAGCGAGTCGGTCACGCTCGTGTACAGCGTGGACGGCGCGTTGGACGGCGCCGTCTTCACGCCGGCGGTCTGGCCCTCGGCCTCGAAGTAATACGAGAGCGAAGCGCCGCACAGAGCCTCGGGGAGTGTGGCCGTCCAGACCCCGCTGCCCGCGTCGGTCATCGTGACCGCTTCGAAGGGCGCGCCGCCGGTGTAGGAGTACCGGACCTTCACGGAGCCCGGGACGATGACGTCGGACTGGACGACGATGCGGGCGGCGACGGGCGATTCGGCGCCGGGCGACACGGCGAGGGGCGCGAGCTGTGTCGCGGTGATCGCGATGTTGGGCAGGCTCGACACGAACGCGATCGGGTGCGAAGCGACCAGCGAATACCGCTGAGGACCCTGCTGGATGTTCGTCCCCTCGACGCGGACCGTGTAGACGCCCGGGGCCGGCGCGGGCACCTTCACCTGTTCGAGGTTGTCGCGTGTGTTCGCGGCCGTCTGCACCGCGGCCGTCGCCGGGCTGGCCGGGTTCAGCGTCCAGACGTGCTTCTGCGCGTCCGCGGGGTCGCGCACGACGAGGTCCATGTTGTTGACAAGCGAGGGCGAGACGTTCGGCGTCGCGGCGGGGTCGTCCCACGCGAGCGTGATCGTCAGGTCCGCGGCGCCGGGCGGCACCGTGACGGTGTACTCGTGCACGTCGGCGACGATCGCGCTGCGCTGCTCGAAGTTGCCGGTGCGCGCGAGTTCGATCGCGGCGACCGCGTTGATGGAGCCGTAGCCGAACTGGTAGTCGGGGCCGGCGTTGCCCAGGTCGGTCGCGCTCTGGGCGAAAATCGCCTTCAGCGTCGAGGGCCACGGGTCGCCGATGGACGGGAACCGCACGCGCCAGTCCTGCACGAGGAGCGCGGCGCACCCGGCGACGGTCGGCGTCGCCATCGACGTGCCGCAGAGCGAGCCGTACGACGTGTCGCTCGTGCTCGTCGCGCTCGTGATGCCGTTGTCGCCGCCCACCTGGCACCCGGGCGCCGAGAAGTCGGGCTTCATGCGGCCGTCGTCGGTCGGTCCCCACGACGAGAAGCTCGCGATGGAACTGTCATTGGAATTGGTCGCGCCGATCACCATCGAGTTCTTCGCGCACGAAGGCGGCGGCACCGTGCCGTACGTCGTGCCGCAGCGGCCGTTCCCGCGCTCGTTGCCCGCCGCCCAGAAGACCGGCAGCATCGCGCCGTCGGTCGCGGCGGTGCTGTCGCCGCGCACGATCGTGTCGATGAGTGCGCTCGTCACCGGGTAATCGCCCTCCCACGAGCAGTCGAACCCGTTGTTCGCGACGTTGGTGCCGATCGAGTTCGTCGTCAAGTCGGCGCCGGCGTCGAAGCCCGCGCCGTAATCGACCTCGATATCCAGCGGGTTTGAATAGAGCCAACCGCTCGTGAGCGCGCCCAGGCCGGCCGAGTAGATGTGGCAGCCAGGCGCCATCCCCCGGTTGGTCCCGCTCGCGCCGCCGGAGCCGCCCACCGTCCCCGCGCAGTGGGTGCTGTGGCTGCTCACGGTGTCGCCCGTGTCCACCTGCGTGAGACGGCCGGTGAAGTCCTGGTGCGTTGGGCGGACGTTGCCCGAGTCGAAGACCAGCACGCCCACGCCCGCGCCGTTGAGGCTGTACGGCGCCGCCTGCGCGACCGCGGCTCCCGTGACGACCCGGTTCTCCGCGTTGAAGTCGTCCATCATCGGGAGCGCCGGCTCGACCCACTGCACCGTCGGCTCCGCGGCGATCGCGGCAACCGCCGAGAGGGGCGCCTCGAGGACCACGACCGGCAGCGAGGCGAGGGCGCCCTGCACGCGCGTGGCGTGCTTGGCGAGTGTTCCCATCGCCGCGTTGTCCGCGGGAACGTCGGCGAAGAGCACGACGCTGAGCGGCACCACCGGGTCGGCGGCGTTCGCGGCCTCGGCCGCGCCCTGGCCCCAGAGGGTCAGGACGTCGGGCCCGGCCAAGCGCGGGTCAATCTTCCAGGCGCCGTCGATCGCGGCGACACCGGTGAGCGCGCCGGTGGCGGCCACGGCCGCCGCGTCCAGCGCATCGCCGTTCACCGCCGCGAAGTACGCGTGGTTCCCGAGGGGGGAGAGGAGTGTGACGCCCGAACGCCGCAGCCCCTCGCGGGCAGCGTCGGTCACCGGACCCGAGGCCTGCACCACGACGCGAGAAACCCCCTCGCCCGCCGGGGCGAGCTTCACGAGTTGCTGAACGACGTCCTGCTGGTGAGCGATCACAAACGGCTCGGCGGGCGATGCCTTCCAGACAATCTGGGCGTTGAGGGTGCCGGGGAATGCACACGCCAGACCGGCGGCGCAGAAAAGAGCGAGCGGACGGATCGCGCGGGCCATCATGACTCTCCTATACCCCTGTGCGAGAGGGACAGGATACCGACAAACCGGTCCTTTGAAAAGTGAAATCGCACGCGCCGAAAGGAGCGTTCTGGACGCAGACAGGAGGCTGCGGCGGAATCCGGACGGCTCAGCACGGGCCGCCGGAGAAGACGCGGAGGAAAGCCTCGAGGTCGGCGTGGTCCGGGAAGAGCCCATCGGCGTTGAAGTCGAGGCCGTCGCAGCCGGGCCGCGAGCAGGGACCGCCGCCGAAGACGCTCAGAAAGTCTTCGAGGTCGAGGTTGTCCGGCCAGAGGCCGTCGTTGTTGAAGTCAAGGTCGTTGCAGACATGGACAGGGCTCTCGATGAAGGCCACGAACGACGAATAGACACCGGCGCCGTTGCGCCCGACGCCCGCGATCGTGCGCCCGTCCCACGACATCCCGCAGACCCAGGTCGGAAAAAAGTCGCCCGGGTCAATCCCGTGCGAGCGGAGGTAGTGATCGAGCCGCACGCGGCGGTACGGCAGGTCGCCGGACTTGATCCAGAGGGTGGCGACGCCGGTGTAGTCGGTGCCGGTAATGAGAATGACGTACTCGGTCCCCTCGCTGGAAGTACCGCCGATCACCGACCCGTCGTAGTTTGTGCATGTCGCAAAGGCAGTGGGACTCGAAGCGCTCACAAGTTCGGGGACCATGTCGCGCCACGCGACGATCTTGAACCAATCCCAGTACTCCGAATCGGAGGGCGCGTAGTCCATCTGTCCGACGATCACGGTTCCGTCCGGAGACGAGATAAACGCGCCCCCACCAGACTGTGCATAAGTTCCGGAAGGCGCGGGGAGTTGGGCCTGAATGTTCGATACCGGCAACGCGATAGGATGGTGAGCGGCGCCGGTCGGCGGCATGAACCTCCGGTGCGCGGCGACGGTGGACCCATCAGCGCTCATCGACTGGCCCGTTCGAAAGCCGGATGAATACCTGTACTCATACGGAGGTTCGCACCGCGTCGGCGGGACGACATGCTCAAACTGGCTGTTAGAGTACCGCACGAGCCCGGAGTTCAAGAAACCCGGCGGCTGGCCGAGGCACTCAAAGTACGGAAGGCCGGCGGAGTAACCGACGAACTGCGTTCCGGCGGCGTCTGTGCCCGAGAGCACGCCGGGTGCCGAACCAACCCGGTGCACTTGCGGAGTTGTGAGCACGTTGCTCCAGTATGCCGGGTACTTGCTTGCCCATGATGCGACAGATGCTCCACGGCCGGACATGCCGCCGACGACATTCCCATCGACGGAGAGGCAGAGGGCGCGTGACGCGAAGCCAAGTCCGGACCCGTAGGTGTCGTCTGGAAGTTGAACTCGCATCCACTCCTCTTCGGCGCGGCGCCAGACGTAGGCTCGTTCCCCTGCGAGTTGCCTGCTGCTGCCCGCGATGACATTCCCATCCCCGCTTACGGCCCGCACGACCGCGAAGCTGTTCGCCGGCGCCGTCTCGGCTGATGGCAGCAGGACGAAGGAGCTCTGCGCGTGTACGCACGCCGCCGCGGCGACAAGCGCGCCGATGAACGAACGGACCGGTGCAGGTTCCATAAGCCCTCCGCGTTGACCCGCCACGAGTCGTCGCCTGCGTCCCCAGAACGGGGCGCGGTGAGAACAGTCTACATCCAAGTGGCAAGTCCTGCAAGCGGCTTTCCACAACGTGGAAAACGAAAAACCCCGCGCCGAGCGCGGGGTTTCAACGTTCGATGATGATCCGGCCCGGCTTATTCGGCCGCGGCGCCGGCCTTCGCGCCCTTGTTGAATTCTTCCGCCGGCACCTCGGTGATCTTCGCCTTCGCGACGATCGCGTCGAGGGTCTTGTGCTCGGCGACCTGGTTCACGATCGAGCGGATCTGGTTGGTGCGGGCGAGCTCCTGGCGCATCTGCTCGGGGCGGACATTGCGCTGGAACGCGAGCTGGGCGATGCGGCCGTTGACTTCCTGCTGCGTGACCTCGATGTTCAGGGTCTCCGCGGCCCTCATCAGGATGAAGAAGAGCTTGAGGTCGCGGGCGGCGCTGGCGCTGCTCGCCTGGCGCAGCTCGGCCATGTGCTCCTCGATCTTGTGGAGTTCGACGCCGCGGTACATGAGCTCGAGACGCCTGCGCTCCAGGTTGCGGGAGGCCTGCTGTGCCGTCAGGCGGCGGGGCAGATCGAAGCTCGTCTTCTCGAGCAGGTGCTTGGCGACCTGCTGGTGCATCGCGGACTGCTGCTGGATTTGCACGTTGAGCGCGAGGCGCTGTTTGATCGCGTCGCGGAGCTGCTGCTCGTTCTCCATCCCATAATTCTTGTAGATCGTCTCGACGGTCGCGGGGATGATGCGGTCGATGCGCTTGACCTGGAACGTCATCGTCAGGTCGGCGCCGCGGATGCCCTCGACCTCGTGGTTCTCGGGGCCCTTGGCCTTGATCGTGAGCGTCGCGCCCGGCGTCGGCGTCCCGATCTGCTTCGAGAAGTCGTCCACCATGATCCCGAGAATCATGCCGCGGCCGTTCTTCTCCTCGGTCGGCACCTGGATAACAGCGCCCTCGAGGTTGTAGAACTCCGTGCCGTCCGGGCCCTTCATCACGGCGTGTCCGGTGCAGTAGTCGCCCGCCTCGGCGCTGTCGCGCGACTCGAGCGACCCTTCGTTGATGCACATCTTGCGGACTTCTTCATCGACGACCGCGTCGGTCACCTCGAGCATCGGCTTGCGGACTTCGATGCCCTCGAGGCTCGGCAGATCGAACTCCGGCAGCACCTCGACCTGCACCTCGAACGCGAAGGGCTTTCCCTCCTCGACCTCGACCTTGTCGAGGTTGCCAGCGTGGGCGTCGCCCACGACCTTGAGCTTGAGGTCCTGCACGGCCTGCTGGAGCGCCTGGCCGGCGAGCTCGCCCTTGGCGTCCTTGCGGACTCCGGGGCCGAACTTCTTCTCGACCAGCTGACGCGGCACGCGCCCGGCGCGGAAGCCCGGCAGCGCGACGCGTCCGGCCAGCATGTCGAGCTGGCCCCTGATCTTCTCGGTCACGACGTGGGCCGGGACCTCGATGGTGAGCTTCTTGAGGCTCGGGCCGGCGTCGACGACTTGCACTTTGTTCGGTTCGGTGGCGGTCTGCGTCATAACGGGTCTCACCGTCGGGGCGGGCGGGCGGGCTTTGCGTGGTCCGTCCGAGCGCGCACGGGCTCGGGGGCGGAAAATTGAAGGCCAAGCATAGCAAGCCCTCACCACCCGGGCCAACGGAGTCTTCGCACAGGGGCGTGGCGTGCGAATAGGATTGGTGGAAGAGCCGAAGTGGCGGAATGGCAGACGCGGCGGATTCAAAATCCGCTTCCCTTCAAAGGAGTGGGGGTTCAAGTCCCCCCTTCGGCACTTGAGCGGGCGACGGTGCTAGACTGGGTTGATTCGCGGTGAGCGCTGGCGTGCACCACGGGCGCGGGCCCGTGCGCCAACCCCGCGTGCCAAGCTCGCGGAACGACGTTGGTCCTGCCGTGGGTGCAACGAGCCCCGGCGCCGTGCTGTCGGCGCTCGGCGATGGAAAGGGAAGTGTCATGGGCGAAGGCCAGTCTCAAGAGAGCCGTCAGATCCAGCTCCGCATCGACGAGTCGAAGATGCACTCGACGTACGCGAACACCATCCGGACGTCTACGACCCAGGACGAGGTGGTGCTCGACTTCGGCATCAACCTGCCCGTCCCCGGCCCGGACAACAACCCCGTGCTGGTCTTCGCGGTCGGCTCGCGCGTGATCATGAACTGGGCGGGCGCCAAGCGCCTGGCCATCAGCCTCGGTCAGGTCGTCCGCCAGCACGAGGAACGCAACGGCGAGATCAGCCTTCAGCCCCGCCAGGGCGGCGGCCCCCGCCTGACGCAGTAACACCGTCACCCGCACAAACCAGAAAGCCCGGGGCGGACGCCCCGGGTTTCTTTATGGCCCGAGAACGAGATCGCTCCGCCTCTGCGGCGCGCCCACGATTCCGGATGCGGGCACCCAAGCGCACACCGCGGCCGGCCGAGGTCGGTGGGGCTCTCGTCGAGGTGAAGCCGGTGCCCGGCGGGCGTGCGCTTCGGCGCGACGGGCCGGCCGCGAAGCGCCTGGCCGTCATCGACGTCGGCAGCAACAGCATCCGCCTTCTCGTCGCGGAGGTGCTCGACGAATCCTCGTGGCGGGTCATCCGCGAGGAGCGCGCGATGACCCGCCTTGCGCACGGCTTGTCGAGGTCGGGCTCGATCGCCCCCGAATCGATGGCGAGTTCGGTGGAGGCGATCTCGCGCTTCAAGGCGATCTGCGACGGCCTCGGCGCACGCGCGCGGGCCTTCGCGACCGCCGCGGTGCGAGACGCCGCCAACGGCGCGGACTTCCGTTCGCTGGTCAAGGACCGCGCGGGGCTGACCGTCGAGGTCATTTCGGGCCTCGACGAAGGACGCTTGACCTACAAGAGCGTCGCGCGGGCCTTTGACCTCTCGCATGGACACTGCGCCGTCGTGGACATCGGCGGCGGCAGCATGGAAGTGGTGCAGAGCCGCGACGGGATCGTCTTCGCGACGGCCACGGCCCCGTTGGGGGCGGTGCGGCTCACCGAGGCCTTCGGGGGTGCGGAGGACGCCGCGGGCCGCCGGTTCAAGGAGCTCCGCCGGCACTGCGACCGCGTGCTGAAGAAGATGCTGCCCGACGAGAACGCCAAGCCCGGCCTGGTGGTGGGTTGCGGCGGCACGTTCAACACGCTCGCGACGATCGCCGCGGCGGAACGCGGCGTGATCATCGACCGCAACAGCCCGGCGGTGCGCGACATGGCGCCGGTGTCGCGGACGCAGCTGAGCGCGATCCTCCGAAGGCTGCGCGGGCTCGCGTTGAGCGAGCGGCTGCGCGTCCCGGGGCTGCCGGCCGATCGGGCGGACATCATCATCGCGGGGCTGTGCGCGGTCGAGCGGCTCATGGAGCGCCTCGGCGTGACGCACGCGCTCCGGCACCCGGGCGGCGTGCGCGAGGGGCTGCTCCTCATGATGATCGATGAGGAGGCGGGGCGGGGCGGTGGGGGGAGTGCGGACGACGTGCTCGCGGGCGCCCGGGCATTCGCGGCGCGGTGCCGCTCCCCGCTCGGACACAGCGAGCACGTCGCGAAGCTCGCGATGTCGCTCTTCGATCAGTTCACGGCCGACGGTCGGATCATTCCGCGCTCGCCGTCGGTCGCGCGGGAGCGGGTCCTGCTGGAGGCGGCGGCCGTGCTGCACGACATCGGCGTGCTCGTCGAGCGCCCTCGTCACCACAAGCACTCGGCGACGATGATCCGGCACGCGGAACTGCCGGGCCTGACGCGGCGCGAGCAGGAGATCGTGGCGATGATCGCTCGCTACCACCGGCGTGCCGAGCCGAGCAAGAAGCACGCGGAGTTCGCGGCGATGCCCGAGCGGGACAGGGCGCTGGTGCGGCGCCTCGCGGCGGTGCTGCGCGTGGCGGACGGCCTCGACCGCGATCACACGCAGGGCGTGCGCGGCGTGCGCGTGCTGTTCAGAAAGGGCGCTCTGGCGATCGGGGCGGACTGCGCCGGCGAGTGCGGAGAGAACATCCGCGCGGCCGTCAAGAAGGGCGGCCTGCTCGGGAGCGTCGCCGAGATGGAGGTGGAGATCGGGGCGGCGGAGCGGAATGAAGGGGTCGGCGAGGAAGCGAAGAAGCGAACGAGGGCAACGAAAAGGAACAGGCGAGCAGGTGGGGAGGTGAACAGGTGATAAGAGCGCGGACACGATTCACCTCCTCACCTGTTCACCTGCTCACCTCTTCATCGTGCACCCCGCCAACGATCATCGGTGATGCAGTTCATTCCCATCGCCATCGTCGGCGCGAGCGGTTACAGCGGGGCCGAGCTCATCTCGATCCTGCTCGGTCACCCGAACGCGCGGATCGTGGGGCTCTTCGGCTCTGGAAAGAGCGAGAAGGCGGGCGGCGCGGCGCCGAACCTCGCGGACTCGTTCCCGCGTTTCCGCGGGCTGCTCGACCTGCCGATCGCGGCCTCCGAGCCGGAGGCGATCAAGGCGACGGGCGCAAGGGCGGTCTTCCTCTGCACGCCGCACGAGGCGAGCATGGAACTCGCGCCCGCGCTTGTCGAGCGCGGGCTTGTCGTGCTCGACTTGTCCGCCGCGTTCCGGCTGAAGGACGCCGGCGCGTACGACGCGTTCTACGGTTTCGCGCACACGCAGCGCGGGCTGCTCGAGCGAGCCGTCTACGGCATGCCCGAGTTGTTCCGCGAGCGCATCGCAAACGCGGCGTTGGTCGCTGTGCCCGGGTGCTACCCGACGTCGGCGATCCTCCCCCTCGCGCCGCTGGCGAACGCCGGCGCGATCAGGCCGGGCACGCGGCCGATCATCGACGCGACGAGCGGCGCGAGCGGCGCCGGGCGCAAGGCCGAGCAGCGGCTCCTCTTCGCGGAGGTGAGCCAGCAGGCCTACGGCGTGCTCAAGCACCGCCATCAGCCGGAGATCGACGCGTACGCGGGCGTTCGCACGGTCTTCACGCCGCACCTCGGTCCATACGAGCGCGGCATCCTCGCCACGATCCACGTCGAACTCGCGCAGCGGTGGACGGGCGAGCGGGCGCGGGGCGTGCTCACGCAGATTTACGCGGCCAGCAGGTTCGTGCGTCTGTGCCCGCCCGGCGTCTGGCCGGCCGTCAACGACGTGCGCGGCACGAACTTCTGCGACATCGCGCTCGCGAGCGACGACGCGGCGGGCCACCTCGTCATCTGCAGCGCGATCGATAACTTGACGAAGGGCGCGGCGGGACAGGCGGTGCAGTGCATGAACATCCGCTTCGGGCTCGACGAGGCCACGGGGCTCCTCGCGAAAGGCGCGGGGGCATGAGCGCCGAGCGCACCGTCTTCGCCGGCCGGCCGATCGTCATCAAGATCGGCGGCGTCGCGCTGGAGCGACAGCGCGAGGCGCCCGGGCTCTGGCGTGCAATCCTCGCGCTGCACGAGAAGCACGCCGGCGGCGTCTTGCTCGTGCACGGCGGCGGCAAGGCCGTGGACCGGATCCTCGAGAAGCTCGGTATGGCGACCGAGCGGAAGGAGGGCTTGCGCGTGACGCCGCCGGAGCAGATGGACGTCATCGCCGGCGTCCTTGCGGGCTCGACGAACAAATCGCTCGTCGGTGCGATCAACCGTGAGGCGGCGCGGGTGGCGCGCGCCGGCGCGCGGGCGGTGGGGCTCTGCCTCGGCGACGGCGGGGCGATGCAGTCGCGCGTCGTCACCGGGCTCGCGTTCGACCCCGGGCGCGTCGGCGAGGTGAGCGGCGGCGACGGGCGGCTGCTTCGCGAGCTGCTGCGGCAGAAGTTCCTGCCGGTCGTCGCGTGCGTCGGCATCGACGGCGAGGGCGAACTGCTGAACATCAACGGGGATGACGCCGCGGCGGGCGTCGCCCGCGTCCTCGGCGCGAGCGCGCTGGTTCTGTTGACGGACGTCGAGGGCGTCAAGGACGCCGACGGCTGCATCGTGAGCGAGATGGACGGCGCGGGCGTCGAGGCGATGATCGCGCGTGGGGAAGCGACGGGCGGGATGATCGCCAAGCTCCGCGCGGCCCACCGCGTGGCGCAAGAGTGCGGCCTTGCCGTCACGATCATGTCGGGCACGACGACGGACCCGCTGGAGCGGTGGGCGCTGGGCGAACGCGTGGGGACGACGGTCGTCGCGTAGAGTGACCGGTGAACAGCGATCGGTGGATGCCGGCGGCGGGCTGTCCGCGGCGCTCACCTTTCTGCTTGCTTCGTCTCTCATCTCTTCCTGCAATGTCGCCCATCCCCCCTTCGCATCCACCGTACGAACCCTCCCCCGTCCTCACAGAGCATCCGCCGGCGCGGACGCTCGCGGACCTGCGCGGGCGCGACCTGCTCACGCTGGCACAGCTGGCGGCGCCGTGCGTGCGGGCGCTCTTCGAGCGTGCCGCGGCGATGAAGAAGGATCGCGCGAGCGCGAAGACGGCGCTCGACGGCAAGACTGTGCTGCTGATCTTCGAGAAGGCGAGCCTGCGGACGCGCATCACGTTCGAGACGGGCGTGGGCTTGCTGGGCGGGCGCGCGATCTACATGGACCACAGCGTGCAGCGCCTCGGCGTGCGCGAGAGCGTGAAAGACTACGCGAAGAACCTCGAGCGCTGGCTCGAGTGCATCGTCGCCCGCGTCTACTCGCAGGCCGTGATCGAAGAGCTCGCCGAGCACGCGTCGATCCCGGTGATCAACGCCCTCTCGGACCGGTACCACCCGTGCCAGGGTCTGGCGGACCTGATGACGCTGTGGGAACGGGCCCCGGACCTGCGGGTGGGCGGCGAGCCGCTACGCCTCGCGTACGTCGGCGACGGCAACAACGTCTGCCATTCGCTGATGGAGGCGGCGTGCATGCTCGGGTGCGCGATGACGGTGGTCACGCCCCGGGGCTACGCGCCGCTGCCGGACGTCGCCGAGCGTTGCCACGCGCTGGCGCGAGAGAGCGGCGGGTCGCTCGAGGTCACAACGAAGGTCAGCGCCGTCGAGCGCTGCCACGCGGTGTACACGGACGTGTGGGTGAGCATGGGGCAGGCGGATGAAGAAGGCAAGCGCATGCGCGTCTTCTCGCCGTACCAGGTGGACGCGGACCTGATGGTGCAGGCGAGCAAGGGGCTCGCGCCGTCGTGGGGCGGCGCGAAGTTCATGCACTGCCTGCCAGCACGCCGCGGCGTGGAAGTGACGGACGACGTGATCGACAGCCCGGAGAGCCTTGTCTACGACCAGGCGGAGAACCGGATGCACGCGCAGAACGCGCTCCTCGCGGCGGTGCTGACTTAGGTCATCGGCGAGCGAACAGCACGGATCTGGTCATTGCTTCGTCTCCGACGAACGGTGGTGATGAGAGCCAATCCCAGAGCAACGCCCCACCCCGCGGGGCTCGGGATACTTGCCGCGACTCGGAAGCCAAGGTCGTAGGTAGAAAGAGACGGAAACTCGTCGCCGCGCCACACGCCCACATGGTCGGGCAGACCAACGCTGGGTATCCCCCAGCGCGACCCCTCGTACGTACGAAAACTCGGCAGATCAAATCCGGGCCGGTACACAGCCTCCTCCGTCCACTCAGCGGCGGCCCCGGCGACGTCGTACAGCCCCCAGGGGCTGGTCACGCCCGTGTACGCCCCCAGCGGCACGGCGAAGGGGCTCTGGCCCGGGTAGTCGAACTCGTCCCAGCCGAAGTTGGCCGTGCCCACACCCGGCCGCCCGGCGATGAACGGCTGGTCGCTGCTGTTGCTGTACAGCCACCACCCGCCGGTCGTGCCGTCGGGGTTCTGCCTGTTGGGGTCGTAGTGCGCCGCCTTGAGCCACTCGTCCCAGGAAGGGATGAAGTACCGGGCGCCCGGGCTCCTGGTGAGCTGGTCGTTGAATGCGCCGCTGGACTCGTACGTGAAAGTCGAGACGTCGTACGCGCCGCTCAGGAACGCCTCGCGGTTGGCGGCCTTGCCGTTGTGCAGCCAGTTGCAGTACATCGCCGCCAT
The DNA here is from genome assembly GCA_035628115.1 of Phycisphaerales bacterium. Lineage (GTDB taxonomy): Bacteria > Planctomycetota > Phycisphaerae > Phycisphaerales > UBA1924 > BJHL01. The sequence continues at coordinate 55 of DASPKL010000009.1, read as the reverse complement.
GCGCCAGGAGATGTTGCCCGCGGGCAGCGCCGCCGACTGGGGCGTGGTGGTGAAC
>DASPKL010000008.1:0-85800 GCA_035628115.1 Phycisphaerales bacterium | reverse complement strand
TGACCATTGCCCATTGACTTAGAATGCCGTAACGCCGATCATGAAATTGGTCGCCGTTCCCCGGTCAACCTGCGTGTCGCTGCCGCTGAAGGTGGCCGACGGATACATCTCTACCCCCAGCAGCAAGGCCTTCCAGGGCAGAAGCTTCACGGTCCAGCGCTGCTGCTTGATGTCGCCGTTGACAAAGCCCTTGAACACGCCCTGACCCCGCCAGCCATACTCGACCTGCATCCGCCACAGCCGGGCCCGCAGGTCAAAACCCGAGCCGGCAATGCCCTGCAACGGGGTCACCCACCAGCCAAACGGCTCATAGAGAAAGCCAACGGCTCCAAGCTCGTGAGGAGAGTAGGAAGCCCCAAACGCCATGTAGAGCTCCGACGAAACCTTGCCCGAGCCCCCGTACCCACCCGTCGCGCCCGCTACGCCGTGCGCCCATACCACCCCTGTCTTCCCCTCACCGGTGGTCCGGATCGGATCGTCGCCCCAGAAGTCGATGATGGCATGGATGCCCGGCACCGTCAGATTCCCTTTGGAAGGATGGTAGGCCCGAAAGGCCCGGATGCCGGCATTGAAGACCGATACCGGCGCCCGTTCCGGAAAAGCCTGGGCGAGTGAAGCGAAGGGCAGCAGCCAGCTGAGCAGAAGCGCCGGAATTAGCAGGAGTCGCATGAGAAAAAGGGTTGGTTGAGGCGCAAATGTGCCTGAGCGGCCCACTCGCGCGCATCACCCTTTTTCGTTATTGTTCGGTAGCCGGCAGCTGCCCCGGATCAGCCACCGCCACAGTGTGGCAAGGCGTAGCCACCCCGTGCCGGCCACCCCGTCACTTCCCGGCCGCTCCGTCACCCGCTCCCGCGTCAGCGTCTTCGCCATAGCGACCTGCGATCCGCCGGCAGCGGCCGGCCAGCCGCCTCAGGCAATCCGGTCGAACCCGCAGTAGGGGTGGAGTACCGCCGGCAGACGGATGCCGTCCGGCCCCTGATTGTTCTCCAGCAGCGCCGCCACGATGCGCGGCAGCGCCAGCGCGGAGCCGTTGAGGGTGTGGAGCAGCTGGGTTTTGCCCCCCTCGGCCCGGTAACGGAGCTTGAGGCGGTTGGCCTGGTAGGTCTCGAAATTGGAGCACGACGACACTTCCAGCCACCGGCCCTGCGCAGCCGACCACACTTCCAGGTCGTACGTCAGGGCCGAGGTAAAGCTCATGTCGCCGCCGCACAGCCGCAGCACCCGATAGGGCAGCTCCAGCTTGCTCAGCAGGCCCTCGATGTGGGCCAGCATCTTTTCCAGCGTCGCGTAGGACCGCTCCGGCAGGTCAATCTCCACGATCTCCACCTTGTCGAACTGGTGCAGGCGGTTGAGCCCCCGCACGTCGGCCCCCCAGGAGCCGGCCTCCCGGCGGAAGCAGGGCGTATAGCCGGTGTTGCGGATCGGCAGGCGGACCGGCTCGATGATCTCGTCGCGGTAGATATTGGTGATCGGCACCTCCGCCGTAGGAATCAGATAATAGTTGTCGGCCGTCGCGTGGAAATGACGCTGGGGCTGCTCGCGGACCTTGGCGCGAGCGTGCGGACGAGCCACGACGGGCGGTTGGTGCGGGTGGGGGGGGCCGGGGGTGCGCCGGGGATCGACGGCTTCTCCTGCGATATCGAGCCCGACGCGAGCGGCGCGACGACCTTCTGGGCGGCCGGGGCGATCGTGCCGGGCCTGTCGTGCGCCATCGCGGGGATCGGGAAGCGGTCGCTGCAGGGGGACGCGCGATTCCCGGCGATGCTCGCGCGGATGGGCACGGCGGTTGAGCACGGACAGACGGACACCGGCGCGCCGACGACGCTCGTGCGGGCGCCGGACCCGCCGGGCGCGCTCGCGCCGATCCTCGCCGACATGAGCGAGATGCCCGACGCGGCGATGGCCCTCGCGTGCATCGCGTGCTTCGCGGGCGGAACGTCGGTGCTCCGAGGCCTGCGCACGCTGCGCATCAAGGAGTGCGACCGGGTAGAGGCGCTGCGGGCGGAGCTGGCGAAGATCGGCGTGCGCGCCGAGCCGCCCCGCGGCGACCCCGACGCGCTCACGATCACGCCGCCCGAGGGGGGCGTGGATTGCTCGGCCGCCGCCGCCCGCGTGGAGTTCGAGACGTACGACGACCACCGGATGGCGATGTCACTCGCGCTCATCGGTCTTCGCCGGCCCAACGTTTACATCCGGAACCCCGCGTGCGTCGGCAAGACCTACCCGGGGTTCTGGAGGGATTGGGCGGGGCTGTACGGCAAAGCGGAAAAGTGAGAAAGCGGAAAAGAGGAAAATGCCGGGGCGGCGTGCGGTCCTTCATTTTCCGCTTTTTCTCTTTCCCGTTTTTCCGCTTTGATGAGCCTCGGCTTGCTTCGCCGTACGCTTCACCCCGTCCATGCGCCACATCGTCCTGATCACCACCGGCGGCACGATCGAGAAGACGTACGACGAGTCCACCGGCTCGCTCGAGAACCGGCGGTCGATCGTGGACCGCATGCTCGGCCGGCTGCGGCTGCTCGACACGACGGTGAGCATCAACCAGCTGATGAGCAAGGACAGCCTGCACATGACCGAGGACGACCGCGCGACGGTCGCCGAGGCGGTGCGGGTCGCTCTGCGGCGCACGCCGACGGGTGTCGTGATCCTCCACGGCACCGACACGCTCGAGAAGACCGGCGAGCACCTGGTGCAGACACTCGGCAAGCCCGCCTCGCCCGTGATCCTGACGGGCGCGATGCGGCCTTTCGAGATGCGTCGGAGCGACGCGCTGCAGAACCTGACCGAGGCGGTTTTCGCGTGCGGCATTCTCTCCGGCGGCATCTACTGCGTCTCGCACGGCCAGGCGCTCGTCTTCCCGGGCGTCACGAAGGACCGCGTGCGTCAGACGTTCGTGCGTGCGAGCACGCCGCGGCAGGAATAGGAAGTGCGTAGTGCTTCGTGCGTTGTGCGGAGGAAGAGCAGCCCAAGTTACCGCCAGTCTCAGCAATACGCTCCTTGCCACGCACAACCCATGCGCGACACCGCTGATCATCTCCGTTCGGTCGTCGAGACGGTCACGCCGCGGCTGCGGGCGCTCTCGCGGAGCGACGTGACGCGCAACCCCTACCCGCCGAGGTGGTCGAAGATCCAGGTGCTCGGGCACCTGATCGACTCGGCGTGCAACAACCAGATGAAGTTCGTGCTGGCGATGGAGCGGCCGCACACGAAGGTAGTCGGCTACGCCCAGAACCGCTGGGTGGACGCGCAGCGGTACCAGGACGCGGACTGGGCGCACCTGGTGGAGTTGTGGCGGCTCTCCAACCTCCACCTCGCGCATGTAATCGAGAATGCCCCGGCGGAGGCCCTCGCGCACACGCTCACGATCACCGGCGCTCAGGGCGACGCCGGGCCCTTCACGCTCGCCTTCGTCATGGCCGACTACGTCGAGCACATGAAGCACCACCTGCTCCAAATCCTACCCGATGCGCCGCTGACGCACACATTCAAGAATGAGTACGGAGCGTGAAGCTGGCTACGCGGGTTCGAATCGATCGTCCCAAGGCGCCGCGCCGTCCTTGATATCTCGAGAGACGCTGCGGTAGTCCACGCCGGCTTCTTCCGAGAGTTTCTCAACACGCGACTTCAGGAACGGTGAGCACCGCTGGCTGTGCCAGAGCACGTGCGCAACGCCGTCTTCGCGCACGAGCAGAATTACTTGACAGGCGTGAAAGTGCCCGCTGCCGCCGAGCACGCCGGACACGTACTCCAACCTTCGCACCTGTGACGTCGGGATGGACTGTGGGAAGCGCAAGGCACGGATCGTCCCGTCGAGACGGTCATATTCAAGGATTGGGCGGCCGTGCCGCCTTCAGCGCATGAGCAAGACCACTTGGCACCCCGCCAAGATGCCGAATATCACGCCTGTGGTGAGTGCGAGCAAGACCTCCCAAACGTAAATAGCGAGGCGATGACTACCTACGCCCACTCGGTTGGGCACCCACACCATCGCCATAGCTGCACCGATCGCAAGCAAGATGAGAATCACCGCACTCAGGAGTACAAGCACCGGGCGGATGGTGAGTTCGACGCCGCGCGAGGTGTGCCGGAATGAGGGGCCCGTTTGCCAGGCGGCAAACGTCAGTACATCCGGAGGCCGACTGGATGACTGGGATGTGGTGTCCATGCGGCCGGGACATTCTTGCCGTATGCCTGATCGGCCACCCGGTGACAAAAACTCGCCTTCGGGCGCGAACCGTCCGCCGGTTTGCCCGGTCCATACTTGCATGATGAGCGCGACCGCGGCGGAACAGGTGCCGGCGCCGGGCGTCCTTGGGGCGGAGACTGCCCCGCGGGACACGGACGCGGACTTGCTGCGCCGGTTTGCGGCGGGTGACGGCGCCGCGCTGGGTGCGCTGGCGTCGCGCTACGAGGGGGCGATGATGGGCCTGGCGGTCGGCATGCTCTCCGGGAACCGCGACCTAGCGCGTGACGCGCTGCAGGAGACGTGGCTCCGCGTAATCCGGCACGCGAAGGGGTACCGGGGCGAGGCGAGCGTCAAGACGTGGATCTACCGCATCCTCGTCAACCGCTGCATCAATGCTCGTGCCGTGGCGGCGAAGTTGGCGGCCCGCTCGGGGATAGGCGCGGAAGTCGAGCCCGGTGCGTCGGAACTGCGCCTCGCGGACGAGCACGAGCCGCTGCGGTGCGCTGTTGATTCGCTGAGCGAGGACGTGCGGACGCTCCTGCTGCTGTGTTACCACCGGGGCCTCTCGCACGCGGAGGCGGCGCAGGTACTTGGCATCCCGCCTGGCACACTCAAGAGCAGGCTGCACACGGCGCTCACGGCGCTGCGCGAGCGGCTGGGGAAGGACGAGCGATGAGCACCATGAACGAGCACGACGCGCTGGAGCAGGGGCTGGCGGCCCTCACCGAGCCTGTGGCGGGGACAAGCGCGTGGAAGGCTGCCCTGGATGCGGAGAAGTCGCGCGCCGCGTCGTCACGCGTCCGACGAGCAAGGAGCGCGCTTCGCGGTCTCTTCATTCGTCCACGTCGGCAGTGGGGTGCTATCGCGGCAATGCTCTTGCTGACCGGGACCGCCGCGGTGATGGTGCCTGCATTCCGATCTGGGCCTCATCCTCCGCAGGTTGCGATGCAACTGGCTCCGGACGAGGTGTACCGCAGGGCCCCGCAGTCACCGGATGCCATGCGAGGCTCTGTTTCCGATCTTCAGGCCGTGACCTCGGAACGCAGCATTGGGTTCGATCCCGATCCGCAGATGTCGATCGGCGGAGCAGTGCCGCTTGGCGCGGGCCCCTTTGGAGACAACACAGATGCCTATTCGGCGCTAGGCAAGCGAACGACTCTCCTCCGCGGGCAGCGCTCGACGACGGAGAGCGCCGATCTGACCGACCGCGCCGTCATCTCCAAGTGCTGGATCGACCTCGAATCCGCAGACGTTTACGCCACGTTCAGCAAGGCGATGCTCCTCGTGAGCGAGGCGCAGGGGGAGTACGTCGAGGGGACGGCGATCACGGGCGAGGGCGCGGCCCGGCGCGCGACGATGACGCTGCGCGTGACCGCCGCGAGGCAGACGGCGGTGCTGCAGGGGCTGCGCGACCTCGCGAAGGTCAAGGCCGAGCAGAGCAACAACGAGGACGTGACCGCGCAGGTTGTCGATCTCGAGGCCCGGATCGCCAACGAGCGCCGCACGGAGGCGGAGCTGCTCGCGCTCTTCGATACTCGCAAGGACGCGCCGCTGAACGAGATCATGCAATTGCGAGACTCGATCGCGCGCGTCCGTGATTCGATCGAGCGCCTCGTCGCCCAGCAGCAGAAGCTCTCGCGCCTCGTCGCCCTGACGACGATCACGGTGAACATCTCAGCGCCCCAGGAGGCCGCGCCGCCGCCCGAGCCAAAGAGGAGCTCGCTCGGCGACTTCTTCTTCAAGCGGATGGACGAGTCGTGGACACACTCGCTCGAGGCCCTCGTCGACGCCGCGGCGTTCATCGTGCGGGCAGTCATCGGCGGTCTGCCCTTCTGGCTCGCCGCGGGGCTCCTCGTCGTCGGCGCCCGCGCGCTGTGGCGGCGGACCGCCGCCCGCGCGGCGATGGAGCCGGCGCCGGCGCTGAAGTAGAGGCACGGAGGGCGCGAGAGGAGAACGGGAGGCATACTCGCGCACTGATCGGTGTTTCTCCCCGTCGTCTCTCCGTCTCCTTCGTCTCTTGCTCGCTTTCATACACTGCTCTGTGCTTCCCTCGCGCCAGAGCAGCCGCGAACGCTTCCGCGAGTATCTCGCGCGAAGGAGGGCCCGCGCGGCGAAGAGCGCGACCGGCGACGCGGCGATCGAGGCGAGGTACGGCGAGCAGAAGGAGCGGGACAGGCTCACGCGCAGCCGCGGGTTCTTCGGGCTCTTCAGGGCCTTCTGGGGCTTCACGCGCGGGCACCGCGGCGCGATCTACGTCGCGCTCGCGACGGTGACGGTCACGGCGGGGCTGGCACTTGCTTTCCCCGCCGCGACGAAGGTCTCGATCGACTACATCCTGACCGACAGCCCGGGGCCGCTGGGCATCCCCCCGCGGTGGCGCGACGCGCTGGGTCTCTCGGCCGAGGAACTGGCGGCGAGAACGCCCCTGCTCTGGAGGCTCGGCGTCGCCCTCATCGCCGTCGCGCTCGCGAGCGCCGCGCTCAGCGTGCTCGGGCGCTGGCAGATGACGCGCGTCACGAAGCGCATGCAGGTGGAGGTGCGCCGGCGCGCGTTCGAGCACGCCTCGACGCTCCCGCTCGCGCGGGCGCAGCACTACAAGAGCGGGGGCATCGCCAGCCTGCTGCGCGAGGACGCGGGGCTCGCGGGCGACCTGCTCTTCAGCATGATCTACAACCCGTGGCGCGCGATCGTGCAGCTCCTGGGCACGCTCGTGATCCTCGCGGCGACTGACTGGCGCATGCTCGCGGGGGGCGTCGCCCTCATCCCCGTCGTCTGGATCACCCACAAGACCTGGATCAGCCGCATCCGCCCCCTCTACCGGGACGCGAAGGCGGTGCGCACCGCGATCGACGCCACGACGACGGAGGTCTTCGGCGGCCTGCGCGTCGTCCGCGGCTTCTCGCGCGAGCGCAGCGAGGGCGCGCGATTCGTCCACGCCCAGCACTACATGGCCCGCATCGAGGTCCTCACGTGGTGGTGGTCGCGGATCGTGGACACCGCGTGGATGATCCTCATCCCCGCGGCGTCGGCGCTCCTGCTCATCTACGGCGGCACCCAGGTCGTCCGGGGCAACCTCACGATCGGCGACCTGATGATGTTCTCGACATATCTGCTGATGCTCCTCGGCCCCCTCGAGACGCTCACCGGCGCGGCGACGAACATCCAGACCAACCTCGCCGCCCTCGACCGGGTCCTGACGCTCCTCGACGAGCCGCCGGAGTTCGCGGGCACGAACGCCGGCGCGCCCGTATCGCGGGCGAGCGTTCGAGGGCGGATCACGTTCGAAAATGTCTCCTTCTCTTACCCGATCGCGAAGCCGGAGGCGAAGGAAGGCAGCCGCGAGCCCGCCGCGGCGGACGCCGGTGAGAACGGCGAGGCGTCGGTCCGCACCGTCCTGCACGAGATCAACCTCGACGTGGCGCCCGGGGAGACGATCGCGCTCGTCGGCCCGTCGGGGGCCGGCAAGACCACGCTCTGCAACCTCGTGGCGAGGTTCTACGACCCGACGGGCGGGCGCGTGCTGCTCGACGGGCGAGACCTCCGCGAGATCGACGTCGCCTCCTACCGCTCCCTCCTGGGCATCGTGGAGCAGGATGTCTTCCTCTTCGACGGCACGATCGCGGAGAACATCGCCTACGCGACGCGCGACGCGACGCCCGCGATGATCACCGCCGCGGCGAGGGCGGCGCACGCCGACGAGTTCGTCCGTGCGCTCGAGAAGGGGTACGACACGCTGATCGGCGAGCGGGGCGTGCGCCTCTCCGGCGGGCAGAAGCAGCGCCTGGCGATCGCGAGGGCGGTCCTCGCCGACCCGGCGATCCTGATCCTCGACGAGGCGACGAGCAACCTCGACACCGAGAGCGAGCACCTGATCCAGCAGAGCCTCGCTCCGCTCATGCGGGGCCGCACCGCGTTCGTCATCGCCCACCGCCTGAGCACGATCCGCAACGCCGATCGCATCGTCGTCATCGAGGGCGGCAGAATCATCGAGGAGGGGCGGCACGAGGAGTTGATGGCCCGCGACGGGCGCTACCGCTTCCTGGTGCAGTTGCAAACGCTCCCGTCGGCGCCGCCCCCGCGGCCGGCGGAGCGGCAGGCCGCGCCGGCCGGCAGCAACGGGCACGCGGGCGCGTGAGCGAGGCCGCAAAAGAACAACGGGGCCTTCCGGCCCCGCTGTCAATGGATGTCGTGTTCAACGACGGTTGTTTACCAGCCGCTGGTGCTGCGGCCACCGCCACCGCCGCCGCCTCCCCAACCACCACCGCCGCCGCCGCGGTAGCCGCCACCGCCGCCGCCGCCCGTGCGGGGCTTGGCTTCGTTGACGGTCAGGTCGCGGCCGTCAACGTTCTTGCCGTTGAGGGCGTTGATCGCGGCCTGGCCCTGCTCGGCGCTCTTGAACTCGACGAAACCGAAGCCGCGGGGGCGGCCGGTGTCGCGGTCCATGACGAGCGAGGCCGACGTGACCTCGCCGTGCGCCGCGAAGACCTCGCGGAGCTGCGACTCGGATGTATTGAACGACAAGTTACCGACGTAAAGCTTCATAGCTTTCCTTCCGTGCCCGAACAGAACTGAGATGACCGGTGCTTGGGCTCGGGGGGGCCGGTAAAAGCGTCGGGAGACTGCGAAACTCGACCGACGCGGCCGGGCCAAGACAGTGATTCACTAGATCATAGGCGCGCCGAGGGGGCCGTGTTCGCGCGGAAGGATGGAATGCGCGCATCCCGTGCGGGCGTGCGGCGTTCGGAACAGGGAGCGACCGTCACGGGGGCGCTCCGCTCCCGGCGCGTCGTGCGCGACCGATCAGCTCCCCTCTGCCGCTCCGCTGCTCTGTTGCATTGAGCCCCGCCGTCTCACGCCCTGCGCAGCAGGAGCGCGCTCACGAGCCCGCCGACGAGGAAGACCCCCGCCAGCGAGCCGAGGATGACGAGCCCGCGCGAGCGGTCCGCGCGGAAGGCCTCGGAGACGGGGACGTAGACCACCTGGGTCGCGATGATCTCGTGCATCTTCCACCCGTAGCCCCCCTCGCGTCCGTACATCTCCACCTGGCGCTTGGGCGCCGTCTCCGGCGTCGTGTGGCAGTCGAGGCACTTGGCGTCGGTGACGGGCATCGGGCGGGCGATGTAGAAGGTGCGCTGGCCGTTGCGGTCGATGAGCCCCGAGTCTTCCTTCAGTGCCGCGTCCGCCTTGAACTTCTCGATGAGGGAAACCTCGAATCCGTCGGCCTTGTTCTTGGGGTTCGTCGGGTTGGGCGAGGCCTCGCGGTACTGGAACTGCTTGTAGGCGTCGTTGCCCGCGAAGTGGTCGAAGACCTGCCTCGCGGCGAACCCGGGGACCATCTCCGGCACGAAGTCGTCGTAGCTGTCGGCCTCCTGCTGCAGCGCGGGGCGCACGCTCGACGTGGTGTACCTGCGCACGCTGTTCATCGCCGTGAGGAGCATCTGCGCCTGTGTCGTCGTCTCGCGCTCGGCGGTCTTGTCGCGCTCGTGGCGGACTTCCATCAGGCCGTACGCCAGCGCCGCCGTCGTGAGCAGCAGAGCGCTCAGGACGCCGCCCGCGAGCCCCAGGCCGACCCGGTTGCGCCGCGCGAACTTGCGGAGGCGGTACACGGTGGTGGGGGGCCTGGCCGCGATCGCCTCGTGCGTGAGGAAGCGCTCGACGTCGTCCGCCAACGCCGCGGCGGTCTCGTACCGGCGCGCCCTGTCCTTCTCCAGGCACTTCATGATGATCCAGTCGAGGTCGCCCGCCAGGAGCCGGCGCAGGCTCTTGGCGTCCGTGCGACGGCGCAGCGCGGCCTGCGATCGCGGCACGGAGCTCGACGCCGACTGCTGCGCGGCCCTGCTCGCCTTGCTGATCTGCGTGCTCGGTTTGAGCGGCTCGACCTCCTTCAGGATGCGCTGGACCTCGGCGATGCTCGCCTTGCGGAGCGACTCGGAATCGAAGGGCGTGGTGCCCGTCGTGAGCTCGTAGAGGAGGACGCCCAGCGAGTAGACGTCCGTGCGCGTGTCCACGTCCAGCCCGCTCATCGCGGCTTGCTCCGGGCTCATGTACTCGGGCGTGCCGATGAACTGGCGGAACTCGGTGAAGACCGTGCGGTCGGTCAGGTCCTGGTTCATCGCCTTCGCGATGCCGAAGTCGATGACCTTGACGACGGGCTTCTCGTCGTGCAGCGTGATCAGCACGTTGCTGGGCTTGATGTCCCGGTGGATGATCCCCTTGTGGTGCGCGTGCTGCACGGCGTGGCAGACCGCGACGAAGAGCTTCAGGCGTTCGTCGAGCGTCAGCGTCGCGCCGTCGCAGTACTCCGTGATCGGGACGCCCTTGACCAGCTCCATCACGAAGTAAGGCCGGCCCGAGGGAGTCTGTCCCGCGTCGAAGACCTTGGCGATACCGGGGTGGTCCATCATCGCGAGCGCCTGGCGCTCGCTCTCGAAGCGGCCGATCACCTGCTTGGTGTCCATGCCCGGCTTCACGATCTTGACGGCGACACGCCGGCGCACCGGGTGCGTCTGCTGGGCCATGAAGACGTTGCCGAAGCCCCCCTCGCCGATCAGCTGGAGGATCTTGTACGGCCCGATGCTCGTGCCGGGCCCCTCGACCGCGCACGTGTCGCCGACAACGATCGTCGGCGGCGGGCCGGCGCCGTCATCGGTCGTGTTCCGCGGCTCGCTGGTCATTCCCCGCAGTTTACAGCAAAACCCTGGCGAATGCCAGTGTTATGGGCTTGGTGGTGGCAACGGCCAATCCTGGCACGCCGACTCCAGCAAGCGGATCAATTCCGGGACTTCCTGCGTCGCAGTGGTCCACACCCGGTCTCTATCGATCCCCCAGTAGACGTGCACGAGCACGTGCCGCATCGCGACAATCTTCCCCCACGGCAATACCGGGACGCGCGATCGGCCCGCGTCAGATGTGTTCGCCGCAGCTTCGCCGACCTCTTGGATCGCGTGTAGCACCGCTCGAAGGAGCATCGAGTCAGTGTCGAGGTCAGTCCTCGCGCGTCCGGTCACGTAGCGCCGCACATCGCGGGCGGCTCGGAGCATGTGCTCGATCCGGACGCGGTCATCAATCGACGACCCGCCGCATTCACGCGGCATGGAGCAACCTCGCCTCGCGGAGGATGCGGGGTCGATAGTAATCAGAAAGATCCGCCGGGGTCCGCAGGTCCACGCGGCGTCCGACGATCGCGCTCAGTTCGAGGATCATGCCGCCCAGCCCGATGAACCCCGGGGCCCGTCCGGGCTCGAACTCGATGAGCATGTCAACATCGCTGTGGGGTCCGAAGTGATCCGTCAGGATGCTGCCGAAGAGGGAAAGCCGCCGGACACCGTTTCGTCGGCAAAACTCGGCGATCGTCCTCTCCGGGAATGAGACGCCGTGTAACTCCACGGCGAATGGTACGGGGCCCAGCCGGAGCGCGGGGCCCGCCCCGATTCACACGTTGAATAGGAAGTGGCAGATGTCCCCGTCCTTCATGACGTAGTCCTTCCCTTCGATGCGCATCTTCCCTGCCTCCTTGATGGCCTTCTCGGTCTTGAACGTCTCGAGGTCCGGCAGGGTGTAGACCTCGACGCGGATGAAGCCCTTCTCGAAGTCGGTGTGGATCACGCCCGCCGCCTGCGGCGCCGTCGCGCCGATCGGGATCGTCCACGCCCGCACTTCCTTCTCACCGGCCGTGAAGTAGCTCTGGAGGCCCAGCAGGCGGTAGGTCCCGCGCGCGACCGCCGCGAGGGCCGGCTCCTTCAGGCCGTACGCCTCGAGCATCTCCTTCTGCTCCTCGGCCGAGAGCTGCGCCAGCTCGCTCTCGATCTTGGCGCACACGGGGACGACCTCCGCCCCCGTCTTCGCGGCGTGCTCCCGCACCCGCTTGCACATTTCGTTCTGGCCCGTGAGGTCGTCCTCGTCCACATTCATCACGTAGAGCACGCGCTTGGTCGTGATGAGCCCGAGCTGCTTGAGCTGCTTCTGCTGCTCCGGGTCGTCGATCTTCACCGCGCGGGCGGGGTTCCCCGCCTCGAGCGCGGGCTTGACCGCCCTGAGGACCGCGAAGCGGGCCACGTCCTCGGGCTTGCCGCTCTTGGCCGCGCGCTCCGACTTGCCGAGCGCGCCCTCGACGGTCTGCAGATCCGCGAGCACGAGCTCGGTGTTGATGACTTCGATGTCGCGCAGCGGATCAACGCTCCCCGAGACGTGCAATACCTCCTCGCCGCCAGGCGCCTTTGTGAAGCAGCGCACCACCTGCAGGATCGCGTCCACCTCGCGGATGTGGCTCAGGAACTTGTTCCCCAGCCCCTCGCCCACGCTCGCGCCCTTCACGATGCCGGCGATATCCACGAGGCGCAACGCCGCGGGGATGACCTTCTGCGGCGGGATGTACTTCGTGATCCGCTCCAGCCGGTCGTCGGGGATGGGCACGACGCCGACGTTGGGCTCGATGGTCGCGAACGGGTAGTTCGCGGCCAGGGCGCTGCCCTTGGTCAGCGCGTTGAACAGCGTGCTCTTGCCCACATTGGGCAGGCCGACGATTCCGGCTTCCATGGCTTCCTCCGGGGAAAGGGCCGATCGTAGCTCCCGGCGGCCTCCTCCCGCCGGTTTTCGCGAGGGGTGCGCCGCACCTTCCTCTACCATCCCCCATGCCGTTCGGACACCTGAAAGACCTTGTCAAGGGCAACGCCGTGATCGGCCAGTCGGGCGGGCCCACCGCGGTCATCAACCAGTCGCTCGTCGGCGTGATCGAGGGCCTGCGCATGGGCCTCCACAGCGCGGGCCTCGTGGGGCGAATCTACGGCATGCGCCACGGCGTGAAGGGCCTCACGCGGGGCGACCTGATCGACCTGACCGGCATGCACCAGGACCGGTTGGACCGCATCGCCACGACGCCGAGCGCCGGGCTCGGGAGCACGCGCGACAAGCCCGACGACGCCTACTGCGACCGCATCCTCGACGCGTGCCGCACGCACGACATCCGGTACTACTTCTACATCGGGGGCAACGACAGCAGCGACACGTGCCGCATCGTGCGAGAGAAGGCGAAGGCGGCCGGGTATGACCTGCGCTGCTTCCACGTCCCCAAGACCGTGGACAACGACCTCGTGGAGAACGACCACACGCCCGGGTTCCCGTCCGCCGCGCGGTTCGTGGCGATGGCGTGCATGGCCGACTTCATGGACAACATCAGCCTCCCCGGCATCAAGATCAACGTGGTGATGGGGCGCCACGCGGGCTTTCTGACGGCCGCGAGCGCCTTGGCGCGCCGACGCGACCGAGAGTTCGCCGAAGTCCCCGACGAGACGACCGACGGCCCGCAGCTCATCTACTGCCCCGAGGTGCCCTTCGACCTCGACCGCTTCGTGACCGACGTCGAGCGCATCTACGCGGCCAAGGGCCGCTGCCACATCGTCGTGAGCGAGGGGATCTCCGACGCCTCCGGCACGCCCATCGGCGCCAAGCTCATCAAGAACGCCCAGGTGGACGCGCACGGGAACGTCCAGCTCTCCGGGAGCGGCGCGCTCGGCGACCAGCTCGGCGACCTGCTCAAGGAGAAGCTCACCCCCGCCGGCGGCAAGGCCCCGCGCGTGCGCGCCGACACCTTCGGGTACATCCAGCGCTGCTGGCCCGACGCCAGCGTCATCGACCGCATCGAGGCCCGCCGCAGCGGGCGCTTCGCGGCGCAGCTGCCGCTCCGGGGTTACTCCGACGGGAGCGTCGCGATCGTCCGCACCGGCAGCGGCTCGGCGTCGTTCCGCGACGACGGGGAGGCGTACGCGAGCGACTACCAGCGCGTGGAGCTGTCGTCCGTCGCGGCCAAGACGCGCCGCATGCCCAGGGAGTTCCTCGCGGGCCGCAACAACGTGAGCAGGAAGTTCATCGAGTACTGCCTGCCGCTGGTCGGCGAGCTGCCCGGTTTCGAGCGGCTTTAGAGAAGCTCTCCGCAGTGGGCAGACAACACAGAGAAGGGAAACGACCGGATTGAAGGCGTGCGCTCGTGCACGGTCTTCAAGCCATTCTGTCCTCCTCTCATCCCCCCCCGCGCCTCTGCGGCGAGTCTTCCCTCTTCTTCAGGAGCGTGTACCACACCGCGAGGTCGTTCTCCAGGTCCATCGGGTGGTTCCCGGCGTCCCACTCGAGGCGCCGGCCCAGGTCGCGCCCCGCGTCGGTGTCGTCCCGGTCGAACGCGATGACCTCGAACCCGGCGCTCTCCAGCATCTCGCGCGGGAAAGGGCAGCGGCCGTCCGCGTGCGGCTTGACGGGCTGGCCCTCGGGCGCGGGCCCGGGGCAGATGTTGTAGATCATCACAAGACCGCCCGGGTTCATGACGCGGGCGAGCTCCGCGACGAACCGCTCGTTCGATACGCCAAGGTCGATCGCCATCCGCTTGTCGACGCTCTCTTCCGGGTTGATGTAGCCGTTCTTCAGCGTGTTCTTGCTGATGAAGACGTCGTACCCGCCGCCCACCGCGGCCTTCACCGTCTCGTCCGCGGGCCAGCGTCCGTAGACGAGCGACAGGCTCCCGGGCGGGAACTCATCGCCCGGCAGCGCGGCCGGCGGCACCTCGCCGGTGAGGGACGGATCCGCGTAGATCGCCCTGAGGTACGGGTCGACATCCACGCCCGTCACGTGAGCGCCGTTGTGCGCCAGCAGGCGCACGGCGCCGATCGAGCCGAAGCCGAAGTCGAGGATCTTCTTGCCGCGGAACGGGTGGGTTTCTTGGTACTGCTGCGCCATCAGATCGATCGCCCGCCCGTACGCCAGCGGCGACCCGTAGCGCGTGTAGTAGAACTCCTGGTCGTTGACGACCCGCGGCTTGTACGCGGCTCTCTCCGCGTCGGGCAGAGCGTCGTACTCGGCCTGCGAGAGGTAACTCCGCGGCTCGCGCCGGATGTAGACCGTGACGGGGTCCACCGTGGGCAGCCACGTCGTCGCCCCCACGAACGACCACGCGGCCCGGGTCTTGAACATCCCGCGGACGCGTCCGGCCTCGCGGCGCAGCACCTCGACCGTGTGCGGCACGAAGTCCTCGGCGACGGCGGCGGGTGCCGGGAGCGTCCCCGCGGGGGCGGTGATCTGCGCGAACAACTGGGCAGCGAGCAAGGCGGGGGCGCACAACGCGGCGGGGATCGGTCGCATGCGCGATCGTACGGGAGGCCCACCCGGGCGTTTCAGACGCAGGAGTTGAGCTCACCCTCGCCGAGCAGGCGGAACTCCTTGCGGCGGAGGATCTGCCCGGCGAGCGTCAGGTCGTCCACGGCGAGGGCGATGCGTGGGGCGCCGCCGGCGACGACCATCAGCGGGTAGGCGAAGTGGATCGAGAGCTCGGCCCGGAGGAGGCTGAGGCACAGGCTCGAGAGCGTGTGGTTGCCGGAGAGTTCGACGACGAGCACGTCGCGCTGGGTGAAGGCCAGGTGCTCTCGGTCCAGCACCGTCCTCGCGAGCTTCGCCGAACCGGTGATGAGACGCACCACGGCGTGGTCGCTCGCCTCGTGCACAGAGAGGGCGTGGATCTGCGAGTGCGAGCGGTCCATCAGCTCGACGAGGTCGTGGAGCTTGCCGACCTTGTTGACGAGAAAGACCGAGAACTGTGTGACCGTGGGGGGCGAGTAGCCGTGCGCGGTTTCCAGCGGGGTTGGCGCCTGGCTCATAGGGACCCTTCAAACACGACCGGGTGATCATAGGGGATTTGGCCTGCCGGCACAACCCGGACCGGGCGGCCGGCGCATGAAAAGGCCCCCGCTGCCGGGGGCCTTCCGGTCGATGCGTTGGCGGACTCAGGCGCTGAAGCTGCTGCCGCAGCCGCAGGTGCTGGTCGCGTTGGGGTTGTTGAAGACGAACCCCTTCTCCATGAGCGTCTGCTTGAAGTCGATCGTCACGCCGTTCAGGTACAGGATCGACTTGGGGTCGCAGATGATCTTGACGCCGTGCTGCTCGAAGACCTCGTCGGTCTCCTTCTGCGCCTCGGTGAGATCGAGGAGGTAGGAAAAGCCCGAGCAGCCGCCGCCCTTGACGCCCACGCGCAGGCGGACGTTGGCCGGGTCGAGCTCGTTCTCGGCGACGATCTTCTTGATCTCCGCCGCGGCGGCCTCGGAGAGGATCACGCCGGAGGACTGGGCGGGGTCGGTCGCGGTGGTGGTGGTCGTGGTGCTCATGGTGTTCTCTTGATTGTACGAGCGGAGGAGACACTTTGTGCGGCGGGCCATCGCCCCGAGACCGGGCGGGTGCGGGCGCTCCCTCGCCGGGCATCGCCGTCCCTTAGTGCGCGACGTTCGCCGCCGCGTCGCTGTTGATCCCGTTCTTCTGCCGGTAGTCTTCGAGCGCCGCCTTGATCGCGTCCTCGGCGAGCACGGAGCAATGGATCTTGACCGGCGGGAGGCTCAGCTCCTCGACGATCTGGGTGTTCTTGATCTGGTTGGCCTCGTCGAGCGTCTTGCCCTTGAGCCATTCGGTGGCGAGGGACGAGGACGCGATGGCGCTGCCGCAGCCGAAGGTCTTGAACTTGGCGTCCTCGATGACGCCGTCCTTGCCCACCTTGATCTGCAGCTGCATGACGTCGCCGCACTCGGGGGCGCCGACGAGCCCGACGCCCACGTCTTTGCGGGTCTTGATCTCGGACTGCGTGCCGAACGAGCCCACGTTGCGCGGGTTCTCGTAGTGGTCGATGATCTTGGGTCCGTACGCCATGATGCGCCTCGCTTTCTCGAGGCATCGGGCACTAGGCATCGGGCGCTAGTGCGGGATCCTCGCCGCGTTGTCTCAGTCACGAATACCGAATCACGAATACCGAACGCCGCCTTAGTGCTGGGCCCACTGGACCTTCGAGATATCGATGCCCTCTTTATGCATGTCGTAGAGCGGGCTCATCTCGCGGAGCCGCTTCACGGCGAACACGATCCTGTCGATCGCGAAGTCGATCTCCGCCTTCGTCGTCCAGCGCCCCATCGAGAGGCGCAGGCTGCTGTGCGCCAGCTCGTCGCCCACGCCCAGGCCCTTGAGCACGTAGCTGGGCTCGAGGCTCGCGCTCGTGCAGGCGCTGCCGCTGCTGCACGCGATGTCCTTGACCGCCATCATCAGCCCCTCGCCCTCGACGAAGCCGAAGCTGATATTGCTGATGTGCGGCAGGCGCTTGGTCGCGTGGCCGTTCACCTCGCACGAGTCCAGCCTGCTCTTGACCGTGCCCTCGAGGTGGTTGCGCAGGGCGAGCAGGCGCTCGCCGTCGCGCTCCATCTCCATCTTCGCGACTTCCGCCGCCTTGCCCAGGCCCACGATACCGGGGACGTTGAGCGTGCCGCTGCGGAAGCCGCGCTCCTGCCCGCCGCCGTCGACGAGCGCCGTCAATCGCACGCGCGGCTTGCGCCGGCGCACGTACAGGGCGCCGACCCCCTTGGGGCCGTAGAACTTGTGCGCGCTCATGCTCAGCAAGTCGACGTTGTCACGCTCCACGTCGGTGGGCATCTTGCCGACCCACTGCGTGGCGTCGGTGTGGAAGATCACGCCCTTCTCCTTGCAGAGCGCGCCGATCTCCCGAACCTCGTTCACCGTGCCGATCTCGTTGTTCGCCCACATCACGCTCACGAGGATCGTGTCCTCGCGCATCGCGCCCCGCACCATCTCCGCCGTGAAGACCCCGTCCCGCGGCGCCTCCAGGAACGTCACGTCGAAGCCCTCCTTCTGGAGGCGCTTGCAGGGGTCGAGCACCGCCTTGTGCTCGATCGTCGTCGTGATGATGTGGCCGCGGCCCGCGCTCCCCGCGGGGGCGCGTTCGTACATCAGGGCCGCGCCCTTGATCGCGAGGTTGTTGCTCTCGGTCGCTCCGCTGGTGAAGATGACTTCCTTCTCGTCCGCGCCGATCAGCGCCGCCACCTGCTCGCGGGCTCTGTCCACCGCCGCCTCGGCGTCCCAGCCGAACCGGTGATTGCGGCTGCCGGGGTTGCCGAAGAACTTTGTGAAGTACGGCAGCATGGCCTCGACAACGCGCGGGTCGCACGGCGTTGTCGCTGCGTGATCGAGATAGATGGGCTGGGATGGGCTGTTCAAAGGTGCCTCCGGCGCGCGGCGATCGTTCGAGCGGACATGATGGTCCGCAATTGAGACTCAGACTCAGTGTCGATACCGATTCTATGCCACGGGCGAGATTTCGGTTCCCGTTCGACCGTTGCCCCGTCCAATCCCACCACCACATCGCGGTGAGCCAAGCGCGTCGGCCGCACACCCAAGGGCGGCAAGCTTGGTCGCGGATCGCGGGCGGAAAACTCGCGATGCTCACGCCGCGGCCGGACCTCGGTGGTCGGCTCGGGGAGTTGAGGACGCTCGCGGGGCGGTGGGAAGGCCCATCACTTCCCGGCCGGCCGCTTGTACACCATGTGCAACGCGTTCCCGCTCGCGTTGTACTCGACCGTGCTCATGTACGCGCGGATGAGCAGCAGGCCGCGGCCGCTGCCGCGCTCGAGGTTTTCGTCGGTCGTGGGGTCGGGGACGTCCTGGACATTGAAGCCCGGCCCCCGGTCCACGATCGTGAGGTCGATGGTCTCGGGCGTCGCCGTGTAGCGCAGCGTCACGGGCACGCTGGCCGGCAGGTCCCTGTGGCCGTGCTTGAAGGCGTTGGTCATCGCCTCGTGCAGCGCGAGGCGCAGCGCGAAGACGCTCGCCTTCGGGTACCCAAGCCGCTCCGCCGCGTCGATCACCGTGCCCTGCGCCTGCTCGATGGCGCGCGGGTCGTTGGCCACCGTGAGGCTGGCGTGCTCGGTGTTTCGCGGCGTGTTGCCCATCGGCGAACGACGGATACGGAGGGCTGTCTACTTGAACGACTTCATGGCCTCGTCTGTCGTCCCGTGGATGCTGAAGAGCTTGTTGAGGCGGGTGATGGTGAAGACCTCGTAGATCTGCGGGTCGATGTTGGCGAGGCGGAGCTGGCCGCCGCGGTTGCGGACGGAGTTGTTGATCTGGATGAGCTCGCCGAGCGCCGCGGAGGAGAGGTGCTCGACGCCGTTGAAGCTGATGAGCAAGCGCGGGTTGGGCTCCGCCTCGACCAGGGCTTTGATCTCCTGGCCGATCATCTGGATATTGGCCTCGTCGAGGATGTTGCGGTCGATGAACTCGACCTGCGTGACGTTGTCCACGCGTTTGGTGCGGATGCGCGAATCGGTCGGGGGCATCTGACGCTCCTGGCGGCTTGGGCGTTCCCGCGCCGGGTGGTGGGGATGATAGCGCGGGGAGGAAGAGAAGAGAGACGAGGGGACGGAGAGACGAGGTGGAAGAGCGCGGCCCCGTGCGTGCACGTCTTGGCGTCCGGGTTTTCAGTCTTTGCCCTCCCCGTCTCTTCGTGCCTCCGTCTCCTTCTCACTTCCTCCAACGAAAAAGGGCCGGCTCTTCGCCGGCCCTCTCGGTCGTCGTGTACCGCTATGCCTCAGCCGCCGAAGGGGTTGCGGAGGGAGTCGTCGAGGCCGGGGAAGGAGCGGTCCTCGAGCTCGTTCTGGATGAGGACGGTGGGCTTGAGGAGGATGAGCAGCGTCTGCTCTTCCTTGGTCGTGACGCGGTTGGAGAAGAGCCGGCCCATGACCGGGATCTTGCTCAGGACCGGCACGCCGCTCTCGACCTCCTGCTCGGTCGTCAGGCGCTGGCCGCCCAGCAGGATCGTGCCCTGATCGGGCACGGTCGCGGTCGTCTTGACCTGCGTCGCCGTGACTTGGGGAAGCTGGATGAACGACTGCACCGCGGCGGAGTTCACCAGCTGGCCGCCGGCCACCGCGCTGATCGCGAGGTTGTTGATGGCGTCGATGCGGTTGACGCCGGTGTCGATGTCGAGGGTCACGTAGCGGCGGTCCGCCGAGACGGTGCCCGACACGTTGAGGACGACGCCCTCGGGGATCGCCTGCGGGTCGGGGTCGAAGCCGACGGCCGACTCGCTCGTCACCGGCTGGAGGTCGGCGACGAAGGAGACCTGGGTCGTGACCGCGATCCACGAGCGCTGCCCGTTGGTGAACGTCAGGCGCGGGGCCGTGAGGCTGACCGTGCGGCGGTCGGCCTGGGTGGCCTTGATCAGGAAGTCGACCTGGATGTCGTCCAGGAACTGGCCTGCGATGCCGAGCGCGGGGCTGGTCGCGAAGACGTCCTGCGCGAAGTCGGTGCCGATCAGCGACTCCGAGAGGCCCAGGCTGTTCTGGCCGGCGCCGATCGGCGAGAATCCGTCGGGGACGATCGTCGAGCGGCCGGCCTGCGCCGTGCCGGTGGGGCTCACGATCGGGGAGAGGATGGGCTGCGGGTTCGCGCCGCCGAAGCGGAAGGGCGTGCCGTCGCTGGCCTGGAAGAAGTCGCTGGCGCGGGTGTTCGGGCGGGTCGCGCGGGCCGTGCGGACCTGGTTGTTGTTCGCGTTGAAGTACACGTCGAGGTCGAAGCCGATCTGCTCGAAGAAGTCCTGGGAGACCAGCAGGAAGCGCGTCTCGACGTTGATCTGCATCGCGCGGTATTCGCGGAGCTTCCCGAGCAGCGAGTGGATGGCGCGGTGGTTGGCCGGCGTGTTGGTGATGATCAGGAGGCCGCCGAGCTGCTGGATGAAGCCCGTCTCGCCGCCGTTGTCGCGCCAGCCGTCCGGGTCGACGTTGGTCGTGATGATCTCGATGATGTCGTTGGTCCGCTCCTCGACGGTGCGGCGCTCAGGGTCCTCGTCGCCCCCCTGGTCGAAGGCGCCCTGGCCGCCGCCGCCGCCGCCGCCGCGGCGGCCGGGGCTGGCCTGCAGGGCCTGCTGCAGGTTGAACTCGGGGGCGTCGTTGTAGTCGGGCACCTCGACGATGAGGTCGCGGATGTCGTAGATCGCGAGCGTGCGCTGGCGGTTGATCTGCTCCTTGCTCGCGACGAACAGGACGCCGTCGGAGATCGTCCAGGCCGCGCCGGTGACGGCGTCGGGGCTGATCTTCTCCATGACGCGGTTGAGCACGGTCTCGACGGTGACGTTGCTCAGGTTGAGCGACACGGTGGTGCCGCGGTCGATGCCCTGGTTCTCGAGGCTCTGCCAGTCGACGTCCACGTTCAGCTGCGTGATCGTGGCGATGAAGCTCAGCGCGTTCTCGAGGGGCGTCTCGTCGAAGGAGACGGGGATGCGCTTGGTCTGGAGGATCGTGAGGGCCCGGCGGTTCTCCTCGGCCTCGGTGAAGGCAACGGGCGTGCCGCGGGTCTCGGAGATGGCGGGCCAGTCGCGCGGATACTCGACGAGGTCGTCGGGGAGGATCATCGCCTCGTTGTTGTCGATGACCTCGCGGGCCATCGACACGTTGCGGGCGCGGTTGATGTCGGCGTGCTGCTTGAAGATCATCGATTCCGTCAGCACGTCGCGGAGGAGGAGGCCCGTCGGGTTGATGGGGTCCAGGAAGAGGATGTTGCTCTCGACGACCTGCAGGGCCTCGTCGTACTTCATCTCCATCTGGAGGGCGCGGACGCGGTCGATCGCCTCGTTGATGCGGCGGTCGCGGTCCTCGCGCTGCTGCTCGGCGGCGATCGCCGCGGCGTCCTGATTCTCACGGTTCTGACGGGCGACCGTCTCCTGCGCTATACGACGCTCCTCCGCGTCGATCTCCGCGAGCACGGCGTTCACCGTCGCCTGCGACTGCTCGAGCTCGGCGTTGCTGAAGACCTCGCGCGACGAGGTCATCCGCACCTGCGCCTGCGCGGCGAGCTGGCGGGCGCGCTGCGTGTCGCCCTGGGTCAGCGCCGCGCGGGCCTGCTCGAGGTAGCTGCTGAACTCCGTCTGCGCGAGCTGGCGCTGCGCCTGCGTCTGCGCGATCGTGTCGTCGAGCAGATCGTCCGTCGGCTGGTTGCCCAGGCGGATCATGGTCTCGTTGAGGCGGTCCTGGGCCCGGGCGAGGTCCGCCGGCGCGAGCTGATCGCGGAACTCGTTCACGAGGCGGCGGTAGCGGTCGCGGGCGTCGCCGAGGCGGTTCTCGGAGAAGGCGACGTCGGCCTCGGTGAGCAGGGCCTGTGCCTCCCAGGCGCGCGCCTGGGCGATCGGATCGACCGCGGGTTGGGCGGGTGTCGGCTCGGGCTGGGCCTGCATGTCGGGCGTCGGTTCGGGCTGGACCGGCGTGGGCTCGGGCTGGGGCGCCGCGTCCGCGGGCTGCTCCTGCGGAGCGGGCTCGGTCGGGCGCTTCACCACGCCCGGCTGGAGCATGCCCAGCGAGGTGTTCGGCGCCGTGCGCCCGTCGGCGCGGTTCTCGGAGACGCGCACCAGCAGGCTGTCGAGCGTCATCCGCTGGTCGGCGCTCAGGGCGACGCCCCAGCGCTGAATCTTCTCGAGCCCCGCACGGGCGCCGGCGGCGTCGCCCGCGTCCATCATGACCTCCGCCCGAGCGATCGTCTCGACCGCGTCCGGCAGGAGCGCGGTCTGGCGGGCCTGCGCCGCCGTCACGACCTCGCGCGCCTGCGAGGCCTGCTCGTTCGTCGCCCGGGGGGCGTGGACCACGGCGTTGGCCTGCGCGACGGCGAGGGCCAGGTCGCCGCGCTCCAGCGCGTCCTGCGCCGTCTGGAGGCTCACCTCCACCGGCGTCAGGCTCTTGAGGCGACGCGACGCGTTCTGCGCCAGCGTCAACGCCCGCTCACGCTCGGAGTCGGAGAGACGGGAGAGCCCGCTGCGGCTCGTGAGGTCCGCGAGGATCGTGCGGGCCTTGACCACCTTCCCCTCGGCCAGCAGCGTCGCGGCGGCGTCCAGCGCGCTCTGCACGCTGCTCTGCGACGCCGGGGCGACCGGCGACGCCTCTTGGGCGATCGTGGGGGCGCCCGCGCAGGCGGCAACGCCGGCGACGGCGATCAGGGTTCGGACGGACAGGCGTGTCGTCGTCATGTGTGTGGCCTCAGCGAACCAAAGGAAACTCTCTCGTCGCGGCGATCCAGCGGAGGAGCGCCCGTGCACTCTGCCGGCGATCATCGTGCGCACAACGCCCGACGCCGCCGAAGTTCCGACCTTGCGAAGGCCCTCTCTCGCGAGCCCCCGCGCAACGCTCCATCGCGTCGGGGCGGAGGATATCACTCGCGGAGCGGAGCGGGTCCAGCCGGATCGCGGAAGATCATGCTCAGGGGCGCCCTTCGACGGCGCACGCTGGTCACAAGCTTCTTCTCCGTGTGCCCGCCACCGGCGTAGCGCTGCGGGCGTGTCGCAACCGCGCGCCTCCGCGGATCGGTTCTCACGCCGACCCCAGCCGGTTCCCGTTGTCGCTCAACATATACGAACTTGCGGAAAAACGCAAACACGTTCGCGCCTAATCAAGCCAGCGCACCAGATAAACCCGCCCCGCGGCAGGAGTCTGGTCGGGTGACGGGCCTTCCGATTCCGAGCGCTTCTTGCGCCCGGCCGCCTTGGTCTTCGCCCCTTTCTTGCTCCGAACGCTCGTCCCTTCAAGCAGTTGCGCGAGCTGAGCCGGTGTGAGGCGGTCGATGGTCACGATCATCGAGTCGTCCCACTCCATGTCGTCTTCCTCCGCCAGCTCGTGCGCCGCCGAGAAGGTCACGTCTTCCGCTTCGCGCAGGTTGTCCGCGTCGAAGACGACCTCGGCGTACCGCACGGAGGCTTCCAGGTCGAAGCGCACCAAGCTCCGCCAGTGCGTGGTGCCCAACTCGGCGCCCTTGTCGTCGACGTTCGAGTCCGGATCGATGTTCAGGAGAAGCTTCCACTCGATCTTGAGCGCCTCCATCACCTCGTCCGGCGTAAGGAGCTCGATATCCCCCGGCGGAGCGGTGAGCACGGAACGGTGTTCGTGGGCCGCGGCGTCCGCCCCGGCGGCGGCGTCCGTCGCCTCCAGGTCGAACGCCTGGAACATCTTCTCGACGCGCTCGCGCAGCTTGGGCTCGACGCGGATCGTGATGATCTTGTGCTCGTCGATGAAGAGATAGATGAACGGGTCCTCGGACATCATCCCGAAGCCGCACATGCCGTCCTCGTAGAGGAATTCGCCGTAGCGGCGGACGGCGTCGAGGAAGAGGTCGAGCCCGACGAGGTCGTACGCGATGTAGGGGTCGATCTCTCGGTGCGCGTCGCGCCCCAGAACGTCGAGGATCGGGTAGACCCGGCCCTCGAAGAGCGAGAAGAGCATGCGGCACAGGGCGGGCAGGCGCTCGGCCGAGACGACCACGTCGTAGGCGTACCGGTCGGGCCATTCCTCCCACGCGTCGTCGTCTCCCCCGCCGTCGGACTGCTCGAAGGTCATCGCGTACCCGGGCTTGGGCGTGAGGGACTCGACCGGGTAGACGCCCAGCGGGAACTGGAACGATCCCGACGAGACGCGCTTCAGGGCTGGGTCGATCTTGCAGCGGGGCACGTTGGGCCACTGTAGCTGAACCCGGTGCGCCTTCTACCCTCGACGCATGGCGGCCAACGCACGCGGCGATAACTTCTCGGGCGTCATCCTCGCGTGCGCGGTGGGGAACACGCGGACGCGCGCCGGGCTCTTCCGGGGCGAGGAACTGGTGGCCGCGCGCTCGGCGCTGAACACCGACCCCGCCGAGCTGCGGAGCGTGCTCGCGGAACTGATGCGGGAGACGAGCGCGTCGGACGCCGTGCCGGTCATCGCGGGGGTGAACCCCCGCGCGCTCGAAGCCGCCGCGACCGCGATGGGGGAGGCGGCCGAGCGCGGGGTCCTGCGCATCGGAGACGACCTCCCCGTCCCCCTCACGCACACGCTCACGGACGCCTCGACGCTCGGCCAGGACCGCGCGCTGTGCGCGCTCGCCGCGGCGAAGCGCGCCGAGCAGGCGTGCGTCGTCGTGGACGCCGGCACCGCGATCACCGTGGACTTCATCGACGGCGAGGGGGTTTTCCACGGGGGCGTGATCGCCCCGGGCCTGCGCATGATGCTCAAGAGCCTGCACACGGGCACGGGCGCGCTGCCCGACCTTGACTTCGAAGCGCCGGAAGACGCCGAGGGCCCGTACGGCAAGTCGACGCGGCACGCGATGCTGCTGGGCGTCGTGCACGCCGCGAAGGGGCTCGTGCGGTACACGGTCGAGCGCTTCGCCGAGACGTACCAGGCCTACCCGCAGATCATCGCGACGGGCGGCGATGCGCCGACGCTGTTCGAGAACGACGAGGTGGTCGAGCACATCGTGCCCGATCTGCAGCTCATGGGCATCCTCGAGGCGTGCAAGGCCGCCACGCCGGAAGCGGAATGACGCGCGCCGTCGACGCAACGTGGGCGCTCGCGACGCCGCCGGGTGTCGGCGCGATCGCGGCGATCCACCTCGAGGGCGGCGTTGACGGCGCGCTCGCCGCGCTGCGGATCGGGAACGTCGCGGTCGGCGGCGTCGCGCTCCGCGACCTCTGCGGCGTGGACGAGGGCCTCGTCGCCCGCGTCTCGGACCGTTGCGCGATCGTGATGCCGCACGGCGGCGTCGGCGTCGCGCGAGGGCTCACGGACGCGATGTCCGCCGCGGGGGTCGCCCCGGCCGGGGAAGCGGACGCCCGTTCCCTCTACCCCGAAGCGCGGTCGGCGGTGGAAGCCCGCGCACTCCTCGCGATCGCCCGGGCGCACAGCGATGACTCGATCGATCTTCTGCTGCGCCAGCACGCGCTCTGGAGCGAGCCGGCGGCGGCGAGCGAACCGGCGAGGGACCGGGCGTTGATGCGGCTGATCACCCCGCCCCTCGTCGTTGTCGCCGGCCCACCGAATATCGGCAAGAGCACGCTGACGAACGCGCTCGCGCAGCGCGCGGTCTCGATCGTCGCCGACGAGGAGGGCACGACCCGCGACCACGTCGGCGTCCGCCTTTCGGTCGCCGGGCTCGTCGTCGACTGGGTCGACACGCCGGGGCTGCGCGATGGCGCGGGGGCCGACGAGCAGCAGGCCCGGGAGATCGCGCTGCGGCTGGCCGAGCGAGCCGACCTCGTCATTCTCTGCGGCGACGCGGCACGCCCGCCCCCGCGCCTCGCCGCACCGGCGGGCTCACTCACCGTCGCGCTGCGCCATGACCTCGCCCGCGCCGAGTGGCCGGCCGATGCGCGCGTGAGTGCCAGGACCGGCGAAGGGATGGTCGGACTGGCCGCGATGATCCGTGAGCGGCTCGTCCCCGCGGACCTCCTCACGCGATCCGTCCCCTGGCGGTTCTGGCCCTGAGCGGGCGGTGAACGCCGCGTTCCTATCATCCCCTTCCCCGCGTGCGGGCGGTCCGGCGAGAGGGCAACCAGGACGAACCTTGTATGGACGAACGTCAGCAACAGATCCGGGAGCGGGCGGGCCTCGACGAGTCGAGGTTGAATCAGGACTTCATCGACTTCATGCGGCGGTGGTCGACGCCGCTCCTCGTCGTGCTCGCGCTCGTCGTCGGGGGGTGGTACGCCAAGACCCACTTCGAGCGGCAGGGGAAGGCCAAGGAGGACCTCGCGTTCGACGAGCTGCAGGCGGCCCGGTCCGGCGGTCGTGTCTCGCCCGAGACGCTGCTGAGCGTCGCGGAGGCGCACGAGGGCGTCGGCGTCGTCTCGATCATCGCCCGGCTCGACGCGGCGGACGCGTACCTCGACGCGGTGCGCCGGGGCGTCAAGCCCGGCGCGACCGTGAACAACGACGGCACGCTCGCGAACGCCGATGACGCGCTGACGCCCGCCGACCGCGAGAAGACGCTTGCGCTCGCGGCGGAGCAGTACCAGCGCGTGCTGGACCAGACCGCGACCAGCGACGCGAACGGCATCTACGCGATGGGCGCGTTGTACGGCCTCGCGGCCGTGGCGGAGAGCAAGGGCGACGCGGCGGGGGCGGAGGGGTATTACGAGCGTGTGAGCGCGCTCGCCGAGCGCCTCGGCTACAAGGGCCACGTCAACCTCGCGAAGGAGCGCCTCGCGAACCTGGACGCGGTCCTCGCGGTCGCGCCGCCCCCGGCGCGCGCCGAGATTCCGGCGCCGCTCGACACCGCGCCCAAGACGGAGATGCCCGGCGCCGCGGTCGATCTCGGGAGCGGGGTCGTGCAGCCGGTCCCCGCGCCGCCGGCCGACGCGCCGGCGCAGCCCCCGGCCGAGCAACCGATGCCCGCGCCCGCCGAGCAGCCGGCGCCGCCGGCGGAACAGCCCAGGTAAGTTCGCCGCGGGAGGCGCCGGATGCCCCAGCAGCCCGAGCGCGCCGACACCGAGCAGCGCGACGACCTGGCGGTGACGTCTGGCGTGATCCTGCCCGGCGGGAAGGTCGATGCGCGCGCGATCGTCGACGCGGCGCAGCGCGCCCGCGAGCTGGGCCTCGCGGAGGAAGACGACGAGGAACTCCGGCGCGTCCGCTTCGAGCTGCGCCGCGACCTCAACAAGCGTCTGGACAAGTACCTCACCGACCGCATCGCCTTCCTCTCGCGCACGCAGCTTCAGAAGCTGATCGACGAGGGGGGCGTCCTCGTGAACGAGCGCATCCCCAAGTCGAGCACGAAGCTCCGCGCGGGCGACGTCGTCGAGGTCGTGGTCCCGCCGCCGCCTTCCAAGGACATCATTCCGGAGGACATCCCGCTCGAGGTGATGTACGAGGACGAGCACATCATCGTCATCAACAAGCCCCCGGACATCATCGTGCACCCCGCGCGCAGCGAGAACACGGGCACGATGCTCTCCGCCCTCGCGCACCACTTCAAGCGGCGCGGCGGGGCGCTCAGCGCCGTCGGCAAGGAGTTCGCGCGTCCCGGCGTCGTCCACCGCCTCGACCGCAACACGAGCGGGTGCATCGTCTTCGCGAAGACGGACGAGGCGCACTGGAAGCTCGGGCACCAGTTCGAGCACCGGCGCGTGGACAAGCGCTACCTCGCGGTCGTCCACGGTCTCGTCGAGCCCGACGTGCAGGTGATCGATTTGCCGCTGGGCCCGCACCCGTCGCGCGAGAAGGGGTACCGCGAGAAGTACGTCGTGCGGCACGACGAGCTCGGCAAGCCCAGCGTCACGATCCCGCGCGTGCGCGAGCGTTACCGCGCCGGCAAGCGGGGCGACTTCACGCTGGTGGAGCTGGAGCTCAAGACCGGCCGCACGCACCAGATCCGCGTCCACATGTCGCACCTGGGGTGGCCGATCGTGGCGGACGACATGTACGGCGGGAAGCCGGTGCCGCGGGACGACGGCTCGCCGATCATCGCCCGCCAGGCCCTGCACGCCGCGATTCTGGGGTTCGAACACCCGATGACGGGTGCTCCGCTGCAGTTCACCGCGCCGCTCCGGGGCGATATGGCCGAGCTCGTGCGGTCGGTCCGCGCTTGGAGCAACGGCGGCGAGAAGGTTGCCGCGCCGGGGGCCACTGTTGCATTCGAATGACGACCCGGCTGGCCGCTGTGCTCACTCCGTCCCGTACATTCTGTCCCCCGCGTCGCCGAGCCCGGGCCGGATAAAGCCGTGCTCGTCGAGGCGATCGTCGATCGCCGCGGTATAGATCACGACGTCGGGATGGTCGCGCCGCATGCGCCCGAGCCCCTCCGGGCTCGCGACGAGGCAAATCATCCGCAGGTCGTGCGCGCCGGCGTTTCGCAGGATCGCCGCCGCCTCGGAGGCCGAGCCGCCTGTGGCGAGCATCGGATCGACGAGGAGCACCGGCCCCGCGTCGATGTCGCGCGGCAGCTTGCGCAGGTACGTCGCGGGGCGGAGCGTGCGCTCGTCGCGGGCCATGCCCAGGTGCCCGACGCGCGCCTCGGGCATCATCTCGAGCACGCCCTCGGCCATGCCGAGGCCGGAGCGGAGCACGGGCACCACGGTGACCTTCGCCGCGAGGCGCGCGCCGCGTGTGCGCTCCATCGGCGTCTCGACCTCGACGCTCGCGACCGGGAGCGTGCTCGTGGCTTCGTAGACCATCAGCCCGGCGATCTGGTAGAGGAGCGCGCGGAAGGGGCGGTGGCTCGTCGCCCGGTCGCGCAAGTACGTGAGCTTGTGCTGGATGAGCGGGTGGTCAAAGACGACGGCGTTGGCGAACGCTTCGCGGCGGGAGCCCATGCGGGCAGCGTACACCGGGTGGAAAATGGGGGAGCGCCGAGCGGACGGCTCGCACGCGAACGCCGGCGTGGCGCTCGCCCCGCCGCGCAAGGCGTCGAAGGCCGGAAACCTAAAGTCGCGTCGATGCGCGTCCGCCCCGCCACCGCCTCCGACACCCCGGGCATCCTGCCGATGGTGCGGGCGCTTTGTTCGCTCCACGAGCGGCACGATCCGGAGAGGTTCAAAGTGCTGCCGGACGTCGTCGAGCGCTACGCAAGCTGGCTCCCCGAGCGCGCGGAAGACCCGCGGAGCGTGCTGCTGGTGGCGGAAGACGGCGCGGGCGCGCTTATCGGTTTCCTCGTCGGCACGATCGAGCCCGAGGTGCCCATTTTCTGGATCCCGGAGTGCGGGTGGATCCACGACATCTGGGTCGAGCCGCACGCGCGGCGGCACGGCGTCGCGAAAGCGCTGGTGAACGCCGCGGCCGCGCGCTTCGCGGAACTAGGCCAGAAGCAGGTGCGGCTCCACACCGCAATGTTCAACGACGCGGCCCGGACGGTCTTCGGCGAGGCGGGGTTCCGGCCGTGCGTGGTGGAGATGCTGCGGACTGTCGGGTGAGCGTCGGCTTGGATAAAGACCTCGGGCGGGGCGGCGGCGGTGCTTTGCCGCGAGGACGCTCGGATACGCATGCCGCTACGCTGCCGAGCACTCGGCCCCGTGGCGGAACGGCAGACGCAGCGGACTTAAAATCCGCGGCCCCGCGAGGGGCGTGTGGGTTCGAGTCCCACCGGGGCCATTCTTCCGACCGTGCCTCGCGCGCGTTCCGCCCGGCGAGGCTCGTCGCGGGTAGTAACACGGACCGGCTTCACGCGCGTCGCGCCGAGAAGTCCGCCGGAATAACAGCCGGTCGGGCGACCGGCTCTCATTCTCGCTCCGAGTGGTCCTCGCGAGGGCGCCGCTGCCGGCGGCTCAAGCGCGATGGGCCTCAGAGGAAACGGCGCCGACCTGGGGGCGTTCGGTCTCGGTCGGGGCTTTCCCCGGCGGCAGAACCAATGTGAACGCCGCGCCCGCCCCGACCTCGCTCTGTACGCGCACAGAACCGCCGGCCCGGCGGACGATCGCGGCAACAACGGCCAAGCCAAGCCCCGATCCACCGCGCTCCTTCCTTGTCGAGTAGAAGGGCTCCATGCACCGCTGGCGCTGCTCCTCCGTCATGCCCGGACCGTTGTCTGCGACCGTCAGCGCGACCGAGCCTGCCTCGCGGGCGACCGAGATCGTCACCGCGCCGTCCGCCCGGCCGGCGAGCATCTCCCCGGCGTTGTGCACGAGGTTGAACACCGCCTGCGTCAACGCCGTGCGGCCGACGGCTGCGGCGAGGCGCTCAGGCACCGACGCGTGCAGCTTCACCCCGGGCGGGAGCGTGCTCTTGTACAGCCCCTCGGTGTCGCGCAACCATTCCGCGAGGTCCGTATCGACCTGCCGGTCGCCGTCGGGGTCCGCCGCGAGCAGGCGGAGGCTCGACGCCAGGCGGCGCAGATAGTCCGTGCTGTGCCGGATCGCGAGCGCGTTCTCCGCGGCCTTCGGCGGCAATTCGGCCCTGAGTATCGAGTCAAGGCGAGCCCGGATCGGAAGGAGCAGGTTGCTCAGGTCGTGGGCCAGACCGGCGGACATCGTGCCGATGACCGCCATGCGCTCCGACAGCCTCAGCCGCATGTGCGTCTGCTCGAGCTCCGCGGTGCGGTCCTTCACGATGGCCTCGAGCGTCTCGCGGTCCCGGGCGAGCACCTCCTCGGCCGTCTTCCGCGCCGTGATATCCGCGGCGATCCCGAAGAGATGGGTCAGCCGCCCGTCGGGCGCGAAGCTCGCGTAGCCCCTGTCTTCCACCCACGCCACCGATCCGTCCGGGCGAACGACCCGGTACTCGGCGTTCAGGCCCGGCTCGGCCGGTGAGAGGCGGCCCAGGCGTTGAACAAGGCCCGGCCGATCCTCCGCGTGCACGCGCGCCAGGTGCTCCCGCATGTTGGCCCGCTCTTCCGCCGGCGAGCCCAAGACTTCCTCGAACCCCGCGGACCGTGCCAGGACGTCCGCCGCGGCGTCCAACTCGTACGCGTACGCCTTGCCGACACGCAACGCGAGGCGCAGCCTCCTCTCGCGCTCGCGGAGCGCCGCCTCGGCCGCGCGGCGCTCGCTGATGTCGCGGTGGCTCTCCGAGATGCCTGCGACGCGCCCGTCCAGGTCCCTGATCGGCGCCGCGGTCACGGCGACGTCGAGCATGTTCCCCTCTTTGTTCGTCGTCACCGTCTCGAGACAGAGCGTTGCGCCGGCGATGACGCGCTCGGCCATCTCTCGGCGCTGCTGCATGCGATCGGGCGGCACGACGCGTGTGGCCGGCCCGCCGATCGCCTCGGCGGCGGTGTACCCGTACAGCTTCGCCGCCGCGGAGTTCCAGCTCAGGATCTCCCCCTCCAGGCCCGTGCTGAACATCGCGTCCCCGGAGTGCTCGACGATCGCGGCGAGTTGTTCCGCGCGTCGGCGGGCCAGCTGCAGCTCGCGCTCGTACAGGCGCCGTTCCGTCGCGTTGAACAACGATGTGCGGACCTGAACCGGCCGGCCCGCGCCGTCGCGGACCTCCACCGAGTTGACGAACACGGGCAGGGGCGCACGCCCGGGCCGGAGAACGTCGAACGCGATCTCGTTCGCCACGCCGTGCAGGCGAAGGAGCGGCGCGTAATGGGTGTCGTGAAAGATCCGCCCCGGGACGGTCAGCAGGTCCTGGAAGCGTCGGACGGACAGGAGCTCTTCACGGGAGTACCCGGTCCAGTTCAGGAAGGTGTCGTTGGTCCTGATGATCAGGCCGTCCGCGTCGGTGGTGATATACCCGCAGGGGGCTTGGTTATACAACTCCTCCGCGGACTCGCCCGGGTTCCACGCTGTCATGGCCCCGCGGCCTTCAGGAATGCCTTGATCGCCGCGATGGTCTCCGTGGGCGCGGTCATGTGGGGGCAGTGCCCGGACGTGTCCAGCAGGGCGAATTCGCTCCGGGGGATCCGCCGGTGCACATACTCGCCCACCGAAACGGGCGCAAGAGCGTCCTGCGCGCACTGGATCACGAGCGCGCGCTGGCGGACACGTTCGAGGTCGCTCCGGTTGTCTGAGAGGAATGTAACCCGGGCGAACTGCCTCGCGATCAGCGGGTGGGTTCTGCAGAAGCTCTCCCGCAACTCGTCGGCCAGCTCGGGGCGGCCTGTCTGCCCCATGATGACCGGCGCCATGGTGCTGGACCAGCCCAGGTAATTGCTGTCGAGGAACTCCAGCAGCTCCTCGATCTCCGCTCGCGTGAAGCCGCCGCGGTACTCCCCGTCGTTCATGTAGCACGGGGAGGGCCCCACGAGCACGAGCTCCGCGAACACGTCGGGCTCCCGCTCGGCGGCCAGAATCCCGATGATCGAACTGACGGAATGGCCGACGAAGACGCCGCCCTTCACGCCGAGTTCCCGGCATACGTCGAGAAGGTCATCGGCGTAGCCGTCCAAGCGTGCGTACTTGACGGGGTCGTAGGCCGAGAAGTCTGACTTCCCCATCCCCACATAATCGAACAGAGCGACCCTGAAGTCGCTCTCGAAGGCGGGGGCGATGAAGCGCCACATATTCTGATCGCACCCGTACCCGTGAGCGAAGAGCATGGTGCGGCCCGGTCCGCCGGAGACGCGCACGTTGTGCCGTTTCAGTACCGACACCGCCACCTCCCTGGACACGGAGCCGACGCGGGCCCGCGAATGATCGTACGCGGTGATCATGCGCCGCTCGCTCGGGCCGGGGCCCGAAACCGCGCTCGGCGGCCGGCTTGCACGGCGCGCCGGCGTCAATGGTCGTGACGGCGGGGTCGCGAGGTCGAGGGGCTTTCGCACGCGGCCGGGGGAGGTTGGGCGTGCGAGAGGTCCTGAAGGACAAGGGCTCCAACGCTGGCGACGTACAGCTCTCGCCCGTGGCGGGACGTCGGGCTCAGCGGACGGAAGGTCCGCAACCCCGCGGGGGAGTGGGTTCAGGCCCCGCCGGGGCCACATCCGGCGGTCGCCGTCGCCCGTGCCGCATCGTGGATCCCGCTCTTCACGTCGCTCAGCTTCGCGCCGGGCGCGAAAGCCAAGACCCTCGCCGCGGCGAGGCCGTCACGCGGCCCGTCAATCACCGCGAGGTCCGCGCTCGCGACATCGGCGGCGGAACGGACGACGAAGTTGAGACTCCTGAGTTCGGCGGTCACGAAGGCACGCGTCCTCGCGTCCTTGACCTCCACGATCGCGGTGCGGGCGGCGGCGGGACGGGACGCGGATCCGGTCGCCCGCGGCAGGCGGAGCGTGAACGTTGTGCCGACGCCCAAGCGCGAGTCGAGCTCGATCGTGCCGCCGGCCTCCTGCACGATGCCGTAGACGAGAGCGAGGCCGAGTCCCGTGGAGAGGCCGCGCGTCTTGGTCGTGAAGAACGGCTCCATGCAGCGTTGCTTGACTTCCTCGGTCATGCCCGGCCCGTTGTCGACGACCCGCATGACGACCGCGTCGTCCTCGCAATGCGCGCGCACGGCGACCCGGCCGCTCTCGAGGCCGCGCATCGCGTCGGCGGCGTTCTGCACCAGGTTGAAGACCGCCTGCATGAGCGCCGCGCGCCCGACCTTCACGCGGCAGTCCCCCTCCGGGAACTCGCCGACAAGCACCACGCCGCGCGGGAGCGTGTTCCGGAGCACCGGCTCCGCCTCCGTCCACCACGGGCCGATGTCGGTCGGTTCCGCGTTCGTTTTCGCGGGCGTCGAGGCGAGCAGCCGCAGGCCCCCGGCGAGCTTCTGCAGGTAGCCGGCGCTCGCGCGCAGCCCCTCGAGTTCCTTGAGCGCGCTCTCGGGAAGCTCCATGCGCTCCAGCGTTTCGAGCCGCACGCGCACGGGCACCAGCAGGTTGCCCATGTCGTGGCCGAGCCCCGCGGCCAGCGTGCCCAGCGCCGCCATCCGCTCCGCGAACCGCAGCCGCTGCTGGGAGGCCTCGAGCTCGGCGGTCCGCTGGTCCACGAGTTCCTGGAGGCGCTCGCGGTGCAGCCGGAGTTCGTCCTCCGCCCGCTTGCCGGCCGTGACGTCCTGCACGACGCCGGTCATGCCGGCGATCGAGCCGTCGGCGGCGTACACGCCGCGCCCGCGGGCCGAGACCCACACCTCCTGCCCGTCGCTCGCCCGGCGGACGCGGTACTCGACGGCGTAATCGCCGCGCGACTCGAGCGCGTGGACGACCGCGGCGGCCGCGAGCTGCGCGTCGTCCGGCGGCATCATGGCGCGGAGCGACGTCCATGTCACCGGCGTGTCCGGCGCCACGCCGAAGATCTCGGCGCCGCGGCGGCCGAACTCCACCTCGTCGCTCGCCGCGTCCCACGACCAGTCGCCGAGCCGGCCCGCGTCGAGCGCCAGCCGAAGGTGCGCGTCGCTCTCGCGCAGCGTCTCCTCGGCGGCCTTGAGGTCGTGGATGTCGGTCGCCGTGCCGTACCAGCGCGTGCCCTCCGGCGTCTGCGCGGGGTACGCGCGGCTGAGGTGCCACCGGAAGCCCCCGTCGGTCATGCGCACGCGGTGCTCGCACTCGTACGTCTCGCCGGACTCGACCGCGCGGCGCCACGCCGCGATCGTCGCGTCGAGGTCGTCGGGGTGCACCACGGGCTGCCACGCCCACGACGCGTGCCGACTGCCCGTCATGTGCGAGATGCCGCCGTAGCGGGCGGCCTGGGAGTTGTAATAGACGACGGTGCCGCCGCTCTCGGCGACCCATACCAGCTGCGGCATCGCGTCCGCGAGCTGCCTGAAACGGTTCTCGCTGTCGCGGAGCTTCTGCTCGGCGTCCTTGCGTTCGGTGATGTCCGCGGCGACACCCGTGATGCGCTCGGGTTTCCCCGACGCGTCGAGCCCCACCTGCGAGCGGTTGAAGATCCACCGCACCGAGCCGTCGGGGTGCACGATCCGGTACTCGTGCGTGAATACCTGGGCCCGCTCGATGCTCTCGGCGCTCTTGCGCCACAGCTCCTCGCGGTCGTCGGGGTGGACCAGGGCGGTGAACGTCTCCACCGTCGGCGTGAACGTCGCCGGGTCCACGCCGTAGAGCGGGTAGGTCTCCGGCGACCACCAGACGGCCGCGTCGCCGATGCGCCACTCGTAAACACCCAGCCGGCCCGCACGGAGGGCGACCTCCAGCCGCTCGCGCTCGCGGGCGAGCGACAGCGCCGCGTCCTGGAGCGCGGCCTCGGCCCGCTTGCGGGCGGTGACGTCGAGCCCCACGCCGGCGGCGCGCACCGGCGCGCCGTGCTCGTCGCGCTCGATGCGGCCGCGGGACAAGAGCCAGCGCTCGCCGCCGTCCGCGGCGGGCGCCGCCGTCCGGAATTCCACCTCGTACGGCGCGTTCTCCTCGACCGCGCGCCGCCACGCCTCGGCCGCACGCGCCCGGTCATCCGGGTGAACTCCCTCGACCAAGTCCCCCGCGGTGTGCAGCAGCCGGTCCACGCCGAGCAGGGCTGTCGCCTCGCTGGACCAGCTCCCGCGCCCGGTCGCGAAGTCGAACTCCCACGTGCCGACGCCCGCGCCCTCGGTCGCGAGGCGCAGGCGCTCCTCGCTCGTGCGCAGAGCTTGCTCGGCGAGCTTGCGGTCGGTGATGTCGATGCCCGACGACTGCGCCTCCACCGCCACGCCGCCGTCGAACCGCAGCGCGGTGTTCGTCCACAAGGTCCACCGCGGCCCTTCCGCGGTCTCGAACCGGTTCTCGATCGCGACGCGGGGCGACTCCGGCGTGAGCCTGCCGAGCATCGCGCGGACACCGGCGCGATCCTCCTCGGGGATAAAGGCCCAGAAGTTCTTGCCGATCAGGTCGCCGGGGGTGACGCCGCGGGCCCGCGCGTACGCGGCGTTGACGAACAGGATCTCGCCGTCCACACGGAAGCGGCACACCATCTCCGTCTGGCTCTCGACGATCGCGCGGTAGCGGTCCTCGCTCGTGCGGAGCGCCTGCTCGGCGTGCTTGCGCGCGGTGATGTCCTCGATCACGCCCAGGAACCGCAGCGGGCTCCCGGCGGCGTCGCGGATCGTCGTCACCGTCGAGAGGCTCCACACCTCGCTCCCGTCCTTGCGCAGGTGCCGCTTCTCCATCCGGAAGCTCGGCACCACCCCGGCGATGAGCCGACGCATGTTCCGCGCGGTGGCGTGCACGTCGTCCCGGTGCGTGATATCCAGCGCGGTCTTCCCGATCAATTCGCCGGGCCCGTAGCCCAGGATCTCCTCGAACTTGTGGTTCATCTCCAGGAACCGCCCCTCGAGGTCCGCGACGGCGATCCCCACCGCCGCCTGGTCGAACATCGCGCGCAGCCGCGACTCGCTCTCGCGCAGCGCCGTGTCGGCGGCGCGGCGGTCGGTGATGTCGATCCCGATCCCGAAAATCCACTCCGGCTCGCCGACGGCCGAGTACGTCGCGCGCCCCCGTCCGTCCATCCAGCGCCAGGACCCGTCCGCGTGCCGGAACCGGAACTCGACCGCGTAGTCGGTCTTCTCCGCCACCGCGCGCGCGACCGCCTCGCCGACCGGGGCGCGGTCGTCTGGATGGACGAGATCGAAGAACGCCCGCTCCGTCCCCGCGAAGCCGCCCCGCCGCAGACCGAAGATCTCCTCGAGCTCCGGGCTCCACTCGACCGTGTTCGTGCGCAGATCTCGCGACCACCAGCCCATCCGTCCGCCGCGCATCGCCAGGCCGAGCGACTGCGTCGTGCGCTTGAGGGCGTCCTGCGCTCTGCGCTGGTCCGTCACGTCCTGCGTCACGCCGACGATGCGGGTCGGCGTGCCGTCCTCGGCGTACAGCACGCGCCCGAGGGAGAGCCATCGCTTCGCCTCCGCCGGGTCGCCGACGCCCCGGAACTCCCACGTGAACTTCTCGCCCCGGGCACGGAGCAGGGCGTTGAAGCGCTCCCAGAGCCACGCCGCCTCGTCCGGCGCCACGAAGAAGTCGCTCCGGGACATGGCCCGCGGCAGGTCCTCCTGGGCGCAGCCGATCACCGCCGCGGCGTTGCTCGACCAGACGATCGTGTCCGACGCGACGTCGCACTCCCAGGAGAGCATCGCGGCGACCTCGGTCGCGAGCCGCAGCCGCTCCTCGTTCGCGCGCAGGGAACGCTCGGCGCGGGCGCGCGCCGTGACGTCCGCGACGAAGGCGTAATAGCCCGCGATCGTCCCGTCCGGGCGAGCGTCGGGCACGTACTCGGCCTGCACATGACGCGGGCCTCCCCGGGGGTACGGGACCTCGATCTCGAACCGCACGCCGTTGCCCGCGAGGGCGGCGTCGATGTAACCCTTGAGCTTTTCGTACCCGGCGTCGCCGACCACCCCGCGGACATGCTTGCCCTCGATGTCGGCGCTCCTGACGCCGAACCAGTCCTCGTACGCCTTGTTGACGAACCGGTACCGCTCCTGGCGATCAACGTACGCGATCAGCCCGGGCATGGCGTCGGTCACGAGCCGCAGTTGCTCCGAGCGGCGGGCCAGCTCTTCTTCGGCCTGTTTCCGCCGGGTGATGTCGCTGGCCGCTCCGAACCACTCGACGACTTCGCCTTCCGGGCCGAAGACCGGCACGGCGCGCGAGAGCGTCCAGCCGGTGCTCCCGTCCGCGAGGAAGACGCGGTGCTCGAGCTCGAAGAGGCTCTTGGTCGCCCGCGCCCGCGTGATCGCCTCCGACACCCGCGCGTGCTCGGAGGGGGGAACATACTTCTCCATCCACCCGCGGACGGGCGCTCCATTGCTCGCCACCAGCCCGCGCCCGTCGAGCGGGTGCAGTTCCTCCCAGTCCGCGCTCATCCGGTAGATGACGTCCGACGACGCCGTCACGAGCGCGCGCAGCCGCTCCTCGCTCGCACGCCGGGCCGCGCCCGCCGCGCGGAAGCGCTGCTGGACGCGGTGCGACGCGATCGCGGCGAGGCAGGCGGTGAGGGAAGCGCCCGCGACGATCGCCGTATTGAGGACTTCGTCCCTGTCCCGGAGGCCGAACTCGCTTCTGTGCGGGAGGATGAAGTACCACGTCGCGCCCAAACCGAGCAACGCAGAAACGAGGAAGGGGCCCGGGCGCACCAACACGACCAGCGGGAGGAGGATCGCGAAGAGCCACAAGTACGGCACGTTCTGGCCGAAGTACGGGGCCGCGAGCATGCGCAACAAGAGCGCGATCCCGGTCAACCCCAGCGCAACGGCGTACTGCACCCCCGCGGGGCGATCGGCGAGCGCAGCTCGGCGGACGGTCCCGATCTGGTCGCGCTCCTTGGCGCTCATCCGCACCCGCCTCCAGCAACAGACCGCCGCGTGCGCACGGGCTACCCACCCGGGTGGGCCACAACCACAGGGCTATCCGCGTGAGCATAGCGAAAGCCGCCGGGAGCGCCCAGCCCGTCGGCCGCTCCATCGCAATAAATAGTTTCTCATGAGCCGAGAACTCGAGGCTCTTCCGCGGGCGCCGCGCGTGCGCGCACCTCGACGAGCGGCGCTTCGAGGACCTCCGAACGGTGCGGTCGCGGCGGCGGCGCATCGACGCCCAGCATCCGCAGCGCACGCCAGAGCGCCTCGCACCGGTCGTGCGCCCGCAGCCAATCGGCGTAGACCCGGCGCGCCCCCGCGCTCCAGCGCGCGTTCGTCGCCGGTT
Source organism: Phycisphaerales bacterium (assembly GCA_035628115.1). GTDB lineage: Bacteria > Planctomycetota > Phycisphaerae > Phycisphaerales > UBA1924 > BJHL01. The sequence goes on along the minus strand of DASPKL010000008.1, from coordinate 47,051 downwards.
CGGTCGCCTCCAGCAAGGCCCGTGCGAAGCCCCCGACATCTCCCACGCCGACGCGCCGCCCGTTCTCCCCGTCGGCGACGAGGTCGAAGGCCGCGCCGGTGACATCGCTCACGACCGCCGGGAGCCCCGCGGCGATCGCCTCCTGCACCGACATGCCCCACGGCTCGTGCGACGCCGTGTGGAGCAGGCACGAGCACGACCGGACCACGCGCGTCATGCGCGCCGGGTCGTTGATCGCGCCAACGAACCGGACGCGCTCGCGCAGCGGCGCCGGCACGCGCGCGAGCAGCGCGTCGCGCTGCTCGCCGTCGCCCGCGAGGATCAGCCCCCACCCCGGGCGTTCCGGCGCGACGCGGGCGAACGCGTCGAGCGCGACATCCCAGGCCTTGACCGCGGCGAGCCGCCCGCTGCACAGCACCTGCGAGCGGGACGGGTCGGCCCCGAGGTCCCGGAGCGTCCGGGCGCGCTCCGGGCCGCTCAACGGCTCGAAGAGCGCCGGGTCCACGCCGAAAGGGACGACGAACACGCGGGCGGGGTCGGCGCCGTACTTCACCGCGTACCGCTCGCCGGCGCTGCCCGCGCAGAACACGCCGCGCGCCAGCCGAACCGCCGCGCCGACGACGAGCTTCTTCGCCAGCCCGACGGCGCGCGACCGCGGCGCGTCCGCCGCGATATTCGAGTCTGTCATCAGGACCGCGGGCACGCCCGCCAGCCGCGCCCACGCGAGCATTATCCAGCACTCCGCGTAGTTGTACCCGTTCACGACGAGCAGCCGCACGCGCCGCCGCCGCGACTCTCCGATCGCGCGCGCCCCCTTGCGCAGCGAGCGGCCGAGCGTGCGGAGCGTCGTCCGGGGCGGCATCACCTCGCCGGGCCCGAGGCGCTCCAGCTCCGTCCCCACCACTTCGGGCAGGGCCCACGCCTGGTTGTTCACGTCGAAGAGCTGGAGCGTCGCGATGCGTGCATCGGGCAGACGCGCCGCGAGATCCGTGTGCATCCACACGCGGCTCGGGGCCATCGCGTTGACGAGGATGCAGATCGAGTATTCCCCCGACTGCACGGTCACTTGATCGCTCCGTCGATGTAAGCCGCCCGCCCGGTCCATCAAAAACGTAGCACCCCGCGCGCGCCGCGATCGGTGCGTGAAGTGTTGTTCACGCCCACACTCCTGCGGTCTCTGAGTATTGCATCCGCTTGTTCTTCAGTTATGATTCAGGCACTTGTCATGAACGTGCCACGCCGACCGGGAGCCAGATGCGCACGCCGTCGAATCATTCACCGGACGGGCAGCTCGAGGGGGCCGAGGTTTGCTGCTGGCCGGCGTCCGCGTTCGGTGTAGGGTTCTTCGCCCTGGCCGCCTTCCTCGGCGCGGAGGCCGGGCACGCGCTGTCCGTCCCCGACGCGGACTTCCCGATCGCGACGATTTGGCCTCCGACCGGCCTCACGGTCGCTGTTCTCCTGCTCACGCGCCCGGCGGTCTGGTGGCGTTTCCTGACCGCGCTGGTCGTAGGGAACTTTGCTTCTGACGTCCTCGTGCACGGCGTGCGGCCCGACGTAAGCGTGGCCTTCTGCCTCGCAAACACGCTCGGCGCCGCGGGCACCGCCTGGCTGGCGCGCGCGGGATCGCGCGGCGCGTTCCGCTTCCGTACCGTGCGGGAGGTCGTCTCGCTCCTCGCCGCCGGCTTCGCCGCGAGCTCGCTCGGGTCATCGGTCGTCGGGGCGCTGGTGCTGTCGATCCACTTCGGCCAGACATTCAGCGCCGCGTGGATGCTGTGGTGGACCAGCGACGTCGCCGGGCTGCTCACTGTTGCCCCGGCCGTGCTCGTGACCCTCACGCGGGGCGCCCGGACCGTGCGGGGCGGGGCGCGGGCCGAGCTCGTCGCGGCGCTCGCCGCCGTCGCGGGCGCGTGCGCCTTCACCTTCGCCGCCGTGCCGGCGGAAATGAACCTCCGTTATCTGCTCTTCCCGCCCATGCTCTGGGTCGTGCTCCGATTCGGACTGACAGGGGCCGCGATCGCCTCGCTGATCATCGCCGTCGCGGGCGAGCTGTCGCTGCGTGCCACGAACAACGCCTTCCGCCCCACGATTTTCGAGCCCGGGCTCGCGGTGATCCTGGCGCAGGTTTTTATCATCGCCGTCGCGAGTTCTTTCCTCATCGTCGCGGCGGTCGTGGAGGAACGCCGGCGCGCGGTCGACGAACTGGAGCGCGGCAACGCGGGCCTCGAGGCGCAGGTGCAGGCCCGCACCGCCGCCCTGCGGGCGAGCGAGGAGCGGTTCCGGAGCCTTGTCGACCACCTTTCTGTCGGCGTCGCGGTGGCCGGGGAGGACGGCGTTCTCCGCGCGGTCAACCCCGCGATGCGCCGGCTCGTCGGGTACACGGAGGAGGAGCTGATCGGCAAGACCTACGCCGTCTACACGCACCCGGACGATCTCGGGCGCAACCTTTCGCTCACCCGCGGCTACTTCGCGGATCCCGGGGCGACGGGCTACGACATCGAGAAGCGCTACATCCGCAAGGACGGCGAGGTGCGGTGGGTCCGGGTCGCGGCGCGCTCGTTCGCCGACCCCTCGAGCGGCGAGCGCCTTGTCCTCGGCGTCGCGGAGGATGTCACCGAACGGAAGCGCGCCGAGGAGGCGCTGCGAGCGAGCGAGCGGCTCAACCGCGCGATGCTCGACGCCCTCCCGGCCGAGATCGCGCTCCTCGACGCTTCAGGGCGCATCACCGCGGTCAACCGCCCGTGGAGCCGGTTCGCGGAGGTCAACGGGCCCGCCGACGCGGCGAGCGTGGGCGTCGGCGCCGACTACGTCGCGATGTGCGAGCAGGCCGCTGCGAACGGCGACGCCGACGCCGAGGCCGCGTTGGCCGGCATCCGCTCGGTGCTCTCGGGGGAGCGGGAGGGCTTCAGCTCCGAGTACGCCTGCCACGCGCCCGGTGCCGAGCGGTGGTTTCTGATGCAGGTGGTGCGGGCGGAGGGCGCCGGCGCGATCGTCGCCCACAGCGAGATCACGGAGCGCAAGCGCGCCGAGCGGGCGCTGCGCGAGAGCGAAGAACGCCTCAACGCCGTTCTGGCCAGCATCGACGACCACCTGGTCTGTTACGACCGCGGGTGGCGCTTCACGTATGTCAACGAGGGCGCCGCCCGCACGCTGGGCAGGAGCGCGGCGGAGCTCCTCGGCAAGTGCATCTGGGAGCTCTTCCCGGACGCCGTCGGGAACCAGTACTATGACGAGGTGCACCTGGCGGCCCGCGAGCGGCGCGTTGTCCGGTCCGAGTTCTACTACACGCCCTTCGACGCGTGGTTCGAGAACCACATCTATCCCACGAGCAACGGCGTCACGGTCTTCTCCGCGAACATCACCGAACGCAAGCGCGGCGAGGCGGCGCTCAAGGCGGCGCACGACACGCTGCGTCAGCTGGTGGAGCGCTCGCCCTTCGGCGTATACGTCGTGGACGCCGACTTCCGTCTCAGCCTGGTCGGCGACGGGGCCCAGCGGATTTTCTCCGGCGTCCGGCCCCTCATCGGCCGCGACTTCGCGGAGGTCCTCCGGTGCGTGTGGGAAGAGCCGTTCGCGTCGGAGGCTGTCGCGTTGTTCCGGAGAACGCTCGAGACGGGCGAGCCGTACCGCGCGTCCCGCACCACCGAGCGTCGATCCGGCTCGGGAGACTTCGAGTCGTACGACTGGAAGATCGAGCGCGTCGCTCTCCCCGACGGGCGGTTCGGTGTTGTCTGCCACTTCTACGACCTCTCGGAGCGTCAGCAGTTCGAGGCCGCGCTCCGCGAGAGCGAGCGGCGGTTCAGCGACATGGCGAACACCGCGCCCGCGATGCTCTTGGTTACCGACCACGAGCACCGCTGCACCTTCCTCAGCCGCGGCTGGCACGAGTTCACGGGCCAGCGCGAGGAGGAGGGGCTCGGTCTCGGCTGGGCCGACGCGGCCCACCCCGACGACCGCGAGCGCATCGTCCGGGCTTTCCTGGCGGCCGCGGCCAAGCGCGAGCCTTTCGCGTTCGACTTCAGCCTCCGCCGCGCCGACGGCGAGTACCGGTGGGCCATCGGCGCCGGCCGGCCCCGCTTCAACCCCGACGGCTCGTTCGCCGGTTACATCGGTTCCGTTATCGACGTCCACGAGCGCAAGCTCGCCGAGGAAGAAGTGCGGCGCCACCGCGAGCGGCTCGAGGAGCTCGTCGCGGAGCGCACCCGCGAGCTCGAGGAGACCCACAGCCGCCTCCGTCTCTCCGAGCGCATGGCCGCGATCGGCACGCTCGCCGCGGGCATCGGGCACGATCTCGGGAATCTTCTCCTGCCGGTGCGCATGCGGCTTGATTCGCTGCGCGACCGCGGGCTGAGCGCCGACCTCGCGGAGGACGTCGAGGCGATTCGGAAGGCCACGCAGTATGTCCAGCGTCTCACCAGCGGGCTGCGGTCTCTCGCGTTGGACCCGGAAGCCTCCGTCGCGTCCGACGACCGGACGGATCTCGCCGAGTGGTGGGACGAAGCGCGGACGCTTCTCTCCACGGTGCTCCCGCGAGGGGTCCAGCTGACGCACGACATCCCGAGGGGCATCCCGCCGGTCGGGCTCGCGCGTCCGGCGCTCTCGCAGGCGGTCTTCAACCTCGTGCAGAACGCGGGCGACGCGATCAAGCCGCGCGGCAAAGGGACCGTGCGCGTTACCGTTCACCTCGAGGGGGGCGGCGCAGCGGTCGCCATCACCGTGGAGGACGACGGGCCCGGCATGTCCGAGGACGTCAAGCGCCGCTGCATGGAGCCGTTCTTCACCACGAAGACGCGGGCATTGTCCACCGGTCTGGGTCTGGCCCTCGTCAAGGGCATCGCCGACCGGGCGGGGGGTGAGGTGCGTCTCGACTCCGAGCCCGGCCGCGGGACGCGGTTCACGCTGGTACTGCCTGTGGCAGTTGACGCGTGCCCAGAGAACGTCGCCCCGGTCGCGCGTGTTTGTGTGGCGGACCCGCGCATGCGCATGCTCGTCGCGACGCTCCTCAAGTCCATGCGCTTCGAGGTGAGTGACGCCGCCACCCCCTCACCGGAGGAGGCCCTCTTGGTCGCGGACACGCCCGTCGACGCCGCCGCGGCCTTTGTCGCGTCGCGAGCGAACCGCCGCGCAGTGGTCTTGACACCCGCGCCCCTCGGCCTCACCGATGACCGCATCATCGAGATCGTCGGTCCGCCGCGTGTCGCGGAGATGCGGCGGGCGATCGCGCGCTTGGCCGAAGAGCTCCGGGCCGAGCACGAGGCCCCGAAGGCCTGAGCGGGCGGTGCTGCGCGCGGTTGATATGCGTCCTCGACGCTCGGCATGCGTCGTCGTGATCTTCTTGGCGGCGTCGGCGCGTCCGCAACAGGCGCGGTCCACCGCGACCGGTCGGCGGGCTGGAGCGACCGCTCGTATGGAGAGAGCGCAAACCCCGCTCTCGCCGCGCGCTGATGGCTGCGTGGCGAGCGCATCGACTCGACCGGCGGGCCCGAGCCGCGTGTCGGCGCCGTCCGCGTCCGTGCGATCGCCCGAGTTCCCGGCGGCGAGAGCATCGGTCTGACACCGGCTGACCGGCGGGCGTTAGGGCCCGCTCACCAAAGTTGTGAGGGTGGGTTCACTGGTTGCTCACCCCTAGTGCCGGAGTACCCGCGATTGAGTACCGAGGCGGGGCGTCGCGCCCCGGCGCGATAGCACCGAAACACGGAACACACAAAGGAGATTTCCATGAAGAAGAACGTTCGATACGCGTGCGTGAGCATCCCGCTGCTGGTGGCGTCGTGCGGGATGCCCATGGCCCTCGCCCAGACGACGAGGGATCAGAATAATCAGACGGGCCGGGATTCGGGGCAGAATTACCAGGGGAACCAGCACAACAACCGGAACCAGGGGCAGAACCAGAATCAGGGCAACTGGGACCAGAACCAGCGCAACAACTGGGGCCAGAACCAGGCCTTCGGCGTGAGCGAGTACAAGCAGTTCGCCGCGCTCAAGGGCTGCGGTGTCAAGTCCGCCGACGGCCGCCACCTCGGCGACGTCGAGGACCTGATCATCGACCGCGGCTCGGGCATGATCCGCTACGCGATCGTCGACCCCGACGGCATGGCCGACAACGTCGCGGTTCCCTTCCACGATCTCACTTGGCGCAACAGCGACAACTGCTTCGTAACGCAGGCGGGCATGCTCCGCGGGCAGGACGCGGACGAACTCGACCGCGACATGAACCGGGGGGACAACAACCAGGACCGCGACAACAACTGGAACAACAACCGCAACGACAACAACCGCAACCAGGGCAACAACCAGAACTGGAACAACAACCAAAACAGCAACCGCAACGACAACCTGAACAGCAACCGCGGCACGACGAGCACGACCACCGACCTCTCGCGCTACCCGACCTACAACGACAACGACTGGCGTTCCATCGACCGCGACTGGCAACGGACGGACACGGAATGGAACTGGCGTTGGAACCGCGGCGGGAGCTGGGCCCCGGCCCGCAACGACGAGATGGAAGGCCGCCGCAACGAGCGCACGGACAACCAGTGGAACCAGCCCGGCATGGGCACGAGCGGAACGGGCACCCCCGCGACGACGACGGCCTCGACCACGGGCGGTGCGAGCAACTCCGGGTCCGGTTACAGCGGCGACAACCGCCAGGGCGCGAGCGGCGCGACCACGGTCCCCGCCGGCACTGTCGACGCGCACGCGCGCACGACGGGCACGGCCGGCGGCGCCAGCAACACCGGCTCCGGCTACAGCGGTGACGACCCGAACCGGCGCGGGACGACCGCGGGCGGCTCCGGCACGGCGACCGGTACGGGCGGCGCGAGCAACACGGGCTCCGGCTACAGCGGCGATGATCCGAACCGGCGCGGAACCGCGTCCAACACCGGCAATACGGGCACGACGACATCGACCCGCACGACGACGACCGCCAACAACGCGAACAACAACCAGGGCGACACGCTCCGCAGTTCCAACAGCGGTACGGGCTACTCGACGACGAACAGTTCGCCGAACCCCGCCGACAACGGCGACGACGCGAACCGCAACAACGACAACTGGGCCCAGAACCAGAACACCAACCAGAACTGGTCGCAGGATCAGAACCGCAACAATCAGAACCAGGACCGGACCACGACCTGGAGCCAGAACCAGAACAGCCAGAATCAGAACCAGAACTGGGGCCAGGGCCAGAACAACAACCAGAACCGGGACCAGAACCGCAACAACCAGAACAACAGCTGGGGCCAGAACCAGGGCCAGAACCAAGGCCAGAACCAGGGCCAGTGGGGCAACAACGACTGGCAGAACCGCCCCGTGACGCGCGAGACCTACGACCCCTTCGGCTCCAAGCTCTCGTTCGACAAGACGACGACGGTGAGCGGCGAGATCCGCGACATCAACCGCCAGTTCGTGCCCGGCCACGGCGAGCAGGTCGTCGTGACCGTCCGCAAGGACGACGGCGGCGAGAAGAAGGTCGCCCTCGGCCCGTCGTGGTACGTGAACGGCATCGAGATGGCCCCCAAGCGCGGCGACAAGGTCACCATCACGGCCGTCAAGGCCCCGGAGATGACCGCCCAGGCCGACGGCCGCGGCAATATGAACCGCGACAACACGGGGAACCGGGACACCACGAGCCGCGACGCCACCGGGCGCGACACGGCCAACCGCGACAACATGAACAACAACCGCGACGACACCACGACGCGCGACACTTGGTCGAGCCGCGACAACAACAACATGCAGGGCGGCAACGCCTGGTCGAGCACGCAGTGGGACCCCGACATCCTCATCGCCACCGAGGTCCGTCTCAACGAGAACAATCGGACGTATTCGCTCCGCAACCAGCAGGGCGCGGCGTGGACGCAGGACACCTTCACCACCGGCAACAACCAGCAGGTCTCCGCCCCGATGTACCGCATGCTCCGCGTCAGCAAGATCGACGGCGCCGACCTCGATTGCCGCGGCACGGCCTGCGGCGAGGTGGACGAGGTCATCATCGACGTGAACGGCGGCATGGTCGCCTTCCTGTCGATCGACCCCGACGACAACTTCCTCGGCGTGGGCGACAGCAAGCGCCTCGTGCCGTGGACGGTCGCGACGGTCAGCCTCGACAACCGCGTCCGTATCGACGCCGACAAGGCGATGGTGATGGCGAGCCCGGAGACGCCGGACGACTTCAACAACTTCGGCGCCACCGCCTCGCGCGTCTACGACGCGTACCAGATCCAGCAGCCCCGCCGGCAGTCGATGCGCTAGGCGGACCGGCGTCATAATGAAGAAATAACTCACTCAACATTCACAACCACGCAAAGCCGCGGAACACCCGCGGCTTTTTTTCTTTTTTAGGGCGATGTCACGGCGCGGTCAGCACCGTGTGGCAAGATATGGGTGGAGTCTGGAAGACCGCAACGACGCGGAGGAGGATCCCACTCATGACGACGAACGCTTCGAACGCATGGACCGCGAGGCGCACGACGGGCGCCGACACCTGGCACCTGGGCGCGAGCGCGCCGCTCTCTCCGGAGGAAGTCCGCCAGCTGATCCGCAACTACAAGGCGAAGGGCTGCGAGGCGAGCCGGAACCGCGTGGTCGAGGCCCACCTGCGCCTCGTCGCCAAGCACGCCCGCAAGCACTCGCGCCCGGAGGTAAGCTTCGACGAGCTGATGGGCGAGGGCGCGATGACGCTCGTCCGCGCCCTCGACACGTTCCAGCCCGAGCGCGGTGTGCCCTTCACGGCCTACGCCAGCGTCCTGATCGAGCACTCGATGCGCCGCGCCGTCTGCCGCGAGCGCGTCATCACCCTCCCCGGCGCCGTGCGCCGCGCCGCCGGCGTGCACCGGCGCGCGTCGGACAAGTTCTTCCTCCGCGAGGGCCGCAAGCCCTCGCCCGCCGAGCTGAGCGAGGAGATGGAGGCGCCCCGCACCCGCACGCTCTCCAAGATCATGGCCAGCGAGATCAACTCGACCGTCAGCAGCAGCGCGGGGGACGAGATCCTCGGCCTGCGCGACAACACCCCGGCGCCCGACGCCCGCGCGGAGACCACCGACCTCCTCAACGCGGTCATCACCGCCATGGACAAGCTCCCGGCGTCGAGCCGGCAGCTCCTCCGCGAGCGCTTCGGGCTGGACAGCCGGGCCCGGAACGTGACCGACATCGCCCGCCGCAAGGGCGTCTCCAAGCAGCGGGTTTCTTACGTCGTCCAGGCCGCCCTCAACCACCTGCGGCGCATCGCCGGCGAGCAAGGGGTGGACTCCGCAGCTGCGTGAAGTCAAGCCCGTGAGAACTGATTCATAATCGGCAGCGCGCGTTATCACACCGAACGCCACGATTGCGCCGTCTTAGTTCCGCACTTCAAGCAATAGGAGCATGCTCATGGCAGGACGATCATTCGGAAGGCAATCGGGTGGAAGGGGTCGCGGCGGTCGGTCGTCCGGGTCCCGTGGTGGCCAAGCCGGCCGCAACGCGTCCTCGCGTTCGCGCCGCGCCGGCTCTTCGCAGGGCGGCCGGGATCGCGTCAACAATCTGACGAACGAGGACCGCAGCCGGGGCGGGCGCCACAGCGCCAGCATCCAGGTGCGCGACGAGTTCGGACAGTTCGCCGGCATCGCGCAGTCCTCCTCGCGCCGCGGCAGCCCCAGCCGCTACCGCGACGAAGACGATGATTCGGGCAGCGGGCGCGGATCGTCTTCCCGTGGCGGCGGCCGCGGCGGGAACCGCGGCGGTAGCCAGGACCGCGAGCGCGACGACGAAGGCCGCTTCACCTCGTCGGGCTCTTCCTCGCGCGGCGGTGGGCGCCAGTCCTCCCGCGATGATGACGACGATTACGGCAGCAGCAGCCGCGGCGGCGGCGGTCGCGGTGGGAGCCGCGGCGGCAGCCAGGGCGGCGGGAACCAGGAGCGTGACGAGTACGGGCAGTTCAGCGGCTCGTCGGGCGGCTCCTCGCGCGGCGGGCGCTCCTCGTCGCGATACGACGACGACGATGAAGGCGGCAGCCGTGGCGGCTCGGGCGGCCGCGGTTCCTCCCGCGGCGGCAGCCAGGACCGTGAGCGCGACGAGTACGGGCAGTTCAGCTCGTCCGGCGGCGGCGGCCGTCAGTCCTCGTCCCGCTACGACGACGACGATGACTACGGCAGCAGCAGCCGCGGCGGCGGCGGTCGCGGTGGGAGCCGCGGCGGCAGCCAAGGCGGCGGGAGCCAGGAGCGCGATGAGTACGGCCAGTTCTCCGGCGGCGGCTCGTCGCGCGGCGGGCGGTCGTCCTCCTCTCGTTCGGACGAGGATTACAGCAGCTACAGCGGCCCGTACGGCTCCCGCGGCATGAGCGGGCGCGGCGGGTCGCAGGACGACGACGATGACTACGGCTCGAGCGGCCGCGGCGGGAACCGTGGTGGCGGCGGCCGTGGTAACCAGGAGCGCGACGAGTACGGGCAGTTCAGCTCGTCCGGCGGCGGGTCCCGTGGTGGTCGGCAGTCTTCGTCCCGTGACGACGACGACGATGACTACGGCAGCAGCAGCCGCGGCGGCGGCGGTCGCGGTGGGAGCCGCGGCGGCAGCCAGGGCGGCGGGAACCAGGAGCGCGAGCGTGACGAGTACGGGCAGTTCGCCTCGTCGGGCTCATCGTCCCGTGGCGGCGGTGGCTCGCGCGGCGGTTCGCGTGGCGGCTCGCAGGACGACGATGAGGGCGGCTTCGGCGGCTACGAGGGCCGCTCCCGCGGCGGGCGGGCCTCGGCGCAGAGCCAGGAGCGCGACGAGTACGGCCACTTCGCCGGCTCCTCGGGCGGCGGCTCACGCGGCGGGCGTCAGTCGCGCGACGATGACGATGACGATTCCGGCTCCAGCGGGCGGGGCGGCAACCGTGGCGGCGGCGGATCATCCCGCGGCGGCCGGTCTTCAGGCGGCTACAGGTAAACGGCACGACCTGTTTGCAGAGTCAACGGCTGGGCAGCAGGCGGGCGTGCGATCGCGGATTTTCTCTGCGGGGCACGCCCGCCGTGCTTCTGAATGAAAGGAGTTTTCATGGCAATCTCGGTTCCGATCAATGCCTCGGACTCGCCGCGCGAGCACTCGCACGACGTCGTCCTCCCGGCGATGACCAAGCGCACCATGTGGGGCGCTGTCATGGCCGGCGCGCTGAGCGCGATCAGCACGCAGTTCGTCTTCACGGTGCTGGGCATCGCGATGGGCCTCTCCATCGCGGACGGCAACGAGCGCGCCAGCGACGTCGGCCTCTCGGCCGGTCTCTGGTGGCTCATCACCGGCACGCTCTCGCTCCTCATCGGCGGGTTCGTGCTCGGGCGCGTAGGCGGGATGATCCGCAGCGCCGACCTCCTCCTGCACGCATTCGTCATGTGGGCCGTGACGGCCGTCTTCGGCTTCGCCGTCCTTTGGGGCGGCGGCGGCACCCTTTACGGCGCGGGCAGCGACGCCGCGTCGCGCGGTTTCGCGAATTCGGGCGCGATGAGCAACATGGCCCCGTCAGTCATGCCGACGCCGGCCGACGGCGCGAACGCGACCAATCCGGACGCCGAGGACCGGCGGCAGGCGGCGCGCACCGGCACCACCCCGCAGCTGCAGGACGCCAAGGACAAGGGCGCGGCGGCGGCGTGGTGGAGCGTGGGCGCTCTGACCCTGGGCATCTGCGCATCCCTCGCGGGGGCGTGGATGTCCGCCCCGGACCGCATCTTCATCAAGCCCGCCGAACGCGACAACCACTGACGTTCGGGCGACACCTCTTTTGCGACAGGGCCCGCGCGACGAGCGCGGGCTTTGTCTGTTTTTGGGAGAACAGGCGGTTGCCCCGTCGGCGCACGAGCACGACGTCACGGCGCGGTGAAGGGGTGACGGCTCATGCCCCGCGGCGGGCACGCCGCCACGGCCGCACCGACCGCCCGGCGTGACGAATCACCGATCAGCGGCCACATCTTCAGTTCGGTTCGATCGGCACCATGTCCTCCGGCCGCTCACGGCGTTCCGCGTCCGAGACGCGGCGCTCGATGCGGTTGAGGCGGTCCTCCTCGGGCGACGGGACGGAGCCGAAGAGATCGCCCAGGGCCCTCCGTGCGCCGGAGAAGCGGGCGGTGCTCACCTGGGGATTGTCGATCGGCCCGCGCACGACCGTCGTGATCAGCTCCTCGCGGAGGCTCTCCATAATCGACGTCAGGAAGGGCACGCGGGCGCGGTTGCCGGTGCGGATGCGCAAATCCACGTACAGGTCGGGCCACGTCGCCGTGCCCACGCCGTAGAGGCCCACGCTCTCGCTCGAGACCGCGAGCTGCTCGAAGGCGACCTCCGACCCCTGCACGTAGAAGTCCGCGAAGGCGTAGTCGAGCTGCTCCTGGAAGGGCAGCTGCAGGTTCGTAAAGCGCACGAAGGGGACGAGCAGCGGAAGGCTCAGCACGTTGCCGCCCCGCACCGTGAAGGTGCCCCGCCCGCGCCGGCCGATGTCGGCGCCCGTCACGCCCGCGAGGGCGAAACTGCCGGAGAGAACGCCCCGCGAGCCGTCGGGAGCGGCGGGCTCTTTGTCCATCGGCGTGTGCGGCCCCTCGCGCGTGCGCAGCGCCTCGAGCAGCGGGGCGAAGCGCACGTTCGAGGCCTCGACCGCCAGGTCGTACGCGCGGGGCGCGGCGCCGGCCTCGCTCGTGGGCAGCGGGGGGGAGAGCGTGAGGCCGCCGGTGATGCGCCCGCCGTAGGCGTGCACGCTCATGTCCGTCACCTCGATGCCGCCGCCCGGCAGGCTCGCGAGCTCCACGTTCGCCCGGGTCAGCCCGACGCCCGCGACGCGCAGCGAGTCGAAGTCCCCGTCGAGCGTGAAGCGCCCGAAGTCCTCGCCCTCGGCGAGGCGGTAGTCGTACCGCAGCGTGCCTGTCGCGTCCTCCACGCGTGCGCCCAGTTCCGCGCTCACGCCCTGCGCCTCCACTTCGCCGCCCGCCGCGAGGGCGACGACGCCGCGGTCGGGATGGATCACGGCGCGCACGGGCGCGTCGGCGAGCAGCACCGGGCCCGATGCGCCCACGCCGGCACGGGCGAGGCCCGACGCGATCATCGATGGCAGGAGCGAGCGCAGGTCCTCATCGAGCCCGTCGCTCTCGACGGCGAAGCGGGCGTCCACGACGGCCGCGCCGTCCGGCCGGCGCGTCCAGCCGCCGTCGACGGCGATGGAGAAGGAGTCGGTCGTCAGCGAGAGGCCGCGCATCGACCCGCCCGCGCTCGTGACCTCCACCTCGCCCTCGACGCTGCGGAACCGGACCACGCGGTCGTTGCGGTCCAGCGCGAGCGTTCGCGGGCGGATGACGCCCGTGACCGCGCGGTTGATCGCGCCCGCGGGGCGCGAGGAACGCAGCTCCGCGTCCACGACGCCCCTCGCGCCGTTGTCCACGATCGCATCGGCGACGCCCGCGACGCCGGCGCCGCGCAGGTGCTCGAGCACCACCGGCGACTCGAGCGTGAGGCCGTCGAGCCTGATCGTGATTTCCTCGCCGGCCGCGTCGACGCCGAGGCTCTTGGAGCCCTCGACGTGCATCCGCGCCACGGCGTTGCCGGACGCGTCGGTCACTTCGCCGGTGGTGCGTGTGCGCACGCTCACGAGCGGCGACGCGTCGCCGCCGGCCGTCTCGAAGAAGACGGTGGCGACCTCGTCCGCCGTGTCGTCGAGGCGCAGGAGGGCGCTCGCCGCGCCTTCCGGGCCGGACGCGTCGTCGGGCGGCACGGCGAGCGTGACACCCCGGGGCCTGCCGATGCGCACCTGACCGCTGGCCGCGCCCCCCTCGATCGCGCACGAGACCGCGAGGTCCACGCGTCCCGCGGGCCGGTGCCGCGCGGCGAGGCCGCGGATCGACGCCGCGGCGCCGCTCGCGAAGGGGGCGACGAGGTCCGCGAGCGCGGGCGTGATCTCCGAGCCGGGCGCCCCGACGTGGACGCGGATGGAGGGCTCCGCGGGCCCCTGGCCCTCGAGTTCGTGACGCAGCACGACGATCGCGACGTCGAACGGGTTGGGCTGCGCCTCCGGGGGGGCGCCGGCGAAGGTGATGTCGCCGGCGATCGTCGCGCGGGCGCGGGCGTCGTCGACCATGAACGACCCCTGCAGGGGAGACACGACGAGGCGTGCCGGGCCGGGGCCCTCGGGGGCCGCCGACGCGTCGATGCGCCCCGTCGCGCTCACGCTGGGCAGGCCGTCGTCCGCGATCGAGACCGTGCCGTTGGCGTCGATCGTCCCGCGCAGCGCCAATTGCCGGATGACGTCGGCCGTGCCGGCGGCCCCGGGCGTCCGCTCGCCCGAGCGTGTCAGCGTCCGCACGAGGAGATCGTCGATCGGCATCGCCTCCACGCGGAAACCCAGGGTTGGCACGAACTGCCCGACTTCCTTCATCTTGTCGAAGTCCACGGCGGCGTCGATCGAGACGTTCCCGCCCCTCACGCCGACGAAGTCGCCGCGCTCCAGCGTCGCGACGCCGTTGCGCTGGACGATGCGCACGCCCCGTCCGCGCAGCGGGTAGGGGAACGCGCGCGGCAGCACGCCGACGCTGGGCAGATCGATGATCACCTCGTCGTCCCAGTTGGCGTCTCCCTCGCCCGGCGTGCGCGTGACGTGCACCGTGACGTTGACGACGCCGCCCGTGTCGAAGACGGGCCGCAGGAGCCGCTCGCGCAGGGCCAGGATGGCCGCGGGATCGGCGTTCGGCTCACGCTCCCGGGCGGCGACCTCGCGCCGCATGGCCTCGTGCGCCGCGCCTGAGACGATGAACCCCTCGCGCTCCAACTCCGTCGCCGCGGGCGCGTCGAAGAGCTCGGTAAGCACTTCCTCCTGGCCCCTCGCCGCCATCGCGCGGGCGAGGTCGTCGTCGATCGGCACGCCGGTGACGACGGCGGTGACATCGACCTTCGCCTCCTCATTGAGCGGGCTGATGGCGCCGCTCGCCCGGATCTCCCCCGCGCCGCCCGCGCCCACGCCCCGCACCTCGTGGATCGTGATGCTCGACTCGTCGAAGGAGACTCTGCCCGTGAGGTTCTTCCACTCGTACGGGAACTTGTGGAAGGCGGCGGTGATGCCCCGCAGGTTCATCGACCCCTCGACGCGCACCGGCGGCGGGGGCCGGCCCTGCGAGACGGCGGCCCGCGAGACCTTCACCTCGACGTCCGCCCGCCCCTCCGGATCGGAGAAGTCGCGCAGGCGGCGGCGCACGACGCCGGGGGTGAAGCGGATCGCGGCGGCGTTGCTCTGGATACGGACGTTGCGCGACGTGAGCGTGCACGACCACGCCGACTGCGGCGAGAGACCGTCCACGCGGAACACGACCTCGTAGGGAAGTTCCTCGATCATCCCGGCGAGGACGCCGCTCATGCCCTTGTCCGTGAGCGTGAGCTCGCCGCTGGTGTGGTCCATGCGCATACGCCGACCGATGACCTCGGGCGGGAGGGGGATGGGGTTGCCGTCGGCGTCGTCGGCTGGGCGGGCCTCCACCGGGAGGGACACCGCGACATCCTCCAGCTTGACGCGGGCCGTCCAGCCGCCGGCGAAGTTGTACACGACGGAGGCCTCGGGGATCCTGCCCACGAGCCCGGCCTGCCGCAAAAGCTCGCGGGCCTGCGAGGGGACGTTCTCTGGCGTCACGCCGCCCAGGTCGAGCCCGGTGAGCGTGAGCGAGACGTGGTCCTGCGTCACGCGCCCCTGCAGGCTCAACGCCGGCTCGCCGCCCGAGGCCTCGGAGCGGAAAGAGACGATACGACCGGAGGCGTCGGCCGTCTGCTCCATGCGCCCGTTGAGACGCACCCGCTTCAGGACGGTGTACGCGCCGCCCGCGTCGTGCTCGCCCACCTCCAGGACGCCGCCGGTGACGAAGACCTCGGGGAGCGCGGGCATCGACCCCTGGCCGCCGCCGGTGTTGACGTTGGGCGCGAGGGCGGCGATGTTGACGCCGCCGTCCGCCGAGGAGCGGCTGATGCGCACCACCGGCTCGTGGAGCGAGACGGCCTCGATGAGCTGGGCGTTGTTGCCCCGCCAGGGATTCACCTTCGCGACGAGCTGTTTGGCGGAGAAGATCGTTCCCGCCTCGCCCGCGACGCCGGGGGCTCGCACCGCGAAGTCGTTGATCGTCACTGTCCGGTTCGCCTCGATCCGCACGCCCGACGCGGAGACGTCGCCCCCGATCGCCGCCTCGAGGCGCGACATCACGAGCATGCGTGTGACGAACGAGTCCGTCGCGAGCCAGAAAAGGCCCGCGAACGCCGCGACGGTGATGCCCAGCACAAGCACCCAGCGCCGCACGAGCTTGCGCGGACGCGGGTTGGCGGCGGGCGTGGTCATGCGTGTGCGGGGGCGTCGGGGCGGGCCGATCATCCTACAGCGCCCCGCCGCCGCGCGTTCGCCGGATTCTTGGCGGGAGGGGCCGGCCGAGGTTCCGCGTCGCCGCGGCCTTCCCGCGCTCACGCGGCAACGATTGGGCTTGCCCAAGGCGCCCGCGATCCGCAACGACCACTTGGCCGCGTTCGCGCGGCAGCTGCGGCACACGCCGCGGGACGCGCTGCTGCGCGACATCGAGCGCATCGAGGCCCTCGCGCCGGACATCGACGCCGGGACGGACTATCCGCTGGACTGGATCGCCTACCGCGTCACCGGCTACCGGCCCGAGGGGCCGTCGACGCCGGTGGTGCGCGGGATCGACCTGCTGCGCGACCTGGACGCCGTCTGCCAGCACCTGTGCGTCCTCGCGGCGCTCGAAGCGGACGAGCTGGGCGACGGCTTCGAGCCCATCGACCGCCGCGCCCGCGCGTGGAATGTCGGCGCCACGACGCTGAAGCGCTTGCGCCGCCGGGGGCTCGTCGCGCGCCGTGCGCGCACCGGCCCGGCGTCGTGGGGCGTCTTCGTGAGCGCCCGCCACGCCGAGGCGTTCGCGGAAAGGCACCCGGAACACTTCGGCGCGCCCACCCCCGCCCGCATGGGCAAGGCCACGCGCGACGCGATCGCGCGGGCCGGCGAGGCGCTGCGCCGCGGCGAGCACCTCTCGCTCAACCAGGCCGCTCGCCGCCTCGCGGCCGAGCACGGCAGGAGCCTCGAGTCGGTTCGGCGCGTCCTCGCGTCGCGCGGGGCCTTCCCGCGCAAGCGGCCCGTGACCGACCGCACCCGGGCCGCGATGCTGCGCCTCTGGCGGCTGGGCATGGGCGCGCCCGAACTGGCGAGGCTCACCGGCCGCAGCGCCGCCGTCGCCAGGCGCGACGTCAACCTCGCGCGGGCCGCCCGGCTCCGCGCGCTCGCGGCGGCCGGGGCCTTCGCGGGCCCGCACCCCAGGACCTTCGACCGGCCGGACGCTGCGAAGCTCCTCCTCGCGGGCGAGGGCGCCGCGCGCATCGCCCCCGAGGCCGAAGCGCAGGACCTCCCGACTCTGCTCGTGCGTTGGCGTTCGCAGGAGCCCAGCCCCGCCGTCCTCGAGCGCGAGCGCGCGGGCGCGTTCCACTACCTCCGCTTCCGCGCGCTCGCCGGGATCCCGCGCGTCAGCCGCCTCCAGCCCCAGCCCGCCCGGCTCGACGAGATCGAGACGTCCCTGCGGTGGGCCTCGCTCCTTGCCCGCTCACTTCTCCGGACCCAGCGCCGCCTCGTCATCGACACCATCGAGGGGCGCACGGGCAAGCGCGCGGAGGAGCTCGGCGTGCCGACGCTCACGGAACTCCTCCATGCCGCGGCGGCCGCGGGCGTCGAATCGCTGCCGCACTTCGACCCCTTCCGCCCCGGCCGCCTCGCGGGCACGCTCTCGCTCGCGATCGACAGGTCCGTGGTGCGGACGCTCAGGAGTTTGCCTTCGCCCGCGCCCGGCCGAGCCGCGGGCTTCATCCCGGAGGGGACGCCAGCGCCCCGCCTCTGGTGTCGCGTCTGCCCATGGGACCGCTGGCTCGGGCCGGACGAACGCATCCCGCACGCCGTCGCGCGGGGGCTGGTGAGCGCCGAGGACGCGCGGCTGCTGGCCGAGCGCTTCGGGCTCGCCGGCGAACCGCCCCGCTCGCTCGCGGACCTCGCGCGGCGCGTCGGCGTCCGCCCCACGCGCATCGTCGCGCTCGTGCAGGGCGCGGTCCGACGCGCGGTTACCGCCCGCGGCTGATACGCTCGCGCCGATGGCCCGCTCCCTCGCCGACATCACGCGCGTGCGCCCGATCATCGGGATGGAGGTGCACGTGCAGCTCGCGACAAAGGCCAAAGTCTTCAGCGGCGCACCCAACCCCGCGCACGACGGGGTGGACGGCGCGGAGCCGAACACGCTGATCGACCCGGTGGTCCTGGGCCTCCCGGGATCTCTTCCCGTTCTCAACCTCGGCGCGGTGGAGCTGGCGCTGCGGGTGGGCGCGGCGCTGGGGTGCCGCATCGGCGGCGAGGCGGCGTGGGACCGCAAGTCCTACTTCTACCCGGACATGCCCAAGGCCTACCAGATCAGCCAGTACGACCGCCCCCTCTGCGGCGAGGGGGTCTTCGAGCTGCCGGGCCTGGACGAACGGGGCGGCCCGGACTTCTCGAAGCCCGCGACGCGCATCCGCGTCACCCGCGCCCACCTCGAGGAGGACGCGGGCAAACTGCTGCACGAGGCCCCCGGCGGCCACGCGATCGACTTCTCGATCGTCGATTACAACCGCGCCGGCGCGCCGCTCCTCGAGATCGTCACCGAGCCCGACTTCCCCGGCGCCGCCGAGGCCGTCCTCTTCGCCCGCGCGCTGCGGGACATCTGCCGCGCCGTGGGCGCGACGCGCGGCGTGATGCAGAAGGGGCACATGCGCTTCGAGCCCAACGTGAACGTCGAGCTGACGCTCGCGGACGGCTCGACCGTGCGTACGCCGATCGTCGAGGTGAAGAACCTCAACTCCTTCCGCGCCCTCAAGGGCGCCATCGAGTTCGAGGTCGCCGACCAGCCCCGGCGCTGGGCCGCGGACGGGCGCGTGCACGGGCGCGGCGCCAAGGCGACGCGGGGGTGGGACGACGCCGCCCAGCGCACCATCCCGCAGCGCGAGAAAGAGGACGCGCACGACTACCGCTACTTCCCCGAGCCCGACCTGCCGGTGATCGTGGTGGACGAGGCGTGGGCGTCGCGCGTCCGGGCCGAGCTTCCGGAGCTTCCATTGGCCGCCGCCAAGCGGTTCTGCGCCGAACTGGGCATCCCCGCCGCAGAAGCTGTCGCCTTGGCGGAGGAGCCCGGGCTTCGCAAGTTGACTAACACCGCCCTCTCCGTCTTGCAGGCTTTGATCGGCCCCTCCGGCGGCAAGACCCTCGCCAACATCCTCCTCCAGCAATGCGCCAAGCACGCGAACGAGGCGGGCGTGCAGATCCACGAGCTGGGCATCGCCCCCGAGCACATCGGCGCCGTCGCCGCCCTGCGCTTCAAGGGAGCCGTCAGCGCCAACGCCATCGACGCCCTCCTCCTCGCGGGGCGGGGCGTGGAGACACCCGTCGATCCCACCCAAGCCCTCGCCTATGTCGAGCGTCTGGCCCGCGACGCCGGACTCCTCGTCGTCCGCGACGACGCCGCGATGGACGCCTGGATTGACAAGGCCTTCGCCGCCCACCCGCAGGCCGCGGCGGACGTGAAGGCCGGAAAGATGCAGGCGATCGGCCGGCTCGTGGGGGAGGCGATGAAGGCGGCGGGGGGCTCGGCCGACGCGAAGGCCGTGCGCGAAGCGATCCTGAAGCGTCTCGGCGGCCCGGCCTGACCCCGGCACGTTTTCGCGGCTCCGGCGTCTAATCCTTGATGCTCCGCACGATCGCCCTGTGCGCCCTCGCGCTCGTCCCGTTCGCGGCATGCTCGGAGCGGGTGGCGAGCCCCGCCCCCGGCGCGACGCGGCCGCAGGCTGTTGAAAGCACCACTCCACCGATGGCGAAGCGACCCGAAACCAACCCCATGACTCAGCCTGTGAACAAGACCGACGAGCAGTGGCGCAAGGAGTTGACGCCCGAGCAGTACCACGTGCTGCGCGAGAAGGGGACGGAGCGCGCCTTCACCGGTGAGTTCTGGAAGACGCCGCAGGGACCCGGCGAGTACCGCTGCGCCGGCTGCGGCGGCGTGCTCTTCCGGGGCGCGGACAAGTTCGTGAGCGAGTGCGGCTGGCCCGCCTTCGACAAGGCCATCAAGGGCTCGATCGACTACCACTCCGACCGTTCCTTCGGCATGGTGCGCACCGAAGTCACGTGCGCCCGCTGCGGCGGCCACCTCGGCCACGTCTTCGACGACGGCCCCACCGACACCCGCACGCGCTACTGCATCAACTCCGTGAGCATCACCTACCACCCGGACGCGACCGACAACGCCGACGCCCAGACCGAGGCGGTGACGGAAGCCCGCTAGTCGGCCGGATTACGCGCACAGCTGGGCGAGGAGTTGATCGCGCGTCACGCCGTGATGCTCGGCCACCTGGCGCAGCACGAGTTGAGCGTGCCGATCTTGAGAGGGTCGTGGGCGGGCACTGTGACGTGATGCTCGCCGTTCCGCTGCATCGTCAGCCGGATGTGACTCCCCGTCTGCCGCGTCGTGACGTAACCCAGGACGCCAAGCCTGCGGGCAAGATCGTCGCCCGACCAGTCTCTCGGCAGCCTCATGCCGCGATCACCTCGTCGCGCACGTAGTGCAGACGGATCAGACGCGGGCGCTCGGCCTCGTCGAAGTGACACTGCACCGCGTCACGCACGGCGTGCTTGAGCGACTCGAAGTCCTCGGCCTGCGTCACGATCGTGTGGCCGAGGGCGCTCGCGACAAAGCCGCCGTCGGGGTCCTCCTGCACCAGGAATGTAATCTCGGCGACTGGCATGGCAAAACGTAGAGGACGCAGGAGTCGAGCGGTGCCAAGGCCCGATCGTTTCGCCCGATGCACCAATGCACCCACGCGGCGGCCCCTCCGCTCCGCGTGCGACCCGCCCGCCGCGATCATGGTCGTGGATCACGCCCGCCCGCGCAAGTGATCAGAACTTTCTCACAATCCACGTGACGACCTCGACCGCGCCCACGATCAGCGCGATGACGAGAAAGGCGGCGACGACCAAGCAACCGCCTAGGCTGGCGACGTCGCCCATCGACCACGACTCGTTTCGCTTGACAGGAAGATCGTCGTCAAACGTGATACCGGCCTGTCGCAATCGCTCCACCGCGGCCGCCGGGTGATTGATCAACAGGACGAAACGGGCCATCCTGCCGGACAGCTGCGATCTCAGGACGCGGCTGTCGGCGCCGTGCCGCGCAATGAACCGCTCGATGCACGCCGCGGCCTGCTCGTCCCGTGAGTCGCACAGGAAGTACCAGCGGCCCGCTTCTACCGGGTCGCCCATGCGGACCGACAGGCGTGCGATCCGCTCGCACTCGTCGGGACCGGCGTCGCCCGTCGCGACGAACGACATCAGCCGCATCCGGGCAGTGCCCAGATCTCCGGCCTGTTCATCGCGTTCGGCCCGCTCGATGGCGCTCATGCCACCCCCGATTGGTCCGGCGAGGCGGCCGTGCTCCGCCGCCGCGTGCGGACGCCGCGCCAAACGACGGTCATGATCGCGACGACGACCGAGCCGCCGAAGCCGACGCTGTAGCTCGCCCCGTGCGCGTATACACACGCGATGTAATCGACCCGTTCACGCTCCGAAACGACGAGCCCGTTCCGCTTGATCTCTTTGTCCTTGAAGTACGTGTCGGCGAGCCCGTGCCCAAACACGCCCGCCGCGGCGGCCGAAACACCCATCGCGAGCAGAAGCCCGGCCACAAGCGGCCACAATTGCCGCGCGCCGAGCTTGTCCCACGCCCCGGCCCTTGCGGCTGTCGCCAAAAGCACGCCGGCGATCAGCCCCGCCCACCACGTCGCGACGACGCCCCAGTAGAGCGCGTTCAGCGTCGGCGAATCGCTTTCGAAGGCGCGGCGATGGCCGATCGTGAAGTACTCGATGCAGATGCGGGCGGTGATCTGATCGTGGACGACGCCGTAGAAGACGGCGGCGCCGACGCACAACGCGATGATGGCCGCCGCCCGCCTCACACCTGCAACACCCCCGTCTTGAACTCCCGCGAGTAGTCCCACCCCTGCGCAGCGGCGTCGAGGGCCGCGATCAGTTCCTCGCGCGTTTTGTGCGGCTCGATGATGCGGTCCACCCACCCGCGCGCCGCGGCGTGTGTGATCGCCGCCTGCTCGGTGTACGCCGCGTGGATCGCGCCGTAGATCTTCTCGTGCGCCGCCGCGTCGATCGTCTCCCCCTTGCGCTTGCGGGAAGCCTCTTCGATCTGCGTCAGCACGCCCGTGGCCTGGTTGGCCCCCATCACGGCGCACTTGGCGGATGGCCACGCGAAGGCGAGGAACTGGTCGAAGGCGCGTCCGCACATCGCGTAGTTCCCGGCGCCGTAGCTGCCGCCGGTGATCACGACGATCTTGGGCACGACGCAGTTGCTCATCGCGTTCACCATCTTCGCGCCCGCGCGGATGATGCCGCCCTGCTCGCTGTCGCGCCCCACCATGAAGCCCGTGGTGTCGTGCAGGAAGACGATGGGGAT
Organism: Phycisphaerales bacterium; assembly: GCA_035628115.1. GTDB lineage: Bacteria > Planctomycetota > Phycisphaerae > Phycisphaerales > UBA1924 > BJHL01. Next base: position 24,567 of record DASPKL010000008.1, on the reverse strand, counting down.
CTTCCGCTGGTTGCAGTCCATGATGAACCGCGCCGCCTTGTCCGCGCTGTCGTCGTAGATCACGCCGGGCATCTGCACGGCCTTGCTCGGCCCCGCCTTCCCGCCGGGCATGGTGCGCTGCACGATCTTCTTCTGGCTGGCGACGATCCCGCACGCGTGCCCGCCGATCGTCGCGTAGCCGCAGACGATCGACTGGCCGTACTCGGCCTTGTACTCGTCGAAGTCGGGGGCGAGGGACTCCGCGCCGCCGCTCTTCGTCGCCCCCGCGTCCACGATGCACGCGATGATGTCGCGCACGTCGTACTGGCTACCCGCCTTGTCGGTGAATAAGCCATACAGGTCCTGCGGATCGCGATACGGACTGGATGCGCTCCGCAACTCCGGAGTAGTCCCGCCGAGAGCGACGAACCGCTGAACAAGAAACTCATTGTCAAGCACTAACTTGGCGTTCGCCGCGTCGCGTTGCCTGTCCTGCTCGTGCATGACCTGTTCATCACGATCAATCGCAGCCTGAACGTTCTCTTCAGTTGGCTCGAACATTTCTGTATCAACGGAAGGGACCTTGTACATTGTCGTCAGCGTGAGCGCGAGGTCGCGAACACGTTCCAGAGCGCTCAGTGTCGCGGACATGGCGACGGGCTCGTACTTGCTCACCAGGCTTCGCACCCGCTCGATCGCGTCCTCGTCGCTCTTCTCTTTGAAGTCGATCGTCCCGCTGATACTCATGTGCATCGACGCGCCGCCGAGTTCCTCGTCCGTCACTTCCTGCCCGATCGCCGCCTTCACCAGCGCCGGGCCTGCAAGGTAGAGGCCCGAGCCCTCGGTCATCACCAGCGTGTCGCAGAGCACCGGCAGGTAGCCGCCGCCCGCGACGCAATACCCCATGATCGCCGCGATCTGCGGCACGCCCATCGCGCTCAGCACGGCGTTGTTGCGGAAGATGCGCCCGAAGTCGTCGGTGTCGGGGAAGACGTCCTCCTGCAGCGGCAGGAAGACGCCCGCGCTGTCCACGAGGTAGATCAGCGGCAGGCGCGCCATCATCGCGATCGTCTGGGCCCGGATGATCTTCTTGCACGTCATCGGGAAGAACGCGCCCGCCTTCACGGTCGCGTCGTTGGCGATGATCATGCACCGGCGCCCGTGCACCACGCCGATTCCCGTGACAACGCCCGCCGCGGGAGCGCCCCCGAACTCCTTGTACATGCCGTCGGCGGCCCAGAGGCCGAGCTCTTGGAAAGTGGCACAGTCGCGGAGTGGCGAAGCGGCAGAGTGATCCGAATCAGACTTTGCCACTTTGCCACTTTGCCGCTCCGCCACCTCCTGCCCGTCAACGAGCAGCGCAATCCGCTCCCGCGCCGTCAGCCTGCCCTTCTCGTGCTGGCGGTCGATCGCCGCCTGGCCGCCCCCGAGCCGGATCGCCTCCTCACGCTTGAGCGTCTGAGCGCACAGCGCCCGCAGGTCGTTGGGGGCGGTGGGGGTGGTATTGACGTTCGCGGGGGTCGCGGGCTGGGGCGTGGCCATGAGGGCGGGAGGGTATTCGATGCGCGCACGCACCCGCCCGGTTTCATCCAGGGCGGCACGCGGTGAAACCGGGTGTACGCTTTCCGAACGATTGTTCGAGGGACGCCGCCGGGCCACGGCGGCGCCGCACGCGGCGTTCCGCCGCAGGAGGTAGGTTCATGGCGTTCAGCACCCGTCGCACGCTCGCGTCTTTACTGCTCGCCTCGCTGCTCCTCGCCGGCTCCCCCGGCGCCGTGCTCGCCGCCCCCGCGACCGCCCTCTGGGCCGAGGCCGACGAACTGACCAAAGAGAACGTGATCACGGGGACGATGGACATCGACTTCGGGACGAGGACGAACCTGGACAACACCGGGGACCTGAAGCCCGGCTCGCCAGCCCCCGGGGCGAAGGACACGTACACCTTCAACCTCGTCGTCGCCGACACCACCCGCTTCTCCGGCAAGGTGCAGCGTCAGCCGAACATCTTCACCAAGACGCTGGGCCGCAAGAAACAGTCCGCCGAGCTCTTCTACTCGGTGGACATGGCCGTCCGCAACCCCAAGGACCTCAAGCAGGAGAAGGTCGTGGGCAAGTGGGTGGGCACGGTCCCCGTGGACGAGAGCACCGGCGCGTTCGATCTGGCCGGCGGCCGCGCCAAGGACAGCGAGCTGCGCATCGCGGTGGACGCCGTCGGCCGCGCCCCCGCCTTCCGCGAGGGCTTCCGGGGCAAGCTCGTGGGCAAGGCGACGAACAAGGAATCGCTCGCCTCCTACACCTTCAAGCGCGTCATGGGCTCCCGCACCGTGCAGGTGACGGTGACCAAGAGCGACCCGATGCGCTTCGACAATATCGTCCTCGCCAAGGGTCCCGCCGACAGCTACCCGACGACGACCGTCAGCGGCCGCCTCGACTACGACTACGAGACCGGCAACTGGTACACGGACGGCATCCGCTTCTCCTACGAGCTCGACGGCAAGGAGCACGAGGACGTCGTCACCGGCTCCATCAAGTGGGTCGAGGACGCGGACCGCGCCACCAACGGCAAGGGCTTCTACGACTTTAACCTGCGCTTCAACGAGGAGAAGCACAAGAAGGCCGGCGGCGAGGCCGCGGCGTTCGAGGGAATGAACGAGGAGGACGCCTTCTTCGCCATCGACGACTCCGTGCCGACGCTCACGGGCCGCATTACGTACGCGGACACGATGAGCGACGACACGGTGACGGCGAGCAAGGTGACGTACAACCTGCACGCCAACAAGCTCACCAAGCAGCAGGTGATGAACTTCTTCAAGCTCTGGATGCTCGCCATCGGCCCGACAAACGACGAGTAAGAAACGCCCGGTTTCACCCGCCGCGCCCAGTCCCTGCGCACACGGAGGAGAGTCCATGCCCAACCTGTTCACCGCGCTCACGCAGCGCCACAACCCCGTCGACCCCGCGCGCCGGCGCGAGTTCCTGAAGGCTTCGCTCGCCCTCGGCGCCGGTCTCATGCTCAGCCGCTCGCCCCTCGCGCTCGCCGGCCGCTTCTCAGCCCGGCGCGTGGTCGTGGTCGGCGCCGGCCTCTCCGGCCTGGCGTGCGCCTACGAGCTCAAGGCGGTCGGGCACGACGTGACGGTGGTGGAGGCGACCAACCGCGTCGGCGGTCGTGTCTTCAGCTGGAACAAGGCGATGGGCACGGAGTTCATCGCCGGCCGCAACGTCGAGGGCGGGGGCGAGCTGATCGGCAGCAACCACCCCCTGTGGCTCGCGTACGCCGCCAAGTTCGGCCTCTCGATGCTCGACGTGCACGAGAGCGAGCACGACTTTCCGATCCTCCTCGACGGCAAGCTCATCACCGGCGAGGAGTCCGCGACGCTCTACGAGGAGATGGACGCGGCCCTCAACGCCATGAACGAGGACGCGGCCGACGTCGACCCCGATCGGCCGTGGACGCACACGAACGCCAAGGCGCTGGACGCGAAGTCCATCGCCCAGCGCATCGCCGAGATCGAGGCCTCGGACCTCTGCCGCACCGGTGTCACGGCCCAGCTCTCCGGCGACAACGCCGTCGCGTGCGACAAGGCCAGCTACCTGGGCCTGCTCACCGCGGTCAAGGGCGGCGGGCTCGAGAAGTACTGGACGGAGACCGAGGTCTACCGCTGCAACGGCGGCAACGGCCAGCTCGCCAAGCACTTCGCGGCCGAGCTCGGCGACCGTGTGACCACCAAGCTGCCGGTGCGATCGATCGAGGTGAAGGGCGACCGCGTCGTCGTTACGTGCGCCGACAGCCGCACCATCGAGTGCGACGACGTCGTCCTCGCCGTGCCCCCTAGCGCCTGGCACCGCATCGACATCAAGCCCGGCTTCCCGGCGGCCCTGTCGACCTCAGGCATCCAGATGGGGACGGCCGTCAAGTACTTCAGCCACGTCAAGCGCCGCTACTGGCAGGACAACAAGCTCGACCCCGTGGCCCTCTGCAACTTGGACATCAGCTGGACGTGGGACAGCACCGACGGCCAGGACGAGCCAGTGGAGGGCAACCCCAACCCGCCCGAGCACCCGGCCTGCCTCGCGGCCTTCTCCGGCGGCCCCGCCGCGGAGCGGGCCCGTTCGCGCAAAGGCGACGAGCAGCGCCGCGCCTACTCGAAGGAGCTGAACACGCTCTACCCGGGCTACGCCGACTTCGTCGTCACGACCCGCTTCATGGATTGGCCCGACGCTCCCTTCACCGGCGCCGGGTACTCCTTCCCGGCCCCCGGCCAGGTCACGGGCACGGGCCCCCTCCTCGCCAAGCCGCACGCCGGCCGCGTCCACCTCGCTGGCGAGCATTGCTGCTACAAGTTCGTGGGCTACATGGAGGGCGCGCTCCAGAGCGGTGTGGCGGTGGCGAAGCGGATCGCGGGGGCATAGCAAGAGAGCCAACGCAGCAAAACGGTAAAGCGGCAAATCAAGAGGCGCTGATCACGCGTCTTCATTTGCCGCCTTCTCGTTTTGCCGCTCTGCCGCCTTTTAGCACCCGCCCCCGCCGAAGACTCTGAACAGCGAGAAGATGTCTTCGTTGTCTGGGAAGAGCCCGTCGTTGTTGAAGTCGATGTCACCGCAGGTGCCGGTGCCGCAGGCGCCCCCGCCAAAGACGGAGAGGAAGTCCTCGATGTCCAGGTTGTCCGGGAAGAGCCCGTCTCGGTTGAAGTCGATAGTGTCGCAAAGGGAGCAGGAGAGGTACGCGCCCGGATTGCCGACGTCGCCCGCGGAAGAGGCCCGCGATCCGAACGCGTCGCCGACGGCCGATCGGACCCAGCCGGCCACGCTGTCCTGGCCGATGTTCGCGCACGTGGCCTGCCCGCTGAAGTTCTGCGTGCGGATGGTGCCCGGGAAGGACTGGTCCCCGTACGTCAGCCGGTCCACGAGCGTGTCCGCGGCGTCGTAGAGATTGATCTCGTCGTTGCGGGCGAGGTTGTTCCCCCCCACCCCCGCGCTGCCGAGGCCGCCGATGATCCTCACGCCCGGCGCGAGCCCCCACGCGGACCGGAACGCAGACGCGGCCGCCTCCGCGAGGATCACCGACTCGCCCGGCTGCACGACGCCGAAGGCGCTCAGGTCGAAGGCGCCCGCGATGGCGTGGTCGTCGTCGTAGCTCCAGCCGGTCATGTCGACCGGGTCTTGCGAGATGTTCGTGAACTCAATGAACTCCCCGCCGAGCCCCGAGTACATCCACTCCGTGATCCTGACGCCGCCCACCGCGCCGAAGTTGTATTTGATCGTCAGCGGGCTCCACTCCGTGTGCGGCGGGTGGAACGACTGCGACAGGAACGAGTTCTGCGACGCCGCGCCCACGTAGTACGGCACGCGCATGCCGGGCGTGGCCGTCACCGGCAGCTGGACCGTGTAGACGCCCGCGCCGTTGCCCGTCATCTGCACCCGCTGGTACGTGCCCGTCGGGCTCGGCCGGTAGTACAGGTCGACGCGCGAGACGGGGCTTCCGTTGGCGTTGACGACAGCCGTGACGACGACGGGCTGCGACGGGTCGGGAGTCGAGTCCGAAGGCGTGACAGAAACGATCACGGGGCCGTTCGCCGCGAGCTCCGGTTGGGCGTTGAGGAACGTTGCGCGATCGGTCACGAACTGCTGAATCCCGGGGACCGTCCCCCCGGCCGGGCCCGGGAACGGGAGCGTGACCTGGGTCGTGAAGTTCTGCTGGAAGAGCGTGTAGGAATAGAGCTTCTTGGGGTCGGCCTGCACCGCCGCGTCGATGAGGTTGCGGAGCGCCGTCGCCCGCGGCTCGAAGTAGCCGGCCCACGAGAGGTCCTGCTTGGCCGTGCGGTAGTGGGCCATGTAGCGCTGACGCAGCTCCGGCACGCCGAGCACGCGGTTGAGGAACGGGCGGCTGAGCGTGTTGGTGAAGTTGCGGGTGATCGACCACGACGTCTGCGTGAACGTCTCGTTCGCGTCGGTCTGGAGGATGAAGGTCCTCCCGTCCGTCGGGTTGCGGTAGGTCATGAAGTCCGCGCCCTTGTTGACGTAGCTGTCGTCGTCGGTGAGCATGTTCTCGAACACGACCGACCAGATCGAAGGGTCGACGGCGACGATCGGATCGATCGTCGTCTGCCACGTCGTGATCGCGCCGTTGCTGAGCGTGTTGCAGACCAGGATGTGCGGCGCCCAAGGGTCGGCGAAGCCGCCGTCGTCCTTGATCTCGTACGCGGAGCTGTACCCCGACGCCAGCGGGCCGTTGTACCGCAGCCCGGGGCCGTTGGGGTTGTTGGCGCACTTGATGCGGAGGCCGCCCGTGTCCGCGAAGTGCGTGCTCAGCATCCGCTTGTTGAACTGCTGGACGTTGACGTATACGCCCCAGTTCTGGCCGTTGAGGGTCACCAGCACGTGGTTCGCCCGCGGGTTCGGGATGAACTGCGCGACGTAGTTGTTGTAGAGCACCTCGCGGCAGAACGTCGGGTCGTGGAACCCGTTGTTCAGATTGAGCGAGCCGTACCCCATGAGCTCTTGCTCGGGGTCCACGAAGTCCGTCTCCACGTTCAGAGAGAACTTCTGCGAGCCCGGCGGCAGCGCCGTGTACGACGTATTGCCGCGGATGCGCACGCCGACGTTCGGGTACGTCACGCCGTCCACCGTCAGGTCGGCGAGGATGTTGGTCTGCGACGCGTAGTTGTTCCGCAGCAGCGTCTCCCAGTTCGCGTCGTGGAACTGGAAGCTCATCGTGCGCAGCACCGCCGTGTCGTACAAGTCCTGAGCCCGGGCGGCGAACCCGACGGCGAGCGCGGCGATAGCGGCCAGGAACGAGAGTTTCACAGAGCGCATCGGCAGAGGTCTCCGGCTAGAAGATTGGAACCATCGGAGCGTCCCCACGCCCCGCCGGACGCCCGGCGATCATCGCTCTACGCACCAGAACGCCGCCGGATGACGAATCTTGCGTTGCGGCGGATCCGGCTCGAAAAAACGGAGAGCAAGCGCAGCGATGGGGGCCTTCGCAGACGCGGTCGGGTGCGGTTCGGGGATGCCCGCTAGCAGGCCCCGCCGCCAAACACCCGGAACATCGCCTCGATGTCCGCGTTATCCGGGAAGAGCCCGTCGTTGTTGAAGTCGATGTCGCCGCAGTTCGGCTCGTTGCTGCACGGGCCTCCGCCGAAGACATCGACGAAATCCTGCAGGTCGAGGTTGTCCGGGAACAACCCGTCCCCGTTGAAGTCGATGGAGTCGCAGCCACCGACCGTCAGCAACGCGGCATCGCTCAGCACGCTCCCGCACGAGGCGGTGATCAGCACGTCGTACTGCCCCTCGTCGCCGGGCTGCACGCCGCTGATCGTGAGCGTCGGTGTCGTCGCGCCGGAGATCGCCCCGCCGTTCGCGAGGGCGACGTTGTTCCGCCGCCACTGGTAGCTCAGCGTACCCGTGCCGGTCGCGGCGACGGTGAAGGACGCGTTCGAACCCGCTGTCGCTGTGGCTCCAGCAGGCTGCGTGCCGATCGCCGGGCAGGGGCTGCCGCACGCGAAGGCGAAGGCGCTGAAGTCATCGACCGCGGCCTCGACGATCGACCCCGCGCCCGCGTCGTCCGCCACGAAGCGCATCCGCATCTGCGCCGTGAGGGGCAGCACGTCCGCGACGCGGAACTCGTGGTAGACCCAGCCGCCCGTGTTGCCCGGCGCTCCGGGCCCAACGACCTCGACGCTCGACCACGACGTGCCGCCGTTGTTGCTCAGGTCGATGCGGAAGGTGTCCGACGCCGGGTTGGCGCCCGCGGTGTTGTTGTACCACCGCCAATACCCGATACGCGTCGACGGTTCGGCGGCCGCCATGTTCAGCACGGGCGAGAGGAGCGTCGTGAACCCGCCGTCCACGTCGAACGAGCCCACGGAGACGCCGGCCGTCCGGCCGGTGATCCAGCAGTTGACGCCGGGCGCCGGCGTGTGGTCCGCGCCCGGCTGTGCGCCGGTGGATTCCGGAACACCGCGCTCCCACGCGCCGCTGGTCGCGGTGTCGCCGGGCGCCCCCCCTGTCCATCCCGCCGCTGTCTCCATATCAAAGTTCGCGACCGTCGCGAGGTTCGTATACGCGCGGGCCGTGTACGTGGTCCCGGGCGCGAACTGCGGGCTGGTAAACGGCGCGCCCGTGGTGGTCTGCGCGGACACGTACCACGACACCACGCTCTGGCACGGCGCCCCCGGGAGGTTCATCGTGAACAGGCCGCCGCCCAAGTCCGTCGCCGCGTACGGCAGATATGGACCGGAATCGATCCTCGCGTGCAGCGTCACGGTCGAGGGGTTCAGCGGGGTGCCCCCGGCCGATACCTGGACGACGACCGGCGTGCGAGCACCGGGCATCAGCCGCTCGGGCCGCCCCTGCGGGAACGTGAACGTCAGGAAGTTCAGGTTCAGCCGGGCGACGAACATGCCGCGGTCGATGTCGCTCACGATGATCGTGCCGCTGGGGAAGAACGGGTAGTTGCTCCACGCGCCGTCGAAGCCGTTGCCGTCGTCCTCGGGGTAGGTGTCGAGGTACGCGACCTCGACGGGCGCGACCGGGTTGATCGCGTCGAAGACGCGCAGGCCGGAGTGGTAGTTGGCCTCGTAGATGTAGCGCCCGTTGACGTACAGGTTGTGATCGACGCTGTTGGGCGCGGCCCCGCTGAACGTCCCCGCGAGCGTCGGCGCGGTGAGGTTCGAGACGTTCATGATGCGCGTGAGGGCACGCGGCACGCCCTGGCCCGGGCCGTCCAGCTCGTCGTTGATGTAGAGGTACTGCCGGTCGTCGCTCAGCCACCCCTGGTGGCAGTACGCGACGCCCGGGTACGTGCCGTTCCCGATCACGACCATGTTGCTCTTGTTCGTGACGTCGACGATGGCGAGCCCGGCGTTCTCGATGTGGCAGAACGCGATCTGCTTGCCCGCGTACGGCCCGCTCGTGTACGTCACCACCTGCGCCTCGTGCACGTAGTGGCCGCCCCACACCCCGACCTGCGCCGGCGCCGCCGGGTTCGCGAGCGAGTAGGCCACCAGGCCGCCGTTGGCGCCGGTGACCGACGAGCCGCAGGTATAGAGAAACCCGCTGACGTTGTCCACGGCGCAGGTGTGGGCCGTCTGCATGCCGTTGGCGGTGATGTTCGTCACCTGCGTGACCGCGCCGTGGTGCACGTGCTCGAGGCTGATGACCTGCAGGCCGCCGCCGGCCTCGTTCGTGACGTACGCGTGGTGCCCGTGTACCTTGACGTCCGCCCACAGGCTCGCCGTGTGCGGCACACTGCCGACGATCACCGGCGTGCCCGGGTTCGTGACGTCCACGACCGCGACCTTGTTGTTGAGGCCCATCAGGGCGTACTCGTGGTTGTTCTCCGGGTGCACGAAGCCCCAGCAGCTGTTGCCGCTGGCGCTCCCGAATGTCGCGAGGTCGATGTGGGAGAGCAGGTCCATGCCCTGCGAGGTGAACTGGGCGCTCGCCGCGCCTGCGAAAAGGGACAACGCTGCAACGGAACAGACGGAACGGCGCATCGGGACCTCCGCGTGCATACACGGGCCGGCGCCGGGCGCGCGGTCCGAATGCAGAAGATATCCGAACGCGAGGCCGGGGCAAGGAAAAACCCGGTCACGACGCCGGCTTCTCGGACGCAGGCGGCCCGTCGGACCACGCCCGCAGCGTCGGCACAAGGACATCCGCCCACCGTCGATAGCCCTCCGCGTTCGGGTGCAGCCCGTCGGGCGCGAGCGAGCGTTCAATCACGCCGTCGGGCGCCAGCGCCTGCTCGGTCGAGCCGATCGGGATGTCCAGCGCGCCGCATGCCCGGGCGATCAGGTCGTTGGCCCGCCGGACGCGCCCAGCCGTCGGCCCGTCGCCGGCGGGCGGCGGCGCCACGACCAAGATATACGCGCTCGGCACGGCGCGCCGCGCCGCGGCGACGCAGGCCATCACACCCCGCGCGATGTCTTCCGGCGGATGGCCGAGGAGCGCGTTGTTCACACCCACGCAGAGCACGACCGCGCGCAGGTTCGGCATCCCGCCGAGCTCGCCCTGCCCGATGCGCCACAGAACGTTCTGCGTCCGATCGCCGGGGATGCCGAACGCGCGCGCGCCCAGGGGGGCGAGCGTCCGCCCCCACGCGTCGCGCCCGTCCGTCAGCCACCCGGCGACGAGCGAATCCCCGATGAAAACAACGCGCGTCCCCGGGCCCCGCCCCGCGAGAAACGAGCGGTGGGCGCGCATCCACGCGGCGTCGGCCCGGGACGCCGGCCTGCACGACTCCGGCGCGGACCGCTCCGCCGCGAAGCGCGCGACGAGCGTGCTGACGATAATCACCGCAGCCCCCAGGGCCAGCACGTCGGTGCGCACGGCCGATTCTTGGCGCCGAGGCCCGCCCCGCCGCGCGGATAACCTCGGCACGGAGACCCCCGCCATGTGCATGTCCTACCTCGACAAGGCCGCGTACGAGTGCAGGATTCCATACGAGCGCTCACGCATCCGCGCCGCCGCGATCTACTGCTCGGACGGGCGCGTGGGCGAGCACTTCGACGACTTCCTGCAGAACGGGCTGAACCTCCCGCGCTACGACCGCGTCGCACTGCCGGGCGGCCCCGCCTGCCTCGCCGGTCACCCGCAGGCGCACCTGGAGGAGCAAGGCGTCGTGGACGAACTCAAGTTCCTCGTCGAGGTGCACGGGCTGACGCGCCTCGTGCTCGTCGCGCACGAGGGGTGCGCGTTCTACGGCACCCGGCTGGACCTCAAGGAGCGCCGCATGGAACTTGTGCAGAAGGCCGACCTCGTGCGCGCCGCGGCGTTCGCGCAGCGCGTGACCGGGGTCAACGCCGTGGAGGCGTACTTCGCACGCCTCGCCGAAGGCGGCATCCGCTTCGAGGCGGTCGAAGTCTGAGCAGATTGCCCATCTTCTCCATCTTCTCACGTGCCGACGAGCGCACGGCCCGATAGCCGCGGCGCGCGCCGATTCTGCCCGCACCGGCTGGCGGAACCCAAGCTGATCGGGTAAACTGCCGCGCAGGCGCCCGAGAGCGCCATTGAGGAGAGAGATCAGTGACCAAGCGCCTGTTCGTGGCTTGCGCCGCTTCCCTGCTCGCCGCTTCGGCGGCGAGCGCGACCGTCACCTATTCGTTCTCGTGCATCACCGACACGAACGCGGTCAACGCCTCGAGCGGCGAATCGCAGCTGTTCGTGGACGTTGATCCCGTCGGCCCCGGCCAAGTGAAGTTCACGTTCCGTAATACAGGGCCGATCGCGATGTCGATCGCGGACGTGTACTTCGACGACGGCACGCTGTTGGGCATCGCGTCGATCACGAGCAGCGCGGGGGTCGACTTCTCGCAGGGCTCGTCGCCGCCGAACCTCCCGGGCCACAACAACGTCACGCCCGCGTTCCAAACGACCGCGGGCTTCAGCGCCGACTCGAATCCGCCCACGCAACACAACGGCGTGAACCCGGGCGAGTGGCTCGCGATCACGTTCAACCTCATCGGCGGTCAGACGTACGCCGACGCGATCGCTGCGCTCAACACGAACGGCGATCATCTGCGCATCGGCATCCACGTCCAGGGCTACGGCAACGGCGGCAGCGAGTCGTTCGTGAACAACGTGCCGACACCGGGTGCGTCGGCGTTGCTCGCGCTCGGGGTGCTGGCGGCCCGGCGCCGGCGCCGCTGACAGGGCGCGTCAAGCCCGGGGCGAGCCCGGGCTTCTCCGCGACGAGGAGCGCCCGCCTGATCGCGGGTTGGCTCCCCCTTTCACGCCGGGCTCATCCCCCGCCGGATTCATGAGCGGGCTGTGCCGCGCCGGGCGCGGCGGAGCCTCTATCCGGAGACCAACATGAACATTGCGATGCGAGCGGCGGCGGTTGTGTGCGCGGCGGGCCTCGTCGTGGCGGTGGGCTGCGACATGACGGACCGCGATCGCGGCTCCCAGCACGGCACGGCGTACGCGACGCCCGAAGTGCACATTCTTTCCGTCCTGCACGCGAACAACATCAAGGAGATCCAGGTCGGGCGCATGGCGCAGGAGTTCGGCGCCAGCGACGAGGTGCGCCGCCAGGGCCAGCGCCTGGTCCGAGACCACACGGAGAGCGACGCGAAGGTCCTCGAGGTGGCCCGCGAGGAGGGCATCGCGCTCATGAGCCCGTCGGAAGTGGACGCGATGATGAAGCGCGAGCGAGACCGGATGGGCGGCACGGCGCCCGACCCGGTCCGCGCGCTCGAAGGGCTGCGCGGCCCCGCCTTTGATCAGCAGTTCACGGCGGTGACGGTGGCCGGGCACGCGGACATGATCCGGCGCGTGCAGAACGCGCAGAACAACGTGCGCAACGAGCGGGTGCGGGACCTCCTGCAGGAGACGCTCGCGTCGCTCGAGGATCACCGCCGCATGGCCATGGACGACCCCGACTGAACCGGGCCGGGCGGGGCGGCCTCCCCGTCGACCAACCGCGCCAGCGCCTGACCGAGCCGCTTGCCGACCGTGCGCCGATCCGCGTCCGACAGCATGCGGTGCGTTGGCGTTCTGTTGATGTCGAACAAGACCGCGCCGTCCGGGCGGACCGTGAAGTCCGCTTTCGCGAACTCGACACCCAGCGAGCGGACATGCGCCCGCACTTCCACCGGGATGTCCGGCGGCACGAAGCGCCACCCCGTGATGTGCGGCCGTGCCACGATCGGCGCGGTAGCGCTCACGACCTGGAGGATGTCCCGCCCGCCGAGGAAGAGCCAGTTCCGCACCCAGTAGAGCCCCTCCCGGAACTCCGGCGCGAAGCGCTCGACAATCAGAGCCGGGTTGCGCCACACCGGCCACGGCACGTCCGCCGCCGAGTCGAAGACGCGGTAGCCTTTGCCCCCCAGCTCCGGCCGGAGCGTCCACGGCAGACGGCGCCGCAGCGCCCACGCGACGCGGCGAGCGAACGACCGCTTGGCGAGCTGCGCCTCCTTGAGCCCACCGCAATTGAGATTGGTCTTGACGATCACCGGCCCGGCGTACCCATCGCCGGGCCGTACCTGGTGCGCACTGACCGCGCGCTTCGAAATGTCGCGCACCCGCCCGTTGACGACGCGCCGGAACTCCGACGCGAATCCGACGTAGTCGTCCGGGATGCGCGTGAGGTCCACGTGCTGGATCGCCGCGTCGTAATCCCGCGGACTCACGCCGCGGCCGAGCCCCCGCACGACGTCGAAGCGGCCCCCTTCCGCCCGCCACCACGCCGCGACATGTCGCAGCAGGTACGGGGCGTGCTCGAAGTCGTCGTGCTCGTGCGTCAGCACCGCGATGGCGGGCAGAACTCCCACAGCGACGACCGTACGCCGCGGCGCCGTACCGTGCGCCCGTGAAGCGATTGAGTATCGCCGCCGCCTGCTCCGCGGGCCCGCCCGTCGCCGCGGCGTGCGCGACGCTCGTGGTCGGCCCGTTCCACGGCGGCTGGATCCCGCTGGTATGGATCGCGTCGGGGCTCGTCGGTCTCGCGATCGGCCTGTTCGTCGCTCGGTGCGCGTGGGACGAACTCGGGCCCGCGTGGGCGTTCGCCGCGCTGGTCGCCGTGACGGCCGGCTGGGGATCGATCGTCTGGGTCGTGGGCGCCCTCGACGGCTGGACGAAGTAGTCCGGCGTCCTGAACCAATCCCATACGCTCGCGTCGTGAACGCAAGACTCCTTACGCCCGAGGACGCCTCTGCATACGTCGCGCTCCGCCGCGAGGCCCTCCTCGATGCGCCGTGGGCTTTCGGCGCGAGCCCGGGGACGGACAAGGGGAGCGATGCCGAGCACATGCGGCGGTCGCTGGGAAGCCCCGGCTTTGCCGTGGCGGGGGCGTTCGAGAGCGGCCGTTTGATCGCCGCGGCGGGCCTGATCCGCGACGACCAGCCCAAGCGAGCCCACGTGACGACGGTCTGGGGCGTGTACACAACGCCCGGGAGCCGGCGCCGGGGGCTGGGGCGAGCCGTGGTGGCGCTGGCGATCCAGACTGCCCGCTCATGGGCGGGGGTTGCACAGGTTCAGCTCTCCGTCAACGAGAACTCGCCCGCCGCCCTCGCCTTATACGAGTCGCTGGGGTTCCGACGGTGGGGGACCGAGCCCGACTGCCTGCGCGTAAACGGCCGGTCGTACGCCGAGGTCCACCTATCGCTCCATTTCGACGGGCCAAATTGACGAAATCTGTCTTCCCGACGGGTAGGTCGTCGAGTATTCTGACATTGGTCGTATGCCCGCCGTTCTGGCGCGGCTGTCGGCGGTCGCCGCAGGAGGTTGTCATGCGCAGTCGTCGCTGGGGCTTCACGCTCATCGAGTTGCTGGTGGTTATCGCCGTGATCGCGCTGCTGATCGGGCTGCTGCTGCCCGGGCTCGGCCGTGCCCGGGATACGGCTCGCTCCGTCAAAGAGATAGGCACGATCGCGCACGTCAACAAGATCAACGGGAGCTACTCGTTCGACTATCGGGACCAGATCATCCCGGCGCGGATCACGAAGTACTGGATCTGGTGGAATGTCTGCCAGACGCAGATGTACCCGCCGGACCCGCTCGATCGCGCGTCGCGCATCACGCGGGAGGCGATGCGCCCGTGGACGTGGCGCCTGATCGGCTACTCCGGCACGCCGGTGGACGACGTCTTCGTCATCAGCCGCGAGGATCAGGCGATCTTCAAGCAGCGCGGCGACAACGGCCGCACCGTCGAAGCGAACAGCCTCGTCAGCTACCCGGACTCGTCCCGGGTCGGAGGAGTCGCGACGCACCCGTCCTTCGGTCTGAACAGCGTCTTCGTGGGCGGCGACTGCAACCACTCCGCGTTCAAGCAGCACGCGATCAGCAGGTGCGGCTTCGATTCGGTCATGCCGGGGCAGAATCCGCGCAGCCAGGGCGGCCTCTTCTACGTGCAGAAGACGGCCGACGTGCGCACGCCGTCGGACCTCATTGTCTTCGCCGGCTCGCGGGCGGGGGACGTGAACGGAACGGCGTACCACAACAACGAGCGCGACAACGCCGACTCGCTCACGCAGCGTCGCGACGGGTTTTACAAGGTGCTGCCGCCGACGAGTATCCCGGAGAGCGACCCCGACCACGGCACCGGGTACTCGATGATGCCGGGCTGGACGGCGACGCCGACGAACAACGCGTATGACCCGCGGACGAACCAGAGCACCTGGGGCTATCTCAACGCGCGGTACTTCAAGACCGTCGCGGTCACGCGGATGGACGGGAGCTCCAAGCGCATGCGGATCGACCAGCTCCGCGACATGCGGTACTGGGACAACTACGCCTCCGACAACACCAACGCCGCCGGCGTCTACACGTGGCGCGCCCGCTGAGACGCCGAAGAACATGCCGGCCGAGAACGAAGAGCGGCCCGCGCGACGCGGGCCGCTTCTTCACGTCCGTTGCCGCCGCCGATCAGCGCTCGCGGCGGAAGGCGAGCACGCCCGCGATGGCGAGCAGCGCGCCGGCGCCGGGAGAGGGGATCACCGCCATGCCGGTGAGCGTCAGGCCGCCGCCGACCTCGCCCAGAGACGTCGCCGCGCCCGTGGCGAGGTTGATCGTGAAGAACGTCGTGCGGTTCGGAGCCTGCGCCTGCACGCCTAGGTACGCGGTTCCCGTGACGCCGGAGATGTCGAACCCGCCGATGACATTCACGTCCGCTCCGAGCGGGCCGACGCTCGTGAGCGTCCCGTTGTTCGCCGGGTTCTGGATCGCGAGGATGTCCTCGCCCGTGTCGATCACGTACAGCGTCGTGCTCGTCGCGCCCGCGAAGCTGTTGGTGTAGGCCGCGTGCACGACGTTGGGGTCGATGCCGAAGCGCGGGTCGCCGGCGGCGTACGCCAGGGGCGTGTCGACGATCGCCGCCGCGCTGGCCGGGTTGATCCGCAGGTTCTGCTGCGTGTCGCTCACGACGCGGAGGCGGTCGACGACGGGGTTAAAGTCGAACCCGAAGGCCGCGCCGTTGATGCTCGGCGTGATCATGCCCACGAGCGTCGCCGTGCCGTTGGCCGTGTTCAGCGTGTAGAGATTCCCGAAACTGCCCAGGCCGAAGGTCTGGCCCGTCGCCGGGCGGATGTCGAGCCCGCGGATGAACTCGTTCTGCGCGAGCCCCGTGATGGGCACGCCCGACAGAATATTGCCGGGGTCCGCGCTGTCGAACTGCACAAGCGTCCCCTGCTGCGTCGCGCCGATGATGAGCTCTGCGTTCGCAGCCGCGCAGAGTCCCACCGCGGCCGTCATGGCCGCGAGAACAACCTTCTTCACTTGGCACCTCCTCCGCACCTCCGTGCGTCAACCCGGCGCCGCGCGGCGCCACGGGAGAAGAGGTACCTCACGAACCGGTTTCACGCCAACAAAGCAGCGGATCGCGCGGTGGATTGAACAGAATGAGTGCGGCCGGAGAACGTGGTGAGAAGAAGGTCACGCCGGCGGCTGTTCACGGGACGTTGACCGGGCAGAAACCAAGCACGAGGAGCGCCGCCACCGCTCCGTCGAGCGTCGGCGCGGTGCGGACTTGCTCGAACCGCGTGCAACAGAAGCGGGCCGGCGATGAGGAGCAACGGCTCGCCTGCGCACCCGATACACACCCGCCGACGCGACGCCGCGCGGGCTCAGCTCCGGGCGCGGCAGCGCGTCGCCCGGCTTCGCCGCTCCGCCTGCGCTCGTGCTCGCCCCGGTGGCCGTTGTGTCGCCGTCCGTCTCAGAAATCATGCGGGCAAACCACAACCGCCGCGGCCTGCTCGCCCCGGGCCGATCCGCCGCTACGATGGCGCGTCGGCCCCGTCGTCTAGCCTGGTCCAGGACACCACCCTTTCACGGTGGTGACATGGGTTCGAATCCCATCGGGGTCACTTGCACGCCCCGCGAGGAATCGCGGGGTGTCTACTTGCGCCGCCAGTTCTTGTCGAGGATGCCGGTGATCAGGAGCCCGAAGGCGACGATGCGCAGCGCGAAGAGCATCGGGCGCTCCTCGGGGCCGCTGAACACGACGAGCAGGAACCAGTTGAGCGCCAGCAGCAGGAAGCAGCCCGCGAAGTAGAGAAAGAGCCGATCGCTCGACTTCCGCCAGAAGTGCACGAAGAACAGCGCCGCGGTCAGCGCCCCCATCACGAGCATGCCCTTGGTGAAGTCGTTCATGGGGTCTCTCCCTACTCGCCGTCGATCACCAGCCCGTATGTCAGCACGAGGAACCCGATGAGGGCGGGCACGCTCCGCCAGTGCGAGAGGTCGCGCTCCGGCAGCAGAACCATGTCGACGAACAGCATGATGTTGTTGATCGCGAGGCCCACGAAGCAAAGGCTGCTCCAGAGCAGCAGACGCGCGCGCGAGCGCCTGTAGCCGCGGAGGAGCAGCGCGGTGCAGAGCAGGCTCGTGACGGCGCAGAGGATGTAGACGGTTTCAGCCACCCGGGGGCTCCTTTCGGATCTTGAACGCGTCGGCGAATGTCTGGATCGGCGTCGGCGTCGGCTGCGGAGCGTCCTCGCGGGGCTCGGCGGCGTAGAGCGCCTGGATGACGGAGAACCGGCGCTCCGGGTAGAACCCGTCCAGCCACGCCAGCGCACGCTCCGCGTTGGGGGACAGGGGTGCGCACCGCGTGAGCGAGGGCTCGAGCGGGTCGATCGCGGCGAGCCCCCGCGAGACGAGCCGCCCGACCTCCTGCTGGGTCCATTCCGTGTCGGACCGGAGCTCGCGAGCGAGCGCCGGGATCGCCCACAGCCGCGCGCGGTCGCGGTAGAGCAGCAGCAGCAGCTCCAGCGCGACGAGGGAGCGGACCTCCGCCGCGAGAAAGTCGCTCACTTCCTTGGGGATCGGATCGACCGCCAATCGTGGAACCTCACGGGGACCGTGCGAACAGAACGCCCGCGGCGACGCGGCCCGGCGCCGGTGTTGCTCGTCCGTTCAGCGGTCGCGGCTGCGCTGCACCGCCAAGACTTCCTTCCCGAACGCGAGCTCCCCGCGGGCGACCTGCCGGATGCCGTCGAGCAGCGCCGCCGGCTCCTCGTCCTTGCAGAGGTACCCCCAGGCGCCGCAGTCCATCGCGCGGTCCAGGTATGTCCCGTTGACGTGGCCGCTGAACATCACGACCTTGGTCTGCGGGTGCTCGGCGCAGATCGCCTCCACGAGCGCGAACGTGTCGGCGCCCGGGATGTCGATGTCCATCAGCACCACGTCCGGCTTCACGGCCCCGACGCGCGCGGTGACCTGCGCGGGGTCGCTCTCCCATCCGAGCCAGACAAAGTCCGGGTCGTTGCGCAGATAGCGCTCCATGGCCGTCGCGAGCAGGTCGTTGTCGTCGACGCACATGATGCGCAGAGGGGCGGGGCGGTGGCTTTTCATGCGGGTGCTTCCTGCAGGAGCCGGCCGGTCGTGAGGGCTGCACGGATGCTCGCCCGCAGCTCCGACGGCTTGAGCTTGGGCTCGATGTACGACACGGCGCCGGCCCGCGGCCCTGCGCCGACCCCCTTCGTCACGATCAGCACGCGCCGCCCGGGCGCGGCGGCCGCGAACGTCTCCGCGGCCGTCGCAGTTCCGTCGCCGTTCTCGTCGATCACCCACACGTCCGCGTCGGCCGGCGGCGCCGCGTCCGCGCACCTGGCGACGTCGAAACCCAGCGAACGGAACGTGGACTCGAGGTGCGCGCACAGCCGCGGGTCCTTGACGCAGATCACGGCGCACCGTGCGCTCCGCTCCGCGAGCGTGGGAGCGCCCTGGATCCTGGCCGCGACCTTCGCGACCGGGATCGCGATGGCGAACGTCGTCCCTGCGCCGACCACCGACTTGACCTCGACCTTCCCGCCGATGCGCTGCACGAGACCGCTCACGAGCGTGAGCCCCAGGCCCGTCGAGAGGCCGCGCGTCTTGGTCGTGAAGAAGGGCTCGGTGCAGCGGCGGAGCGTCGCCTCGTCCATCCCCGGCCCATTGTCGATCACGGTGAGAGAGACGCAGTCCGGCTTGTCGCCGCACAGGGACAGGCGCACCCTGACCTGGCCGTCGGAGCGCGCGCGCAGCGCGTCGCCCGCGTTCTGCACGAGGTTGAAGGCGATCTGCGTGAGGGCCGCCTTCCCGATGCGCATCGGCGGCAGCCCCGCGTCGACCACGCCGGTGAGGACAGTCGGGCGCGTCACGCCGTTGCGCAACATCCCCTCGGCCTCCGACCACCACTCCGCGGGATCGGTCTCCGCGGTGTCTACTTCCTCCGTGTACGGGTCGATGGAGAGCAGCCGGAGGCTGCGCGCGAGGCGCTGGAGATAGTCCGACGCCTTGCGGATCGCGGCGATGTCCTCGCGCGCGCTCGGCGGCAGCTCCGCGGCCTCGATGGAGTCCAGCCGCATGCGCACCGGCAGCAGCAGGTTGCCCATGTCGTGCCCCAGCCCCGCGGAGAGCGTGCCGATCATCGCCATCCTGTCCGCGAGACGCAGACGCTCGTTCGACCTCGCGAGCGCCTCGGTGCGCTCCTCCACGAGGCGCTCCAGCGTCTCGCGGTCGCGGGAGAGGATCTCCTCCGCGCGCTTGCGCTCCGTGATATCACGCGCGACCGTCGAGAGCACGTCGACGTTTCCGGAGGGGTCGCGGTGCGCGATTACCACCTGCGACACTGGCACGGTCTTGCCGTCCGACGTCCGCAGCGTCGATTCCCCCTCCCACACCGCCGCGTTCTTGTCGCGCGGCAGGGACCCCGTCAGCAGGGCCGGCACGTCCGGCGGGAAGAGGGAGGAGAGCGGGAAGTTCGCCGGCGTCGCGTCCGCCGCGATGCCCAGCATCCGCCGCGCGGCCGGGTTGAGGTAGCTGGTGCGCTGGTGGACGTCCGCCGTCGCGATGAAGTCGGGCGTCGCTTCGAGGATGGCGAGCAGCCGGTCGCGCTCCGCCGCGGCGGCCCTGCGCTCCGTCACGTCCTCGGAGAGACCCGCTGCGTGGAGCACGGCGGGCTGCGCGGCCGCCTCGCCGTCGGGGCCGGGCGCCGCGTCCATGATGCGAGCGCGCTCGCGGATCCACCGCACCTCGCCGTCCGGCCGGACGATGCGGTACTCCAGCTCCCACGCGCTCCCGGCGTCCCGCGACGCGAGGCCCGCGAGGTGCTCCCCGAGCGTTGCGCGGTCGTCGGGGTGCACGGCGGAGAGCCACGCGTCCGGCCCGCCCAGCGCCGCGGCGCAATTGCGCCGCCAGATGCGCTCCCACGCCGGGCTCACGTAGAGCATCGTGGGGCTGGGGCGCACCTCCGCGAGCCAGAAGACCTCGTCGATGGCGTGGGCGATCTGCTGGAAGCGGTGCTCGCTCTCGCGGAGCCGCGCGTGCGATTCCTCGAGGTCGCGGGTGCGGTCGGCGACGCGGCGCTCGAGCTCCTGGTTGAGGCGCTTGAGCTCCTCGGACTTGCGGTGCAGGTCGGCGAAGATCGCGACCTTGGCCCGGAGCACCTCGGGGATGATCGGGACGGGGATGTAGTCGACCGCTCCCAGGTCGTACCCCTTGAGGCGGTCGGCGTCGGTGAGATGGACGGCCGAGATGAAGATAATCGCCGTGCGGTTGAACCGGGGGTGCCCGCGGATGAGCTCCGCGAGCTCGAACCCGTCCATGCGGGGCATGCAGACATCCACCAGCACGATCGCGATGTCGTGCGCGAGCAGCAGGCGCAGCGCCTCCTCGGCCGAATCGGCGCGGATCAGGTTCTCGTCCAGCTCGGCGAGAATCGTCTCCAGCGACAGCAGCTTCGCGGGCTGGTCGTCCACGAGCAGGATGTTGACCTTGGGTCGGTTCGACATACGGGTGTCTTACCCCTCGAGTGCAATCCCTCAACGGTGGAGCCACATGCGCAGGGCCGAGAGCAATTGTTCGGTGTTCACAGGCTTGGCCAAGTAGTCCGAAGCGCCCGCCTCCAGGCACTTCTCGCGGTCGCCCTTCATGGCCTTGGCCGTCAGGGCGATGATCGGGAGGCGGGCCAGCGTGGGCTTGGACCTGATCGCGCGCATCGTCTCGTACCCGTCCATCTCGGGCATCATGATGTCCATGAGCACGATGGAGAGGTCGGGGTTCGACTCGAGGATCTCGATCGCCTCGCGCCCCGTGCTCGCCGTCCGCACCGTCATGCCGCGGCGCTCGAGGACGCTCGAGAGCGCGAAGATGTTGCGCACGTCGTCGTCCACCACGAGCACCTGCTTTCCCTGCAGGTGGTCGTCCGACCGGTGCAGCCGGTCGAGCATCTGCTGCTTGGTCTGCGGCAGGTTCGAGACGACGCGGTGGAGGAAGAGCGACGTCTCGTCGAGCAGCCGCTCGGGGGACTCGACGCCCTTCACCACGACGCTGCGGGCCATCATGTGCAGGCGGGCGTCCTCGTCCGGCGAGAGGGCCTTCCCGGTGAACACGACCACCGGCAGGTCGCGCAGGTGCTCGTCCTCCGCGATGCGCTCGAGCACCTCGAAGCCGGTCATGTCGGGCAGGCGCAGGTCGAGGACCACGCAGTCGTAGACGGCGTCCTGCAGCACGCGCAGCGCCTCGCCGCCCGTGCCGACGCAGTCGATGTCGATGTCGTCGTGCCCGAGCAGCTCGCGGATGCTGTACTGCTCGACCTCGTTGTCCTCGACGATGAGCAGGCGGCGCCGCCGGGGCTTGGCGTAGTCCCTGATCTTGAGGAGCGCGGACTCGAGACCCTCCGCCGTCGTCGGCTTGGTGACGAAGGAGAACGCGCCCCGGGTGAGGCCGTGGTGGCGGTCCTCGTCCAGCGTCACGATCTGCACCGGGATGTGGCGCGTGAGCGGGTCCTGCTTGAGCTGGTTGAGGACCGCCCACCCCAGCATGTCGGGCAGGAAGACGTCCAGCGAGATCGCCGCGGGGAGGTACTCGCGGGCGAGCACCACCGCGTCGGAGCCGCGGTTGGCGACGAGCACCTTGAAGCCGGTGTCGTGCGCCAGATCGACGAGCACGCGCGCGTAGTGGGGGTCGTCCTCCACGATGAGCAGGACCGTGTCGTCGGGCGTCAGCGCGTCGCGGTCGTCCGGCACGCGCTCGGGCGCGTGCTCGGGCAGGCGCTCGGGGCCGCTGCGGCGGATGGAAAGGGCGGGCGTCTCCTTCTTGAGCGTCGTCGCGTTCGGCCCCGAGTACCGCACGGGCAGGTAGAGCGTGAACGTGCTGCCCACGCCCGGGGTGCTCCGGAGCTGGATCTCGCCGCCCAGCAGGCTCGCCAGCTCGCGCGAGATCGCCAGGCCAAGGCCCGTCCCGCCGTACTTGCGGCTGGTCGAGGCGTCGGCCTGCTGGAAGGCCTCGAAGATGATCTTCTGCTTGTCGACCGGGATGCCGATGCCGGTGTCCGACACCTCGAAGGCGATCACCGTGCCCGCGGTCGAGAGCGTCGGGTGCTCCGAGCTCCAGCCGGTGGTGGCGGCGGAGATGTTCAGGCGGACGCCGCCGTGCTCCGTGAACTTGAAGGCGTTGGAGAGCAGGTTCTTGAGCACCTGCTGCAGGCGCTTCGCGTCCGTCACCATGCCGCGGGGCAGGCCGTTGTCGAGCTGCACGTCGAACGACAGGCGGCGGTTCTCCGCCTCGTGCCGGAACGTGCGTCCCACCATGTCCAGCAGGTTCGTGAAGTAGATCTCCTCGGCGTCGACCGACACCGTGCCCGACTCGATCTTCGAGAGGTCGAGGATGTCGGAGATGAGGTTCAGCAGGTCCGTGCCCGCGGCGTGGATCGTGCGGGCGAACTCCACCTGCTTTCCCGTGAGGTTCGCGTCGGGGTTGTCCGCGAGCTGCTGGCCCAGGATGAGGATGCTGTTGAGCGGGGTGCGGAGCTCGTGCGACATGTTCGCGAGGAACTCCGACTTGTACTTGGACGTGAGCGCCAGCTCCGCGGCCTTCTCTTCCAGCGCGCCGCGGGCCTGCTCGATCTCGCGGTTCTTGCGTTCCACTTCCGCGTTCTGCTCGGCCAGCTGCTGGGCCTTGAGGGCGAGCTGCTCGTTGGTCTGCTGCAACTCCCGCTTCTGCGCCTGCAGCTCGTTGGCAAGCTGCTGGCTCTGCTTGAGCAGGCCCTCCGTCTGCATCGTCGCCTCGATCGAGTTGAGGAGGATGCCGATGCCCGCCGTGAGCTGCTCGAGGAACGACAGGTGCGCCGCCGCGAACTCGTTCAGCGACGCCAGGCCCAGCACGGCCTTGACCTGCCCCTCGAAGACGACGGGGAAGACCGCGAGGCTGCGGGGCAGCGCCTGGAACATCGCCGAGCCCACCGGCACGGTGTCCGGCGGCACGTTCTGCACGAGGATGCGGCGCTTGTCCGTCGCGCACTGCCCGAGGAAGCCGTCGCCGACGCCCATGCGCCCCGGGTAGCCGCTGTTCGACGGGTTGCCGTACGAGGCCAGCATCTTGAGGCACGGCGCCGCCTCGGTCGTGTCGAGCTGGTAGATCACGCCCTGGTGGGCGTTGACCAGCGGCACGAGCTCGGACAGGAGCAGCTTGCCGACCGTCACGAGGTCGCGCTGGCCCTGCAGCATGTTCGTGAAGCGCGCGAGGTTGGTCTTGAGCCAGTCCTGCTCGGTGTTGCGGTCCGTCGTGAGACGGAGGTTCACGATCATCGTGTTGATGTTGTCCTTGAGCTCGGCAACCTCGCCGCGGGCCTCGACCTGGATCGACCGCGTCAGGTCGCCCTTGGTCACGGCCGTGGCGACCTCGGCGATCGCGCGCACCTGCGTGGTGAGGTTCGCCGCGAGCAGGTTCACGTTGCCCGTCAGGTCCTTCCACGTGCCCGATGCGCCGGGCACGTTCGCCTGACCGCCCAGACGCCCTTCGACGCCCACCTCGCGGGCGACCGTGGTCACCTGCTCGGCGAAGATCGCCAGCGTCTCCGTCATGTTGTTGATGGTCTCGGCCAGCGCGGCGACCTCGCCCTTGGCGTTGACGGTGAGGCTCTGCTTGAGGTCGCCGTTGGCGACCGCGGTCACCACCTTCACGATGCCGCGGACCTGCTCCGTGAGGTTCGCCGCCATGACGTTCACGTTGTCGGTGAGGTCCTTCCAGGTCCCGGCCACGCCCGGCACCACGGCCTGGCCACCCAGCTTTCCTTCCGTGCCGACCTCGCGGGCGACACGGGTCACTTCCGCGGCGAACGAACGCAGCTGGTCCACCATGGTGTTGATGGTTTCCTTGAGCTGCAGGATCTCGCCCGACACGTCCACCGTGATCTTCTTCGAGAGGTCGCCGCGGGCCACGGCGGTGGTGACTTCGGCGATGTTGCGCACCTGCGATGTCAGGTTGCCCGCCATCGCGTTCACCGAGTCGGTGAGGTCCTTCCACGTCCCGGCGACGCCGGGCACGACGGCCTGGCCCCCCAGCACCCCCTCGGTCCCCACCTCGCGCGCCACGCGCGTCACCTCGGAGGCGAAGGCCGAGAGCTGGTCCACCATCGTGTTGACGGTGTTCTTCACCTCCAGGATCTCGCCGCGCACCTCCACCGTGATCTTCCGCGACAGGTCGCCCTTGGCCACCGCCGTGGTCACCTCGGCGATGTTGCGCACCTGGGACGTCAGGTTCGACGCCATCGCGTTCACCGAGTCGGTGAGGTCCTTCCATGTGCCGGCGACACCGGGCACGTTCGCCTGGCCTCCCAGTCGCCCTTCGGTACCCACCTCTCGCGCGACTCGGGTCACCTCGTCACCGAAG
>DASPKL010000007.1:0-35098 GCA_035628115.1 Phycisphaerales bacterium | reverse complement strand
GTCCCCGCCGCCGAAGACCCTGAAGAACGAGAAAATGTCCTCGTTGTCCGGGAAGAGCCCGTCGTTGTTGAAGTCGATGTCCGCGTTGCAGGGCGGAGCGCCCGTCGGCTGGCCGGTGCAGTTGCCGCCGGCGAAGACGCTAAGGAAATCCACGAGGTCGAAGTTGTCCGGGAACAGCCCGTCCCGGTTGAAGTCGATCGAGTCGCAGCCCGCGGCCGGCGCCGGGCCGGTCCACAGCAGCGCCTCGTCGCGGTTCGTCGTGAGGTTCCGCCCCCACCCGCTGACGAACATCTGCCCGCCGTCGATCCAGACGCTCTCCGCCTCCGTGTCGCCCCACGAGCCCGTCAACGCGGCGGAAAGATCGACCCAGCTTGCCGCGCTGCCCGTCCAATACCCCGCTCGGCGCACCGCCCCGAAAAGCGCGCTGCCGACCTGCACGAACGTCCCGTCCGCCGCGCGGCCGATGCCGCTCACTTCCGATTCCGTCGCGCCCGCCGGGTGAAGATCGACCCACGACTCGGCCGTGCCGCTCCAGATCGAGGCGTGATCCACGCCGTTGATCCCCGCGACGCCGCCCTGCTGCCCCGGAGCGCCGGGGCTCCCCACAACCGCGTACGCGACCGAGTCGCTCGCCGCGGCGGGGTGCAGGTTCACCCACGAATCCGCCGTCCCGTGCCACAGCGAGGCGTTAAAGAAGGAGCCGCCGAAGTTCGCGTACCCCACCTGCATCCCGTCGCCGCACCCGTACGCGAAGGAAGAAACCGAGCCCGGGTGCAGGTTGACCCACGAGTCCGCCGTGCCCGTCCACAGGCTGGCGTGGTAGAGCCCGCCGGGCGGCGTGCCGATGTACACAATGCCCACCTGCTGCGTGCCGTCCGTGTCGTAGCCGACGGAGGAAAAGCCCGCCGCGGGGTGCAGGTCAACGAACGTGTACGTCGAGCCCGACCAGTGCGCGGCGTGATCGAAACCGAATCGCGCAACGCCGACCGCGTCCGCCGCGGCGTCGGAGGCCGCTCGTGCGACGTTGTAGATCCGCGAGTAGGAGGCGCCGGCGGGATGAACGTCCTGAGCCGACGCGCTCGTGCCGGTCCAGGCGATTGCGTGATCAACGCCGCCCACGAACGCGTACCCGCCCTGGCGGCCGTCGGCAGAACCCTGTGCCCGGGAGCGCGCGCCGGCGGACGGGTGCAGGTTGGTGACGGTCCACTGGGCGTGTGCCAGCGTCGCGAGCCCTGCGCTCGCGGCGACGGTCAGCAACGAAACGTTGATCGGCATGTGTTCCTCCACGGAGCCTGACGCGCCCAATATACCCGGTGGCACCGCCGGGCACAAGCGCAAAGACGCGGCCGCAGGGCCGCCCGCGAGGCCCGATTAGTTGCAGTTCCCGCCGCCGAAGACCCTGAACAGGGACAGGATGTCTTCATTGTCGGGGAAGAGCCCGTCGTTGTTGAAGTCCAAGTCGCCGCAGTTGGGGTCGTTGCTGCACGCCCCTCCGCCGAAGACTGTGACAAAGTCCACGAGGTCGAGGTTGTCTGGATAAAGACCATCGCCATTGAAGTCAATGCCGTCGCAGGCGTCGCAGAAAACAGCCCGTGCGAGGAACGGCGCAACGCCGTCCTCCGTGCTCTTGAACACGCCGCCCGCGATCAGGTCGCCGCCGGGCAGCACCGCGAGCTTATAGACCGCGTCGTGGATCGCGCCCAGCGCCGACCACGCCTGACCGTCCCACCGCGCGATGCGGTTGAGGGGCAGGTCGCCGGCCATCGAGAAAACCCCGGCGGCGACAAGGTCGCCGTTCGGGAGCACCTCCAGCGCGAGCACGTTCGAGTCCGGGCTGCTGATCCCGGGCCCGAGCGCAGACCACGCGGCGCCGTCCCAGCGTGCGATCCGGAACATCTCCACGTTCTCGACCGTGACGAACGACCCCGCCGCGATGATGTCGCCGTTGGGCATTACCTCGAGGCTGAAGACACTGTTGCTGCTGACGCCGGCGCCGAGGGAGGACCAGGAGACGCCGTCCCACCGAGCGACACGCGGCGCAGCGACGCCGCCCGCTGTCAGGAACGATCCGCCGATGATGACGTCCCCGTTCGGCAGCACCACCAGGGCGCGCACGATGTTGTCCACACCCGAACCGAGCGACGACCACGACGACCCGTCCCATCGCGCGACGCGGCCGGCCGCTGCGCCGCCGGCCGCGTTGAACGTGCCCGCGGCGATAATGTCGCCGTTCGGCAGGACGCCTAGCGCGTAGACGATGCCGTTCACGCCGCCCCCGAGAGGCGACCACGCCGCGCCGTCCCATCGGGCGATGGAACCCACGGGCGTGCCCCCCGCGCTCGAGAACATGCCGCCGACCACCACGTCCCCGTTCGGGAGCCCGACGGCCGCGAACACCGCGCCGTCGACGCCCGCACCCAGCGGCGACCACGCCGAGCCGTTCCAACGCGCAACGCCGTTCGCGGCGAACCCATCGATACCGCTGAACACGCCGCCCACGGCGAGATCACCGTTCGGCAGCACCGCGAGCGCGTGCACGAACCCATCCATCCCGGTCCCCAGCGCCGACCACGAGTCGCCATCCCAGCGCGCGGCGCGGCTCGCCGGCACGCCGCCCGCAGCGAGAAAGTCACCGACCACGACAACGTCTCCGCCGGGCAGGACCGCGAGACCGGTTGCTCTGGTAACAGCTTCGCCGCCCGAGATGCCGGTCCCGAGCGCCGTCCAAGCCTGCCCGTCCCACCGCGCAACGCCGCGAGCGGCGCCACCGCCGGCAGTGGTGAATTCGCCGCCCGCGACGATCCCGCCGTCGGGGAGCACCGCGAGCGTGCTCACCGCGCCGTTCATTCCCGAAGCGAGGGCGGACCACGATTGACCGTCCCACCGGGCGACGCGGCTTGCCGAAGTCCCGCCGGCAGCGCTGAATGCGCCGCCTGCGATGAGTTCTCCGTCTGACGTCGTGATCAGAGTCTTGACGGCGCCATTCACTCCAGCGCCCAGCGCCGACCATGATGCGCCGTCCCACCGCGCGATCCGGTTCGCCGGCGCTCCGCCCGCGTGCGTAAACGCACCACCCGCGACGACGTCGCCGCCCGCGCGCACCGCGAGCGCATCGACGGCGCCATCGACGCCGGCGCCGAGGCTCGTCCACATTGTCCCGTCCCATCGCGCGATGAAGTCCGCCGGCGCGCCCGCCGCGGCGGTGAATCCCCCGCCCGCGACCAAGTCGCCGTCCGGCAGCACCACCAGCGCATGCACGCCGCTCGTGATGCCGGGGGCGTAGGGCGTCCACGCCGAGCCGTCCCACCGAACGATCGTGTTGGGCACGCCCTCCGTCATGAAGCTGCCGGCCGCGAGGATCGCTCCGTCCGGGAGCACCGCCAAGGCATTAATAACGCCGTCGCTGATGCCCACGCCCATCGCCGACCATTGCCCGGAGGCCGGGTCGTACAGCACGATGTTGTTCGCAAACGCGTTCCCGGCGAGGCCGAACGACCCGGCGATGACGACCTTTGCGGTTGCCGGGCCCGGGCCGTCCGCGTCCCAGGTCGTCACAGCCGTCGCGACGCCATCGAGACCCGGGTAGCTCGCCGTCGCCGCGTCGAAGGGCATCCACTGCCCATCGCAATCCGGCTGCGCCCTGACGGCCGCCGCGGCGAGCGCAAGGAGGGCGCACGCCGAACGCACGAGACGGATCGATTGCATAGCGACGTCCTCCCGCGCCGAGTCCGAGCGCTCATGAACAGAGTTGCGCCGATCGGGCGGCCGTCAACGCGGAATCACCCGCGACTGCTGCGCGGACCGCTGGCGAACCTCGGAAAGCCTGCCGCGGAACAATGTCTCGCAGCGTCCCGATACCGGACTTCCGGCGAACACGCCCCCGCCGCAGGAGACGCGGAAGAGCGGAGAGGATGTCCTTACTGTCCGGGAAGAGACCGTCGTCGTTGAACACAATGAAAAACGCCCGGGTTGCCCCGGGCGTTCTCGGTCTTTATTGATTCCGCACCAGTGCCTGATGCCCAGTGCCTTCTTGTCCGCCCCGGAGGGGCGGACCACCTACTTCGCCTTGAACCCGCTCTTGAACGTCTTGATCCCGGCCTCGAGCTTCTTCTCGAGCTCCGAATCGAGCGCCCGCTTCTGGTCGAGCTCGTCGTACACGGCCTTGCCCTGCCCCTTGAAGTAGCTCAGCAGCCCCTCCTCGAAGGCGCGGACGCTGGCGACCGGGATGTCGTCCATGTACCCCTTCGTGCCCGCGAAGATCGAGATGATCTGGTCGGTCACGACGAAAGGCGCGTACTGGCCCTGCTTGAGGAGCTCGACGAAGCGGCGGCCGCGGTCGAGCTGGCGCTGCGTCGCCTTGTCCAGCTCGGTGCCGAGCTGCGCGAAGGCCTCGAGCTCGCGCGCCGCGGCGAGGTCCAGGCGCAGCGAGCCGGCGATCTTCTTCATCGCCTTCACCTGCGCGTTGCCGCCCACGCGGCTGACCGAGATGCCGACGTTGACCGCGGGGCGGACGCCGGAGAAGAAGAGCTCGGGCTCGAGGTAGATCTGGCCGTCGGTGATCGAGATGACGTTCGTCGGGATGTACGCCGAGACGTCGCCCTCCTGCGTCTCGATGACGGGGAGGCTGGTGATGGAGCCCGCGCCGTTCTCGTCGCTGAGCTTGGTCGCGCGCTCCAGCAGGCGGCTGTGGAGATAGAAGACGTCGCCCGGGTACGCCTCGCGCCCCGGCGGGCGGCGAAGGAGGAGCGAGAGCTGGCGGTAGGCCACGGCCTGCTTGCTCAGGTCGTCGTAGATGCAGAGCGCGTGCTTCGGCATCGGCTTGCCGTCGCTCATCGTCGCGCCGGCGTTCTTGCCGCTCCACATGAAGTACTCGGCCATCGCGGTGCCCGAGTAGGGCGCGATGTACTGCATCGGGGCCGGGGCCGACGACGACGCGTTCACGACGATCGTGTAGTCCATCGCGCCGTTCTTGCGGAGCGTCTCGACGACGCCCGCCACGGTCGACTCCTTCTGGCCCACCGCGACGTAGATGCAGACGATCGCGTCCTTCGTGCCCCAGTACTGCCGCTGGTTGATGATCGCGTCCAGCGCCACCGCCGTCTTGCCCGTCTTGCGGTCGCCGATGATCAGCTCACGCTGGCCGCGGCCGATCGGGATCATGCTGTCGATGGCCTTGATCCCCGTCTGCATGGGCTCGTGCACGGGCTGACGCTCGGCGATGCCCGGGGCGATGATGTCCACCTTGCGGCTCTCGCGCGCGTTGAGCGGGCCGCGGTCGTCCATCGGCTCGCCCAGCGGGTCCACGACGCGCCCGAGCAGGCTCTCGCCGACGGGCACCTCGAGGAGGCGCCCCGTCGCCTTGACGGTGTCGCCCTCCTTCACCTTGAGGTAGTCGCCGTAGATGACCGCGCCGACGGTGTCGAGCTCGAGGTTGAAGACCTGGCCCATCACGCCGCCCTCGCTGGTCTGGAACTCCAGCAGCTCGCCGGCCATCGCCTTGGCCAGGCCGTAGATGCGGGCGATGCCGTCGCCCACCTCGACCACGCGCCCGACCTCGGAGACCTCCAGGGCGGCGCCGAACTGCTCGATTTCCTGACGGATGACGGACGCGATTTCGTCGGTGCGGATCTTCACGGCAAGCGTTCCTTTTCAGGGGCTCAACGCCCCCACCTTCCACAGCCCCCGCGTTCATGCCGCGGCGGCCGAACCTGGCGAATCGACCCCGAACGGCCGAACCCACCCGGGCCGGCGGCAAGGGGGACAAGGATAGTCGCCGGGGCGGGCGTTGTCCGCACCGGCGAAAGGCTTCCATGGGCCGCGGTAGCCGTCTGAGAGTGGTTCACAGGGCCTCTTACGGGGCCTGGAGACGAAGGCGGCGCAAGTTCTTTGTGCCCAGCCCCCTTGCATGCCCAACCTGACTGGGTTACATTGTGCACGCCATGTGGAAGCCAACGGTGACTGCGACTCAAATCGTGCCTCGAATTGGATGGTTCTCCCGCCCGTCTGCCTCCGCCTCCTCAACGTGCGGGCTACTCCTCGCTCTACTGGCCATCATCACGCTCACCCCATCAGCACGTGGGCAAGCTCCATGCGAACCGCAATGGATCCCGAATGGGTGTATAGCAGGAACTGACGGTGAAGTATTCACCATGACAATGTGGGATCCGGATGGGCCGGGTCCACAAGCATCGAAGCTCGTCGTTGGCGGCAGCTTCACGGTTGCCGGATCAGCTGCTGCCTCCAACATCGCACTGTGGGATCCTTCCACAGGAGCGTGGTCGGCGCTCGGGGCAGGCGTGAATGGCGATGTGACCGCACTCGCAGCGTCGCCAAACGGTGACCTAATCGCTGGCGGAGTATTTACGATCGCCGGAGGCGTCGCGGCCAATCGCGTTGCACGCTGGAGCGGTGCCCAGTGGTCGGCGATGGGAACGGGCCTGAACAACCAAGTCCGCGCGCTCGCGGCGTTGCCGAATGGTGACGTGGTTGCAGGCGGTCTCTTTACGACGGCCGGCGAGGTGCCAGTGAACTACATCGCGCGCTGGAACGGAACGTCGTGGTCATCTTTGGGGTCCGGTGTCAATTCCTGGGTTTACGCATTGACGACGCTGCCGACTGGCGATCTCGTCGCAGGTGGTTCATTCAGTGTTGCCGGCGGCGTGTCGGCGAACCGTATTGCGCGGTGGAACGGGTTGACATGGTCAGCAGTGGGCGTCGGCCTGAATGGCACTGTACGCGCACTGACAACGATGTCCAATGGCGACGTTGTTGCAGGAGGCTCTTTCCCGAATGGGGATGTATATTCCGGCTGTGCGCGTTGGAATGGTACCACGTGGTCGTGGATGCTAGGCCTAGATGCATCTTGGGAGATAGTTCTCGCCTTGACCGCGCTACCGAACGGTCAACTGATTGCCGGAGGAAGTTTTTACACCGCTCCTTCAAACTTTAATATTTTACGATGGAACGGCGTGTCTTGGAACACCATGGGATCGGGGATCAATACCGGCGTTGTACGCGCTCTGGCACACCTTCCGAACGGTGACGTGATCGCGGGAGGCGACTTTAGATCAGCAGGAGGAACACCGGCCAACCGAGTGGCACGCTGCAGCGGATCGACTTGGTCTGCCCTTAGCGCAGGAATGACCGGAGTAACACACGCTACATATGTACAAGGCTTGACCGTGCGTCTCGTCGGTGACCTAATAGCGGTCGGACGCTTCGGGCTGGCGGGGACATCCCCATCCTCTAGTTCTGCGCGGTGGAACGGTGCCGACTGGTCCTCGATGGGATCGACATCGTTAAACGGCACGGCATGGACCGTTACAACAAGAACAAACGGACACATTATTGCTGGGGGAGACTTCACGAGCGCCGGGAGCGTGGAAGTTAACCACATCGCACGCTGGACTGGCACGGGCTGGTCGCCGTTAGGATCGGGCACAAGCAGTCGCGTGCGTGTCACGACATCGCTTCCGAACGGAGACTTGCTCGTTGGGGGCGACTTCTCTAGTGCAGGGGATGTCCCGGCTGGGCGTATCGCACGCTGGAACGGGTCGTCATGGATGGCCGTGGCCCCCGGAGTTGGCGGAGGCTCGCTTATTAGTTACGTTCAGACATTACTTCCGTTTCCCAATGGCGACATCATCGCGGGAGGAGATTTTAGTACTGCAGGCGGAGTTATCGTGAACAATATTGCGAGATGGAATGGGACAGTGTGGCTGCCGTTAGGAGTTGGTGTGGATCGCAGTGTTTTCGCGGTCGTAGCTTTGCCCAATGGCGACATCGTCGCCGGAGGCGATTTCACGACTGCCGGTGCCCTTCCGGCGAATCGGATTGCACGCTGGAACGGCACCGAGTGGTCTGCAATGGGAGCGGGCATGAATCATCCGGTGTACGCACTCACGGTCGCGCCGAATGGTGATGTTATCGCCGGCGGCTACTTCACGTCCGCCGGAGGAGCACCTGCAAATTACATCGCACGCTGGGACGGTTCTAATTGGTCTCCCGTAGGAACCGGCATGAACGATGCCGTGCTCACGCTGAAGTCTTTGACGAATGGTGAGATTGTTGCGGGCGGCGAGTTCACGATCGCCGGTGGCGTGGCGTCCCCGTACGTCGTCCGCTTCAGACTGCCGGATCAATGCTGCGATTCCCTCGACTTCAACGCCGACGGACTCTTCCCCGACAACCTCGATCTCACCGACTTCCTCTCTGTTTTCGGCGGCGGAAACTGCAACGGCCAAGCGCCCAACGACCCGCCGTGCAACACCGACATCGACTTCAACAACGACGGACTCTTCCCGGATAACGAGGACATCATCTCGCTCTTCCGCGTCTTCGGCGGCGGTCCGTGCTGAAGGCAACGGTGGCACATCTTCGTGACGCGCCCGGCGCGGCGGCGTGGGTGAAGAGCGTTTGCGCCAGCGTTCATTGACGGCGCGGCTGTCCCGCCGCTCTGCTCTCGCTCACGACGAGCGCGCGATGAATCCCGTGCATCGCTGCAATCGGCGCGCAGCGCGCCGACATGTGTTGACGGCAGGGTGAGTTCACATCTCGGCCCGCAAGGAGGCTTTCGATGCAGACGCTCCGTCTCTCGGTCGCGGCGTTGACGCTTTGCGCCGCGCACGCCGTTTCCCTCGCCCAGGTCCTCCCGCCCGTCGCGCGCGGGTCGATCGCGATCACGCTCAATCCGATCGCGACGGGGATGAGCGCGCCCCTCTACGGCATCAACCCGCCGGGGGACATGACGCGCGTCTTCATCCTCGAGCAGAACGGGCTCGTGCGCATCGTGCAGAACGGCGTCCTCCTCCCTGGCGCCGCCCTCGATATCCAGGCGCGTGTCTCGCCGCCCCTCAACCCCGCCAACCGCAACGACGAGCGCGGCCTGCTCGGGCTCGCGTTCCATCCTGGGTTCGCCGACCCGACCAGCCCCGGATTCCGCACGCTCTACACGTACAACAGCGAGATGATCCCCGCCGGCGAGGTCGTGACGTTCCCCGCGCCCAACAACGCGTCGCAGGGGTTCAAGAACGTCGTGAACGAGTGGAAGATCTCCGCGAACGACCCCAACGTCATCGACCCGGGGTCACGCCGCGAGGTGCTGTCGATCGGCAAGAACGCCAACAACCACAACGGCGGCACGATCGCCTTCGGGCCCGACGGGTACCTCTACATCGGCTTGGGCGACGGCGGCAACGCGAACGACGTGGGCCCGAGCCACATCGAGCCGGGCGGGAACGCCCAGAACCTCACCACCGTCTTCGGCAAGATGCTGCGCATCGACCCGCTCGCCCCCGCGGTCACGCCCGGGAGCACCGACCCCGTGAGCACGAACGGCCGCTACCGGATCGCCGCGACGAACCCGTTCACGGGCCCGGGCGAACACCGCGAGATCTACGCCCTGGGCTTCCGCAACCCCTACCGCTTCGCCTTCGACCGCCTCAACGGCGACCTGATCCTCGCGGACGTGGGCCAGAACAACGTCGAGGAGATCGACCGCGTCGTGCTCGGCGGCAACTACGGCTGGGCCGTGAAGGAAGGCGACTTTCTCTTCAACCGGAGCAACGGCACGGTCGGGCCGCGGAGCCCGGGCGTGCCCGCCGGGCTCATCGACCCGATCGTCGGATCGCTGGCCACGCTGGAGTACAGCCACCACGACGGGATCTCGATCACCGGCGGCTTCGTCTACCGGGGCACGGCGATCCCCGCGCTCGTCGGCAAGTACGTCTTCGGCGACCTCGCGCTGCGGTCGCAGCCCGTGCGCGCCGACGGGCGGCTCTTCTACGCCGACCTCGCCACCGGCGTGATCCTCGAGTTCCTGCTGCCCCAGTTCGAGACCGGCATCCTCCCCGACGGCCACACCGTCCACGGCTTCGCCGAGGACGGCGCGGGTGAGCTCTACGCGCTGGCGACCAACGGGCCGCCGAACGGCACCGGCGGCGTGATCTTCAAGATCGAGGCGGGCGTGTCGTGCGACTTCATCGACTTCAACCGCGACGGGCTCTACCCGGACAACCTCGACCTCGTCGACTTCTTCTCCGCCTTCGGCGGCGGCCCGTGCAGCACCGGCCCCCTCTGCGGCGACCTCGACTTCAACAACGACGGCGTCTCCCCGGACAACGCCGACCTCGCGGCCTTCCTGCGGGTCTTCGCGGGCGGGGACTGCTGAAAAGAGCGGCTAAGAGACAAAGCGAAAAGCGGCAAATGAGGAGGCTTCACCACCTCCTGATTTGCCGCTTTGTCGAATTGCCGGTCTGCCGCTTTTGCTCGTTCAGCTGCGCTTGCCGAGGAAGAAACCGATCGCCCCCGCGACCAGCCACAGCCCCGCCACACCGCCGATAACCGCCATGTAGTTCTGGCCCAGCATGTTCACCAGCGACCCGCTCGTGCCCACCAGGCTCGCGATCACCGCGAGGATGCCGAGGCACAGCGCGATCGCCGCGCCGATGGCGAAGCCGCCGAGCAGGCCCGACCACGGCCCGTCGTAGGGCTCGACGATCGCCATGACGCCCACCGGCTGCGCGGCCTCGTACGCGTCCGCGCCGACCGCGGGGCTCTCGAAGAGCGCGCCGGCGTCCGCGGCGGGCGCATCGGCGTCGGGCGTGGACGCGACCGTCTGCGAGGCGACGGTCTCGGAGCCGTAGACGTCCTCGAGCAGGCCCGCGCCCAGCGATGTATCGTCGGCCTCGCGCGTCAGGTCGAGCAGGCCGGAGGAGCCCGACGCCGACTTCTTGTCCTCGCCGGGGTCGACGAGCCCGCCCGGCGACGCCGTGATGCGGGTCACCGCGTTGGCGTCGGCGTCGTCCGTCGCGTCGAGGTCGAGCAGGCTGATGCCCGTGCCCTCCTTCGCGTCCGCCCTCACGCCCGGGGCGCTGCCGGAGGACGCGAGCGTCAGCGGCTCGAGCTCGCCCGAGTCCGCGAGCTTGATCTCGTCGTCGCCGCCGCCCGCGAGCAGATCGACCTGCTCCTTCTTGAACATCAGCCGATCGCGGTCGCGGAACTCGGCGAGCTGGCCCGACTGCGCCATCTTGCGGACGTCGTCGGGCGTCTTCCCCAGGCGTGCCGCGGCTTCCTCCAGCGTGTAGAACAGCTTCTCCATCGGACGTTGCTCCCGGCGATGCGCCGCTGATCCTTCTCACCCGGCGGTCCCGGCCGCCGCGTTCGCGAACAACCGTAGGTTCGCTCCGGCACGCGGCGGGGATGCGACGAAGGGATCAAGGGCCGTGGCGTCCGAAAGGGATCGACAACGACCGCCTCGCGGCCGCCCGTCGGCGTTGACACCGAACGTCCACGCTTTCCTCAAAAACAACCAGCCCCGGAGCCGTGAAGCTCCGGGGCGGGTAGAAAGGAGGTCGAGCCACAATCTACAGGAAAACGACCGGCTTAGCAAGTCCCTCCGCCGAAGACCGACAGGAAGTCCTCAAGGTCCTCGTTGTCCGGGAAAAGCCCGTCGCCGTTGAAGTCGATGCTGTCGCAGTCCCCGGTCGAGCACGGTCCGCCGCCGAAGACGGTGAAGTAGTCCTCGAGGTCCTGATTGTCGGGGAAGAGGCCGTCGTTGTTGAAGTCGACGTCCGTGCAGGGCGCCCCGCCGACGGTGACGACCACCGTGTCGGTGTCCTGGCCGCCGTCATCGTCCGTCACCGTGAGGGTGATCGTGTGCTCGCCGACCGGGAGCAACGCCGAGATCGACTGGCCCGTGCCCAGCTGGACGAGGCCCTCCGTCCACTCCCAGGCGGTGATCGTGCCGTCCGGGTCGTTGCTGGCGCTGCCGTCGAGGGTCACCATCTCATCGCCGGAGTTATCGGCGTCCGTCACCGACTGATCGGGGCCGGCGTCGGCGTTGGGCGGGGTGTTGGGGACGAAGGGATTGACGGTGACCTGCACCGTGTCCGTGTGCGTGCCGCCGTCGTTGTCGGTCGCCGTCAGCGTCACCGTGTGCACGCCGATGCCGAACGAGGCCTCGAGCGTCAGCCCGTTGCCCAGCGGCGTCACGCCCTCGGACCAGGCGTAGTCGGCGACGGTGCCGTCGGGGTCTGTCGTGCCCACGGCCGTCAGCGTGACGGACTCGGAGCCCGTGTTGTCGGTGTCGGTCACGCCCTGGTCCGGGCCGGCGACGGCGTTCGGTCGCCTGTTGATGCGCACCACCGTCGAGTCCGTCGCGGGGGCGCCGTCGTCGTCGGTGACGGTGAGCGTGATCGTGTGCGAGCCCCAGCCGAGCGCCGGGCTGATCACGACACCGGCGCCCAAGGGTGTGACGCCCTCGGCCCACGCGTAGCTCACGATCGTGCCGTCGCTGTCGGTGCTGCCCGAGCCGTTGAGCGTGGCGGCCTGCGAGCCGTTGTTGTCGCTGTCCGTGATGACCTGGTCGGCGCCGGCGTTGGCGACCGGCGGGTTGTTGGGCGCACCGGAGCGGAAGCCCGACTCGCCCTGCGTGGGCAGGCGCGTGAGGCGGAAGCCGGTGCTCCCCGTCTGCTGCACGGAGAACCAGTAGTAGTAGGTCGTGCCGGGCACGGCGGTCGTGTCGTCGAAGAGCTGCGTCGGGCCGGCCTGCGGCGAGAATTCCGTGAGTTGCGTCGCGCCCGCCGTGGAGTTCACGGTGTTGCGCAGAACGCGGTAGGCCGTCGCGTTGGCGACGCTGGTGAGTGTGACGCGCACCTTGTCGGAGAAGGTGCCGTCGCTGGCGCTCGGCGTGAGGTTGGCGTTCTGCGCCTGCACCGTCACGCGGTACATCTGCACCTCCGCCGCGCCGCTGTTCTCGCGCACGCGGATGAACGAAATCCCCTCCGAGCAGAGCAGCCCCGTGTACGACTCGGTCGCGCCCAGGCCGCCGGCGTTCACCGTCGCGAGCAGCGTGGTGCCGTTCGACGCGTAGACGTCGAACATCAGGTCGTACATCTGGGTGGAGTTGACGCTCGTGCCGGTGT
This sequence comes from Phycisphaerales bacterium, assembly GCA_035628115.1. GTDB lineage: Bacteria > Planctomycetota > Phycisphaerae > Phycisphaerales > UBA1924 > BJHL01. Next base: position 22,175 of record DASPKL010000007.1, on the reverse strand, counting down.
TGCACTGCGCCGTCTGCGGGCCCGTGGTGTAGGTAAGGCCCACGGGCGTCAGCGTGAAGCTCATCAGCGTCGGGCCGTCGAGGTTGAACTTGTGATAATCCACCTCGCCGTTGATCGAGATGCTGGTGATCGCGCTGTTGACGAACGTCGGCGACGGGACGGTCCCGATCGTGAACGCCGAGCCCGGCGCCACCGTGCCCCAGTCCGTCGCGTTGCCGGTGTTGGAGTTGGGCTCGAACGCGTCGCCGTAGTTGTCCTGCCCGCCGCGCATGTCGTCGTGCTGCGGGCCGTCGAAGTTGGTCGCGAGGAGAGGCTCCATCAGCTTCGTCCCGTTGTCGGGGCAGACGTGCGAGAGGCCGATGCCGTGCCCGTGCTCGTGCGCGATGACGTTGCGCAGGAAGCGGTAGGTGTTCGTGCTCGACCCCCAGGACTCCGCCGAATCCATCACCATGTCGCCGTTGGTCGGGAAGCTGTTGTACGCGAGCACGTTGTTCTGCCCGTCCAGCGGCTTGGCGGAGATGCGGATGTCGCCGCGGGTCGTGTCGTTGCCGGAGGACCCCCAGCTCGCGCCGTCGTCCCACTCAACGCCGGCGGCGGTGACGCGCGTGTAGCTGAGCCCGGTCAGGGCGGACCAGCGGTTGAAGACGTTGGTGAACTGCGTGATCCACGTCTGCCGGTTCGCGATGCCGCCGAAGCGGGCGTCCATCGTCGCGAAGAGGTTGCTGCCCGCCGTCGGGTAGTTGCCTCCCGTGATACTGAGGCCGTCGGGCACGAAGCTCCACGTCAGGGGCGTCGGCGTGCTCGCGGTCCCGGACCAGGACGCGTCGTCCTCGTACCGCGTCTCGAAGCCGTCGCCGATGAGCGCGTTGAGCATCTCGATCTCCTGCACGGAGATCTCACTCCCCTGCGCCCAGCACATCGAGACGGGCCCCACGTCGTCGGGGTCGCCCATCGTGTAGACGTACGACGGGTCCGCCAGCGCGATCGCGATGTCGCGCTGGATCGATTCGTGCGTGCGGCCGTCCTGGTAGGCCACGTCGAACGCGGGGTTGAGCACCTGCGCCATGATCGCGGGAGCTTCCGTCGCCGCCGGAGGGCCGAAGGGGACCGGAGAGCCGCCCCGGTCCGACGCCATGCTCGCCGCCGCGCCCGCGGCAACCGCCACCGCGCATACCGCCATGCATCCGATCTTCATTCCGTTTTCTCCGCGAAGAGTGGCCAGGACAGCCGGGGCCGGCCCCGGCTTCGAACAGCATGCCTCAGGATCAACGAACCTGCAACCGGTTCAGTGTAAACCGGCGCCGATTCATGCCGAACGCGTCCGAAAAACGCACGCGCGCACCCAGCCGAAATGGGTGAGAAACTCGCGTCGTGCTCATATCGTTCGCACCCTTTTAGGCCATGGGTGCGGATTTGCTCAAGATTGCGCTCAGCAGACGCCGCCCCCGAACACTTCAAAGAAGTCTTCGAGGTCCTGATTGTCCGGGAACAAGCCGTCGCCGTTGAAGTCGATCGGGTCGCAGTTCCCTGTCGAGCACTGGCCGCCGCCGAAGACGCGGAGCAGATCCTCGAGGTCGGCGTTGTCGGGGAAAAGCCCATCATTATTGAAATCAATGTCCGAGCAGGGGGCCGGCCTGAGCAGAAAGCTGATGTTGTCCGCGCTGGCGTGGTTGTACGGGCCGACTACGCGGTTCATGATGAGTTGGATCAGGACCTGACGCGTGCCGGGCGGGACGGCGGCGGACGTCGAACGGAAGAAGAGACCGGTTTGGAAGTTGCGGCCGACGCTGCTGGGGCCTGTGAGCGTGTCGGTACGGAGGCTCTGCGCCTGCCCGTCCGCGCACACCGCGATAACAAGCGCCGCGTCGTCCTCGCTCCCGAACCCGCCGAGCCAGGCGGAGAAGTCGAAGACGCGGTGATTCAGGTCGATCTCCGACGCCTCACCCGAAACGTCGATCACCTGGATGAGCGTGCTGTTGCCGACGGGTCCGCCTGAAAAGAAGTTGTTGCCGCGGTCGTTGGGGCCGGGGCTGGCCGAGGTCGGGAAGCCGCCCGACTGCCCCGGATCGCCGTACGCAACGACGCGGGCGTTGTTGAGAATGGACCAGCCGGGGATCGGGACGGGGAGAATGCCGCCCGGCGAGGGAATGCCGATCTCGGCGCCGGGGTTCTGCACAAGATTGACATTCAGCTGCGCCGCGACGAGCTGGGAGGTCACAGCCACCGCGCCCGCCGCGCAAAGAGCGTTCCACCGCATGGTTCTCTCTCCCCTACAGCGGGCTTTCCAGTCCCGCCGCCAACATCGTACCGCGCGGGTCCGAAATCGGAAGCACTTTTTTGCAATCCGGGAGCGCTAAAGCGACACTGCGTGGGCCGGGATCGGTTCATCCACCCGGACGGGTTGCCGGAGCCGGGCGCCGATCAGCCGGTCGAACTCCCACGCCGGCACGCCGGTCCCCGGACGCTTGACCGCCAGGTCCTCGCGCCGGAGCACCGCGCCCTCCGGAAGGTCGCGCCGCGCGACCACGCTCTGGCGAGAGACCGTGCGCACGTCGTGCTCGATATCGAGCACGCGTTTGGCGCGGTCCATCTTCGAGAGCCGTTCGCTCCAGTCGTCCAGTACGCGCGCCTGCGCGGCGGTCAGGTTCTCGAAGGGCGCGATGATGCGATCCGCGTCCGCGCTCGCCCGGGGCCAGCAGCGCTGCATCGCCGCGTGCGCGAGGTTGCGGTACTCGTGGAACATCTCGGGCGTGAGGCTCGCGCGGTGGTCCGGCCCCGGCGCCGAGCGCGACCATGTCATGTGCTTCTCGAGCACGCACGCGCCGGCGAGGACCGCGGCGGCCCCCGCTTCGACGCTCTCGGTGTGGTCGCTGTAGCCGACCGGTCCGTCGAAGATCTCCTGGATCGCGCCGATGCCGCCGAACTCGGCGTGCTCGACCGGGGTCGGGTAGCTGCTCACGCACTGGAGCACGGCGGTGCGCTCGCGCGCATCGCGCAGCCATGAGAGCGCGCGCCCGACCTCCTGGAGCGTGCTCGCCCCCGTGCTCAGGATGATCGGCCTGCCGGTCTCCTCGAGGGCCTTGAGCAGGGGCTTGTGCGTGATGTCCGGGCTGGCCGTCTTGTACGCGTCGAAGGGCAGCCACTGCGCGCGGGGCACAAGCTCGACGCTGAAGACGGTGACGATCGCGTGCATCTTGAGCGAGTGCGCACAGTCCGCGACCCGGCCGAGTTGCTCGGGCGTGAGCTGAAGCCGCTGGAGCATCGCGATCGGGTCGGTCTCGCCCGCGCTCGCCTGGTACCCCGCGAGGCGGCAGGCCCTGCTCATCAGCATCCCCGCGTCGAACAACTGCAGCTTGATCGCGTTGGCCCCCGCCCTCGCCGCGGCGTGCGTCATGGAGACGGCGCGCTCGAGCGACCCATCGTGGTTCACGCCCAACTCCGCGATGATGTACGGAGGCTCGGAGGCGGCGATGTGACGGTGGGCGATGTGCATGGGGCCTGGGCGTGATCGGCGAGAGGTGAGCCGAAGCAACTGTTGGTCGGTCGACGCGGGGCGTGCCGACGGGACGGACGCCGCCGCTCGCCGCCCGCTATCCGCCGTTCACTGCGCGTTTCTCATCGGTTCCATTCTGCAGGATCGCCCGCGCCACCACCGCGTCGATCGGTGCGTCGATGTCCACGACGCTTCCCTCGGGGCTGATCACGCCGCGGCGGTCCTTGCCGAAAAAGGCGTGGGGGCCGGCGGCAACGCCGGGGATCTCGAGCATGAGCGCCGCGCGGGAGAGGGCGATCACCGCGCCGTCCGGGACGTACGCGGGGGGCAGGTCCTGACGGCGGAAGACGCCGTGGTTGAGCACATCCCCCTCCCACGGCGACACGCGTCCGCCCTGATCGAGCCGCGCCGTCCACCACGGGTGGTTCTTGCCGACCTCCTGATAGCTCTGCACGCTGTCGCACCCGGCCGAGAGGAGCAGTTCGACAGCCCGGTCGATCAGGCCCGGCGGGCGCACGGGGACGTTCGCGTAGAGCACCACGATCGGACCGGTCCACACCGGCCGTACGTCGCGCTCGATACGGCCGGCGCGGCCGAGCATGGCCGGGTCGGTCTCCGCCTCGAGCAGCGCGTGGCGCGCGGCGGCGTCGACGCGTGCGGTGTCGCTCGCGAGGTCGGCGGGCCGGCTAACGGTCGCGCACCCCATTTCTTCGGCGATCCGGAGCGCGTTCGCGTCATCGCTCGAGACCAGCACGGAGGAGATGCTCCGCGCGCCCAGGGCGTGGTCGATGGTCCACGCGATGCAGGGCCTGCCGGCGATGTCGATCACGTTCTTGCCGGGGACGCCCCTGCTGCCGGCGCGGGCGAGGATGATGGCCAGCGCGCCCGCGTTCACCGCGCGGCCCCGGGCAAGGCCGCCCGCTGCGCCGGAGCGGCCGGGATCGCTCCGGCGGGCGCGGCCTCGCGGCGGGACCACGCCCGCCGCGCGACGACGGAGGCGGGCTCGGGCAGCGGCGTGATGCGGTCGCCGGCGTTCACCGACCCGGCGGGGTCCAGCACGCACCAGCCGCAGGTGAGCATCCAGCGGTCCACAAAGCCCTCAATGTCGAGGTACGTCGCGTCGCACCGCTCGAGCCGCGGCACGAACCACGTTGCGGGGAGCGGTCCGGCGCGTTCGGTCCGCGCGTTCAGCGCCTCTTGCACGGCGTCCCAGCACGGCTGCAACGTGTCCGAACCGGCGCGCGCGCGCCATGTCTCCGGGGTATCGCCGGGCATGTCGACGCTCACGACGCAGACGCCGAGCTCCATCGCGTCGATCAGGGGCCGTGCGCCCTCGTCGCGCAGCGCTTCCCAGGACAGACGCGTGTGCACGGCGACGCCGAGCGCGCGGGCCGCGTCCGCCACGGCCTGCCACGGCGCGGCGGCGGAAGCTATGAGCTCGACGGCGATCTGGCTGCTTTCGAGGTGTGCGTCACGCAGCGCCGCCGCCGCCTTTGCGACCGAGGCGTCCGTTCCGCCGCGAAGGTCGAGCGATAGGACCTCCGGGCGCGCGGCCGCGTTCGCGCGCCCGAGCATCGCGCACAGCGCCGGGGCGTCGGCCGCATCGAAGCGGTCGGCGGCGAGCGCGCGGAAGTTCGCGTCGTCCCAGGTGCAGCGGAGGAGCGTGTCGCGGACGATCGGCGCGGGCTGGACGCACCAGGGCTTGGCGATGGGGTCGGGGCGGGGCGAGAGGGGCGTGTAGCCCAGGACCGCGCCGATGGTGCCGAGCCAGGCCGTCGCCTCCGCGAGTTCGCGCAGCAGCGAAACGTCCGCGACGCAGCCGGCGAGCCCCGGGGGCGACGGGGTGAACGTCAGCCGGTGCGAGACGGGGTCGTCGCGGTAGCGGGCGACGACGCGCCCGGAGAGCGCGCTGTCGAGCGCGCACCAGTCGTCGCCGAAGAGAAAGACGGCGTCCGCGTTCAGGCCCGCCGCGGCGTCGGCGAGGACGCGGGGCGGCGCGACTTCATCGAACGCGCTGACATTGGCGATCCCCGCGCGCCAGCAGTGGCGCGTGAAGACGCGCGCCGAGCGCACGCCCGCGCGCCACGCCCGGACGGGCGAGCCGTCGATGGGCACGATCCGCACGCGGTCCGCGGCGGACGCCGCGATCGAGCGGACCCTCGCTTCGTCGGCGCGGTCGCAGAGGACGCACACACCGTCGATCCCGGGGACGGCGAGGACACGGTCGATCGTGCGCTCGAGCACCCGCCGGCCCGCGGGGGTATCGCCGAGGTCACGCTTGAAGAGTGCGGACCGGGCGGGGTCGGCGTACGACACCGCCCAGACGGAGCGGCGCGGCCCGTCGGGGGCGGGGGCGGCCGCCGCGGTGCCGCGGCGCGCGACGCCCCGGGCCTCGTCGATCATGCGCTCGAAGATGCCGGCGGCTTCCTCGAGCAGGCCGACGTTGGCGCGGTCGCGCTCGATCCTGCGGCGCCGGCGCTCGTCCTCCGGCATGCCCGGGTCGAGCTTGATCTCGCGGTCGGCGCGGAAGCGCTTGACGGCGCCGACCTGGTTCAGCATCTGCATGAAGTAGTAGGCGTCGAGGCCCGCGATCTCGCGTCCGTTCGCGTGCGCACGGTCCACGAGGCGCGCGGTCTCGCGCTCGTCCTCGAAGGCGCGGTTCATGCGGTCCAGGTCCGCGAGCGTGCGCGAGCAGATGGCCTTGGCCTCGCCGGCCTGACGCCGCAACGCCGCGAGGCGCGCGTCCAGGAGCTTCAGCCGCTCCTTGCTCCGCGCCGCGCGCGGCTCGGGCAGCGGCGGCACCGGCCCCGCGGGCGCGCTGTCGAGCGCGTCGCGGAAGGTCGCGGCGCGCGTGTGCTGCTTGCGCACGCCCCCCTCGGTCGCGTCGATCACGGAGAGGCCCTTGCGCTCGTCGGCGGCGAAGTCGCGCTCGAACTGCACGAGGTAGGCGGCCATCTGCTCGTCCGAGTAGATCGGGCGGCCCTGCTGGTCCGTGAGCGTGCGCAGGATCGTGCGCATCCGCATGATGCGCTGCCACTCCATCGTCTCGAGGGTGCAGAAGTCGGAGAGCTCGCCCGACCAGACCTGGTGGATCGCGGCGCCGGGCGCGTAGTACTGCCCGTCCGTGAAGCCGAGGTCCTGGCCGATGAAGATCACCGGGTCGCAGCCCAGGTGGCGGGCGAGGTAATAGGCCAGATGCGCCACGGTGGAGCCCGCGGGCAGCTCGCCCATCGGGCGGGCGAGCTCCGGGCCCAGGAGACGGTCGAGCGTCGGGTCCTGCGTGCAGCGGATCGGTCCCGGGAATGCCCGCAGGATCGCGGGGTTGGCCTTCGCCTCGACGACAAGGGTGACGCCCCGGACCTGCTCTTCCGTCAGCCCCTCGTAGAAGCGCGCCGAGATCTCGTGATAGTCCAGCGCGGTCACGAAGTCCGGCCTGACGCCCCTGGCGAGCAGCGTCTTCAGCACCGTCTGCGTCGCGACGACGACGACGCGCTCGCGGTACGACGGCTCGCGCAACAGCTCGACGTTGCGGTGCAGGCTCGGCCCCGCGCTCACCACGACGGCCGCCTTGCCCTTCGCCGCGTTCTCGAGGTCGGCGATGCCGGGGGCCGTGCAGTACGCCCCCGCGTTCCCGATGAGGTTCGTGAGGGTCGTCTCGGACTGCCCGAGCGTCGTCACGACGTTGGTGCGCACCGACTGCACGACGCGCGCGAGCGCGGCGCCGAAGACCTCGGCCGTCGGCGCGAGCCGCGCCTTGCTGGACGGGTGGTCGAGCACCTTCACGCCGCCGGCGATCACGCCCTCGAGGCCGCGGAAGGCGTTGACGAGCTCCCCCTGGTCGTCCGGGCTCACGACGAACGCGGCGTGCGTGCGCTGCATCCAGCCCGCGATGCTCTGGCGCTCGAGCACGGCGCGGAGGAGCGCGGCGTCGGGCTCGTAAACGATCATGAGCCCGGTGTGACGGAGGCGGTCGGCGAGCGCCGCTGCGTGGTGCCCCACGCCGAATCCCCGCAGCACGAACGTGGACGCTGCTTTGAGGTCGACCCCTTCGGCGAATCGCGCCGCCTCCGCCAGCGGTGCGCGCAGGCTCGCGAGCTGCGTCGCGTTCTCGCCGAAGCCCCAGAGCCCGGTCAGCCCGCCGTCGGGCGCGGTCCGGAAGCGCGCGTCGAGGCAGTCGCCGGCGGCGCGGATCATCGACGCGGCGTGCGGCGAGCGGTGCTCGATGAGACGCAGGTTCGTCTCGAGGAGCGCTGCGCTGGGTGCGTGCTGGTCGCTGGCCTGTGCCACGGCGTCTCCGGTGTGCGCACGGCACCGCCGCCGGCGCTGGGCGCACGGGGACTCCATCGGCAAGGAGGGCCCCGACGCCCCAGAATCAGCCCCCGCCCGCCGCCGGCGGGGTGTTGCGCTCGACCCAATCGGCGATGGCGTCCGCCCGATCGGGGAGCGACATGAAGAGCCGCAGGTGACCGCCGTTGAAGCGCCAGACCTCCGCGCCGGGCAGGGCGTTGATGAGCAGCTCGCCGCCGCGTGCCGGCACCCATTCGTCGCGCGTGGCGTGGATCAGCAGCACCGGCAGGCCGCTCATGAGCGGCGCGGTCCTGATCGGGTCGAGGCGCGTCGCTTCGATGTACTCCGCGTGCAGGTACGACCGCTCACGGCCGCTGAGCCGTCTGCCCCCCCACCGCAGCTTCAGGCCGCCGTCGGTGAGCGAGCTGTTCTGGCTGAGCATGAAGAGGTCCGCCCCCGAGCCGATGATGACCGCGCTCCCGACGCTCTCTCGGCAGCGGACGACCGCGCCGGGCGTCGCGAGCCCGCCCGCGGAAAAACCGACGACGGCCACGGGCAGGTCGGCCAGGTCGCGGCGGCGCGAGCGGACGTAATCCACCGCGGATTCAAGGGCGTAGGCGTTGCCGGCGAGGGACTGATCGACCGCGGCGGCGATAGGGCGGCCGGCCTCGGCGGGGCCGCCGAAGTCGGCCACGTCGAAGGCGCTGCTCGCCATTTCGCGGCGGAGCGCCTCGTACGTGACGCCCGCGCGGGCTTCGATCCGACGCGTGAGAGCGCCCGGCGCGCCGACCGGTGTCGGATCGCCGGCTGCTTCCGGGTCGCGCAGCACGTCGATCGCGGCGAGCCCCAGCGCCCGTTCCATTTCGCGTGCCTTGCGCGACACCGGCGGCTGGACACGCGTCTGCGTTTCGATATCCACGATCGCCCAGCCGCGCTCCTTCCAGCGGGCGAGCACCTCACGCTCCCAGGGATTGTCCACGAGCGAGGTGAAGTGATACACGAGCAATCGGTAGTCGTCTCGCCGCGCCGGCATCCGCATGCGTACGCCGGCGTCGAGCATGAGGGCCCCGATCTTCGCGGACTCGAGGCCCGACTCGGCGAGCGCAGCCTGAAGGCGGAAGGCGTCGTTGTCGAGCGTGCGCGACGAGACCATTAACAGCTCTTCGGCGTCGTTGTTCGCGAAGGCGACGTCGTCGCGCTCGGTCGCGGGCTTGCCCGTGATCTGCCGGAGCACCGCGAGGCCGTGCATGCCTTTATAGATCACGACGCGCTCGGGGTGCCGCTCGCCCCGCGGCCCGCGCTCCGCCGCCTGCACCACGCCCATGGGCGTCGCGTCGTGAAGACGCTGCGCGACGGCGATGTCCCGCGGAGGCCATGCGTCGGGCGGCAGGGGTTGAGCGTCAACGCGGCCTGTCAGGGCGCCATCGCCGGCGGCGCCGGAGCGCGACTGAACGGACCAGCACCCGCCTAGAGCGAGCGAGAGCATGAAAAAGTGCACACCGAGGGTTCGCATCGGCCAACGGTAACCCGCTGAGTGCCGAGAACTTGCGGGGCGGGCGAGATCGCGCCGCCCGCGCGGATGCTGCTTGACCCGGACGCCGCCGACCGTATCATTTCATGAGCCGCCCGAAAGGTCCGGGGTCGGCCAGCCGATGGCTGGCGGCCGCGACCCGAAGGCCGCGGCGACAACCGATTCCCTGTTAGCTCAATGGTAGAGCGACCGGCTGTTAACCGGTAGGTTGTAGGTTCGAGTCCTACACGGGGAGCTTGCGACCGGCCCGCGAAAGCGGGCCGGTTTTGCTTCGAGGGTTCGCTTTCTCGAGCCTCGGCCAAGACGCCAGCATGTTCAGAGCGTCGCAGGATCAAACTCGGAGGGCGCAGTGACGTGGTCCAACCGGCGCAGTTCGGTCAGCATTGGCTCCGCGATTGCAAGCGTTGCATGGGTGCTCGGGTGCGCGACCGCGTGCGCGCAGACCCATCACACGGTTACCGTGCGGGTTCTCAACCCGACCGGGTCTCCACGGCCTTCGCAAGAAGTCGGCATCTGGTCCTACGCGATGCGTGACACGGTTGTGCAAGGAAAGACGGACGTCAACGGGCAGATCGTTTTGCAGGTCCCGTCGACATTTGCCCCGGGGAGGGCCTTCGTCGTTCTGCACGCCGGCAATAAGTACAAGCAGAGCGAGGTGGATGCCTTGCTCACGGGAATGGCGCCACCGGTGGTGACGCCTGTGGTCCTCGATGCATCCGCGCCGCAATCCGTCGTCGTGAATATCCCCGACGGGATCGAGCTGAACGTCCGTCTCGTTGACGCACAAGGCCAACCGATCCCAACTCCCGACGCGGGCGTCGGCAGCGTTCTCTTCTCGAACGCGGAAGAAGGCGCGGAGGGAAGAGTCGCGGTCCGAGGCGTGCCGAAGAATCAGACGACATGGCTCACGGTCGAAGATCGCACCAACTGGGTTTGTGGTCTCTTCCAGCTGACGCCCGCTATGACGCAAGCGTCGGGCGACCTCGCGGTTGATATTCCGGCCCCGACAAGGCTGGAAGGGCGTCCGATCCGCGCCGTGGTGCGAAACTTGGGCCGCTGCTGGAAGCCCCCGTACCGCGACATCTTTGTCAATTGCACATTCCTTGAGACCTCCGGCGGTCGCGCCTGGACATTCCCCTTGTTCGAGAACGAAGACGGCACGAGCGGCACAGTCGCCGGCCGGCCGTTAGGGATTGAACACCCTGTCCAAGAGCACCCGATCTTGCCGAACGGCGAGTACTTCGTGCTCTTCGGTCAGAAGCCCGGCATGGATTGGCTCATCGACGCTGTGTGGGCAAAGGTCAAGGCGGGTCAGGGCCAAGCGTTGCGAGACGCCGGGGTTCCGGTTCTCACGGTGACCGAGACCGCCCCGGCGCCGGAGGCGGTCGCGGATTTTGACGCCGCTGCGAGCACGAACGGGTGCTTGAACGCGGCTTTCCCGGTCAATTGACTGTGGTTCGAGTTACGGCGTCGGATCCGATCCCGGAGAGCACATTCGAAACGGATCCGTTAGGGAGCTTGACGGATGTGCGGCGAGACGGTGTGCCGCCCCGTGTCATCTTTGTCAGGCGCTGTTCACGTCACGGCGCGAGGCGAGCCGGGCTCACCCCGCTTTGCGGAAGAGGTCGAGGAAGCGCCCTTCGTACTCGCGGAAGACGCCCAGCCGGTCGAGCTCCTTCTTGAGCGTGACGGCCTGCTTGGGGTCCCGCCTCGCCGCGGCGAAGAGGTGCTCAAGCCGGCCTTTGTCGGCGTCGCTCAGGCCGGGGCTCTCGTCGGCCGCGGGTTCGTTGCCTGGCGGCGCGGCCTCGGGCGTCGGGCCTGAGGCTTCGGCTTCGTCCGCGTCACCGCTCTCGATCTTTTCGAGCGCCTCCGCGAGCGCGCGATCGACGACCGCGGCCTGCTCGTCGAGCGCTTCGAGGCGGATGTCGATGCCGGCCATGAGACTGAAGACGCTGAGCGCGGCCCGCGCGGCCTTCGGGTTCGGCACGTTCATCGCGAAGAACGGGATCTCGGCCATCAGGCACATGCCCGACAGCCCGCGCGCGGCCGCCGCGCCGAGGATCACACCGTTCATGCCGCCGATCTGGCCGTCGGCGATGGGCGCGACCTCGATGCGCGCGAGCTCGTCGAGCGTGTCGGCGTCGGTGGCGACGCCGGAGACCTTCGGGTTCTCCGTCGGGCGCAGTCCCGATGCGAGGGACGCGAAGGCCACGACGCGGTCGGGCCGGAACCTCGCCGCGGCGTCGAGGACATGGCGTGCGTACGTGAAGGTCTGGCTCGCCGGCTGCGCCTCGGCGACGAAGACGAGGAGGTCGCGGCCGCCGGAGGGGTTGTGCCAAGCGAAGAAGGCGCCGCGCGGGAACCGCGGGGGCACGACAAGCCCGTGCTCGACGGTCACATCGATCACGTCGAAGAACGCCTCCGGGGAGAGCTCGGCGATCTCCTTCATCTTGAGCTCCTGGATCAGGTGGGCCGCCGCGATGAGCGCGACGCTGCCCATGCCCGGCCAGGCGGCGACCAGCCACGGGCGCTCCTTCTTGTTCTGTTCCGCCATGGGCGTTCTCCGGCGTTCCCACGAAGCACTGGGGCGCATCTTGCAATGTGGATGACGGCGGCGCCCCCTGCGGGATCATGTTCCGGCGCGCCGGCCACCGGCGATTATGGGTCGCGGAAGTCGACCGCGTCGATGCGCGGGCGGGAGGCGGTTAGGCGGCCTGCGCTTGCCGCTCATCGGCGGCCAACTCCGCGACCGCGTCGATGAAACGCTGGACGGCGGTCGGCGTCTCGACGACGACGGCGCGGCGGGCCTTGGCCGCGCGCTCGGGGAGCGCGGTGTTGCCGCCGGGCGAGAGAACGAGCGTCGGCAGCGGCGCGAGACCGAACGACTGCTCCTCGGTGAGGAGCTGGTCCGCGAGGGGCTCGCGGTCCTTGGCGCTGGCGAGGTGGACGACGGCGATGTTGGGCGGCTGCTCGCCAGGAGGCCCCGCGAGCTCGGCGCAGAAGATACGGAAGGCGTCGATTTCGGGGCTCGCGCTCACGTAGAGCGGGCGGAAGGGCGCCCGCAGCTGCTGCCGCACCTGGTCCCCGCGTTGCGGCCACGTCCCGCCGTGGCTGCACGTGAGGAGCGCGAACTTGGTGTCGTCCGTCTGCTGACGCGCGGTCTCCTCGATCCTGCGGATCGTCGCGGCCTCGATGCCGAGCGCGCGGCAGTGCTCTTCCGTCGGATAGATCGTTTCGTTCCCGCTCGTGCCCAGCAGCATCGCGTGCGCGAGGCGGTTCGCCAGCCCGAGGCGGATGATGTCGTTTGCGCGGCTGGGGAACGCGCTCCGCGCGCCGCCGACGGACACGTGGTGGTGCATGATCGGCATCACCAGGTGCGAGGGGAACTTCCACGCGGAAAGGAGCCTGTCCATGATTTCGGCGTGGCTCATCGAGAGCATGCGCGTCTCGACGACCTCCATCGGAGCGCGCAGCGCGCGGGACGTCTCGATGATCTCGATGTAGCTGTCGCCCAGCACCTCCGCCATGATCATCCGGCCCAGGTCGTGGAGGAGGCCGCTCGTGAAGGCCGAATCCGCCTCCTTGAGCTTGAGCTCGTGGGCGATCTCGGCGGCGATGATGCCGCAGGCGATGGAATGCTCCCAGAAGTGCGGCGTGCTCAGCAGGTCCTTGAAGGCGGGCGAGCTGAACCGCTCGACGACGCCGATGTTGAGAACCGTCTGGCGGATGCTCGACATGCCGATGCGCAGCACGGCCTTGCGCACGGTGTCCACCCTGTCGTCGCGCGAGTAGACCGAGGAGTTCGCGAGACGCAGGATCTTGAGCGCCATCGCCGGGTCCTGGCTGATGGCCTTCGAGAGCTCCTCCGCGGAGGCGGACTCGCTCGCGGTGAGCTTGAGAACGTTCGAGACCGCGAGCGAGAAGCCCTTGAGGTCCTCCGACCCCTTGAGTTTCTCGAGCATCTCGGGGCGCGTGCAGATCGGCTGCAGGTCCTTGAGACTGCGCGGCGCGGCTGCTTGGCGCGGCGCCGCGGTGGACGCCGCCGCCCGCGGGGCGGCCGCCTGCACGGGCGCCGCCCGGGGAGGCGCAGGAGGGCTCTCCGGACACGCCGCCGCGGCGGGGCCCGGGGCGGCGCACTCCGGCGCGCAGATCGACCGCACCTTGGCGAGCAGCGCCTTGAGGGAGAAGTTCGACTTCAGGATGTAGCCGGAGATGCCCAGCTGGGCCGCTTCGAGGACCTTCGGCCGGTCGGCCTTGGCCGACAGGATCAGGACCGGCGTCGCCTTGAGGGCGCGGTCGTTCCGCATGTGCTGCAGCACCGCGAGCCCGTCCATCCCCGGCATTTCGATGTCGAGGATGACAAGCGCGGGCCCGACCGACGCCATCAGCGCGACGGCTTCGTATCCGCTCCCGGCGGTGTGCGCGTCGAACCCCTCGGCGCGCAGCACCGCCTGGATCGGCTCGCGGAAGACCGCCATGTCGTCAACGACGAGGACCCTGAGCACACGCTGCCCCTCATCTCCTGATGTACCCGTGACGATCCGCCGACCGCGGCGCACCGTCGGCGGAGAATCTAGAAGAGACGGCGGACATCAGCAGTATCGAGCGGGCGGGGGTCGCTCTTGAGGCAACACCGCCTTCTCCCCGCCCGATTCGGGAGCGGCCGCGCAAGTTTGGAGCGTGCCGACAGCCCGGACGCGTGCCCCGGATCCGGTCATCAGGGCTCACGATGTGAACCTCCCGGCCCGGGGCGCGGCGTCGGTTTGAAGTCATCGACGCGGGCAGGCGATGAATGGCCCGGGAGCGTGGGCGTACGCCCGCGGCGTGCGTGTCGACCGTGAATGATCATGAACCCTCAGCCCGCCAAGCGAGTCCTCGTCGTGGACGACATGGCGATCTTCCGCGAGCCGATCCAGCTCGCGCTGCGCGCGGCGGGCTACGACGTCGCCACGGCGGCGGACGGGGTGCAGGCGATCGCGGCGATCTCGAACCGGCGGCCGGACGTCATCCTGCTCGACATCAACATGCCCGGCATGAACGGCGTGTCGCTCCTGCGGAGGCTCAGGGCCACGCCCTCGCTGGCTTCGATCCCCGTGCTGGTGCTCTCGGCGAACGCCGACGCGGCGCAGATCAAGGCGGCGATGCACCTCGGGGTGTCGGGGTATCTGCAGAAGTCGCAGTTCTCGTTCCGCAGCATGATCGCGCGCATCGAGCGGCTGGCGGGGGAGCCCTCGGCCGCGATGGACGCGACGGACGCGGCCTGACGCGCTCCGTGCGGCGCGGTGGAAGCTCGGCGGTCCGGCCCCCCTCGGGGCCCGGCGTAAAGAGGTGCATTCGTCGCGGCGGGATACACGCGGTGCGGCGGGGTGCCCGAGGTAGTGGGGTCCGGGGACAATGGAACACGCGATAGAAAGCCCGGACAACTTCGCGATGGCGACGGTGGATGCGCTCACCGCGCACATCGCCATCCTCGACGACACGGGCCGGATCGTGTGGACCAACCGGGCGTGGCGCGAGTTCGCGAGGGCGAACGCGTACGCCGGCGACACCTTCGACGGCGTCAACTATCTCGACGTGTGCGATCGGGCGGCGGCGGGGCCCGCGGCTTCGCCGGACTGGGCGGCGCTCGCGCCGTCCATCCGCGCGGTGATCCGCGGGGAGCGGCCGGAGTTCACGATCGACTACGACTGCCACTCGCCCACGGAGCTGCGGTGGTTCCAGCTGCGCGTCACCCGGTTCATGCGGGGCCGTCGCGCGATGGCGGTCGTGGCGCACGAGGACATCACACGGGCGAGGATCGCGAACGAGCTGATGCGCGAGCAGGCGCTGGAGATCGAGAACGCCCGCGCGGCGGCGGAGGCGGCGAACCGCGCCAAGAGCGACTTCCTCGCGACGATGAGCCACGAGATCCGCACGCCGCTCAACGGCGTCGTCGGCGCGCTGGACCTGCTGGAGTCGTCGCCGATGACGGACCAGCAGCGGCGGCTCCTCGCCATCGGCAAGTCCTCCGCGCGGTCGTTGCTCGCGATCATCAGCGACATCCTCGACTTCTCGAAGATCGAGGCCGGCAAGCTCGACCTCTGCACCGCGCCGTTCGACCTGTGCGCCACGGCCGAGGGGGTTCTGGAGATGTTCGCGGTGAGCGGCGGCGACCGGCCGATCGAGCTGGTCTGCTTCGTCGATCCCGCGCTCCCGGAGCGGGTGTGGGGCGACGAGGACCGCCTGCGCCAGGTGCTCGTCAATCTCCTCAGCAACGCCGTGAAGTTCACGAGGTCGGGCTCGGTGTCGCTCTGGGTCGAGGCCGACCCCCGGCCGAGAGCGCAGGGCCGGATCGGCGTGCGCTGCGCCGTCACCGACACGGGCATCGGCATCCCGCGCGACCGCGTCGGGAAGCTTTTCAAGGCCTTCTCGCAGGGCGACCCGTCGATGACGCGCCGCTTCGGCGGCACCGGGCTGGGGCTCGCGATCTGCAGGCGGCTCGCGAATCTCATGGGGGGGGAGATCGGCGTCGAGAGCGAGCCGGGCGCGGGATCGACGTTCTGGATCCGCCTGGATCTGGGCGTGGAGAGTCCGCCCCGCGCGCGCCCGGCCGCGCAGTCCCTCAAGCGGGTCCTGATCATCGTCAACGACTCCGCGCAGCGCCGCGCGCTCGCACGCTACATGACGGCCTGGGGCGTCGATCACGCGGCGTGCGCCGACGGCGCGACGGGCGTCTCGCGGCTCGAGCTCGCGCGGGCCTCGGGCGCCGCCTTCTCGCACGTGATCGTGGACGTGTCGGCGCCGAACCGCGACAGGCTCAGCAACACGGCCGGTTTCAACGCCACGCTGGTCTTGCTCGCGCCGGAACAATCGATCGGCCAGCCCGCGCTGCTCCGCGAAGGGTTCGGGGCGTTCGTGACAAAGCCCCTGAAGCAGGCGCAGCTGCGGTCCGTGCTCTTCGGCGACGCCGCGCGGGCGGGCGCCGCCGCGGACGCTGCCGCCGCGGTCCGGATCGAGCGCGTCCAGAAGCAAGGCGCTCGGCCGGCGTGCGTTCTCCTGGCGGAGGACAACGAGATCAACCAACTCATCGTCAAGGAGATGCTGGCGAGGGCCGGCATCGGGTGCGAGATCGCAACGGACGGGCGGGCGGCGGTGCGCGCGGTGACGGAGCGCGCGTTCGACGCCGTGCTGATGGACTGCCAGATGCCGGAGATGGACGGCTTCGAGGCGGCCGAGGAGATCCGCCGGCTCGAGGCCGCCGGGTTGGTCAAACGCCGCGGCGGGCGCATCCCGATCATCGCGCTGACCGCGAACGCGGTCAAGGGCGACAGAGAACGCTGCCTCGCCGCCGGCATGGACGATTACGTGCCCAAGCCGGTGGTGCTGGGCGACCTGCTCGCCGCGCTTGAGGCGGCGGTCGACCCGCCCGGCGGCTCGGCGGAAGCGCCGTGGAAGGAGGCCGCATGATGATGGATGGCCGGAGCGGGACCCATCGGGCGGACCCGCCGATCGACGAGCCGGGGCTCCTCGAACGGTGCATGGGCAATCACACGTTGCTGCGCATGCTGCTGGAGAAGTTCGACGCGCAGGCCCGCGGCGATCTCGCCGCGTTGAGCGACGCGCTCAGGGCCCGCGACGCGCGCGTCGCATGCCTGCGCGCACACTCACTGAAGGGCGCCGCCGGAGCGGTCACCGCCCCGGGTGTTCTTCGCGCGGCGGCGTCGCTCGAAGCGTTTGTTCGGTCCGCCGACTGGGCCGGGGCGGACGGTGCGCTCGCGAGCCTGCGGGGCGAAGTCGATCGCGCTCTCGCGCACATCACGGCCCGCCGGGCGGCCTAGGAGAGGGTTCAGGCCAGCGCGTTGGAGCCGTGCTCCTGCGCGGCTTTGACTTCGCGGATGTCGCCGTTCTGGGAACGCTCGACCTGCACGAGCCGCGCCTGGATCGCCGCGATGTGCTGCGTCACCATCCGCTGAGCGTCTTCCTGCGCCTGGAGTCGGCGCCCGATCTCGGCGAGCAACTCCGCCGTGGAGATCTCTCGCAGGGCTTTGGGGTGGTCGCGGAGCTGCATGCCGTGCAGCCCGGCGATGATCCAGTCGATCGAGTAGCCGCAGCGGTTGAGGGCCAGCAGGAAGTTGACGCAGGGCGGGCCGTGCAGCAGGTAGCGGCGCACCGTCTCCGGGTGCAGGTCCAGGTCGGCGGCCATCCGCGCATAGCTGCGTCCCTCGGCCACGGCTTTCAACCGCGTGAGGACCTGACTCAGGCGCCGTGCGCCCGCCACGGACGGATCGCTGGGGCTGCTCACACCGTACAAGACGGAGCCGACGCGACCGGCGTGAAAACGCGTGCAGGTTTTTCCGGCATGTCGACCGAACATCCTGCAAAGACGGCGCTTACGGCTTCTGCGCGATCGGGCCCGCTTCGCCCGTGCGCGCCCGCTCCAGGACCTTGGCGATGCTCTCC
Organism: Phycisphaerales bacterium; assembly: GCA_035628115.1. Lineage (GTDB taxonomy): Bacteria > Planctomycetota > Phycisphaerae > Phycisphaerales > UBA1924 > BJHL01. The sequence goes on along the minus strand of DASPKL010000007.1, from coordinate 4,425 downwards.
TCCAAGTCCGCGACCAGTGCGGTCGAAGGCCGGTGTAAGACTTCCAACGCCGCACGGACGCGCTCCGCCGCCGCGGCGTCCGTCGCCACGGCGGGGCGGTCGGCCTGAACAACCGCCGCCGCGTAGAGGCGCTCGGCCAAGTCGATCCCCAGCACGTCGTTGGGCGTCACCTTTTTCCACCCTGCGAGATTATCGGACAGAACACCGACGGCGCGGTCGCCGCCGTCCCGAAGAAGAAGCCAGATGCCCTGCACCTGCTGCCAAGCGAGCGAGAACGCTGTGTGCTCGCCGGAAGGGCCGCGCAGCGCCTCGGACCGTTCACCCGCGAGCCTGATGCGCTGTTGCCAGAGCTCAGGATCGCTGCTCTCGCGCACAAGCTCAGGACCGACCACCACGTCGAGCAGCACGAGTCGCTGGATGCGGTCGGCGTCGCGCATCTGCTCCCGGTTCCGGTTGATGAACTCGAGCGATGTGCGGATCGTGCGGCGGATGTGGTCGGCGCGCTCTCGCTCCACGGCGGCGTTTTTCTCGGCGCGGATCCGGTACGTTGCTTCCGCCTGGGTCTCGGCGACCGCACGCCCGTACTTGACCGCCATCACGCCCAGCGCGATCGTGAAGAGCGCCGCGGCGCAGACGGCCACCTTCTCTCTGCGCACCCACCGCGCGGCCCGCCGCGTCGCGGCGTCCCTGGTCCACGGCAGCGGTTCGTCCCGCAGCCAGCGCTCGAGATCCGCCGAGATCTGGGCCGCGGACGAGTATCGCAGCGACGGCTCGACGCGCAAGGCCCGCTCGCAGATACGGCGGAGCGTCGGGTCCGCGACGGCGGCCAGCGCGTCGGGGGCCATGATCGGCGACGCCGCGTCGTGGAGCGCGCGCCGGGTCGCGTCGGGTGTCTCGCCGTTGGGCACCCTGCCCGTGAGGCTCCAGAGGAGCACGCCGCCGAGCGAGTACACGTCGGACGCGGCCGTGAGGGGCGCGAAGCCGCGCACCTGCTCGGGCGGGCTGAAGCCGAGCGTGCCGAAGGCCAGGTCCGCGCCCGCGGTCACCTCGCCGCGCCACCGCGCGAGGCCGAAGTCCGTGATCTTCGGGGAGCCCTTGCGGTCGAGCACGATGTTCGCGGGCTTGAGATCGCAGTGGAGCAACCCGGCGCTGTGGATCGCCTGGAGGCCCTCGGCCACCGCGGCGATGGTGCGCACGATGTCCCGCGGCGAGGGACGCGACCTCTCGATCCATTCGTGGAGCGTCGGGCCGTCCACGTACTCGCCCACGACGTACGCGGCTCCGTCATCGGCGACGCCCCGGTCGATCACCCGCGCGACGTTGGGGTGCGCGATGCGGCGGGCGCGCACGGCCTCGCCCGCCAGTTCCCGCTGCTCGAGCGGCGACGGCGCCGCGTTCCGCAGGAACTTGATCGCGACGTACGCGGGCGACGCGGGCGACGAGAGCAGATTGTCCGTCGCGAGGTACACGCTGCCGTGGGAGCCGGCGCCGGCGTGGTCGCGGACCGTGTACCGCCTGCGTCCCTCGGGCGTCGTCGGGCCGACCTCGAAGGGGAGCTGGCGCGACGCGGGTGCGCGCGTCGCCGGAGCTCCGGCGCTCGAGCGGAGCAGCTCCGAGAGCGCGGCGGCCCGCACGATCGCGTCGCGGAGCCCCGGGTGCTTCTCCGCGAGCGACTTCGCGACCGACGTGGCGGGCTCGCCCCGGGACGCGCCGCGGCGGAGCAGCACGTCGAGCACCGCATCGAGCACCACCGGGCGTAACGCGAGGTTCGGGATCGACCCCAGCGCTTCGTCGAGTCCGCTCAGCACGAGCTCGCCGCGCCGGTCCGCCGCGTCGATCATGTACGCGACCTCGTCGTCGGTGCGGTCGAGCTCCGCGAGCAGCTCGGACATGCGGCCGCGGCTGTCGGCGGGAAGCACCGTATCGCGGTTGGGCGTCCGGTCGTTCTCTCTCATTGGCTTCCTTCACCTTCGAGGCGGGCCCGCAGCCGCTCGCGGATGAGCTGCCAGCGCTTCCGGCATAGCTCCGGGGTGATGCCCAGGTCCAGGGCGATGCTCTCGTGCGAGTGGCCGAGGAGCCACCCCTCCAGGATCTCGCGGTCGCGCTCGCTCTCGATCCACGACAGGCACGTCTGGATATCCAGGCCGGCCGTGTCGGTCGGCGCACCGATCGAACGCTCGAGGCTCGACGCGAACGCCGCGTCCTCGTCCTCGGCGCGGCGCAGGCGCGTCAGAATCCGGCCCTTGTCGACGATGGAATGCTGCGCGATCGTGCGCAGGAGTGTCAGCATCTCCGCGACCGACGTCGCCCGTACGCTCTTGCGTTCGACGAACTCGTCGAGGCGTCGGCACACGGTCGCGAAGATATCCTCGCTGTCCCAGATGCGCCGCAGCGAGTGATCGAGCTTGGCGCGGATGCGCCGGCGCAGGAACGGACCGTACGTGCTGACGAATTCCGCCGCCGCGTCGCGGTCGCCCCGGGCGATGCGATCAACCAATATCTCCAGATCGCTGGTCAAGTTCTCGGGTGCCGACAGCGCCGGCTTCTCGGAAGCGGCTCCGGGCTGGGGCGGCAGCTGCATGCCAAATTATTCTCACGATCTCTTCACAGCATGGCCGTGTGCACCGTCTTGTAGGACGATCCATAAAGGAGCGGCCCCATGACGACGCGCTTTGTTCATCACGCCCCGAGAAACTCAACCTTGTGGGTCTCCGTCGTCTTTGCGTTATCGGCTGTGGGGTTCGTCGAGGCCCGGCCCTCCTCCTCCCCGCCCGTTGGCGGGGTGCACGGCGCCGCCGCACCCAGCGCGCGCGCCGACGAAGACGGCATTGACGAGATCGAAGTCGCGCTCCGCGACATCTGCGACATCGTGACGTGCTACTGGATGCGATCGGACGGCAACGGTGACTTCAACAACGACGTCTCCGCCGTCGTCGCGTGCTACGAGAACAACGGTGTCGATCCGCACGCGACGCCCGAGGAGCGCTCGAACGCCGTCGGCGCGATCGGCACCTGCAGCGCGTGGCTCGACCAGAACCCCGGCGCGCTCGAGCCGGGCGTCGAGGCCGACTTCGTGCAAATGCTCGCGCGGTTGTCCGACGACCTTCAGCCATAATTGAAGCGCGCGGCGCTGCGCCGGTCCGGTGGGCCGGACAGGCGGGTTGTTCTTGGCAAGCCGGGGGCAGGCCGACTTCCGTCGCGGTTGCGCGACGCCGTCGCGCCCGCGATCGCACGCCGCGCTCACTCGTTGCGCGCACGCTTCGCCCGCGCAGAGATCACGTGCGCGTGACGGCGGCGTGAACTTGAATTCACTGGCATTACGGCTCTTGGTGGGTAATCTCTTGCCTCGTGGGGCGGAGCGCGCTTTGTCTTCATCCTCGCGGTGCGAGCCCGCCCGGGCAAGTTGTGCGTGCGCGCAGCGGCCCGGCGTCCGACGCGTAGAAACCCCGAGAATACAAGCGAGAGCCTATGGAGACCATTGCCCAGGTCGAGCCGAAGGATTCACACGGTTCAAACGGGGCGGTGCCACCACCCGGCGCGAGCCTCGAGGACATGCGGGAGCTGCTCAAGGCGCTCCAGGCCGTTGAGGCCGGCGACTTCTCCGTGCGTCTGCCCGGGCACTGGGCGGGAATCTCCGGCAAGATCGCCGACACGTTCAACGCGATCGTCGCGCGCAACGCGCGCATGGCCGAGGAGTTGGAGCGCGTCGGCGACGTGGTCGGCCGGCAGGGCCGCATCTCGCAGCGCGCCCGGTTCGGGGGCGAGAGCGGCGCGTGGGTGGACATGGAGACGTCGGTCAACACGCTGATCGACGACCTGCTGCGTCCGACGACGGAGATGACCCGCGCGATCGCGGCGGTCGCGAAGGGCGATTTGCTCCAGACCGTGCGGCTGGAGGTCGAGGGCCGGCCGCTGGAGGGTGAGTTCCTCCGCTCGGCGACGATCGTCAACACCATGATCCAGCAGCTCGCGGTCTTCACGAGCGAAGTGACGCGCGTCGCACGCGAGGTGGGCACGGACGGCAAGCTCGGCGGCCAGGCTCAGGTGCGCGAGGTTTCGGGCGTCTGGAAGGACCTCACCGAGTCGGTGAACTCGATGGCGAGCAACCTGACCGCCCAGGTGCGCAACATCGCGGACGTGACGATCGCCGTCGCGAGCGGCGACCTTTCCCGCAAGATCACGGTGGACGTAAAGGGCGAGATCCTGCAGCTGAAGGAGGCCATCAACACGATGGTCGATCAGCTGCGCTCGTTCGCGTCGGAAGTCACCCGCGTGGCCCGCGAGGTCGGTACGGACGGCAAGCTGGGCGGTCAGGCCGTCGTCCCCGGCGTGGCCGGGACGTGGAAGGACCTCACCGACTCGGTGAACGCGATGGCGGGCAACCTGACATCGCAGGTGCGCAACATCGCCGAAGTCACCACCGCC
>DASPKL010000006.1:0-72137 GCA_035628115.1 Phycisphaerales bacterium | reverse complement strand
CCAACCGTCTTCTTGCGGCGGCAGGACGTACGGGATCCAGTCGGTCGGCGGCCTGTCGTACGCGGCGTTGTAGAACTCGACCCAGTTAGCCGTGGAGACCTCGAACTTGCCGATGCGGTACTCGTAGCCGACGGAGCCGCGGCCGATGGTTTGGTCAAAGGGCGTGCCGTTGCCCTGCCAGGGGGCGTTGCCGGCGGCTCCGATGGTCACCATGTCGATGCCGGACACGGGATCGATGTCGGCACAAACCTCTTGAACACAGACGGTGATCGCCACTGCGCCCAGCAGCGTCGCGAGCAACCGACTGGGCGTGGCGAGATCTTGGGGTACTCGCATAGGTGACTCCGCAATGTACCTGGAAAAGGTGCCACAGGTTTACCGGGTTGCCAGCGATTTCTGAGATATTCGTGAAATTCCCATAACCAATGCTCGAATCGCGCATTTTCGACGCACCGATGTCCCGCCGCATAATGAGTGCTTGTGACCGTTCCAATCAGGGGCGTTGCGCCGAACGCGGAAACTCGTGCGCGCGGGTCATTGCCGAGTTGTGATGGGGATTGACGCCGGCCGCGAAGTGCACTTCGGCGGTCCGCTCTCACCCAAGCGGTTCTCGGCGTTCAACGATGCTGATACCGTTGTTTGTGTGCGGCCGGTACACCCATCGCTACACGTGGGAGCAGGTCCACCGCCTGCTGACGCTGACCAGCCCGCCCATCGAGATCCCGGCGCGGTACAACGTTGCGCCGTCGCAGGACGCCCCGGTCGCCCGCGCGGATGACGGCGGCGGGCGGCGGCTGAACATGCTGCGCTGGGGCCTCGTGCCTTCGTGGGCCGAGGACACGGGCATCGCCTCGTCGCTCATCAATGCCCGGGCGGAGACAGTGGCGAGCAAGCCGGCGTTCCGCGCCGCGTTCAAGAAACGGCGCTGCCTCGTGCCGGTGAGCGGCTTCTACGAATGGACCAGGCACGCCGAGGAGCCCAAGGAATCCGGGCTCTTCGGCAAGGTCGCATCCGGGGCAAAGCCCGTCAAGCGCCCGTTCTACATCACGCTCGCGGACGAAGAGCCGATGGTCTTTGCGGGGCTCTGGGAGTCGTGGCACGACCCCGCCGCGGGCAAGGATGCTCCGGCGCTGGAGACGTTCACGATCGTGACGACCGGGCCCAACGAGATGATCGCCAAGTTCCACGACCGGATGCCCGTCGTGCTGGACAGAGCGGACTTTGACCGCTGGCTCGACCCCGAGGCCGACACCGATGCGCTCACCGCCCTGCTCAGGCCGTACCCGGCGGAGTTGATGATGGCCCAGCCCGTCTCCAATCGTGTGAACAGCCCGAAGCACGATGACCAGGGGTGCGTGCAGTCGCCGACCGATCCGTGACTTGCGCGCGCGTGCGGGGATTTTCACCGTTCACACGGTTGCTGTTTGATAGGATTTCGTTAGGATGTCTGTTGGTGGCACTCCCCGCGGTCATCTCGGGCCTTCGCGACGCAATCGGGGCCGTCCGCTCCGTGCCTCGTTGCGCGTCCGTCGCGGCACCCGTCGGCACGCTGCGCTGCGGTGCCGTGCATGAGTGGTTCGGCGAAGGCGATCGCCGAGGGTGGTCCCCGCCGCTGGTCGTTCTCGCGGACACCGCACGCCGTACGGCTGAGGCTGGCGGCCTCACGCGCATCGTCTGGGTCGGGCGCTCCTGCTGGCCCTGCCCGCTCTTCCTGGACCGTTGCCGGAGCGTGCTCGATAACTCCATCTTCCTCGACCCGCCCGACGACGCCTCGCGGCTCTGGTGCATCGACGCCGCGGCGCGGTGCGGGCACCCCACGCTCGTTGTTGGCGACGGGCAGCGCTGCACGCTGGCGCACACGCGGCGGTTGCAACTGGCCGCGGGGGCGGGCAGCGGCCTGTGCCTCCTCGCCCGTCCCGCGTGCGAAGCAAAGGAACTCTCCGCGGCGGTCACCCGGTGGATGGTCGCCCGGGCTCCGTCCCTTTCCGAGCGTCCGCGATGGACCGTGACGCTCCTTCGCGACAAGGACCGGCCCGTGCGGATGGACGAGCACCCGGTCACAACCGTGGAGTGGGACGATGCGGCGGGTGGTCTGTGTGTTCCTGCCCCTGTGGCCGATCGAGCGATTGCGTCGCCGGTCAGGCCCGCGCGGGCCTCGTGATGCCCCGGTGCTGCTGGCGGCCACCGTCGCCGGGCGGCGCCTCGTGGCGGCCGCGTGCCCGCTGGCGCTGCGCGCCGGTGCGCGGCCGGGGATGGCCCTGGCCGATGCACGCGCGATGCTGCGCACAGAGCCGCTTGTCGCCGATGCGCAGCCGGAGAAGGACGCTACGGCGCTCCTCGCCCTCGCGCGCTGGGCGGTGCGCTGGTCCCCGGTGGTGAGCGCCGATCAACCCGACGGGCTCCTCCTGGACGTCACCGGCTGCGCGCACCTGTTTGGCGGTGAAAAGCGGATGATGCACGCGATGCGTGATAGTCTGGCCCGGCTGGGCCTCACCGCTCGCGTCGCGGTCGCGTGCACGGTGGGCGCAGCGTGGGCCGTGGCGCGCTTTGGTGCATCCGCGGTCGCCGGTGTTTCTCCCGGCGGCGAGCGGGCGGCGCTCTCACCGCTGCCGGTGCGGGCGCTGCGCATCCCGGAGGAAGCGATCGCCGGGCTCGCCGAAGTGGGCGTCGAGACCGTGGGGCAACTGCTCGCGCTGCCGCGCAGTGCGCTCCCGGCCCGCTACGGGCACGCGATCCTTCTGCGCATCGACCAGACGCTGGGGGCGGCCTTCGAGCCGGTGGACCAACTCGCCGAAGCGGTGCAGTTTTCCGCGTCGATCGACCTCCCCGGAGGCACGACCAACACCGAGGCGCTGGGCCTCGCGACGCGGGACGTGCTCGCCGACCTCTCGCGACAACTCGCCCGCCACGAGTCGGGCGCGCGGCGCGTCACCATCTCGCTCAAGCGCATCGACGAGCACGCCGAGACGGTCACGGTGGAGACCGCCCGGCCCACGCGCGACGCCGCGCACCTCTGGGCGCTCCTGCGGCCCCGGCTGGAGCGCGTGCACCTGGGCTTCGGCATCGAGTGCATCACCGCCGAGGCGGGCGCGGTCTCCGCCGTGGCGCACGAGCAGGCGGCGCTGCCGAGCTGTGCACGCGAGCCGCGGCCGGACGAGCGGGCGTTCTGGGCGATGGTGGACACGGTGGCCAACAGGATCGGGCGGGACCGCGTGCGCCGCCCCGCGCTGGCGCAGAGTTACCGACCCGAGCGTGCGGTCGCGTTTGTACCGGCCTGCGCGGGGCCGCGTGTTGAGCCAACGCCGGCGCTCGACCGGCCCCGCCCGCCGCGGCTGCTGGAGACACCGCAACCGATCGAGGCGGTCGCGCTTTCGCCCGACGGCCCCGTGGTCCGGTTCCGGTACGGCGGTCGGTGGTTCGATGCGGCGCGGAGCATCGGCCCGGAGCGCCTGAGCGGGGAGTGGTGGCGGGCGCGCGAGGGGCACCGCGACTACTTCCGCGTGCAGGACGGGTACGGGCGTTGGCTCTGGATCTTCCGCGACTGCGCGGGCGCGTGGTTCTGCCACGGGGAGTGGGTCTGATGCCCGAGGCCCCGCACGGCAAGCACGCCCCGCACCCGTTCCGAGCGCCGATGGCTCGCGCCGCGAGTCCCGCGCGCGAGGATTTGGTGCCCTACGCGGAGCTAGAGGTGACCACTAACTACACGTTCCTCAGGGGCGGCAGTCACCCCGAGGAACTCGTGCGTCAGGCGGCGGCGCTGGGGATGCGCGCGGTCGCAGTCGCCGACATCAATTCCCTCGCCGGGATCGTGCGCGCGCATGTGGCCGCGAAGGAAACGGACATTCAACTGCTGGTCGGCTGTCGCCTCGTGCTCGCGGACCCGTGTGGGCTCGAGGTCCTGGTGTACCCGACCGACCGGGCCGCCTACGCCCGGCTGTGCACACTCCTCACGGTCGGCAAGCGCCGGGCGGAGAAGGGCAAGTGCCGTCTCACCGTGCATGACATCGCGGCGCACGCGGACGGATTACTTGCAGTCGCGGTGCCGCGGGAACGGCCGGGCGAATCGTTCGCGGACCACGTGGGCAGCCTGCGCGACATCTTCGGGACCGACCGCCTCTGGCTCCGCGTCCGCCGCGCGTTCGACCCGCACGACGAGGAGCGTCTTGCGTCGCTCGCGCTGCTCGCCAAGGCCGCCCGCGTCCCGCTGGTGGCGACCAACGCTGTCCTCTACCACGTCCCGCGGCGCCGGCCCCTGCAGGACGTGCTCACGTGCATCCGGCTCGGCACGACCATCGACCGTGCGGGCTACGCGCTGGAGGCCAACGGCGAACGCCATCTCAAGGCCCCCGACGAGATGGCGAGGCTCTTCGCGGCGTATCCCGGCGCGATCGCCCAGAGTGTGGAGATCGCCCGCCGCTGCGCGGGGTTCGCCTTGGACCAGCTCCGCTACCAGTACCCGCGCGAGGTCGCTCCAGCGGGCACGACACCGATGGAGCACCTCCGACGGCTGACCGCCCAAGGTGCTGCCGAGCGCTACCCGGCCGGTGTGTCGGCGAAGGTCACCGCGGCGCTTGACCACGAACTCCGCCTCATCGAGGAACTCTCCTACGCGCCCTACTTCCTCACCGTGCACGACCTTGTCCGCTTCGCCCGCACCGGCGCGGAGCGGACCGGTGATCCGCCGCCCGCGGGGTGGCCCGGTCCCATCCTCTGCCAAGGCCGCGGGGCCGCGGCCAACTCCGCCGTGTGCTACTGCCTGGGTGTCACCAGCGTGGACCCCGACCGCGCCGACCTGCTCGTGGAACGCTTCATGAGCAAGGAGCGCAACGAGCCCCCCGATATCGACATCGACTTCGAGCACGAGCGCCGCGAGGAGGTGATCCAGTACGTCTACCGCACCTACGGCCGCGAGCGGGCGGCTCTCACCGCCGAGGTCATCTCATACCGCGGCCGTAGCGCCGTCCGCGACGTGGGCAAGGCGATGGGGCTGTCGCTGGACAGCGTGGACAGACTCGCCCGCACGCTTGACTGGTGGGACGGGGGCACGGTTGATCCTGTGCGCCTCCGCGGGATCGGGTTCAACCCTGAGGATCGCACGCTGAAATTCGTGCTCCACCTCTCCCGTGAATTGCTGGGTTTTCCCAGGCACCTCTCCCAGCATGTGGGTGGCTTCGTCATCACCGACACACTGCTCAGTGAACTCGTACCGATCGAGAACGCGGCGATGGCGGACCGCACCGTCATCGAGTGGGACAAGGACGACATCGACGCTATGGGCATGCTCAAGGTCGATTGCCTGGGCCTGGGCATGCTCACCTGCATCCGCAAGGCGATGGTCTTGGCCCAGCCCCGGTGCGAGATCCCGCTCACGCTCGCCACGGTCCCAGCGGAGGACCCGCTCGTCTACGACATGATCTGCGAGGCAGACACGCTGGGCGTCTTCCAGATCGAGAGCCGGGCGCAGATGGCCATGCTGCCGCGCTTGAAGCCCAGGCGCTTCTACGACCTCGTGATCGAGGTGGCGATCGTGAGGCCCGGGCCCATCCAGGGCAAGATGGTGCACCCGTACCTGCGCCGCAGGAACGGCGAGGAAGGCATCCACTACCCCAACGACGCCGTCAGGGAGGTGCTGGGCCGCACGCTGGGCGTGCCGCTCTTCCAAGAACAAGCCATGAAACTGGCGATCGTCGCGGGCGGCTTTACCCCCGGCGAAGCCGACCAGCTCCGCCGCGCCATGGCCGCGTGGAAGCGCAAGGGCGACCTCATTTACCGCTTCGGAGAAAAGTTGGTCGCGGGGATGCTCGCGAGGGGCTACGACACGGACTTCGCCCAGCGCTGCTTCGAGCAGATCAAGGGGTTCAGCGAGTACGGCTTCCCCGAGAGCCACGCGGCGAGCTTCGCGCTGCTCGTGTATGTCTCGTGCTGGCTCAAGCGCCACCACCCCGCGGCCTTCGCGGCGGCGCTTCTCAACAGTCAGCCGATGGGCTTCTATCAGCCCGCCCAGATCGTGCGCGACGCCCAGGAGCACGGCGTGGAGGTGCGGGCGGTGGACGTGAACGCGAGCGGTTGGGACTGCACGCTGGAGGACGGCACCGACCCTTACCCGCGAAGTGATGCCGCCCGCGACCACGTGGCGCGCAAGAAAGACTGGGGGCTTGGCGGCCCCGCGCTTCGGCTGGGGATGCGGATGGTGAAGGGGCTGAGCCAAGCCCACGTTGACGCGATGGCGCGAGCACGTGACGCCAACGGACTGCTTACGAGCATCGAGTGGGTCAAGAAGCGGGCCGGTGTGCCGACCGCGGCGCTGCGGTGCCTCGCCCGCGCCGATGCATTTGCCTCCCTCGGGCTCACACGCCAGCAGGCCCTCTGGGCGATTCAAGCCCTGAGCGACGAGGACCTCCCGGCGCTGGACGCCGTGCAGACCGTCGACGATCCGTGCGGGTTGCTGCCCTTCGTGGCGCCCGCGCAGGCGGTCCGGCACGACTACACGGCGACCGGGCTCTCCCTCAAGGCGCACCCGATGTCGTTCGCGAGGGGTTTGCTCAACCGTCTGGGCGTGACACCCGCGGGAAAACTTGCGGACGAGGCCGCTTTCCCCAACGCCAAGCGCGTGAGCGTGGCCGGTGTCGTACTCGTCCGCCAGCGGCCCGCGACGGCCAGCGGCGTGGTCTTCTTCACCATCGAAGACGAGACCGGCATCGCCAACCTCATCATCCGGCCTAAGGTCTTCGAGCGCTCCCGCGCCCTCGCCCGCGGGTCATCGACCGTCCGCGTGTCGGGGACGGTCGAGCGGAACGGGCGGGTGGTGCATGTCCAAGTTGAGCGGTTTCACCGCACGTGCATCGCCGACGGCTCTGCACAGCGCTCACGTGATTTCCATTGAACACAGGCCGATTGTGCATCGAAGGGTCTGATAGTCACAAGTTGGATCGAAACAAAATGCGAGCACCTTTCGCTTTGCGTCGCTTACTTGCCCGTCTCGCCGTGACGCAAGATTTGTGACATCATCATTTCTATGTAAGTCGTAGCGTCATCGACTTGGAATAGCACCCTGAGCTCTTGCACCTCGGCCTTGGTCATCAACTGATCGCCGCCGCGCGACCAGCCGAGGCTAGCGAAGGGTGTGTTGGAGAGGATAAACGCGTGCAGTTGCAGGTCGGGCGTCTGCTGCGCCACGATATGCTGCAGTCGGGGTACATCCCGCGTGGCGAATTGCACTTTCGGGTCGCTCGGATCGAAGTGACGCAAGCCTTTCGGATCAACGAACGCCAAGTGCTGGCGTTCCCCGTCCTGAACCCACAGCAGGAAGTCGGGGAAGAAGTTCGCCGCCTGGAAGAACCCGAGGCCGGTGACCGCCTGGTTGCGAAGGAGGTAAACCTCGCGTCCACGGTTAGTCATACACCATGCGGCCAGGTCCTGCACGAACTTGGCCTCCCACTGGTCGAGGGCGACGGGGCTGATCCGGATTTCCGCGTTCTTCTCGACGTGGAGGAGGGGCTGGTACAGGTGGCCGCCGAACGGCACCGTGCGCCAGCGCCCGGCCCACTGACCCCACGTGGCGAGGAGATTCTTCCCCAGTGCCCTCTTCAGTCCGTCGATGAACGCGGCGATTTGCTCGATTTGCTCCGCAGTCTGCACAAGGTCGGTGGTCTCGACGATGTATCCGTCCACAAGGCTCGGGTCGTCCGGACCGATGTCTGTGACCTCAAGGTACGGAGCTTCCCATCGCCCGCGGATGTAGCGGTAGTACCGTTCGGAGTAAGCATTCAAAAGTTGCTGGGCCATCCGCTGCCATTGCGCGCGATTGGCGTACCGGTCCAGCCGCATATCGTCGGCGGTCGCCATCAGCTCATACCAATCGTCCCGCGCCAGCATGTCGTGGATCGCACGACGGTCAACATGGAGCCGATCCAAGCCCCGGGAAGCCTTGAACGCTTCGACACCGAACAGGAGGCCGTCGAAGTCAAACATAAAGGCGGGAATCGCCTTCAGCGTCTGCCGGGGGAGATCGCTCATCTGCCCGATCGCGCTCGACAGCGTCGCCTGGGTGCCATTGGATGCTGTTCGCGTCTCGCCGGCGATTCCGCGAATCCGAGGAAGCCAGTTCAGCCGCGTCCGGTGCTGACGAAGCCACGCATCCTCGGGGGCCGTCGCGTGTGGCGGTCGCAGGCGCACGAGCGGGCCAAGTTTGCGGAATGCCTGCCCCCGTTCCACGGCTTCACCCTCGATCTCACTCCGAAGGCGCAGCGTTTTGAGCTTTTGTTCGGGGATCGTCTTCACCACCGGGAGATCCCAGACCTGCTTCTCCTGCGCCTCCGGCACCTCGCTGAAGATCCAGTCCCGAAACTGATTCATGTAGCTGGCCTTCACGCCGAAGACCTGGAGCGTCTCCACCTGCCGCAAATTCCGCGGCGTCGGGGGCTTCTCCGCCAAGACTGATGATCGCCGCAAACTCATCCGGTAGCCCCGCAGACGAACACCACGCCCGAACAACTGGATGATCTGCGTGCCCTCGCTCTTCCCCATGCGCATGAGACCGATGGACGAAACCCGCCACGAGTTCCAGCCCTCGGTGAACTTTCGCGACCCAACGAGCAGATTGATGGGGCTGTCGTCCCGGTTGATGCCGGTGAACAGCGAACCGCGATTCGCATCATCCTCCAGCCGACGGACGCCCTTCTCTGCGCACGCGTCCGCGACGGCCCCAGGATCGCCGACGTTGACGACGCCGAAGGGTTCGGCTTCGCCGACCTTGAGAGCCAGCTCTCCGGACGCACCTTTGAGCAACTGAACGGCCAGCGCACCGCCGCCGGGAGCATGAAATACGTCCCGAAGGATGCCCTCGTGCAGGGACTGCGCCTGCGCGGCCTTGTCCCCCGATAGATCCAGATGCGGGAGGCGACGGGCCAATAGGTCACGTCCTTGTTGATCTTTGAACCCCTCCTCCAGCAGGCTCCGCATGATCGCGACCGACTCGGCCGGCTCGGCCAGGAAGTGCTTCAGGAACAGCAAGACCTCGACGACGTCGGAGACAGATTCCTTGTCATCGGTGTTCGACACCCGGCCGCCCGCCACCGTGTGCCCCACGAACACCCACAGGGGTTTATCGACTTGGAACGGCTTCATGGCGTCGCCGCCCTCCATCCACACCCGCAGTTGCTGATAGAACAGCAGCAGCGCCGCCGTCAGGTATCGCCTCTGATTCTCGTCTTCCTCCAGGTTCAGGATCGTGAAGTCCTTGCCGTAGCCGTCGCGGTAGAAGCTGCGGTATGCGTAGTCGAAGAGCACGCACCGCGCGTAGCGGTTCTTCATGCCCTCATCGGTGCCGATGGCCTCCTTGAACGTCGCCGAGTACTCGAAGCAGAAGCCGTCCTTCGCGAGCTGATCGCGACGCCCCATCCACTTGCCGTCCTCGCCGCGGCCGGCACCGCGGTGCCCCTCGTCTACCAGCACGAGGTTACAGCCCTCGAACGCCCCGGTCGCCACCGTGGCCTTGCCGTGGTCGTCCTGAAACTTGTGGATGGAAAGAACCTTGATTGAGCGCTGGGCCTGCTCGGCGAAGAGCCCGTCGACGCCCTGCTCGCCGACCGTCACGACGTCAAAGCCGGACTGCGTAAACTCGGCAGCGTGTTGAGCGCTCAGCCCGTCGTTGGGAGTGACCAGGATGATCTGATCGAGCTTGGGCCACGTCCCCGTCGCGAACGCGGCCGCGTGGTACTGGCGGAACTGGCGGACGTTGACGTGCATGAGGAGCGTCTTGCCGCTGCCGGTGGCGCACCAGAACGCCACACGCGCCAATTGCCGGCGGGGATCGGCGTCGTCCTCGGCCGTCGGCTCCGTCGGGATCGGCGCAACCGCGTCCGGCGATTCCGCGCCGCACTCGGCGTTGTGCTCGGCGATGCGGGCGTTGATGTCGTCGCGCAGGCCACCCGCGTCCTGGAAGTAGCGGTCGAGGAACAGCTCGGTGAGCAGCAGCGCGAGGTATTGGTGGTACTTCCACTCGATCCGCGGCTGATTGTGCCGTGTCCGCGCCGTGTTGATCGCCTGGGTGTGCTCCAGGATGTTCTGCTCGTAGACCCCCAGCCGGTCCACCGGGACCACGTTGGCATCGGCGACCGTCGGCAACACGCCAGCAATCGCCTCGAAGAACCGGTGCAATCCCGTGCGCTCGTCGATCCCCTCCGCGGTGTCCGGCGAAACCTGGAAGCGCTCCTTGAACTGCTTCAAGTCGCGTACGGCCAGCTTGGACAGCGCCCACTGGAACAGGACGGTCTGTCGGTGGAAGTCAGGCTTGGGCCGCCCTCGGGCGGCGCCGGCGCGGCGGCCGCGTGGGGGCGCCAATGCGCCCTTCTCGACCGCGCTGCCCGGTGCGGGTTCACTGCCGGCGGCACCGCGTCGCTTAGGCATCGAAGGCCCCCGTTTGGGAATCAATGTCCTCGAACATCTTGATCTTGAACGTCTCCTCCGTCGGGAACACCGTGCGGATCTCCGCGGTGGGCTGCGGCAGCGTCACCGGGCCGTTGATGTAGATCAGGTGGTAGTCTCGATGCTCCGTCCGCTCACGGGTGTTCTCGCGGTGACGAGCCATCCATGCGTCGAGCACGCCGGCGTCCTTCTCCGGGTCATCGGTCAGCTTGCGCCACACAACGAGCACGCGGGTGCTATTGCCGTCGTTCAACTCGCCTTCAACGCGCTGGAACAGGAACGGCCCATTCGCGTCACGCCGCAATCGGCCAGTCAACTTGACGCGGCCCAATCCGTCGGCGTGGGTGGCCCGTTCGAAGTCGGCGCTGTACCGCTCAAGTGGGCCATAGGCGTGCACTTTTAGGCCGATCAGGTAATTGAAGGTCTCGACAAGATCGACACGGTGCCGCTTGCTCTCGGCATCGCCTGCCAGTTGGGCATTGATGGTGTATCCCCACGGATCGCGGAACGCGTCGAGGTTGAGCAGGTGGGGCCCGAGTTCGAGGTCGAGGCCGTAGGTGATCAGGGCGTCCTTCTCTGCGTCCGAACGACCGTCCAAAAGCACGCCAGATGGAGTGGGGAGGTTGTTGAGGGCGTCTTCGTAGGATTCAAGGGCGAAGTACTTCACCAGAGCGGTAACTCCCTTGTCATGGATCTGGGCCTTGCCCGCACTCCAATCGGGGCAGTAAATGCTCTTGGCTACTCGAGGCAACAGCACTTCACCAAAGTGCCGGCCCATCTCTACGAGATAGAATCGGCGCTTACCGCCATCCTCTCGGTTGAGCATCACCACCGAGTGACCGGTCGTGCCCGAGCCTGCAAAGAAATCGAGCACGTCGCCAGCGCGAGCGTTTGCCAGCGCAGCATCAACGCAATCACGAACTGTATAGATTGATTTCGGAAACGTGAACTCGTTGCCTGGCAGCATCTCGTTAAGGATTCGGCTGCCCCACGAGTTGGCCGAATACTTCTTGTCCGTCCAAACAGTCTTGAAGTTGAAACGCACCTTGGTGCGGATGATGTCCCACTCTTTTAGATCCGTATCGAATACGGCGGATAGCTCATCTTGAATCGAGCCAACCGTCTGCTGGGCGAACGTCCATTTGCGCTCTTCTAGCGTGCCGTCAGCTAGCTTGTTGATGGGGTATACCTCGATCACGCCATCAGCTACCTGCACGTTCTTCCCAGGCGGGTGGTAGCCATCGTCCGAAACCGGACCGAACCCGATGACCTTGCCGTCCTTGACAAAGATCGGGTAGAAGCAGTTTGCAGCGTCCGTCCGCAGATGAGATCCCTTGGAGACGTTTCTCAAGGGTCGGACATCCGGATTGTCTCGCCGATCCTCGAGCCCGATACAACCCTCGCGTGCGCCATGCACGAAGTACGCATACTCGTGAGTCGCCGAGAAGTTGTTCCCCTGTTGTCCAGTGGCGTTGTGCACCACGGTAACGCACGTTATCTCTCGAAGCGGAATCAGCGTCCTCAGGAGCGTGCCCAGGCGTTCTTGCTCAACTTCATCGATGGCGACAACGAGGTTTCCGCTTGCGTCCAGCGCCGGCAAAGCAGCCTGCAACCGATCAGTCATCAGTGCAAGCCAACTGGAGTGCTTAAATGTGTTCTTATACAGAATCTCGGATGACTGCGCATTGTATGGTGGATCGATGTAAATACACTGGCACGCGGTTCGCAGGGTCGGGGCAAGTGTCCTTACGGCATGGAAGTTGTCGCCACTTATCAGAACACCAGAAGTCAGCGTCTCGATGGATTCACTTGACATCGGCTCCGCGGACAAAAGGGAAGATCGGAACGCGTCATCGAAATGACGAGTGTCCACAAGGAGCTTGTCGCACGCGTCCAGATACCCCCGCGTTCCCCATCCCGCACGACCGAAGAGTCCCGTGTCACCGATCGTCTCTGGCTTGAACCCCAGCCGTTCCCATTCGGTCCACTGCTCGGCGTTCTGCGCGACAATATCGCGCAGCGCGGGGGGAATGCGGTCCACGGTCACGAGCCAGTTCGTGTTCAGCACGAACTTCTTCTTGAGCCACATTTTTTTCTGGAAGTTCTCGACCGCGGCGAGGAAGCGAATGATGCTATGGGCCACGGCGCGGATCGCCTTCACCTTGCCCTGCACGCGCTGCAGGTGGCCGGGCGGGAGCGATTCCAGATCATCCAGCCGCACAACTTCGTTCTTGAGGTAGAAATCCAATTCGAGACAGAGGAACTTGCCCAGGTCCTTATGGATGAAGTAGTCGAAGGTGTTGCGGGCGGTGAAGTGGTCCAGGTGCTTGCCGAGGAGCGTTCGCGCGGGCTTGTCGCCCGTCGCGGCGGCCCCGGGGGTGGCGACCAGTGCCTTCCATGTCTCGGGCATGGCCGCGACCGCTCGTTTCTCGGCATCGGCCCAGAACTGCTCGCGCTCGTCACCTTTCTTGGGGCTGGTGGGTTTGGCGTAGTCGCCGCCGAAGACGGCGATGGCTCCGCCGGCGACGCGGTCCTTGTCGGCCTGCGTCGGCACTCGGAACTCGAAGCGCAACGTCACCTCGCTCGCCGTCGCTTCAACCGGGTTCTCGATCGCGAGGACGTAGCGGCGTTTGGCGTCGTCTGCCTCTTTGTTGTTGCCGACCTCTTGCGTCGCCTCGACGAGCTTGAAGCGGACGGTCTTGTCGCCACTGCCGACCTTGAAGCGGTAGTCCTTGTGCCACTCGCCGGACTTGATGTAGTACTGGTCCTTGTTGGCCCAGTGGAGCGTGACTTCCTCGCCGGCGTAGGGAATCGCGTACGTGTCGCCTTTGTACCGGCGCCGGGAGATGAAGTCGCCCTCGTCGTAGTAGCGGCCGAAGAAGGTGAGCAGGTGGTTGTAGATGTCGGCTTCAAGGTCGGCGGCCGCCGCGCCGCCGGCGGACTCCAGCCGGGCGCGGAGCTCCTTGACTTTGGGCAGCGTGTCCGGGTCGGCCCCGAGCGTGCGGGCCTGCTCGATCGCTTTGTCGAGCTCGGCTTGGACCTGGCCGGCCGCGCCCGCTCCGTGCGCCGCGAGCGTAGTTTTCACCACGTCCTTGAGCTGGCGGTCGAGGAACTCTGTGACCTCTTTGTTCTTGGCCGCCATGATGCGGTAGATGCCGAAGTCGAGGTCCGCCTTGTCGAGCTCGAAGAGCTCGCGCAGCTTGGCTTTCAGGGCGGCAAAGCGGCTTTCAGTGATCGTGGCGACCGGCGGTGGAGGCATCCGGAGAGGATACCGCGCCGGGCAGGCGGAGCGAAAGGAAGTCCCGCCGCTCGTCGGTCACGATCCACTCCCGCAGCCTGGCCTCCGCGCGCATCTGCAGCTGGCGGACCCGCTCTCTCGTGACGCCCAAACGTTCACCGATCTGCTCGAGCGTTTCAGGTCCTCCACCACTAAGTCCGTACCTGCGTTCAACAACCATTCGCTCGTGACCGCGCAGCATGCCGACGGCGCTCCTGACGCCTGATAAAGCCTCCGCCGTCAAGAGCGGCGCGTACGAGGGTTCCTGCGCCGCGGCGGGCTCCGCGCCAGGCTCCAACCGTTCGGCGTCCGCGATCGCGTGGATCCGCCGGAGGACGCGGTATCTGCGGGCATCCTGCGCGAGATATTCGGCGCGGAGGTCGAACCAATCCGGACGGGCTGCCGCCTTCGCGAGGCGTGCGCGGAAGTCGAGATAGCTCGCGAGAAGCGCCGGCGGAAAGGACGCGCGAAACGCGGCGATGGCCCGTTGGCGCGTGACGTGCTGACGCATCGCTGCGTACGCGTACGTCGAGAAGGCGAGCAAACGGTCGACCTCGAACCGGTTGATTGCGCGGCCCAATCCGACCTGTGCTTCCTGGAAGAAGTCCGCCATTTGATGCGGCAGCCCCCGGTGGCGGTTGATCACGGTGAACGCCAGGCGAGCGTTGCGGGCCCACACGGTCTTGGTCGCGTCGATATCGCCCGCCTGTGCCCGGTGAATCAATCGCGATTCGGCGAGATAGCCCAGACGCTCGCGCGGCGGCACGATAATCGAATCCTGGGTCGACTGGACGGAATAAAAATGCCTGCGCGACCTGCGCTGTTTACGGGGTGGGCGTAAGGCCAGGTGGGGCGCGTCTGATAGAGGGCGCGTTGCAAAGGAAGCGGCCGGCAGTTCGACCGCGGGGGCACCGGAGCTCACACCGCCTCCCACCGGGTTATAAACAGCGTGGCCATGGACGATCGCTGCGCCGAACGGTTTCGCAGTTCGTCGATCAGGGCGCGCCGCTTGGCCTCGATGCGGTCCTCGAGATCGAAGATTTCACGCCGCTGGGCGTGTCGCTGGCGCTCCAATTCGAGCAAGCGGGCGTGCGAATCTTGACGCATCTGGACGGTTTCGGCCAGGTCGGCCTGCCGCCTGACCTCGCGGATCGCACGCCGCAGGCTCTCTAACTCCGCCTCCGCGCCCTCGATGACGTCGTCCGCCCACCGGTCGACTTGTTCCTGCGCCCGGCGGAAGCGCTGATTGGAGTTCTCCGTAGCACGCGCAAGCGTCGAATGCCGTAGCGCCTCGGCGTCAGAGGCGAGTCTCTCCTCGACGCCGGCATCCAGGGCTGGCGGCGCGAACGTCGTCGCAGGGGCGTCCATGAGCCGCCCGATGACCTCCTGCTCGACGTTCTGCCCGTCGTCCCGGACCGCGGTGAAGAGGAGGAATTCCTCGCGGGCATCGCTGTCCAGAGTCAGTTTGTCAAGGCGAAGCCACCCGGCATGCCCCATGATGGGCTTTAGCACGCTCACCTTGCGGCCGTAGCCCGATACGTTGAAACGGATCGCGACCGGCGGGATCGCTTGTTCTTTCGCAGATCCGAGGATCCACTGGCCGAGCGGACCGGAGAGCCGGAGTAGGTGCGCCTCGGTCGCCGCGTACTCCTCCTCCGCCCGGACTGCGGAGATGAGCCGGTAACGGCCCGTGGGCACGCCGGGAGTGGGAGCTTCCGAGAGATCAAACGTCAAGAGAGCGTCGTCGAACGCGGCCTTGCCTTCCAGGCTCCATCTCGCCAACCGCCAGAACCGCTCTCCGACCCGGTCGAGCGCAACTCTGGCGTCGTCGCCTTGGAGACGGAGGCGCTCGTGCACGTCCGCGTCGAAGTGCTCGAAGAGCTGACGACGCGCCTCGCTCATTTTCTCCGAGATCGTTCCTTCCAGCTCGCGGCGGAGCGCGTCGAACGCCCGCTCGATTTCCTCGTCGGTTCTGCACGTCTTGAGGATTGCGAGGACCCGCTTCTCGAAGTCGACTCCCTCCTCGATCGCGCCGAGCACCTCGTCGCTCGCCCCGAAAAGCCCGTCGAAGAGGCTGAATTTTTGCTGGAGCAGTTCCTGGACCCGCCGATCGGCCACGTTGTCCTGAGAAAGAAAGTTGACGACGACGACGTCGTGACGCTGCCCGTAACGGTGGCAGCGACCGATGCGTTGTTCGATGCGCTGCGGGTTCCAGGGCAAGTCGTAATTGACGACGAGCGAGCAGAACTGCAGGTTCACGCCCTCGGCCGCGGCTTCGGTCGCGAGGAGGATTTCCGCGTGATCGCGGAACTCCTCGATCAGCGCGGACCTTATGTCCACCGACTTCGAGCCCGTGATCTTGTCGGTGCCCGCGTGGTTCGAGAGAAACCGCTCGTACGCGATCTTCGCGCTCGGATGCGCGTTCGATCCGTTGAACGTGACGACCTTGCCAGCATACCCGTTCGACTCGAGGAATGCAGCCAGGAATTGCTGGGTCTTCCGGCTCTCGGTAAAGATGAGCGCCTTGCGCTGCGCGCCCAGTTCTTGCAACCGCGCAAAGGCGGCTTCGAGCGCTTTGAGCAGCGCTTTCGACTTACTGTCGCTCGAAATCCGCTCGGCCCGGGCGATGAGCGAATCGATTTGGGCCAGCTCCTTGGCAATGAGCTTTCCCTGCACAATCGGATTGCCGAGGTCGGGCTGCCCTTCCGACTCATCAAGCTGCTCGATGATGGCCTCAATGTCGATGTCCTCGTCGTGAGCGAGCGCACCGATCAGCGAATCTTCGGAGGTCTCGGGCAAACCGTCGCGGATCGCAACCAGGCGCCGGCGCATCGTCCTGAGCGTGCTGGCGAGGGCCTGCGGCGAGGAGGCTAGCGTTTTGAACAGAATCATCTCTATCAGCTGCCGCTGCCGTTGCGGAAAGGCGAAACTGATCTCCTGCGCCATAAACTGCATCACATCCTGGTGGAGCGACCGTTCCTCGTCTGTTTGCGGGAACGGATGCGTCATCGCCTGACGCTTCTTGTAGTTGATGTATGCGCAGTCCTTTCGGAGGGTGCGTTTGCATACTTGCGCGAGGCGCCCGCGCAATCCGGCCAAGTCACCCCCTGCGTTGCAATAGCGAGCTTGGAACGCGCCCCTGTCACCAAATACGTGTTCGTCGATAATCCACCCGAGGCCGTAAAGCTCGAGTAGGCTGTTCTGCAGCGGCGTAGCAGTGAGAAGAAGCTTCTGCCGCAGCTCAAAGGCCCAGCGCACCGCGTGTCCGCCTTTCCGGCTCGGTTGATAGGCGTTACGGAGCTTGTGAGCTTCGTCCAAAACGACAAGGTCAAACGGAACGGCTCGCAGGTCATCCTTCATGCGGGCGGCGAATCCGTACGACACGACAAGGATCTTGCCGCAATCCACCGGATTTGGATTCCCCTCGGCCTGAAGCTGGTTCCACACCCGTCGATCAAGCACGATAGCGGGAAGTGCGAACTTCTCCGACAGTTCTGCCTGCCACTGCTTCCGAATATGAGCTGGGCAAACGACTATCAGGCGGCGATGACGCTCTGCCCAGCGCTGGCATAAGACGAGCCCCGCTTCTATTGTCTTACCAAGACCAACTTCGTCCGCAAGAATGACACCCTTTTGGAGCGGATTTGCAAGTGCAAAGAGGGCGGCATCGACTTGGTGCGGGTTGAGATCAACTTTCGAGTCAAAGAGCGTCGTCGATAGCCGATCGAGCTCTCCGACCGCCCCGAGGCGTGTCAGCTCATGTGCGAAAAAGCACGCTTGATGCGGTGACGTGCTCAACGACGGCCCGGGCGCCATAGCACCGGTGCGTTCCGGTGAAGCGACTGATGTGGGGAGTGATGCGCTCATCGCTGGGCAAGGAAAGCGGCTGTGAATTCAACCCCTCTTAGAGGGCCCTTGCACACGGTAACCGACAGGTCCATGGCTTGCAAGGCCACTTTGTGTGCGTCAAGGCACTGGCAACTCGAATCGTGCTTAAGCGGATCTGAGTACCGTGACACGACATTCTAGAGGGAGTCAACCTTTTCATGGGATGACCGAGTGGGCTTGCGAAAACGTCATACGGCCCAAGAGTCATGCTGGCTCCGCGCGGCCAGCTCTACATGACGAATCATGGTGGCGCGGCCGAAATCTGCTGGTTTGTACTCAGAATCCTGTCGGCGCATGCGCCGCCGGGTCACCAATCGGCAGGGCCCGTTAAGAACGGCAGAAACGGCAAATCGCGTTCGCATCAAGCCGCCGCGATTAGACGGTGTTTTCTGAAGTCTTGCTGGATCACGAGTTCGACGCAGCAAGGCATAAACAACGATTTCCCCGCGAGAATTGATCGTTTCGGGCTGTGAACCGGTCAGCGCGCGCGCTCCCAAGACTCCGCCACGGTCGGCGACGTAGCTCGGCGGTCGTCAGTGATCGACGCCCGTGATTCCCGCGACGTTGACGACAGGTTATTCACCGACCCAATCAGTATCGTGCGCGACGAGACGCACAAAGACCGAATACGGCGCGCAAAGAATGCCCGCGGCGGGCTTTGACGGCAGACGCGTGCAACGAGGACAGCGGCAGGAGGGCAAACGATGGGAATTCCAAGCGAACTGGAAGTTCTTGAAGGCATCGAGCAAGGGGCGGTAACGCTGTTCGACTCGGTCGATTCGGAAAGGGGGCGTGCTCTGGTCGCGCACGCGTTTTCCCGGTTGATGGAGGCAGACACAACCTACCGACGTGTTGCGCGTGAACGCGGGCTTGCGCTCGTTGATGCGTTTCGCCGGTGTGTGGACGAGCGAACTCTAACCCCCGGAACGATTCAAGAGGGTTGGCAATTCGAGGACTTCGGGAAGGTGCCGATGCCCGAGGGAGTGAATCCCTTCGATGGCGTCGGAGAATCATGCCGGGACCCGGAAACACTCCGGGTAATAGCGCGATGTGTCGCCGAAAGCGAGAAGGCTGCATGGTGTATCCAGCCGAGCGAACTCGACGAGTTGCTGGGCCCTTTGCCCACGGGCTTTGAGAGCGACTTCCGTGGTTATCGCTCACGTGCGGTCAAGATCACGTTTCCCGCCGGGACCGTCCCCCACGTGCCGGCGAACCCCTTCTCGCACCGTGTGAGCGATCGGGAAGCGATGCCCGCCTTGTATGGGCAGGACCACCTCCGAAACCTCGCGATCGTCGTGATGGCGCTCGCGCACGACCGCGCGCGACCTTCCGAGCTTCGGTTGATCCCGATTCCGAGCCGCATGTGTGCGCCCGAAGCCCGGGTGTATCAGGCCCTTCGTCCGACCCTTTACTCCGACAGCATGCGACCCAACCGCGGCGAGGGCTATGACCGGCTGTACCCGAAGAAGGATCTCGCAAATGTCGCTCCTTCGATGCTGACCGTTCTCGAGCGGGAGATCGCCATCATCACCGACCGGAGCTGCAGCTCGTCCGGTCCGCGTGCTCGGCGCGCCGACACCCTTCCGCCGGGCGACTGCGCCGCTCTCGACCAAATCGCCCGCCGCGTCCGCGAACTCGCTATGGCCTACCCCTTCGTCGCGGACGCAATGCGGGCATCGATCGGAGCATTTGGCGCGCTGATGGTTCGGTTTACCGCTGCGGAGGAAGAGCACAACTGGAAGGAACTCGCGCTCGCGAGGCAGGTTCTGGAGAAGGGGTGGCTGTACGATCGAGAGTTCGACCGAGAGGTATTGATTCCGATCCGAGGCGCGTTCCCCCGCGCTTGCATGGTGCTCTTGGAGAAAACCAGCCGCTGCAATCTTCGCGCGGAAGACGAGCGCGCGTGTGCGGATGGCGTATTCCGCCTGATCCGACACCGTGAGCAGGTGGGCTCTCTCGGGGCCGTCCCTCCGGCGCTGGATGACGAGCCTCTTTTCGGAGGGGTGTGCTGGATCTCTGCGCAGGCGCCGCCGGACTGGCAAGCAGAGCCACCCGACCCAAGAAGCCTGGATACCGAAGACCTTCGGCGGTTCAACGAAGACGACTATCTCACCATCGCGTTGTTCAACCTGAGCGGCCTTGCAGATGCCGGGCAAGCCCGGCTCATCGTTCCGCCGATCGACGAGCACGATGCGCTGTACTGGCGTCTGCGTTTTCCAGCACCCTCGCACGCTGCTGACCCGAGCCTTGCCGCTCCGAGCCCGTTTGCACTGCCGCCCGGCATCGCTCAACAAATGCTGGAGGTGGTGACCCGCTGGATCGAGTCGCGTCTGGAGCAAACGACAGCAATTCCGGTTGCGCCTATCGCCGTGCAGCCGGTCGTGCTTTGGCCGGGCGCCGCTCCAACCGACAGAAATATCAGGCTTGGGCGTACTCGAGCTGCTTACGAGGAGGCGCACGGGAACGTGAGCGAGGCTCTGAGAGCGCTCAAAGCGCAGGGGACCAAAATCGGATGCTCAACGTTCTATGACCACCTTGCCGCCCTCGATAGGGAGCTGCCTGGCTGGCGGAACCGATGGCTTTCCGGGCGGGCCGGAATTCCGGAGAATACTGCGAATGTGAGAAAACACCGGAATATCCGGGCTGCTTCGTGACAAACCGACTGTCCGGACCCATCCGGAATCCGGAATTGACGCCAGTCTTACGCGGGCCGCGATGGTGCGGCTCCCGCCAAGGACCGGCGAATGGCTGGAAACGACCCGAACGTGCCCCCCGTGGCCCTCACCGTGCGTGAGGCCGCCAGGCGGCTTTCCCTCTCGCAATCGACAATCTGGCGCCTCCTCGCCCGGGGTACGCTCGCGCGCGTCCGGGTGGGGCGGTCCGTCCGCGTCCTGGCCAAGTCCGTTGAGGAGTTCGCGGCGAAGGGCGGTGCGGCCAATGGCTGAGCAACGCCACCAAGCTGCGCCCGCGCAGCTCACCGAGCCGGACGTGCTGACATTCGCCGAGGCGTGCCGGTTCCTTCGCATCGGCCGGCAGCTCGCATGGCAGTTGGTCAACCGCGGCGAGCTCCCCGGCTTCCGCGTCGGCCGTCTTTGGCGATTCCGCCGCTCCGTGTTAATCGACTGGATGCAGGAGCGCGAAACGAACGGGGGTGCGCGATGAAGCGCCCAACTTCCGATTCACCGGGTTCAGCGCGCACGGCCCCCCAAACCCCCTGGACGAATCAGTCCAGAAACGGGCGAAAACGCCTTGATCGCGAGACAGAGGAACCCGGCACTAGCGCGTCGGCTCCGGCCCGCGTGGTTGTTGAATGCTTCGGCCAGTCCCGCTTTCTCGAGCCAAGTTCGACCGAGACAGTCAGCCATTCTAAAGACGCACGCGCGGAAGTGAACGCACGCGTACGTGGTAAGACCGTTCCTACCCGGTCGAACCACACCCCAACTGGCACAACGACGCCCGCGCTTCGCCTCGCCGGGCGCAGCGCGGCAAGCCTCGAATCAAACCCGCCGTCGGAAGACGGTTTCCCCGATACTCCGGCTGGAAGAGGTGGGCGTACGACGGGCGAAGAAAGGGTTCGAAGCCGACGGCACGATGGCGTGCGTCGCGCACCATTTTTCGTGGAAGCAATGGATTGCCTCGCACGCGTACGTGCCTCGCCGTCAGAGCGAGCGGTTCTGCTCGCTGCCGTGCGCTGGATGAACCGCGATGGTGAACTCTGGCCGGCCTTGTCAAACTGGGCGAACATGGCCGGGATTCATATACGCACACTCCAGCGGTCGCTCCGGCGGCTGCAATGTGCCGGGATTGTTCAGGCTGTCAAAGCTCCGTGCAACGGCGTGAGGCTGGGAGTGCGATACCGGATTGTCCCGATCGCGAGAATGAACACCGCTGGAAACCCCCGACCGAATGTCACCGCACGCCTGACAGCGGAGGGCCCGACCCCTGACAACGACGGCCCGGACCCCCGGCCCATTGCCACCCAATCTTCCAATGACCGGTCATTGAACCACCAGGGGGAACGCACCGGCCCCTCTTGGAATGTGCGCGCCATGCGTGCGGCGGCGCGGGAGCACGTCCGATGACTCCCCGCGACCTGGATGCCACGTTCGGGCTGATCGCCCGTCTGTGGCCGCGTGCCGCGTGGCCGCTGGAACTTCAGGAAGAGACCGCCCGCCGAGTAGCCGCCATCGACATCACGGCGGCCTGTGCAAACAAAGCGTTGATCGATCTCCGGATGGCGATGAAGTTTGCCACCATCCAACCGTGCGAGATTCTCGACGCGCTCGTACGTGCGTCACGCCGCGAGCTCTCCAACGCGGACGGTCGCACGCTGCCGGCGCTCATCCGTGTGGGGCGCTGGCTCGACGAGCACCCCGCGGAGCGTGAACGCCTGGGTCGAGCGTGGTTGGCCGAACAAGGCTCCCGGTTCGCGCACTGGAGCCCGAGCAATCTCACCGACCCACTCGATCCATACCGCGGCATCTGGAATCGGAGATTTCTCCGATGGGTGCTCGATCGGACGACTCCTGCAAGGCCAGAGAATGACTTGCATCAAAGCAAGAGTCTCGTTAAGATGGCGGGATGACCGTCACACAGCAGCTGAGGATCGCGGTGGCGACGAGCGGGCGGACGAGGGCGGAGATATCTCGAGCGACCGGCGTTTCAGAGAGCATTCTGAGCCGATTCGTTCAGAACGGGCGCGCTCTCCGCAGCGACAACATCGACGCTCTGTGCAAGTATCTCGACCTCGAGCTCGGACCAAAGAAGGCAAGGATGGCGGGTACGACCCGCGAGAGGCGGTGACTTGTGGCAAGCGTTTTCAAGCGGAATGGTGGTGGAAAGTACGTTGCGCGGTGGTTCGATCACGAGGGGAAGCGGAGGCAGCGGTCAACGAAGACCACCGACAAACGGACGGCGGAGCGCATCGCCGCAAGGTGGGAGGCCGATTCGCTTCTCCGGGCCGAGGGCGTGATCGATCCTCGTGCGGACAAGTGGGCGGCAGCTGAGGCCCGCCCCATCGCCCAGCACTGCGAAGATTTCGTGAACGCTCTCGCAGCGCAGAACGTGACTTTCAAGCGAATCGCGGGCGTACGCCAGCGGCTGGCCCGACTGTGCGACGCCGCCGGTGCAGATCGACTCAGTGACTTGACGCCCGCCCGCGTCATGGACGCAATCAAGGTGTTACGAGACGAAGGGCTGGGGTTGTGCACGGCGCACAACTACCTCCTGACGGTGAAGCAGTTCTCCCGATGGTTGGATAGGGAAGGGCGCACGCGCGGGCACACGCTCTCTCACTTGAAGGGTTTCAACTTTGCGACCGATAGGCGATATCAGCGCCGAGTATTCCTCCCTGACGAGGTTTCGAGGCTCGTACATGCGGCCGAGCATGGCGGCGCGTTCTGCGGGTTGGGCGGTCCGGACCGTGCCATGCTGTACCGTCTCGCGGCTGGCACCGGCTTCCGCTCCGCAGAATTGGCATCCCTCACGACTGCGAGCTTCGATCTGAACGCCGTCCCGCCTACAGCGACGGTTGAGGCATCGTTCAGCAAGCGCCGCCGCCGCGACACGCAGCCGCTGCGGAGCGACTTGGCCGCCGTTCTGCGGCCGTGGCTGGCGACGAAGCCGTCGGACCGACCCGTGTTCAAGATGCCGGAGAAGACGGCGAAGATGGTTCGGCGCGATCTCGAAGCCGCACGTGCGGTATGGATCGCCGAGGGTGCGAGCCAGGCAGAGCGGGCCGAGCGCTCGGCATCGGACTTCCTTTGCCCCGTGGACGGCGCCGGACGCGTTGCAGACTTCCACGCGTTCCGGCACTCGTTCATTACGGCGATCGTTGCATCGGGTGCCTCCGCGAAGGTAGCTCAGGAACTGGCCCGCCACTCGACGCCCGCGTTGACGCTGGGCCTTTACACGCACACGAGACTTCACGACCTTACCGGCGCGCTGGAGGGATTGCCGCCGATCATGGACGCGCCGCGGCCGACGGAGCGCGAAGCGTTAAGGGCCACAGGCACCGACCATTATCAAGCCCAATTCTCGCGCGAGGGGTGTCACCACGGGCGGCACCACACGGAGCAGGATCACGCACGCGAGGACGGAACGGGGCGCGAAGCTGTGAGGGTCGGCGGTCATGCTCAAGACACGCCGAACACCCTGCGATTCAGCGACTTGCGCGACGACGCGCGACAAGGCGGAACGAACCGGACAAAGCCGCTGACAGGACTTGAACCTGCGACCCGCGCTTTACAAAAGCGCTGCTCTACCAACTGAGCTACAGCGGCGACGCGGGATCGTAGGAGCGGGCCTCGGCGGATCGACGCTCCTCTGAGGCATGGAGCCGGGCCGTGGGTCCGAGCGACGATGCCGGCATCGGTCGTAAGGCACGCTATGAGCCTCGCCGACAGTCGCCCGTTGATAGGCGGGAGCGCCGGCCCGCTCATCTCCGCGCGTGGACCGCCGGCATCGCGTCGCGCACGATCACCACCTGGCCGCACTCCGGGCATGTGTCGATCGTCAGCCCTGTCAAGCTATAGCCGCAGACCGGGCAGCCGCCGGGTGCGAGCGGGCGTCGAGCGAGCCGGCCGGTCCAGAGGGCCGCAACGGTGAACGCCGCCGCCAAAGGCCAGAGCGGGACCCACACGCCGCGCAGCGTGAACGTTGCCCCGGCGGGGGTGAGCAGCGCCGCTGAGCTCGAATACGTTGGCCGCCAGCGAGATCTTGCCCAATCCACGATCGCGAGCGTCGCGCGCGTTGAACTCCACGCCGGCCGCGACGAGAACGGCGAGCGAACGAGCCGGATCGGCGTCGAGCCAACAACCGTTCCGAAAACGCCGTCCCCGAGGACCGCGCCGAAACGACCCGCCGCGCGAGCGGAAGGCCATGCGTGCGACGCGATCCAGGCGCACCAGAAGAGGGCCGCCGCGGCGAGAAAGCCGCGGGCCAACCAGCGCGGGTAGCCGGCGGTGTGTTTGGGCACGTCGAACTCTTGGTGCGGAGCCGGGCCGGCGTCCGGGGCTCACGCCTCGAGGATCCGCCCGATCTGCGCCCGCAGGTTCGCGCCCGCGTCGGAGTCGAGCTTGTCTTTGAGGCGGCGCAGCTGCGTCGCGATGCTGCCGTCCAGCAGCTGGTCGCCGATCTTGATCTTGACGCCGCCGATCATCTGCGGGTCGGTGTAGTTGTGCACCACGACCTGCTTGCCGAGCGAGCGCTCGAGGCGCTGCGCGAGGTCGCGCGTCATGTCCGGCGTCGCGGGTTGGGCGGTGAAGACGTCGACCTCCACGAGCCCGAACTTCTCCTGCACGATCTCGTCGAACGACGCCGCGACGCCGGCGATCTCGCCCGCGCGGCCCTTGTCGTTCAGCACGCTCATAAACCGGAACGTCGTGTCGCTCACGCGCCCCTTGAAGAGGCGCTCGATGCTCTTCTCGCGCTCCTCGCGGGCGATGGTGGGGGAGGCGAGGATGTCGCCCAGGCGGGGATTCGCCGCGGCGAGCTCGACGATCTGCGCGAGCTCGTCGGCGATTTCCTCGACGGCCTGCCGGCCGCCCTTGGCCATCGCGAGGTCGAAGAGGCTGCGGGCGTAGATGCGGGTCGCGGCGCTGGGTTGGGTTTGGGTAAGGGGCATGGATCGCTCGTGATCGGTGACCGGTGATCGGCGAATGGTGGAGACGGGTCGCTCGTCGCTTCCTCGCGTCTTCGATCGGCCCGGCGACACCATTCACTGGTCGCCGATCACCGATCGCGGGCTCAGTTCCTGGAGCCGGAGAGCTGCGCCATCGACTCCTCGACCAGACGCTGCGTGTCGCCGGCGCTGACCTCGCGCTTCAAGATCTTGCCGGCCATCGCCGCGGCGAGATTGGTCGCGTGCGTCGAAACCTCCGCGACGGCGGCGCGCTTGGCGCCCTCGATGTCGCGCATCGCCTTTTCGCGCATCTGGGCGAGCTCGACGTCGGCCTTGGCCTTGAGCTCGGCGCCGATGATCTGCGCCTGGGCGCGGGCCTTGTCGATCTCCTTCTGGGCCTCGGCGCGGGCCTGGGCGAGGCTCTGCTGGTACTGCTCGAGCGCGTCCTTGGCCTGCTTGCGGGCCATCTCCGCCGCGTCGATCTCGTCGCGGATCTTCTGCTCGCGGTCCTTGAGGGCCGAGCCGATCTTGGGCCACACGAAGACGGCGAGGACGGCGAAGACGACGCCGAAGACGATGAGCGACACGAGCGCGGGGACGACGCCCTGCTCGATCGTCGGGAGGATGCCGGCCTTGGGGTGGGCGTGGTCGCCGGCGGCGTGCGCGTCGTCGGCGGCGAGGGCGGGGAGCGAACCCGCGAGCGCGGCGAGGGCCGCGAGGCGGAACGCGATCTTGGAGGTGGCGGTGCTCGTCATGGTTCGTCTCCGGCCCGCGTGCGCGGGCGTCAGTCTCACGTCTACGGACAAACCCGGGCCCGGGCGTTTCCGCCCGGGCCGGTTTCTTTACTTGACGAAGCCGACGAGCAGGCCGACGACGACCGCGAACAGGGTCGCGCCTTCGACGAGCGCCGCCGCCAGGATCATGTTCGTGCCGATGGGGCCGCGGGCCTCCGGCTGGCGGGCGATCGATTCGAGCGCGCCCTTGCCGATCATGCCGATGCCGATGCCGCCGCCGACGACCGCCAGGCCGGCGCCGAGCGCCGCGAGGCCCTGGCCGACGCCGACCGTGGTGGTCGCCGTCGTGCCCTGCGCCAGCGCCGGAGCGGCGGCGAGAGCGATCGCACCCACGATGAACTTCGCACTCTTCATACTCGGAACCTCACCTTTCACACGTTGCGCGAGCGTCCACTGTGCCCGGCCGGGGCCGGGCGTCGGCCCGTTATTCACGCGTGCCCATGCGCATGGGCAGGGGCGTGCTCGTGGCCGTGGCCCTCATGATGCTCGTGCTCATCATGGTGGGCGAGTTGGGAAATGAACACCGACGTCAGGAAGAGGAAGACAAAGGCCTGGAGGAAGGCGACGAACAGCTCGAGGAAGTAGATCGCGATCGCCGCGACGATGGAGACAAGGGAGATGGTGCCGCCCATGACGAGGCCGCCGGCGCTCATCTCGCGGACGACCTGGCCGTCTCGGACGGTCTCGCCCACGAACATCTTGATGCCCATCACGGCGAACATGAAGAGCACGGCGACGAGGATGTGGCCGGCGGTCATGTTCGCGAACAGACGCAGGGCCAGCGCCACGGGCTTGATGATCGTGCCCATGATCTCGATGGGGATCATGAGGGGCCAGAGGTACGCGGGTGTGCCCGCGGTCAGGTGCTTGAGGTAGCCGCCGACGCCCAGTTCCTTCACGCCGGCGAGATTGATGACCAGCGCCGAGACGATCGCGAGCGCCGCGGTCACGAAGAGGTTCTGCGTCGCCGTCGCCCCCACCGGCGCGATGTGGTGGTCCTTCCACGCGGGCACAAGGATGTGCAGGAGGTCCACGATCGGGATCAACCCGAGCAGGTTCATGAACAGGATGAAGAAGAAGATCGTCCAGAGGAAGGGCATGAACTTGTCGGTGCGCTCCCCCAGCAGGGGCCGCACCGTCGTGTCGCGCAGGTAGACGCAGACCACCTCGATCGCGTGCGCGATGCCGCCCTTGGTCACGTAGCGGTCGGTGCCCAGGCTCTCGGGGCCGGTCTTGATCCTCGTCGCGGCGTACGCCAGCGTGACGACCGTGAGCAGGCC
Organism: Phycisphaerales bacterium; assembly: GCA_035628115.1. Lineage (GTDB taxonomy): Bacteria > Planctomycetota > Phycisphaerae > Phycisphaerales > UBA1924 > BJHL01. The sequence continues at coordinate 44,852 of DASPKL010000006.1, read as the reverse complement.
GGCGAGCAGGATGCTGCCGACGTGCGCCGACCAGTACCAGTACCCGTTCTCGCCGACAGCGAACGGCTGATTGACCACGTGGCCCACGGGGTCGCTCGCGCCGAGGAGGAACAAAAGATTCGTCATGCCCGCACTTCTCCGATCGTCTTCCCAGCCGCCTTGAGCGTCCGCACCGCGACCGCCGTCTCCGCGATCAACGCGACCAGGCCGGCCGCGAGAATGGCGAACCAGAGGGAGCGGGCGTCGACGCCCGCGCCGAACATGGCCACGAGCCCGACCGCCAGCGAGCCGATCATCCGGCCCATCGACGAAGCAAGCACGCTGAACGCGAAGTTCTCGCCGTTCGCCCCGGCGAAGAGGTACGCCGCGAGGCCGAGTGCGCCCGCGAGGGCGACGGCCGCGGCGCCGACGCCGGCGCTCGTCCAATCCCGCCCGCCCGCGCCCCCCGCGAGGACGCCGAGCACAACGCCGAGCGCAATCCCGCCCGCCAGCGGCAGGTAGGGAGGGCGGAACGGCGAGCTTGGGGTCGTCTCGGGCATCGGTGCGAGCGCTATTTGCGGCGGTCCGACACCAACCGGCGCCGGGGGCCAAGGATAGCGGGTTGGAGGGCGTTTGGCGAGCGTCGTGGCGTGTCTGGAGCCGGCCGGAAGTGGCTGCGCACCGTGTGTTTGTGGTATTCCGGACTTGCGATTCGGCATTCGTGAGGATGCCGAACAGTGCTCAGGCACCAAGTGGGGGGCAAGCGTGGTGACTGCCCGTCAACGGGCAATGAAACGCCGCTCCGACCCGGACTCCGAATCACGAATGCCTACGCCCGGTTCACGCGATTCGCCTCTCGAATGAAGAGGTACATCCCCGCGATCAGCCCCGCGAAGAGGCAGCCCAGCAGCACCCATGGCGCGCCACCGGGGAAGACCCACCGCTGCAGAATCCACCCCAGGAGGCCCATGCCGATGACGCCGTAGGTGAAGTTGAGGCCCAGGGCGAAGGCCTTCATCATGCCGCTGGTGTCTTTCGACGCGTTCGGGTCGTGCTTCCACTTGATCACGTCGGGCTCAGGCGCATCCACCGGCCTGCGCAGTTCCTCGGGGATCTCGGGCGCGGTCGGATCGACGCGCGCGAGCCTCGCCGCGGCGTGGCGGAAGGGGTCCGGCGGCGGTTGGTCCGGATTGGCGGGTTTCTCGGGCACGCTCACAATCTCCTACGCACCACGCACCACGCACTACATCACGACCTTCAGCGCCGCCTGCTCCGCCGCGCGCATTGCCTCGCGGATCTTCGCCCCGTCCGGACCGCCGCCCTGCGCGTTGTCGTCCTTGCCGCCGCCCTTGCCGCCCATCGCCGCGGCGGCGTCGCGCAGCCACGCGCCCGCCTTGAGACCCTTGGCGATCAGCGGGTCGGGGACGCTGGCGTGCATCATCGCCTTGCCGGTGGGATCGACGCTGAAGAGCATGACGGCGGCACGCGGCACGGTGTCGCGCACGGTCTTGACGGCCGCCTGCAGGGCCGCGCGGTCGTCGCCGCAGTCGACCTGGCCGACGACGACGGGCGAGTTGGACGAGAGCGCGCTCTGCGCGATGGAGCGGGCCTGGCCCACGGCGCGCTCGGCGACGGCCGCGCCCATCTGCTTGCCGAGGGCCTTGACCTTCTCCTGCAGCGCGGCGATGGCGGCGCGGAGCTGGGTCTTGCGCGACGCGGGGACGGGGGCGGTGTCCACCTCGTTCGACAGGCCGGTCACGACCTTCGCGAGTTCCTGGGGCGCGGCGCCGGCGGAGATCTTGATGCGCTGCTCGAGCTGGTCGGCCAGGCGCTGCGCCTCCGCCGCGGCGGCGCCGGTGACGGCGGTGATGCGCCGCACGCCCTTGGCGACGGCCTCCTCGCTCATGAGGGCGAACGCGCCGATCTCGCCCGTCGCCGGCACGTGGGTGCCGCCGCAGAACTCGACGCTGTAGGAGCGCCACTCGGGGTTGTCGGGCCTGGAAAGAAGCTGTTCGACGGGCACGCCGACGGAGACGACGCGCACCGGGTCGGGGTACGCCTCCCCGAAGACGGCGCGGAGGCCGTGGATGGCGCGGGCCCTGTCGATCGGCGCGGGCGCGGCGTAAACGTCGAGGTTGCGGGCGATCGCGTCGCTCACGCGCTGCTCGACGACCGCGAGCTGCTCGCCGGTCACCGCGCTGCCGTGCGAGAAGTCGAACCGCATGCGGTCGGGGGCGACGAGCGAGCCCTTCTGATCAACGCCGTCGCCCAGCACGTCGCGCAGCGCGAGGTTGGCGAGGTGCGTCGCGGTGTGGTTGCGGGCGATGCCGCCCCGCCTGTTGCGGTCCACGAGCATGTTCACCGTGTCGCCGACGCGGAGCGTCCCCTTCTGCATGTGGCCGACGTGCAGCACGTAGCCGCCGAAGGCGCTGGTGGACTCGACCTCGAACTCGCCCTGGTGGGCGCCGGCGAGGACGTGGATCTCGCCGCGATCGCCCTCCTGGCCGCCCATCGTCGCGTAGAAGGGCGTGCGGTCGGTGATGACGCCGATCTTGCGCCGCGTGCTGCCGACGTGCAGGTTGGTGTGCTCGTCGAAGTTGTGGCCGTTCCAGATCGCGCGCACATGAGCGCGGGTCTGCTTGGGGTCGAACTTCGGGCTGTCGTCGGTGGGATCGACGCCGAGGTGACGCAGGCGCGCGACCTGCTCGCCGGTGAGGACGAGCGGCTTCTCGTCGGCCTTGGTCGGGCCCGCCTTGGAGACTTCGCGTGCCTTCTCGACCTCGGCCTCGTAGCCGGGGATGTCGATCTTCAGCCCTCGCTCGTCCGCCATGAGCATGGTCAGATCGATCGGGAAGCCGTACGTGTCGTAGAGCCTGAAGGCGTCGGCTCCGGAGATCACGCCGCCCTTCGCCGCATCGGCGACGTCGGCGAAGAGCTTGATGCCGCGGTCGAGCGTCTTGCCGAAGCTCTCCTCTTCCTCGCGGATGATGTCCATCACGCGCTGCGGGTTCTTCTTGAGCTCCGGGAACGCGCCGCCGAAGCGCTCGACGACGACCGGCGCCAGCCCCGCGAAGAAGCCGGTGCGGGCGCCGAGCATCTGGCGGCCGTACCGCACGGCCCGGCGCAGGATGCGGCGCAGCACGTACCCCCGGCCGACGTTGCTGGGCGTCGCGCCGTCGGTGATCGCGAACGTCAGCGTGCGGATGTGGTCGGCGATGACGCGGTAGGCGGTGTCGATGTTGCCGTGGTCGCGCTCGCCCATCCGGCCCTCGTACGAGCGGGCGCCCGTCGCGCGCTCGATGGCCATGAAGATGGGCGCGAAGACGTCCGTGTCGTAGTTGCTGCGCTTGTTCTGCAGCACGCTCACGAGGCGCTCCAGGCCCATGCCCGTGTCCACGTGCTTGGCCGGGAGGGGCCGCAGGCTCTTATCCTCCTCGCGGTTGAACTGGATAAAGACGTTGTTCCAGATCTCGATGACGTCGGGGTCGCCCTTGTTCACGATCGCCGCGGCGTTGCGGCCGCCGATGCGGTCGAAGTGGATCTCGGTGCACGGTCCGCAGGGGCCGGTGTCCCCCATCTCCCAGAAGTTGTCCTTCATGTTCCCGGGGATGATGTGGTCGTCGGCGAGATACTTGCGCCAGATCGCGCGCGTCTCCTCGTCGGGCGCGAGGTCGAGCTTCTCGTTCCCCTCGAAGTAGGTCGCGTAGAGCCGGTCACGCGGCACGCCGTAGACGCCGCAGAGGAGCTCCACCGACCAGGCGATCGCCTCTTCCTTGAAGTAGTCGCCGAAGGACCAGTTGCCGAGCATCTCGAAGAACGTGTGGTGGTACGTGTCCCTGCCCACGTCGTCGAGGTCGTTGTGCTTGCCGCCGGCGCGGATGCACTTCTGGCTGTTGGCGGCGCGGCGCATGCGGCCCATCGGCGTGTTGGGGTCCGCCTGGCCGAGGAAGATCGGCTTGAACTGGTTCATCCCCGCATTCGTGAAGAGGAGCGTGGGGTCGTCCACGGGCACGCACGGCGAGCTGGGCACGAACGCGTGGGCGTGCTTCTTGACGAAGAAGTCGATGAACGTCGAGCGGACGCTGTCGCAACTCCAGGGCATGGGTGAAGATTAGGAAGAGGACGCACCGCAGAGGCGCAGAGGGCACAGGGGGGAGAATTGACTGGATCGAGGAGATGCGCCTGTGTGCCCTCTTCAAGCCAATCTGCCCTCCTCTCACCTTCCTCTGCGACTCTGCGGTGAATCTTCTCTTCTAGGATTCCCCGTCGTGCCCCCGCGCCGCATCTATCTGGACAACGCCGCGACGAGCTTTCCGAAGCCCCCCGGGGTGCTGGAGGCCATGACGCGGTACGGACGGGACGTCGGCGCGTCGCCCGGGCGCGGGCACTACGCCGAGAGCCGCGAGGGGGCGGCGATCATCCGCGAATGCCGCCGCCGGCTGAACACGCTGATCGGCGGCGAAGACCCGAGCCACATCGTCTTCACGCTCAACACGAGCGACGCCCTCAACCTCGCGATCAAGGGGGTCGCGCGGGCCCACCGCCTGAAGCACGGGCCGGGTGCGCCGCTCCGCCTCGTCACGACCGCGATGGACCACAACAGCGTCCTGCGCCCCTTCGCCGCCCTCGCACAGGAGGGCGCGGCCGTCACACGCGTCGACGCGGACCCGACGACCGGTATCATCGATCTCGACGCACTCGCCGCGGCGGTGACGCCCGGCACGACGCTCCTCGCCGTCAACTGGGTGAGCAATGTCACCGGGACGATCCAGCCGATCGACCGCGTCTGCGCGCTCGCGAAGTCGCGCGGTGTGCCGGTGCTCATCGACGCGGCCCAGGGGCTGGGGCACGTCCCCTTTAACGCCAAGCAGGTCGGCGCCGACGTCGTCGCCTTCCCCGGCCATAAAGGGCTGCTCGGCCCGCAGGGCACGGGGGGTCTCTACATCCGGCCCGGGTTCCTGGACCGCATCGCGACCACGCGGGAGGGCGGGACTGGCTCGATCAGCGAACTCGACGACCAGCCGGAGACGATGCCCGAGCGCTTCGAGGCCGGCAGCCACAACACGATCGGGATTGCCGGGCTCTCGGAGGCCGCCGCGTGGCACCTGACGCGCACGGTCGAGGCCTCGCGCCGGCACGAGATCGAGATCATCGACCGCGTGCTCGGCTCGCTCGATGCGCTCGCCGCCGCGGGTCTGCGGCTGCTGGGCCCGACCGACCCGGCGCTGCGCGTCGCGACATTCTCGTTCGTGCATGATGACTTCGCGCCCGCGGAACTCGCGACGATTCTCGAGACGAACTTCGGCATCCTCGTGCGCGCGGGCATCCACTGCGCGCCGCGCGCGCACGAGACGCTCGGCACGCTGGGAGCGGTGGGGGACCGCGGCGCGCTGCGCGCGAGCTTCGGCCCCTTCAACACCGCGGCGGACGCCGACGCCCTCGTGAACGCGCTCCTCCAGGTGTGCGCGCGGGACGCCGTCGGGCCGTAACCTCACCCCGCCAGCACGGGGAGAACGCCCATCGACCGCGCCGCGACCGCACAATCCGCCGCGAGCAAGCTCCAGGCCGCGTTCGTCGCGCGCTCCGGCAACCCGCCCCGCGCCTTCGTCGGCTTCGACGGCTTCGTCGACCACATCACCCGCGTCGTCGGCGAGCGCCGCACGATGGCCCTCGACGACTTCGAGCCCCTCGCCACCATCGGCGCGTTCGCGGCACGCGTCGCCGCCGCGGCGGGCAAGAGCACGAACATGGAGCTGGTCCGCCGCGAGGACCGCGCGGGCGGCAACGGCCCACTCGCCGCGGACGCGTTCGCGGCGCTGGGCGCGAGCACCACGTTCATCGGCTGCGTGGCGGACGATCGCGACCCGTCGCGCGTCCACCCGGTCTTCGAGCGCTTCGCCGCGCGGTGCGGGCGCGTCGTCCCGCTCGGGCCGCCCGGCCACACCGAGGCGCTGGAGTTCGAGGACGGCAAGGTGATGTTCAACCTGCCCGGGCCGATCCAGCGCGTCGGGTGGAAGGACGTGCTCGCCGCGATCGAGCCGCGCGAGCTGCGCACGACGCTCGCCCGCGCCGACGTCCTGATGATCGTCAACTGGAGCATCATGGCCGGCGTGGAAGAGATCGTCATGGGCCTCACCAGCCTGATGACCGACGCCGTCTTCTACGCGCGGCCCTGCGTCTTCGTGGATCTCTCCGACCCCGCGAAGCGCACGGACGCGGACGTCGCGCGCGTGCTCGGGCTGCTCGAGCGATTCAGCGGCCGCATCGCCCCCGTCACGCTGGGCCTCAACCTCGCCGAGGCCCAGCGCCTGGCCCGCGTCCTCGGCGTGAACGCCCCGCGCGAGGACGACCTCGCCGCGTCCGTGCCCGAGTGCGCCGGCGCCATCCGCGCCGCGGCGGGCCTCGACTGCGTGGCGATCCACCCGCGCGAGGGCGCGGGCGGCGCGGACGCCAACGGCGCCGCGTGGTTCGACGGCCCGCTCACGCGGACGCCGGCGCTCTCCACCGGCGGCGGCGACAACTTCAACGCCGGCTTCGCCCTCTCCCGCGCGTGCGGCCTCTCGCTCGCCGAATCGCTCGCCGCGGCGACCGGCGTCAGCGGCCTCTACGTGCGCAACGCCCGTTCGCCGTCGCTGGCGGAGTTGGCGGCGTTCCTGGCGGACCTCCCCGGCCCCGACGCCGCCGAAAGCGGTCATAGAGTCACCCGATGATCGCGGACCTGCTCGGTAAACTCGGCGTCGCGAACGATCCGCGCCTCTCCGGCGCCGGCCCCACGCGGGAGACGCACGCCGTCCACAGCCCCATCGACGGCTCGCTCCTCGCCAACGTCGGCCTCGACGACGCGTCCACGTACGACGCGACGATCGCGCGCAGCGCCGCCGCCTTCTGCCGGTGGCGCGAGGTGCCCGCCCCCGAGCGCGGCCTCGTCGTCCGCGCCGTCGGCGACGAGTTCCGCCGCCTGAAGGACCCGCTTGGCCGCCTTCTCTCGCTCGAGGTCGGCAAGATCCTCCAGGAGGGCTGGGGCGAGGTGCAGGAGACGATCGACATCGCCGACTTCTCCGTCGGCCTCTCGCGCCAGCTCTACGGCCTCACGATGCCCAGCGAGCGCCAGCGCCACCGCATCATCGAGCAGTGGCACCCGCTCGGGCCCGTCGGCGTCATCAGCGCCTTCAACTTCCCCAACGCCGTGTGGGCCTGGAACGCGATGGTCGCCGCCGTCTGCGGCGACACCACCGTCTGGAAGCCCTCTCTCTTCGCCCCGCTCACCGCGATCGCCAGCAACGCCATCGCCGCCCGCGTCGCGGAAGCGATGGGACACCGCGACATCTTCACCCTCGTGATCGGCCGTGACGACGTTGTGGGCGAGCGCCTCGCCGCCGACCACCGCCTCCCCCTCATCTCCGCCACGGGCTCGTGCCGCATGGGCAGGCGTGTCGGCCAGGTGGTGGCCGACCGCATCGGCCGATGCCTGCTGGAGCTCGGCGGCAACAACGCCGCGATCATCGACAAGTCGGCGGACCTCGCCCTCGCGGTCCCCGCCGTCGTCTTCGGCGCCGCGGGCACGGCCGGCCAGCGCTGCACCACCACCCGCCGCCTCATCGTCCACGAATCGATCGCCAACGACGTCTGCGACCGCCTCGTCCGCGCCTACCGCCAGCTCCGCATCGGCAACCCGCTCGCCGAGGGAACCCTCGTGGGCCCGCTCATCTCCCAGCGTTCGGCCGAGGCCTACACCCGCGCGGTCACGCTCGCGAAGGAGCAGGGGGGCACGGTCCTCATCGGCGGCCGCGTCCTCGGCGGCGCCGCCCGCAACGCGCTCCTTTCCAGGCCCACGCCGATGGCCGAGCTCGCCAACCTCGACGCCGGCGGCGAGAGCACCTACGTCGAGCCCACGATCGTCCGCGCTCCGGCCTCCAACACCCTCGCCATCTCGAACGAAGAGACCTTCGCCCCGATCCTTTACGTCTTCACCTTCCGCGACATCGATGAGGCCATCGCGATGAACAACAACGTCGCCCAGGGCCTCTCGTCTGCGATCTTCACCGACAGCGTCCGGGCCGCCGAGCGATTCCTCAGCGGCGCCGGCAGCGACTGCGGCATCGCCAACGTCAACGCCGGCACGAGCGGCGCCGAGATCGGCGGGGCCTTCGGCGGCGAGAAGGAGACCGGCGGCGGCCGCGAGTCCGGCAGCGACTCCTGGAAGGCGTACATGCGCCGCCAGACCTGCGTCATCAACCACAATTCCACGCTCGCGCTCGCGCAGGGGATCCGCTTTGACTGACCCCATCTCATCCCGGCTCTTCGGCGCGGGCGCGGCGATGCCCTACGCCGCGGCGGGCGCCACCGAGGCGTCCCCGATCGCGCCGCACCTCGACAAGCTCGCGCAGGCCGCGATCGCCCCGATCGAGAACGGCATGATCGTGGGCCTGGGGACGGGGCGGACGAGCAGCCGTGCGATCCGCGCCCTCGCGCAGCGCGTCCGGACGGAGCACCTGGACGTCGCCTGCGTCGCCACCAGCCTCGCCTCGGAAGCGCTCGCCCGCGAGCTTGGCCTCAAGACGATCCCGTTCAGCGAGGTCCTCGAGCTCGACTACCTCTTCGACGGCGCGGACGAGGTGGACCCGCACCTGCGCATGATGAAGGGGTCGCACGGCGCGATCACCCGCCAGCGGCTGGTCGCGATGGTCGCCTCGCGCTGCGTCTACATGACCCAGGAGGAGAAGGTCGTCGAGCAGCTCGGCACCAACGCGCTCCTCGCGGTCACGATCATCCCCTTCGGCATCGCGAGCATCCGCGAGTACCTGCGGCACATGGGCCTCTCCGGCATCCTCCGCCGCAACATGGACAACGAGGTGCTCGTCACCGACGGCGGCGGCGTCGTCCTCGACATGCGCATCGAGGGGAAGGAGCCCGAGGCCCTCGCCGCGGCCCTGGACCGCGTCCCCGGCGTCGTCGACCACGGCTTCTTCCTCGAGGAGGCCGACGAGGTCCTCGTCGAGGGCCGCACGGGTGAGGTCCGCCGGATGACCGCGGCGGAGTGAAGGCCCGCGTGCGTGGCGCGCCGTGCGTTGTGCGTGGGGAAGAGAAAGCCGACGCGGCAAGACGAGAAAGCGGCAAATGTTGAGAGCGTGGGAGCCCGCTTCATTTGCCGCTTTGTGCATTTGCCGCTTCCTGCAGGCCTCCGGGCTCCAAGGAGGCGATATCAATTCTTCCGCTCCGCGCCCGACTTCACCCGTGGCGGGGTTTGCCTACGGAACCTTGTTTCGCTGGCACGGAAGGAGTTTTCGTGGGCACGAATGGAACTTTCGTTGGTACGAAGACTTGTTCCGTGGGCACGGACGGAGCGCGGGCGGGCATGACAATCCACCGGGTGGGCCGGTTTCACCACAGAGGCATAGAGACACAGAGAAAGACAGGGACTATGCGGGATGTATAGTGCGTGTGAATGCGCAGCCCGGGGACGAAGTTCTGGCGGCGGGTAACCGTCGCGTCTCGCGTTCTGCTCCTTGCCAGTGCAGCGGCCGCAACGGTAACCGTGTTCCACGTCGGGGGCTGGATCTTGGCGCGGAGAACCGCGCTGACATACGGGTACGGCCATATCTACTTTGCTCACACGAGCAACACGCCGCTCCGGAACTACATCGGCCTATGGAGAAGTCAGCCCAGCGGTTTCAAGGGCGTTCAATGGCATCCGTATGCCGGGCTCGGAGGCTCGGATTACCACGTGGCGCTGCCGGCGCAGTACTTATGCGTGCCCCCGCTGGTCACCGGGATCGTGTCGGTGATCGCCCTTCGCCGCGCGAAGAAGCGCACGGTCCCACTTTGCACCGCGTGCGACTACAACCTCTCGGGCCTTCCGGCCGACGCCGCGGCGTGCCCGGAGTGCGGCGGGAAGATCGGGAAGAGCGCTGCCGAAGGGAAGATGGGGCGGGGGCTTTCCAGCCCCCGCGGGGCGTGAAAGGCCCCGCCCCGGAGAAGAGTTGACTCCGTCACGCAGCGGCGGTGCACCGGCGCGACGGGCGACCCAAGAGAAGACCTCTCACCGCCCGCTGCGCGGGCACCTCTCCCCGTGAAGACACGGGGCGAGGGAGGGCAACAAGCACTCGGTGGCAGGCGAGACGCCTGCCCCACATCGTCTCTCCGCGTTCCTCCGCGGCCTCCGCGTTCACACGCTCTTCTCTCTCCGCGTTTCTCCGTCCGCTCCGCGGCCTCCGCGATTATCGAGTCCGAAGAAGGCCCTCGCTCACGGTCGGGCTCCCTGTCCGCACGCGCCTCGTGATGACGAATTCTGCCCTCGTTCGCTTGTTCGCTCGTTCGCTCCTCTCTCTGCCGCTCCGTCTCTCTTCCTACCCTCTCCCGACGCCCGAAACCAGCCGTCGTCGGCCGTGTTCCTGCGTCGTTTCCCCGGAGTCCCCGCATGAATCGGATCGTTCGGTTGGTCGGCGCCGCCTGCATCGGCGGAGCGATGGTCGTGTCGGCCCTGCCGACCCCGGTGATGGCCCAGAACGCCGCCCCCGCGTGGGCCCAGACGCCCGTCACGACGGTGGAGGGGATCAGCGAGTACCGGCTCCCCAACGGCCTGCGGGTCCTCCTCTTCCCCGACGACTCCGCGGCGAACGTGACGGTGAACATCACGTACTTCGTCGGCTCGCGCCATGAGGGGCGGGGCGAGAAGGGCATGGCCCACCTGCTGGAGCACATGGTCTTCAAGGGGACGCCGACCTTCTCGAACCCGTGGAAGAGCCTGCAGGACCACGGCGCGGACTTCAACGGCACCACCTGGACCGACCGGACCAACTACTACGAGACGATGGTCGCGAGCGACGAGAACCTCGACTTCGCGCTCGGGCTCGAGGCCGACCGGATGGTGAATTCATTCATCGACGCGGACGTGCTGGCGACGGAGATGACCGTCGTCCGCAACGAGTTCGAGATGGGCGAGAACAGCCCCTTCCGGATCATCATGAAGGAGCTCGCGGACAAGGCGTACACGTGGCACCCGTACGGGAACTCGACGATCGGCAACCGGTCGGATATCGAGCGCGTCCCGGCGGACAACCTCCGCGCGTTCTATAAGCACTACTACAGGCCGGGGAACGCGATGCTGGTCGTCGCCGGGAAGTTCGAGCCCGCCAAGGCGATCGGCCTGATCGATCGGTACTTCGCGCCGCTCACCAACCCCGAGAAGCCGATCGACAACACGTGGACGGACGAGCCCACGCAGGACGGCCCGCGCTTCGTCGAGATCCGCCGCGAGGGGAGCCAGGCGAGCGTGGGGCTCTTCTACCACACCCCGGCCGGGAGCCACGAGGAGGCGGCGGCGATCGAGCTGCTCGCGGACGTGCTGGGCAACCGCCCCTCCGGGAGGCTGTACAAGGGCCTGGTCGAGGCGGGGCACGCCGCGAGCGTGACGCAGGACTTCTTCGCGATGGCCGAGCGCGGCGGGCTGATGACCATCGCCGTCCTGAAGGAGGGGCAGGACCCGCACGCGGCGCTCTCCAAGGCGAAGGAGATCGTCGAGGGGCTCAAGGCCAACCCGATCACCGACGAGGAGGTGGAGCGCGCGCGGACGAAGTTCCTCAAGAACTTCCGCATCGCGATGGCCGACAGCAACCGCGTGGGCGTTGCGCTGACCGAGGCGGCGGCGAACGGCGATTGGCGGCTGATGTTCCTGCAGCGCGACCGCGTGCAGAAGGCGACGACGGCGGACGTGAACCGCGTCGCGCAGAAGTACCTGATCGAGAACAACCGCACGGCGGCGGCGTTCATCCCGACCAAGAACCCGGTCCGCGCGGAGATCCCCGACAAGCCCGACGTCGAGAGCCTCGTGAAGGATTACAAGGGCCAGGCGGAGGTCGCGGCGGGGGAGACGTTCGAGGCCACGCCGGCGAACATCGAGGCGCGGGTCGTGCGCACGGCGATCGGCGACAACATCGAGCTGGCGATGCTCCCCAAGGAGACGCGCGGCGACCAGGTGAACATCACCATGACCATCCGTTTCGGCGACGAGGCGAGCCTGACCGGCCGGCGCGTCGTCGGGTCGATGGCCCCGGCGATGATGCGCCGCGGCGCGGGCGGGATGACCTACCAGCAGCTCAACGACGCGATCGACAAGGCCCAGAGCCAGGTGAGCGTCGGCGGCGGCGCGGGCTCGGTCAGCGTGAGCATCGTCTCCGACCGCGAGCACGCGGCCGAGGCGCTGAACCTCGCGAGGGCGATGCTCCGCGAGCCGTCGTTCGACAAGGCCGAGTTCGACAACATGCTCCGCGAGCGGATCGCCGGCGTCGAGGCCTCGCGCTCCGAGCCGCGGGCGCTCCTGGGCAACGCCCTGCAGCGCGCGGTGACGCCGTTCGACAAGACGTCCATTCACTACGTCCCGACGATCGAGGAGTCGATCGCGGAGCTGCAGTCCACCACGGTGGATGACGTGAAGGCGTACTACGCCAACCTCGTCGGGCCGGCGAAGGTCGAGGTCGCTGCGGTGGGCGACTTCGAGCCCGCGCAGATGCAGGCCGCGATCGCGACGGTCTTCGACGGGTGGCAGCCCAGGAACGCCTTCACCCGCGTCGCGCGTCCCTACATGACACCCAGGGAGATCAGCGAGAAAATCGCGACGCCGGACAAGCCGATGGGCGTCGTCGCCCGCGGCACGGCGATCGAGATGTCCGACACGGACCCGGACTACCCGGCGCTCGAGCTCGCGTCGTACGTGCTGGGCTCGGGCGGCACGAGCCGCCTGAACGACCGGCTGCGTCAGAAGGACGGCCTGTCGTACGGCGCCGGCGGCCGCATGATCAGCCGCCCGCTGGACCCCTTCACGACGCTCACGGCCCAGGCGATCTGCGCCTCGCCCAACGCCGAGAAGGCGATGGCGGCGATGAACGACGAGTTCGACCGCTGGATCAACGAAGGCGTCACGCCGGAGGAGCTTGACCAGCGCAAAGCGAGCTACCGCCTCGAGTTCCTGACCGGCCTCGCGGACGACGGGAACGTCGCGGGCATGCTGTCGCAGGGCCTGTACCTCGACCGGACGATGAAGTGGGACGCCGACATGCTGGCGAAGATCGAGGCGTTGACGGTCGATCAGGTCAACGGCGCGATCAAGCGCCGCTTCAGCGGCGCAACCTGGGTGCAGGGGATCGCCGCGGATCCGGGCAAGGGCGACGCCCCGGCCGGCGAGGCCAAGTAGGCCGCGCGGCAGCTCGGCCCCTTCAAGGCCCCGGGCGCCGATGCCCGGGGCTTTTCGTTGCGCATCCCTACCTTGCATCATGCCCGCACTTTGGCCCTGGACGAGTCGCGCGTTCTCCTTCGACTTCCCCGTCGGCAAGTACCCCGACGTCCTCGCGCGCTACCGCGGAACGCCCGCGCGCATCGAGGACCTCGTGCGGGGCGTGCCGGCCGACGCGCTGACGCGGCGCGATACGCCCGGGTCGTGGAGCGCGAAGGAGAACATCGGCCACCTGCTCGACCTCGAAGCCCTCTGGGAGGGGCGGCTCGACGACTACCTCGCCGGCAAAGAACACCTGCGCGCCGCGGACATCACAAACGCCGCGACGCACGCGGCGGGGCATAACGACCGTCTCATCGACGGTTTCCTGCGCGCGTTCCGCGCAGCGCGGACGGGCATCGTGCGACGGTTGGAGGAACTCTCGGACGCGGACTGGTCGCGCGAGGCCGTCCACCCTCGCCTCAAGCAGCGGATGCGCCTCGTCGATGCGATCGCGTTTACCTGCGACCACGACGACTACCACCTCGCGCGCGTCCACGAGCTGACCGCCCGGCGTGTGGGTTGATGCAAAGAAGCAAAAAGATCGAGAGCGAGTGTGAACTCGCTCTCGACCCTCTTGTTCGCGATCGTTCGCTTGTGGCGTCGCGATCGCGTACCTGCCTCAATGTTCAGGCAAGGCGCCGGTTAGCGGCTGCCGCCGCCGCCGGACGAGCCGCCGCCCGAGGAGCCGCCGCTGCGGCCCGAGGAGCCGCCCTGGCCGCCGCTCGAACCGCCCTGACCGCCGCCGGAGCCGCCGCCCTGCTGGCCGCCGGAGCTTCCGCCGCCCTGGTTCCCACCCGAGCCGCCGCTCTTGCCACCCTGGCCGCCCGAGCTGCCGCCACCCTGGCCGCCCTGCTGGCCGCCCTGACCGCCGCCGCCCTGGTTCCCGCCGGGGCCGCGGTTCTCATTGCGCTCGTTCTCGTTGCGCTGATTCTCGTTGTTCCGGTTGTCGTTGTTCCGGTTCTCGTTGCGTTCACGCTCATTCGCCATGACTGACTCCTTTGGTTCGTGCACTCGCACGTGGTTGATCCAAAGGGCAGAGTGGCGGCGAACCGTGCAAAACGCTGATGGGCGCATGAGAACCACGTCACGGTGGGTCAGAATCGCACCGCCGGAACGCGGGAAGGGCGACCGGAGAGGCCGCCCAACCTAGTGGCGGAAGTGCCGCAGCCCCGTCGTGAGGCACGCGACGCCGGCGCGTTCGCACGCGTCGAACGTCTCCTGATCGCGCTTGCTGCCGCCCGCATGCACGATGCAGGACACGCCGGCACCGATCAAGACGCCCGGTCCGTCGGCGAACGGGAAGAACGCGTCGCTGTACGCGACCGCGCCCTTCGCGCGCGCACCGGCCTTCTCGACCGCGATACGGCAGGACGTGACGCGGTCCATCTGCCCCGCGCCCGCCCCGAACATCGCCACCGCGTCGCCGAGGTCGCCGCCGATCAGCACGGCGTTGCTGAAGAGCGAGCGCCCGGTCGCCTCGAGGAATCGCGCCGCGCGCAGCTGCGCAGGCGTGGGCGCGGGGCCGGCCCGCCGCTCGAAGTCCCCGGCGAGCGCCGTGTCCCGCTCCTGCACGAGGACGCCGCCCGCGATCGAACGGAACTCCAGCCCCGCGGGCTGCGACGCCGCGCCGTCGAGACCGCCGACGCGCAGCAGCCGCACGTTGGCCCAGCGCGATCGGAGCGCCGCGAGCGCGTCGGACGAGAACTCGGGCGCGACGATCACCTCGAAGAAGTTCTCCCTCGCCGCCAGACGCTCCGCCGCGTCGGCGTCGATCGCGGCGTTGGCGGCGAAGATGCCCCCGTACGCCGCGACGGGGTCGCCCACGATCGCGGCGTCCGCCGCGCCCGCGGCGGTCGGCGCGACCGCGCACCCGCAGGGGTTGGTGTGCTTGACGACGCACGCGCCGGCCCGGCGGGGGTCCACGCGCATGAGCGAAACGACGAGGTCGAGCGCCGCCGCGGCGTCGGCGATGTTGTTGTAGCTCAGCTCCTTGCCGTGGAGTTGCTCCGCGCCGGCGACCGACGCGCCCGCGCTGAACGCCCCCGCGCGCACGCGGTGGCGGTAGACCGCCGCCGCCTGGTGCGGGTTCTCGCCGTAGCGCAGGTCCTGGTCCTTCGCGAGGTGCACGGACAGGAGGGGCGGGAAGAGCGCGTCGCCCGCGCGGGAGAGGTACGAGGCGATCGCGGCGTCGTAGCGGCTGGTGAGCGCGAACGCCTCCCGCGCAAGCTCCTCGCGCAGCGTCCGCGACGTCGCCCCCGCGAGCCCGCTCAGCTCCGACGTCACCCTCGTGTACTGCGCGGGCGACGTGACGACCGCGACCGACGCGTGGTTCTTCGCCGCGGAGCGGATCATCGCCGGCCCGCCGATGTCGATGTTCTCGATCGCCTCCTCGCGCGTCGCGCCGGGGCGGGCGACCGTCTGCTCGAAGGGATAAAGATTGACGCAGAGCAGGTCGATCGGGCGGATGTCGTGCCGGCTCATCTGTTCGCGGTGACCGGGGTCGTCGCGCAGGCCCAGCAGCGCGCCGTGCACCGCGGGGTGCAGCGTCTTGACGCGGCCGCCCAGCATCTCCGGGTATCCGGTGAGGGACTCGACGCTCGCGACCGGCAGCCCGGCGTTTCGCAGCGCCTCGGCCGTGCCGCCGGTGGACAGGATCTCCGCCCCGTGCGACGCGAGCGCACGCGCGAACTCGACGACGCCCTCCTTGTCGCTCACGGAGATCAGCGCACGCCGGATTGGAACGATGTCCGACGCCACGCGGCCCCTCCGTCAGCGCGCCGCGAACTTGACGACGAGGTTGTTGTCCGTGATCGCGTACAGATTGCCGTCCGCCGGCGCGTCCGCGAGGATCCGCGTCACGCGCGGGACCTCGAACGAAGCGACCGTCCCGCCCTTCCTGGTCTCGAGCACCGAGACGCGCCCGTTCCCGAAGACGATCAGCCGCCCCGAGCGAGTGCCGACGAGCTCGCCGCCCACGTCCTTGTTCGACCACCTGACCGCGCCGGTCTGCGCGTCGAGCGCGGTGAATCCCTCGCCGGGGATCTCGACGTACACGTTCCCGCCGTCGACGCGGGGCTGGCCCCGGAGCGGCTGGGGCGTGCGGTGGCGCCAGCGGACGCTGCCGTCGGTGCGGAACGCCCAGACCGACTGGTCGAGGCCGGCGATGTAGACCGTCTCGCTCCCGGCGACCGGGTTGCTCTCAACGCCGCCGTAGATCGTGCCGCGCCCGACGAGCGTGCCGGACCGGGGGTCGAAGATCGTGACGTCGCCGCGCTGCGAGACGGAGGCGACGAACTCGCCCACCTGCACCGGCTGGGCCTCGATCGTGCCCACGCCCATGAAGCCCCACGCCTTGATACCGCCGCCGAGCCGGTGCGCGAGCACCTCGCCCGCCGATGTGCCGTAGACGAGCACGCCGCCGACGGGCGCCGGCGCGGTGTTGACCACGCGCGAAAAGGGCTCGCGGCCGATCAGCGCGCCCGTCGTCATGTTGAGCGTGAACGCCTCCGTCTGGCTGCTCACGATGAGGCGGTTGGCGTCCGACGGATCGCGCGTGAGGCCGACGAAGCGCGTCAGCGGGTTGGCGAGCCCGGTGGACCAGCGGAGCTGGCCGTTCGTTGCCTCCAGCACGCTCACGCGGCTGCCCTTTTCCTGCAGCACGACGGCGTCGGCGCCCACGACCGCGTCGCGGATCATGTCGGCGCCGCTCACGCCCATGAAGGGATAGCCGACCCAGTCCTGCCGGTACCCGGCGGCGCGCCAGTCGTCGTGCGACACCGGCGGAACCTGGGCGCTCACCGGCCGGGGCCTCTCCTGGCGGAACCCGCCTCCGCCGCACGCCGCGAGAACGGAAAGAACACCGAGGAGAACCGCCGCCGAAGCTCGTTGCACGCCCATGCGCTCGCCGCCTTTCAACGATTGGTGGCCCGGGCGTTGCTCGCGCCGGGCGGTGGGGCGTGAGGATAGCGGGCATCGCCGGGGAAGCGTGAACGGGGTGAACCGCTATCCTGCCCACCATGGCCGGCGAGACCCCCAACCCGGACGGCGTCCGCCCAGACGGACGCATCGACTGGACCCGCCTGCACGTCTGGCAGATCCAGTGGGTGCGCGATCTTTGCCTCGTCATCGCGATCATCGGGATCATCTGGCTCGGGCACCGGCTGAGCGTTGTCACCGTGCCGCTCCTCGTCGCGCTCGCGCTGGCGTACATCGTCGAACCGACCGTCAAGTGGCTCGAGCGCCGCCGCATCGCGAGCCGGCAGGGCGCGGCCCTCTCGATCATCGTCTTCGGCGCGCTGCTCGTGGTGCTCCCGGTGACGCTCGGCCTCGGCTACGCCGCGGCGCAGGGCGTGCGCCTCGCCAGCACGATCACCGCGCGCACGGACCAGCTTGTCGCGTCGGTGAACAACCCCGAAGACCAGGCGCTCCGCGAGCGCCTGCCCGCGGACTCCTGGCGCCGCATCCGCGACTACATCGTCGAGCAAGAACGGCTGCGCAAGCAGGCCGAAACGGCCGCGCTCGACAGCGATGTCGAGGGCCCGCCCCCCCGGGGCGCGCGTCCCTCGGACATGTACAACGCCGCGATGTGGGTCGCGCAGCAGCTGGAGAAGAACTGGCAGGCCATCGGCACGCGCGCGCTGCAGGCGGGCGGCGGCGCTATCGGCGGCGCGTTCGCCGTCGTGCGGTCCGTGGGCGGCACGCTCTTCGGCGTCTTCCTCACGGCGTTCTTCTTCTACTTCTTCTGCACCGGGTGGGGGCGCGTCCTCGCGGCGTGGCACGAGCTCATCCCGCCCGGAAGCCACCACCGGCTGGTCTTCCTCCTGGGCCGGATGGACCGCGTGATCGCCGGCTTCGTGCGCGGGCGCGTCATCGTCTGCCTCTGCCTCACGACCGTGTACACGCTCGGCTACTGGGCCGTCGGCGTCCCGGCGCCGTTCCTCGTGGGGCCGTTCACCGGGCTGCTCACGCTCATCCCGTACGCCGCCGGGTTCTCGTCGCCCGTCGCCATGCTCATGATGTGGCTGGACCCGGGCGGGGCGGACTGGCAGAACGAGTGGTGGTGGGTCCTCGGCGGCCCGCTCCTCGTCCTCGGCGTCGCGCAGTTCCTCGACGACTGGGTCCTGACGCCGTTGATCCAGGGCAAGGCGACCAACATGGACGTGCCCACCGTCCTCTTCGCCTCGATCGCGGGCGGCTCCCTCGCGGGCATCTACGGCCTGCTCGTCGCGATCCCCGTCGCGGCGTGCATCAAGATCCTGCTGGAGGAGGTCCTGTGGCCGCGCGTGCGCGAGTGGATCCAGGGGCGGGCCAAAGACCCATTGCCGGGTCCGAAGACGTAACAGGGCAGCGGGCAGAAGATTTCAGCACAGAGGCACAGAGAAGATGAGACCGATGAGAGGAGATTGGTTGGGTTGAAGGGGCGAAGGCTTCGGGCGCCCGTATCAGTGTCTTCAAACCAGTTTTCTCTTCTCTTCCTGCTCATCTTCTCTGTGCCTCTGTGCTGAATCCCGGTCTTCCTTCCCGTACCCTCGGCCATGCCGATCCGTTCCGCCTGCACGCCCCAGCGCCTCGCGCACCTGGAGGCCCTGTCGCACCAGTTCCCCACCGCGGAGCGCGCGATCTGCGAGATCGCCGCGCTCCGCGCCCAGCTCTCCCTCCCCGCGGGCGTGATCCACGTCATCTCCGACGTCCACGGCGAGGACGCCAAGCTCCGGCACGTCATCAACAACGCCTCGGGCGCGATGCGTCAGCTCGTCGAGCGCGTCGTGGGGGGGCGGCTGTCCGCGGCGGAGCACGCGAGGTTCCTCGCGGTCCTCTACTACCCGCGCGAGGCGATCAACCTCTTCTCCCGCGACATCGTGGAGAGCGGCGGGCGGCTCGAGTGGGTCTACAGGACCCTCTCCCTCCAGTTCGAGATCATCCGCGACCTGCGCAAGAACGTCCGGCGCGCCCGCTTCGAGGAGCTGCTCCCCGCGTGGTACCGCGAGCTCTTCATCGAGCTGGGCAGCGCCCAGCGCCCCGAATACATCAAGGAGATGCTCAAGGCCCTCGCCGAGCACGACCGCGACTGGGGCGCGGTGCGCGCGGGCGCGCGGCTCATCCGCAACCTTTGCATCGACGAACTGCTCGTGCTCGGCGACCTCGGCGACCGGGGCCCGCGCATGGACCGAGTCGTGGACACGCTGATGCGCCAGCCCTCGTGCAACCTTATCTGGGGCAACCACGACATGCTGTGGATCGGCTCGCACCTGGGGCACGAGCCCAGCATGCTCACGTGCCTGCGCTTCAGCGTGCGCTACCGACGCCTGAGCCAGCTCGAGGAGGGGTACGGCGTCATCCTCGCGCCCCTCGAGAAACTCGCGCGCGACGTCTACGGCGACGACCCCGCCGAGCGCTTCAAGGCCAAGGGCGAGGGCTTCCGCGACGCGCTGACCGTCGCGCGCATGCAGAAGGCCGTCGCGATCATGCAGTTCAAGGCCGAGGGGCGGATGCTCGAGCGCCGGCCCGAGTGGGGCCTCGCCCACCGCCGCCTCCTGCACCGCATCCGGTTCGAGGGACGCGGGGCGGCGAGCGTCGAGATCGACGGCAAGGAGCACCCGCTGCTGGACGGCTTCCTGCCCACCATCGACCCGCGCGACCCGTACGCCTACAGCCCCGAGGAGCAGGCCTGCGTCGACCGCCTGCGCGAGAGCTGCACCCGCTCCATGCGCCTGCGCGAGCACGTCGAGTGGATGATCCGCCATGGGAGCATGTGGACGCGGCGCGACGACGCGCTCTTCTTCCACGCGTGCATGCCCGTGGACGCGGAGGGCAACCCGCAGTCTCTCCGTGTCGACGGCCGCGACGTCGCCGGGCGTGACCTCATGGAATCCCTCGAGTCCGTCCTCCGCCGCGCGATGCGCAAGCGCTGGAGCGGGCTCGATAGCGACGCCGACTGGGTCTGGTACCTCTGGGGCGGGCCCCTCTCGCCCCTCTTCGGCAAGGACAAACTCGCGACCTTCGAGACGCACTTCGTCGAGGACAAGGCGGCGCACAAGGAGCGCAAGAACGCCTACTTCGACCTCATGCACGACGAGGCCTTCATCAAGCGCGTCGGCGCCGAGTTCGGCGTCGGCCCCGGCGTGCTGGTCGTCAACGGCCACGTGCCCGTGAAGGTCGAGAAGGGCGAGACGCCCGTCAAGAA
Source organism: Phycisphaerales bacterium (assembly GCA_035628115.1). Lineage (GTDB taxonomy): Bacteria > Planctomycetota > Phycisphaerae > Phycisphaerales > UBA1924 > BJHL01. Next base: position 24,420 of record DASPKL010000006.1, on the reverse strand, counting down.
AGGCGGCAACGCCATCACCATCGACGGCGCCTTCAGCGAGGCCTACGGCGACCGGGGCTACACCCTCGTCATCCGGTCCGACTCGATCGAGCTCGCCGAACACGCGCCGTTCGACGGCGTGGACGCCGCGATCCGCTCCGGCGCCGACATCGTCCCCCGCATGACGACGATCCGCTCGTACGTGCGGGCGCGCACCGTCGCGGACACGACCGCCGGCGAGTCGCTCCGGGGACGGCTCAACGACCTCGAGGACCTGGTCCGCGCGTACCAGGAGGGCATCGTGCGAGAGGCCGACGACCGCTTCCGCAACCGCGCGTAGTCAGCGCATCGCGAGGAAGTTCGCGAGCAGCCGCGGCCCCTCGGCGGTCATGAAGCTCTCCGGGTGGAACTGCACGCCCTCGAGCGGCCTTTTCGCCGCGTCCGCCCACACGCGCCGCAGGCCCATCACGACGCGGCGCGTCCCGCCGTCGAAGGCCTCGCCCGTCCACGCCGAGACCTCCCACCCGTCCTCGCCCCGCGCCGCGCACGGGATCGACTCCGCGGTCACGACCAGGCTGTGGTAACGCGCAGCCTCGAAAGGGTTGCTCAGCCCCGCGAAGACGCCGCGGCCGTCGTGCGTCACCGGGCTCGCTTTCCCGTGCACCGGCACCGCGTGCCGCGCCACCGTCATGCCGTGCACGTGGGCGAGCGTCTGGTGGCCCAGGCAGACACCAAGGACCGGCACGCGCCCGGCGAATCGCTCGATGATCGCCGCGGAGCACCCCGCCTCGGCGGGCGTGCACGGCCCCGGCGAAATGATGATGTGGCTCGGCCCCCGCCCGCCGTCCAGACCCTCCGCCTCAACCGCTGTGATCGCGTCGTTCCGCACGACGAGGATGTTCTCCCCGACGCGCAGGCCCGGGTCGATCTTCCCCAGTTCCTGCACCAGGTTCCATGTGAAGGAGTCGTAGTTGTCGATCAGCAGAAGCACCGGGGGAGAATAGAGACGCAGAGACGACGGTCGGCGTTCGGGCGCACGGGTATACCGCCCTCGCCCCGGGCCGTCGGCCTCGTTTCCGGGCCTTTCCCGCCCACTTCGTCTCTGCGTTTCCTCGTTTCTCCCGCACTCCCTCCCCCTGAACACCCCCCGCCCCGCGGCGAACAACAGGGCGATGGGCACGAACGGCCACAACTCCGACGCGAACGGGCCGCTGGGCTTCGTCGGCGCCCCGGCCGACGGCGACCTCGACGCGCTTTGCCGCGAGGCGATGCGGGCCGAGGCCTTCGAGCGCTGGACCGTCGGCGACGCCGCCGAGGAGGTCGCGCCGATCACGATCCGCCGACGGGCGGGGGGTGTCTGGTGGTGGGCCGGCACGGCCGCCGCGGCTGCCGCCCTGGGCCTCGCCGTCGTTATGGTGCGCATGCCGACCCCGGCGCCGGTCGGGCCGATCGCGAGCAACGATGCACCGCGGCACGAATCCCGCGCCGTGATCGAGGTGGCCGAACCCGCGCACGACGTGAACATCTGCAAGGCCGACGCGCACGACGTGGAGCAGGAACTCTCTCGTTGGTCGTTCCTCGACCCGGGCATCATGAAGGGCCTGCCCACGCTTACGAGCGAGCGGTCGCTCGTGCTCGCCGTCTATCCCAATTCCCAGTCCGAGTGCGAGTGCGTCACGTGGGCCGTGCGCGACGCCGAAGCGCCCGGCGGCGATGGGGTCGCCGCGAGGGCGATCTCGACCCCGTGCGCCGACGGCGGCGTGGTCCTCGTCTCCGTCTCGGGCCCGCGTGAGCTGCTGCCGACGCATGACGGCGAGGCGCACGAGCTTGCCGAGTGCTTCGCCGACGCCGGCGATGAAGACGCGTGGCGCGTCGACCCGCTCCTCGCCGCGGCGAGCGCCGCCGAGTGCCTGCCCGACGGCCTCAGGGTCCTGGGTGCGCAGATCGTCCGCTGAGGAGGCGCGCTCTACGCCTTCACGATCCGCGCCTTAACGCCCGGCACGCCCGCCATCGCGTTGCGCGTGTCCACGATCAGTTTCGCGTGCGCGCCCACGAGCGCCCAATCGATCGCCTTGTGGTTCGTGACGACGACGACGCAGTCGGAGCCCGCGAGCGCGTCTGGGGTGAGCGCCACGCTCTCGAGGTCGATCGAGTGCTTGCGCATGCTCGGGAATCGCGCCACGTGCGGGTCGTGGTACGACACGACCGCGCCGCGGTCCAGAAGCTGGTCGATGATCGGCGCCGCCGGCGTCTCGCGGATATCGTCCACGTCCGGCTTGTACGCGATCCCCAGCACCAGCACGCGCGAGCCCCGCACCGGCTTCGCGTCGTCGTTCAGCGCCGCCGCAACACGGTCCACGACGTAGCCCGGCATCGCGTGGTTCACCTCGCCCGCCAGCTCGATAAACCGCGTCACGTGTCCGAACTCCCGCGCCTTGTACGTGAGGTAGTACGGGTCGATCGGGATGCAGTGCCCGCCCAACCCCGGGCCCGGGTTGAAGCGCTGGAACCCGAACGGCTTGGTCGCCGCGGCGTCGAGCACCTCCCAGATGTCGATCCCCATGCTCGCGAGCACCGGCTTGAGCTCGTTCACCAGCGCGATGTTGACGCTCCGGTAGATGTTCTCGAGGAGCTTCGCGGCCTCGGCGACGTCGGCGCTCGACACGGTCACGACGCGCTCGATCGCGGCGCCGTAGAGCGCCGCCGCCGCGGCGGTGCTGTCCGCGTCCACACCGCCGACGAGGCGCGGGATCGTCCGCGTGTCCACGCCCCGGCGGCCGGGGTCCTCGCGCTCGGGGGCGAAGCACAGGAAGAGGTCATTGCCCAGGCGCTTGCCAGAGACTTCCAGGATCGGCAGGCACAGCTCGCGCGTCGTCCCCGGGTATGTCGTGCTTTCGAGCGACACGAGAACGGGCCCCGCCCGGTGGCGGAGCTGCTCCGCGATCATCCGCATCGAGTTCTCGACGTACGAGAGGTCCGGCTCGTTGTGTTTCCCGAGCGGCGTGGGGACGCAGACCGCGACCGCGTCGCACGTCCGCAGCGCCGCCGGGTCGGCGGTGGGGGTGAAGCGCCCCGACGCCATCAGTGCGGGGGTCAGGTCCGCCCCCAAGTGGGCGAGATACGTCTGCCCGGCCCGGAGCCTCTCGACCTTGGCCGGGTCGATGTCATACCCCACGACGCGGAAGCCCGCCCCGTGCATCGCCCGGACGAGCGGCAGCCCAACGTACCCAAGGCCGACGACGCCGACGGCGGCAGTGCGGGAGCGGAAGGCCTCGATCAGTTGGTCGCGCGGTGCGGGCACGGGGTGATGATTGGAGCGTTCGTTGCGGCGGACCCGGACAAGAAAAAACCCCTCCCGGGAAACGGGAGGGGTCTTTGAGCAAAGGTGTCTACCGCATCGGCTCTTCGGCCGCCGCGGCGGACGGAAGGCGGTTAGGCCTTGTTGAGACCGCGACGGCGGAGCGTCGCACCCAGACCGACGAAGGCCAGCCCGCCCAGGCCCGCGAACGCGGCCGGGGGGAGGGGGATGATCGTCAGCGTGGCGTTATCGACACCGCTGTCGGGCAGGTCGATGCTGACCGAGCCCGGGGTGGTGAAGGCGATCGAGAAGGTGTAGGCCGCGGCGATGCGGTAGATGTTGCCGATCAGGGCGACGCTGGTCGTGGGACCCTGACCAACGTTGAAGCCCTGCGTGCCCGCACCGGTCGAGGCGATCGCGCCCGTCGTGATGTTGGGCAGGTTGGTGGCCTCGTGGACGGACGACGCGGAGACCTGCGCGAGCTGGCCGAGGCCGCTGAAGTCAACGTTGCCGTTGAGCTGGTGCGAGCCGGTGGCCGAGATCGCGTTCGCGTCGATCACGAAGTCCTGGACGATGTTGACGGTCAGGCTGTACTGACCGGCAGCCGCGGCCGTGAACGTGAAGCTCGTGAGCGTGAGCTCAAGAACCTGCGTCAGCGAACCGCTGGTGCTCGAGGCGCGAACGACGCCCACGACCGAGGCGTTGCCGTTGGTCGTGAGAGCAATGTCGTTCTGGACCGTGGAGCCGATGGCCAGCGGGCCGGTGGACCCGAACGTGGGAACATTCACCGCACCGCTGACCGAAACTTCGGCAGCGTTGGCGGCGCCCGCCACGAGGGCGAGAGCGAGAGCAGACCCGACGAGATACTTCATTTCTTCCTCCCTTGCAAGGTTGATGACCAAGCCAGCGTTCCTCACCGCTGGTCGTCAGCCGTTCATACTACACGACAAATGGGGGACGTCAACCCGATTGAGGGCGCAAGTCCTTTGATTAAGCACCTTTTCATGGGCCAACGGTGTATAACCAGTGCTGGCCTGATTAGGGCATTGATTATAGGACGAAACGCGCCCCCCTCGGGAATGTGAGCCCGCCCGTTTCCGGGCGAGGTCACCGAGTACAAGTCATCAAGCCTTGTGCAGCGAGCGGCGGCGGAGGATCGCTCCTGCGCCGACGAAGGCAAGGCCGCCGAGGCCGGCCAGGCCGGCCGGCGGCAACGGGATCAGCGTGATCGCCGCGTTGTCAACGCCGCTGTCCGGCAGATCGATCGCAACCGTGCCGGCCGCCGCCAGCACGATCTGGAACGTATAGGTGTTGGTGATGCGGTACACGTCGCCGATGAGCGTGATCGGGGTGGTCGGGCCCTGCCCGACGTCGATGCCGACGACCCCGGGCCCGGCCGAGTTCACGGCGCCCGTCGTCAGGAACGGCAGGTTCGTCGACTCGTGGACGGAGGTGGACGTCACCGTCGCCTGCTGACCGGCGGCGCTGAAGTCGATGTTGCCGTTGAGCTGGTGCGAGCCGGTCGCCGACATGGCGGTGGGCTCGAGCGCGTAATCCTGTGTAATCGTCACGCTGAGGTTGTACGTGCCGGCGGCGTTCGCCGTGAACGTGAACGCCGTGAGCGTGAGGCTCAGGATCTGCTGGTTGCCGCTGCTCGTGTTCGCGGCGCGAGCAACGCCGACCAGCGACGCGTTGCCGCTCTGCGTGAGCAGGATGTCGTTCTGCATCGTGCTGTTGATGCCGAGCGGCCCCACGGTGCCGAACGTGGGGATGTTGACCGCCCCGGTGACGGTCACCTCGACGGCGTTTGCCGTGCCGGCTGTGAGTGCGAGCAGGAACAACGAACCTGTGAGCAATTTCACGTTGCAACCCTCCAACGGAGCCCTTCCGCCCCGGCATACGCAAGCCGGGTCTTCCCGAGAACAGACTCACGCTTTCGGGCCTGTCGTCAACGCGGAGTGAGCGCGATTCGCCGCAACTCCGCGCAGATCTGCGCGGGGAGCGCGGACAACCGAGCGCTTTCCGTGCGGCGCGTGAAGCAGCGGTGATGCGCGGGCGCAACGCGGGCAATCCGCCCGTCAGCGGGCGATCGCGTCCAACTGCGCGCGAAGTTCCGGTGAAAGATCCTTCGCGTCACGCCGCACGCGCTCCGCGATCTGCGCGGCCTCGGCCTTCGACGCGTCGTCGTTGGTGCGCGCGAGCACGGTGGCGAGCCCGACCCAAGAGCTCCAGAGTTCCGGGTCGAGCTCCACGGCCCGGCGGTACGCGCGCGCCGCGGCGCCCTCGTCCTTGCGCAGCGCCTCGACACCGCCGAGCGTGTCGTAGAACGGCGCGAGCGGCTGCGTCGCGACGGCCTGCATCACGAGGCCGCGCGCCCGGTCGAGGTCGGCGCCCGCTTTGCCCGCGCGGACGACCGCGTCGGCGAAGTTGTTCTGCAGCACCGCGCGCGACACCCCCGCCGGCAGCGTCTCGAGCCGCACGAGCCAGTCGTGGTGCGGGAGCGTTTCCGCCACGCGCCCGGACGCGTTGAGGGCGTCGATCAGCGACAGCCGCGCCGCGAGGTAATCCGGCTCGGCCTGCACCACGCGCGACAGCGCCTTCACGGACTCTTCGAGCGCGGCCGAGGCGCCCGTCTTGTCGCCGCGGGCGGCGAGTGCGCGGCCGTGCCGGAACGCGACGACGCCCGCCGTGAACGCGGACGTGACGTCGCGATCGCCGCTGAGGGCCGCCGCGCGCCGGGCGAGGTCGAGTGCCCTGCCGGTGTCCCCCCGCTGGAGCACGATGTCGGCCATGCCGCGGAGCGAGACCGCAGAATCCTTGTTCTTCGCGAGCGCGGCCTCGTACGCGGCCAGCGCCTCGTCCGGCCGGGCCTGCAGGTGCAGCACGCCGCCGAGCACCTCGAAGGCGCGGGCGCTCGCGCCCGCCGTCTTCGTCCACGCGGCCAGGAGTTCCTCCGCCTCGGCGAGCGCGGGTGCGCCCTTGTCGGTGAAGCGCTGCGCGAGGCCGGCGTACGCCGAGGCGACGGCGATCGTCTCCGCCTCGCTCGACGCGTCCATCACTTCGCGGGCCCGGTCGATCCAGGCCATCGCGTCCTCGAAAGGCTCGACCACCGCGCCGGCCGTCGGCAGCCAGAACGACGTGCGCAGCGCCGGCGACTGGCCGAGCAGCGGGCCGAGCTCGTCGAACGCCCGCGCGGCGCGGCGGTCCTTCACCAGGGCGACGCCGTGGAGCGTGAGGGCCCGGACCGAGAACTCGTCCGTCGGCGCCCGCCTGGCCGCCTCCGTGTGGGTCTGCAGGCCGTCGATCGCGGTGGATGGCTGGCCGAGGTTGATGCGCGCCTCGGCGAGCGCCAGGTCGGCGTCGCGGCTGCGCGTGAGCTGCTGCCACGCCTGGGCCGCGCCGGCCATGTCGTTCCAGCGCGCACCGGCGCGGAAGACGTCGACGCCGAGCACGAAGACCTCCGTGCTGGTCGGGTGGTCGCGCATCGCGTCGCGGATGACATCCGCCGCGAGCGAGACGCGCGGCGGGCTCTCGCGCAGCAGCGCGCGCGCCAGCAGCGTGAGCATCGCGGCGTCGGAGCGGAACTGCTGCTTGAGCGTGAGCACGGAAGGGCCGTCGGAGAGCTTGCCCTCCCGCTGGGCCTTGAGGAGCGTGCGCACCATCTCCGCGCGCGGCTTGGTCTGCGTGTTCTGGTCGAGCACGCGCGCGAGTTGCTCCAGGTCGAGCCCGCCGACGCCGCCCTTGCCCGCGATCGCGAGCTGCTGCAGGATCTGGCCGAAGCGCGGCTCGTCGGGGATCGCGGCGCGGGCCTCCTCCGCCGCGCGGGCCGCGTCCTCCGTGCGGCCGGTCTCCACGAGCAGGTTGATGAGCGAGACGCGCAGGTCGCGCACCTCGGGCGCCCTCGCGACACCGGCGCGCAGGATGCGCTCCGCCGCCCCGGCGTCGCCGAACGTCGCCTCGTACTTGGCGAGCGTCACCTCGCGCTCGCCGGGCTCGAGCCCGACGGAATCGAGGCGCAGCAACGCCTCGCGCGAGCGCTCCTCCCGGCCGATCTCGCGCAGCCCGACGGCCAGGGCGAGGATGTGCTCGGGCTCCTTGAGCGAGGCGGGGTCGATCGTCTCGTAGATCTCCGACGCCCGCGCGTCGCGCCGCACCGCCCGCATCACGCCGGCCATGCGCAGCGACACGAGCGGGAGCGTGTCGGCGCTCGCCGCCGGGCGCACGCGCTCCAGAGCCGCCGCGGCGGTGTTCAGCTCGCGCATCGCGATCAGCTCGTCGATCGCCGCGAGCCGGATCGCCGGCGCGACGTTGTCGCTCAGCGCCAGCCGCTCGAACTGGCCCAACGCGGCCGGGGCGTCCCCCTCCGCGCGCACGAGCCGGCCCATCTCGAGCGAGAGCGGGTCCGGGTTCGGCACCAGCGGGATGAGGTCGCGCAGCTCCTCGATCGCGGACGATCGGCGGGGCACGATCCCGATCTCCGGCCGATCGACGCCGAGCGCCTGCACGAGCAGCGTGCGGGCGTCGAGCCAGTCCGGCTCCTCGTTCGTCACGGCGCGCAGGATGTCCACCGCCCGTTTGTGCCGCTCGGCGTCGAGCGGCTCCGCGAGCAGGGCCTTCGCCCGCGCCAGCCGGAGCGGGGCGGGGAGCTTGTCCTTGTTGTACCCGGCGATCGACGCCGCGCGGTCGATCAGCCGCTCCACGCTCGCCGGGTCCTTCGTCACCGAGGGTGATCGCAGGGCCGCGAGCTGCACCGTGACGTCCGTCGGCGCCTCATCGCAGGCGGCCATCCACACGGACGCGGCGTCCGGGCTGCCGATCCCGTCGAGGAACTGCGCGCGGGTCTGCAGCCAGCGCGCGCGGTCCTCGGGCCGGGCGTTCCTCAGACGCTCGTCGATCCACGCCTCCGCCTCGGTCTTCTTCCCCTCCGCCGCGAGCGTCGCGGCCTTGTTGATCGCGAAGCGCGGGTTCTCCGCGTCGGCCGTCTCGAGGCGCGCCAGCAGCGCCGCGTCACGCCCCAGGCTCCAACGCCGCGAGACGTCGAGGAGCGCGTAGAGCGTGTCCGGCTTGATCCCCGGCATCGCCGCCAGCCCCGCGTCGAGCACCCTGCCGGCCTCCCCGGCGCCGCGGACGGCGCCGGTCAGACTCACGCGCCCGGGGAGCATCGCCTGACGCAGGTCGGCGGCGCCCACGTCGCTCGTCTGCAGGGCGAACTCGGCGTCGAGCCTGTCCGCCGCGGCGAGCAGGCCGGGGACGTCGGTCTTGTCGCGGTACCCCGCCTCGACGGCGGCGACGTGGGCGCGGAAGAACGTGATGAAGGCGTTGCTGCTGCGCGGCGCGATGCGCGTGGCGTGCTCGGCGGCCTCGATCGCGGCGAGCGGGCGGCCCTGCGCGAGCGCGACGTAGGCGCGCCGGAGCCAGGGCGTCGTCCACCCGAGGGCGAGGCCGGAGTTGGAGGCCGCCTCCCAGCTCCGCCGGGCCTCGGTCAGCCGGCCGGCGCGCTCGTACTCGTCGCCCTGGCGCAGCAGCAGCACGGGGTCGCGAGGGTCCTGCTCGAGGGCCTTCTTGTAGATCTCGATCGCCTCGCCCGCGGGCTTGGGCGGTTTGGCGACCACCGCCGGCCACGCCGTCGTCCACGCGCGTGCGCGGTAGTCCCACGCCCGCTGCCCCAGCGCCTCGATGATCGCGCCCGCCTCCTCGCCCTTGCCGGTGTCGAGCAGGCTGAGGGCGCGGTAGACGAGGATCTCCGTCGGCGTGCCGCGGGGCGAGAGGTCGGGCTCGGGGAAGATCCGGAAGAGGTCCTCGGTGCGGCCGAGCATCCACAGCCGGCGCGCGAGGATCCGCTTGATCGTTTCCTCGTCGGGCAGGTCGCGGGCGCCCGCGCCCAGCACGGCGACGGCGTGCGCGGGCGCGTTCAGGCTGTCGAAGAGCGCGGCCAGCCGCAGCACCTCGAGCGCCTCCGTGTGCCTGACCTCGCGCACGGGCCCGGCGCTGGCGGGGTCAAGGCCGGCGATCTCGCACAGCGCCCGGAAAGACTCGCCGGCGGCGTCGTACCCCTGGTCGTCGCGCCGGCTCAGGGCCGTGAGGAGCCGAGCGCGGGCCTTGTCCTCGGCCGTGCCCTTCGACGCGAGGCGCTCGATCACGTCCTGCGCGTCGCCGGCGCGGCCGCGCTCGCGCAGGTGCTCCGTGAGCTGCACCATCGCGGCGAAGTCGTCGGGCGTCAGCTCCAGCACGCGCCGCAAGAGCCGCTCGATCATCTCGTCGCGCGGGTTGATCGCGAGGCGGGCGATCGCCTCGGTCCGGATCAACGCGGCGTGCTCGGGGCGCGCCTGCGAGAGGTCGTCGGGCCGACGGCTCTTCGCCAGGTCGCGCGCCTCGGCGTTGAACCCGGCGAGCTGATAGAGCTCCAGCAGGTGGTCGGCGAGGTCCCTGTCGGTCGGGTCCATCGCGAGCGCTTTCTGGTAGAAGAAGACGCACTCGCGGACGTGGCGGCCGTCCCACTCCTCCACGTGCTCGCGCGACTTTGCGTAGCCCACGAGCGCCTCGCGGTCGCCGTCGGCCTGCGGACGCTTGAGGTACTGCGCGAAGCTGCCGAGGGCCTTGTAGTAGTCCTTCTGCTCGAGGTGCCGGAACGCCGCCTCGCGCGTCTGCGCGACCTTCGCCCCGCTGCGCACCTTGCCGACGACGACAACGGCCGCGCCCGCGACGGCGAGCGCCAGCACGCCGGCGCCGAGGATGAGCAGGCGGCGCGACGTCTTGGGCTTGAGTTTCATGACTTGATCGCTCTCCTGGCAAGCATGGCGACGGTGCGCCAGATGATCCACATGTCCAGCCAGAAGGACTGGTTCTCGACGTACTGGATGTCGTACTTGATCCACTCCTGGAAGTCGTTCCCCTCCTCGCGCGTCCGGGAGATCTGCCACAGCCCGGTGAGGCCGGGGCGCACGGACAGGCGCGCCTCGCGCCACGGCGGACAGTACTGGTTCTCCTTGAACGGGCTGGGGCGCGGGCCCACGACCGACATCTCGCCGCGGAGGATGTTGATGAGCTGCGGGAGCTCGTCGATCTGGTACTCGCGGATGAACGCGCCCACCTTCGTGAGGCGCGGGTCGTTCTTCATGAAGAACTGCGGGCCGTCGGCCTGGTTCTGGGCCATCAGCCGCGCCTTGATTTCCTCGCTGTCCTTGCGCATCGAGCGGAACTTAAGGCACCCGAACTCGCGCCCGCCCAGGGTCTCGCGCCGGTGGCGGAAGAAGACGGGCCTGCCGTCCTCGAGCATGATCGCCAGCGCGACGACCGGGTAGACGGGCGCTGTGACGACGAGCGCGCCGAGCGCGAAGCAGACGTCGAAGACGCGTTTGAACGGACGCTTCGCGGGGTTCGCGCGCCGCGGGCCGGTGAGGAGCGCCTGGGGCGCGGGCGCCGCGAGTGTCTCCAGGTCGAGCCATTCGATGTTCTCGCGCTCCGGGCGCCTCTCCGGCCTGTCCCACAGCACGGCCGGCCCCACGGCGGTCGTGCCGTTGCGCAGCTCCCGCCCCGCGCCGATCCACAGCGGCCCGCGCAGCCCCGGGTGCACCTCGATCCGGGCGTCCTTGTCCGCCCAGACGCCGGGCGCGACCTGGGCGATGCGCGAAACCGTCGCGTCCGGGCGCGTCCAGGTGCTCACGAGCTCGTGGCCGAAGCGCGTCAGGTCTGCCGGGTTGCTCGCGTCGAAGACCTTGCCGCGCACGCGCGCCGCGTAGCGGTCCTGCCGGCGCGTCAGGCGGCGCAGGTGCTCCCACCCGGCCCGGGCGTCGATCTCCTCCTGCCACACGCCGGCGAGCCGCCGGTCGGTCGTGAGGAGCACGCGCCCGGTCCGCACCTGCGTCGCGTCGTAGACGCGCCGGTAGCCGGCGAAGCGCCCGTCCGGGCCCACCAGCACGCGCTCGGCGTACGGCTGGCGGGCCGAGTCCATCACGCCGACGCTGATCAGGTCGGGGTTCAGCCAGCTCACGTTGTCAAGGATCGGCGCGAGGCGGAAGAGCGTGAGCGTGGACTTGTCGAGGAGCATGAAGAGCTCCGCCGCGGCGACCAGCGGCGAGGGCTCGCCGCAGCGCACGAGCTGCACGCCCCTCGCGGCCCAGTAACGCGCGTGGAGCTCGCGCCAGTCCATGCCCCAGACCGTCGGCGGCGCCTGCTCCGTCTTGGCGGTCGTGGGCATGCGTCCTCCTCGTTAGCGCCTGGTGTCGAGCGCGACGACGCGCGGGAGCGGCTCGAGCTCGGCGAACTCGCCGCTGGGCACGGGCACGATCGCGCCGCCGTCGGGGCGCACGGAACGGAACGACTGGCTCGCGGCGCTGGTGCGGAAGTCCTTGGGCTGGGCGAGGTTGAAGACCAGCCCCATGAGGCGGGCGCCGACCCGGTGCAGCTGCTCGACGGCGGACTTGACCTGCCCGCGGGCTCGTCCGGCGCCGACGACGAGCACGACGCCGTCGGCCTGCGCGCACACCAAGTGCGCCTCGATGCTGCCGAGCACCGGGCCCGTGTCGATGACGACGACGTCGAACTCCGGACGCACCGTCTCCAGCAGCTTGAGGACCATCGGCTCGGCCAGGCGGTTGGCGCAGCGGTGGTCGTCCGCGACGCCCGTCGGCAGGAGCGAGAGGTTCTCCATGTGCGTGGGCCTGATGCGCTCCAGGATGCCGCCCCGCTCGATCGCCTCGAAGAGGCTGCTCTGCTCGCGCATCTTGAGCCCGCGCGAGAGGCCCTGCCCGATCATGTCCATGTCGACGAGCAGCGTGCGGCTGCCCGAGCCGGCGAAGGAGAGGCCCAGCGAGAGGGCCATGCTCGTCTTGCCGTCCCCCGGGTTGCTGCTCGTGACGGCGAAGACGCGACGGTTGCGCCCGCTGATCTGCAGCAGCGTGCGGATCTGGTGCACGCAGTGCGCGGCGGCCGACGCCTGCTCCGCGTCGGAGAGGTCGCTGGGCAGGCGCGGCAGGATGCCGAGCATCGGCGTGTTGTGCGGCCCCTCCTCGAGCGCCTCGTCCGAGTAGCGGTAGCGCCGGTCGGTGAGGCCGTAGATGCCGATCACGACGATCGGGACCATCATGCCCATGAAGCCGAAGACGGCGGCGAACTTGATGCGCGCGTCGTTCGACGGCAGCGCGGGGATCCGCTCGGGCAGGTAGAGTTTGATGAAGCCGAACTGGCCGCGCATCTGCGTCTCGCGGCGCAGGTCGTCGAGCGCGTCCACGAGTTCCTGGCGCTTGATGTTCGCCTGCGCGATCTCGTTGCGGAGGTTCTCCATCTCCTGCACCTTGCCCGCGATGATGCTCCCCTCCTGGAAAGCCTCCTTCAACTGGCGGCGGGTGTCGGTCAGCCGGCGGAGCAGGCGCTCGGTGCTCTCGACCGGCCCGCCGACGGCGGCCATCGGCGCGGGCGCGGACGCGGGGCGGCCCGCGAGCCACTCCTCCTTGCGCGTCGCCATCTGCTCCCGCGTCGAGGCGATGAGCGCCCTCACGTTGCGGCGCTGGCGGTGGCCGGGGCCGGCGCCCGCCGCGGCGAGGCCCGCGTCCTCGGACTCCGCGGCGCGGAGCGTGGTGAGCAGGTTGGACATCGCCGGGTCGACGCCGGCGATCTCCTCGAACGTCATCTCCCCCGGCTTGCGATCCGGCGCGGCGTCCTGCGCGGGCTGCTCCGCGTCCGCGATGTCCTTCGGCAGGTTGTAGATCGAGTCTTCCTTCGGCGGCGTCACGCCGCGGCTGATCAGCTCGCGCTCGATCAGCGTGATCTCGGTCTGGAGGTTGATCCGCTTGCTCACGGTAAACGACTGGATCTGCTGAGCGTCCCCGGTGCCCAGCTGCTGCGCGAGGAGGGTGAGCCGCTCCTGGTTGTCGCGGACGCGCTGCTCGATCGCGCGGCGCTCTTCCTGGATGATCGCCTCGCGTGCGCGGTTGAACTCCTGCCCCTGCCCCTCGCCGAAGAGGTTCTGGTACGCCTCGCAGACTTCCTTGACGGCGACGAACGCCGCCGTGTTGTTCGTGTCCGTGAAGGAAACGACGATGATCTCCGGGAGGTCGCGCCCCGCGGGCCGCACCTCGAGCGAGTCGCGGAACGCGCGCTCGGCCTGCGGGCTGTTGCCGCGGCCCAGCGCGACCCACTCCGGGCTTGCCATCGCCGCGGCGATCGTGCGCGGCTCCTTCAGGAAGTTCGCCTGCGTGTTGACGAAGCTCAGGAACATCGGCATCACGCTGTCGTTGGTCGACATCACCTTGGGGATGACGGGCTGGATGTGGATCTTCGCCTCGGCCCTGTACGCGGGCTTGCGCGAGAGCCAGCCGAGGGCGACGCCGAGCATGAGGCCGATGGCGGCGAGGCCGCACGTCAGCAGGTAGCGGCCCCGGAAGAGGTTGTGGACAAGCTTGACGACGTTCACCTGCTGGTGATGGACGCCGCCCAGGTCCGGCGGCATCACGCCGCCCGGGAGCATCGGGTGGGACGCGTGGTCCATGGATGCGCTGATCTGGGTGGTCATTGGGGTTCTCGCAGCGGAACGTCGGAGAGTGCGTCCAGGAGCGGCGACAGGTTCGCCAGGAGGTCAACGAAGGCGGCGTCGGACTCGGCGGGGGGCACCCGGCTGTCGAAGAGGACCTGCACCTGGGCCGCGCCGTACGGGCGCACCCGATAATCTTCGGCGGCCCCGCGGACCGACTTGATGTCGGTCACGAATCCCTGCCCGGGGATCACGAAGAAGCTGTAGATCCGGATCGACTTGTCGGTCGGGAACGACCGCTGGCGGAAAGCGTAGATCTGCACGGGCATCGCCCGCCCCGCGACCTCCATCGGCCGGGCCGCCTCGGGAGGGTTCACCTCGATCGTCCAGCCCGCCGCCGGGTAGCAGACGGGCGGGTAGTGGCCGCCCATGTCGCGCGTATCGCCGCACTGCACGAGCACAAGCGTGGCCTCGGTGTTGGTGCGCTTGTTCCGCACGATGCGCGAGAGGAGCGCGTTGGGCCGCAGGAGCTTCTGCGCCGCCGGCGGCACCTCGGGCGTGGAGACGACGTACCAGTCGCCCAACTCCTCGGGAAGGTCCTTGACCATGGCCGCCACGCGCTCGTGGTACGGCGCCGCCGTGGAGGCGGTGGGGTAGTCGCGCGTCTGGACGTAGAACGCGCCGAGCAAGAGACAGGTGATGGAGATCGTCGCGACGCGCATCGTCTACTGGTACGCCAGGTTGAACCGCATGACGGGGAGGAGGCTCCACTTGACGGCCCGGAGGACGCCCAGGAGGAGCATGAACGCGAGGGGGAGCATCAGCCAGCCGGAGACGTCGTGGAAGTCGTCTGCGATCTCCTGCGAGGAGTAGCCGTAGAGGAGCACCGTGGGTATCATGCGCACGACGTTGCACGCGAGCGCCGCGACGGGGCTGAACGCGAGCACGAGCGCGCGCGAGCTGTTGCGCAGCGGGATGCTGAACGCGAACGCGTACGACACGAGCGCCAGCGCGAAGACCATGCGCATGCCGTTGCACGCCTCGGCGACGGCGACGGGCTTCTGGTTGATGAGCAGCAGGTTCCCGCTCTGCACGACCGGGACGCCGAAGGCGTCGAGGATCGTGCGCGTGGCGCTCGCCGTGGCCTCCTGCAGCGGGATCGAAACGGCCTGCCGCACCGCGCCGGGGATCGGCACGAGGAACACCAGCACGAGGAACGCGGGAAAAAACTGGAACAGGACGTTCTTGCCGAGCACCGTGAGGATGCAGCCGACCAGGATCGTCACCGCCCCCGCGTGCCAGAGCGACTGCACCGAGAAGTCGTAGCCGACGACCGACGCCGCGATGCCCGCCGCGACGATGAGCGGCCCCACGAAGGTGCCCGAAGGGGGGCAGTTGCGGAGCCGGACGCGCCGCGCCCAGAACATCCACGCCGCGACGATCGGGACGAGGAAGATGTGGCTCTGCTCCTCGTCGTTGCCGGCGATGGTGTAGATGTCCATCCACGCCGGCCACGCGAGCATGACGCCCAGCGCGCCCAGCGCCGCCGCGAGCACGAAGTGCCACGCCTCCCAGCGTCCGTACCCCACGGTCTTCATCGCCCGCCCCCCGCGGCCTGTCGCGCCGAGGAAACGACGGAGTCGAAGACGAGCGACCCGGGCTCGACGTGCGCGTCCTCGCAGACGAGCGAGCGCACCAGCACCGCGCCGTCACCGACCGCGGCGCCGTTCATCACGACCGAGTCGTGGATGACGGCCGTGCGTGCGACGCGGGCCCCGGCGTCCACGAGCGCGAACGTGGGCGTCCACTCCTCGGCGTACGGGTCGTTCGCCGCGTCGGCGTCCGCGCCCTCGGTGAGCACGCGCAGCACGCGCATGTACTGGTCGAGCGTGCGGATCGGCATCGCCGCCCGCCGGGGGCTGGTCGCGACGCGCACGATGCGCGTGCGCGCGATCTCCGGGAGCGCCTGCTCCTTGAGGTCGACGTAGCCCTTGGCGCGCACGTCGCGCAGCGCGCCGCACCGGACGAGGTGCACGCCCACGGCGCTCCCGTCCGCCTCGGCCAGCAGCGTCATGTCGCCGCCGACGGCGCGCATCAGCTTGTACAGGTCCGCGAGCGGACGCAGCAGCGCCTGGTGACCGGCGACGACGAGGAGCTCGTCGTCGTCCGCGTAGTCCTCCGCGAGGTCGCGCAGCAGCCCGCCCGTGCCGCGGAGCTCGATCTTGTCGTACTCGAGCGTGACGCCCAGCCGCTCGTGCCCCGGCACCGGTCGCGGGAGCGCCAGCGGCTTGCTCACCATCACGCGGAGGGCCAGGCGGTCGATGCCCAGTTCGCCGGCGAGGCCCGCCGCGTGCTGCCGCCACGTCGCCAGCAGCGTGCCGGCGCCGGGGAGGGGCAGGTCGAGGAGCGATCGCCCGAGCGCTTCGGAGAGACGCGACGTGCGAACGCCGCCCGACAGGACGATCAGCGCGCGCGGACCGGCACCGGCGCGGGGCTGGTGGGCCGGCGCGGGATCGGCGACGGTCGCGTTAGTCGGCTGCTCCCCCATTGTGGCGTCTGGCGATCCTTGTCCGGCCCGTGCGCGCAAAGAGTCCGTGCGATCATCGGTCCTGATGCGCGGCGACTCCACGCCCAGGACCGAAAACCGGGCGGCTTCCCCTGGCCAGGGACACGAGTGTAAGTCAGTTCGGCCGGCCACTCTCCGGACAAATCAGCCCGCTGGGCCGCGCGTCAACACGCGGACCGCGTCCAGCAACCCGCGCGGGTGCGCATCACCCGGCAGCAGCGAGCGCAAGAGACGGTTGTCCATCGACGCATCGAGGGGGCGCATCAAGCCCGCGGCCGGGTCGTGCCGGCCGGCGACGCAGAGGCGGTCGGGCAGCCCGTACGCACGCGCGACCGCAAGGCCCATCGCCACACGGTTCACACGCGCGGGGCCGCCCACGTGGACGATGGCGGGGCACTCGGGGAGCTGGGCCAGGTGCGCGATCGCGCGAGCGGCGTCGTCGACGAGGATCGGGCTCCGGAACTCGTTCTCGTAGAGCGTCGCGGGCTCACCGCGGCGGAGGCGATCGACGATGAACTCGTTCGGGCTGCGCGTCCGCTCCCGGGTGTGGCCCAGCGTGAGGGCCACCCGGAGGACGACGCCGCCCGCGGTGAGGACGGCGTCTTCGGCGAGCGCCTTGGTCATCCCATAATGATTCAGCGGTCTGCGCGGGTCGTGCTCGCGGTACATGCCGGCGCGGCCGTCGAAGACCTGGTCGGTCGAGAGGAACAAAAGCCTCGCGCCGTTCGCCGCGCACCACCGCGCGATCTCGCGCGTCGCGTCGACGTTCACGGTTGTGGCGAGCCCGGGCTCGCGCTCGCACTGCGCGAGGTCGCGCACCGCGGCGCAGTGGATCACGGCGCCGGCGCGGGTCGTGTCCAGCGCCCGCACGATCGTTGAGGGCTGGGCGAGGTCCATCGCGACGACGTCGCGGCCGCCCCCGCCGGCGGGCGACCGGTCGCGCGCCGCGCCGATCACGTGCCGGCCGCGCAGCGCGTCGCCGACGGCGGCGCCGATAAAGCCCGTGATGCCGGTGACGAGCACGTTCACGCCCTGAGCGTACGGAACGCACCGCCGCCGGTCGGCCCGCGCGACGCGGCCCGTCGTCAGGCCCCGGGGCTGATGAGGTAGAAGCGGCCGATGCGGGCGTCGAACGTGTCCGCCGGCGCGTCCGCCGCGTCGGTCAGGCGTGCGAAGGTGTACCAACCCTCCATCGTGCCCCACGCGCAGTCGAGCGGGCAGAAGGAGGAGTACTCGTACGACTCGCCGGGGCTGAGCACGGGTTGCTGGCCGACGACGCCGTCGCCCGCGACTTCCTTGCGCTCGCCGTCGCCGTCGATGATCAGCCACCTGCGGCGGAGGAGTTTCACGTGCGTGTCCGTCTCGTTGACGATGCGGACGCGGTACGACCAGGTGTGCCGGTCGGCGCCGGGCTCGCTGCGGTCGCGGAGGTACGAGGGGCGGGCGCTGACGCGGACGCCGTCGGTGATCGTGACCGAGCCGAGTTCGGCCGGGCGCGTCGTCGCGGAAGACTGGCGGGCAAGGGTGGACACTCGGGGATTCTCCGTGAGTTCAACGGGAGATTCGTATGAACGGTATCTCATGTTCGCGCACGGCGCCGGAATCGTCTAGATCAGGCCGCGGAGCGAACGGGCGACATCATCGACAAATCGCCCCTCGGCGAAGTAGTCCCGGAGCACGCGCTGCGCGTTGCGCGCGATGCGCTCCGCGTCCGCGGGGTGCCTGAGGTAGTGGTCGATCGTCTGCGCACAGTCGGAGAGGTCCCACCGCACGGGGACGTAGGTTTCATACTCGATGTAGATATTGGGGGAGGTGATGAGGTGGGCCATGCTCGGTTTGACGAGCAGGCTGCCGCACGCGACGGCCTCGTAGTCGCGGAAGCAGACCTCGCCCCAGCCGAAGGGGCTGAACGTCACCTTGCTCCGCATCAACTCGAGGATGTACTCGCGGCGGGGGACGCGCTGGTAGTCCGAGCAGGTGTACTTGGACGCGAGCGGGTCGAGCGCCTTCAACGCCGCGTCGCGGTAGTTCTGGTACCACTCGTTGGGCGCGTTGCTCGTGCTCGGGGGGCCCAGGCGCCGGTTGACGTCGATGGCGCGGCGCGACCACGCTTTGCCCAGCCAGCGAGCGGCCTTGGAGAGGCGCTCGTAGGTGCGGCCGATGCCGAAGTTCCACCCGAGCCAGAGCTTTCCCTCGTGCCCGGGCGGGATCTGGCTGCCGAAGTTCCAGTCCTTGAGGTCGAGGCCGAGGAAGCGCGACACGAAGTCCGCGACGGCGTAGCCGCCGATGTACGGGCGGCGGTACTCCTCGTCGTCGATGAGCACGGTGCGCTTGAGGTAGCGGTCGATGTGCGGCATGACGCCGAAGTGCGGCGAGGAAGTCGGCGCGTACCAGTCGAGCAGCACGATCGGCGGGCAGCCCGGCCTGTCCCGAACGCGACGCACCGCGTCGATCAGGTCATCGGCCCTGGTGCGCCACGTGGGCAGGGCGAGGAGAAGGTCGGGCCTGTGCGCGTCGAGCGCGGGGCCCAGGTCCGCGAGCGTGCGCAGGTGCACCGTCGTGGACGTGACGCCCAGGCGGGTCTCGAGGGGCGAGCGGAAGCGGTCGAATCCCTCGGCGTGCGTCACCGCGATCGCCTCGGGCTTCTCGCCGATGCACGCGGCGAGGACGCGCGTGCGCCTGCCCCGCGGGCGCGCGTACGGGCTGGGCGCGGGGAGGGTCATAGGCCGCGTCATCGGTCTCGCTCCAGGCACCCGTTCAGCGCGGCCCCGACATCCCGCACGAAGCCCCCGTCGTGGTAGTACTCGTCCAGCACGCGCACGGCGTTCGCCGCGATCCGCTCCGCCTCGTTCGGGTGCTTGAGGTAATACGCGACCTTCTCCTCGAGGTCTGAGAAGTCCCACTTCACCGGCACGTACGTCTCGTGGTCGATGAAGATGTTCGGGCTCGTCGCCACGTGCGCGGTGCTGGGCTTGAAAAGGAGCGCGCCCACGGCGGCGGCCTCGTAGTCGCGGAAGCAGACCTCCCCCCAGCCGAAGGGGCTAAAGACGATCTTGCTGTTCATCAGCTCGAAGAGGTACAGCTTGCGCGGGATGCGGCGCACGCCGGTGACGCGGTGCCTCGCCGCCAGCGGCTCCAGCGCCCGCTGCGCCGCCACGCGGTAGGCCTTGTACCACGAGTCGCGCGTGCTCTCGGTGCTCGACAGCCCCAGCCGGCGGTTGACGTCGAAGTAGCGCCGCTCCCACGCGACGGAGAACCGCTTCGCGTTGCGGCGGATGCGCTCGAAGTCGGCGCTGATGCCGAAGTTCCAGCACGGCCGCACCTTCGCCGCGTGCTCCATGGGCATGGGCGTCCCGAAGCTCCACTCGCCCAGGTCGAAACCGAGCACTCTCGCGGCGTGGTCGGAGAGGACGTGCCCGCCCGCGTACCGCTCGCGGTACTGCTCGCGGTCGCGGAGCATCTTGGTCTTCAGGAACAGGTCCACATACGGCAGGACGCCGAAGTGGGGCGAGGACGTGGGGTCGCTCGTGTCGAGCACGACGAGCATCGGGCGCACGCGCTGGCGGCGGATAAACTCGCACACCCCGATCAGCGACGCCTCGGAGTCGGTCCAGTGCGGCGCGATGATGCACAGCTCGGGGCGGTGCGCGGTCACACGGTGGGGCACCCGCGCGACCGCCGCCGCGTAGTCGACACGGACCGAGAGCCCCAGCTCGCGCTCCAGGGCCGCGGCGTGGCGGATGAACCCCTCGACCTGCTTGGCGAGCACCGCGCCCTGGTGCGGACCGACACAGACGACGAGGGCGTACATGACCGGGCGCGGCTCCTGGGCACAAGGCGATCGGGCTTCAGCACGGAGCCGCGGAGGGGATGAGATCGATGAGAAGAGGCGAATCGGGCTGAAAGGGCGGACGCGTTTCGCGGCCGCGCCGGCATCTTCAAACCATGTCTGCTCTTCTCTTCTCCCTCATCTTCTCTGTGACGCTGTGCCGAACTCGGATTCCCTACACCCGCCTCGGGTCGAAGGGCTCGTCCTTGTCGCCGTCGAGGTTATCCGGGTCGACGTCGAAGGGCGGCTCCTGCTCGGCATCGTCCTCGCCCTCCGCTCCGTCCTCCGGGGAGGCCGCGCCGCCCGCCTCGGTCTCGTGCCGGAGCTCGATGCCCTTCTCCCTCGCCTCCTGTGCGGCCATCAGCTTGATCCGCTCCCAGTCCTCGAGGGTGATGAGCACGTCGCGCGCGACCGAGCCCTTGTGGTCGGAGATGATCCCGGCGATGCCCATGAGGTCGATCAGGCGGCTGGCGCGTGTGTAGCCGATGGCCAGCCGCCGCTGCAGCAGCGACACGCTGCCGCGCTTGGTCTCCAGCACGATCTCGACCGCGCGGTTGAACATCGGGTCCTCCTGGGCCGCCTGGAGGCTCGCGCTGGAATTGTTCTTGCTGTCCGCGATGCGCTGCTCGTCGGAGTCGCCTGAGCGCAGCTGGACGAGCGCCCGCTCGAAGCTTGGGCTGGCGACCTCCTTCATGAACTTCACGACGCGCCTGATCTCCCGGTCGTCCACGAGCGTCCCCTGCGCCCGCGTCAGCTTGCTGCTGCGGGGGGAGAGGTAGAGCATGTCGCCGTGCCCCAGGAGCAGCTCGCCGCCCTTCTGGTCGAGGACGATGCGCGAGTCCATCCCGCTGGCCACCTTGAAGGCGATGCGGCAGGGCATGTTGCTCTTGATGAGGCCCGTCACGACGTTCGCCTGCGGGCGCTGCGTCGCGAGGATGAGGTGGATGCCCACCGCGCGCGCCTTCTGGGCGATGCGGATGATGTGGCTCTCCACGTCCTTGTTGGTCATGATGAGGTCGGCGAGCTCGTCGATGATGAAGACCATGTACGGGAGCTTGCGGGGCGTCCGGGCCTCGGCCTCGGGCGTCGCGATCGAGAGGCGCTCCTTGAGTTCCTCCCACGTGAGGTCGTTGTACGCGGCGATGTCGCGGCACCCCGCCTCCGCGAGGAGTTCGTACCGCTCGTCCATCTTCTTCGTCGCCCACTCCAGGATCGCCGCGGCCTTGCTCATCTCGGTCACGACCGGGCACATCAGGTGGGGGATGTCCTTGAACTGGCTCATCTCGACCATTTTGGGGTCGACGAGCACCATCTTGAGCTCGCTGGGCTTCTTCGTGTAGAGGAAGCCCATGATGATCGTGTTCATGCACACGCTCTTGCCGCTGCCGGTGGTGCCGGCGATGAGCATGTGCGGCATCTTGGTGAGGTCCTCGATCAGGGGCTCGCCGCTGGCGTCCTTGCCGAGGAACATGGGCAGCTTCATCCCGGCGTGCGTGTCCGTCTTGCCCATCAGCTCCTTGAGGCGCACCTTCTCCTTCTGCAGGTTGGGCACCTCGATCGCCACGGTGTCGCGCCCCGCGGTGTTGGAGACGATGCGGATGTTCTGTGCCTTGAGGACTCGCGCGATGTCCTTCGACACCGCGTCGAGCTGGCTGACCTTCGTGCCCGGGCTCAGCCGCACGTGGAAGAGCGTGATCACCGGCCCGCTCTCGACGCTGTCCACCTCGCCCTCGATCCTGAACTGCTCGAGGGCCTTGATGAGCGCCTGGGCCTGCTCCTTCACCGTCTGCTCGAGCAGCTCGTTGAAGTTCGCCTCCGGCTCCTCCAGCTGGTCGAGGCCGGGGAACTTGTACTTCTCCCCCTCCTCGATCGCCGCCTGCATCGAGGCCATGTCGTCCTCGGTCGCCACGCTCTTGGACTTCTGCCCGAAGACGATCGGCAGCTTGGCGATCTTCTCGCGAAGCTGGTCCTCGGTGTAGACCTGCGGCGCCGCGGGGATCTCGTCGTCCTCGTCGTCTTCCACCGCGGCGGCGGGCGCGCGCTTTGTGCTCACTTCTTCGTCTTCATCATCCTCGTCCGTGCCGGCGATGACATCCTCGAGCGGCGCGACCTCCTCCGCCGGCTCGTCCGCCGCGGCCTGCGAACGCTTCTTCGGCTTGGGCGCCGGCTTCTCGTCCTCCACGCGCTCGGCGATGGGGATGATCGCCTCGTCGCCGAGGTCGTTGAGTTTCACCCTCGCGCGCTTGCGGCGCTTCGCGGGGGAGATCGCGCCCATGAATCGCGAGAGCAGCCCCTCGCCCGCCTTGGCGGTGCCGCGCGCCGCCGCGGCCCCCGCCGCGAACGCGACCTGGCCCGTCGTGACGCCGACGACCTTGGCGGCGGGGACGGCGTGCTCGCGCGTCTTCTCCGCCATCCAGCTGAACAGGGGGAGCATCCACTCGTCCATGGCGACGATGGCCCCGATGATCGCCGCGACGCAGAGGAGGAGCCCCGCGCCAAGGCCGCCGAATCGGAGTGCGAGCTCGGAGCTCGCGAGGCGGCCCAGGAGGCCGCCGGCCAGGTCGGGCATCGACCCGCTCGCGGGGAAGACGAGGGCCTGGAGCCCCGCGATGCTGATCGCGAGCAGGACGAGGCCCACGAGCCGGACGAGCACGGCCTTGAGCCCCGCGCCCATCGCGGCGGAGAGAAGCCCGATGCCCGTGAAGATCGCGAGGACCCAGGCGCCGAAGCCCAGGGTCTTGAACATCGCGGCGGAGATCATCGCCCCGAAGGGCCCGCACCAGTTGGTGACGGACTCGTTGGCGGGCCAGACGACGTGGGTGGGGGGGTCGGCAGGGTCGAAACCGACCATGCTGAAGAAGACAAAGGCCCACGCGGCGATCATCACCACGAGGAGGATGATGCGCGACATGGACGAGGGATCGCCTGCACGCCTGGACAGCGAGCGCTTGGTGGTGGCCATAGATCGGGCAATATCGGCCGAGGGGGCGAAAGTTCGTGAGCGGGGCCGTGCCACGGATCGGCGGCTCGAAGAACCCGCACCAGTCGTCGAAGCTGCCGACCGTGGCAGTCAGCCCGTCAATAGAATCGGGGTTATGAGGGTGTCAAAGGAACGATTTCTTGCACAGTGCAAGCATCGCTTCGGGACGGAGAACCCTGAACGGACAAGAAACGAGACTTGGGAGTGGATGGTCCGGAGCGGCGCGGACCCATTCTGGGTCCGCGAGAGTCTTGGATTGCCGAGCAACTTTGAATACGAGCCCGACTGGTGTTTCAACCGGTTCGGCATGACCAGAACAGCGATGCCGGACGGACGGATCATCTGTATCGCGGGGGAGCACGAGGACCACTACGACCCGGACTTCTGCATCTACAACGATGTCATCGCTCTGACGCCGGAAACAGGATCGGACGAGGTCACAGAGAACTCCGGGAACGTTGAGATCTACAGCTATCCCGAGAGTGTCTTCCCGCCGACGGACTTCCACTCCGCGACGCTCATCGACGATTTCATCTACATCATCGGTTGCCTGGGATATCAGGGGGCGAGGCATCCGCGGACCACGCCAGTTCTCCGCCTCGACACGCGCACGTACGAAATCCACAAGCTGGACATCGCAGGAGACTGTCCGGGATGGATCTGGGACCACTACGCGTCTTACGACGAAGCCCGCGGCACCATCACGGTCAGAGGAGGCAAACGCGAGGTTGAAGGCGTCTCAGAATTGCTGCCAAACTTTGCTGCGCACCGGCTTGTGCTCGAAGACTTGCGATGGGAGCAGGTCGCCTCTCACGAACAGCATCGGAAGTTCTTGCTGGAAGTTTTTCCAGACCGTCAAGGTCCGGCTTCCGAGCCCGGAGCGGCGGCCTTTCAGCCCGCGCGCGTTCCGTGCGCGGTCCTGCCGACAAAGGACTGCGGGGTACCTGAATACGCGATCGATGTCGGAGGTGTGCGAGTTCGCTTCCGTGAGTTTTACTCAGAAGTGCGCGTCCACGTTGATGGTAAACTGTCAGAATCGACGTTGAAGCTACTTTTCCAAGACGTGATCAACAACCTCAGGACTCAGACCGGTGTGCAGTGGCGGTCGCGCGAGGTTCCCCTCGATACCGATTGGGAGTCGTGAGCGAGGACATTGGTCGTTGCCGGGCTCAATGCCCGAACAGGTTCTTCTCGCCGAAGTACCCGCGCTGCTCGAAGAAGGCCAGCGCCTCCTGCGTGCTCTTGAAGACGCGCGTCGCCGTCTCGGTGATGAAGGGGCTCGGGCTCTTCTTGGGCTTCC
>DASPKL010000005.1:0-45203 GCA_035628115.1 Phycisphaerales bacterium | reverse complement strand
ACTTCCTCTCGGTCTTCGGCGGCGGGCCGTGCAGCACCGGGACCTGCGGGGACATCGACTTCAACAACGACGGGCTGTTCCCCGACAACCTGGACCTCGAAGCCTTCTTCAGCGTCTTCGGCGGCGGCCCCTGCCTCTAAGAAGGCACCGGGCATCAAAAGCTAGTACAAAGGCCCCGGGCGAGAGCCCGGGGCTTTTTTGCGCCCGGCAACCCCCGGAACCCGCGGGCCCTCTTTGCGGCGGTGATCTACATTTCCGGCATGCGTACCACGTGGGGAGTTGTCGCTTGGGGTGCGGTCGCGTGGTCGACGCTCGCCGCGCCGCCAAAGGTACTCGTCAGCAATTTGAACGGCACGCCGACGCGGTTCGTGCCGGGGGCGCCCGGCATCCCGTTCGCCCCGGGCATCGGCGTTGACTCCACGTTCTCGCGCGTCGTCTGCTCGCCGGACGGGTCCCGCTGGTCGTTGCAGGGGTGGGCATCGGTCTCGGCGGGCGTCGAGGCCGAAGTCGTGTGCAGCGGGTCGGGCACGACGGGCGCCGGCGGTTTCCTCGTCGCTCGCGTGGGCAACCCGAGCTTTTTCGACGCCGCGCGCACGTATACGGACCTCGATATGTCCGTCGGCGTGAACAACGCCGGCCAGGTGGCGTTCGCGGGGGGCGTGAGCGGCGCGACGACGAACAACGCGTTCGCGGCGCGGTTCACGCCGCCAACGGGATACGTGTTGATCGCCCGCGAGGGCGGCCAGGCGGTGGGGCAGCCCGCGGGGATCGGGTACGGCGCGATCAACGACGGCGTCTGCATGACGGAGTCGGGCGCGGTGATCCTCCGCAGCGCCGTGTTGACGGGCGCGCAGACGCAGCACGTGGTTTATTCGCTGTCGTCGCTCACCTCCGGGGCGGTCATCGCGCAGACGGACGTGCACTCCCCCTCGGGGCAACTCGCCCTACCCGCGCAGACTCTCGACTTTCTGGCGAACCAGCGGCTCGCGGCGAGCGCGGACGGGTCGTTCGTCGCGTGGGCCGGAGATCTGAACGGGAACATGGCGACCGACGCCGTGATCACGGCGGGCGGCACCGTCGTTGCCCAGGAGGGTTTCGCGCTGCCCGGCCTCACGGCGCCGGTGCACGCCGTGTGCCCGAGCATGTTTTCGCTGTGCGTGGCTCCGCGGGGCGGATCGTGGGCGGCCGTCGGGAGCAACATCGACGGCGGCGACTGGGTCCTCATCGATGGCTCCGTCGCGGCGCGCACCGACGCGCCGGTCGCTTCGGGGCTTGACGACCGGTTCGACGACACGCTGCGCACCGCGACGTTCCTCGGCGTCGCCGTCAACAGTTCCGGGAGCTTCCTCATCGCGGGGATGACGGACGGTCCCGCGAACGCGAACGAAGTGGTCGTGCTCAACGGCCGGCGCGTCGTTCTCCGGGAGGGGGACCCGATCGATATCGACGGCAACGGCGTTGCCGATGACAACGCGTTCGCCGGCTCGATCCGCGAGTCGGGCATCGCACTCGGCGACAACGGCCGTGTGTTCGCGGTTATCTCGGTCCGGAATCCGTCCGGCGGGGAGGTCGGGTCGGCGATCGTCACGTTCGTCGCCGGCTGCAACAGCATCGACTTCAACGGCGACGGGCTCTTCCCCGACAACGCCGACATCGAAGACTTCTTCAGCGTCTTCGGGGGCGGTCCGTGCTCGACCGGCGCGTGCGACACGATCGACTTCAACAACGACGATCTTCTGCCGGACCAGACGGACCTCGAGGACTTCCTGCGCGTCTTCTCCGGCGGCCCGTGCTGATCGGTCACGGCCGCCGCGGGGGGAGGGCGTGCAGCACCCGCGCTTCGATGCGATCGGCCCTCGTCGCGGGGCCGGCCTGGTCGATGGTCACGGCCCACGCCTCGACGCGCACCGGTAGGTCCTCCCACCGGTTGGCCCTGCGGAGGAGATCGGCGATGCGCCGAAGTCGCCGGAGCTTGTCCGGGTCGATGCTGAGGAAGGGCGACACGTCGAGCGTTTCGGTCCGCGTCCGCGTCTTGACCTCGATGATCACGATCGCGCCCGCATCGTCGGCGCAGACCAGGTCCGCTTCGCCGCGCCGGGTGCGCGCGTTCCGAGCGAGGACCCTCCACCCGCGGCGCCGGGCCTCTTCCGCGCACAGGTCCTCGCCGCGGGCGCCGAGCCTCGCGCCGTCGCCCGCGCGGTAGCGGTAGCGGTTCCCGGTGAGCGATCGGAGCAGGGCCAGCATCCGCGTCCGGAGCGATGGCGCCGCGTCGGCGGGCATCGCTTACCTCGCGTCCCCGGGCGTCGGCCGGGCGTAGTAGCGCTCCTCCGCGAGGGCGACGAGCTGGTCCACCATCGTCGCGACGTCGGTGATGCTCGCGCGCGAGCGCAGTCGCGAGAGATACTTGTCCTGCTCGCGGGAGATCCGGTCCGAGCGCACGCGGTCTTCGACGTCGAGCTGCGCGTCGTAGATCGGCACCGCCCGCACACGGACCTCCTCGAGCGCGAGCCACGCGTTGCTCGTGGAGAGCTCGATCGGCCCGCGGACCTCGCCGGGCTTCATGCGGCGCGCTGCCTCGTTCAGCTCGGGGTTTCCGAAGAACTGGGCCGCCTCGATGGCGCCGCGGAGCTGACGCTCCTCGAGCCCTCCTTCGCTCGGCCGGTTGAAGTTGAGCGGGTTGCGGGCGGCTTCCTCGAAGGAACCGGCCTGCAGGAGCTCGGTGAACTTCGCGGTGGCGTTCGGGTCGTCCTTGAGGACCTGCGCGAGGCGGAAGACGTACGTCGGGGGCGGGTTGTAGCGCTCGTAGAGCTGGTCGTAACGCTGCTCGATGTCGCGGTACGCGACGTTCACGCGCCGCACGATGCGGTCGGCGATTTGAAAGCGCACGAGCTCGAGGTCCTCGCGCCGGCGGCGCCATTCCTCGAGCGTGATGCCCTCGGTCTGCGCGAGGCGGCGGTCGGCCTGCACCCGCGAGCCGCCCCGTTCACGCTGATAGTCCCGCTGCAGGCGCTCGAGAAACCCGACGAAGCCCTGCTTCTGCTCGGGCGTCAGCGACGCGAGCGCCTCGGCCCGAAGCAGCTCGTCGGCGATGAACAGGTCCAGCGCCCGCGTTACCTGCTGGCGCGTGAAGGCCCGCCACTCGTCGCGGCCGCGCTTGGCCGCCTCGGCGCGCAGCCGGTCGGCCATCGGCGCGAGGAACTCCGCCGCGTAGATCGGTTTGCCGTTCACGTCGCCGATCTTGGCGTCGATGAGCACCGGCTCGCCCGCGGGCGTGAGCGTGCCCGGGGACGCGCCCTCGGCGGCTTGCGGCGCACCCACACGAACGTCGAACGCGTCTTCGTCGCCCGGGGGCTCGGGCGCCGCGGCGGGGGCCCGCGGCGGCGACGCTGGCGGGGCGGCCGGGGCCTCCGTGAGCGCGAACTGCTCGGCGGTGATCTTCGCGCCGCGTGACGCCTTCGCGCCGCCGCCGCCGCAGGCGGCGAGCAGCGCGCACGCCGCGACCCCCGAAAAGACTCCTACGATCGTGCAGCGGGAGACCGTGGACCGGGCTGGAGCGGGGTTGGTGGGCATTCCATCGCCTCGAACGTCTGACGCTCGTTGTTCCGGCGTGCCGCCAGGAGCCACCATGACCCCCGCCGACGAGCCCAAACTCATTATTGACACCGACTGGAAGGCTCAGGCGCAGGCGGAGAAGCAGCGCCTCGAGCAGCAGGCGGCGGCGAAGGCCGCGAAGAGCACACCCGGTCCGGCCGCCGGCGCGGCGCCCGGTGGCGCGGCCGCTGCGGGGGGACGCGAATCCGAGCAACTCGGCTTCGAGGACCTGGCGGGGCTGCTCGCCTCCCAGGCGCTGTCGTACATGGGCTACTTCCCGGATCCGCGCACGGGCCAGGCGGTCGTGAGCCTCGAGTACGCCCGCTTGCACATCGACCTGCTGGAGGTCCTGGAATCCAAGACCAAGGGCAACCTGACGCCCGAGGAGCAGGCGATGATGACCCGCACGCTCTCGGAATTGCGGCTCGCGTATGTGGAGCTTGCCAAGGCCGTCGAGAAGGCGGTGGCCGAGGGCCGGGTGCGGCCGGTCGGCGGGCAGGCCGGGGTCGGGGGCCTCGGTGCCGCGGGGGGCGCGGCGCCGACGCCCAAGATCGATCTTGGCGGGAGCACCTGAGCCTGTTTGTCCGATAGTCGGCTGACGCCTTCGCCTGCTTCGAAAGGGGACGACCGCACGTGAGCAACGCCACCGCCGTCGAGATGAACGACAACCCGCTGGCCACGCACCATCATCTCCTCCGCCGACTCCACAGCCTCACGGGCATCGTGCCCATCGGCGTCTTCCTCGTCAACCACC
Organism: Phycisphaerales bacterium; assembly: GCA_035628115.1. Classification (GTDB taxonomy): domain Bacteria; phylum Planctomycetota; class Phycisphaerae; order Phycisphaerales; family UBA1924; genus BJHL01. Next base: position 40,858 of record DASPKL010000005.1, on the reverse strand, counting down.
TGCTCACGAACTCATCGATCGTCTGGGGCGGGCTCGCGCTGCGCGGCGAGAACCCGCATGGCGACGGCGGCGTCGCGTACTTCAACAAGGAAGTCCACTGGATCAACACGCAGATCCCGCACCTGCTGCTGCTGGAGATCACGCTCTGGGCGTCGATCATCTTTCACTCCGTGCTGGGCCTGTACTACGCGACGACGGGCAGCAACAACACGCCGCGATACTCCTTCCAGGGCAACTGGATGTACGCGCTGCAGCGGTTGAGCGGGTACGTCGGCATCGTGTTCATCTTCTACCACGTCGCGACCCTCCGCTGGGGCTGGACGTGGCTCGTGCCGGGCGGCACGCACTGGTCGCACCGGTTCGCGGCGAGCACGCTCGCGGCGGCGTTGCGGGGCGGCGAGACGTTCACACTCGGCGGCGTGCTCGTGTCGCTCCTCTACTTCGCCGGCGTTTCGCTGCTGGTCTTCCACTTCGCGAACGGCCTGTGGACGTCGGCCATCACGTGGGGGCTCACGATCTCCCGCGCCGCGCAGCGGCGGTGGGGCTTTGCGTGCGCGGGGCTGGGCGCGGGGCTGATGCTCATGGGGTGGGCGTCGCTCTTCGGCGCGCTGGCGACCTCGCCCTCGGAGGCGCGAGCGACGGAGGAAGCGCTGCTGAACGAACGCTCGCCCGCGGCGGTCGAGGTGATGCAGGAAGCTGAGAAGTAGGAAGCGGTTGGTTTGTCGGCGGTCGTTGATCGAAAGGCGGACGCATGGGTCAGCGGGTGATCGTGGTCGGCGGCGGGCTGGCGGGCCTCGCGGGGAGCGTGCGCATCGCCGAGGCCGGGCTGGACGTCGACCTGTTCAGCCTTGTTCCGGTCAAGCGCAGCCACAGCGTCTGCGCGCAGGGCGGCATCAACGCCTGCAACGAGGTCGCGCGCCAGCAGGGGTACAGCGAGTACGAGCACTTCGACGAGACGATCTACGGGGGCGACTTCCTGGCCGACCAGCACCCCGTGCTCGAGATGGCCAACTGGGCCCCGCGGATCATCGACCTGCTCGACCGCATGGGCGTGCCCTTCAACCGCACGAGCGAGGGCTTTCGCGACCTGCGCCTCTTCGGCGGCTCACTCTTCAAGCGCACGCACTTCGCGGGCGCGACCACCGGGCAGCAGCTTCTGTACGCGCTCGACGAGCAGACCCGCCGCTACGCGAGCGAAGGGAAGATCACCAAGTACGAGATGTGGGAATTCCTCTGGCCGGTGATCGAGGAGGGCCGCTGCGTCGGCATCATCGCCCAGGACCTCCGAACGATGCAGGTCCGCGCCTTCCGCGCCGACGCGGTCGTCATCGCGACCGGCGGCTGCGGGCTCGTCTACGGCAAGAGCACGAACTCCGTGATGTGCTCCGGCGCCGCCGCCGCGCGGTGCTACCAGGCCGGCGTCTGGTACGGCAACCCGGAGATGATCCAGGTGCACCCGACGGCGATCCCCGGGGCGGACAAGCTGCGTCTGATGAGCGAGTCGGCCCGCGGCGAGGGCGGGCGCGTGTGGGTGCCCGCCGTCAAACGCGCCGACGGCGCGTGGGGCCCGCACCCCAACAGCGGCGCGGACCCGAAGAACATCCCGCAGGATGAGCGGTACTACTTCCTCGAGGAGAAGTACCCGGCGTACGGCAACATCGTGCCCCGCGACATCGCGACGCGCGAGATCTTCGAGATCTGCGTGCAGCACGGGATGGGCGTGGCGGGCGAGAACCAGGTCTACCTGGACCTCACGCACAAGGACGCGGCGTACCTGGAGCGCAAGCTCGGCGGCATCCTCGAGATCTACGAGAAGTTCGCGGGCGAGGACCCCAAGCGCACGCCGATGAAGATCTTCCCGGCGGTGCACTACAGCATGGGCGGGCTGTGGACGCGGCACGTGAAGGGCAGCTATAACCCCGCCGAGCCGCGCGACAAGCACAAGAGCGGCGCACGGCCGCCGATCGGCGCGGACGTCGGCCAGGGCATGCAACTCGGCGCGCCGACGAACATGATGACCAACGTCGATGGGCTCTACGCCTTCGGCGAGGTCAACTTCGCGTACCACGGCGCCAACCGCCTGGGCGCGAACGCGCTGCTGAGCTGCATCTTCGACGGCCTCTTCTGCGGCGTGAGCGTCGTGAACTACGTCCGGAGCGATCAGGTCTCGAAGAACTCCGCCGAGTCGATGGCGTCGGCGCCGTTCGACCGCGACGTTGCCCGCGAGAACGCGAAGATGAAGGCGCTCCTCGAGACCGTGACGAAGGGCGCCGCGACGGACCCGAGGACCAACGCGTACACGATCCACAAGGAGCTCGGCGTCGAGATGACCGCCGCGTGCACGGTCGTCAAGAGCGAGCCGCGCCTGCGCCAGTGCGTCGCGAAGCTCGAGGAGCTGCGCGACCGCGCGGCGCACATCCGTCTCGGCGACGACGCGCAGTGGTCGAATCAGTCGCTCAACTACGCCCGCACGCTGCGCGACATGCTGCTGGTCGCCGACGCGATCGCGCAGGGGAGCATCGAGCGCCGCGAGAGCCGCGGGGCGCACTTCCGCACGGACTTCCCCTCGCGCAACGACGCGGAGTTCATGAAGACGACCGTCGCCAAGTACGACGAGCGCATCGGCCGGGCGTCGATCTCTTTCGAGCCCATCGATGCGTCGCTTATCCGCCCGACGGCGCGCACGTACGGCAAGAAGGACGATCCGAAGCCGGCGGAGAAGCCCAGGCCGGCGGGGGTGGGGGTCTAACGTGGTTTCCTCGTGCCGCGAGTTGAGACGCTCCGCGTGAACGTCACCTTCGCCCAACGCTCGCCCTCCGAGGGAAACTACACGACCCTCAAGGATCACGCCCGCAGCGGGCGCTGGATCGCCTCACTCTGGATGGCCGATCCGCGCTGGTCCGGACGCGTGCTCGACGTCGGCTGCGGCGACGCGCCGAGCCTCGACTACTACCGCGACCTCTACGCACGGCCCGCGCAGCTCGACGGGCTCGACCCGTCCCCGGAGGTCTGGCGGCACCCCCTCCTCACGCGCCGCTGGCAGGGAGAGTTCGAGAAGCTCGACCTCCCGCGCGACGAGTACGACGCGATCATCACGATCAACGTCGTCGAGCATGTCGCCGACCCGGCCGGATTCATGCGCCGCGCGTTCGAGGTCCTCCGCCCCGGCGGGCGGTTCTATGCCCTCACGCCCGCGGGCGATCACCCCTTCGCCTGGAGCGTCCGCGCGGTGCAGGCCCTTCACCTCAAAGGCCGCATGGTCGCCGGCAAGGAGGGGTGGAACGACTACCCCGCCGTCTACCGGATGAACACGAACCGCGACGTCGTGCGGCACGCCGCCGCGGCGGGCTTCTCGCACGCCCACTTCATGAGCCACCCGAACCTGCAGTGGGACCAGTACTGGCCCGCACCGCTCCGCTTCGTACCGCGTATGTACGACTGGATGCTCGGCGCCCGCTTCCGTCCCTTCTACCAGCAGTTCGTCTTCTACGTCGAGAAGCCCGGCGAATGGACCGGCCCGCGGCCCGCGATGAGTGCAGACGAACTCGCCGAGTGGACAGCGCGGAACCCGAAGGCCGCCGTGTCCGCAGACACCGCCTACCACGGCCCACAAGGAGTCAAGGCATGACCGCCCCGAGCGACGTTGCTTCCCGCCAGCGCGCGTACAACCGCAAGCACGCCAAGGAAGGACGCACGGTCCTGCTGCGCATCAAGCGGTGCGACGGACCGGGCAAGCCCGGCCGGTGGGAGACCTTCCGCGTAAAGCCGGAGAAGGGGAGCAACGTGATCGCGTGCCTCCAGCAGATCGCCGCGAACCCGGTGACCGCCGACGGACGCCAGACAACACCGGTCGCGTGGGATAGCGGCTGCCTCGAAGAAGTCTGCGGCGCGTGCACGATGGTCATCAACGGCATGGTCCGGCAGTCGTGCTCGTGTCTCATCGACGATTACGCGCCCGGCGACGGCGATGTGATCACGCTCGAGCCGATGTCCAAGTTCCCGGTCATCCGGGACCTTTGGGTCGACCGCGCGAGGCTGTTCGACGCGCTGACGCGCGTGAAGGGCTGGGTACCCATCGACGGGACCTACTCGCTCGGCGCCGGGCCACGCGAGCGGCCGGACCAGCAGGAGATCCGCTACAAGCTCAGCGAGTGCATGTCCTGCGGCTGTTGCCTCGAGGCCTGCCCGCAGTACAAGCTCGAGGAGGACCCGAAGCGGTGGGGTGACGCGTTCGTCGGCGCTCACGCCATCAGCCTCGCGCGGTACTTCAACATGCACGAGACGGGCGCCGAGCTCAAGAACGCACGGCTCGATGAGCTCATGGGCCCCGGCGGCGTTGACGACTGCGGCCGCGCACAGAACTGCGTCAAGGTCTGCCCCAAGGCGATCCCGCTCCTCGAGTCCATCGCGGCCGTGAGCCGGGCCGTGACGATCCGCACGTTCTCCAAGTTCTTCCGCGGCTGAACCGGCTGGATCCCGCCACCGGCTACGCTCGCGCATGAACCCGTATCTCGTGTTCGGGCTGTCGACCGTCGGTGTGCTCCTCGCGGCCGCGGGGTTGATGCACATCCTGAGCAGGATCGGCGGCCGGGCGCTCGCGGAGGCGGCGTCGCGGGCGCCGCTGCTGGACGCCGTCGTCTTCTTCTTCACGCACGGACCGTGGATCGCCGCGTGGATCGTCGCGACGCGCTCCGCCTGGAGGGAGGAAACGAACGGTTGGTCGCTCTTCGGCGTGGCGGTCCTCGCCCAGTGCCTTACGCTCTTTCTCTGGGGGTGGCTGCACGAGGCCGCGAACCCGCCAGCGCGCAAGGGGCCTCGCATCGTCTCCACGCTGAACCGGCGCGTCGGGTTCGCCCGCAACCACCTGGCCGTCTGGTGGACGGCGCTGGCGGTGCCCGTCTTCACGCTCGTCCGCCTGGGCGAGTTGATCATCTACCCGCCGCTCACGTGGCTTGTGCGCCTGCCCAAGTATCGCACCGGGGAGTGGGTGAACGTGAGCCGCCAGAAGTTCAGCGGGCTCGTCGGCTACGACCTCATCTGGTGCCTTTACTGCGACTGGATGACGGGCGTCTGGTCGCTCGGGAGCGAGATGCTCCGCAACGTCGAGAGCTTCTGGTGCCCGCTCCGGTTCAGCTCGCCCGAGAAGTGCGCGAACTGCGCCATCGACTTCCCGGACGTTGACAAGACGTGGGTCGCGCCGCCGCCGGAGGGGAGTCCTGAAGGCATGGCAAAGGTCGCCGCGCTTCTCGAGAGCCAGTACCCGGGCCCGGGCGGCGTCAACGCCTGGCACGGCCACCCGGTGCGGCTCACGCGCGAGGGGCGCGATATCCCGCGCTCCTGACGGCGCCGCGCATCACACCATCTTGCTCAGCTCGCGCCGCATGATCTTCCCGGTCGGGCTGCGCGGCAGGGCCTCGACGACCCGGACTTCGCGGGGCACCTTGTACCCGGCGAGCCGGCCGCGGCACCACGAGAGCAACTCCTGCTCGGTCGCGCTCGCGCCTTCCTTGAACTCGACGAAGGCCGTCGGCAGCTCACCGCGGATGTCGTCGCGCACACCGATCACGCCCGAAGCTCCGACGGCGGGGTGCTGGTTGAGCACTTCCTCGATCTCGCGCGGGAAGACATTCTCGCCGCCGACGATGATCATTTCCTTGATGCGGCCCGTGATGTAGAGGTGCCCATCAACGTCGTGGCGCCCGATGTCGCCCGTCCGGAAGTACCCGTCGCTTGTGAACGTCTTCGCCGTCTCATCGGGGAGGCGGTAATAGCCGCGCATGATGTTCGGCCCGCGCATCTGCACCTCCCCGTCCCGGCCCGGCGGCAGCGTGCGGCCGGTCGCCGGCTCGACGATGCGCTGGTCGATGTCGGGCAGCGGCTTGCCGACCGAGTGCGGCCGCCACTCGCCGGGGCGGCACCAGTTCGTCACCGGCGCGGTCTCCGTCAGCCCGTACCCCTCGTTGATCGTCACCCCGAAGCGCTCGCGGAAGCCGTTGAAGACCGCAGCCGGCAGCGGCTCGCCGCCCGACACGACGATGCGCAGCGACGCGAAGTCCTCGCGCGTCGCGTCCTTCACGTGGAGCAGCGCGGCGTACATGCTGGGGATCGCGACGAGCATCGTCGGCCGGTGCTCGCGGATCAACCGCACGATCTTCGACGGAACAAACCGCGCCGTGTACACCACCGGCACGCCGGCGCTCAGCGGCAGCAGCGTCAGCACCGTGAGCCCGAACGAGTGAAACTGCGGCAGCACGCCGAGCATCTTGTCGCTCGCGCCCAGATCGATCCACCGCAGCACCTGCGAGATGTTCGCCGCGATGTTGCCGTGCGTGAGCATGACGCCCTTGGGTTTGCCGCTCGTGCCCGACGTGTAGAGGAGCACGCCCAGGTCGTCGGCCGACGCGCCGATCGGCCACACCGGCTCCGGCACGCCTCTGAAGTCGATGTCGTCCATCATCACCGCGTGCGCGACGCGCGGCGCGTACCCCATGTGGTCGAGGAGCGCCCTCGCGGTGACAACCGTGTCGAGGCCGGCATCCTCGACGACGTACTGCAGCTCCTCCTGCTTGAGCAGGTAGTTCAGCGGCACCACCGTCTTGCCCAGCATCCACCCCGCCAGCGCCGCGATCGGGAACGCCCCCGAGGTCGGCAGCATCACGCCCACGCGGGGAGCGTCGCACTTCGGCCGGATCGCGGCCGCGGCGTGCGCCGAGGCGATCAGCAGCTCGGCGCCTCGATACGGGCGCTTGTCGTCAACGATGCGCGTCGCGAGAGGGCGGGCGAGTAGCGAACGAAGGATCGGAAGGTGGATCGACATGGTGAAGAGGGCCGGCGCCAAAAACTGCGTCTGCCCGGCCATTCTTGCCGATATCCGCGGCACGCGTCGCCCCGGCGCGGGAGGAATCGTCATGCCCGTGCGTCACCCGTCCGCGCGCCTGTCCGCCGCCCTTCTCTGCGCCGGGAGTCTTGTGCTCGCCGGATGCTCCGGCGCCCCCAAGGGCAACGCCGCGGCGAGCGGTTCGCATGTAACGCTCTTCGCGGAGGGGCAGTACGAGCGGGCGTACGAGGGCGCCGTCGAGGCGGCGGGCAAGCTGCGCGGGCCGCGCCACGACGAGGCGGCACTCATCGCCGGCCTCTCCGCGCACGCCCTGAACCGCAACAGCGAAGCGATCCGCTGGCTCGGTCCTCTCGAGGCGAACGCCAACCGGGACATCGCCGGCAAGGCGAACGCGACGCTGGGCCTGATCGCGCAGGAGCGAAGCGAGCACACGATCGCCGCGGGGCGGCTCGCCCGTGCCGCTCAATTCCTTGGCGGCGACGAAGCGGCGCGTGCCGCGATGTACGCCGGCGACTCGTACCACGCCATCGGAAAGACCGCCGAGGCGCAGCAGGCGTACAAGCTCGCGCAGGCCCGCGTCGTCACCGACGGCGGCCTGCGGATGATGATCGGCGACCGCCTCGCGGGCAACATCCCATCGCCCGGTACTTCGCCGACCAAGCCGGGGACCGGCACAATGGCTACCGCCCAGACGAGGCCTTCCTCCACCGGTGGCTACACCGTGCAGGCCGGTGCATTCTCTTCAGAGGCCACCGCCCAGCGCGAGGCCCAGCGACTCTCCGACGCCATGCGTGGGCTCGAGTCAGTTCGGGTCGTCCCCATCACCCGAAACGGCAAGACGCTCTACGCCGTCCACGTCGGTCGGTACTCCACCGCCGCGGCGGCACAGACGATCCGCCAAGGGCTCGGCAAGCAGGCGATCGTGGCCTCCGCCGCGGACTAGCGCCGTCCGGCCCGATTTTCTCTTCTCCCCTGATCGAGGCCGGAGCACCCGGATTTCCGGGAACCCCGGCGTTGCCCGAACGTACCAAATAGTGCAGCGGATGCAGCACTGCGCCCGCGTTGCCGCCGCCGAGCCCAGAACGCCGCGGCGAAGCCGCCCGAAGGGCGACACAGAAGGGGACCAGCATGGCAGAGGATCGATTCGCCGCTGTGCGTGAGGCCGCGCCCGTGCGCGAGCTGTTCGCGTTCCTCACCGTGGCGTGGTTGTTCGTGGGGAGCGGTCTCTTCATCGCGCCGGCGTACGCCAAGGACGAGGACGACGCGCCGCCCGCGGTGAGCGACGACAGCGCCCCCGCCTGGCTGCGCCGGCTCGCGATGAACGAGCAGAGCGAGAGCGTACGGCGCTACCACGAGCAGAAGCAGGCGCGGCTCTCGAAGGAGAAGGAGATCCGCCGCCTCCGTCTCAAGCACTTCGGCCAGATCCGCAGCACGCAGATCAGGCAAGAGGGCATCCTGAAGCTGCGCGAACTGGCGGAACCGGCGCTCTTCCCGCTCCTCATCGACGTCTTCAAGCGCGAGGACGATGACGTTCGCCTCGAGCTCCTCGACATCTTCAAGCGCAGCGAGTCCCTGGAAGGCGACGCCGCGCTGGCGTGGCAGGCGGTCTTCGACAAGGACGCCAGGATCCGGGAGGCCGCCACGCAGCGGCTCGACGAACGCCAGCGCGAATCGGAGAAGCCGCAGCTCGTCCGCGATCAGGCCCGGATGGTCGTCTACGAGGGGCTCACGAGCTCGCGCGCGTCCAACGGCCTCAACGCCGCCCGGCTCGCCGAGAACCTGAAGCTCGTCGAGCTGATCCCCTGGCTCGCGGCCAGCCAGTTGCGGGCGCAGGCGGTGCAGACCGGCGGCGCGCGGGAGGGCGCCGGCGCGCTCGCATGGATCGCCGTGGGCACGCAGACGTCGTTCGTGAGCGACCTCCAGCCCGTCGTCGCCGAGGCCGCGGTCGCGTTCGACCCACAGGTCAGTTCGGTGACCGAAGGCACGCTCGTGCGCGTCATCGATGCGACGGTCTACTCGTACAACGTGGATATCCACAACGCGCTCGTGCGGCTCTCGTCCGCCGCGTGGGGGCAGTCGACCGCGCGGCTCGGCTGGGACTACCGCGCGTGGATGAGCTGGTACCGGGACGAGTTCGAGCCCTACTGGGCGGCGAAGCAGGCTGCTGCCGCGGAAGAGAACAAGTAAGACTCACCGCGGAGACGCAGAGAGCGCAGCGGAGAGAACGGGCTGATCTGAAGGGCGCGCTCGTGCACTCACTTCAGATCAGTCTGTCCTCTTCTCGTCCCCCTCCGCGCCTCTGCGGTGAATCCTCCCGGCTGGCGCGATAGAATCGCCTCTTCTCCGGAGGTTTTCATGCGCTGGCTCCGCGTTGTTGATGCGCTCAAGGCCGAGGTGGGCACCAGGATCACCGTCAAGGGCTGGGTCCGCACCCGGCGCGACAGCAAGGCCGAGGGCGGCCTCTCGTTCCTGAACGTCCACGACGGCACCTGCTTCGACCCGATCCAGGTCGTCTGCCCCGGCTCGCTCCCGAACTACGCAAGCGAGGTCGCGAAACTCACGACGCACTGCGCCGTCGAGTGCGACGGCGTGATCGTCCAGACGCCCAAGGGGGGGAAAGAGGTCAACGCCGACCCCGCCAATGGAGGCGCCGTCCGGGTGGTGGGCTGGGTCGACGACCCGGACCACTACCCGATCCAACCCAAGCAGCACACGATGGAATTCCTGCGCGAGAACGCGCACCTGCGCGCCCGCACGAACACCTTCGGCGCGGTGGCCCGTGTCCGCCACGCGCTCAGCATGGCGATGCACCGCTTCTTCGACCAGCGGGGCTTCTTCTACGTCCACACGCCGATCATCACCGCCAGCGATTGCGAGGGCGCGGGGCAGATGTTCCGCGTCTCGACGCTCGACATGTGCAACCCGCCGCGGTCCGAGCCGCTCAAGGCCCACGGCGACAAGCTCGCGCCGCACGGCGGCACCGCCGTCGCCGACCCCGCCGCGCCCGTGGACTTCTCGAAGGACTTCTTCGGCAAGGAGGCCCACCTCACTGTCTCCGGCCAGCTCAACGTCGAGACCTACTGCACGGCCCTCAGCCGCGTCTACACCTTCGGGCCCACCTTCCGCGCCGAGAACAGCAACACCAGCCGCCACCTCGCTGAGTTCTGGATGATCGAGCCGGAGATCGCCTTCGCGGACCTTCAGGCCGACAGCGAGCTCGCCGAGGACTTCATCAAGCACCTCGTCAACGCCTGCCTCACCGAGCGCGCAGACGACATGAAGTTCTTCGACGAGCGCATCGAGAAGGGCCTTGTCGCGCGCCTCGACCACGTCCTCAAGACACCCTTCCGCCGCCTGCCGTACACCGAGGCCATCAAGATCCTGGAGAAGGCAATCGCGGGCGGGAAGAAGTTCGAGTACCCGGTGAAGTGGGGCACGGACCTCCAGAGCGAGCACGAGCGATACCTCACCGAGGAGCACTTCAAGCAGCCCGTCATCCTCATGAACTACCCCAAGCAGATCAAGGCCTTCTACATGCGCGTCAACGACCCGGGCACGGACGGCGCGCCCGGCGAGACCGTCGCGGCGATGGACGTGCTGGTGCCCGGCGTCGGCGAGATCATCGGCGGCAGCCAGCGCGAGGAGCGTCTCGACGTGTTGGACCGCCGACTCGACGAGATGGGCCTGCCGAAGAAGGAGTACTGGTGGTACCGCGACCTGCGGCGCTACGGCACCGTGCCGCACGCGGGCTTCGGGCTGGGCTTCGAGCGCGCGATGATGTTCATCACCGGCATGGCCAACGTCCGCGACGTCATCCCGTTCCCGCGGACACCGGGCAGCGCGGAGTTCTAAGCCTGATTGCACCCGTTTAGGCCGTCTCGATGGTGCATTTCTGGGCCGCATCGCACCTGCGGCGCCGGGCGTACCCCCGCACTTGATTCCGGCCGTCCGGCGTGTACGCTTCCCTCCCCGCGGGAGATCGACGCCCGCGGCGGCCACAGCGGGCCCAAACCCGCCGCGGCCTGGTCAGGGGCGGTAGCTCAATTGGTTAGAGTACCGGACTGTCGATCCGGTGGTTGCGGGTTCGAGTCCCGTCCGCCTCGCTTCGAAGCCCCGCGTGAGCGGGGCTTTCGCTTTTTTGTGGTCAGGAGTCGGAGACGCGGAGGAAGGGGGTTCCATGAGCACGGTCGCCGTCAGCCCGGTGGAGCGCAAGCCCGCCGCCTTCGAACCAAGTCGCTGGTTCTACACCTTCACCGCACTTGTGCTTCTGGTCGTTTCCGTGGTCGGTTTTCAGCACTTTTACTTCCAAGGCAGAGCCTACCCGGGGCGCGACATCCCCCCGCCGATCCGCACGCTCGTCATCGCACACGGCGTCATCATGTCCGCGTGGATCCTGCTGTTCGCAACGCAGCCCGCGCTCGTCGCGGCCCGCGGTCGCAAGGCGCACGTGCGGCTCGGGTGGTTCGGCGTTGCCCTTGCCTGCGCGGTGGTTGTTTCCGGCTCGATGCTCGCGGTTCAAGCGATGCACATCGCCCCGTCCGAGATGCAGATCTGGGGCATGACGCCCAAGCAATTCCTGACGGTGCCGCTGCTGTCTGTCGCCGTCTTTGCCGGCTTTGTTGCCGTGGCGGTGTGGAAGCGCCGCAAGCCGGCGATCCACCGGGCGATGATGCTCGCGGCGACCCTTGCGGCGAGCGACGCCGCGATCGCGCGCATCGATCCGATCAACAGTCTCTACCTCGGCACTGTGTGTGAGCGCGTCTTCGGCCCCTTCTTCGCAATGCTCGTGCTGGGCGTCTTGCTTCTCGCGATCCGCTGCGCTGTCACGCGGTCATTTGATCGATGGCTCGCGCTGGCCGTCGGTGTCCTCTTTGTGACCTCTGCGCTCACTGTGGGCGTCGCACACACCGACGCGTGGGACGCGTTCGCATCTTCCCTGATGCGGTAAGTACCGTGCCGGTCACTGTATTGCTGTTTAACAAGAAATATTCTTGTTTGACAGCTTGACGACCGTGCGCGGCAGGGTACTTTTTGAGCCTGAAACGCCGTCTCAGCAGACCGCTCAGTATCCACGGGCCCCGGTTACGCCGGGTACGCCTCGGAGGTGCATCGATGCGATTCCAGCCCGTTGTTCTGTCCGTGCTTGCCGCGTCGGCTCTCGCGCCCCGCGCCTTTGGCAGCTTTGTCGCCCCGGACGGGACGAACTTTCCCTGGACGCGTGGAAGCACGCCCAATTCGGCGTACGCCCTGTGGGAGGTTTTCACGAGCCCTGCCGGCCCGAACGCACCGGACGCGGGCGTGTACGTCGGCGGGTCGCTCCCCGCCGCGGCGCCGAGCTGGAACGCTTACGACACGAGCGGGCAGTCGTTCGTCACCGGCGGCGGGAACATCTACTCGATCACCGCGCCGACAAGCATCCGCGTGATCGCGCCCAACTTCGACCTCGGCGATTCGCAGACGACGACGGTGCTGCTGCAAGTGCGCACGCAGGGGACGGAGATCCTTCCCTCGTCCGTCCACATCGGCGGGGTAGCTCCCGTCGAGACCGTCGAACTGAGCCGCCAGCCCCTCGGCGGCTTCGGCGGGTTCACCGTGGACACGCTCTTCCGCTGGGAGTTGCAGGGGAACGCGGTCTCCTACGAAATCCGCTTCGACGCGGCGGAATCGTCGATGAGCCTCGACCGCGTGGCGGTGGACACCTTCACGACGCCGGTCGGCTGCGACTCGATCGACTTCAACGGTGACGGCTTGTTCCCGGACAACACCGATCTCGAGGACTTTCTCTCTGTCTTCGGCGGGGGTCCGTGCACGACCGGGATGTGCGGCGATACCGACTTCAATAACGACGGGTTGTTTCCGGACAACGTTGACATCGAGGCGCTTTTCAGCGTCTTTGGCGGCGGGAACTGCCTGCGGTAGTCCGGGTCGGCGCGGCAGCCGAAGTCGCCGCGCTGTCCATGTCGTGGTGCCGGTTCAGCGGCGGCGACGCAGCACGAAGGGTGAAGCGACCGCCGCGAGCGCGAGCACGCCCGTGGTCGGGACGGGCGTCGCGACCATGACGACGCCGCGGCCGTCCGCGAGCTGTGCGAAGAACGCGATCTGCCCGCTGTTGTTGAGGCCCTCCCGGTAGAACGAGACGAACGTAACCGCGGAACCGTCGATGACGTCGCCGGTCCGCACCACCGCGTCATTGACGAGGTCCGGGCCGGTGAAGATGCCGGTCGTCGTAAAGTCGTCGAACGTCGCGCTGTACGCGATCTGGTTGAGGTCGTTGATCGCGGCGTTGTTGATCGAGTCGAGGGGGCCGGTGGTATTGACGACGGCGACGGCGTCCGTTGTGCCGTCGCCGACGAGCAGGTACATGGTCGAAACATCGTCGCCGCGGCCGATGAACGCGACGCGGCCCGAAGCGTTGATGGCCGGCTCGTCGTCCATCGTCGAGCCCACCAGCGGATGGCTCTGGTCGGCGATTGCCGTGAAGGCCCCGGAGCCGTCGTACCGGAAAATCGCGTCGCCGCCGCTTGCGGTCGTTGCGGCACGGAACGCGATCTGACCGGCGTTGTTGATCATGGGGCCGGCGAAGGACGACGTGAAGTTGCTCGACGCGGTATCGAAGATGGTGTTGTGCGGGCCGCCGTTCCCGGTGAAGAGCCCCTGCGGGAAGCCGGCTTGGCGGAGCTCGCCCTGCCACGCGACCGCGCCGGAATCGTTGACAGACACGATGACCGACATGAATGAGAACGGGTGCGGCGACGGCCCCGCTTCGGCGATCGTGGTGGGGGTGCCGTTCCCGTCGCCGCGCATGATGCGCTCGTCGATCGTCGCGCCGCTGACGGGCGCCCAGACCGCGACCTGGCCGAGGTTGTTGACCGAAACGTTGCGGGAGAGTCCGCCGACCGGGCCCGAGCTGTCGACGATGAGCGTTAGCGGCCCCGCGAGCGACGCGCCGGTGCGCCAGATGCTCGTCACGGTCTGGTCCGAACTCTGGGCCCGGAACGCGACGTGACCTGCGTCGCTGATCGACGGGGCGCCGAACGAGAAGGGGTCGAAGTCCAGGAGCGCGCTGTCCGCGATCTTGGTGAAGGTGTATTCCTGAGCCAGCGCACAGGGACCGACGACGGCGAGAACCGCCCACGTCACGATCGATGAGTTCTTCGCGCACATGGACAGCCTCCTCTGCGCCCGGATCTCCGAACGGTCAGGACACCAATGCGTCGACCGCGGCCGCGGCCAGCCACGAAAGGCCCGCCCGCGTCGCAGCGGCCGACGGGCGCCGGTCCGCGCGAATCCATGTCTCGGGGGCGATAACAACGTGCACGCGGTCGGCGAAGACCCGGACCGCGACGTCGATGAGGGAATTTTCCCTCATAGCAAGCGCACGCTGCCACCGCAGCCCCGTACCTCGTACGCGGGGTCCGTGTGACGCGCGCCCACGTGATCGGGGCGTGGTCGAGGTACGATGTCCGCGCACGGTTCCATCTACTCCGGAGGTTTCAATGGCTCGGAAAACGTCCTCACGGCCCGCCAAGAAGCGAGCGGCAGACGGCGCCGTGCTCCGCGACCGCGTTCATGACCTGTCCGTCCGCGCACTCCGTGGCGGCGACGTCTCCGGACGCGAGGTCACGAAGCTCGTGCGCGACGTCTTTGATGGGGCGGTCGAGGGCCTCGACGCCGCGGTCCCAGCCTCCAATGAGAACGTGCTGCGTCAGGTCTTCGACGGCCTCCGGCAGGGCGTGCACGCCGCGGCCGCGGCGGGCGAAACCACCGCCGACGAGATGCGTCGGCGTGGGCGCACGCTCTCGAACACTGCGAACAAGCGCCTGCGAGAGGCGGACAAGGACTTCCTCGAAGCGGTGGAAGACTTCGCCGACAAGGCGGTCAAGGAGGTTCGCGACGAGCTTAACTCGCTCGTCTCCCGGGCCAGGCGGACGGGCCCGAAGGTGGTGGATTCCATGCGCGAAGCGGCCGACGCCGCGGACGGACGGATGACGGAACTGGCGGGCGAGACCTCGCGCGCGGGGGCCCGGGCCGCGCGCAAGGGCGCCGGCGCGCTGGTGATGGGTGCGGAGGGGTTGCTGAGCGCGATCGCCGACGTGCTGGGCGAGCGGGGCGTCGCACCCGTGAAACGCCCGTCGCGCAGGACGACCGCCCGGCCCGCGCCGAAGAGCGCGGCCGGGAAGAAGACCTCGAAGAAACGGTCGAAACGTTAACCGTCGGGCTCGCGCCGGTTCGAGATCACCATCAGCACGCCCAGCACCGCCGCGGCGATGAAACCGGCGATCGCGAGCGCCTTGAAAACGGTCTCTCCCGCGTCACGCGCGGCGAGCACGAGGATCGACGAGCCGACGAAGATCGCGGCGATAACGAGCGCGAAGGAGATATTCCGGCTCGCGTGCTCGATCGTGTGCGTGAGGCGGTTGAGGCCCCTGTGTTCAAGGTTTACCGCGAGCCGGTTCTTGCGCAGCTGCGAGACGATGAGCCGGATCTCGCCCGGCAGGTTTTCAACCAGCTCGAGGTATTGCACCGCGCTCCGCTGCAACCGTCGCCTGACCGCGGAGACGCCGTAGCGCCGGCCGACAAGGTCCTCGACGTACGGCCGCACGAACGGGACGAGCTCGAACGATGGATCGACGTCGCGAGCGACCGACTCGATCGTCGTCAGCGCCTTGATGAGCAGCATGATGTCCGCCGGGCACCGCACCCTGTGCGCCCGGAGGGTGGCAAAGAAGTTCTGAAGCACGCGCCCGAGGTTCAGGCGGTCGAGGGTGGCGCCGCGGAACTCCGAGACGATCGCGTCGACGTCCGCTCGCAGCGTGCGGTCCTCGAGCTTCTCGGGCGCGACGTCGGCGATCGCGCCCGCGGCGGCGATCACGCGCTCGAGCTCGCCGGAGACGACGCCGGAGACGAGGTCGGCGAGTTGCCGCGTTGTTTCTGCGTCGAGGTGGCCCGTCATGCCGCAGTCGATAAACGCGATGCGGCCTCCTCGCAGGGCGATGATGTTCCCCGGGTGCGGGTCTGCGTGGAAGAAGCCCAGGTCGAGGCACTGGAGGAAAACGGCCCGCGCGCCGTTCTCCACCACCCGCCGCCGGTCGTGCGGGCTGAGCGAGCCCGGGGCCATGTCCGCGAGCACAAGCCCGTCGATCTCGTCCATCGCGAGCACGTTCGTCGTGGTCGCGTCCCAGTACACGGTCGGGAAGATGATCTCCGGGTCTTCCTTGAAGAACGCCTTGAGACGCTCGACCGAGCGACCTTCAACCGTCAGGTCCACCTCGCGCTTCAGCTCCTTCGCGAACTCCTTCACCGCCTCGACGGGGCTGTACCCAAGGTTCGCGAAGTGCGCCTCGACGAACTCCGCCACGGAGCGCAGGATCTCCATGTCGATGGCGGTGAGGTTGCGGATGCCGGGGCGGAGGACCTTGAGCACGATCCGCGTCCCGTCGCGCAGCCGCGCACGGTGCACCTGGGCGATCGACCCCGCGGCGAGCGGCTTTTTCTGGATCGAGCGGAAGAGTTTCCGAACCCGCCCGGGGAACTCCTCCTCGAGCACGTTCTCGATCACGGCGTACTCGACGCCGGGCACCTTGTTCTGCAGCTTCTTGAACTCGTCCGCCCACTCCTGCGGCACGAGGTCCGGGCGCGTGCTCAGCACCTGACCAAGCTTGACGAACGTCGGTCCGAGGTCCTCGAGCGCCATGCGCACCCGCACCTGCACCGGGACGCGGTCGTGCCTCTCACCGTTCGGTGCGCCGATGATCGCACGCCCGCGCTCGATCAGGGTGTCGAGCCGCATCTTCTGGGCTGCGTCGGCGAAGCCGTGGTGCGCGAGCACTTCCAGCACCTGCGCGTAGCGCTGGACGTGCTGGATGCGGCGAGCGATGGGCAACGAAGCCATCGACGGATCGTATCCGAAGGAACATCCGCGCCGACGGGCTGAAAGCGAGCGCGCTGTCATTGACCGTCGGTCGGCGGCTTCAGACTTTCTAAGAACTGCTTCACACTCGGTAGACCGATCGCCGCGCGGCGCTCGTCGAGACCGTCCGCGTCTTCCGTCGGCGCGAGTTCGATCGCGCCGTCAGGTGCGCGTCGCACCGGCGTCCCGTACCGCCGCGGCTTGCCTTCACGCACGCGCACCACGCCGAACAGCAACGCCGCCTCATCCTTGCTCGCCTGCCCGGCTCCGGCCGCGCCGGCGTTCGCCGGCAGCAAGTTCCTTGATGTCTTCCGCCGTTGCTCGCCGCAGGTCATCGAAAGCCGCTCGAAGTGTGCCCGCCGACCGCAGGAATCCGGGACCGCGCCTCCCGCTGTCGCCCCCCGCGTTTTCTACACTCGGCACATGATCGATTGGCTCGTGCGGATCACACTCGCGATCGTTCTCGTCGGGAAGACCGCGGCACTCGGCCTTCAGCCCGACCCCGCCAGGCAGACGGCGCCGGTCGCGGACCAGCCGCCCGCCCCGCCCGGCGTGCGCTCGCTCGACGGCTTGCTCGAGCCGATCCGCGCGAAGCACAAGGTCCCGGCCCTCGCCGCGGCCGTGGTCACCGGCGACGGGCTCGCGGCGCTCGGCGCGGTCGGCGTGCGCGCCGCGGGCTCGCCGGAGCGCGTGACGGCGTCGGACCTGTGGCACATCGGCTCGGACACGAAGGCGATGACGGCGGTGCTGTGCGCGATTCTTGTTGAGCAAGGGAAGCTGGAGTGGGAAGCCACGCTCGCGGAGATCTTCCCCGACCTCGCGCCGACCATGCACGCGGACTTCCGCGCCGCGACCGTCGAACAACTCTGCACGAACCGCGCGGGCTTCCCCAACGGCCTCGACGCCGACGGCTTGTGGGGCAGGCTGTGGGAACACCCGGGCTCACCCGCCGATGCGCGGCGCCTCCTTCTCGAAGGTGTGACGAAACACGAGCCCGCGGCCCGGCCCGGCACGAAGTTCATCTATTCGAACGCTGGCTTCGCCGTCGCGGGCCACATCTGCGAAACGGTCGCGGGAAAACCCTACGAGGAACTGATCCAGGACCTGCTCTTTCGCCCGCTCGGCATGACCACCGGCGGCTTCGGCGCGCCCGGAACGCCGGGGGCGATCGATCAGCCCCGCGGCCACGGAAAGAACGGCGCGCCGCGCCACCCGACCGCCGACGGCCGCGGCGCCGACAACCCGCCCGCGATCACGCCCGCGGGGCGCGTGCACCTTTCCCTCGAGGACTGGGCGAAGTACGTCCGCGTCCACATCCGGGGCGAACGCGGCGAACCGCAGCGAATCGGTCACGTGACGCTCCCCGCGGCGGCGTTCAGGAGGCTTCACACGCCGCCCGCCGGTGACTACGCCTTCGGCTGGGCGCGCACCGAGCGCCCGTGGGCGGGGGATGAAGGCAACCGCATGGTCTTGACGCACGCGGGGAGCAACACGATGTGGTTCGCGGTCGCGTGGGTTGCGCCCGCCAGAGACTTCGCGGTGCTTGTCTGCTGCAACCAGGCCGAACGCGGCGACAAAGCCGCGGACGAGGCGGCGGGCGCGGCGATCAAGGATCATCTCGAACACTCGGATACAGGCGTGCCCGCTCCGCACGGCTCCCGCTAGCGCCGCTGCGAAGAGCCCGCACGCGCCGACCGGGGGCGACCGTGCGGGCGCAGTGCCACGCCTCCATCGCGACCGGGATCGCGTCCCGAGGGCCCAAGTCACAGCGGCCGCCCGGCCGTCCCATCGGGGAGCGCCAAGAACGGGCTGCGCACGCTCACCCACTTGATCGAGCGCCGATTCGCCGTCCCCCCGCGCAGGCGTGGTCGGGCACTCATCACGCCCGCCGGGAATGCGAAGTCAACGCCGGCCATGACGCCGTCGCGGAGCGCTGGACGCCACAGAAGCGTTGCCGTCACTCCGCCCAGTTCTGCGAGACGAGGTGTTCCGTCGCCACGCCGGGCCACCGCCGCTCCAGGTACTCAGCGACCAGCCGCCGGTGGCAACGGTGGGGCAGTCTCTCGCTGCACAGCAGGCACCCCATGTGGAGGGCACCGGGTGAGAGGACGTGCTCCACGCGCCGCTCCGCAATCAGCGCACCGAACTCCTTCTCGAAGACGTCCCATCGCCCGCCGTGCTTCCGGTACGACGCCAGGATCTCCGCGGTCGGCGCGAGCTCGGGGACGTGCGTGTACTCGATGCCCGCCAGCTCGCGGAGAAAGAAGGCCAAATCGTCTCTCTTGGTGAAGCCGGCCAGCTGCGACGTGTTGTTCAGACGCACGTCGATGACGCGCCGGACGCCCGCGCAACGGAGCGCGTCAAAGAACGCTCGCGCGCCTGTCCCTGCAAACCCGATAGTGAACAAGCGGACCGGCATGTTCGCTCCGACTCCGTGCGTCACCGCCCGTCCAAAGCATCGCGGGTCGCGCGGTCTGGAACCCGAGTGCACGGCGGAATGAGCCGGAATTCATGGTCTTTTGGAATGATGTTCGCCGCGTGCCGCCCGGGTGCGTTGTAGCATTCCGGTGCGGGCGGGGCCTCGCCTCGCGATCCACGGCGAGCCGCCGCGTGTCGATCAGAACCGCAGGTCTGATCAGGAGCCGACGTGCGTTCGATGATTCCGACGGAGCCCATCGGGAGCATCCCACGTACACCGTCGCTTGTGCAGGCGCTTATGTCGCGCGGCGGTTTCGATCCTGCGCTGAAGGAGACGTGCGAGCTGGCGGTGCGCGACACGATCGCGCAGCTCGAGGCCGTGGGCTCGCCGATCGTCACCGACGGCGAGCAGTGCAAGTACCACAACTTCTGGACATACTCGGTGGAGGGGGCGCCCAACACGTCGCCGGACGGGTTCTGCATCCCGTTCGCCGCGGGTCACACGCGCCGCATGCCGCGCCTCGTGCGCGGACCCTTCCGCTACCTCCGGTACGCGGATGAGTACTTGGACGTCGCGCTCAGGCACGCGCATGTGCCGGTGAAGCAGGCGGTCATCGCGCCGTCCGCCCTGAGTCTCATGTACCCACCGGGCGAGATCCCCGGCTATCCCCGGGAGCAATTCCTCGACGATCTGCTCCATGAGCACGAGACCGAGGTCCGCCGCTGCCTCCAGAAGGGGGCGCACTGCGTGCAGATCGACTTTACGGAAGGAAGGCTCGCCGCGAAGGTCGACCCGACTGGGCTCCTGCTGGCGAGCTTCATCGAGCTGAACAACATGGCTCTCTCGCGGTTCAGCCCCGCCGAGCGGGCGCGCCTCGGCGTCCATACGTGCCCCGGGGGCGACCGCGACTCGACCCACAGCGCGGACGTGGACTATGAGGAGTTACTCCCCAGCCTGTTCGAGCTGAACGTGAAGAACTTCTACGTCGCCCTCGCCGGTGAAAGGGACCGGCGGCGAACGCTCGGGCTGATCAGCAAACACCTGAAGCCCTGGCACAGGGTCTTCGTCGGCGTGATCGAAACGGGCAACCCGCGCGTCGAGACCCCCGAGCAGGTGCTGGAGCGTGTGCTCGAAGCGGCCGAGTACATCCCGGTGGACCAGCTCGGCACCACGGATGATTGCGGCTTCGCGCCGTTCTGCGACGACACGTCAACCACGCGGGAAACAGCGTTCGCGAAGATCAAGGCCCGCGTCGCCGGGACCGTGATGGCGTCCGCCGTACTGGGGGGACGCTCATGACCACGCCGGGCGAGCAGAAGGAGCTCAAGGACACCGCGCTCCAGAACGCGAAGGCCATCCTCGCTGCCCGCTCGCGGCTCGACGAGGAACTGCGGCGCAGGTCCGAGTGGCTGTCCGTGACGCTCGCGTCGATCGCGGACGCCGTGATCAGCACCGACCACGAGGGCCGCGTCAACTTCATGAACACCGTCGCGGAGACGCTCACCGGCTGGCGGGGCGAGGAGGCCATCGGGCGGGTGATCACGGACGTCTTCCGCGTCCTGAGCGAGCACACCAAGCAGCCGCTCGAGAACCCCGCGCTGCGCGCGGTGCGCGAGGGCGTGCCCGTCTCGGTGGCCGAGCAGACGCTCCTGATCGCGCGCGACGGCGCCGCGCACCCGATCGATGAGAGCGCCGCGCCGGTACGCTCGGCGGACGGGAAAGTCATCGGCAGCGTGCTCATCTTCCGGGACGTCTCCGCCCGCCGGCGCAGCGAGGCGGTGCTCGCCGCGATCGTCGAGACGTCCGACGACGCGATCATCAGCAAGAGCCTCGACGGGATCATCCGCTCCTGGAACCGCAGCGCCGAACGGCTCTTCGGCTACTCGGCGGCGGAGGCCGTGGGCCGGCACATCGACATCATCGTGCCGGAGGAACTGAGGCACGAGGAGCGGATGATCCTCGAGAGGCTCCGGAGGGGCGAGCGCATCGATCACTTCCAGACGATCCGCGTCGCGAAGAACGGACGCCGCCTCAACATCTCCCTCTCTATCTCGCCCATCAAGGACGCCTCCGGCAAGATCATCGGCGCGTCAAAGGTTTCGCGAGACGTCACGGCCAGCATGCGCGCGCAGGTCGATCAGGCGATCCTCGCGGCCATCGTCGAGACGTCCGACGACGCGATCGTGAGCAAGAACCTCGACGGGATCATCCAGTCCTGGAACCGCTCGGCGGAACGCTTGTACGGCTACTCGGCGGACGAGGCGGTGGGCCGGCACATCGACCTTATCATCCCCGAGGAGCTGCGCGACGAGGAGCGCACGATCCTCGCGCGCCTGCGCCGGGGCGACCGGGTCGACCACTTCGAGACGGTGCGCGTGACCAGGGACGGTCGGCGCCTCGACATCTCCCTGTCGATCTCCCCGATCAAGGACCCGTCGGGCCGGATCATCGGCGCCTCGAAGGTCGCGCGCGACATCACCGAGCGCAAGCGCGCCGAACGCGAGCGCGAGGTGCTCCTCGCGAGCGAGCGCGCCGCCCGCGCGGAGGCGGAGCGGGCCGGGCGGATGAAGGATGAGTTCCTCGCGACGCTCTCCCACGAGCTGCGCACGCCCCTCAACGCCATCGTGGGGTGGATCCACATCCTGAGGAAAAAACCGCCCACGCCCGAGACGCTCGAGCAGGGGCTGACGGTCATCGACCGCAACGCCCGCGTCCAGTCGCAGCTCATCTCGGACCTCCTCGACATGAGCCGGATCATCTCCGGAAAGATGCGCCTCGACGTGCAGCGCGTCGAGCTCCCGGTGGTGATCGAGGCGGCCCTCGACGCGGTCCGCCCGGCGGCCGAGGCGAAGGGGATCCGGATCCAGAGCGTGCTCGAGCCGATCGTGGACCCGGTGAACGGCGACCCCGCGCGGCTGCAGCAGGTGGTGTGGAACCTGCTCTCGAACGCCGTGAAGTTCACTCCCCGGGACGGACGCGTGCAGCTCGTTCTCAGCAGGGTCAATTCGCACGTCGAGCTGAGCGTGAGCGACACGGGCAAGGGCATCGCCCCGGAGTTCCTCCCGCACGTCTTCGAGCGCTTCAGGCAGGCCGATAGTTCCACCTCGCGCGAGCACGGCGGGCTGGGCCTGGGGCTGTCGATCGTCCGCCAGCTCGTCGAGCTGCACGGGGGCACCATCGCCGCGTCGAGCGCGGGCGAGGGCCACGGCGCGACGTTCACCGTGAGCCTCCCGCTCGCCATCGTCCACCGCCGGGCGGACGGCTCTCCGGGCGTCCATCCAAGGGCGTCGACGCTGGCGGCCCCGGCGGCCGACACGGCGGATCTGCGCGGGATCCGCGTCCTCGTGGTGGACGACGAGGCCGACGCCCGCGACCTCATCCGGCGCGTCCTCGAGGAAAGCTACGCCGTCGTCACGACGACGACCTGCGCCGCCGACGCCATGCAGGCCGCCGTGACCGTCCGGCCGCACGTGATCCTCTCGGACATCGGGATGCCCGAGTGCGACGGGTACGCGCTTATGCGCGACCTCCGCCGCGCCGGGATCAAGGCCCCGGCCGCGGCCCTGACGGCCTTCGCCCGTTCCGAGGACCGCACCCGCGCGCTCCAGGCCGGTTACACCACGCATATCTCCAAGCCCATCGAGCCGGTGGAATTGGTCGCGGCCGTCGCCGCGCTCGCGCACACCTCGGCGGAGCACGGCGCCCCGAGCGCGCGCTAGGAACGGCGCTCCTGGCGCGGGCCGGCGCCGCCCGTTATGTCTTCCACAGCCGCCGGACGGCCGACAGGAGCTTCTCGATCGTCGCCGGGTCCACTCCGCGGCGCTCCATGACGTGCCGCGCGAGCGCCACGCCGGCTTCTCCCTCTTCGAACACGATCGTGCTCGCTCCGGCCTGTTCGAGCGTTTCGCGTTCCGCGAGATAGCGGGCGCGCACCGTAACCTCGATCGACGGGTTGAGTTCGCGAGCCGCCATCACCAGCCCGGCACGCCCCTCGGAGCGCGGCAGCGTTACCACCAGATGGACGGCCCGGCGCACGCCCGCCTGGTCGAGCACCTCACGCCGTGTCGCGTCGCCGAAGATCGCCGCGCGATTGCTCTTCGCGAGCGCCCGCGCCGTGTCGATGTTGGTGTCCACGATCACCGTCTGCATCCCCGCGTCGCGCAGGAGGGCGTCCACAAGCCGGCCCACCGGGCCGTAGCCCACGATGATCGCCAGCGGCTTGTCCGGCGCCGTCGCCGCCCGCGCCGCCGCGTTCACCGCCGCGGCCCGGCGGTCGGCGCGCGCGTTGAGCAGCTTCCAGAGCAGCGGCGTCCCCGCGACGAACCGCTCGAACCGCCCGAGCGACCGGAAGAGGAGCGGGTTGAGCGTGATGGAGACCATCGCCGTCGCGACGAGCACGTGCATGCCCTCCGGCGGCAGCAGCTCGTGGTCGCTCGCCACCTGCGCGAGGATGAACGAGAACTCGCCGATCTGCGCCAGCCCGATCGCGACCGTCAGCGCCGTCCGCGCCGGGTACCCGAGCGCCGCCACGATCACCAGCGCCGCCAGCGGCTTGACGATCAGCACAACCCCGAGGCCCGCGGCGACCAGCAGCGGCTGCTGCACCACGAACGCCGGGTTGAAGAGCATGCCGACCGAAACGAAGAACAGCACGGCGAACGCGTCGCGCATCGGCAGCGCGTCCGCCGCGGCCTGGTGGCTCGCCGGCGATTGCGCGACGACCATGCCCGCGAGGAACGCGCCCAGCGCGACCGACGCGCCGAAGATCGTGTACGCGCCCACCGCGATCGCCACCGACAGCACCAGCACCGTCAGCGTGAACAGCTCCGTGGATCGCAGCTTCGCGACTTGCGTGAGCACCCACGGCACCACCCGCGACCCGACGAAGAACACGATCGCGACGAACACGCCGAGCTTGAGCAGCGCCCAGGCGACGCTCGCGAGCGCCGCCGTTCCCGGAGGCCCTCCCCCGGTCCCGCCCGGGGCGCCCCCCAGCAACGGCACGATCACCAGCGCCAGCACCGTGAAGACGTCCTCGACGATGAGCCACCCGACCGCGACGTGGCCGTGGCTCGTGTTGAGCATGCCCCGGTCCATAAGCACGCGCAGGAGCACCACGGTGCTGGCGACCGACATCGCCATGCCGAGCACGACCGTGGGCTTGATCGGCAGCCCCAGCGCGTGGAAGACCGCCACCGTCGCCACCGTCGCGACGAGGCTCTGCCCGATCGCGCCGGGGACCGCGACGCGGCGCACCGCGAGCAGGTCGTCGAGGTGAAAGTGCAGCCCGACGCCGAACATGAGTAGGATCACGCCCACCTCGGCCAGTTGCTGCGCCAGGTTCACGTCGCCCGTGTACCCGGGCGTGTACGGCCCGATCACCACGCCCGCGAGCAGGTAGCCCACGATCGGCGAGAGGCCCAGCCGCTGCGTGATGATCCCCAGGACCCACGCCGCGGCGAACCCCGCCGCGATCGTCGTGAGCAGCGGCACGTTGTGCGCCGCGGCGCCGAGATTGAGCATCGCCGTTCCGAGCATCGCGAGCCGACGATAGCCGCCGGACGCCGGCGGATCGACGGCCCGCGCCCTCGAAATCCGTCACCGCGCGAAGAGCATCCACGCCGCCATCGCGGCCATGCCGAGGTCCTCGACGAGCGTCACCGTCGTCATCGGCAGGTTGAGGACGGTCCCGAGGCACGCGCAGCGCAGCCGGTCCTTTCGGAGCAGCGCCCGGAGCACGCCCGCCGCCCCGACGAGCATGAGCGCGAGTGTGACCGCGTTCGAGAGACCGGGCCGCCACCCTGCGAGGTACGCCACGCCGAGCGCCAGCTCAACAAACGGGTAGACAAGTCCCCACGCGGGCACGGCCGTCGCGACGAGGTCGTACGTGCGGTACGCGCCCGCGAACCCGCGCAGGTCGAGCAGCTTGAAGAAGGAGAACACAAGGAAGAACCCCGCCATGAAGTCGTTGAGAAACCCGTGCCACGACCCCCCCGTGCGGACGGCCTGCACGACCGCCGCCGCGCCCGCGATGTATGCGACGATCAGAAAGAGCGGGTAGAGGCTCGTCGGTCGCTCCGCCGCACCCTCGTGGACAACGACGGGGGCGGCTAGAGCCGGTTCATCGAGCACGCGGATGCGGTAGCCGCCGGCCCGCTGCGCCGCCGCGGCCAGCGCCTCCGGCCGGACAGGCCCGTCCGCGTCGACCGTCGCACGCGGCGGCTCGAGCGTCACGGCCGCGTCGGTCACGCCGGGGACGGTCAGGAGCGCCCGCGTCAGTTTTTTGACGCAGGACTCGCAGTGCATCCCTTCGATCGCCAGTGTCGTCGGCATCGCGCATCGTTCGATGCCGGCGGGTGAGTGTCGGTGACGCGCGATGCAGCAATGCTCCGCCGGTCCTGGCCCCGACGGCGTCATTCCTCCGACGCACCCTCTTCGGACGCTACGGCCTCCCCATGCCGTCCCGCGTCGTGGTCGGTCGGCTCGTGCGTAACCGCGCGCCTCTCCCCCGCGTCGATCATGGCGCTCGCCGTCGCGATCGCCCGCGTCAGGTCCGCGGACCAGATGTTCTCGCGCCCGCCGAGGTTGGAGACGAAGAACAACCTGTTGTCGCGGCTCCAGATCGGGCTCAGCGCCGCGCCATGTCCGGTTGTCAGCCGCAGCTCACCTTCCCCCTCGACGCTCGCCATCCACACCGACGACGATCGCACATTCGGCGTGTGCGGCGTCGCGGGCCCATCGGGCCGCGCCGCGTCCAGCGGCACGCGCACGAAGACGACCCATCCGCCGTCCGGGCTCCACGACGGATTGATCAGCGCCTGCCCGGCGGACGACGCGATCTGCGTGGCGTTCCCGGCCTCTCCGGCGTCGGACAGGTCGAGCGTCCACAGGCCGAACGCGCGCCGCCCGCGCTCGCGCCCGAGCTGGTACAGGATGCGGTCCGCGCCCTCGCCGCCCGTGCCGGCGACCGGACACCATTGAGGGAAGAGGCCCGGGCCGATGTACCTCGAGACCCCCGGCTTCGCCAGGCTCGTCACCCACATTTCCCACCGCCCGCTCGCCTCGCCCAGACGCGAAAAAACCAGGCGCGAGCCGTCCGGCGACCAGCTCGGCGACACCTCGTGCGACGGGTCCGCCGTCACCTGCACGGCCTTCCCGCCCTCGACGGGCATCACGAAGATGTCCCAGTTCCCCGAGCGATCGCTCGCGAACGCGATCATCGAGCCGTCCGGGCTCAGCTTCGGCATCACATCCTGCCCGACGTCGTTCGTCAATTGCGTCACGACGCGGGAGCCCACGCGCTGCATGTAGATGTCGCTCGTCGCGCGGTGGCGTGTGCTCGAATAGACCAGCGTCCGGCCGTCGCGGCTCACGCACGGGTCGAAGTCCCCGCCCTCTTCCGCGAAGCTCACCCTCGAGACGTTCTGCGTCCCGACCTCGGTGCTGCCGCGCTCGCCCACGAGCGGCCGGATGTTCACCGGCGCCGGCGACTCGCCGCGCTCCGCAACGGCTTCCGGCAGCATCATCGCCATCGTCTCGGGCGCGCCGAGCGACGCCGCGTCCGTCCCGTTTCGGTTCTCGCTCGGCGTCGGCGTGGGGCGCTCGATCACCACGACCCTCGCGGGCTGCGGTTGCGCGGCACAGCCGGCCAACAGGACAAGAGCGATGGTGGGGGTCAGCGCGGCGCGAACCTTCATAATCGTGTCTCCTCGAGCGGGGCTCGGCATCACCATCGGCCCTCCGGACGGGGCGGTTGTGCCGCGACCGTCCGCCGCCGCTCAATCCATGCCGTCTCGGAGCCGGTAACACCGGTCATGCCGGGCCGTACGTTTGGCGATGCCCTTCTCCCGGTCCGCAACGCCCGAAAACCGAGCCCCGCGGGGCCGCTTTGCTGCGTGCGCCGCCGCCGCCGCCGCCGTGCTCGCCTTGGGCGCGTGCTCCAGCGAGGAGCCCGAGCAGGACACGCCCGAAGAGGTCCTCGTTACCGCGCGCACGCTCGTCGAGAAGGGCGAGGCGGAAAGGCTGCCCTCGCTCCTCTACGCGGAGAACGAGGAGATGCGCAGGCTCCTCAACCGTGCCGGCCGCATGCTCGGAAACATGGAAGATCTCGCCGCGACGCTCCAGCGCAAGTTCCCCAAGGAGGTCGAGGAGCTCCGCAAGAACGCGGAGGAAGCCGCGAAGTCGGGGAAGCCAACGTCCCTTGTCGGCCAGCTTGCGCAGCAGAGCATGCAACGCGGCCGCCGCCGCGGCCCGCCGAGCCAGCAGGACCGCAAGAGTTTCGACAACGCCGTGACGCGCCTCTTCGCCGACCCCTACGCCTTCGTCCGCGAGAGCGAGGGGCGCGTGACGACGACGTACCTCACAGACGAATCAGTCGCCGTCCTCTGGGACGGCAAGCCCGTCCTCGCGCCCATCGGCCTCACCATGCGCGTCGAGGGCGGCAAGTGGTACGTCGTCCTGCCGACCAACCTGCCGGGCGTCGCGAACTTCATGCCCAAGACCAAAGAGCAGTACCAGGTCATGGGCAGCCTCATCACCGTGCTGGACCGCGTCGTGGTCGATCTCAACCGCGAGGTCGAGGAAGGCCGCCTGCAGACGCTCGAGGCCGTATCGCGGCGCGCGGGCGAGATGACGTTCCTCCCGGCCGTGCTGACCTTCTACGCGTACGCGAAGGTCGTCGACGAGCAGAAGAAGCAGCCGCCCGCGCCCGAGAAGGCCCCTGGCTAATGCTCAGACGCGCCACCACGTCGCGCCGCCGTACACCGCGCGGTCTCCCAGGTGCTCCGCGATGCGCAGCAGCTGGTTGTACTTCGCGTTCCGGTCACTCCGGCACGGCGCGCCCGTCTTGATCTGCCCGCAGTTGGTCGCCACGGCGATGTCCGCGATCGTCGCGTCCTCGGTCTCGCCGCTCCGGTGGCTCAGCACCGCCGCGTATCGCGACCGCTGCGCCAGGTTCACCGCCTCGAACGTCTCGCTCAGGCTGCCGATCTGGTTCACCTTGACGAGGATCGCGTTCGCGCACCCCTGCTCCAGCCCCTTCTGCAGGAACTTTCTGTTCGTCACGAACAGGTCGTCGCCCACGAGCTGCACCTTCGCGCCGAGGCGCGCCGTCAGCTTCCGCCACCCTTCCCAGTCGTTCTCCGCCAGCCCGTCCTCGATCGACCAGATCGGGTACTTGGCGCACCACCCCGCCCACATGTCGATCAGCTCGTCGCTGCTCACAACCTGCTTGGTGCTCTTGAACATCTTGTACCCGGTCTGCTTCTCCGCCGCCGCCTCGTTCCACAGCTCGCTCGTCGCCGGGTCGAGCGCCACGAAGATCTGCTCGCCCCAGCGGTAGCCCGACTTCGCGACCGCCTTCTCGATCACCTGCAGCGCTTCTTCGTTGCTCCTGAGGTTGGGCGCAAATCCTCCCTCGTCGCCCACCGCCGTCGAGAGGTGCGCATCGTGCAGCACCTTCTTGAGCGCGTGGTAGATCTCGCACCCGGCGCGGAGCGCCTCGGCGAAGTTGTCGAAGCCCCACGGCTGCACCATGAACTCCTGGAAGTCGACGGTGTTGTCCGCGTGCTTCCCGCCGTTCAGGATGTTCAGCATCGGCACCGGCAGCGTCTTGGCCCCGCTCCCGCCCAGGTACCGATAGAGCGGCAGCCCGCTCGCCTCCGCCGCGGCCTTCGCCACCGCCATGCTCACGCCCAGGATCGCGTTCGCGCCGATGTTGCTCTTGTTCGGCGTGCCGTCGATCTGGATCATCAGCGCGTCGATCTTCTCCTGCTCCCGCGCGTCCATCCCGAGCAGCTCCGGCGCCAGCCGCAGGTTGGCATTCGCCACCGCCTTGAGCACGCTCTTGCCGAGGTAGACCGCCTTGTCCCCGTCGCGCAGCTCGCACGCCTCGTGCTCGCCCGTCGAGGCCCCGCTCGGCACCGCCGCGCGGCCCAGATGCCCGCCCGCGAGCTCCACATCGACCTCGACGGTCGGATTGCCGCGGGAATCGAGAACCTGACGGGCCTTGACGCCGGTGATTTCAAAGGACATGGCGACTCCTTGGTGGGTCGGAAGCGTACACCGCGGACGCTTTGAGTGCACGGTTGTACTCTCAGGCATGGTTCCGGCGGGCCTGCTTCAAACTCGGATGAATGAGGCCGCGGTCTGGTGCGATGTGGCGCTCGCACGGGCTCGCTCGCCGGCAAGCCTCTGCACGTTCGAGTACCGGAACTTGCACGACGTTTATGACCGAACGGCCGCCGTTGAAAACGTGGTTACAGCCCGCGCCGCGGCGTTGACGGCAATCGCTCAGCCAGTTAAGAAGGAAAACCGGCCTCCTGGGCGCGTGCGCGCGGTATGCCCAGACCTTTATCTCTTCGAACAACTTGAGCAAAATGAGTGCGAAGGGTTTCTCGACGATGGAGTGCTCGCGCCCGTCGATACTTGGTTGCTCTACACCGATGTCGTGCTCGAGCATGCGCGGGGCGTCTTGCTCTCATGGGTGCCGATGACGTTTGTCGATGGCGTTCAATGTGCGATCAATGTGAACACGACGAACTGCATCGTTTGGTACGAAGACCTACCCGCCGCGATGGCCTGCGAGCCGAATCGCTCACTCGGACGCACGTGGCTCCGGCAGCAGTTCGGCTGGTCCGGCGATCCCGTGCCCTGATCAAAGCGGTTTCCGCTGAGGCTGACGGACACACGACAGGCCGTTTTCTGGTATCGTGGCACAGTTCTTCCGCCGCAGGAGACCGCCATGCCCACGCTCGCCGACCTCTGGATGCCGATCGTCGCCTCAGGACTTGTCGTCTTCTTCCTTAGCTTCCTGTCGTGGGGCGTCCTTCCCGTTCACAAGGGCGACATGACCCAACTCCCCCACGAGCAAGCCGTGATGGACGCCTTCCGCTCCTGGAATCTCACGCAGGGCACGTACTTCTTCCCGTTCATGACGCCCGAGCGAAAGAAGGACCCGGCCTTCCGCGCGGAGATGGGCAGCAACCCCTCCGGCCTCATCACGGTCTTCGGCAGGCACAACATGGGCCTCAACATGACACTCTCGTTTCTCGTCTGTGTCGTCATCAGCCTCTTCGTTGCGTACCTCTGCGCCATCGCGCTCCAGAAGGGCGCGGCCTTCGGAACGGTCTTCCGCTTCGCCTCCGCCGCGGGCATCCTCGGCTACGCCTTCGGTCAGCTGTCGCACCAGATCTGGTTTCAGGCCAACACCAGCGCGAAGGTCGCCGCCATGCTCGAGGGAATCGTCTTCGGCCTCGCCACAGGCGCCGTCTTCGCCTTCCTCTGGCCTGAGTAACTTCGCTGCTCGCTAGGCCTTCGGCCCGTCACGATTCATCGTCAGCGGCCCGCCGCACTCCGGGCACGCCGCGGTGCTCAATCCCTTCACGTCGTACGCGCACTGCGGGCACCGGTCGCGCACGTCCGCGAGCCAGCGCCGGGCGATCGAACGCGGGCGCAGCAGAAGGAAAACGCCGAACCCGAGCTGCGCGCCAGATCCGAGAAGCGCCCCGCCCGAGTAGAACGCGTAGTCCCACTGCAACCCACCGGGGCCTCCATCGAACATGGCCTGCAGCGCCCAGCCCATCATCGAGAGAAGGCTCGGAAGCCCCATGCCGACAAAGAGCAGGCCCACGCCGCGCACCGCGAGGATCACCCATGTCCGGTCCGTCATGCCCGAAACCTCCGCATCACGCTCCATGGAACCCGCTTCACTAGAACGATCGGCAGCGCGAACGCGAAAATGAGCAGGCAGCTCATGGACGCGATCGAGCGCGGCGACCGCGGCACCTGCTCCACCAGGTACTCGCGGATCAATCGGAAGGACTGGTCGATCAAGCCCATCACGCCGTCGCGGAACGAGAAGTCGATCAGGAACCTAGCCCCGCCCGAGAGAAGAAGGATGCCGGTCTCGTTCACCGTGAGCCCGGCGGCCACCAGCGCCGCCAGCCTGATGACCAGTACCATCTCCACCCGCCGCGGCCATCCGGATTGACGCTGCGCCCCGTCCACGCCGCCCAGCATACCCGAACCCGGCCGCCGGCACACGCCCCTTCTCGGCAACCCCCGCTCCCCGCCGCCCGTACAGATGGGGGGTGCTGTCAGGCCGCGGCCGGCGCGGCCCGGAAGAGCCCGCCACGCCGCGCCCATACGTTTCGCCGGGTTATTCGCTTCGGAGGTGCTGGATGCGTCGTCGCCGCGGGTTCTCGCTCGTCGAACTGCTCGTCGTCATCGGCATCATCGCGATCCTGCTCGGCATCGTGCTCGCCTTCGGCAAGCACGTCGTCGGCGGTGGCAAGCGCAAGGCCACCGAGAACATCCTTCAGGTACTCGACCAGGCTCTCACCGCTTACATCACGGCGCAGGATGATCCGCCGCCCTTCCTGGTCCGTCCTGCGGATCCTGCGTCGCCGAGCGCAGTGGACAACTACTTCCTCGCAATGGATGGCGTTGAGCCACAGGGCGGCAGCGCCGACCCATACAAGATCAACTCAGTTGGCCTTTTCATGATCGAGGCACAGAAGGTTCCGGAGGCCAAGAAGATCCTGGAAAAGCTCCCGAGCAAGAATCTGGTTCTGCTGGATATTGATGGGACGCCGCCGAGCGGAGGCGGTCAAATCCAATTGCCCACTGTCCTCGATGCATGGGGCAACCCAATTCGTTTCGTCCACCCTCGGTTGGACGGCATCATTCTCGAGGACGAATCCCAGCCCGACAGCGCGAAGGCGAGCAGCGACATTGCGCCGGTCCCGACTGGTATGTCCTATCGCTTAGCAAACGTCCGCCGCAACCACCAGAGCATCGACCGCGGCGGCGGCCAGCAGCCCATCCCCGCCGACAGCGACGGCGGGCGCTGCAAGGGCGACCGACCGTACTTCTATTCAGCCGGTGCGGACGGCCTCGTCGGTTGGCACAAGCCCGCCGGACAGACCGAGTACGTGGACGCGAACGCGGACAACGTGTATACCACGGAGCCGACGTTCAGCACGAAGCGGCCGAGCTAACGCCGCCGCATCGACCGTTCGGGGTTCGGTGTTCGTCGTGCCGCTCGTGCGTCCAACGAATCATGCCGAGCCGCACCCGCCCTTGTTCTTCCCGCACGGGCAGCAGCCGCCGGCGCCACCCCATGACGTCGAAGTTGACCCGCCCGGGCTCGCCGCGGCGAACGTCGACTGCTTGCGCACGAACGTGCGGCCCTTCCCTTCGGGATCCTCCACAGGCTCGTCGGCCCGGTTCATCGGCCGGAGCAACTCAACGACCGTTCCGTCCTGCTCGCAGATGTACTCATACAGGGGCATGGTGAATCGTATCGAGTGCGCTCATCGCGCGGCGAGGTCGCGAGCGGCGTGTCTCTGTCTTCCACGCACCACGTAAGATGAACAACGCACCCTCACGCCGCCTTCGGCTTCTCCGCCTTCGACGCGGGCATGCCGGGAACGCGGATGTTCGTCCCGCAGTTCTTGCAGCGCACGGTCTTGCCGCGCAGCGACGTCGGCACGGCCAGCACCTTCCGGCACACGAGGTTCGGGCACATGATCCGGACGTTCTGAGTTCCCTGGTCCTCGCTCATACGGACCTTCATCGGCGGCGCGGCGCGGGCCCTTGAGGTGCCCCGCAACGTCGCCGCGCGCCGCTATCCTCAGCGCCCGCACCATGAACACAGCCGGACCCCAACAGAACCTATCGGACGCCCGCGCCGCCAAGACCGGGGTGTGCTCCTGCGTCGTCGGCCTGCAGTGGGGCGACGAGGGCAAGGGCAAGATCGTGGACCTCCTCGCGGGCGAGCACGACGCCGTCGTGCGCTTCAACGGCGGCGCGAACGCGGGCCACTCGGTCGTGGTCGCCGGCTCGCGCTACGCGCTGCACTTGATCCCCTCGGGCATCCTCTACCCCGGCAAGCTCGCCGTGATCGGCAACGGCGTCGTCGTCGATCCGTGGAAGCTCGTCGAGGAAATGGACGGCCTCGCCGGCCGCGGCGTGGACATCTCCGGCCTTGTCGTCTCCGACCGCGCCCACGTCGTCCTCCCGTACCACAAGCAGGAGGACGCCCTCCGCGAGGACCTCCTGAACCGCGGGAGCGACGCCGACGGCGCGGGCAACATCGGCACCACCCGCCGGGGCATCGGCCCCGCCTACGCCGACAAGTGCCAGCGCGCGGGCGCCGTTCGCATGGGCGACCTCTTCCGCGACGAGGCCCTCGCCGAGCGCATCGGCCTCGCCCTCTCGATCAAGAAGCCGATGCTCGACGGGCTGGGCGCATCGAGCGACAACGACGCCTCGGCGTTGATCCGGTCGTGCAAGGACGCGGCGCGGCGCATCGGCGCGGCCCGTGTGCGGGACACAACGCGCCTCCTGCACGACACCCTCGACGCCGGCAAGCGCGTTCTCTTCGAGGGCGCGAACGGCACGCTCCTCGACGTCGACCACGGCACCTACCCGTATGTCACGGGCTCGTCGTGCGTCTCCTCCGGCGTCGGCACCGGCACGGGCGTGCCCGCCGCGAGGCTCTCGCGCGTCATCGGCGTGATGAAGGCCTACACAACGCGCGTCGGCGCGGGCCCGCTGCCCACCGAACTCAACGACAACACCGCGCACCGCATCCGCGAGCGCGGCCGCGAATACGGCACGACGACGGGCCGCCCGCGCCGCGTCGGCTGGCTCGACCTCGTCGCCACGCGCTACAGCGCGACCATCAACGGCGCCACCGGTCTTGCGCTCACGATGCTCGACGTCCTGAGCGGCTTCGACGAGGTCCGCGTCTGCACTTCGTACCGCGTCAACGGCGAGCAGACGGACTGGTTCACGCCCGATGCGCTCGCGCTCGCCGGCGCCGAGCCCGTCTGGACGACGCTCCCGGGGTGGTCGGACGATCTTTCCGGCTGCCGGCGGCGTACGGACCTGCCGGTGAACGCGAGGAAGTACGTGGACTTCCTCGAGTCCTTCATCGGCGCGCCGGCGCAGATCGTCAGCGTCGGCCCCGGGCGTGAGCAGACGATGCTGGAGTAGAACGATCCGCATGACCACCGCGTCGAACCCGCCCCCGCCCGCGCTCCCCGCGGACTTCACCCCCGGCGTCCCCGGCGTCGAGGCTTCGCGCATACCCAGGCACGTCGCGATCATCATGGACGGCAACGGCCGCTGGGCGCAGTCCCGCGGCTTCCCTCGCGAGTTCGGCCACCGCGCCGGCCTGGGCGCCGTGCGCGAGGTCGTGACCGGCGCGATCATGGCCGGCGTCCGCGTCCTCACCCTGTACTCGTTCTCTCTCGAGAACTGGAAGCGCCCGCGCGAGGAAGTGGACGCCCTCATGCGCCTCGGGCTCATGTACTTGGAAGGCGAAGCCTCGGAGCTGGCGCGCCAGGGCATCGCCCTGCGCATCCTCGGCCGCCGTCAGGGCTTACCGCAGGATGTCCTCGACGCCGCCGACCGCGCCACGGCCGCGACCGCGCACGGCGACCGCCTCACCCTCTGCCTCGCCGCCAATTATGGCTCCCGCGCCGAGATCGCCGACGCCGCCCGCTCCCTCGCCCGCGACGCCGCGGCGGGCCGCCTCGACCCCGACTCGATCGATGAATCATCGCTCGCGAGCCGGCTCTACACGGCCGGCCTCCCCGACCCCGACCTCCTCGTCCGCACCGCCGGCGAAATGCGCGTCTCCAACTACCTTCTCTGGCAGATCAGCTACGCCGAGATTCACGTGACCAATACCCTCTGGCCCGACTTCGGGCGTGAGGACCTCTTCGCGGCGATCCGCGACTACGCCTCGCGCTCGCGCCGATTCGGAGGACTGGTTGATCAACCCGCCGGCGGCACAACCCGGCCCTAATGCCCCGCTCGCCGGGACGACGAGCGGCAAGACGCGCCGCGCCATGGGCACGCGCCTCATGCTGGGGCCCGTGATGATCGTCGGCGTCGTCGCGGGGCTGGGGCTGGATCAATGGCTGCAGGACAAGCCGCTGCCCTTCCGCGTCGGGCACCTGGACAGCGTGCCCCCGGGCGTCCTTGTTTTCCTCTTCCTCGCGACGCTCTGCATCATCGCCGCCCGCGAGATCTCCGCGCTCCTCATCGCCGAGAACATCCTTGGCAGCAAGCGCATGGCGACGTTCGCCGCGTGCGCCGGGCTCGTCGTGTCGTGCGCCGTCCCCGCCGCCCAGAGCGTGACCAACGCCGTCGCCTGGGTCGCGACTACCGCCGTCGCCGTCCTCGTCCTCGCGATGGCCTTCTACTCGCGCAAGCGCACCGTCGAGGGCGTGATCGCCGCCACCGGCGGCGTCCTCCTCAGCTTCGTGTACCTCGGCCTGATGGGCGGCTTCGTGCTCGCGATCCGCCGCGAGCACCCCGCGTGGGTGCTCCTCTGGGTCCTGCTGGTCACAAAGTCCTGCGACATCGGCGCGTACTTCACCGGCCACGCCGTCGGCCGCCACAAGCTCATCCCCTGGCTCAGCCCGGGGAAGACCTGGGAGGGCCTCATCGGCGGCGTCCTCACCTCGGCGGGAATCGCCGCGGCGGGCCTCTGGGCCCTGCGACGATTCGCGGGCGAGGACACCCCGCCGTGGTACCACGGCCTGATCATCGGCGCGCTCCTGGGCGTCGCGGGACAGGTGGGGGACCTGCTGGAGAGCCTCCTCAAGCGGGACGCGGGAAAAAAGGACTCCGGCGCGACCGTCCCGGGCTTTGGCGGTATCCTCGACGTGCTGGACTCTGTCCTCCTCGCCGCGCCCGTCGCTTTCTGGTGGCTGCAACTGATGGAAGCCCGGGGCTACTTCAGCGGCCCGAGCTAGACCGCCCGGTTTCCGCTGGCGTCGGCCGCCGCGCGCCGCTAAACTGAACGGGTCGGCGCGGGGCTTCGCGGGAGTGTGTATGGTCGATGTGACGGCGCAGTTGCTGAAGGTCTTTACCGTTGAGAAACAACTCCGGGGGCTCCGCTCAAGACTGACCGGGGCAGAGAAGTTCCTTCACGACAAGTCGCGCGGCCTCTCGCAGATCGAGGCGCAGAAGGCCGGCCTCGAGGCCGAGATCAAGAAGCTCCAGGCCACCGCCGCAAACTTCGAGGGCGAGACCAAGGCGATCGACGCGCGCATGGAGAAGCTCCGGGAGCAGATGAACAACGCCACGTCGAACAAGGAATACAAGGCGTTCCTCACCGAGCTCAACACCTTCAAGGCCGACCGGGACAAGGCCGAGACCAGCGCCCTCGAGCTCATGGCCAAGATCGACGAGCTCAAGAAGCAGCTCGCGGACCTCTCGGGCAGGCAGGCCGAGGGCGAGCAGCTCAAGAAGGTCGCGAGCAGCGAGCGCGACGCCCGCCACCAGGAAATCGCCGCCCGGCTCAACGAGCTCACGAAGGAGCGCGACGCGCTCGCGAAGGACGTCCCCGCGGATGTCATGCGCGACTTCCAGCGCCTGCTCGATCAGCGCGGCGAGGACGCCATGGGCGCGATCGAGATCGTCGATCTCAAGCGCCACGAGTTCCACTGCGGCGTCTGCATGATGGCCCTGCCCATCGACCACGTCGTCGGGCTGATCAAGGGCGGAAGGCTCACGCACTGCACCTCCTGCCAGTGCATCCTCTACATGGAAGAGGAGAGCAAGAAGGCCCTCCAGCCCGCCAGCAGCAAGCGCTGACACTTGGTGGTCCGCCCCTCCGGGGCGGATTCTTCTTCAATGTGGGGCAGGCGTCCCGCCTGCCACCGAGCACCCTCGCCGACGAGCCCGACGCGCGAGCCCGCGGCGCTCGACCCCGCGCCGTCACACACCGTGGCTTCCGGCGCACATCTTCTCACCTCCCCACCCGTTCACCCGCTCACCTCCTCGTCTCTACAAGGGGGAGGCGCGCAGCCGACGGTGAGGAATCTTCTCTTCACTTGTCGAGATCACACCGTGCCTTTCGCGTCGCCACCCCGCACTCCGTGCACGTAACCGCCCCATCCTTCACCGCCAGCCCTGCCACGCTGTGCCCGCACTCGGGGCACATCACCGTCGCCTCGAGATTGTTGATGCGTCTGTTCGTCGCCGCGTTCGCGACCGCGCGGTAGACGCCGATGATCACGCCGGCGACGACCGCGAGCCGAACGGCGCTCTCCAGCGTCCGCCACGACCGCGGCGCGTGCTCGAGCGCGATCGCCCTCGACAACGCCTCGAGCAGCACCCCGGCAACCACGCCGGACGCCGCTGCCACGACGAACGCGACGAGACCGCCGAACTGCGCGTAGAGCGGCCGCTGAACGCGCCACATGACGACGCCCCTCGCGCGATTGTGCAGCGGCGCCAATCTCGGGTGGCGCTCGGGCGGCGTCGTCAGCATCCGCCACCCGCGCAGTCGCTCGTGCTCGGCCGGGTTGTGCGGCGAAACCTCCAAGCCGCTCGTGCTCCGACAGACTTCGAACGCCGAATCACGAGTGCGGCAACGACCCGCGGACTCGACCCACGGTTCCTCATCCGTCCGGCGCAGTTCCGCTCAATCCCGCGGCGTGTTGTACTCGGCCGGCAGGCGCGACATGATGAACTCCGCGGCGCTCCGGGCGTCGGCGCTGAACGCGCTCGCCTGATCCGCCAGCGGCATCTTCTCCCAGATCGTCGCGCTCCTGCGCTCGCGCGCCGTCGGAAGGGGTGAATACCAGAGGTCGAGCTTCGTCGGCTCGCTCGACGCCACCTCGCTCCTCGCCGGCGCCGCCGCGGGCTCACGCTCGGGGCCGGGGCGCGTCGCGATGAGGTACGCGGGCGACGGCACCGGCCCGCGCGCGACCACCGGCGCCAAGCGCGTCGGCGGCGGGGGGGCCGAGTTCAGCCAGATCGCCGATGCTCCCGCCAATCCGATCATCACCGGTGCGAACAGCGCGATGCGGCCGGCGGGCTTGTCCCAGAACGCCCGCCCGGGCAGCGGCGCGGTCGCTTCCAGCCGCAGGGCGATCTTCCGGCGCAGGTGTTGCGGCGCGGGCTCCTTCGGCACCTCGTCCTTCGAGGTCAGCAGCGCGTGCACCACCGCGTGCTCGCGCGGCGCGCTCCCGCTCCGGTGCTCGTCCAGACGGCGCGTCGTGCGCCACGCCTCGAAGAGCGTGAAGGGAGAGAGGCTCACGCCGACCTCCCCGCCGCGGCACGCGCGGGCACCTCGACGATCGGCGTCTCGCCCGCGCGCTCGGCCGGCAGCCACCCCTCCTCGTTCGCGCACTTGGCGAGCGCCTGGCGCGCCCTGAAGAGGCACACTCGCACGCCCACCTGCGACTTGCCGAGCACCTTCGCGATCTCCGCGATGCCCATGTCCTCCGCGTACCGGAGCCACAGGGCGAGCTGCTGATCGGCGGTGAGCTCACGCTCGGCCATCAGCCACAGGCGCGAGCCCAGGCGCCGGTCGTCGGCGACCTCGAGCGAATCCCGCCCGGCCGCGCCGGTGCGCTCGATCACTTCCCACGATTGCTCGCGCGACATCTTGCGGTGCTTGCTCACGGCGAGGCGCGCCGCGATCGTGTACAGCCACGTCGAGAACCGCCACGAGGGGTCGTACGACCCGATGCGCTCCCACGCCCGCGTGAAGGCCTCCTGCGTGAGTTCCTCCGCGTCGGCGCGGCAGCGCGTCCTGCGGAGCAGGAAGTTGAAGAGCCGTTCGTCGAACCGCGTCACGAGCTCGCCGAAGCATGCGAGCGCCGCGCCGCCGCCCGCCTGCGCGCGGACCGCGAGTTCTTCGGGGCTCTGCTGGCTCAGGGGGGCCATGGGGTTCTGCGCGAGGCCGGGGGACGTCCGGCGGGCCGATGTCTGGCTCATCGAGGGCTCTCCACGCACGGGCAATTGTTCGCACGGGAGCGGGCCGGCGTTTCACGATCGGCGCGGTTCGTAACGCCACCACCCCCGGGGACTTCGGCGGCGCCCGGGGCGTCCGAGAAAGCCGCCGGGATGAAAACCGCCCGCACATCTGCCGCAGCCGGTACGCCCGTCCCCGCGTCCGCAGGTCTCTGTGTCAACAAGCACCTCGTGCAGTTCGATGTTCCTTCGCCATGCGATTCGCGCGGAACTCCGATGTCCGGAACGACCTCCCGAAGGAAAACTCCAAGAAGGAGCTGCGCCGTCACGGGCGCGTCGTCACCCAGGACGTGTCGTGCTCGATCGGCGAAATCCTCGATCTCTCCGCCTCGGGCATGCGCGTGATGACCAAGTACAAGCTCCCCGACGAGGGCGCGGTCTTCGTCGTCACGATTTTCACGCCCGACGGCCCCCTCGCGATGCTCAGCCGGGTCAAGTGGATCCGCAAGGCCGGACTCTTCAAGCGCGAGGCCGGCCTCGAGTTCTTCGACCCGGGTCCGCGCACAAAGCAGGTCCTGGCGCAGCTCGCGGGCCGCGTCGCGTACAACTGCACCATCGGCAAGACCGCCTGACGGGCCGCGGGGCGTAGAATCGCCCGATGGCGGCATCGCTGAACATTCTCTGCCCCGGCCAGGGCGCGCAGACGCCGGGCATGGGGAAGGCGTGGTTCGACGCGTCGCCCGCGGCCCGGGACGTCTTCGAGCGCGCCGACCGCCAGCTCGGCTCGCGCCTGGGGGCGCCGCTCACGGTGCTCTGTTTCGAGGGCCCGGCCGACCGCCTGAATCAGACGGACGTGAGCCAGCCCGCGATCTATGTGACCAGCATCGCCTGCTGGGCCGGCATGCTTGGCCTGCAGGGCAAAACCATCAGCGACGCCGCGCACGATATCCGCGCTTGCGCCGGCCTCTCCCTCGGCGAGTACACC
The DNA here is from genome assembly GCA_035628115.1 of Phycisphaerales bacterium. Classification (GTDB taxonomy): domain Bacteria; phylum Planctomycetota; class Phycisphaerae; order Phycisphaerales; family UBA1924; genus BJHL01. Next base: position 981 of record DASPKL010000005.1, on the reverse strand, counting down.
GCCCTCACGATCGCCGGCGCGATCAACTTCGAGGACGGCCTCGAGCTGGTCACGCTCCGCGGCCGCGCGATGCAGGACGCGGCGGACAGCCCCGCGGCCCGGGCCGGCGGCGGGGGCGCGATGCTCGCCCTCATCGGCGCGACCGACGAGCAGGCCGAGGAGGTCTGCCGCAAGGCCCGCGGCGGCGACGTCCTCGTCTGCGCGAACTTCAACGCCCCCGGCCAGTGCGTCCTCTCCGGCCACAGGGTGGCCTGCGAGCGCGCCGCCGGGGAGGCCGAGACGATGGGGCTGCGCTCGACGATGCTCGCTGTCGCCGGCGCGTTCCACTCCCCGCTTATGGAGCCCGCAGCGGCGAGGCTCGGCGAGGCGCTGGACAAGACCCCCATGCGCGCACCCGCGTGCACTGTCGTCGCGAACGTGACGGCGCGGCCGTACGAAGGGGCCGGCGCGGCGGAGATCCGCGGGCGGCTGCGGGAGCAGCTCACCAGCCCGGTGCGCTGGGCGCAGAGCTGCCGGTGGATGATCGACAACGCGAGCGCGGAGTGCCACGAGCTCGCCCCGGGCAAGACCTTGATGGGCCTGATGCGGCGGATCGACAAGAGCGTGAAGGTGACGACGCACGACGAGCCGTGACTCCGTGGTCAGGGCGTCCGTCTGGAGCAACGCATGATGAATCGGCGTAGGACCGGATTGGCAAGGCTCGCGGCCGGGGCGCTGGCGACGATGATCGCGGCGGCGCCGCTCGCGGCCGTGGGCGTGGGGACCGTGGTGCTCACCGGCTGCAAGAAGAAGGCCCCACCGCCGCCGCCGCCGCCGCCACCGCCGCCGCCGCCGCCGGGCGGGCCACCGCCGCCGACGCCCGGGGCGCCGCCGCCGGGGGCGCCGTTGCCATTGCCGTTATTGCTGTTGTTGCCGTTGCTGGCGTTATTGTTGTTATTATTGTTGTTATTATTGTTGTTATTGGCGTTGTTGTCGCCGTTG
>DASPKL010000004.1:0-159018 GCA_035628115.1 Phycisphaerales bacterium | reverse complement strand
GGCCGACGCGGCGTCCGCCCCCTTCTGCATCCGTGTCGCCGAGGCGGCCGGTGCGAGCGTGATCGGCGTCGGCGGCCCGCGCGGGTTCGACGCGGCCGCCATCGCCCTCCCCGTCGGCTGCGCGACGTGCGACGATCTCCGGCGCGTGACGGAGCTGTTCATCAATACCCCCGCTGAATGCACAGGCCGCTGGAACAAGAGCCTGCGCGGATTCGAGTGCTGCTTGTAGTCCCGTTCCGACCACCGGCAACGGAGCGCGCAACACCCCCCGAGAGCGGCGCAATCAGAGTCCACGCCTTGGGACCCGCTCGGTGCCCCACGGCGCGCGGCCTTCCTCAGTCGGTGGATCGCGGCGGCGCACGCGCGCCGTCTTTGGTCCGGCGGTCCGGCGGGGTTTGCGCCGCAAGGGGCCGGGTGCGCGGACCGGCACGGGTCAGCGGCGGCGCCGCGTGTCACGGGAGACAACCCCCTCGACCGCCTCGTTCGCGCCTTCATGCGCGCGTCCGGGGCCGCATCACGTACACGAAGTACCCCGGCTCGTGCGGCGCGACAGGCTTGCCGGCGCCGTCGGCGACGGCCGCGATCTCCCACCCCGCCCGGCGGATGAGCCCGGCCCACTGCGCGCTGCTGTAGGTGCGGAGCCAGTACGAGCTCGTGCGGTCCTCGGGCTCGCCCTTGCGGGGCGTGATGGTGAGATGGCTGACCGCCCGCTCTCGCCGCGCCCACGGGCCGCGCCGCGCCGTCGGCGGGATGAACTGGACGACCTGCTTGACGCGCAGGCCGTCGCGCGAGCCGACCCAGACGTCCTCCGACTCCTGCTCCAGTCCGTACGCGCTGTGGGAGAGGCCGACGATGTACACGCCGCCGGGCGCGAGGACGCGCGACACGGCGCCGAGGTGCGCGAGCATCGCGCGGTCGCCGCCCACGTGCCTGATGGTGTTGATGAGGTTGAAAGCACCGTCGAAGGACTTCCACCCTCGCGGCGCCTCGAACGATTCCATCCTCGCGGCGAACGCGAGGACGCTCTCCGCGACCCCGAGCCGCTCCGCGCGGGCGTTGCAGTAGCGCACCATCGCGGGGTTCAGATCAAATCCGCACGCGCGCACGCCGCGGCGGGCAATCTCGATGAGCAACCGCCCGCTCCCGCACGCGGGCTCGAGGAGCTGCTCCGCGCGCGGCGCGTGGCGCTTCATCAGCTTGAGGACGAGCGCTGCCTCCTCGCGCGTGCCGGGGGCGTGGAGGACGTCGTAGACGAGGGGATCGGCGTAGAGATGGGCCATGGAGACAGGCGATCGGGGAACGGCGATCAGTGAATGGTGGTGACGCAACGCTCCGATCGCGCCGGCGCGATTCGGGCGATCCGAGGCGACCATTCACCGATCACTGATCACCGATCCCGGCGCGCCCACGCGGCAAGCAAGGCACCCTCCCGCGATCATCCCAAGCCGCCCTTGAACTGGAACTGCTTGTGCTTCTCGCGGGCGCGGCGGAGGGCCGGCGTCTCCTTGAGGATTTCCTCGGCGCTGCGGCCGCCGAAGCGGTCCTTCTTGCCGCCCTTGTCCTTCTGGCCGGGCACGGCCTCGGGGGCTGGCTTGAGGGCCTTGATAGACAGGCTCACGCGCCGGTTGGACGGGTCGATCTTGAGGACCTTGCACCTCACGACCTCGTCGACCTTGAGCGCGTCCTCGACGCGCGCGATGCGCTTGTAGTCGATCTCGGAGATGTGCACGAGGCCCTCGACGCCCGGCGCGACCTCGACGAACGCGCCGAACTCCGCGATGCGGACGACGCGGCCGGAGACCTCGGCGCCCTCGACGAGCGCCTGCGCGGCCGTGGTGAACGGATCGCCCGCGACCTGCTTCAAGCCCAGCGAGATGCGGTTGGCCTCGAAGTCGAGCTTCAGGATGCGCACGCGGACGCCCTGGCCCTCCTGCACATACTTCTGCACGGCCTTCTCGCCGAACCCGACGCGGTCGTAGGTGAGGTCGGAGAGGTGGATCAGGCCGTCCACGCCGCCGAGATCAACGAACGCGCCGAAGGGCATGATCTTGCGGACGGTGCCCTCGACGGTCTCGCCCTCCTTGAGCGTGGCCTTGAGGCGCTCGGCGTTCTCCTTGCGTTCCTGGGCGATGATGTCACGCCGGGAGAGGACGATGTTCCCCTTGCCCATGCGCTCGACGCGCGCCACCTGGCACTTGAGCTTCTCGCCGACGAACACCGAGAGGTCCGGGACGCGGTCGGCCGAGACCTGGCTCGCCGGCATGAAGGCGCGGTGGCCCGCGACCTCGAGTTCGAGGCCCGCCTGCTTGTTGTCCTTCCCCTGCACGACGCCGGTGACACGGGCCTCGACGACCTGGCCGGCCTCGAGCATCTCCCAGTCGGCCTTCTGGATCGCCCCGGGCCGCGAGCAGAGGAAGACGTTCTCGCCCGCCTCGTACTTGTCGATCACCACCTCGAGGTCCGCGCCGACGACAGGCAGGTCCTTGTCCTCGGGGTACTGCTGGCGCGAGAGGACGCCCAGTTCCTTGGGACCGAACTCGACGAAGATATCTGTCGGGCCGACGGCGACGACTTTGCCGTGGCGGTGCTCGCGGCCGGCCTGCACCACGCGGGGGCCGCGGATCGCCGCGGGGCGGGCGTTGGCGGCGACGGCCTCGGGCACGGCCCTGCCGTGCTGGTCGTGCCCCCTGTGGGCACGGGGCGCGTCCATCGCGTCCATGTGCCGGAGGGCGGCGTCGATCTCGGCCTCGAGTTCGGGGCTGAACTCGTGGCGCGACGGCGCCGGCTGACTCACGGGCTGGTTGATCTCGGACGGCTGGACGCTTTCGGGCTGCGACGTCATGAATAACCCTGCGAACAAGAGGTCGGCCGGGGGTTGCGCCGCGCGATGTTCGCGCGTCGTTCCCGGCGGGCCTGCACCTTCCATCGCGCCGGGGCGGATGATAGGTGCCGATGAACAGGTGGGCGGGTCGGGAGGTGAAGGGGTGACGGTGAGCGGACCGCTCTCCACCTCCTCATCCGGTCACCCGCTCACCTCCTCATGACCGGGTACGGCCTGCGGCACCGGACGTTGATCGATCGGCGACCCCGGCCTGAACGGCGCGCTGATGCGGGCGAAGTCGGGCTGGGCGAGGTCGACCGTGCCCCACCGGGGGCTTCGGGTGCGCATCGATGCCGCGTAATCGGCGACGCGGACGGCGCGGAGGCCGTACCAGCGGCCGTCGTGCTCGAAGACGTCGTCGAAGAGGCTCGGCGCGGGGCGCTCCGTTGACCAATACGCGAAGACGAAGACGGCCTCGAAACCGTGGCCGAAGAGCGTCTCCCACTCGCGCAGACTCGCCACGTCGTCGGCCATCGCCCAGCACTCAAGCCGCGGCGGGGCTTCGTCCGCGCGAAGGACCACGCGGCGGCCCTTGAGCTCCACGAGCAGGTTCACGCCGTCGCCGTAGACGACGAAGTCGAAGTACTTGAGGCCGGCGGGATCGGCGGCGTCGTGCCGGGGCGTGCGCGAGGGGACCAGCAGCTCACGCGCCTGATCGATGCGCACGTGCGGCACCCGCCGCTCGCGGAGGAAGCGGTCGAAGGCTCGCTCGTAGTGCTTCCACGCGGGCGTCACTTGCCGGTCTCTCGGGCGAGCCGGTCGAGGAGGGCCCGCTCGGCCTGCTCGAAGGTGCGGATGGTCTCGGCCAGGCGCGCGATGCGGGCCTCGATCTCTTCCTTGACCCCCGGCGCGTCCGGGTCGAAGGTCGCGGCGCTGAGCGCTTCGCTCGCGGCGCGGACGTCGGACGCGGCGGCGGCGTAGCTGCGCGTGGCGTCGTAGAGCACCTGCTCGCGCAGCTCCTTGGTCGTGGGCTCGTGGAGGAGCCGCCAGGGCTGGCTGCGGACCTCGACGGCGGTGAGCTTGAGCTGGTCGGCGGTCAGCCGGAGGTTCGCGAGCATCTTTCGCACGTTGGGCGTCTGCTCCGAGACGAGCGAGGAGATGTCCTCGACGGCCTGGCTCGCCTGCGCCATCGCGCCGCGGGCGTCGCGCAGCGCGGCGTTGAGTTCCTCGAGGCCTTCCTTCTCGAAGCGCGTGGCGGAGTTTTCGACGGCGGTGATCGTGCGCTCGATGCGCTCGCGGTTGTCGCGGATGATGGAACGGGCCTCGCCGATGAAGTCGTTCGCTGAGTTCAGCAGCGCGTCGGCCTTGTCGGCCATCGGGCCGAAGCGGTCGGAGGCGGCGGCGACGTCGCTCAAGATCTTGTCCGCCTGTGCCTCCCAGCGCTTGAACCCGGCGCGGGTCTCGGTGACGAGTGCGCGGACTTCGGCGATGGCGTCGCGCGCCTCGGGGCCGCTGGCCTCCACGGTGGCGCTGATGCTCTGCAGGGTCTTGTCGAGGTTCGCGAGGATGGAGCGGAGCTGGTCGCTGCGCAGGCCGGCCTGCGCGAGCAGGCCCGGCGCGACGCGGGCGGGGACGGTTTCGCCGGTCTCGAGGCGGGCCGATGCGCCCTGGAAGGGCGCCGCGTCCGGCGAGCCGAGCGAGCCGATGTTGATCGTGGACAGCGAGCCCAGGAGCGGGCGCTCGAGGGTGATCGCCGCGTTCTCGTACAACGGGATGTCGCCCTTGATCTCGACGCGCGCGTCGACGGAAGCGGGGCCGGAGCCGTCCAGCCCGGCGAAGCCGATGCGCACGACTTTGCCGACGGGTTGACCGCCGAGGAGGACGGGCGCCCCCTCCTGCACGCCGGGTGCGCCTTCGGACAGGGGGAAGCGCACGACGAAGCGTTGGGCGTTGAGGCCCGGGCCGCGGTCGGCGAGAGCGAAGCAGACCCACACGAAGAGCGCGACAGCAACAAGCACGAACGTGCCGGCGAGGATGTTGCTGCGCGCGGAGGCGTTGCGCATGGGCCTAGGTTAGCAGAAAAGACGGCGGCCGTGTCAGCGGGCCACGCGGGAGACCACTTCGCGGCGGACGGGCTCGAGGCCCACGTCCGGGTCGGTCGGGATCGTGACGCGCTCGACACGGACATAGGTTGCCGCGGCAAGGGCCGGGTCGAGGCTGCGCCAGACACCGGCGAGGGCGCGGGCGGTGTCCTCACGGCTGCGGCCCGGCGGCGGGTGCAGGAGCATGTCGTACGTGCGCGAGGTGCGCTCGGGCGGGGCGTGGCGGGCGAGGTCCCACTGTGTGCGCGTCGATTCGCCGCCGGGCGTTTCGAAAATCAGGAAGGCGGTCTCCATCGTCGGCCCGGCCTCGTGGGCGAAGGTGGGGTAGAGGCCGAAGGGCCAGTCGTCGCGCTCGAGGACGCCGTCGATGACGTTGCCGACAACAAGGACCGAGCCGACCAAAACGACGGGCCGGAGGCGCGCGCGGGCACGGGGGATGTTCGGCGCGCGCTGGCGGCGCAGCGGCAAGGCCGCGTAGCCCGCCGCGAGGTGCCAGAGACGGATCTTCATGACGGCGAGAACGCCGGCGTGGAACACGAGGCCGCAGGCGATGAGCGCCGCGCGCGTGCGCGGGCCGATGAGGGCCAGCGGAAGGAACGCGAGCTCGAACACGAGAACGAACGCCGCGGCGAGGGAGCAGAAGACAGGGAAGCGGTCGCCGCGGAGCGAGGGGGTTGCGCCGAGCTCCGCCCACTTGGCGTGGAGGATGCCGACCTGGTTCGAGGGCTTGAGCCATTCGGTGCCGACGTGGACGCACTTCCAGACGCCCGGGAAGAAGTACGCGACGCCGGTGAGGAGGATAATGAAGAGGAGGGGCAGTCGGTAGGCGATCGCGGGCTTCGCCGGGCGCGACGCGGCGTCGGGCGCAATCGCATCGGCGCACGGGCTGACGAGGAGCACGAGCGCGAACCACAGGAGGTGGTTGTGGTGCACGACCTTGCCGAAGAACTGCGGGATGGTGAGCAACGCCCCGCCCGCGACAACCACGACCGCTTGCGAGAGGACGGGGCGGACGCCGAGCATCGCGAGCACGCACGCGGGCACGAAGGCCGCGTAGAGAATCCGGACGACCGGGGGCGCAGCGTGAAGGTGGTCGATCAGGTGCGCCCACAGGCCCGGCGGCCGCGAGAGGGCGGGCCCGTACAGGCAGTAGTGCAACACCTCCGCGGGCCGGAGCGCGGCGAGCCACGAGGCGTAAACGAGGATGCGTACGAGCGCGAGGCGCCGCGCGGCGGGGTGCGTGGCGGGATGGCGGACGCCTGCGTGCATGCGTCGCCGCGGCGCGGGCGCGGCGTCCACGTACTATTGGCCCTTCTCTGGAGAATACATGAGCGACGCCGCAACGAAGTCGATGGACGCGATCATGGCGCTGTGCAAGCGCCGGGGCTTCATCTATCAAGCCAGCGAGATCTACGGCGGCATCAACGGCTTCTGGGATTACGGCCCGCTGGGCGCGCAGATGAAGAAGAATCTGCGCGACGCGTGGTGGCAGGACATGATCCTGAACCCGTGCTGGGGGCGCAAGGGCCCGAACGGCGACCGCGTGACGTGCGTGCCGGTCGAGACGTGCATCATCCAGCACCCGAGGGTGTGGGAAGCCAGCGGGCATTTGGCCGGCTTCGCCGATCCGATGCGGAAGTGCGCAAAGTGCGGACACTTTGTCCGCGCAGATCAGTATTGGGAGATCCTCGCGACGTCGTCTGAATGGTTCGCGTCGCTCGTCCAAACGTTCGAGCCCTCGGTCGCGGGCACGCAGACGCCCGGGGCCAGCTCGCCCGCGCTGATGCAATGGGCGAAGACGAAGGGCAAGCGCCTCGCGCCGAATCTCGCGCTTGTGCGCAACCCCGAGGTCACATTGTCCTGGCTTGCCACGCGCGTGAACGGTCAGCCCGACGCCCCGCCGGACCTGCACGAGATCGTGCGGCACGTCGCCACCGAGCAACTGAACGCGACCGGTCTGCAGGAACCGTGCGTGCGTTGCGGCGGGGAGTTGGGAGCGCCCGCGCCGTTCAAACTGATGTTCGAGTCGTACGCGGGGCTGACACAGAGCGAAGACAACAAGGTGTACCTGCGCCCCGAGACGGCGCAGGGGATCTTCGTGCAGTTCAAGAACGTGGTTGATACGACGCGCGTGAAGATGCCCTTCGGCATCGGGAACACGGGCAAGAGCTTCCGCAACGAAATCACGCCCCGCAACTTCACGTTTCGAAGCCGCGAGTTCGAGCAGGCGGAGCTGGAGTTCTTCTGCCACCCGAGCGAATCGTTCGAGTGGTACAAGTTCTGGCGCGACTTCCGGATGGAGTGGTGGCGGTCGATCGGGCTCGCGGGGGAGAACCTCATCCTGCGTGAGCACGAGAAGGACGAGCTTTCGCACTACTCGCAGGGAACGAGCGACGTGGAGTACCGCTTCCCGTTTACGGCGCCGGGGTTCGGCGAGCTCGAAGGCATCGCGCACCGCGGCGACTTCGACCTGACGCAGCACGCCAAGCACAGCGGCGCGAAGCTGGAGTACTTCGACCAGGACCGGGGCGAGGTGCTGCCCAACGGCTCCAAGCGCGGGGAGCGCTACCTCCCCCACTGTATCGAGCCCGCGGCGGGGCTTGATCGCGGCGTGCTCGCGCTGCTCTGCGAGGCGTACACGCGGGACGAGAGCCGCCCGAGCCCGGAGCTGATGAAGTTCCACCCGCGCATCGCGCCGATCAAGGCGGCGGTCTTCCCGCTCGTGAACAAGGACGGGATGCCGGAGACGGCGGAGAAGCTGTACAACGAGTTGTTTGCACGCTTCGGGCGCAGCGGCATCATCGAGACGGACGCGAAGCAGTCCATCGGCAAGCGCTACGCCCGCATGGACGAGGCGGGGTGCCCCTACTGCTTCACGATCGACGGGCAGACGGCAACCGATCAGACCGTGACGGTGCGAGACCGCGACACGGGCGCACAGGAGCGGATCGGGATCGGCAAAGTCGGCGAGTTCCTGGCCGAAAGGCTCAAGGTCTAAGCCCGAAGCGCGGCTGTTTCATCGTCTCCGCACCCTCGCGACCAGGTCAGGTGTCGTCATGGCCAATTGCCCGTACAACCTCTGGGGGACCGTCGGCGAGGACTTCGATCAGCCGTCGCTGGATCAGCTGCGCAACGCCTGCTCGCTGCCGGTGTCGGTCGCCGCGGCGATGATGCCCGACGCGCACGTGGGGTACGGCCTGCCGATCGGCGGCGTGCTCGCGACGCGGAACGCGGTGATTCCGTACGCCGTGGGCGTGGACATCGCGTGCCGCATGAAGCTGACGGTGCTCGACGTGCCCGTCGAGAGCCTCGAGAAGGAGCGCAAGCGCGAGAAGCTCGCCGAGGCGATCGAGTCGTGGACGCGCTTCGGCGTGGGCTCGGAGTTCGAGATCCCGCATGACCACCCCGTGCTCGACGCCGAGTGGGGCGTGTCGCACATCACGGCGGGGATGAAGGACAGGGCGCGCAAGCAGCTCGGCACGAGCGGCTCGGGGAATCACTTCGTCGAGTTCGGGCTCCTCACCGTGGGCGAGCACACACCGCGGGGCGTGAAACAGCAATGGGTCGGCGGATCGAACGCGACGTGGGACCTCGCGCCGGGGCGATACGTCGCGCTCCTGTCGCACTCGGGCTCCCGCGGCACGGGCGCGCAGGTGTGCAACCACTACTCGGCGCTCGCGCGCAACCTGCACCCGGAGCTGCAGGGGGAAATCGGCCGCCTCGCGTGGCTCGACCTGGACACGCGCGAGGGACAGGAATACTGGAACGCGATGAACCTCATGGGCGAGTACGCCGCGGCGAACCACGCGTGCATCCACCGCGCGATCGCCAGGCACCTGGGCGCGCAGGTGCTCGCGGACGTCGAGAACCACCACAACTTCGCGTGGAAGGAGAAGCACACGATCGTCGCGCCGGACGGCGTGGCGCGCGAGGAGGAGTTGGTCGTGCACCGCAAGGGCGCGACGCCGGCTGGGAAGGGCGTGATGGGCGTCATCCCGGGATCGATGGCGGCGCCGGGGTTCGTCGTGGTCGGCAAGGGGGGCGCGGGGTCGTTGGACTCGGCGAGCCACGGTGCGGGGCGGAAGCTCTCGCGCACGAAGGCGCGCGAGAAGTTCCGCTCCTCGGCGATGCGCGGGGAGATGGAGAAGCGCGGGATCACGCTGCTGTCGGCCGGCGGCGACGAGGCGCCGGGGGCGTACAAGGACATCGAGCGCGTGATGTCGCAGCAGCGGGACCTGGTAGAGCCGGTGGCGCGGTTCGATCCGCTGATCGTGAAGATGGCGCCCGACGGGGAGCGGGCGGAGGACTGACGCACGCTCACGCCGCTTCAGGCCACGCCGCCTCCGCCGGAGCGCCGGCGGCCGCTGCGACGGGCTCGGGCGCGGCGGTCGCTTCCTCGAGGTGCCCCGCTCCCGCCTGCGCCGCGAGGTCACCTCTCGCGCGGTTGGTCATCGAGTGCATAAGGCCGGCCAGGTCGAACTCCTCTGGCGTCGTCGGGTAGAAGTTGTCCCCGCTTACGTCGTACGCATCGTGCTCGACAACGTGGAGCTTCTTGTGCTCGCGCAGGTCGAGGCGGACGGGCTTGTTGCGCTTCTTGGTGGGCCTGACATTGTCAAGGTCGAGCACTTCGACCGTCGGCCGGCATGGGTCCTGTGGCGTCCAGTCCACCACCGCCGCGTGGTTGCCGTCGGAGAGACGGACCAGGCTGCCGGGCGGGTACGGCGGCGCGATCGAGAAGAGCGCGCGGAAGACGATGGGGTCGAGCTTCGGGGCGTAGCCGCCGCGGGCGATGGTCTTGAGCGCGCGGACGACGGGGACCTGCGGCGTGCGGACGGGGTCGCTGCCGGGCGCGTGCGCGGGGTTGCAGAGGCGGTCGAGGAGGTCCGCCGCGGCGGCGATGCGGGCGAGGACGTGCGTCTCACGCTCGCGGACGGGGCGCGTGCCCTCCTTCAGGCTCGCGCGGTGCGGGAAGCCGGAGCCGTCCCACGCCTGGTGATGATGGAGCACAACGGAGGCGGCCGCGGGGTCGAGCATGCCCTTGACCATCTCGAAGCCGATGGCCGCGTGGCTGCGCCAGACGGGGCACGACTCGTCATGCTCGTTGTTCCAGCGCGCGATGTCGGCGTGCGGGAGGCGGAGCATGCCCAGGTCGTGGAAGAGGGCGCCGACGCCGAGGCTGGAGAGTTCCTTGGCACGGTTCGGCGGGAGGAGCGGGCGCTCGCGGACCATGTACCAGTCCAGGCGCATGCCCATCAGGACCGAGAGGGCGCAGACGTTGCCGGCGTGGCGGACGAAGGGCGCTTCGGCGCATGCGAGCTGCGAGGCCCAGACGGCCGTCTGCGGGTGGCCGGAGAGTCGCGCGATCATGCCGACGACCATGCGGCGGCACTCGTTGAAGTCCACCTCGACGGCGCCGGTGCTGGCGACCATGGCGCGGTCCATGACGTGGCCGACATTGCGGACGAGCTCGCGGTAGCGGTGCTGGAGCTCGGGGTCGACGAAGGCGGCGAGGTGCTCGAGGCCGGGGTATTGGACCCAGATGTCCTCGATGCCCAGCTCGTGCAGGCGCGGGATGTTGAAGGCGTCGAGCGTCACGCCCTGGCGGAGGAGGATCACTTCCGCCTGGCGCGGGTGGGCGACGGGCATCGCGAGTTGCATGCCCACCCGTGCGTGTTGGATGCGGACGCGCAGCACGGGTGTCCTATCGACCGGTGTGCGCGCTCGCTATCGCGTGAATCGCGGTGCGGCCGCCCCGGGCGACGACTGGTGAAGCGGGGCAAGGGCCGGCGTCCGCTAGACTCCGGTTATGGGTCGATACGAGCAGTTCCAGGCGTACCGCGCGCGCATGAACGCACGGATTCTGGGGGATGACGCGGAGCGCGCCGCGGCGACAACCCGGCGTGAGGAGGGCGCACCGCCGATGGGCGGGACGCTGGTGACGAAGCGGTTCTTTCGGCTTGACGGGCAGACGTACGAGCCCGGGGCCTTGGACGCGAAGACGAAGGAACTGCTGGGGCTGGTCGCGAGCGCGGTGCTGCGCTGCGACGACTGCATCGCGTACCACGTCGACCAGTGCGTGAAAGCAGGCGCGAGCGACGAGGAGTTGTGGGAAGCGCTCGACGTTGCGTTGATCGTGGGCGGATCGATCGTGATCCCGCACCTGCGGCGGGCGGTGGAGTTTCTGGATGACGCGAGAGCGGGACGAAGAGACGGAGAGCCAGCGTGAAGACCCCTCACCGTCGCTGCGCGACGCCCTCACGCCGCGAAGAGACGGGGTGGAGGAGGAAGGGGGCCTTGGCCCGGGGCGCCGGACGTGCGAAGGATGGGGCAACCGGAGTGCGTCTCGCAGGTATAATCTGCACTAACAACGCCGCGGCGGTTGTATGCGGCACGGAGGTCTGTGCATGAAGTTCGCGTGGCTGTCGGGCGTGGCGGTGGGCGCGGCGTTGGTGGGCGGTGTAGCGGCGTGGAACGCCGGGCAGGCGCACGCGGTGCGCGAGCCGGCGCCGAGCCCGAACACGGTCGGCATCGTCGATCTCGAGACGCTGATGAACGGGCTGCAGGAACTCAAGGACCGGAACGCGGTGCTGGACCGGGTGAAGGACGAGTACCGCGAGCAGCTGAACAAGCTGAACGAAGAAATCAAGACCATCGAGGCGCAGCTCAAGGACAACATCCCCAAGGACGACCGGCGGCTGCGCGCGTCCAAGGCGGCGGAGCTGGTCGAGAAGCGCAACCTGTTCGACTTCCGCAAGAAGAGCTTCGAGACGCTCGTCGAGATGCAGGCGGCGGAGATCATCCGCGAGCTGTACGCCAAGGTGAATGTTTCGATCGGCGAGCTGGCGCAGCGCGAGGGGTACGACCTCATCCTCCTCGACGACCGGCGGCTCGTGCTCTCGGAGAACGCGACGCTGGAGCGGTTGAACAACGAGATCCTCTCCAAGCGCGTCCTCTTCGCCAGGCCGGACATGGACCTGACGCAGCGGCTGATGACGATCCTGAACAACGATTACGCGGCGAACGGGACCAAGCCGCAGGGTTGATCGGACGCCGCACGAAGGGTTTGGGATGCACCAGGACGCGCCACGCACATACCTCGCGAGCGAGCTGGCGACGCACGCCGGCGCGCGGGTCATGGGCGACGGGGGCGTGGCGGTGTCGCGCCTCGCGTCGTTCGACGAGGCGGACGGCCGCAGCATCACGTTCATCCGCGACCGCGCGTTCGCGGCGAGGTGGACCGAGGCGAGCGCGGCCGCGGCGCTGATCTCGGAACGGTTGCTGGAGGGCGTGCTGAGCGGGGCCGGGGGCGCGGCCCTGGACGGCGGGCGGGCGCTGCTGATCGCGCCCGACGCGGACCTGGCGCTCATCCGCATCCTGCCGCTCTTCGCGCCCGCCGCGCCGCTGCAGCCCGCGGGCGTGCACGCGAGCGCTGTCGTGCACCGGGGCGCGACGGTGGAGCCCGGCGCGAGCGTCGGGCCGATGTGCATCGTCGAGGAGGGCGCTCTCGTCGGGCGCGACTCGGTGCTCATGGCGCAGAACTACATCGGGCGCGGCGTGCGCATCGGCGAGCGCTGCGTGCTGCACCCGCAGGTGCGCGTGCTCGAGCGGTGCGTGGTCGGGAACCGGTGCGTCCTGCACGCCGGGGCGACGCTGGGGGCGGACGGGTTCGGGTATCGGCCCGCGCCCGACGGCAAGGGGCTGATCAAGGTGCCGCACGTCGGGAACGTCGTGCTCGGGGACGACGTCGAGGTCGGGGCGAACACGTGCATCGACCGGGCGAAGTTCGGCTCGACGCTGATCGGCGCGGGCACGAAGATCGACAACCTCGTGCAGATCGCGCACAACGTGGTCGTCGGGCGCTCCGTCGTCATTTGCGGCGGGTGCGGCATCGCGGGGAGCGTTTCCATCGGCGACGGCGCGATGCTCGGGGGACAGGTGGGCGTCGCGGACAATCTCTCGATCGGTGCGGGCGCGCGCATCGGCGCGCAGGGGGGCGTGACGGCCGATGTCCCGCCGGGCGCGGACTACTTCGGAACGCCGGCGATCCCCGCGCGCGAGTGGCGCCGGATCTTCATCGGCCTGCGCAAGGCGTCGAAGGGTGCGGAGTGAAGAGCGCGAGCCACCGAAGAAGGGCGGCCGTGACCGTTGATTGGTGGGCGGGGATCACGGAGGCGTGGCTGTGCGGCGCTCCGGCCGCTCGTTCGATCTGAGCAACCCGGGGCGGCCTTCACCGATCCGTGGATCCCGTTCGTGCGGGCGCCGGGCGAAGCGCCGGGCCGACAGAAGGACAAGGCCGGCGGGGACCGTCGGGCTGCTCAAGACAGTGCCCTGAGGGCCGGACTGTCGGCGAACTACCCTTGCCGCGTGGCCGTGTGCGTCTCGATGTTGCTGTCGCGGGGGACGGAATCCGTCGTCGGGCGCGGCCTTTTTTCGGGCGTCGATGCATCGGTTCGGTTCACGCCAACGGCCGCGCTGACCGTGCGGCGCGCGGACGCGGACGCCGCCTGCGAGCTGCGCCCGTCGGTGGCTCGAACGGCGCGCGACGGATCGTGGGCGGGGCTTCCGGCGGGCGTCCCGGTGCGGAACACGACGATCGAGGTCGCGAGGGGCGTCTACGCGGGGACGGTCGAGCACGCGCTCTCGGCCGCCGCGGGGCTGGGCGCATGGGCGTGCGCCGTCGAGCTGCGCGGCGTGGAAGCGCCGATCGGGGACGGGTCGGCGAAGGCGTTCGTTGACGTGCTGCGTCCCGTGCTGACGCGCGGGCGCGCGGCCGAGCCCGTCACGATCGGCTCGCCGGTCGAGGTGCGCCACGAACGCACCGGGGCGGTGATCCGCGCGACGCCGTGCCCGCCGGCGCGCGCACCTGTGTACATGTACAGGCTCGTCGGGGGCGTGCTGGAGGGCCAGAGCGCTTCGTGGCGCGTGGGCGACGCGGAGAGCTATATCACGCAGATCGCGCCCGCGCGGACGTTCTCCTTTGAGGCCGAGGCGCGGGCGGCGCGGGCGGCCGGGCTGTTCCCGCACCTCACCACCCGTGACATGCTGGTGCTGCGTGCGGACGGGTCCCCCATCGACAACATGCTGCGGTTTCCGGACGAGCCGGCGCGGCACAAGCTGCTCGACCTGATCGGCGACCTCGCGCTCCTCGGCGGGCCGCTGTGGGCGGATGTCGAGGCCGTCGGCTCCGGCCACGCGATGGCCCATGATCTCTGCCGCGCGGCGCGGAAACAGGGGGAGGACCGGGGCGTAGTACCTCCTTCGGAGGCGCGGACGTGATGGAGCGGCGGCGAGCGATCAAACTCCGTGGTCTGCGGGCGTTCACGCTCATGGAGCTGCTCGTCGTCATCAGCATCATCGCGCTGCTCATCGGCCTGCTCTTCCCGGCGCTCGGGAAGGCGCGGGCGGCGGGCCGCAACACCAAGTGCCTCGCGAACCTCAAGGGCATCGGGATGGGCCTGTCCATCTACATGGACCAAGAGGGGAAGGGGCGCATCCTGCCGAAGGTGCGGCCCCTCAACAGCGGCAGCAACACGAACGACCCGTCGCTGCTCGACGTGATGGGCAAGTATGTGGACGCGGCCCCGCCGCGCGAGGACGACAACGGCGATTGGATCGTGGGCGAGCCGTGGCGGTGCCCGGGCGACGTGCGCTCGCTGGACCAGGCGACGAACTTCGAGCCGCAGTGGCGGCAGTTCGGGACGAGCTACGAGTACACGCCGGCGGCGCTGCTGATCGCGGCGGAGGCGGCGTTCGTGAAGGACCCGCAGACGGGTCTGAGCCGGGCGATCGAGGCGCGCGGGAACGCGTTCGCGGTGCTGATCGACGCGGACGACTGGCACGGGGAGCGGTACGAACAGAACGCGCGCGAGGGCGGGCCCGCGGAGTTCCGCTGGCGGCGGAACGGGCTCTTCTTCGGCGACTGGCGCGCGGACAGGACGCCCGCGCCGACGAACGAGCAGGTCACGGCGTTGTTCGCCGACATCGTGCGGTTCGGCGGCGGGCTTGATCCCTGAGGGAGGAACGCGTGGCCGACCAGGGCGGGAACATCGCGGAGGCCTTGGGCCCGATCCCGGGCCTCAACCGGCGGCGCTTCTCGCTCCGCATCGGCTCGGGCCCGACGGCGGGCGATGCGATCGGCGGGCTGCGCGCGTGGTGGCGGAGCAAGGCGGCGGACCCGGTGACGGGCGCGGCGTTCAGGAAGCGCTTCTTCGGGTTCGGCGGCGCGGCGGCGCTCGCGGTCGGGCTGGGGCTCTTCTTCTGGCTGCGTCCCGTCCCGCAACCGGACTACGCGACGGACGGGCTCGACGAGATCTTCGACTACACGCTGCTGACGGACGACTTCAACAACCTGCCGGTCGAGGAGCGGCTCAGGCTGATGGGCCAGCTCGTGCAGCGGCTCAGGAGCTTGTCGGCGGGCGACTCGGTGCTGCTCGGCGCGTTCGCGGCGGGCATCGCGGGCTCCGCGCGCGACCAGATCGAGAAGAACATGTCGCGCCTCGCGATCGACGTGTGGGACAAGCACGCGCTGGAGTACCAGGACGTGCCGGCGGAGGCTCGCGCCGAGTTTCTCGAGAGCACCTTTGTCGAGTTCACGAAGATGATGGAAGCGGTCGCCGGAGAGCCGCGCGAGATCCCCGACGAGGAGCGCCTCGCGGAGGTGCGGCGCGACATCGCGCGCGACCGGGAACGGCTCTCGCAGCCGGACCGTCAGCCCCGGGGCGAGGAGCTGGGCCGCTTCTTCGGGTTCATGAACAACAACGTGGGCGGGAACGCGACGGCGCAGCAGCGGACGCGCGGACAGCAGATGCTCCGCGACATGATGCGGCACTTCCGGGGGCAGGACATCGCGACGGGGAAGCCGGTTCCGGGCGGCGGGTAATCGATTTCAGCACAGAGACACAGAGAAGATGAGCAGGAAGAGAAGAGACAACCGGGCTTGAAGATGCAAGTGCGGGAGCCGTGGGCTGCCGCTTCTTCAACCCAATCAGTCTCTTCTCATCGATCTCATCTTCTCTGAGACTCTGTGCTGAAATCTCCTGCCCGCTGCTTAGACGCAGGCCTTCTTCAGCATGTCGGCCTTGTCGGTTCGCTCCCAGGTGAACGTGTCGCACTTGCGCGAGCCGCACGTGACGGTCCCCGGGGCGCGGCCGAAGTGGCCGTGCTTGGCCGTCGGGCCGTAGATGGGGTTGCGGAGGTTGAGCGTCTCGATGATCCCGCGCGGCGTGAGCTTGAACATGTCGCGGATCGCCTTGCTGATCTTGCCCTCGTCGGCCGTGTTGGTGCCGAAGCAATCGACGTAGACGCTGGTGGGCTCGGCGACGCCGATGGCGTAGGAGAGCTGGATCTCGCACTTGGTGGCGAGGCCGGCGGCGACGACGTTCTTGGCGATGTACCGGGCCATGTACGCGGCGGAGCGGTCGACCTTTGTCGGGTCCTTGCCGGAGAAGGCGCCGCCGCCGTGGCGGCCCATGCCGCCGTAGGTGTCGACGATGATCTTGCGGCCGGTGAGGCCGGTGTCGCCGTGGGGCCCGCCGATCTCGAAGCGGCCCGTCGGGTTCACGTGCACGGTAATGCCCGGGTTCCACCACTCGCCGAGCACGGGCTTGAGGACGTGCTGGGTGATCTGGGCCTTGAGATCCGCCTGGCGGTCGTTCCACGCGGGGTCGTGCTGGGTGGAGAGGACGAGCGTGTCGACGCGGGCGGGGCGGCTGCCGTCGTACTCGACCGTGACCTGGCTCTTGGCGTCGGGGCGGAGGCCGGGGATGATCCCCTCGCGGCGGACGTGGGCCTGCTGCTCGACCAGCCGGTGCGCGATCTGGATCGGGAGGGGCATCAGCTCGGGCGTGTCCTTGCACGCGAAGCCGAACATCATGCCCTGGTCGCCCGCGCCCTCGCGGTCGACGCCCATCGCGATGTCGGGGCTCTGCTTGTTGAGGGCGACCACGACGGCGCACGACTCGCTGTCGAAGCGCATGTCGCCGCTGGTGTAGCCGATCTCGCGGATGGTGCGGCGGACGACGTCGGGGATCTCGACGTAGGTCTTGGTCGTGATCTCGCCGGCGACGACGACGAGCCCGGTCGCGCAGAGCGTCTCGCACGCGACACGGGAGTACGGGTCGTCGGTCAGCATCGCGTCGAGGATCGCGTCCGAGATCTGGTCCGCGACCTTGTCGGGGTGGCCCATCGACACGGATTCCGACGTGAAGAGCATCTGGCGGGGCATGTTTCGTCCTTCTCCTTCCGATTGAGCGGCAAGCGTAGGGTGGCGGCGGCCGTGTGGAGCCGCGCCGCCAAACCTACGGTTGGCCCTTCTGCGGAACCCTGGTTGACGAAGAGGGAGGCGGGCGTGGCGAAGGTTCTGGTTCTCGGGGCGGGGAAGGTCGGCAAGTCGGTCGCCGAGATGCTGCTGACGATGGGCGGCGGGAAGTACCGCGTCACCGTCGCGGACCGGGACAAGCGCACGCTCGAGTCGGTCGCGGCGATGCTCGACGGGGCGCGGAAGCACGTGAAGCACAAGATCGCGTTCGAGACCCTCCGGGTGGACGTCGCGAAGAAAAAGTCCGTGCGCGACGCGCTGGCCGGGCACGACGCTGTCGTCTGCATGCTGCCGTTCGACTTCGTCGCGGGGATCGCGGAGGCGGCGAACGAGGCGGGCGTTCATTACTTCGACGTGACGGAGGACGTCGCGGCGACCGAGGGCGTCAAGGCGATCGCGCGAGAAGGCCGCGCGAGAGTCGCGCTGGCCCCGCAGTGCGGGCTCGCGCCGGGGTACATCGCGATCGCCGCGGCGGACATCGCCCGGCGCTTCGCCGAGGTGCACACGCTGACGCTGCGTGTGGGAGCGCTCCCGCAGTTCCCGACGAACCGGCTGAAGTACAACGTGACGTGGAGCGCGGACGGGGTGATCAATGAGTACTGCGAACCGTGCAACGTGATGCTCGGCGGCGCCATGGCGAAGGTGCCGGCGCTCGAGGGGCTCGAGAACTTCAGCTTCGAGGGCGTCGAGTACGAGGCGTTCTACACCAGCGGCGGCGTGGGGAGCCTGATCGAGACGCTGGGGGAGGAGAAGCGGATCGTCGCCGAGTCGAACGTGGCGTACAAGACGATCCGCTACCCGGGGCACTGCTCGCTGATGAAGTTCCTGCTGCAGGACATGCGGCTGGGCGCCGAGCACGCGAAGGCGACGACGCGCGGGACCGTGATCGACCGCAAGCTCGCGGTCGAGCTGCTGGAGCACGGGTGTCCGCGCACGCTGCAGGACGTCGTCGTGATCTTCATCAACTGCATCGGCGTCAGGGAGGGTCGGCGTGAGCAGGTGAATCTGCGGCTGGCGATCCGGGCGCAGGAGATGTTCGGGCGCGTCTGGCCGGCGATCGAGAGCACGACGGCGGCGGGCGTGTGCGCGATGGTGGACCTGCACCGGACGGGCAAGCTGCCGAGGACGGGCTTCATCCGGCAGGAAGACGTCGGCCTGGGCGAGTTCCTGGGGACGCCGTTCGGGGTTGTGTACAACGGGTAGTCGACTTCAGCACACAGACACGGAGAAGATGAGCAGGAAGAGAAGCGAATGACTGTTTGGAAACGTCGATACGGAGACCCTCGGTCTCCGCTTCTTCCAACCAATCAAACTCATCTCATCGATCTCATCTCCCCTGTGTCTCTGTCTTACCCGTAGTTCTCGACAAGCTGCTCGGCGCTCTGAGCGACACCCGTGCGCTGCTCCTCGAGGAGCGATCGCACCGGGCAGACAGGGCACTGCGCGATCGTGCTCTCGTACTTCTCCAGGAGCATGCGCTCGCTGCGGGCCGCCTCGGTCATCATGCGCGACTCCTTGTCGCTCGAGACCGTGCTCACAAGCTCCTGCCACCAGCGGTGGGCCGCGGCGGACGTCGTGCCGCGCGTCGGCGCGTCGCGCTCGTACGCCCGGATGACGTCCTTCAGGTGCGCGGCGTACTCGTCGCGCGACGCGGCGATGCCCTCGAGCAGGCGCACGCGCTCGGTGTCCTTGGTCGCGCGCGCCGCGGCGCGGTAGGTCTCGGCGGAGTCGACGTTGTACTGGATGAGTGCGTGGAGCGCGTCGAGCTGGTCGCCGCTGAGCGCCGCGGGGGACGGCTCGTCGGTCTTGGCGGCGATGCGCGTGGTCTCGTCGGGCGCGTAGGGCGCCGGAGGGATGTTCTGCGGGATCGTGGGGTCGATCATCTGTTGATGTTCGAGGGCGCGGCGCCCCCGCTCCGCTCGATGTGGTCGACCGCCTTCTGGCGGTCGCCGCGGCGGCCCAGCACCGCGCCCACAACGGGATTGACCAGGATCGCGAGCAGGCCGAGGCCCAGGGCGCCGAGGCCGGCGTACCAATTGAACCGCATGCCGATGAATACGGCGGCGCTGACGATGGCGACGGCGAAGATGATCAACCCGGGGATCATCATGCCCGGGCCCGCCTTCGGGAAGGACGGCCTGCCCTCCGGCCCCGCGTCGTCGACTTCGCGGGCGGCGCGCTCCCTGCTGGCGGGCATGATCATCTCGTGGTGATCGGACGGGGTTGGCGCGGCCGGTGTTGCCATGCGTCGATTCTCCCGTGCTGAGCGGTCTCTCGGGGCTCGGTGCGGGCTTCCATCGGGAAGGGGCGGGGCCCGATTGCCCCGCCCCTCCGCGTGGCCCGTGCGGGGTCAGCCGGCCGCGGACTCGGACTGGCTGAGCGCCTCGCGGTTGATCGACTGTGCGACCTCGTTCAGCTTCTCGTCGGCGTCGCGTTCTTCCTCGAGGATTTCCTCGAGCACCGTCGCGATCTTGCGCTGCCCGAGGAGCTCGGCGAAGGCGCGGGCGGTGCCGTAACCGGCGATCTCGTAGTGCTCGACGCGCTGCGCGGCGCTGATGAGCGCCGCGTCCTTGACCTGCTCGGGCATCTCGAGCTTGAGGACTTTGTCGCCCTCCTTGATGATGCCCGCCATGCCCGCGCACTTCTCGCGGCCCTCGGTCTCGTCGAGGCTCTTGAGGATCTCCTTGACCTTCTCGTACTGCGCCTTGGTGACGTCGAGATGCTCCTCGAACGCCTCCTTGAGCCGCGGATCGACGGCGTGCTTGGCCATTTTCGGGAGCGCCTTGATCAGCTGCTCCTCGGCGCTGCAGAGGTCCTGGAGCTCGTGGACGAGGAGCTCGGACATGGACTTGATCTTCATGGAAACCCTCCTGTTCCGTCGTTGTTCGTGGTGCACGCCGGAGAGCCGTCCGGCGGTGAAGGGAAGTACGCGCCCGCCCGGCGGGGCCCCGTGACGAACCCGTGAATCGAGGCTCACTGCACGGCGCGGATCGATCCCCCGTCCACCCGGTGAGTGTGGATTCACCGGGTGGTCACGCCCATCCGCGGTGCTCCCGTGAAACTGCCGCTGTCGGGCCCGCCGGTGTGGCGGGCGGGTCGGCCGGGAATGGATGCTCGCAAGGAGTGCGGACCATGCGTCCTTCAGTCGAGAGCGATCGTTTGATCCAGGCGGTTGACGCGGTGCTGCTCGCCATGCAGAGCTACGACGGGAGCGTGCACGGCGCGCTGATGATCGACGACCCGTACTGGATCGCGTCCGTCACGGGCCAGCTCTTCCGTTCGCACGAACTGATCGAAGCACTTCACATGCTCAAGCGTCTGGGCGTCCTCGTCGGTTAGCGGTGTGCGCGAGCCTGCGAACGCCACGGAGATTCCACTGTGAACAACGACATCCGCGAAACGAACACCCCGAACCGCCCGCTTGTCGCGGCCGCGCTGCTCGGTGCGATCACGCTCGGCGCACTCGCGCTGACGGCGTGCAACACGACCGAGGGCGTCGGCGAGGACATCCAGGCCGCGGGGCGCGGCATCGAGAACACGGCCGAAGACGCCAAGGACTGACCGCGCCGGGCGGGCGTTGCCGCCCGGCTCTCGCATCACGCCCCGCTCGCGGGGCCGGAGAGTCATCATGCTTTACTGGGCAATCGCGTTTTTCGTCGTCGCGATCATCGCCGCGATCTTCGGGTTCGGCGGCATCGCCGCCGGCGCCAGCCAGATCGCGCAGATCCTGTTCGTCCTGTTCCTCATCCTCTTCGTCGTCTCCCTGCTGATGGGCCTCGTGCGTCGCGGCGGCCCCGCGACCAGGCTCTGAAGCCGGCGACGGAGCGCACACCGCCCGCGGCGAGCTTTCGTTCGCACGCCGCGGGTGGTTGCGCCAACTTTTCCATCCGCACGCCCCGATCGAAGGACCCCACCGATGGCATACGCCCAATCCGCGCTCACGGACGACATCATCACGCAGCTGCAGGCCCTCATCGAGCTGAACACGGACTCGGCGAAGGGCTTCGCCGCCGCGGCGGAGCAGGTTGACGATCCATCGATCGCGGCCTTCTTCCGGCAGGTCGGGACGCCCCGGGTCCGGTTCGCGGAGGAGCTGCGGGGCGTGGTCCGGGACGTCGGGAAAACGCCGAACGAGGGCGGCACCGCCGCGGGTGCGCTGCACCGCTGGTGGCTGACGATGCGCGGGCGCGTCGCCAAGAACGACGAGCACGCAATGCTCGCGGAGGCCGAGCGGGGCGAGGACGCGATCAAGGAAAAGTACGAGAAGGTGATGGGCCTGCTCGCGGGCACCAAGCTGCACGAGACACTGGCGGCGCAGTATGCCCAGGTCAAGCAGACGCACGACACGGTCAAGCGCCTGCGCGATGAGCGCGCGCCTGACAAGGACGCCAAGAACAACGCGTCCACGCCCGGCGCTGCGACCGGCCGCGCCGGCGCGGGCCGGATCCCCGGGCGCGACGCGGGCGGGACCGACAACCGCGATCCGATCACGGGCGAGCCCGGGGCCCACCCCGCAGCGGTCGGCGTCGGGACCGCCGCGGCGGGCCTGGCGGGCGGCCTGATCGGCTCGGTCGCCGGCCCCGTGGGCACGGCGGCGGGCGCGGTCGTCGGGGGCATCGCGGGGGCGGCGGTCGGCCGGGCCGCGGGCGAAGAGATCGATCCGACGCACGAGAGCGCATACTGGCGCTCGAACTTCAAGAGCCGTCCGTACGGCCGCGACGCGCGGTACGAGGACCTCGAGCCCGCGTACCGCTACGGGTGGGAGCACGCGTCGCGCAACCGCGGCAAACGCTTCGAGGAGCTCGAGGCGGACCTGGAGCGCGGATGGCGCGAGCGGCGCGAGTCCGCCGGGATGACATGGGAGAAGGCGAAGCAGGCCGCCCGTGACGCATGGGACCGCGTCACCGGCACCGCGCGTGGCTGACTGAGGAAGGGAGAAAGGAAGGGACGGCATGTCCGCCCCGCTTGAACTCGACCAAGACATGTCGTTGCAACGGCGGATGTGGCTCGTGCAACGCGTCGGCTGGATCATCGGCGGGCTCTTCCTGATCGCGGCGCTCGCCGGCGCGCTCGGCGAGGGCGTGATCTCTCACAAGAAGGAACAGGCGGGCAACGCGACGCTCGAGTACGAACGTGTTGCGCGGCGCGAGACGCCCACGCCGGTGAGGATCGAGGGCAAGCCCGCGGACGAGACGTTCGAGGTCGAGGTCGACCGCAAGATCGCGGACGCAATCGACGCGTGGATCCCGGACCCGCGGGAGACGGTCGTCGGGCCCGAGACGGTGACGGCGCGCTTCGACGCCTTCGCGGCGGGTGCGGGCGTCACGATGCGACTCAAGCATCCGCACGCGGGCTCCACCAACGCGGGCGTGCGCGTGGGTCCGAACCGGTTCGAGTTCAAGCAATTCGTCCTGCCGTGAAGGGGCCGCCATGGACAACGTCATCCGGGGCGTCGTGATCTACTTTCTCGTGCTGATCGTCTTCCGCCTCGCGGGGCGGCGCACGATTTCGCAGACGACGCCCTTTGACCTCGCGCTCGTGCTCCTCATCAGCGAGGCGGCCCAGCCGGGTCTCACGGGCGAGGACCGGTCGATCGTCGGCTCCGCGATCACCATCTGCACGCTCATCGCGTGCGACGTGGCGATGTCGTTCGTCAAGCTGCGCGTGCCGATCGTCGGGAAGTGGCTGGACGGCGTGCCGCTGGCGGTCGTGCGCGACGGGAAGCCGAACGAGGAGAGCATGCGCCGTTCGCGCGTCGACGAGGAGGACATCCTCGCGGCGGCGCGCGACAAGCGCGGCATCGGCTCGATGGGCGAGATCGAGCACGCGGTGCTGGAGTCGGACGGGCAGATCAGCGTCATCCCGCGCAAGGGGAAGTCCGCGACGGCGTGACGCGCAAGAAAGCGGACCGAACAGACACCCGAAAAACCTCGCACTTCCACCAGGATCGTCGCAGTTCTTGCGCAACGGCCCCGCTCGGCGATCGTTTTCTCGCCGTTCGTCTTGACAGACGCGTGCGGTGCGCGCCATACTACCGCCAGCATGGACGCGACCTCGATCAATTCGCCTGCGACGTACCAGCTCGCGGCCTACGCCGCGATGAGCGCGAGGCCCCAAGCCCGCGCAGTTTCTCCCGCCCCCACCGCCGCCGCATCCCGGGCCGACCGCGTCGCGGACAACGTCGAGATCAAGCGCCCCGGGCAGAGCGCGATGCAGGCGCGCGTGCGGACGCTGGTCGCCGCCCGCGTCGACGTCTCGCCGGTGGCGGACGCGAACGCCGAGCCGCGCGCGATGCGCTTCTACACCCGCGCCGGCGACGCGAACGCCGCGGCGACGGGCGTGGCGCTGGGCGCAGCGGTTGACACAAGTGCATAATGCATCGTGCGAAGTGCGTAGGAAGAGAAGCGTGAACGCGGAGGCCGCGGAGGAGCGCGGAGTGGAAAGAAACTGTGCCACTGCCTCAGCCCGTCTTCGGGCTTAGGCAGTGCTCTTGGCGCCGCACTCCGGGCAGACCACGGCGTCCTTGAGCCCCGCGAGCGAATACCCGCAGGGGTAGACGCCGAGGCGATTGCGACGCGGCACGATCCTCCAGACCCACGCGACACCACCCCCGCCGAAGGCGGCGAGAAGCCAATTCGGGATGAACACAAACACCGACTTCGTCCCCGACCGCTTCGACGTCAGCACCGTGACATCCGGAACCCCGCCGATGCCAAAGTTACCCCTGTCAGAGATGTAGTGAAACGGCGGCGTGGCGAGGTCTGGGCTCCATGGGATGTCCCAGCACACCGACGAGTATTTGCACATCAGTATTACGCTGATGTCAGCGTACGTAAAGCAGACGATTGACCACGCCAATAGCAATGTGGTCAGCATCAACGCCCCGGTCGCGAGCGCCCAGACGGCGAGCGTCCGCCGCCACGTGGGGCGGCGGCGTGCGGGGGCGAGCTTTGGGCGTTTGGCCTTCACGCGCTCGGCGCGGGCGGGGAAACTCCCTCCCCGCGCGCGGAAGAGTGTACCGGTGTGACTTGCGACGCCCCGTCGCACCGTTGAGCGCATGTTTCCCACCCCGCAGCGCGCAACTCGGACGTTGGACCTCCGCGCACGGACGGCGCGGGCATCGGGTTCACCGCCCCGAGCTCGCTCGGGGCTCGTACGGACGCGCACAATACACCCCCGCGGCCTCCTCGTACAGTCCGCCCCGGCGCCCCGGATGCGCCGCGAGGGAGGGTCTATGCCCGCGAAGGAATACCAGGAACTCTGCGCGCTCTGGCGCGAGGCCAGCACGCTCAACTCGGTCGGCTCGCTGCTGGGGTGGGACCAGGAGACGTACATGCCCGACCGGGCGGCGCCGGCCCGGGCCGAGCAGTCGGCGCTTATCGCCCGCCTGACGCACGAGCGGCGCACGTCGCCCCGCGTCGGCGACCTCCTCGCGGCGTGCGAAAGCGACAAGTCGCTCGACGAAAACGCGCGCGCGAACGTGCGCGAGATGCGGCGCGACTACGACCACGCGACGAAGCTCCCGGCGGACCTCGTCGCGGAACTCGCGAAGACCGCCAGCGAGAGCCAGCAGGTCTGGAAGGAAGCGCGGCAGAAGAGCGACTTCGCGATGTTCCGCCCCGCGCTCGAGAAGATGATGACCCTCTCGCGCCGCAAGGCGGAGTGCTACGGCGTGCGCGGGGGCGGCGAGTTGTACGACGCGCTGATGGAGGAGTACGAGCCCGGCGCCAACGCGCGGGAGATCGAGGCGATCCTGACGCCGCTACGCGCGGAGCTGGCGGGGCTCATCCGCGCCGTGGGCGAGAAGACCGGCAAGCGCGGCAAAGGCGCGGTGAAGATCGACACGCGCTGCCTGGGCGAGCGCATCGAACCGGCGGCGCAGCACGAGTTCGGGCAGCGCGTTCTCAAGGCGATGGGCTTCGAGCTCGATGCCGGCCGCCTCGACACGACGACGCACCCGTTCTGCTCCGGAATCGCGCCGGGCGACACGCGCCTGACCACGCGCTACCGCGACGAGCGGTTTACGGACGCGCTCTACGGCACGATGCACGAGGGAGGTCACGGGCTCTACGAGCAAGGCCTCCCCAAGGAGAGCAAGGACGGAGCGTCCGGCACGCCGCTCGCCGAGGCGGTCAGCCTCGGCATCCACGAGAGCCAGTCGCGCATGTGGGAGAACTTCGTCGGTCGCAGCCGCGACTTCTGGAAGTGGGCCCTCCCGCTGCTCCGCAAGCACGTCGGCAAGAAGTTCGCGAAGTACGACGTCGACCAGTTCTACGCCGCGACGAACACGGTGACGCCCAGCCTTATCCGCGTGGAGGCGGACGAGGGGACGTACAACATGCACGTGATGATCCGTTTCGAGATCGAGCGGGCGCTCATCAACGGCGCGGTCGCGCCCAGGAACGTCCCGGAGCTGTGGAACCAGAAGTACAAGGAGTACCTCGGCGTCGACGTGCCCGACGACCGGCGCGGCTGTCTGCAGGACGTGCACTGGAGCTTCGGGCTGGTCGGCTACTTCCCGACGTACACGCTCGGGAATCTCTACGCGGCCCAGCTCTGGGAGACCATTCTCAAAGACATGCCGGACCTTCCCAAGCGCATCGCCAAGGGCGACATGGTGCCGCTCCGCGACTGGCTGCGGACGAAGATCCACCGGCACGGCCGCAAGTACCGCGCGTCCGAGTTGTGCGAGCGCGTGACCGGCAGGCCGGTCGAGTCGGGCCCGCTGCTGCGGCACCTGCGGGCGAAGGCGGAGGCGGTGTACGGGGTGTGAGGAGAAGGGTTGAGCGATCGAGCGAACAAGCGAGCGAGGGCGGAAGGAAGATAAGGAGGTGAGCAGGTGAAAGAGCGCCTGCCTTGTATCACCTCTTCACCTGTTCACCTCCTCACGGCCTTCCCGTGCTTGCAGGGCGATCGCTCGAAGCGTCAGGCCTCCAAGAGCCGTGCCTCACTACCCTTGCCCGTCGTCCCGGTAGCTCAGCTGGATAGAGCAGCGACCTTCTAAGTCGCAGGTCGTGCGTTCGAATCGCACCCGGGATGCTTGAAGAAGGCATCGGGCACTCGGCGTTCGTGCAAGAGGCCACCGCGGCCAGAAAGCCGTTCGCCGCTTTCCAGCTTTTTCCTTTGCCTTGCTCCCGCTCAGATCCCGCGGCCGTGGCGCGCCATCGCCACCCTGCGGCGGGCGAGTTCGAGGTCGCGCGTGTGCGCCGCACGGGCAGTCTCATCGGCGGGCTTTACGCCCTCGAGTTTGCGGAGCTCCGCCTCGGCGTCCGACGCGGAGATCCCCTCGGCGGACCACGCCGACTCGGCGAGGATGGTCAGCTCGTCGCCCGCCATCTTGACGAAGCCGCCGCCCACGAGGAAGGACCGACTGCCGCCTTTGCCGGTCTTGGCGTCGTCGGCCATCTCGAGCCGGAGCTCGCCCACGCCCAGTTTGGCGAGGATGGGCGCCCGGCCCGGCATGACGCCGAAGAGCCCGTCGTGGGCTGGGACGGAGGCGTAGGTGCACTGGTCGTCCACCAGGGCTGCGGTCGGGGTCACGAGCTTGCAGCGGAACGAGTTCTTGGCCACGGCGTCCTCCGGCCCGCATCCCGCGGGGCCGCGATGGTACGCAGGTGCTAGGCTCTGCGGAGCGTTTCGACCCCGTGGAACCCGTCATCACCCCTCCCAAACCGGCTCAAAGAGCCCGCCCCGGGGCCCGGGGGCGCTGGCTCGCGCTCCTCGCGATCGTCGCAGCGCTGGTGTTCGTGGCCGCGGCCCGCATGTGGCTCGGCGGCGCGGGGCCGACGGAGGCGGACACGCGGGTGCTCCTCGAGCTGCGCGGGCTGCGCGTCGCGAGCGCGGCGATCACGGGCGCGTCGCTGGCGCTGGCCGGCGCGCTCCTGCAGGGGCTGCTCCGCAACCCGCTCGCTTCGCCCGACCTGCTCGGGCTCGGCTCGGGCGCCGGGCTGGGGGTGATGGTCGCGATCTACACGACGTTCGCCGCGGGGGGCGGGCTGGCGGACCCGGGCGGAGCGGGCGCGACGGGCGCGGCGATCGCCGGTTCGCTCGGCGCGCTCACGGTGGTTTACATCGCGAGCCAGCGCGGCGGGTACGTCGAACCGACGTCGCTCGTGCTCGTCGGCGTCATCGTGGGCATCATGTGCGCCGCGGGGGTGCGGCTGTTCCAGCACCTGCTGCCCGACGGCGGCTTCGCCGCGAACCGGCTGATGATCGGCGCGCTCCGCGACGACGTGAGCGGCGACACGCTGTGGGTCGGGCTCGGGCTCCTCGCCGCGTCGCTCGTCGTCGCGATGCTCTTCGCGCGGGCGATCGACGCGTCGCAATTCTCGGACGATGAAGCGCGCAGCATGGGCGTTCCGCTCGGGGCCGTGCGCACGGTGCAATTCGCCGCGGCGGCGTTGTTGAGCGCGGGCGCCGTGGTGATCGCGGGGCCGGTCGGGTTCATCGGCCTTGTCTGCCCCCACGTGGCGCGGATGCTCGTCGGCGGGCGGGCGTCTTGGCTGCTGCCCGCGAGCGTGCTGCTGGGGGCGGGAGCGGTGATCGGGGCGGACACGCTCGTCGCGGCGATCAAGGCGGGTGCTCCGGGGCTCGGGCGCGTGCCGGTGGGCGTCGTCACGGCGCTCGTCGGCGGCCCGGTCTTCATCGCGATGTTGCGGAAGCACTCGCGAGCGCTGTGACTTTACTTCGGCATCGCACGGAGGGCCTCGAGGCGCTTCTTGTGCACCTCGCGGTCGGGCTCCAGGATCGTGAGCGCGAGGATGTGGCGCTCCGCCTCGGCTCGATCGCCGGCCCGGAGAGCGACCGTCGCGGCGAGCTCGCGCAGGTTCGCGTCGTAGGGCGCGACCCGCGTGGCGCGGGCGGCCTTCTCGACGGCCTTCCCGGCGTTCCCGAGTGTTTCGTACCGCCGCGCGAGGTCGGCGGCGAGGCCGGGCGCGTGCTGCTCGCGTGCGTCGAGGTACTCGAGGTGCGGCGCGATGCGCTCCGCGCGCTCCTCCTCGGAGAGCGACGCCGCGGCGGGCGAGGTGAGGAGCTTCACCATCAGCGTGTGCGGGCGGGGGTCAACGGGGCGCGCCTTCGCGTAGTCGAGAAGGAGCGTCGCGTCGTCGAGCGTCAGGCCGCCCTCGCGCTTCTCGGCCCGCTTCACGAGTTGCTCGAGGACGAACGGGTTGCCGGGGTGGTCCCCGCGCCACCGCTCGAGGAGTTCGGGCGTCGCGGCGTCGGCCTTCGCCTCTTCGACGAGCGCGTCCAGGCTCTTGTGATCCTCGGTCGGCGCCATGCCCCACGACTGGAGCTGCTCGTTCGCCCACTTGGAGAAGTCCTCGAGGAACTGCTCGCGCGTCACGCTCATCGTGCGCTGGAAGGCCTCGGGCTCGCGCACGCCGGAGGCGTAGAGGTCCATGAGTTTGAGGGGCGTCTCTTCGCCGAAGCGCTCGATCATGTACTCGTACATCCACGCGCCCTGCTGATAGGCCTGCGATCGGTCCTGCGGGCGCTTCGGGCGCACGAACATCACGTTGATCGTCTCGAAGTCGAAGATCGAGCCGGTCTTCATCATGCCGGCGAGGATCTGCACGGTCGGCCAGTCGCGCGGCGCGTCTTCCAGATAGACGGCGCTCGCCTCGGTGAACCAGTGCGGCAGGCGGTTCTTCGTGCGCGCGAGCGTCACCGTGTGCGTGTACTCGTGCTGCACGACGCGGGCCCAGTCGTACGGGCCGACGAGGTGGCCGGCGCCGTCGCGGGGGGCCTCCATCGCGATGACGGGCCCGGTCGCCGCGGCGAAGGTATGGAGCTTCGGCAGGCCCGTGATGCGCGTGCTGAACCAGCGGTGGTTCGGATAGAGCTCGACGACGGTCTTCTCCGGCGGGGCCATGCGGATGCCGCCGGGGCCGTCCCCCGTCACGCGCGT
The DNA here is from genome assembly GCA_035628115.1 of Phycisphaerales bacterium. Classification (GTDB taxonomy): domain Bacteria; phylum Planctomycetota; class Phycisphaerae; order Phycisphaerales; family UBA1924; genus BJHL01. Next base: position 129,871 of record DASPKL010000004.1, on the reverse strand, counting down.
GAAGATCCGCTCGAGGACCGGGAGCATTTCGCGGGCAAGGACCTCGTCCTGCCCCGGTTTGAAGCGCACGACGAAGTGATCGCTCTCGACGGTCGTGTACGCCTCGATCTCCTTGAGGAGCGTGAGGCTGTTGCGGGCGCGGACGTGGAAGCGGTCGAGCAGCAGCCCCTTGTCGAGCGCCGCGCGCGCCTCCCGGAGGCGGCCGGCCTGGAGTTCGGAGAGGCCGAGTTCGACGAGCGGCTCAGCCCAGAGCGGAGCGAGCTCGCTGGCCGTGCGGAGCATCGCCGCGGCGTCCTCGTACTGGCGTGCGCTCGCGAGGGCCTTCCCGGCCTCGACGTACGGGGCGGGGGACCCGGGCGCGATGGTCTCGAACTGCGCCATCAGGTCCTTCGCGCCCGCGTCGTCGAACGCGAGGGCCGCGGAGGCGACGCGGAGTGCGAGGGCTTCGCGGCTGCCGGGGAACTGCTCCACGAGCGGGTTTAGGACGTCGCGCGCGGCCTGCCCCTCGTTCTGCCGCATGCGCACGAGCGCGCGGACGAGGCCCCCTTCGAGGCCGGGCCCGGGAGAGGCGAGCTCGTCGAGCTTGAGGGCGATCGCCTCCGCGCGCGGGAAGTCGAAGCTCTCGGCGGACAGACGGCCGAGCAGGTACCACGCCCGCGCCGAGCGCGGATTCATCGCGAGCGCGGACTCGAGCGCCGGCCCGGCCTGCTCGTACGCGTCTTTTTCGTATAGGAGCGCCGCCTCCGCGAGGAGCACCTCGGGCGAGAGCCGGTCGAGGACGTCGCGGGCGTGCCCGAGGAGGCCGAGGATTTCCTGATAGCCGACGACGTCGGACCCCTCCGCGCCGCGCAGGCGCGCGAGGATCACCAGCCCGTTCGCCGCGGCGGCGACTTCCGCCGCGTCGGTCGTTTTCTGGTCGCGGATAACCCCGGCGCATCGCTCGAGGCGCGTGACGGCGTCCTCTGTGCGTCCGAGGTGCACGAGTGCCTCGCCGGCGATCGCCGCGGCGCGCGCGGTCGTGTCGTCGCCGACGAGCGAGAGGGCCTTGTCCGGCTCGCCCCGCCGCAGGTGTGCCTCGGCGCGGTCGAGCGCGGGGACGGACGCGTCATCGAATACCGCGGCCTTGTACGCCCCGCTCAGGAGCATCGCCTTCGCTCGGAGGGCGGGCGTGGAAAGGTCCGATTCTGTCCACACGCCGTGCTTGATGCGCAGCGCGGACCTCTCCGCGTCGGTGAGGTACGGGGCGTCGAGAAGGATGGACGCCGCTTCGTCGAGGTCCGGCGCCGGGTGCGCCTCCTCGGCTGACGGGGCCTGCTCGACGATGTTCTGGGCTCGCGCCGCCGCCGCGCCGCTCAGCGCGAGCAAAAGCGCAACGCCCACGACCCCGATTGCCCCCGCCGCGTTCCGTCGATTCCGCACGCCGCCTCCTTGGGCTTACTTGTCTTGCTTGTTGATCGGCTCTTCCCGGGCGCCGGGCCGAAGAGGCGGCAAGCGCTCCTCGCGGATATCCCAACCGCCGGTATTCACCGGCGGCGCCGGGGTCATCACATCCGTAGAAAAGGGTTCATTCACCTTGACGTTGACGAGTTGGACAAGTGTCACGTCGCCCTGGCGGTTCACGGTGCGGGCGAGCCGCGGCAGCAGCCGCACGCCATCCTGGCCGGGGCGGTACCAGAGGCGTATCTCGTGCAGTTCTTCGCTCTCTTTGAGTTCCGGTTTGATCGTCAGAAGCACCTGGCGGGTGCCCGCGACGAAGCGCTCGAGCGCGGGCAGGTCGGCGGGGTCGTGCGCGCCGAGGCCCTCGGTCGGCGAGAGTTCCTTCGCGTCGTAGCGGTCGAGGATGTCCTCGCGCTTCTGGCCGAGCGGGAGCGGGAAGGGCCCTTGGCCGATGCGGAGGGGGTCGAAGTCCTCCCCCTCGCGGACGATCTCGCGCTTGATGATCTGCTTGCGGGTGTCGCTCCGCTCGGTGAGCCAGCGACCGTCGAAGACAAACGACTGATCTTCCTCGGTCACCCGCCCGCCGACGTCCATGCGCGTGAACATCACGGCGAAGCGCCGCTTCCCGCTGTCGTTCTCGAACGCGATGCGCCCGTACCGCTTCTGGCGGTCGCCGGCGATGTCGAAGACGCGGTCGTAGAGGACATCGGCCTGAAGGGTCCGGAGCCCTTCCTCGCCCTTCTCGAGTTCGGTGAGGATGTCGCCCGCCGCGGGCTGCTGCGCCGCCGGGGCCTCGACCACGCGGACGGCCGCTTCCTGCGGGGCTCCGACGCCCAGTGAGGCCGCCAACATCACCACGGTCGAGATCATCCCAAGCCCTCCTCGTTGCGTCCCGCACTCAATACGTCTTTCGACGCCCCCCGGATCGACCGGTTCCTACCCCTGTGCGCCGGACGAACCCCCTAAAAAATCCCGCAGAATCGCGGCCGCGGCGAGTGCATCGCGCTTCGCCTTCTTCTGCCCGCGCGTAAGGCCCGAACGCGCCATCGTCCAATCCGCGCTCGCGGTGGAGAGGCGTTCGTCCTGGAAGTGGATCGTGCGACCGGTGCGCGACGCGATGCGCTGCGCGAAGGCCCGCACACCTTTCGCGCGCGGCCCTTCGGTGTCGTCCATGTTCAGCGGCAGGCCGACGACCAGATCGCCCGCGCCGTCGCCGAACATCGACTCGACCTCGCGCGCGATCGCCTCGAGGAGAGCCCCCCCGCCGTCCGCCGATGACGGAACCTCGAGGACTTTCAGGGGCGACGCAATCCGCGTGATCGAGTCCCCCGCGGCGAGGCCGGTGCGCGCGTCGCCGAGATCGATGCAGAGATAGCGCGTGGTCGCCTCCGTGCGGGCCCTACTTGAGATCATCCTCGACGAGGGCGTGGAGGGCCTTGAGCTCCTCGGCCTTGCTCGCGTGCATCACGAGCGTCGCGTCGGCGGTGTGCACGACGATGACGTTCTCGAGCCCGAGGAGCGCCAGCGTGTGCCCCTCTCCGGCGAACCCGAGCGAATTCTTGCAGCCGACCATGACGGTCTTCCCCTCGCCCGAGGCCCGGTTGCCGGAGCGGTCGGCGCTCGAGGTCTGCGCGAAGCTGGGCCAGCTGCCGACGTCGAGCCAATCGAGGTCCATGCGCACGGTGCACACCGAGAAGCGCGGGTCCTTGCCGCGGGACGCCGGCTCCATCACCGCGTAGTCGACGCTGATCTTCGGCAGTTGGGGGTAGACCTCGGCGAGGACGCTCTTCTGCCTGCGCGTCCCCCACGCCTTCTGGATCTGCATCAGGCCGTCGTAACTCTCGGGCTTGAACTTCTCGAGCGCCTCGAGGAAGGTCGCCGCCTTCCAGACGAACATGCCGCTGTTCCAGGCATAGTCGCCGGACTCGACGTACACCTCCGCGCGGGCGCGGTCGGGCTTCTCGACGAAGCGCACGACGTGGTGGGCGTGCTCCTTCGCGCCGTCGATCGCCGGGCGCTTCCCTTCTTTCGCGTCGCGCACGGGCGTGCCGCGCTCGACGTAGCCGAAGCCCGTCGCGGGGTACGTGGGCTTGATGCCGAAGGTCACGAAGCGCCGCGGGTCGTTCTCGACGAGTCGGAAGCCGAGGTCGAGGCGCTCCTGGAATGTCTCGACGGGCTCGATGACGTGATCGGCGGTGAGGACCGCGAACGTCGCGTCCTCGTCCTCCTTCGCGAGGACCGCCGCGGCGAAGCCGATCGCGTTCACCGTGTCGCGTGCCGCGGGTTCGCCCAGGATGCGCTCGTCGTCGTACTTGGGGAGGACGTCGCGCACGGCGTCGCGGTACTGCTCCGCGGTGCAGATGTAGCGGCGCTTGGGCTCGATGAGGCCGTCGAGGCGCTTGTCCGCGAGCTCGAGGAGCGCGCGCGGCTGCTTCTCGCCCTCGCGCCGGATGAACCGGAGGAGTTGCTTGGGCTTGTCCTTGCGGCTCATCGGCCACAGGCGGGTCCCCGCGCCCCCCGCCATGATCATCGCGTAGCGCATGCGTGCGTCAGAGTACGGCACGCGGCGACGCGGGCGTGAAGATCGGGCGGAGAACGCCGCGGCGTCAGCCGGCGAATGATGGTGTCGCCGGGCCCCCGCCCGGCCACCCGGAGAGCCCGATGCCGACCCGCACGCTCGCTTCCGTCACCCTCGTCGGTCTGATCACCGGCTTTGCCCCGGGGCAGGACCTCACGCACAAGGCCGCGCCACAGTCGCGGCCGGTGGTGATCATGGGGGCCGCGATTCATCCGGTCTCGGGCCCGGCGATCGAACGCGGCGTGATCTGGTTCGAGAAGGGGCTGATCGCCGGCGTCGCGACCGCGGAGGAGTTCCGGGCGAACGGGCCCGACGAGGCTTGGCGCAGGTCTGCGCGCGTCGTCGACGGGACGGGGCTGAGCGTCTACCCCGGCATGATCTCGGCGTACAGCCATCTCGGCATGACCGAAATTCAGGCGGTCGCGGCGACGAACGATACCGATGAGACGGGCGCGATCTCGCCCGAGGTGCGGGCGACGATCGCCGTCAATCCCGACTCCACGCTTGTCCCCGTCACGCGCACGAACGGCATCCTGACCGCCGCGGTCTTTCCGACCGGCGGCATGATCCCGGGACAGGCCGGGCTGATCCGCCTCGACGGCTGGACGATCGAGGACATGGCGATCGAACCGTCGCTGGGGGTCGTGCTGCGCTGGCCGACCGTGCGGCCCGTCTCGGCGTGGTGGATGGACAGGAGTGAAGAGGACCAGCTTCGGGAGATGCGGGAGGAGATGGACCGCCTGCGGCGCACGTTCGACACAGCGCGCGCGTACGACACGCAGCGCGACGCGGATGAATCGACGCCGATCGACCTGCGTTGGGAGGCGATGCGGCCCCTCTTCGCGGGCACGCCCACGGGCGTCGGGGCGGTGGACGAGGGAGCGCCGGAAAGCCCGCAGCAGCCGCTCTTCATCCTGGCGCAGGACTCGGACCAGATCACGACGGCCGTGAAGTTCTGCGAGGAGTGGGGATTGCGGTGTGTGATCGTCGGCGGGCGTGAGGCCGCGAGCAGCGCCGACCTGCTTGCTCGGCGCAGGGTCCCGGTGATTCTGCAGGGTGTGCACAACATGCCGCGGCGCGACGACAGCCCGTACGACGAGGCGTACACCGTCCCGGCGCGGCTGCGCGACGCCGGTGTTTCTTTCTGCATCGTGAACAACGACGACACTGCGCACGAGCGGAACCTCCCGTACTCGGCGGCGACCGCCTCGGCGTACGGCCTGACGCGGGAGGAGGCGCTCGCGTCGGTCACGCTCTGGCCCGCGCGGGTGCTGGGCGTCGACGACCGCCTCGGTTCGCTCGAGGTCGGCAAGTCGGCGACGCTGCTGGTGGTCAGCGGCGACCCGCTCGACGTGATCGGCGACGTGCGCATGGCGTTCATCGACGGCCGGGAGATCGACCTTTCTAACAAGCAGACGAAGCTGACCGAGAAGTACGTGGACCGGTACGAGCAGCTCGGCCAGATGCCCCCCTCGCGCATCGGCGAAGAGCCCGGAGCGGCGCCGCCGGCGAGCCCGCCCCGGGCGACGCGCCCGCCGAACCCCGGCCGCCCGCGCCCGGCGCCGAAGCCGGAGTGAGCGGCCTGGCTCTCTCGCACCGCGCGGCCGCGTGCGCCGCGGCGCCGCCCGCCCGCCGGGCCGGCCATTTCTACCATGTCCGCCTATGCAACCGCCACCAGCGCAGGACGCGCCGCCCGCCACGCCCGACGCCGGCATCCCGCCGATCGTGTCGTGGCCCGACCAGATCGTGCTCGGCAACTCCGTGCGGGCGTGGATCGTCGCCGGCAGCATCACGCTCGGCGTGCTCGTGCTGTTCTATGTGCTGCGTCCCGCCGCGGCGAAGGTCATCGAGCGCGTCTCGAAGCGCACGCGGACGAAGTTCGACGACGTGGCGCTGGAGTGCGTCCGGAAGCTGCGCTCGTGGTGGGCGATTATCATCGCCCTGTACGCGGGCATGCAGGTCCTCGCGCTCCCGCTGTGGATCGACCGCGGCGCAAAGTACGCCGCCGTCGCCGCGACGGCGGTCCAGTTGTTCATTCTCCTGCGCGTCGTCGTGGACTTCGGCCTCGAGCAGGCCATCAGCCACCGCCGCACCGAGAAGGGCGAGCCCGATCCTTCCGTGAAGGGCAGCTTGGGTGTGCTGCGCTTCCTCGTCCTGCTGGTCATGGGCATCGGCGTCCTGCTCCTGGCGCTGGACAACATGGATGTCGAAGTAACGCCGCTCCTCACCGGGCTGGGCGTGGGCGGCATCGCGATCGCCTTGGCGGTGCAGAACATCCTGAGCGACATCTTCTCATCGCTCACGATCGTCCTCGACAAGCCCTTCGTCGTCGGGGACTTCATCGTGGTGGGCGACAAGAACGGGACCGTTGAGCGGATCGGCGTCAAGACCACGCGGGTGCGCGCGCTGTCGGGCGAGGAGCTGGTCTTCGCCAACTCGGACCTGCTCGGATCGCGCGTCCAGAACTTCCGGCGCATGCGCGAGCGGCGGGTCGTCACGACCTTCGGCGTGACTTACGAGACGCCGCGGGAGAAGCTCGTCCTGATCCCGGGCGTCATCCGTGAGGCCATCGCCCGCAGAGACGGAACGCGCATCGACCGGTGCCATCTGAAGGCCCTGTCGTCCTACTCCATCGACTTTGAGCTCGTTTACTTTGTCTTGACGCCGGACTACAACACGTTCATGGACATCCACCAGGCGCTGCTGCTGGATGTGATGGAGAAGTTCTCAGCGCAGGGCGTCAGTTTCGCCTACCCGACGAGCGTCCAGTACATGGCCGACCTCTCGCCCGATGCCGCGACGGCGCACCGACCCCACACGAAGAAGTAGCGGGCCAAAAGCACAGGGGCCGGTGCGCAATCCCTTGCGCCCGGCCCATGCGGAGGAGAGGTCTATTTCGTCCGAGGGAGCGACCGCTTAGATGGTCGTCTCGCGCGGCGTCGTCTGCGGGAAGTCGCGGACCGCGTCGCCCTTGGCGCCCGTCGCCGCGATGTCCTCGCCGCCGCAATCCTTGAAGATCTCCTTGGCGCGCTTCTCGCGGTTGTTGTCGAGGGCGCGGACGCTCACGAGCGAGCCGCCGCTCTTGACGCGGCCTTCATACTGCTTGGCCTCGTACTCGGGGATGCCCATGCCGATCAGGGCGCCCGTCAGCCCGCCGACCGCGGCGCCGACGCCCATGCCCGCGAGGGCCGCCATGATCGGCCCGGCGGCGATGAAGGGCCCGAGGCCCGGGATCGCCAGCGCGCCGATGCCCGCGAGCAGGCCCACCGTGCCGCCGAGCACGCCGCCGGTCGCGGCGCCGGCCGTCGCGCCCTCGGGCGCCTTGGTGTTGTGCTCGTGCGCGATCTTCGCCGTGTCCTTGGGGTCGGACATCAGGACCGAGATGTCCTGCTCGGGGAAACCGTCCGCCTTGAGGCGCATCACGATGGTCTCGACGACGGCCCGGGTCGGTGCGATGCAGAAAACGTGCGTTGCCATGAGAGTTTCCTTTCCTCCGTGCGTGCAAAGAACGCGGCGTGACATCAGCCGCGCGTCACTTCAAGCTCGTTGACCACGGTGGTCACGCCCGTGACGGCCTTCGCCGTCGCTTCGATCTGCGCCCGTTCCTGGTCGTTCGCGACCGGGCCGCGGAGTGTGACGGTGCCGTTGTTGGCGATCACCTTGCAGTTCTGAGCGTTCACCGAGAGGCCGTCCAGGTCGAGGATCGCCTGCCGGACCTGCGCGGCGACCTTGCGGTCCGCCTCGGTTTCGCCCTGCGTAAAGGGGGTCTGCGCGCCTGGCGCCGTGTCGCGCTCGTTGCGGCCGGTGTTGTCCGCGGCCTGCGTCGGCGCGCCCGCGGGCGTGTTGTCCGTTCGCGTCGTGTCCGTCCGGGTTGTCGTTGTGGAGCCCGTGGTCGTACCCGTCGACGTGGCGCTGCCGCTGGTCGTGCCCTGGCCCTGGTTCGTGCCGCTCTTCTGCTCGCACGCGGCGGCGAACAACGAGCCCGCGACGAGGACGATCAATGCTGCGTTCTTCATAAGGTTTCTCCGCTGCGGTGCACCGCTCCCGCCCTCGCGGGCCGCGCGGCGAACCACCTGTTCCACTGCCCTCTACTTCGCCCGCAACCGGGCGGGGGCGGTGAACACCCTGTGAAGCACCGTTGATATTGCGGAGGAACAAAAAGAGCGGAGGCACGCGCCCGTCCGTGTCGGTACGCGTGCCTCCTGTGGGGGTCTCTGAAGTGACTGCCCTAATCGCCAGGCAGATGTCGCCTCACGTTCGCGCTCTTGCGAGCGCTCACATCAGCTGCCGCGGCGGGACGAACCGCCGCTCGACGAACCTCCCCCGCCGGCGGAGCTGCCGCCGCCCGACGAGGCACCGGCGGAGCCGCCGGCCGAAGAACCGCCGGTTGACCCGGATGCGCTGCCGGAGCCGTAGCTGCCGCTCGTGCCGCCGGACGTGCTCCCGCCCGTGCTGCCTGAAGAGCCATAGCCGCCGCCGCGGGCCGAACCCGAGGAGCCGCCGCCCATGCTGTCGGAGTCGCTGCCCGTGCTGGCGCCGCTCATCGCGCCCTCTCGCTGCACGCGCAGGTTGTTGGTGACGTCCTTCACGCCGGGGATGCTGTCGCAGAGCTCCTCGAGCTGGTACTTGGCCTGACGGCTATCGACGGTGCCGCTGAGCGTCACCGTGCCGTTGCGCACGTCGATCTCGATCTCGCTGGGGTCGAGATTGTCCTGCTGCATGAGGCGGTCGGAGATGTCCTCCTTGATGCGGTCGTCGCTGCGGGTGTAACCCTTGGGGCCACGATTGCCGCGCCGACCACCGCTGCTCCCACCGCCACCGCCGCCGTAGCGGCCGAATGAACCGCCGCCGCTCCCGCCGCCGCTCCCACCGCCGTAGGACTGGCCGTAACCGCGAGCCGTCGCTCCGGCCGTACCGCCACCACCGCTGTAGTCCGGGTAGCCGCCGAACATGCTCGAGCCGCCGCCGAAGCCGCCGCTCATGCCGCTCGACCCGTAGCCGCCCTGGCTGCCGTAGTTTCCACCGCCGCTGGAGCCGCCGTAGCCGGAGGAACCGTAGTTGCCCTGGCTCCCGTAGCCGCCCATCGCGCCGTAGCCCGATGACGCGCCGCCGTAGCCGCTCTGGCTCCCGTACCCGCCGCCCATGCCGCCTTGCGAGCCGTATCCACCGCCGTAGCCCGAGCCACCCATCCCGCCGAAGCCGGAGGAGCCGCCGCCGTAACCCATCGAGCCGCCGCCGTAACCGCCCTGCGAGCCGGAGCCCATGCCGCTGCCGTAACCGCCCGACGACAGACCGCCGCCGTAGCCGCTCTGGCCGCCGCCATATCCGGAGCCGCTCTGGCCGCCGTAGCCCGAGCCGCCCCAGTTGCCGCCCTGCGAGCCGTAGCCGGAGGAGCCACCACCGAAGCCGCCTTGGCCGCCGCCGTAGCCGCCGCTCCCGCCGTAGTTGGAGCCGTAGCCGCTCTGGCCGCCGTAGCCCGACGAACCGCCCTGGCTGCCGAAGCCGCCGCTGCCGTGACCCCCGTAGCTGGAGCCGCTGTAGCCCCCGCCCATACCGCCTTGACTGCCGCCGTAGCCGCCTTGCGAGCCGTATCCACCCTGCGAGCCGTACCCGCCGCTCTGGCTGCCGTAATTGCCGCCACCGAAGCCGCCTTGGCCGCCGCCGCCGTAGCCGCCCTGTGAGCCGTAGCCCGAGCCGCCCATCCCGCTCGAGCCCGATCCGCCCCAATTGCCGGAGCCGCCCTGCGAGCCATACCCGCCGGAGGAGCCTCCGTAACCGCCCTGGCTCCCGCCGTACCCGCCGCCCCATCCGCCTTGGCCGCCGCCGAACTGGCTGCCATACGCGCCGCCGCCCATGCCGGAGCCGCCGCTCATCCCGGAGTACCCCTGTGAGCTCGAACCGCCGCTGGGATAACCGCCCTGGCTGCCGTACTCACGGCCGTAGCCGGAGCCGCCGCCGTGGCTCGTTCCGCCCGAGTAGCCCGAACCGCCGAAGCCGCTGCGCTGCGAGCCGTAATCGCCGCCCTCGGAGTCGCCGCGGAAACGCCCGCCCTGCCCGCCGTTGCTCCCGCCGCCGTATGAACCACCCTCGTTCTCTTGCCGAGACCCGTATTCGTTCCGCATGTGACGCTCCTTGCCGTTGTGTATGGAAACAAGAGCGGTGCCGCGTCTCCCTCGACGCGTTCACCGCCGACCGTGGCAAGTTGCAGGGATGTGCGCCCGGCTTGCTGAATGAACCGTAAAAAACGGCTCAGTGCGCCGCGCGCTCTTTGATGTCCGCGCCGCGCGCGGCGGGCGACATGCGCGCCCCGGCGCGCATCGACGCGAGACGCTCGCGCACCGCCTGCTTCACCCACCAGGCGGCGTACACGCGGAACGGCGGGTCCCGCGTGGGCTCCCACTGCGCGGCCGCGTGCGCAAGGCCGCGGCTGCCGGCGCGGCCGAGTTCGTCGGCGAGGTCCGAACCGCTCGCGGCGTGCGCAAACTGCGAGACGATGCGCGTGACGAGCGGGTGCGTTGCGGTGAGTTGCATAAACCTCCGAGAAACGGAGCGGCGGGTCCTCCCGCCGCGTGGCTACTCGTCGCGGCCCCAGAGCGCCCGGTAACGGGCCTGCGCCGTCGAGAGCGTGACGAAGATGTCGTCGGCCCAGACAGCCTTGGGCTGCGCCGGCTCGATCAACGGCTTGTCGAGCGCGGCGGGGTCGATCCCCAGAGCCTCGGCGCTCTCGATGCCGAAGCGGGCGGACTCGAACAGATCGGAAAAGTCGTCGTGGCGGCTGACGCGGTCCATCGCATTCCTCCTGTGGCAGCATCTTCCCAGTCGCCCGTTGAACGGGCGGGAGAGGGGGGTGAAATCGGGATAACGCGGCCTGAGGAGAAAGAGAGCGACCACGGCATTCCACCGCGCTACCCAAAGACACGCGTGAAAAGCCCGTGAACAAGGCGCGTCTTGGCCGCGAAACCCCGCGATCGCGGGTGTGCTTACGCGCCGCGCGACGACTCGAGCCGCTCGATCGCGGTGCGCACCCGCTCCGGAATCGGTGTCTTCACCGCGCGGGCGTAGTCGTACGTCACGATGGTACCGCGCCCGACCGCGGCGACCTCGCCGCGCTGCGCGCTGAAGACCTCGTGTGCGAGCGTGAAGCGGTCGTCGGCGATCGATTCGAGCGATGCGCCCACGCGCAGCGTGTCGGGGTACACGACGGGCCGGCGGAACCTGCACTCCGCGTGCTGCAGGATGAAGCCGACGCCGCCCTCGTTGCGCAGCGACTCCAAGCCCAGCGCCGCGATGTACGCCACGCGTGCGGATTCGATGTAGCGGAAGAAGAGAACATTGTTGACGTGACCGAGCGCGTCCATGTCGCCCCAATGGACGGGGATGTCGATCGTGATCGTGGCGTGCGGACGGTCGGATAGGGTCACGCGGGACCGTAGCAGCGTGCGGGAAGGCAACCGGTGATCACAGCCTGACCCTCAGCCGCGCCGCCAGCGCACGCCGCTCTTCCGCGCTCGTGTCGCCGCGCAGCCGATCCGGCGTCCACTTCCAGACCACGTCGCGGGGCGTGGGGTCGTCGGCGTGGCGCGGAATCACGTGCCAGTGCACGTGCGCGGTGACGTTGCCGAGGCACTCGTAATTAATCCGCGGCGGCCCCGTGTCACCCACCGCCCCCGCGCCGCCGCGCGCGAAGACCGCGCGGATCGCGCCCGCGACGCGCGCGACCTCATCGAAGATCCGCGCCTGCCGGTCGCGCGGCATGTCGGCCATATGCTCGGCGTGCTCGCGCAGCACGCACACGCACCAGCCGCGGCAGCCCTGGTTTTCGCTGAGGAGTATGTCGCACTCGCGAAGGGTGGCGATGCGCACGTGGGGCGCAGGATCGGGGGCGGCTACGGCGGCGCAGAGCGTGCACATCGGCGGATGATTGCCGCCGCCGGACGGGCGCGGAGGGGCGGGGCGCCACTTATACTCGCGGCGGAACGGCCGGTCAGCCGCCCGCCGGCCCGTTGTGCGGAGGCGTTGTCATGTGGTATTTGTTCACGGCCATCCGGTGCACCGGCTGCGGGGGCACGCACGACCTTGCCGTCCCCAACGGGAACGGCGCGGCGGTGCTCTCCGACTTTGAGTTCCTCTGCCCGGCGTCCGGCCGCCTCATCAACATCTCAACGCTGAGCGTGGGCGCCGTCCGGTTCGAGCAGTACGAGCTGCCCTCGGGCTTCATCGTGGCGCGTCGTTCCAACGGCTCCACCAACGGCGGGCACTGCGCCGCCTGTTGAGTGGCCGCCGCGCGCCGGCTACTCCCAGGCCGGCGGCGCCGCGTCGGGCCAGAGCGGCGCATCGAGCCACGCGCCCACCGGCCGCGCATCGCGCTCGGCTTCGAACGGCGTCGCGTGCCCGAACTCGGAACGCAGCGCCGCGTAATCGGCCCGGCCCGCGGCGAGGACCGCGCCGCCGCATCGGAAGGAGTCGTAACTCCCCGGTGCGAAGAGCTCGCACGCGGCGGCGTACGCGTCGTGTCCGGCCGCCCACGCCGAGGACGCGACGGCCTCGAAGACGACGGCGGCGCGGGGCGTGGGCCGGCCCGCGATCGTCGCGGCGCTCGCCGCCGCCCGCGCGGACGAAACGACCATGCGCCCGACGAGCGGCGGCGCGCCCGCCACGGCGGCGCCGAGCGCACCGGCGACCGACGGCAACGGCAGCGGCGTGCGGCCCTGCCGGGCCGCCGACTCCGCGTGCGACACCGCCCACTCCACCGCGTTCACATGGTCTCGGGGCGCGCCCGGCCACACCCGGCCGAGGAGCGGGAGGACGCGTCGCGCGGCCCGTGCGGCGAACGCAACCGTCGCCCACCGCCCGAGGAGCAAGAGGTGCTGCGTTTGGACGAAGGTGTACGCCCCCTCTCCCGGCACCCTGCATCTCCCTCCCCGCCGAACACGCTGACGAGAAAGGATGTTAGTGGAACATGAAAGATGATTCAATCACACGATCACGCGGGGCTTATCGTGGGTGGGCAATGAGCCATCATGGGGAACGACGCCGCGCCCAGGTGTCACCGTGCACATCGGTCGTGCAAATCCGCGATTTGATCGACCAAGTTCACGGTTTTCTTCGCGTAGCGCGGGTGCTCGATCGCGCCGAACCAGAGTTTGATTGAGCCCGGTGTCCCGTCGATGCGGCCCATCGCTTTTCCGCGCGTTCTGCGCGGGCGCGGACGCGATGGACCCGCGGCTCATCACAGAAGCAGCAGTGCGTGGTTGGCCCCGGCTGTACACTCGGCCATGCGACGGCCGGGGGTCGGGTTCTGGCGGGTCGTCTTCGCCGCGTCGGTGGTTCTGTTCGTCGCGGGCTTGTGGTTGGTGGTATTTGTATCCGGCAGCGTGGGAGTGATTGATCTCACTTCTAGAACGTCGTTGCTGTACGGCGCAGGTCATGTTGGGACAGCCCGTGCAAGGCCGCATCGCCAAACCACAACGCATATCGCATCGTGGGTCGAATGGGCGTACGCCGACATTGTTCGTCGCAGGCCGTCGGCGTTCCGGTGGACACCGCGGCGTGAAACGATCATTGGCCGGGGAACAACCATCAGCTTCCCGGCGAAATACCTGTGCTTCGTGTCGGCAGCGGGCTCGCTCGCTTCAGCGAGGATCGCCAGCCGACTGCAAAACCGCACCCGCACTTGCTGCTTGAGATGCGACTATCACCTCGCGGGCCTTCCGCCCGACGCGACCGCGTGCCCGGAGTGCGGAGGGAAGATCGGGAAGAGCACCACCGAGGCTCGCTGATCCGCCGAGGTGGTGGCACAGTCTCTTCCCACTCCGCGCCTCCGCGACCACCGCGTTCAGCCTCTTCTCTTCCATTGCCCATCGCCCATTCCCCATTGCCTCTCCCACCGCGCCCCGCCGCGCGCCGGGCCGCCGGGACCTCCCCGCCGGGGTCTTGACGGGGCGTTTAGACTCAGGCGGTCCGCCATCAAACTTCTTTGCCGGGGAGACCCGGAGGAGCAACAGACATGCCCACGCGACCGGCCTCGGATATCCGCAACATCGCCCTCGTCGGCGCCGGCGGGAGCGGGAAGACCACGCTGTGCGAGCGGCTCCTCTTCGCGACCGGCGCGATCAAGCGGATGGGCAGCGTCAACGAGGGGAACACGGTCAGCGACTTCACCGACGAAGAGAAGCACCACAAGCACAGCCTCCAGCCCTCGATCGTGCACTTCGAGTACGAGGGGCACCTCGTCAACCTCGTCGACACGCCGGGTCTGCTCGACTTCTCCGGGCACGCCATCGCCTGCTTCCCGGCGGTCGAGACCGTGGCGGTCGTGATCGACGCGATCAAGGGCATCGAGACCACGGCGCGGCGCATGATGCACGTCGCGGGGCAGCGGAAGATCCCGCGGATGATCATCGTCAACAAGATCGACGACCCCAACGCCGACCTGCCGGAGCTCGTCGCGGCGATCCGGCAGGAGTTCGGGAACATCTGCCTGCCGATCAACCTGCCGACCGAGGGCGGGAAGAAGGTGATCAACGTCTTCGAGCACGACGGGAACGACGCCGCGGGGGACGACGCGGACTTCTCGAGCGTCCACGAGGCGCACAAGCAGATCGTGGAGCAGGTGATCGAGGTGGACGACGAGCTGACGATGCAGTACCTCGAGGTGGGCGACGGGAAGTTCGACCCGGAGAAGCTGCACGCCGCGTTCGAGAAGTGCCTGGGCGAGGCGCACCTGGTGCCGGTCTGCTTCGTCTCCGCGAGGAGCGGCGCGGGCGTCGACGACCTGCTGCACGTCTTCGCGAGCCTGTGCCCGAGCCCGATGGAGGTGAGCCCACCGGAGTTCATGTACCGCGAGCGGGAGGGCGGCGAGGAGAAGGAGTGGCACGCGAAGCCCGAGGCGAACGCCAAGCTCCTCGCGCACATCTTCCGCGTGGTCTCCGACCCGTTCCTGGGCAAGATCGCGATGTTCCGCGTGCACCAGGGGACGCTCAGGGCCAAGAGCGAGGTGATCATCAACGACAGCAAGAAGCCCGTGCGCCTCGGGCACACGTTCATCCTGCGCGGCAAGGAGCACGTCGAGGCGCACGAGTTCGGCCCCGGCTCCGTGGGCGCGATCGCGAAGATCGAGGAGCTGCACCTCAACGACGTGATCCACGACAGCCACGACCTCGACGGCGTGCACCTGGACCCGCTCCCGCTCCCCACGCCGCTGTACGGCCTTGCGGTCGAGCTCAAGAACCACGCGGACGAGACGAAGTTCTCCGGCATCGTGCACAAGCTCCTCGCGGAGGACCCGTGCCTGCGCGTGGAGCGGATCGCGGCGACAAAGCAGACGGTGATCCGGGGGCTGGGCGAGCTGCACCTGCGCGTGATCCTGGAGAAACTCAAGCACGCGGGGATCGAGATGCTGACCAGCCCGCCCAAGGTCGCGTACAAGGAGACGATCACGGCGCGGGCCGACGGCCACCACCGCCACAAGAAGCAGACGGGGGGGGCGGGCCAGTTCGGCGAGGTCTACCTGCGCGTCGAGCCCCTGCCGCCGGACCACCCCGACGGGTTCGAGTTCGTGAACGAGACGGTGGGCGGGAGCATCCCGCGTCAGTTCATCCCGGCGGTCGAGAAGGGCATCCGCCAGGCGCTGACGGACGGCGCGGTGGCCGGCTACCCGATGACGGGCATCCGGGCGGCGGTCTACGACGGCAAGTACCACGACGTGGACAGCAAGGAGATCGCGTTCATCACCGCCGGCAAGCGGGCGTTCATCGACGCGGTGAACAAGGCGCGCCCCGTGCTCATGGAGCCGTTCGTCAACATCGAGGTGACCGCGCCCGCGCGCTACATGGGCGACCTGGCGGGCCACATCTCCACCAAGCGCGGGCGCGTGAACAGCAGCGAGGTCATCCCCGGCGACATGTGCCTCATCAAGGCCACAGCGCCGCTCTCGGAGCTGCAGAACTACAGCAGCGAGCTCAAGAGCATGACGGGCGGCGCGGCCTCCTACGCGATGGAGTACAGCCACGACGAGCGCACGCCGCCGAATATCCAGGCGGCGGTCGTCGCGGCGTACAAGCCGAGGGCGGATGAAGATTGAGGCGTCGGGCGTCGGGGCAGAGATAGCGGACGACGAAGAGCCCCGGGGTTCCCCGGGGCTCTTTCCTTCTCTTCGTGGCCGGCGCCGTCCTCAGCAATCCCCCCCGCCGAAGACGCGGAAGAGAGCGAAGATGTCTTCGTTGTCCGGGAAGAGACCGTCGTTGTTGAAGTCCAGGTCGCCGCAGTTGGGGTCGTTGCTGCACGCGCCCCCGCCGAAGACCGTGACGAAGTCCACCAGGTCGAGGTTGTCCGGGAAGAGCCCGTCGTTGTTGAAGTCGATGGAGTCGCAGCCCGTGTCGCCCAGGCTCGCGTCCATGTTCAGCGAGAACGCGCATCGCACCGTGGCCTGGCCGTTCGCCGGCACGCCGAGGTTCCACTGGAAGACCCCGGACCAGTCCGCGGGCGCGAACGGAAGGCCCGTGCTCGCGAAGTTGTCCACGCCGGCGTCGGTCAGCTCGTTGCGGATCGTCGCGAACGGCCCGACGCCGTACGCCGTCGCGTTCTCGGCGAGGAACTGCCCGAAGACGCCGGTCGTGTTGTCGGTGATCAGGATGCGGCCCGGCGCGGCGAGTTCGGCCCTGTCGTTCGTCGAACCCTGCAGGTCGTAATCCAGGTAGCCGAAGAACGCGAGCTGCACCGGCTGGCCGGTCGTGTTCGTGATCTCGACGCGCGCGTCGACATTGGCCGACGCGGGCGAGTCCGCTCCGTCCGTGAGCCGGTACGTCACGCGGAAGTTGATCCCCTCGGGCTCGGCGTACTCGAGAACAAGCTGGTTGCCCGTCGCGGTGTTGCTCGTCCGGTTCGACAGCCCGAACTCGCGCGCGTTGACGCCGTCGACGCGGTACCACCACCACTGCTGGAACAGCTGGTCGAACGCGCTGCCGCCGGCGGTGAACACGCCGTTGGTGCCGCCGTTCGCGCCCGTGCGGGCCGTCGCGCCGATCGTGCCCGCCGTCGGCTGGCCGAACGACGAGTTCCCGTCCGTGATCGTCTGCGCCTGCACTACGCCCGCGGCCAACAGACCCGATACAACCGCCGATCTGGTCCACCCACGCATACGTCGCTCCTTTCGCCGGTAATTCCCGGAGACCCCAGTTTACAGGGTGGCGGGCGGCCCACAAGCAAAATCCCCCGGGTTAACGCCCGGCGCGGCGGAGCCACGTCTCGGACCGGTTCGCGAACGCTCTGTTCGGCGGTAGACTTGGCCCGTGACGCTCCTGCTCGCAGAGCACCTGCGCAAGACCTTCTCCGGCCGCACCGTCGTGGACGACGTGTCGTTCCACATCGAGCGCGCCGAGGTGGTCGGCCTGCTCGGACGCAACGGAGCGGGCAAGACCACGAGCTTCCGGATGACAATCGGGATGATCGACCCGGACGCCGGTCCGTCCCGGGTGTTCTTCGACGGCGCTGACGTGACGCGCCTGCCCATGTACAAGCGGGCGCGGCTGGGCATGGGCTACCTGAGCCAGGAGCCGAGCGTTTTCTCCCGCCTCACGTGCGAGCAGAACCTGCTCGTCATTCTTGAGACGCTGCCCCTCACGCGCGAGCAGCGCCGGCGGCGCGCGGCGGAACTGCTCGACCAGTTCGCGCTCACGCACAAGGCGACGCACCCGGCGCGCACGTGCTCGGGCGGCGAGCGCCGCAAGCTGGAGATCGCGCGGGCGCTGGTGACGCAACCCCGGCTCATCCTGCTCGACGAGCCCTTCTCGGGCGTCGACCCGATCGCCGTCGAGGAGCTGCAGAGCGAGATCCGGCGCCTCGCGGACCGGGGCATCGCGATCCTCATCACCGACCACAACGTGCAGCAGACGCTCCGGGTCTGCGACCGGGGGTGCATCATCGTGGACGGCAAGAAGCTGGCCGAAGGCACGCCCCGGGACCTCATCAACAACGAGACCGTGAAGCGTGCGTATCTGGGCACGCTTTTCCGGGGCGATGAGTTCGACGCGCCCGTCCACCACGCCGCGCGCCCGGTCCAGCCGGCGGAGGCGGCGTCGTGAAGGAGCGAACGGGCGAGCAAGCGAGCGAGCGACCGAGGAGAGAACGTTCTGCGTTCGCAAGGCGCCCATTCCTCCACTCCCCCGCCCCCGGCGTCCTTCGTTTTCTTTTGACGGCTAGTCTCGCCGCGGCGTGCACCGCGGGCTGTTCCAGCCGCCGTGTTTCCATCACCAGCGATCCTCCCGGCGCGTCGGTGACCGTGAACGACGTGCGGGTGGGCCGCACGCCGACGAGCTTCGACTTCACGTACTACGGCGTGTACGACGTCCTGATCACGCACGACGGGTACGAACCGCTGCGCACGCGGGCACGGGCCGCGGCGCCGTGGTATGAGTACCCGCCGTTCGATCTCGCCGCGAGCGCGTGGCCGGGCGGCGTCCACACGCGCCGGTCGTGGCACTTCGCCCTCTCGCCGCTCCCGGAGCGGACGTTGTCGGCGGAGGAGTTCGAGCGAACGCTGCTGGAACGCGCCGTGAATCTGCGCCGCGAGGCTCAGGCCGACGCCGCGGCCTCCGACCCGGCCCAGTGAACGTCAGCCCGGGGGAGAAGCCCCGCGTCCATCGCCTCGCGCAGGAACCGCGTCGCGCCCTCCCGCGCACGGGCATCGACGTCGTACCGCAGGAGTTCGCCGACGTATCGCCGGGCGACGCCCCGGGGCCAGCCGCGTTCCTCCGCGTGGCGGTCGGCCACCCACGCGAGTCGCGTCGCGTTGTGCCGGCGCTGGCGGTCGAGCAACGCCGCACCGAGACGAACCACCGGGTCCTCCGCACGCTCCGCGAGGCACATCCACGTGGCGTAGACGAACGGTAGCCCCGTGCGCTCCCTCCACGCCTGGCCGAGGTCGAGCTGGTGCGGGTAGTCGTGCGCCGGCGGCGCGTCCGTGACCACCTTGTCACCGATAAGGAGCACGGTTTCCGGCCACGGCCCGCCCGAGCGCGCGGCGTCGTACGCCGCGGCCTCGACGCGGCGTCCGGCGATCTCCCCGAGCAGCAGGCGCGCGAGGACGACCGACGTGTGGCTCTCAGAGTCGGTCCACAGGACACGGACCTCCTCGAGCGGGATGCGCGAGAAGACGCGGACGGTCAACGTCGGCCCGTCGCAGCCGATCATCCCGACCGCGATGAGCGCCAGGGGCTTCGAGCTCGTCGCCGCGTCCACGATGCTCGCGAGCCCGATGTCCGCCCGGCCATCGGCGACCATCGCGCCGATCCGGGCCGGCGCGGCGCGGATGAGCTCCAGCCCGCGGACCTTCTCCAGCCCCTCGATCAGCGGGAGCGTGTTGAGGAATCGGACGCAGGCGAGGCGGCAGGCTTGCCCGGGCGGGCCGCTGGTGACATGATCGCTCATCGGCCGATGTTAGAGAGCCGCATGGCCACCCAGCCCCACCATCCCCCGCCCGGGACACCGCCCGGCATCGTCCTGCTCGGCGGCGGGGGCCACGCGTGCGTCGTCGCGGGCGCGGCGGCGTCGCAGCGGACGCCCATCGTGGGCTTCTTCGACGACAACGCCGACGCGCCCTTGGGCAAGCGGCTCGGCGCCGCGTACCTGGGGACGGTGGACGACGCGTTGCGCGCCGCGCGGCTCGGCTCGCTCGGCTCGCCCCTCGTCATCGCCGTCGGCGACCTCGGCGTTCGCCGGCGCATATTGGACGAACTGGGTACGCGCGCCTCGGAAGTATGCCCGCCGCTGATGGACACGAGCGCGACGATCGTGCACGCGCACATCGGGGCCGGGGTCTACATCGGGGCCCGCGCGATCGTGCAGACGCTCGCCGTGGTCCGTGCGCACGCGATCGTCAACACGGGCGCGATCGTGGAGCATGACTGCGACGTCGGCGAGAACGCGCACATCGCCCCGGGCGTCGTCCTCGGCGGGAACGTGCACGTCGGCGCCGACTCGCTCGTCGGCCTCGGCGCCCGCGTGCTGCCCGGGGTGCGGATCGGCGCACGCGCCACCGTCGGCGCCGGCTCGGTCGTCCTCCACGACGTGCCGGACGGCGCCACGGTTGTGGGCGTCCCTGCCCGCCCTCCCGCGGGCACGCTGCAGGCCGACTGAAGCGCCGGTTCGCGGACGTTCCGGCGTGACACGTCCGTGACGGGCGCACGCACCGGCCAAACGTATAACCTCGTCGGAGGGATCGCGCATGACCATCGGCTCGCTCGGGCGGATCTTGATTGTCGAGGACGACGCCGCGATCAGGCGGGGCCTGTCCGACTGCGTGCGCTTCGCGGGCTACGGCCCCGCGGAGGCCCCCGACGGCCGCGCCGGCCTCGACGCCGCGCTGACGCAGGACGTCGACCTCGTCCTTCTCGACCTGCTCATGCCGCGCATGGACGGGCTTTCCGTGCTCAGAGAGGTCCGTGCGAGCAAGCCGTGGCTACCGGTGATCATCCTCACGGCCAAGGGCGAGGAGGCCGACCGCGTGCGCGGCCTCAAGCTGGGCGCGGACGACTACATCGTCAAGCCCTTCAGCCCGAGCGAACTCCTCGCCCGGATCGAGGCCGTTCTCCGCCGCAGCGCGGAGCGCCCCTCGAACGTCGCGCAGCTCGCGATCGCGGGCCGCACGATCGACATCGAGCGGCGGGAGGTGCGCCACGCCGACGGCCCGCCGGTCATCCTGCCGGAGAAGGAGCTCGGCGTTCTGCGGTACCTGGCGATGCACCGCGGCCGCGCCGTGTCGCGCGAGGAACTGCTCAACCGCGTCTGGGGCCTTGATCCGCGGGGCGTGCAGACCCGCACGGTGGACATGGCCGTCGCGCGCTTGCGCGAAGCCCTCCGCGACGACGCGGAGAGCCCCACCGTCATCGTCACCGTGCGCGGCAAGGGGTACATGCTCGCCGCGGCGGGCGTCGGCGAGGGCGGCGGGTGACGGAGCACGCGTTCCAACAGCGTGCCCGGGCGCGCGCGTGGGCGCTCGGGGTCGGCGTGCTGCTGGCGCTGAGCGCGCTCGCGTGGATCACGGCCGCCGCGCTGCGCATCGAACGGCAGGAGCTCGTCGCCCGCAGCCGCGGCGAGGCCCAGGAACGCCTGCGGCTGGCGCTGTGGCGCATCGACTCCGCGATCACGCCGATCATCGCCCGCGAGGCCGCACGCCCGTACTTCGAGTACCAGCCGTTCTACTCCGCCGGCGCGGCGTACACGAAGCGCCTGGAGCCCGTCGAGCCCGGCGAGGTGCTGGTGCCCAGCTCCCTCCTCGCGCTCGAGGACCCGCTGATCAACATCCACTACCAGCGTCTGCCGGACGGGCGCGTCGAGTCCCCGCAGGCGCCGGCGGGCGACCTGCGCGTCGCGGCCGACGGGTCGTACCTCACCCCGTACCAGATGGAGTCGAACGAGCGGCTGCTGACGCAGCTCGAGTCGATCCTCGGCACAGGCCGGTCCCTCGCGAGCCCTCTTGGATTCGCGGGCGCGGACGCCGCCGTGGCGGCCGGCTCAAGCTCGATCGACGGGCACGCGGCGCCGGCGGAGAGCGGCGACGATGCGCACGCGGATCTGCAAACCGGGGCGCTCGCCGACGAACGCCGCGACGGCTCGCCGCCCGCGCCGGTGCAGACGCAACAGGCCGAATCCCTCCCCGCCGCGAACGACTACAGCGCTCGCAAGGCGGTCGCGCAGCAGGCGCAGCGTTCGCAGAAGCGCGAGGAACCGCCGGAGGAAGCCAGAGGCCGCGCCGCGGGCGATCGCGCGCGGGGACCGCAGGCCCCGGACCCGGGCCCTGCGGCGACCAACACCGAGCTCCGTGAGACCAAGGAGCGGGTGCAACAAACCCCCGCCGCCGCGTCGGGCCCGGACTACGCCGCGTCGGAGCCCTTGGCGGCTTCCCGCTTGCTCGCGGCCGACACCGTCTCGCAGTCGGAGTTCGTGCCGCGCTGGGTCGGCGAGGGCCCGGAACTGGTCTTCGCCCGCACCGTGCGTGTGGGCGGGCAGGAGATCGAGCAGGGCTTCTGGGTCGATTGGGCCGCGCTGCGCGATCAGCTCGTCTCGCAGGTGAGCGACATCATGCCGGGCGCCGCGCTCACACCCGTGCGCGACGACCCGCAGGCGCTGCCGCCGGCCGTCCTGGGCCGGATGCTCGCGACGATCCCGGCGAGCCTGGAGGAACCGGAGCGACCGCTCTCGGGCGCGGGCGCGTGGAGCCCGCTCAAGAGCGCACTCCTCGCGACGTGGGTCCTCGTGCTCGGCGCGATCACGGCCCTCATCGCGACCGCCCGTTCGAGCGCGGAGCTCGCCGAGCGCCGCGGGCGGTTCGTGTCCGCCGTCACGCACGAGCTTCGCACGCCCCTCACGACCTTCCGCCTGTACTCGCAGATGCTCGCCGAGGGGATGGTGAACGACGAGGAGACGCGACGGACATACTTCAAGACGCTCGCGAGCGAGGCCGACCGGCTTTCCGGCATCGTCGAGAGCGTGCTGGAGTACGCACGCATGGGGCGCGCGGAGCGGCCGACGCTCGAGCGCCTGAGCGTCGGCGCGCTCGCCGACCGCATCGGGCCGCGGGTGGGCGCGCTCGCCGCGGTGTGCGGCATGGCCCTGGCCGAGGAGCGACCCGACGACGACGCGTCGCGGCGCGAGATCGCGACCGACGCGACGAAAGTCGAGCGCATCGTGACGAACCTCGTGGACAACGCGTGCAAGTACGCGCACGACGCTGCGGACAAAGGCGTTGCCGTCGCGTGGCGCGTGAGCGGTGACCGGTTGCGCGTCGTCGTTCGTGACTTCGGACCCGGGGTGCCGCGGGCCGACGCGCAGCGCATCTTCCGCCCGTTCATGCGCGGCGATTCGCACGCCGACGGCTCGATCCCGGGCCTGGGCCTGGGTCTCGCGATGGCCCGCGGCCTCGCGGAGCAATTGGGCGGCTCTCTTGAGCTCACCGGTCACACCGCGGGAGCGGAGTTCACGCTGGAGCTGCCGCTCGGAACAACGTGATCGGCGATCGGTGAGTGGTGGTTCGGTGTCCCGAGTCCCGGAGACAGCACGCGACGCTGCACGCTCCTCGTCCCCACGTTTCCCCCTTTCCGTTTTCTTCCCACGCACCCCGCACGACGCACTGCGCACCCCGCTAACCATCCCCCGTGCGCTTCCTATTCCGCCGCATCGCCAGCACGGGCACGATCCACGACGACGCGGGGCGGGAGTTCCCGGAGCCGACGTTCGCGCAACTGCGTGAGAACGCCGGGAAGGACGGCTACCCGGCGCTCAGGTTTTACAAACTGCTCGAAGAGGCCGCCCGGCTCCAAACCGTGCGCACGACGTGGCTCGATGTCGCCACCGCACCGCTCGCTGTGTGCGGACTCTGCGTCTTCCCCGGAGTCATCCGGGCCGTGTCCGGGCTCCCCATCCTCGCGTCGCTGGTCATCTCGCTCGTGCTGACGACAGCGGTGATGAACCTCATCAGCCGTCGCGTCCTCTCCCGGCCCGACGACGTGGTGCGCACGCTCGTGCTCCGCGGCGTGTGCGGCGCCTGC
Organism: Phycisphaerales bacterium; assembly: GCA_035628115.1. GTDB lineage: Bacteria > Planctomycetota > Phycisphaerae > Phycisphaerales > UBA1924 > BJHL01. Next base: position 106,312 of record DASPKL010000004.1, on the reverse strand, counting down.
GGCTACCTGCTCCGTGGCATCCCGCGGGGCGATACGAATCATGTGACGTGCCCGGAATGCGGCGCGCGGTGGAACGCGGCGCGCATCACAAAGCCGGCGTGGCAACCGGGCGCGTTCAGCGAGTCCGCGCCGTTCCCTGCGCCGCTCCGATCGATGTTCAACAGCGGGCCGGCTCGCGAGGTGGGGACCGATCACCGCGGCGCACTGGCAATTGTCGTGCGTTCGTGGCTGGGAGTCCGCCGCGGCGTGCGGAAGGCGAATGCGACGCGCGAGCAGGTTCGGGCGATCGTGAGGCGGATGCGGAGCCAAGGAAAGAAGGGCCGGCTGATCATCGCCGCCGCGGTCGTCGTCGGCCCGGCACTCTTCGTCGCTATTTTGCTCGCGACTGGAAGCACACCGGTAGACGGCGTCGGCTTCGCGATCATCACCGCGGTTGTGTGCGTACCGATCGCGTTTGCTGCTTTGGGCAGCGACTTGTTCATCAAGCGTGACGCAGGGATCGCTGCGGCGCTCTGGCACTCCCGCTGCCCCTGCTGCCTTGCCGGCCTCGAGGACCAGCCCCTCGCCGCGGACGGGCTGACGGACTGCCCGGTGTGCGGGTGTGGGTGGCGGGTTGAAGAAGAGCGAACGATCGGGGCCGAGGGCTGAGCAGAAGATCTGAGGATCGGGCCGCCTCACGCTGCGACTCGCGTTGCCTCTCTATCTCTCTGCCTCTCCTCTCTACGCTTGTCCGTGGTCTCCCCCACGAACATCGACCTGAAGAAGGACGCCGGGCTCACCGTCGATTGGTCCGACGGCACGCGGTCCTTCTACCCGATCGCGTACCTGCGCCGCATGTCGCCCAGCGCCGAGATGGTCGAGCTGCGCGAAAGAGTGACCAAGAACCGTTTGACCGTGATCCCGAACTCGATGGCCCGCGACCCCGCGGCGATCACCGCGACGGGCGCCGAGCTCGTCGGCACCTACGCGATCCGCGTGCGGTTCTCCGACGGGCACAGCACCGGGCTGTACACCTGGGACTACCTCCGGTCGATCGACCCGGACGCGAAGCGGACGGGCGACGCGGACGCGGGTGGCTGAGCCCATGCCGGACGCGACGCTTCCATCGCTCTTCGACCGCGCAACGCTCGGCGGGCTCGCCGCCGCGACGGATCAGGCGCGCGTCCGCGACGACACCGACGGCTTGCGCCGTTGCGAACGCGTCTCGGCGGCTGTCGCCGCGGCGGACGCGGGGCGGATCGACGAAGCGCGGCGGACGTTGAACGAGGCGCTGCACGGCGCGCACGACGTTCGGCTCCTCTTCCTCGGATTCCAGTTCGCGTTCCGCACCGGCGACTTCGACGCGGCGGAAGACCTGACGCGACGGCGGCTCGAGTGCGCGGAGACCGGCTCCGCCGACGCCGCACGGGCGTGGACGAATCTGGGGCTTATCCACCTCTTCCGCGGCGAGCCGGAGACCGCGACCGTGATGATGCGCCGGGCGATCAACATCGACCGTGCGATCGGGGACGACGAGGGATTGGCGCGCGACCTGGGCAACTTCGCTTTGGTCTTCGAGAACCGCGGCGACCTCGGGGAAGCGGAGCGCCTCACGCGTGAGTCGCTCGCGGTCGCCGATCGCATCGGCGCGGCGCACATCGTCGCGGGCAAGCTCTGCAACCTCGGGGAGATTCTGCTCGCGACGGGCCGCCGCGGCGAGGCGCTGAGCTTCCTCGCGCGCGCCGAGGCGGCGTTCCGCGAGCTCGGGGTGGAGAAGCACCGGAAGCACTGCGCGACGTTGCTGGATCAACTCTCGATCAGCGAAGGCTCCTGACCGAGGGCCGGTGTTATCGATCGGGCCTTCTCCGTCTCGCCCGCCCGACCTTTGCTTCCGTCTGTGTTCGCTCGACGGGCCGCACGCTACCTTCCACGGTGCCCGGCCCCGCGGCCCCCATCACGCTCACGACACCCCTCTCCGCGACGGGGCTGATCACCGACAGGGCGGCGTCGCTCCTGGCGTCGCTGGGTATCCGCAGCGTCGGGCGGCTCGTCGCCCACCTGCCGGCCCGCCACGTCCGCATCGAGGCGGAGGCCCCGATCTGCGACCTTGTCCCGGGCTCGATCGGCAGCGCAAGGGGCGAGGTGACGGCGGTGCGGCCCGTGCGCGCCAAGGCCCCGCGCCTCGAGGCCGTGGTGATGGATCACACCGGCCGGCTCGACGTCGTCTGGTTCAACGCGCTGTATCTCGCGCAGCGCGTCAAACCGGGCGTCTTCGTGCTCGTGCAGGGCAAGGTGCAGAAGCGCGGCCCGCAGCTCCAGATGGTCAATCCGAGCGTCCGGTACCTCGGCGAGGACTCGGAAAAGCCCGCGGCGGAAGGCCGCCTGCGCCCCGTCTACCCCGCGAGCGAGGCGGTGTCGTCGTCCTTCATCGAGAAGCAGGTGGCCGTCGTCCTGCCGCACGCGCTGCCGCTGCTCGACGACCACCTGCCGCCGGAGTTCCTCCGCGAGCGCGAGATGCCGGCGCTGCGCGACGCGTACCGGATGCAGCACGCGCCGACAGACGAGGAGGAAGTCCGGCACTCGCGACGGCGGCTCGCGTACGACGAGCTCCTGCTGCTCCAGCTTGGCGTGCACATGAAGCGCGCGAGGCTGCGCCTCACGCTGCGCGCGCCGGCGCTCCGCGCGGACGACGCCCTCGACGGGCGCATCCGCTCGCGTCTGCCGTTCCCGCCCACGCACGGGCAGGAGCGCGCGATCGCGGACCTTCGCCGCGACTTGTCGCAGCCCACGCCCGCGAACCGGCTCATCCAGGGCGACGTCGGCTCCGGCAAGACTCTGGTGGCCCTCTACGCGATGCTCATGGCCGTCGCCAGCGGGCACCAGGCGAGCCTGATGGCCCCGACCGAGGTCCTCGCCCAACAGCACGCGCACACGTTCCGAACGCTCCTCGCCGGGTCGAAGGTCCGCGTCGAGCTCCTGACCGGCGCGACACCGGCGGGCGAGCGTGCCGCGATCCTGTCGGGGGTCGTCTCGGGCGAGGTGAACATCCTGATCGGCACGCACGCGCTCCTCACCGAGGGCGTGGCCTTCCACTCGCTCGCGCTCGCGATCATCGATGAGCAGCACCGCTTCGGCGTTCACCAGCGGGCCCAGCTCCGCAGCCGGGCGAGCGACGACACGTCGACACCGCACGTGGTCGTGATGACGGCGACGCCCATCCCGCGCTCCCTTGCGCTCACGCTCTTCGGCGACCTCGACGTCTCGACGATCGAGGGGTTGCCGCCGGGCCGCTCGCCGATCATGACGCGCGCGATCTCCAGCGAGCAGCGGCGCGTGGCGTACGAGGACCTGCGCGCCCGCGTGGATCGTGGCGAGCAGGGCTTCGTCGTCGTGCCGGCCGTCGAAGGGAGCGACGACGCGCGCGCGCCGCTGGTCGGGATCGAGACGGCGCTCGCCGCGCTCGAGCAGGGCGTCCTCGCCGGCAAGCGCGTCGCCCCTCTCCACGCGCAGCTCCCCGGCCCCACCCGCGAGGCCGTCATGGAACGCTTCCGCCTCGGCCTCATCGATGCGCTCGTCTGCACCACCGTCATCGAGGTCGGCGTTGATGTCCCGAACGCGACGGTCATGATCATCGAGCAGGCCGACCGCTTCGGCCTCGCGCAGCTGCACCAGCTCCGCGGCCGCGTCGGCAGGGGCGGCAAGCCCGGGGCGTGCTTCCTCATCGCCGACCCGACGACCGAAGGGGGTGCGGCCCGGCTGGCGATCCTCGAGACCGTCACCGACGGGTTCGTTCTCGCCGAGAAGGACCTCGAGCAGCGCGGGATGGGCGAGATCTTCGGCACGCGGCAGTCGGGCCTTCCCCCGTTCCGGATCGCGGACCCGGTCCGCGACCGCGACCTGCTCATGCTCGCGAGCCGGGACGCCGCCGCGTGGATCGGCCGGTCCCCCCGCCTCGACAGGCCGGAGGAGGCCGTCCTGCTGCGCCGGTTGATGAAGGCACACGGCGAGTTCCTTGGTCTCGGCGACGTGGGATAGCGCTCGCCGTTCATCGGACCTTCACGGCGTCGCGGACGGTCCGGGCATGTCACGCAGCAACCCACGCGCAGACGGCAAGTCCCGCCCGGCGGAGATGCGCCGCAACGAAACGAACCGCAACCCCGCCGGCACCCAGTCCGAGCGATTCGCGCCGGCGGACGCCCCCGGCAAGTCCTCCGCCAAGTCGCGATCGACGAAGTCCGGGGCGGAGCGCAGCACGTCGTCGACTTCCGCCCGTGGCGGCGCCGGGGCTCCCTCGGGCGCGTCGTCCCACAACGACGCCGACCGGCACGTGCCCCGCGACGACAAACCGATGTAGGGCGGTCCCCTACCGTCGCCCCGTGCCCGACGAACCGAGCCTCAAGTTCACCGACCACACGCCCGACGGCGGCGGGGAGAAGCAAGAACCCCTCGCGCGCCTGGTGAACGTTCACAAGCGCTTCGGGTCGCAGACCGTGCTCAACGGCGTCGATCTCGACATCGCCCCCGCGCAGACGACGGTCATCATGGGCCCGTCCGGGTGCGGCAAGTCCGTCACGCTCAAGCACCTCGTGGGCCTCCTCAAGCCCGACGAGGGCGAGGTGCACTTCGACGGCCGCCGCATCGACACGCTGGACGAGCGCAATCTCGAGCCGGTGCGCCTGCAGATCGGCATGGTCTTCCAGATGGGCGCGCTGTTCGACTCGATGACGGTGCGCGACAACATCGACTTCCCGCTGATGGAGCACACGCACCTGCCGCGCAGAGACCGCGACCAGCGCATCGACGAGGCTCTCGAGACCGTGGACCTCCACGACGTCCACAGGAAGCTCCCGGCGCAGCTCTCCGGCGGCCAGCGCAAGCGCGTCGCGATCGCCCGCGCGCTGGTGATGCGTCCGCGCGCGATTCTCTTCGACGAACCGACCACGGGGCTGGACCCGATCCGCTCGGACGGCATCAACGAGGTCATCATCAAGCTCCGCCGCCGGTTCGGCGTCACGAACGTCGTGGTCACGCACGATCTCGTGAGCGCCCAGAAGATCTCCGACCGCGTCGTCATGATGCTGGGCGGCAAGATCGTCGCGGACGGCACCTACGCCGACCTGGCTCACTCGCAGGACGTGCGCATCCAGCACTTTCTTACCGGCGTCTACGACAAGGCGGACGAGGGCGAACTCCCGGAGGCCGGCCTTGTCACCCGCCGCGTTCGCTGACGGGCTAGCCTTGCGGCCACTAACATCGAGCACGCCCCGGTCGGGCGCGACGGAGCAGTTTCGTTGAACCGCACGTTTCTTCGGGATCTTCTGACGGGTGTCTTCGCGCTCGCCGCGTTGGGAGCTCTCGTCTTTCTTTTGATCTTCTTCGGCGAGATCGCGCCCCTCGCGGACAACTCGTACGAGTTCAGGCTCCGCGTGGCGAACGCTGGGGGGCTCGACGACACGAGCCCCGTGCGCCTCAACGGCGTGAAGGTCGGGCGCGTCATGAAGGCGGAAATCCTGCCGGGCGTGCAGTCGGGCGCGGAACTGCACCTGAGCATCCAGCCGGGCATCAACATCCCGAGGGCGTCGCGCATCAGCGTGGACAGGGGGTTCGTCGGCGGCTCATCGCTCGACTTCGTGACCTCCGACCTCACCGAGACCCAGCTCGCCGACAACATCCTGCCCGAGGAGATCGTGAACGGCGGCGCCCCGGGCACACTGATCGACAACATCCGCACCCTCGTGGAGGGGCCGCTCCAGCGTTTCTCGAGCACCGCCGACCAGATCGACGCGCTCGCGACCGAGTGGACGCAGGTGGGCAAGGGGATCAACGAGCTCCTCGCGCCACGCACGCTCGCCGACGTCGAGAACGGCGCGGAGCCCAACGTCCGCACAACCCTGGAGCGTATCGACGCCGCCGTCGCCGGCGCCAACGCGTGGCTGCGCGACGACACGCTCCGAACGCGCTTCAACGCCCTCCTCGACAAGGCCGACGGCGTGATGAACGAGGCCCGGACGCTGGCGTCCTCGTGGTCACAGACTGCGAAAACAATCGACGGCTCGGCGCGCGAGGTCAACGCCCAGGCGGCGCGGATCACGCAGAACTTCGAGCAGGTGGCGCAGGACACGCGCGCCGCGGTCGGCCGCGTGCAGGCCGCGGGCGATCAGCTCGCGACACTCGTCGAAAACGTCAACAAGGGGCAGGGCACGCTCGGCCAGCTCGCGACCAACCCCGAGCTGTACCAGAACCTGGACGACGCCTCGCGCCGCCTCGACGCCGCCCTCGAGGAGCTGCGCCAGCTCATCGAGAAGTACAAGAACGAGGGCCTCCGGATCAAGTTGTAGCCGCGGCGCGCCGATCCGCTCCCCGCGTGCCGCCAGCCGGTACACTTGGCCCGCTCATGCCCGACCGCTACCAGACTATCCTGCTCTTCGGCCCGCCCGGCGTCGGCAAGGGAACGCAGGGGCAGGTCCTTGCGCGCATCCCGGGCTTCTTCCACAGCTCAACCGGCGACATCTTCCGCAACCTCGACGCCGCCAGCGAGATCGGCAAGCTCTTCTTCCAGTACTCCTCGCGGGGCGAGCTCGTGCCCGACGACGTGACGCTCCGCATCTGGAACCAGAACGTCTACGCGAACACGATCCTGGGGCTCTACAAGCCGCACGCCGACTTGCTCGTGCTCGACGGCCTGCCCCGCAGCGTCCCCCAGGCGAACCTCCTCTACAAGTACGCCAACGTCCTGAAGGTCATCCACCTCGTCTGCCGCGACAAGGAAGCGCTCTTCGAGCGCATGCGCAAGCGCGCGCTCAAGCAGAACCGCGTGGACGACGCCAAGCCGGACGTGATCCGGCGCCGGTTCGAGGTCTACGAGCAGGAGACCAAGCCCGTCCTCGAGTTCTACAACGCCGACGTCGTCTGCGAGGTCGATGCGCTGCAATCCCCCGCCGCCGTCCTCCACGACATCCTCTCCGCCGTCGCTCCGATGCAGGACGCGCACTTCGACGCCCCGGAACGCGCCGGCTAACGCCCTCTATCCTCGTCCGTGCGCCGCGCCTTCACCCTCATCGAGCTCCTCGTCGTCATCGCGATCATCGCGGTGCTGATCGGCCTTCTGGTCCCCTCGCTCGCCGGCGCACGCCGGGCCGCGCGAATCACCGCCTGCGGCGGGCGTTTGCAGCAGATCGGCGTGGGCGTCGCGCTCTATCTCAACCAGTTCGACAACACCATGCCGCAGGCCCTGGGCCCTCTGCCCGGCGGCGGCGAGGCCGTCATCGGCGCGCTCTTCGCCGGCAAGAAGGGCCGGCTGCCCTTCTACGGCATCGACGCCGTCGGCGCCGAGCGTCGCCCCCTCAACCGCTACGTGGTCGACGCCGCCGTGCCGCCCGACGCCGACGGGAGTGTCCACGAGGTCGAGGCGTTCCGCTCCCCCATCGACAAGGGCGCGGGCGACACGGGCGTTCCGATCCCCGGCTTCGACAAGACCGACTCGATGTACCACCTGGTCGGCGCGAGCTACACCCTGAACGACCACGCGTTGACCGGCGAACAGGACGCCACGCTAGTTCCGCTGGGTGGGGGGAAGATGCCCCTCGTTCTCAACCCCTCCAAGACCTGGGCGGTCGCGACGCACACCGTGTACAACTTCCAGGGCAAGGGCGATCGGATGATGCGATGGTTCGGCGAGCGGGACGGGGACGAGGCCGGCGTCCGCGCCAACATGCTCTTCGTCGATCTCCACGTCCGCTGCGGCCTCCGCGTGCCGCGGGGCGTCGTCAACGTGACGGGCGACTACTCGTTCCTCCCATAAGCAGGCAGAGACCCGCCCATACGATCCGGCGTGAGCCCGCCGCCCGCGGCACAAACCTGGACAACGCGCACGCTCCTCGCGTGGATGGGCGAGGCCTTCACCAGGCAGGGCCTGGACTCGCCCCGCCTCCTCGCCGAACTGCTCATGGCCCACGTGCTCGGGTGCGAGCGGTTGCGTCTGTACATGGACGCGGACCGGCCCGCATCGCCGCTCGAGCGGCAGACGCTGCGCGAGCTCGTCGCCCGCGCGCTCAAGCACGAGCCGATCCAGTACCTCGTCGGCGAGGCGCGCTTCTTCGGCCTGGACTTCAAGGTAGACAAGCGCGTCCTCATCCCGCGCCCCGCGACCGAGACGATCGTCGAGCACGTGCTGCAGGATTACCGCGCGCGGCACGGCCCGGGATCGGCGTCCTCGCCCACGCGCGGCGAGGGCCTGCTCATCGCCGATGTCTGCGCCGGCAGCGGCTGCGTCGGCATCGCGCTGGCGAAGAACCTTCCCGGCGCGCGCGTCGTCGCGACCGATATCAGCGCCGACGCCCTCGCCGTGGCGAGAGAGAACGCCGCCCGCCACCGCGTGGACGACCGCGCGGACTTCCTCCTCGGCGATCTTCTCGCGCCGCTCGCCGAATACCCGCCCGCGCGCGGCGCGGGGAGCATCGACTATCTCGTCAGCAATCCGCCGTACGTGCCCGACGACGAGTGGCCGGGCGCGGTGGACCGCAACGTGCGCGACCACGAGCCGCACGGTGCGCTGCGGGGCGGGCCCGACGGCTTGCTCTTCGCGCGCCCGATTATCGAGCAATCGCCGCGCTTCCTCAAGGAGGGCGGTCTGCTCCTCGTCGAGGTCGCGGCGGGCCGCGCGGCGCAGGCGCTGGACATCGCCCGCGCCGTCGCCGGGCTCGCCGACGCTCGCATCCTCAAGGACTTCGAGGGACTCGACCGCGTGATCCTTGCGCGGCGCACCGCGTGACGCGGCGCACAGGAAAGGACGTTCGCAGCATGGCGCTCTGGGGCGGGCGATTCGACGGCGGGCCGGACCCGCTCTTCCGCGAGCTCAACGATTCGCTCGCCTTCGACGCAGCGCTCGCGCGCGAGGACATCGAGGGGTCGCTCGGGTGGGCGCGGGCGCTCCACCGCGCGGGGGTGCTGACCGCCGCGGAAGCGTCCTCGCTCGCACGCGCGCTCGAATCGCTCCGCGAGGAAGTCGCGGCCGACCCGGGCGCTCCCGTCAAAACCGCGGAGGGCGACGAGGACATCCACTCCTGGGTCGAGCGGCGCCTCATCGAGACCGTCGGCCCGCTCGGCAAGAAGCTGCACACCGGGCGCAGCCGCAACGACCAGGTCGCGACCGACCTGCGACTCTGGACCCGGCGGGCCATCGCGGAGCTCCGCGCCGACGTGCGGGCCGCGCGCGTCGCGCTGATCGACTTCGCGGACAGGCACCGCGCGGCCGTCATCCCGGGCTACACGCACCTGCAGCGCGCCCAGCCCGTCCTCCTCGCGCACTGGGCGCTCGCCTACGAGCAGATGCTCTCCCGCGACGACGCCCGCCTGCGCGACGCGCTCGCCCGTGTCAACATCTGCCCGCTCGGCTCGGGCGCGCTGGCCGGCACCGCCTACCCGATCGATCGCGAGGCGCTCGCGAAGGACCTGGGCTTCGCCGCCGCGAGCGCCAACAGCCTCGACGCCGTCAGCGACCGCGACTTCGCCGTCGAAACGCTCGCGGCGCTCTCGATCATGGCGGTCCATCTCTCGCGCCTGGGCGAGGACCTCGTCCTTTACGGCAGCGGCGAGTTCGCCTTCTTCGAGTACGACGACGCCTTCTCCAGCGGCTCGTCGCTCATGCCGCAGAAGAAGAACCCCGACGCCGCGGAGCTCCTCCGCGCCAAAAGCGGGCGCATCGTGGGCTCCCTCGTGACGCTCCTGACCGTGCTCAAGGGGCTCCCCCTCGCGTACAACAAGGACCTGCAGGAGGACAAGGAGCCGCTCTTCGACGCCGTGCGCCACGCGCGCCTGTGCCTCCGCGCCGCCGCCCGCATCCTCGCCGGCGTGACGGTCCGTGCCGACGCCGCCCGCCGCGCCGCGCAGGGCGGGTACAGCAACGCCACCGACCTGGCGGACTACCTCGTGGGCAAGGGCGTCCCCTTCCGCGACGCGCACGAGCAGGCGGGCAGGTGCGTCCGCGCGGCGATCGAGGCGGGCAAGCCGCTCGAGGAGATGACGGCGGCGGACCTCCGCGCCCACGCCCCCGCCATCGCCGACGACGTTTTCCGCGTGCTCTCCATCGACGCCGGCCTCGCACGCCGCGACGTCCCGGGCGGCACCGGCCCCAACGCCGTCGCCGCGGCGATCAAGGCCGCGCACGACCGGGTGAGCGCGGAATAACCCGGCGCGGCTCACCGCGAGCGAGTTATCATCGTCCCCTACCCCCGGCGGGGTGAGAAAGGCGGTCGTGCGCGATGATCTGGGTCTGGGTTGGCTTCGTGACGCTCGTGCTCGCGCTCCTCGCGCTCGACCTGCTTGTCCTCAACCGCAAAGCGCACGAGGTCACGATGCGCGAGGCGGCGAAGTGGACGACGCTCTTTGTCCTCGTCGGCGCCGGGTTCGCCGGGGCGGTGTACACGATTTACTCGAGGGACGTCGGCGGGCTGGGGACGCGATACCTGGAGCGTTATGCGAAGGCACCCCCGCGAGCAGAACCCGCGGTCCCGATCGAGACCGGCCGGACCCCGCCGCCTGCGCCCGACGCCGCGTCCGCGCCCGAAGCCCGGGAAGCGCCGATCGTGCTCACGCCGGAGACGATCTCGCTCGGGGCGAAGTCCGCGACGCTCGAGTATCTGACGGGCTGGATCGTCGAGTACTCCCTCTCGATGGACAACATCTTCGTGATCGCCCTCATCTTCGGGCACTTCCGGGTGCCCGCGAAGCACCAGCACCGCGTGCTCTTCTGGGGCATCATGGGCGCCCTCATCCTCCGCGGCGTCATGATCGGAGCGGGCGCGATCCTCGTCGAGAGATTCGGGTGGATCCTGTACCTGTTCGCTGCGTTCCTCATCTACGCCGGGCTCAAGATCATCTTCACGAAGGACGACGAGTCCTTCGACCCCGAGAAGAGCCCCGTGTACCGCCTCGCCCGCAGGGCGTTCCCGTTCACCACAAGGTACGACGAGCAGCGGTTCTTCACCATGGAAGAGGGCAAGCGCGTGGCCACCCCGCTCCTCCTCGTCCTCCTGCTCGTCGAATCGACCGACGTGGTCTTCGCCGTGGACTCCATCCCCGCGATCTTCTCCATCACGAAAGACCCCTTCCTGGTCTTCTCGTCCAACGCCTTCGCGATCATGGGCCTCCGCAGCCTTTACTTCCTGCTCGCGGGCGCGATGCACAAGTTCGAGCTGCTCAAGTACAGCCTGTCATTCATCCTGATCTTCGTCGGCTTCAAGATGCTGGCCGAGCACTGGTTCCACACGCCCGCCTGGCTCTCTCTGTCGATCGTCGTGCTCGCCCTCGCCGTCGGGCTCGTCGGGTCGCTGGTGCAATCGCGCGGCAAGCCCCCGCCGCCGCCGCCGGAGACCCCCACCGGCGCCTCGTAGCCTTCGCGCTCGCGACGCCATGCCGCTCGCCTTCTTCGCCATCGCCGCGCTGATCGTCCTGCTCGTGCTGCTGGACCTGTACGTGCTGCGCCCGAAGCGCACCGAGCAGGGCACCGCGAGCGCCTTGGGCGCCGCGGCCCTCTGGGTCCTCGCCGCGATGGCGCTCACGTTCGCCGTCCACTACTTCTACGGCCGCCACCCGCCCCACGAGCGCGCCCCCGCCGCCAACGAGGCGTCGCTCCAGTTCCTCGCGAGCTTTCTCCTCGAGTGCGTCCTCACCCTCGACAGCGTCTTCGTCTACGCGGCGGTCTTCCGCCACTTCAACATCCCGGAGCGATCGCGCCACCGCATGCTCCTCTGGGGGATGCTCATCGCCCTGGCGTCGCGCGGCGCGCTCGTGCTGGGCCTCGGGACGCTCCTCAACGAATTCGCGTGGGTGCGCTTCATCCTCGCGGCGTTCCTCGTCACCGCCGCGCTGCGGATGATTCTTATCCGGCGCGAGAATCTCGACCCGGACAAGAACGCCGTCTTCCGCGTGCTGCGGCGCGTCCTCCCGATGAACGAGAGCACGGACGTCGATGCGCCCGTCACCGTCGCCCGCGGCCGCGCCTCCATCACGCCCGTCGCCGCGCCCGTCCTCCTCATCGAGACCGCCGACACGTTCCTCGCGATGGACTCCCTCCCCGCGAGCTACGCCGTCACGCGCGAGCCGCTCCTCATCTTCGCCGCGACGAGCCTGGCCCTCCTCACCGTCCGGTCCGCCGCGGTCCCGCTCGGCCGCATCACCAACCGCATCCGGTACTTCAAGATCGGCCTCGCGATGCTCCTCGCGTACTCGGCGGTGGTCATCGCCCTCCCGGCGAGCCAAGCCTTCCGCGAGTTCGCGGGCGTCGAGGAGTCCGGCGACACGTTCACGACGCTGCACAAGCTCGCCTTCATCGCCGGCGCGATCGTCATCGGCGCGCTCGTGGCGGCGTTGTTCGGCGCCGACCCCGTCTCCTCAAACGTCTCGCCGCTGGGGGAGGACGCCGACCGCATCGCCCGCCACACCCTGACGGGCGCGCGCAAGGTCGTCGTGTTCATCATCGGCGTCACCGGCTTGGTCATCGGCGCCGTCATGGCGATCGGGCCCGGGCCCGGCATCCCGATCCTCTTCATCGCGCTGCTCGTGCTCGCGGGCGAATTCGTCTGGGCCCGCAAGCTCGTGAACCGCTACCGGCCCGTCGCGGAGCGCGCGGCGCTCCGGGCCGCCGAGCACACGCGAAGGCGCGTCCGGCCCTGGCTTCTCGTCGTCTTCGTCGGCGCGAGCATCGGCGCCGGGGCGGCGCTCATCATGTACACCGAGATCCCCGACGCGCTGGTCATCGCGAGCGCGATCCCGTTCATCGGCAGCCAGCTTTTCCTCGGCTACCTCGCGTTCTTCCGGCCCCCGGACGCGCCGCCCCCGCGGAGCGCGTCGTGACCGACCGCTTCGCTCAGTTCCCGCGCGCCCTGCGCGAGCGCGCCCGCGCCGAGCGGGCCGGCGATGTTCCGCTGCTGCTCGCGCACCCCGACTGGCTCAAGCCCGCGCCGGTCGTCGTCTGGCTGCACGGCCGCACCGTGAGCAAGGAGCTCGACCCGGGCCGCTACCTGCGGTGGGTCCGCGCCGGCATCGCCGCGTGCGCGATCGATCTGCCCGGCCACGGCGAACGCGCGGACCCGGCGCTGCGGGAGCCAGGACGGTCGCTCGATGTCCTCCTCGCCGCGCTGCCGGAGATCGACCGCGTCCTCGAGTTCCTCGCCGAACCGCGGTTCGGATCGGTGATCGACCTTGACCGCGTCGCCATCGGCGGCATGAGCCTGGGCGGGATGACGGCGCTGCGGCGGCTCTGCGATGATCACCCGTTCGTCTGCGCCGCCGTCGAATCAACGACCGGGTGGCTCGAAGGTCTTTACTTCCCGGAACGCTGGGGAGCGCCCGCGGCCACGCCCCGCTGGCCGGTGCTCCACAATCCGGCGCTCGTTGCACGCGCGGACGCCTCCGCGCACCTCCGTACGTTCCGCCCCCTCCCGCTTCTTGCGCTCCACAGCGCGTCGGACGAGGTCGTCCCCTTCGGCGCCCAGGACCGGTTCATCGAACGCCTGCGCGAGCACTACGCGTCGCAGGGCGCCGATCCGACGCTCATCGAGATCAAGACCTGGGAACGGACCGGCGCCGAGAATGAGCACAACGGGTTCGGGCGCTTCGCGAACGACGCGAAGAACGCCCAGACTGCTTTCTTCGTCCGCTGGCTCAGGCCCGACGCCCCGGCGCACGGAGCGTTCTGAACGAAAAACCCCGCCTCGAGGGGCGGGGCCTTGCGAGGGATCCGGGAACAGCCGCGCTCAGACCGTCGCGGTCATCAGCACCTTGTCGTCGGCCTGCGCTCGGCGCCCGGCCTCGGTCACGACGAGCGCGAGGCGTGAGCCCCGGGCCAGCGGACGGTCGACGGTGTACACCTCGGGCTGCACCTTCGCGTCCAGGCGTTTGAGCTCCGTCACCTCGCCGGACGCCCGCACCTCGACCAGCGCGTAGACCTTGCCGTCCTCGAGCGCCGCGAGATTGTCCGCGAAGACGCGGGTGTTCTCCCAATTCTCGCTGCTGAAAACCGCGACACGCCCCTCGAAGCCGCTCGCGCCCGGGCGGAGGATCGTCCGCGTGGTCGCGCTGTTGAAGAGCATGTCGCCGAAGTCCGCGGCGAACGCCGTGGTGATCGCGTCCTTGATCGCGCCCTCGGCCAGGCGCGTCTCGAGCGCGTTGTTGTGACGGAAGACGTACACGGACGTGCCCGCGAGCACGAGCGCCGCCGTCACGAGGCCGATCGAGGAAGCACGCCACCAACGGGAAACGCGCGAGGGCCCGACCGCGACGAGCGCTTCCTCGATCGCCGCGCCGTCGGAAGCGATGGCGTGGATGCCGTCCAGCACGCGCCCCTTGAGCACCACGGGAGGTTCGACGTCGGGCAGCAGCCCCGCACCCCCCGCGAAGCGGGCCTGCTCGGCGAGCACGCGGTCTCGCACCTTCTTCGGCGCACGCGCCAGCGACGCCTCGAAGGCGTGGTGATCGTCGGGGTCGAGCAGACCCAGCGACGCAAGGTTGGCGTTCTCGAGCAACTCCTTCAGATTCATACAACCAGCTCCTCGCCTGTCCGTTCACGCAAACGCACCAACGCCCGGCTCAATGCACTCTTGATCGTGCCCAGCGGCGTGTCGAGCTCTTCCCCGATCTGGCGAAGCGTCTGCCCGCCGAGGTACGCCCGTTTCACCACCGTGCGCTGCAGCTCCGGCAGCGCGTCGATGCGCTTCATCAGCGACTTCATCCGATCGTCTGTTTCCATCCGCGGCGCCCCGGCCTCGCCGGACGGCACCGACGCGGCGTGCGCGGGGTCCATGCTCACCGGGCGCAGGCGCGCCCTCGTGCGCCGGATCTTGTCCACGAGATGACGCCTCGAGATCAGCATGACCCAAGTCACCAAGGCGGCCTTCTCCGGGTCGTAGCGCCCGGCCGTCCGCCACAAGCGGACGAAGACTTCCTGCACGGCGTCCTCGGCGTCGGACTTGCTGGGGAGAGCTTGGTAGGCCATCCGGTAGACGAGCGAGGCGAAACGGTCGTACAGCTCGCTGATCGCGGACTCCTCATTCGCCGCGACGCGGCGCATCAGGTCCGCATCCGCTTTCGAAGGTCCGGTCTGACTCCGCCCTGCCCCCATATCCGAGTGACGCCCTTTTCACACACACCCATGCTTTGGTGTGCCACGACAAGAAGATACGATCATCAGAGAAACTCGGATGCCGGATTCTGTCCGGTCCGGTCGGTTGCGTAATTCGGAGATTATTAGGGTAAATTCGCCTTGTGGCGGAGACCGCACCCGAGTAGACTGGCGAGTTGAGCGAATCCGAAATCGCCGGACACTCGTTGGGAATCTAAAAGTTGATGAGCCGTCGGTCGAGTCAGAGCAGGCGCGCGTTCACCCTCATGGACGTGCTTGTGTCCATGGCCGTGATCGCCATCCTGATCTCTCTCATGCTCCCCGCCGTCGGTTCGGTGACGGAGACGGCCCGACGCGTCGTGTGCCAGTCGAACATCAGACAGATCGGCGTCGGCACGCTGATGTACGCCGATTCGTACAGAGGGTTCCTGCCGCCCAGTGTTCTGCTCTCCAGCGGCCCCGCTCGCGGCGCGCCCGAGCCTGAGAACATGATTCTCGCACGCGTGCCGCTGGAACTCCAGGAAGGCAACTCGGGCTGGGACGGCCTCGGCTACCTCTACATTCTCGACTTCCTCGGGTCGCCCCCGCTCTTCTACTGCCCGTCCCACAAGGGCGAGAACCGGTTTAGCAACCACGCAAACGCGTGGCAGCCGGAAGAGGCGGGCGAGCTGGTGATCAACTACCACTACCGCGGGCAAGGGCCCAACGGCCAAGCCCGCCTGCCGAACGGGCTGCTCCCGATGACGCGGCAGCTCTTTCACATCGATCCGTCGCGCACGAGCCTGATCGCCGACGGGCTCCGCACGCGCGGCGACTTCAACCACCGTGTCGGCGCCAACTACTTCCGAGCTGACCTCAGTGTCCACTGGTACAACGACAGCGGTCAACGCCTGCTCGGCATGCTGCCCGAGCAGAAGGAAGAAGCCACGGCCGTGACTGTCAATCAGGCGTGGGAACTCTTCGACCAAGCCACGGGCGGCGTCACCGTCCCCTGAGCGACACGGCGTTCAATTGATCAGCCGTTGTTCGACGTCGGCGGCGTCACGGCGTTCGCGGCCATCGACATCGTCTGCAGCGTCATCGCCGCGTGCTGCGCCGCCCCGAGCAATTGCGTGAGCCACACGCCCACGGCGTGAGCCTGTTGCGCGACCGCCGCGAGGCGGGCCGCGTCGTCGCTCTGCGGCACGGGGCCGCGATGCGCCGCCTGCGTGAGCTTCCGCTCGAGCGCCTCGACCGCGGCGAGCGCCGTCTTGATCCGTTGGTCGGCGTCGAGGATCGGCTTGGCCGCTCCGTCGCACGCCGATCGCGCGGCGCTCAGGAGATTCTCCAGTCGCTGCGCAGCTTCGTGCGCTTCGCGAGCCTTGGCGTCCACGCGGGCGATCGCGTCGGCGGCCGCGGCTCCGACCGCCGCGCCCGCCTCGCGCCGCACGGTGCTCACGGCCTCGTCGCCCGCCGCGGAGAGGCGCTTCTGCGCGTCCGCCACGGCCAGCCGCGCGTCGTTCCGTAGCGCGGTGAGCTGCTCGGTGATCTCGCTCGCGACCGCCTCGGTGCGCCGGTCGTTGGCGGCGGCGGCTTCGTCCAGCTTGACCGTCGCCCGCAGCACGCGCTCCTCCAGGGACTTCTCCACGGCCTCGGCCCGCTCGATCGCACGGTCCGCGGCGCTCAGCACCGCGCCGATGCGGGCTTCGGCCCGCTCCGCGGAGCGCTCGAACTCCAGGAGCAGCGACTGCGCACGCTCCGCCGTTGCGGCCGCACGCGCCTGCCCGCCGCCCGTCTCCCCCGCCGCGGCGCGGAGGGCGTCGCCGACGCGCGCCGCGACCTCGGATTCGATCACGGACGCGAACTCGGCCCGCAGGGCGTCGAGCGTCTCACGCCGCACGGCCGCGGCGGCGTCGCGCACGATCGCCTCGCGCGCCGCGGCGTCGAGCTCGGGGCGGGCCGCCTCGTGCCCGACCCGCCGTGCGCCGTCGGCGGCCCCGGTGAGCTTCGCGATCTTCGACTCGATCGCCGGGAGCACGCGCAGGGACGCCTGCGCCTTCTCCTGCGCCTCCTTCATGAGGGAGCGGAGCTGCTCCGTCATGGCGCGGACCTGCTCGCCGGCGCCCGCGAGCGCGCGTCCCTGCGCCTGAGCATCGCGCACGACGCGCTGGAGAGCGCCGGTCAATTCCTCGAACGATCGTTGGTCTACGACGCGGGGCGAGATGAACACGCCCTCGACGGCGCGCGTCAGCGCTTCGTCCACGGGGTCGCGCGCGACCGCTTCGGGCCGCGCCGCGGGAGTCGCTTCGATCACCGCCCCGGTTGTCGGCGCGCTCCGCGCCTCGCTGGTCGTCATGCGCGGATCCTCCGCGGGAGTGGTGATTCGGCGTTTTGCCGGTCTCTTCTGGAGTTTCGCCGTTCCGGGGCGGCCGCGCCGCGGCGTACGCTCCCGCATGGACGACCGGAGCGACGGCCGGGACAGGCCCGGAGCAGGGGCGGTGCGGCTGCAGCGCATCCTCGCGGACGCCGGCATCGCCGCCCGCCGCGACTGCGAGGCCCTGATTCTCGAGCGGCGCGTCCGCGTGAACGGCCGGGTCGTGGACAGGCTGCCCGCGTTCGCCGATCCGCGCGCGGACCGGATCGAGGTAGACGGCAGGCCGATCCCGCCCCCCGAGGAGCCGGTGGTCATCCTCGCGCACAAGCCCGAGCGGGTGCTCTCGACCGTCGAGGACGAGCCGGGGATGGAGCGCCGGACGGTCCTGAACCTGATCGACCACCCGATCCGCGCGAGGCTCGTGCCCGCCGGGCGGCTCGAGTACGACGCCTCCGGCCTCGTCGTCCTCTCCAATGACGGCGAGATCGTCAACCGCCTCACGCACCCCCGCTACCGCGTCCCCAAGGTCTACGACCTCGCCGTCCGCGGCACAATCAGCGACGACACGCCCGCGAAGTTCCTCCGCGAATTCCGCGACCTGACCAAGCGCGACGCCGCGCGGAAGGGCGGGCCCAGGCCCGCGCGCACCCCGCCTCCGACCGTCGAGATCGTGCGTCAGGAAGGCGACCTCGCGGTGCTGCGCGTAACCACCGAGGACGGACGCCCGGGGCCCGTCGTGGACGCCCTCCTCAAGGTCGGACTCGACACGCGCAAGACGATCCGCTTTGCCATCGGACCCCTGAATATCAAGGGGATCGCGGTCGGCCAGTGGCGGGCGCTCATGCCGCGGGAATTGCACGTCCTCCGGAAGTACCTCGAGCGCGACCCGGAGCGCCGCACGTCCGCGCCCGTCCCGGTCCCGAAGCAGGCCGCCAAGCCCCGTGCGCCCAGGCGGGGCGTCCGGCCCGAAACAGCGCCGCGCCCCGCTCGGAAGAAACCCGAAGCGCCCGCCCCGGCCGACGCGGGCAGCCGCAAGCCTCGCACCATCCTGCCCGAGTAACGCCGCGTGAAGCAGCCCGCACCATCCCGACTCCGGAACTTCAGCGTCCTCTGCTCTCTGGGCGCGAACACCTACCGCCGCAGCCAGCTCACGCGGATGGCCGCGGCCCTCTCGTACCGCACCATCTTCGGGCTCATCCCCGTCTTCGTGATCGGCCTGGTCGTCCTCCACCGCTTCCTGAGCCAGGAGCGCCTCCGCGCCCTGATCACCGACGTGCTCCAGTTCAGCGGCCTCACCCAGGTCGTCGTCGACGAGACCCCGGCGGAGAAAGTCTCGGCCGTGCCGGGCCTCAACCTTTTCGGCGGCCTCGCGGTCGTGAAGGAGAAGCTCCCGCGGACGGACACGCCCGCGGCGCGCCTCGACGAGTGGATCACCGCGCTCCTCGAGCGCATCGACGACGTCAACTTCGGCGCGCTCGGTATCGCGGGCGCGATCACGCTCGGCTACGCGGCCCTCGCGATGGTCGTTGAGATCGAGAAGGCCTTCAACCAGATCGCGATGGTGGACACGGGCAAGGGGTGGGTGCGGCGCATCACGCAGTACTGGGCCCTCCTCACGCTCGGACCGCTCCTCCTCGTCGCGAGCTTCTGGGTGCGCGACGCCGCGAGCGACCTCTTCGGCGGGCCGGGAGAGAAACTGTTCTCCCTGTCGCAGATCCCTTTCTACCTCCTCACCGTCCTCATCAGCACGCTCCTGCTCGTCATTATCTACACGAGCGTGCCCAACACGAAGGTTCGCATCCGCGCGGCCTTCATGGGCGCGGCCGCGGCCGCGGTCCTGTGGGAGGCCAGCAAGTGGGCCTTCACGGCCTACGTCTCCTACTCCACCGGCTACGCCCGGCTGTACGGTGTCATCGCGCTCCTGCCCCTCTTCCTCATCTGGGTTTATGTCACCTGGATCATCGCTCTGGTGGGCTTCCAGATCACCATGACGCTCCAGCACTATCGCACGCTCTCGCGCGAGGGCTTCCGCCGCTCCGTCATGCGCGCCCTGGGCCTCGAGGCGGACGAGGAGCGCAATCCGACGCAGGCGCACCTCGAGGGGGGCGTCGTCCTCACGGTCGCCGCGGCGTGCGCCCGCGTCTTCGGCGCGGGGGCGGCCTTCACGCCCGCGGGGCTCGCGGCGATGACGCGCCTCGACGAGGCCGCGGTCAAGGCCGTGCTGGAGCGCTTCGCGCAGCGCGGCCTCCTCCACCGGGTGGCCAACGCCGAGGACGGCTACACCCTCGCCCGTGCGCCCGAAGCGGTGACAGCGATCGAATTGCTCGACGCCGTCCACCCGCGCCCCGAGAGCGCGGTCGCGCGGATGGCGTGGCAACAGCGGCGCGACGCCCTCGATGGGATGACGATGGCGGACCTGCGCAAACTCGACTGGCCCGACGCCGCGATCCTCCCATCGACGAACGCCGAGCCCCCCGCCGATGCGCCCCCGGCCGCGCCCACGGTTGCGTGAGGCCCGCCTCGGAAACGCCTCGCCCCCGCTCCCCAATGATGCTCCGTGGCCAGCGAATCGGTTCCACAAGCGGCTGAGAGCGACGACCCGCCGCGCCCAGGACGCGTCCGCACCGACCGCTCCTGCGGCCGCTGCGGGTACAACCTCAGGGGCCTCTCGGCGAGCGACGCGTGCCCCGAGTGCGGCTACGAGGTCGCCCTCTCGCTGCGCGGCGGCGAGCTCCGCCACGCCGCCCCCGAGTACCTGCGCGAGGTCCACACCGGCGCCTTCTGGATCCTCGTCGCGGGCCCGCTCGACCTCCTCGCCTTCGTCGGCGGCGCGCTCCTCGCCGCGGGCCTCGGCCCCAAGGCGCACTGGGTCTTCGAGGCCGCGAGCATCCCCACGTCCCTCCTGCTCGCGTGGGCCTATTGGAAGTACACCGCACCGGACATGGGCCTCGCGGCGGGCGAGCAGCCGCGGGCGGCGCGGCGGGTCCTGCGCACCGCCATCGCCTGCATGGTCGCGCTTTCCCTCGCGGGCGCGGCCGGCGCGATGCTCGGGGCGCGGGCGCAGTTCACCCCCGGCATGCCCCACGAACAGCTCGCGATGGCCTCCGCCGCGGCGGCGATCTCCCTCGGGAAGCTCGCCGCCCACGGCGTCCGCTTCTTCGCCGCGCTCCGCTACACGCGGTGGCTCGCGGACCGCGTCCCCGATCCGGCGCTCGTCGCGCGGACGCGCCGCGCCGCCTGGCTCCTCCCCGTCGTCGCCGTGGCGGGCACCGGCCTCTGCGGCGTCGGCTGGGTCGTCGCCCTCGTGATGTACTGGCGGATGATCAACACCGTCCGCGCGCACCTGCGCCGCATCCGCTTCGGCGGCGAGCCGCCCCGCACGACGGACGGAGGGGACGCCATCGTCCAGACGTTCTGACGGCGCATCCGGGCGCGCCGGCGCACGGCGCTCCGGCCGCGTCGCGCCTCCCCGCCCCTACCCTGCGGCCCCATGAAGATCCACGAATACCAGGCCCGCGACCTCCTCGCCTCCGCCGGCATTCCCGTCCCCGCCGGGCGCATGATCACGTCGATCGAGGACGCGGCCGGGGCCTTCAAGGAGGTGACCGCCGGGCAGACGTCGCCCCTCGCCGTCGTCAAGGCCCAGGTGCACGCGGGCGGGCGCGGCAAGGCCGGGTTCGTGAAGCTGTGCCGCACCGCCGAGGAGGCGACCGCCGCCGCCCGCTTCATGTTCACCAACCGCATGCATAGCCCGCAGACGCCCGCGGAGGGGCTCGAGGTTCGCCGGCTGCTGGTCGCCGCGGGCGTGGACATCGCCGAGCGCAAGGGCGGGGGGAACGAGGAGTTCTACGTCGCGATCACCACCGACCGGATGACGCGCCGCAACGTCCTGATCGCCTCGCGTGAAGGCGGCGTGGAGATCGAGAAGATCGCGCACGAGCGCCCCGAGGCGATCATCAAGGAGCCCCTCCACCCTCTGCTGGGCCTGCAGCCCTTCCAGGCACGCAACGTCGCCTACCGGATGGGCCTCTCCGGCAAGCTCGCCTCGCAGGCGGCGGACGCGATGCTCAAGCTCGCGAAGCTCTTCGTCGAGCACGACTGCACGCTCGCGGAGATCAACCCGCTGGTGGTCGCGGTGATGCCCGCCTCGGCGCAATCGCCCACCGGCGGCCCCGCGGTGGTCGCGATCGACGCCAAGTTCTCCTTCGACGAGAACGGCCTCTTCCGCCACAAGAACATCGTGAGCATGGCCGACCACAGCGAGGAGAACCCGGCGGAGCTGCGGGCCCAGAAGTTCAACCTCTCCTACGTCGCCCTCGACGGGAACATCGGCTGCCTGGTGAACGGCGCGGGGCTGGCGATGGCGACGATGGACATCATCAAGCACGCCGGGGGCGAGCCCGCCAACTTCCTCGACGTGGGCGGCGGCGCGACCGAGGAGGCCGTGACCGAGGCCTTCGGGATCATCCTGAGCGATCCGCGCGTCGAGGGCGTCCTCGTCAACATCTTCGGCGGCATCATGGACTGCGCGGTCATCGCCCGCGGCATCATCAACGCCGCGACGGGCTACAAGAACGCCGACGGCACGACCGGCTTCAAGGTCCCGCTCGTCGTCCGCCTCGAGGGGACGAACGTCGAGGCGGGCCGCAAGCTCCTCGCCGACGCCCGCGCCAAGCTCCCGACCCTCCAGCCCGCGACGGACCTCGGCGACGCGGCGAAGCGGGTGTGCGCGGCGGTCGCGTAACGTAACGATGCGGCGCAGCGGGAATGCGATCGCAGGGCAAAGCAAGGAAGATCAGAGGAAGACAGGGAAGAGAAGGCCGGGCTCAGGAATGCGCAGGTGCTTTCCGCTCTCCTCTTTCCGGTTTTCTTTCTTCTCTGTCCTGCTCGTCTTCTCCCTTCCTCTCTCTTCGACGATATCAGCGGGCCCGCTGTCTTCCTATCCCTGCCTTCCCTCGATCGCCGCGATGAGTGCCGCCGCAGCGAGCACGAGCGGCTCGCTTATGCCCGCGCCGTTCAGCTTCGAGCGATCGATCGCGATCCCGAGCCGGTAGATGAGGGGGTTGAAGTGCTGGCGGAACGTGGCGATGCGCGTGCCGTCGGCCGCGGTTATGTGGAACGTCTGCGGGATGAGCGAGAAAACGTCGTGCGATCGGCGGATGATCGCTTTGAAGGCGCTGTCCTCGATGAGCGACGCGACCTCCGTGTTGTCCGGGCCGAAAACCCTCCAACTATCGCGGAAAATGCTCGTCAGGCCCTTGCGCCGCAGCGACCCGACCGACGAGCCGTCGGGGAGCACCACGTCGTAGCTGGCGCCGAAGTCGATGATGGCGCGGGTCGTCATGCGCAGCTTTTCGGTGCGCATCGATTCGTCGGTGAAGATGCGGATGTCCTCCCGCAGCTTCAGCGCCTTCTGACTGCAGAAGCCGATGACGTGCCCCTCGGCGTCATAAACGTGAAATGACGCGCCGAGGATCTTGAAGACCTTCCGCCTGATCGTGTACTGCTCGCCGGGCGCGGCGATGACCGCCATGGGACCTCCTTGAGGCGGCCAGTTTACCGGATTCTGTCACCGTTGTGATCCCCGAAACCACTCCCAGCCGTGGTCATTCCCTGCTGCCCTATTGAGGAGCAAGCGGATTTCGGGTATTGGCCTGCCCTCGAATCCGGCAAGCACGCACGCAACAGCCAGAACCCAGACTTCCAACTCACCGCCCGCCGCGGCGGGTCCGGTCCTTGCAACGCCCACCCGCAGCCGGTAGGACATCAAGCTGAAGTCCTCCGCAAAGGATGCGAAGACCACGCCGTCGGTTGACTCCATGTCGTATACCTGCGGCACCAACGTCGTGAGCTTGAAGGCGCGCCGCACGAATGCACTCCGCGGCGTCCGCTCCCTGAGCGTCGCCGCTACCGCACCGTCAGCGCTTCGCAAGGCCCAAACTGGCCCGCACAGGGTTGTTCCGAAGTCCCGGTGAATTGAGCCGATCTTCGTGCCGTCGTGCAGCAGGATGTCGCACGCGCCGCGTTCCACGAAATCTCGTAGCGAGCAGCGGAATGCCTCCTCATGCGGAGACCTGCCGCTGCAAACACTGAGTTCCTGGCCGGCGCTGTGAATCGCGTACTTGCAGACAAGATCGGGGCCACCGCGCACGTCCCGGACGATCACCGACGGTTCGACCCAGTCGAACATGCGCCGGCGCGTTACATACCTCTCCTGCAGCATGTTTCCCCCACCGCTGAAGACGGACTGACGACAAATCTATATGTGCGCGTTCACACCTGCGGAACGAACCGGCGACATCGCCGATTGCCCGGCTGGGCGTGATGTCCGCTACTTTTCGCGACGGAACCCGTTCCGGCGCGCATCCATGCTGCGGCAGGGAGGTTCCGCGTGAACAAGGCATGGAAAGTCGGCGCCGCGGTCACCGTCGCGGCCATCGGGCTCGGCTGGGCGGGGTACGAGGCATGGCGCCTCGCCGAGCCGGTGAAGCGGAGCGAGCCGCGCACGAGCGATCTGCTGGCAGAGAACGCCGCGGCGGCGGGCGGTCAGGCGGCCGCGCCCGGTGAGCGGCAGGTCTCGCGCCGCCCCGGCGGGATCGTGCGGAACGTCAACGGCGGCGAGGGGCCCGAGCCGCGCCTGCCGGACTTCGAGACCGTCGCGGACGCGTCCTTCCAGCCCGTCACCGCCGCGGCGATCGCCTCGCTGGCGGACCTCGCGGCGACGAACGCGGTGCTCCCGACGCAGGCCGTCGCCAACGCGACGCCCGAGCGGCTGCGCGAGGTCGTCCGTGTGGGCGCGGACTTCCTCGCGGCGCTCATCGCGGGCGACGATGCGGCGCTGAGCGCGACGCTCGCGCGCATCGGGGCGGACGTGGCCTCCAGCGATGTCGTGCGGGGGCCGCTCCTCGCCCTGCTCAAGGACGCACAGATCGATCCCTCGCGGGCCGCGGTCGTGCCCGTGCCCGACGACGAGCCGACGGAGGAAGAGGCGCTGGCGCAGACAGGCTCGCCCGAGATCCCCAAGGGCGCGCAGCCGATCATGCTCGGCCGCATGAACATCGTGACCGACAAGGGAGAGTTTTCTCCCGCCGTCGTCGGCACGCCCCTCTTGCACTGGTTTCCGGCCCGCGCCCCGAACGCCCCGCGAGCGCCCCGCGTCGAGGTGCGCATGCCGATCAAGCTCAAGGACCACGACGGACCGGTGATCGCCGGCGTCGTGATGGCCGCCGAGGGGACTACCTGGCGGCCCTCCAAGTGCCAAATCTACTTCCTCGAAGGGGACGCGGCCCGCGACATGGTCGGTGCGATCCGCAAGTCGCGCCCGCGCCAGGGCCACTGAGGAGACGCCATGCACGCACGCACTGCCGCGGCGAACCGCGCCTTCACGCTCATCGAGCTGCTCGTCTGCATCGGCATCATCGCCGTGGTGATCGGCCTGACGCTCCCCGCGCTCGCGGGCGCGCGCACGACCGCGCGGCAGACCAAGGCCCTCGCGAACCAGCGCACCGTCTACACGACCTTCTCGCAGTACGCGGGGCAGTATGGGTCGTACCCGTACGCGGCGCGGGGCGTGCGAACGCGGACGAACTTCCAGGACCCGCCAGACCACCTGATGCTCGTCCCTTGGTGGCCGCAGGTCTCGTTCGTCGGCACGACCGAGCCCTTTGATTTGGAGTGGCTCTGGCCCGGCGTCGTCTCGCTCCTCACGGACTGGCCCGAGGCGTACCCCGCGTGGGTCTCGCCGGGGCTGCCGACGTCGCTCCCGACCGACTTCCCGGACGAGCTGCGCGACACGATCTCCGTCCGCTACTCGCACACATTCCTCGCAAGGCCCGCGCTCTTCACCGACGGGGCCCCCTCGGACGACGCCCTGCGAGGGGCCACGAAGCCCGACGACGTCGCGTTCCCGTCGCAGAAGGTGATGCTCTGGGACGCGCACCTCGCGTACCTCCGCAACGAGCCGCGGCGCATCGGCGAGTTCTACGACGCCCCCACGCCCATGGCCTTCGCCGACGGCCACGCGGACGCGAAGAACCCGGCGGCCGCGAGGCCGGGCGTGCCCAACCCGCTGCGGGGCGGGCTGGCCCCGGCGATCAAGAGCACGCGCGACGGCGTGCGGGGGATTGATTACTAGAAGCAGCACGAAAAGAGACGAAGAGACGGAGGGACGGGTGCGGAGGGGTCGGACGCGGCGGTTCGGAGGAGAGAGCGCCGCGGCCGCGTGCGGGCCCGACCGGGTGAGAGAGAACGCCTGATCGCAGGCCCCCACTTCGTCCCTCCGCCTCTCCGTCTCTCCTTCGCGTTCCACCCGGTACCATCGCCCCTATGCACACGCTGTTTCTCGCGCTGATTTCCGCCGCGGTGGCGCAGCCCGCCGGCATCAAGGACATCCCCGCCATCGATCCCGCGCACGGCCGCGGCTATTACCGCATGCCCGCGATCCACAACGACACGATCGTCTTCGTGGCCGAGGGGGACCTGTGGCGCGTGAGCAACGCGGGCGGCGTGGCCTCTCGCCTCACGACCGCGGCGGGCGATGAGGAGCAGCCCGCGATCTCGCCAGACGGCAAGGCGCTCGCCTTCCTCGCGGAGTACGAGGGGCCGGGCGAGGTCTACACGATGCCCCTCGAGGGCGGGCTGCCCACGCGACGGACGCACGGCGCTTCGCGCGTCTCCTTCATCGGGTGGACGGCCGCGGAGCCGGCGCGGGTGATGTACTCGACGCGCCAGTTCGCCGACCTCCCGAGCAGCCAGCTCGCGACGATCGACCTCGCGACCAACGTCGTGACACGCGTGCCCCTCGCCGAGGCGGACGAGGGCGTGGAGGACGGCGCGGGGACGCTCTACTTCACGCGCATGCCCTTCCAGGGGAGCTTCACCAAGCGCTACAAGGGCGGGTTCATCCAGCAGCTCTGGTCGTTCAAGACCGGCGCGGCGGAGGCGGTCGCGCTCACGGTCGATTACGAGGGGACGAGCCGCAACCCCATGTGGTGGAACGGCCGCGTCTACTTCGCGAGCGACCGCGACGGCGTCATGAACATCTGGAGCATGACGCCCGACGGCAAAGACCTCGAGCAGCACACAAAGCACGCGGACCTGGACGTCGCGGCACCGGCGATGAGCGAGGGCAAGGTCGTCTACCAGCACGGCGCGGACCTGTGGCTGCTCGACACGTCCAGCAACCAGACCAGAGAGCTGGACATCCGTCTCGCCAGCGACTTCGATCAGCTCCGCGAGAACTGGATCGAGAAGCCCTTCGAGTCGATCAGCGACGTCGCGCTCTCGCCCGACGGCTCGCGCGTCGCGATCACGGCGCGCGGCAAGGTCTTCGTCGCGCCCGCAAAGCAGGGGCGCATCGTGGAGGTGACGCGCACCAGCGGCGAGCGCTGGCGAGGAGCCCGCTTCCTTTCGCCGGGCGACAAGGTCTTCGCGATGAGCGACGCCAGCGGCGAGGTAGAGTTCTACTCGCTGCCCGCGAACGGCGTCGGCGAGAGCAAGCAGCTCACGAACGACGGCACGATGCTCCGCTGGGAGGGCGTGCCGAGCCCGGACGGCAAGTGGCTCGCGCACCACGACAAGGCGCAGACGCTCTACCTCACGAACCTCGAGACGAAGGAAACGACGAAGATCGCCCAGTCGCCGATCGAGAACTTCGGCGGCCTGGAGTGGTCCGACGACAGCGCCTGGCTCGCTTTCGTTGAGCCCGCGGGGAACACCTACCAGCAGGTCAAGGCCGTCAACGCCCAGACGAAGCAATTGATCCCGGTCACGACCGACCGCTACGACTCCTACAGCCCCAGCTTCAGCCCGGACGGCAAGTGGCTCTACTTCCTGAGCGACCGCGTCCTCAAGAGCGGCGTGCCCAGCGTCTGGGGGCCGCTCCAGCCCGAGCCGCACTTCGACAAGCGCACCAAGGTCTACGCCGTCGCGCTGCAGAAGAATCTGCGCTCACCGTGGCAGCCCGACGACGAGCTGAAGGACAAGAAGGAAGAGGCCAAGGAGGAAGAAAAGACCGGGGAGAAACCCGAGACGGACGCGGAGAAGAAGGACGACGCGAAGACCGGCGAGGACGCGAAAGACGACAAGGCCGAGAAGAAGGACGAGAAGAAGAAGGGCGCGCCCGCGAAGGTCGAGATCGACGTGGACGGCCTCGCCACGCGCCTCATCGAGACGCCGATCGCCGCGGGGAACTACAACAGCCTCACCGTGACGGACAAGGCCGTTTTCTTCATGTCCCGCGACGCGGGCGATGAGAAAGGAAACCTCGTCGGCGTCACCATCACCAACGAGAAGCTCGAGCCCAAGACGGTCGCCAAGGGCCTTGATTCGTACGAAATCTCCGCGGACCGCAAGAAGTTCCTCCTCCGCAAGAGCGACGCGCTCTTCGTCATCGACGCGAACGTCTCCGAGGCCAAGCTCGACGACGCCAAGGTCGATCTCTCCAAGTGGTCCCTCAGCGTCGTCCCCGCCGACGAATGGCGGCAGATGTACGTGGACGCCTGGCGCCTCCTCCGCGATTACTTCTACGCGGACAACCTGCACGGCGTGGACTGGGCCGCCGTCCGCGCGAAGTACGCGCCCCTCGTCGCCCGCGTCCGCTCGCGCGTCGAGCTCAACGACCTCATCGCGCAGATGACCGGCGAGCTGAGCACGCTCCACCACTTCGTGCGCGGCGGCGACATCCGCGAAGGAACGGACCAGATCCCCGTCGCGTCGCTGGGCGCATCCCTGGAGCGCGACGACGCCGCCGGAGGCTGGAAGGTCGCGGATATTCCCGACTTTGACCCCGACGAGCCCTCCGCCTATCCGCCGCTGGCGAAGCACGGCGTCGAGGTGCGCGAGGGCGACGTCATCGCTGCGATCAATGGCGTCCCCACCCTCTCCGTCCCCGACCCGATGGTCATCCTCCGGGGCAAGGCCGGGCAGCAGGTCCTGCTCACCGTCTACCCCAGGGGCGATAAGGCCGCGGTCCGCGACGCGATCGCGACGCCGATCGACGCCAACGCCGCGGCGAACCTGCGCTACAACGCGTGGGAATACTCGCGGCGCGTGCGCGTCGAGCAGGCGAGCAACGGCGACATCGGCTACGTCCACCTCCGCGCGATGGGCACCGACGACATCGCCCAGTTCGCCCGCGACTACTACCCCGTGTTCAACCGCAAGGGGCTCATCATCGACGTGCGTCGCAACCGCGGCGGCAACATCGACAGCTGGGTCCTCTCGCGCCTCATGCGGCGCGCGTGGATGTACTGGAACCAGCGCGTCGGCCGAGCGCCGTCATGGAACATGCAGTGGGCTTTCCGTGGCCACATGGTCGTCCTCTGCGACGGCTGGACCGCGAGCGACGGCGAGGCCTTCAGCGAGGGCTTCAAGCGCCTGGGCCTGGGCAAGGTGATCGGCACGCGCACGTGGGGCGGCGAGGTGTGGCTCTCGTCGAGCAACTTCCTCGTGGACCGCGGCATCGCGAGCGCGGGCGAGTACGGCGTCTTCGGGCCCGAGGGGGCGTGGCTCGTCGAAGGTCGCGGCGTCGAGCCGGACATCACCGTCGACAATCCCCCGCACGCAACCTTCAAGGGTCAGGACGCGCAGCTCGACGCCGCGATCGCGCACCTGAAGCAGCGCATCCTCGAGCAGCCGGTGGAACTGCCGCCGGTGCCCGCACGCCCGGACAAGAGCTTCCGGCGAGAGAAGTAGGAAACCGGGCGAAAAGCAGCATCCGTGCGCCTTTCGGATCAGTATTTTCGCCCGAGAGGCATTATGTCGCGTCGTTCGATCGCGTTCGCCGGCTTCGCCTTCACGATCATCCTCGCCCTGGGCGCGGCGGGGTTTATCTTCGCACTCCGCACGGCGATCGAGCAAAAGTCCGATGGCATCCTGACCTCAACGCAGCTCGTCGAGAAACTTGTCGCCGGACGCATCGTTCCGGGACATCGACTCGCGCCGGGTGAGTACCCAACGGAAGCCGATATCGAAACCTACACAGCCGCCGACGGCGGCCGATCGGGCTGCATGACGCTTGTGACGGACGAGTGTGTCGTACAGGTCTACTTCGATGGTATGAACGGCGTGCATTCTGTGCACGTCTCTGTCAGGCCAGGCACGGGAACGAATGATGGCACGCGGTGGCTGTTTGTCAGCGAGGCGCAGCTGCAGGCCTTTCTCCATCTCTCGTTCCTGAACAGGCGATAGCGGCACCTGCCGAGTTCGCTTCCAACACTGTCCCGGTCACTTCTCGACCGCCACCACTCGCACGATCTTGTCGTCGCCCTCGCGCGGCTCGGCCCGCCCGTCGCGGTTGCTCGTCGAGACGTACAGCCCGCCGTCGGGCCCCACCGCGATGCAGCGCACGCGGCCGACGTCCGTCAGCATCCGCTGCATCTCTCCGGCCTTGCCGTCCTTGATCTCGACGATGTAGACGCCCGGGTCCGGGTCCGGCCGCAGGCCGCCGAGCGCGCAGAACATCACCCTGCCGCGCCACGCCGGGAACTGCTGGCCCTTGTAGACGATCGCGGCGCCGGGCGCGATCGCCGGGCTGAAGACGGCCAACGGCGAGAGCGCGCCTTCCTTCTGGTTCGTGCCCCACACGTCCGGCCAGCCCAGGTCCGCGCCCTTCGTCACGAGGTTCAGCTCGTCGTCGCCCCGGGCCGGCCGCACCTCGCCGCTGGGGCCGTGCTCGGTCGAGTAGAGGTTGCCGGCCTCGTCCCAGTCGATCCCCTGCGGGTTGCGGTGGCCGTAGCTCCAGATCTCCGGGCGCTTCCCCTCCTGCCCGACGAACGGATTGTCGTCGGGGATCGACCCATCGTCGTTCACCCGCAGGATCTTGCCGCCGAGCGAGCCCATCTCCTGCGCGAGTTGGCGCTTGAAGACCTCGCCCGCGGTCACGTAGAGCTTTTTGTCCGGCCCGAACGCGATGCGGCAGCCGACGTGGTTGCGCCCCTTGGGCAGACCCTCGACGATCACCTTCGGCTCCACGAGCGAGCCGCCCGTGTCCTTCAAGCGCACGACGCGCACGTCGTTCGACGTGCCGTACGCGATGTACACGAACCGCGTGCGCACGTAGTCCGGGTGCACGCACAGGCCCATCAGCCCGTTCTCGCCGCCGGGCCCGATCACGTCCGGCACCGTGTAGAGCGGCTGGGCCTTGAGCTTCCCGTTCTCCACCACGCGCACGCGCCCGGGCCGCTCCGTGAAGATCATCCGGCTCGGGCTCGTCCATGCGATCGCCCACGGCACCTCCACGCCCTCCACCACCGTCTCGACGCGGTAGTCCTTGCCTTCCTCGAGGACGGGAATGTCGCGCAGGTCGGGGCGCGGCACGCCGGAGGCCGCCGCGGCGGGCCGCTCGGCCTTTTCCGCCTGCTTGGCTTCGGGCTGCGCGGCGAGGGCGACACACGCGACGATGAACGGGGTGATCATGCCGGCAGGATACGGCGGAACACACCGAAGACGGCTCCGCTACCCTGTCAGATGGAACAGGCTTCGACTCCTTCGCGGGCCGCCGACGCTCCCGCCGCCCCCCTCCGCCGCGTCTGCGTCTTCTGCGGCGCCAGCGCCGGCGCCCGGCCCGAGTACGCCCGCGACGCCGCCCTGCTCGGGCGGGCGATCGCCGACCACGGCGCGACGCTCGTCTACGGCGGCGGCCGGGCGGGCCTCATGGGCACCGTCGCCGACGCCGCTCTCGACAACGGCGGCAAGGTTGTGGGCGTCATCACCAAGCTCCTGCAATCGCGCGAGCTCGCCCACACCGGCAACACCGAGCTGCACGTCGTCGAGACGATGCACGAGCGCAAGATGATGATGGCGACGCTCGCGGACGCCTTCATCGCGCTCCCCGGCGGGCTCGGGACGCTCGACGAGCTCTTCGAGATCCTCGCGTGGGCGCAGCTGGGCATCCACGCCAAGCCCGTGGGCCTGCTCAACACCGCCGGCTACTACGACCGGCTCTGGAGCTTCCTCGACCACGTGGAGCAGGAGCACTTCCTGCGGCTCAACCACCGCACGAGCGTCGTCATGGAGCCCTCGCCCACGGCGCTCCTCTCGCGCCTCGTCTCGCTTCGGGCCTGATCAGCGCCTGGCGCCGATCGCCCAGCACGCCGCGTAGATCGCGCACAGCACGCAGACGATCGACGCGCCCGGGAGCCAGTCGCGCTCGAAGGCGACCAGCAACCCCCCCACCGCGCCCGCGAGGGAAAAGACCGCCGCGAGGGTCATCACCGTGCCCGACCGGCGCGAGACGCGCAGGGCCGCCGCGCCCGGCAGCACGAGCATCGCCGTCGCCAGCACGACGCCCGCGAGCCGCATCACCGCCACAGTCGCGAGCGTGAGGAGCGTGAGCAGGAGCAGGTTCATCGCGCCCTCTCGCACGCCCATGGCCCGCGCCGTCGCGCCGTCGAAGGCCCAGAAGACCAGCGGCCGGCGGAAGTACCAGAGGACGCCGAGCGTCACCGCCGCCAGCGCCCACGCCATCCACGCCTCCGCCCAAGAGACGCCCAGGATCGCGCCGAAGAGGAAGCTCTCCCACTCGACCGATCCGCGCGAAAAGGCCTTGAGCAGGAGCGAGCCGATGCTCATCGACCCGACGAGGACGACACCGATCGCCGTGTCCGCCTCGGCGCCCTCGTCGCGGCGCGTCAGCACCCCCATCAGCAGACCGCTCGCGAGGCAGAAGCCGCCGACGATCGCGAACTGCCAGACGAGGTCGAGGCCGGTCGATGCGCCCAGCACGCCCGCCGCGGCGGCCACGCCGAGCCCGCCCAGGGCCGAGTGGCTCACGCCCTGGCCGATGAACGCCATGCGTTTCAGGACGACGAGGACGCTCAGCAGGCCGCAGAGCGCCGCGATCCCCACGCCGGCGAAAAGGGCCGGGCGGCCGAAATCGGCGAGCGCTGGGTCGGTGAGGAAGCGGAGCATGCGTCAGAGCACGAAGACGTCGATCAGGATGCCGCCGATGCCCGTCAGGGCCGCGCCCGCGATGAGGCCGGCGCAGATGGGCTCATGGGTCTCGACCCACAGCCGGTTGCCGAAGGACTCCTTGCGGGCGCGGTAGATGCGGCCCATGGTCCAGAAGAACATGGACCCCAGGAACATCCAGAAGGTCGAGTCGGGCGGCAACACCATGCCCAGGCCGATCGCGACCGGCGAGATCGGGCTCTTGCTCCTGCTCGCGATGCGCACGATCTCGAGCAGGATGCCGACGACCGCGCCGATGCCCATCGCCCAGAGGGCCGAGGGGTGGATGATCGAGGTGAGGCCGGCATCGCCCGTCAGGCCGGCGATGAACTCGCTGATCCCCTTCCACTGCACGGCGGAAATGAAGCTGAACTCGTCGGGCTTGGCGAGCAGCACCTGCTCGACGGACTGGCCGGCGAGCTTCGGGTCCGGCGGCGTGAAGGGGTTGTCCTCGTGCCCGTTCAGGAAGAGCATGAAGAAGAGGGGCGTGCTCGCGAGCGCGCCGGCGATGATGCCGATGCAGTGGCCCCACGCCTGGTGGCGCGGCTTGCCGCCGAGCATGTAGCCGGGCTTGATGTCCATCAGCAGGTTCGCGGCGTTGCTCGCGACCTCCGTCGTCATGAGCGCCGTCATCAGGTTCGTCTGCGGGTGCTTGGGGTCGAGCACGCCGAACGTGAACTGCGTGATCTTGCTCAGCGAGCCGGTCGGCGTGATGCTCGTCATGGCCGTGGCGTTCGCCGCGATGAGCGTGAGGACGATGATGAGCGGGATCGAGAGGGCGCCCAGCCACCAGTTGACCTGGAACCACTCGTGCGCCATCCAGACCGCGATCGCGCCCACGATCGGCACGCCGATCCACGAGACGCGAAGCGGCACCTCGATGTGGCCGAGCACCTGCGCGTCGGCCGCCTTCTTCTTCCCGAGCACCCCGGCGAACGCTGAGATGATCACCTGCGGCTTGGCGAAGAACGCCGCGAGGCTCGCGCACACCAGCACCGCGACGCCCGGCCACAACACCCAGCCGTTCAGCACCGCCACGCGCCCGAAGTTGGATTCGGGCGTGAGCGCCTCGCCCCGCACCAGCACCCAGCCGTTCGAGACCGCCATCGGCCCCAGAACCACCCAGGCGATCGCCAGCCCCGCGAGCATGTTCGCGGCGTACTTGATGTGCATCAGCCCGCCCGCGCCGAACATCGCGAGGTCGAGCGTGGGCGAGAGACCGAGCTTGCGGATGTCGATGTTGGCGATCGTCGGCACGGAGGCCTTGCCGGCGTCCACCATGTGGTAATACCACGCGTCGAGGTGCTCGTTCATCCACCGGATCTTCGAGAGGCCCAGCGCTTTGCCCTGCAAGAGCATCTGGTAGCTCTCGCCGGAGATGAACTTCAGGAACCCCGCGAGCAGCGCCGCCGCCACGAGCGCCTTGGCCTTGAAGAGGCCGACCGCGGCCTGCGATGTGTAGAGCGTGTCGAGCACCACGCCGCACGCCTGCCCCTCGGGGAAGGGCGCCTGCTCGTCGTTGATGAACCGCCGCTTCATCGGAAAGGCGACGAGCACGCCCAGCACCGAGAGGACGACGTTGAACGTCATGAGCTGCCACCACGGGATGATGGCGTCCTTGACCATCATGTACGCCGCGATGCCGGAGATGAGCGGGCCGGTCATGTACCCCGCCGCGGTCGCGATCGACTGGCTGGCGTTGTTCTCGAGGATCGTCATGTCGCGGGCGCCCAGCGTCGAGAGGACGCGGAACGCGGCGAAGGCGAGGATGACGCTGGTAAGGCCGACGCCGAGCGTCCAACCGGTTTTGGCGCCGATGTAGAGGTTGGTCGCGCTCAGGACCGAACCCAGCAGGAAGCCGGTGACGGCGCTGCGGAGGGTGAGCTGGGGCATGTCGCCCCGGAAGACGTTCTCGAGCCACCACCGGTCCTTCTGCTCGACCGTCCAGGTGCGGACTTGCTCTTCGGTGAGTTGCTTGATGGCCATGGGTGGTCCGGGTCCTCGCCTGCGGTCAACGGATCGTGACGGACAGCATCGGTCGGCCCCCCCCTGCGGGGCTTCAAAAAGAAAAAGGCCCGGGAGCGTACTCCCGGGCCCTCGAGGTCGTTACGGGTTGCCGATGCCATGCACCGTCAGATCTGGGCGATCGGTGTCTGGATGCCGAAGGGCACGCCCGACGCCGCCCAGCCGCCGCCGAGGAAGAGGTCGTAGTGCTCCAGGTTCGCGCGGAACGGACGCGACGAGGAAACATCGATCGCGAACCACACGGGGCCGCCGGCCGAGAGGATCTCCGGCCGCTGGTCGAGCCGCAGCTCGTGGAAGCCGTTGGCCGGGACGGTGACGGGGATCGTGACGGTCGGGAGCGTCGGCCGGCTGAAGAAGAGGAGCGTGACGTTGATGGTGTTGGCCGTGTTCGCGGCGTTGTAGAGCCAGAGCGTCTCGAAGTAGAGCCGGCCCGCCGAGTTGGCGTCGATGAAGGCGTCGCCGAAGTAGAAGCGGCGGCCCACCGTGTTGCTGGGGGTGCTCGAGTCCGCGTCGCCCCGCTGCTGCTGGTACGACTGGACGCTGATGTTCTCGCTTGACGTGTAGCGGAGGCCGACGGGTTGGCCGCTGGCGATGCCCAGCTGCGAGCCGGTGAGGGTCACGCCGCTGCCGGGCCCAATCTGGATCGTGCGGGAGAAGCCGGGGATGCCCGTGCGGACGTAGGTGGCGTCGATCGTGACCGTCGCCGTGGCGAGGCCCGGGTTGAAGAGCGTGAGGTCGGAGCTGACCCCGTCCCCCGACGTGATGTTGGTGATCACGCCCTTGCGGCTGCCGCCCGTGTGGTCGCCGAGAGCCGCGAAGGCCGACTCGCCCGCGCCGACGCGGTAGGCGGTGATCGACGCGACGACGCCCTCGAAGGCCGCCTCGTTCGCGGTGCTGAGCGGGCGCGAGACGAGCTGGACGCTGAAGACGCCGCGGCGCTGGTCGAACTCCGGCACGCTGTAGACGTCGTCGATGCCGAAGCCCTGGCGGCGCTGGGCGCCCACGCGGCGCCAGCCGCTGTTCTCGAACTGCGACGGGAGCGTGGCGGTCGTGCCGTCGTTGAAGAAGACCCGCAGCTGCACCTCGGCCTCGAAGTCGTGCGGGTTGAAGAAGAGGATGTAGTTGAGGGCCGCGCCCGGGTCGCGCTCGACGCGCGGGAAGTTCCACGTGCGGCTGACCTCCTCGGTGAAGGCGTCGCCCACCGAGCTGCCGAAGTCGTAGTGCGACATCGTCGCGCCCAGCGGCTGGACGGTCGCCGGGTCGACGCCCGTGGGGATCGTCCACTCGATGACGAGGGAGTACGCCTCGTTGTAGACGAGGCCGGGCGTGCGGTAGTTGGTGCCCTCGTTGATGGTGATGCCGTCGCGGGTGTTGGGCCCGATGCGGCTGTTGATGATGATGGGGGCGAGGTTCGTGTTGAAGTACCGGATCTGGACGTTGTAGTCGATGGCGAAGGGGTTGGGGTTCGCGATCGGGATGAACTCGAAAACGTTCTCGTTGGCGTACCCCTCGGGGAAGAAGAGGCGGTTGGTCTGGGTGGGCGTGTCGACCTCGACCACGTACGAGCCCGTCGAGTCGCCGACGCCGTCCACGAGGATGAAGTACCGCGTGCTCGCCGTGACGGGGAAGTCCACCTGCGCCGTGGAGCCCGGGCCGCCGTCGGCGTCGAAGACCGGCTGCCCGTTCACAAGCAGCGGCTGCAGGTCGCCCGTGCCGCCCGGGCGCGTGAAGATCTGCACCGTCGCGTCGAGCAGCGAGCCCGACGGGAGGGAGATGCGGACGAAGGCCCGGCCGCTGCCCTGGGCGGTGAAGGAGTAGAGGTCACGGTCGCCCGGGACGTTGATCTGGCCCAGGTCCTGCTGGTTGGGGCTCGAGAGGTTCGAGAGCGTGCCGCCCCGGCCGTTGCGCTGGTTGAGGACGAAGTCGGCCGTCGGCGAGTCCGGGTCGATGAAGGCCGGGTCCGGCGGCGGCGGCGGATTGGTGGGCGTGGGACCGACGACCAAGACGCTGTACGTCCCGGTGTCGGCCGCGCCGACGACGCCGTCGCGCGACGAGACGAGCAGGTAAATCTTGATCGGCACCACCGCCGACGGGATGTCGAACGAGATCGGATCGCCCGCGGCGCCGTCGATCGCGCCCAGGCTCGTGAAGACGCCCGGGGTCGACTCGCGGAAGACCTCGAGGCGTGCCGCCACGTTCGGCGACGAGCCGGTGGGGGTGATGGTGATGGAGTGCGCGCCGCTGACGATCGGCACGAAGAAGAAGAGGTCGGTGTCCGCCTCGGGGGAGAGCGACGCGCTCGCCACCGCCCCGCGCCCGTCGGCGCCGAGGAAGATGCGGGTCGCCAGGCCCCACTCGGTCTCGTTGGCGTGGTCGTCGATCGGCGGCGAGGCGACGGAGAGCTGCCACGCGCCGGTCGTGTCCGTGTTGGTGTTGGGGAGCGCGTCGTCCTCGAAGCCGTCGATGACGACGAAGACGCGCGACGCACGCTGGACGAAGGCGCTGACGGTCGCCGAAGACCCGACCACGTCCGCGCCCGCCGCCTGCGCGAGGACCGCGCCGGACGACGAGAGGAGCGTGATGCGCGGCCGCAGCGTGCTGCCCGCCGGCGCCGTGACCGTCAGGCTGAGCGTGCCCGAGGCCTCGACGATGAAGGTCAGGAGGTCCGAGTCCTCCGGCACCTCGATCTCGCCGCCCGCGGCCCCGAGGCCGGTGTTGCTGTCGAGCGTGATGTTGGTCGCGATCGGGAACTCGGAGTCCGTGTAGTCGCCGTCGCCGTCGATGTCGGCGTCCGGGTGGTCGTCGGTCGCGTTGAACGTGAGTGTGACGGTGTAGTCGCCGAAGTTGGCCTGCGGGTCCGCGCCCTCGACGAGGACGTAGTAGTACGGGTAAACCCGGTCGGTGCCCGGATCGGGGACGTCCACGACGCGGTCCGGCGCGACGCTGACCACGGCCTGCGCCGAGCGGTCGGGCAGGAAGGGGCCCGAGGCGCCGATGCGGCGGAAGATGGGCTCGCCGTTGCCGTCCTCGTGGAGCTCGTACACGGTGAAGCGCGGGCTCATCGTCGCGTTGTTGGGCGTCACGCGCACCTGGAACTGGTCGTAGTCGGTGACCCGGAACCGGAAGAGGTCCGTGTCGCCCGCGTACTCGATGCGCCCGTTGGCGGACGCGCTGCCCTGGAAGTCGATCAGCGGGATGTCGGTGGCGCGCCAGACCTTGCCCTCGTCGCCGTGGTCGTCGCTAAAGCCGGCGACCTGGACGCTCACGTTGTACGCGCCCTGGCTGCCGCCCAGGCCCGCGACGAACAGCGTCAGGTCGTCGCCCTTCGCGACGTTGGGGATCGAGATGTCCCACGTGCCCGGCGTGGTCTCCACCGCCGTCGCGAGGAGCGCGCCGTACGAGCGGAAGACGGACGCCTGAACATTGAGCGCCGAGTTCTGGGCGCGCTGGATGCGCACGGTCATCGTGCCCGAGCCGGGCGAGATGAAGCGGAACGCGTCCGTGTCGAGCCCCGCCGCCGTCGCGTGCAGGATCGTGCCCGACGCGGTGCCTCGCCCGTTCGTCAGCGGGCTGCCCGGGTCGTCGCCGAGGGGGATGACCGTCGCGTTGTCGGAGTTGGCGGTGTTGCCGCCGGCGATGATCGCGGGCGAGTGGTCGTCGAAGACCGGCTGGCCGTTGACGATGCCGCTCGTCTGGTTCGCCATCGCGTTGACGAGGAGCCGGTACGAGCCGGTCTGGAAGCCCGGCCACTGGTCGGTGACCTCGGTGCGCTCGCGGTCGACCTCGAAGGCGGGGCGCCCGTCCTTGTAGAGCTGGCCGCTCTCGACCTGGATGAAGTACGTCTCGCCGGCCACGACGTCGAACACCACGCGCGGGTCGCGCCGGGCGTAGAGGACGTTGTCGAAGCCGCCGGTGTTGGCGCGGTCGCGGTCGCGCGGGCTGTCGAGGCGCATCGCGGCGTTGTCGTCGTTGTAGCCGATCTGCTGGAAGTCGTTGTTGAAGATGCGCAGCGCGCCGTCGAAACGGCTTGAGTACGTCTTGGTGTTGGTCACCTCCACGGTCGTGCCCGTCTCGTCGAACTCGTACTCGCTGTACGTGTCCGTCATGTCCTGCGTGGAGAGGCGGATCTCGGCGGTGCCCGTGAACTCGGCGCGGAAGGAGTAGAGGTCCTTGTCGCCGATCGTGTGGATCATGCCCAGGTCGCCGTTGGACTGGCGCTGCTCGCTGATCTCGCCCACGCTCGGGCGCGTGCGCCAGAGACGCGCGTCGCCGATCGCGCCGTGCGCGGGGTTGAGCGTCGTGACGTCGTAGACGTTCTGGGCGTCGCCGTTGCCGTTCGTGAAGAAGAAGATCTGGTTGTCGTTGAAGCCGCCTTCCTCGCCTTCCTCGGAGTACGAAACGACGTTGATGTCCTCGTAGGTCCCGTCCCCGTCCGTGTCCTGCGGGCCGGCGTCGAGCGAGATGGTCACCGCGTACGGGCCGCCGGAGTTCGCCAGCCCGCCGTTCAGGACCTCCACGTAGTATGTCTCGCCGCCCCAAATCTGAATGCCCGGCACCGCGGTGCCGCCGGACCCGGTCAGCGACGGGTCCTTGGAGCCGGCCGGGTCGCGGTAATCCGGGTTCACCTGATTGAACTCGTCGATCGACGAGTTTGTGTACACCAGCGCGTAGTTCGAGTCGTAGACGTTGACAACGAGGTCGGTGAAGGTCTCGATGAACGACGTCGTCGAGATCGCCAGCCGGCTGCCAGGGCGGTCGTGGCGGTCCCATTGCGCCGGGTTGCCGTCGTCGAAGACCGTGAGCGCAAAGACCTGCGCCGGGTTCCCGACGGTCGGGTCCTCGCGCTCCACGCCGCCGTTGAGCGGGAAGAAGTTGAAGAAGTCGGCGTTGTTCGGCCCGGGCGGGTACGAACCGGCCGACAGCTGCACGACGCGGTTCGCCGCGACGGGCCCGTTGCCGAAGTCCGCGGAGTCGAAGTCGCCGCCGATGTACAAGACCTGCTGAGCGTCCTGCACCGTCTCGAGCTCCATCTCGATGGACGGCTCGTCCTCGTCGGCGGTCGCCGCGAGGGCGCGCACCGGCCCGTTGATCTCGCCGAGGAGGACGCCGCCGACGCCGTTGAACCCGAAGATGTTCTCGTAGCCGTCGCCGCCGAACTCGCCGCCGATGACGAGGAAGGGATCGATCTCGGCCCCGTTGATGTCCGGCGGGTCCCACGTCGTCATCGCGTAGATCGGTCCGTCGAATGTGTCGTCCGCGAGGGGCGCATCCCACTGAAGGTCCGGCTGGTACGCCGGGTCCTGCAGGTCAAGGTCGGGATCGATGGCGCCGTACAGGACGAAGTTGACCGCGTCGAGCTCGGTGCTGTTGAGCGTTCCGTCGAGGTCGACGCCGGTGAACTCGCCGCCGATCGCCAGCGCGAGGTGCTCGGGCACGTCGCCCTGCTCGGGCACCAGCACCTGGTTCAGGGCGTACACCGGACCGTCCAGCCGGTCCACGACCGGCGGCGCCGTCGCCGCGAGTCGCCGCGGGATCTGGCCGCCCGGCGGCGGCTCGGTGAACGTCAGACTGCCGTCGTACACCCACTCCACGTCTGCTTCTGGTCCGCCGCCCGAATCACGGTGCGAGTAGACGGCGATGCCGCCCTCGAACTCTCCGCCGATGAACACCGACAACTGCCGGTCTTCGGGGTCGAGCACCTCGGGCAGCGGCGGTGTGTCCTGCGCCGGCCGGCCCGCGCCCGCGTCCTGCGGGTCGTACACGTGCAACGCGAAGACTTTGTCGTTGGGCTCGTCGAACCCCTCGATCGCTTCCCATCCGTCGTCCGGCGAGAACCGCGCGATGCGGTTCGACTCCACCGGCGGCGCGGGCGCGGGCAGGATGATGTTCGAGAAGTCGCCGCCGATCATGATCCCGGGCGGTGGGTCGGGCTGGCCCGGAGGCGTCTGCGGCTGCGGCGGGTCGTAGGCGACGATCGCTCGCACCGGGCCGTCGGTGCCGTCGGCCAGTTCGTTGCTCCACACCCAGCGCCCGGCAATCGGGTTGTACGTCCACACCGCCAGGTTCACCATCACGGTGGAGCCGGTGGAGAGGATGAAGTCGCCGCCGATCACGAGCCGGCGCGGCTGCGGCTGGCCGTTCTCGATCGGCTCCCAGTCCAGCATCGCGTAGATGACAGGGCCGTCCGTGTCCGCCGTGTCGGGGTTGTCGAGGAACCCCCGGGGCGTGCCGTCCGGCAGCGGGGTCTGCGGGCCGACGTACCAGTAATCCGCCGCGTCCCACGTCACAAGCGAGCGCGAGCCGACGGGGAAGGGCGTCTCCGGGTCCGCCTCCTCGAAGATGCCTCCGACGAACAGAGACGTGCCCGCGTCGTCGTTGTCGCCCGCGTGCGGGTCGAGCATGTCGGTCGGCGCGGTGAACTGGAAGAGGTCGCGATCGCCCGGCGCCCAGAGGCGGCCGGTCGCGGACGTCTGCACGCGGAACTGCCTGTCGCGGAGCGGGTTCCCGTCCGCGTCGAGCGTCAGGAACGGGTCGCCGAAGTTGAGCGCCGTCGCGCGGCCGAAGAGGCGCTCCTGGTCGCCCGTCACCGTCTCGTCGGTGCCGATATGGTCGTCGAACGGAGTGTTCGGGTCGTTGCTGAACGTGTAGTGCGCCTCGACCGTGACCGTGTACCACGGGCCGGCGTTCGGGTTCGTCGCCTCGTCGTTGATGGTGTCGAAACGATCCGCGACCACGAAGTACCTGCGGCCCGCGACGAGGTTCAGCTGCAGCTGCGCGATGCGGCCGAAGTAGTTGTTGTTGAAGCCCAGCAGCGTGCCGTTCTCGTCGTAGACGCGCACGGCGGGATCGACGATCGGGATCTGGAGCGGCGGCGCGTCGGGGATGACCGTGATGAACGCGAGCCCCGACCCCTGCGCCGTGAACTCGTACAGCGACGCCTGGTGCCGCGGCGCGGGCGTCGCCGGGTTGGACGGCACGGTCGGGGGCTGGAAGTTGCCGTACCGCTCCCACTGGAGGATGCCGCGCCGGGAAATGACGTCGACGTCGATCTCGGTCGCGATGGCGTCCATCACGAGATAGAACGGCCCCGTCGCGAGCTGGATGTTCGCGTTCGACACCTCGTCGCTGCGGACGCGGAAGTAGTACGTCTCGCCCGGCTCGGCCTTGAAGGTCGCGAACGCGTCGTTCAGGCGGCCCGTCTGCTCGTCGGAAACGATCAGCTGGCCCTGCTCGTTGTAGATGTCCAGGTGCGTGTCCACGCGCGCGTTCAGGTTGCCCGCCGTGGTCTGCGCGTTGAGGATGACGAGGCTGTCCCAGAAGTCCTCGCCGCCCGCCGTCCACTTGTAGACGATCTCGTCCTGCCGCGTGCGCGCGTTGATGTTCGGGTTCGTGCCGCCGAGCTGACCCAGGATCGCCCGCGGGTTGTTCGGCGGGAGCGGCGGCGGCGTGCCGTCCTCGTACGCGACGCCCGAGGGCACCGTCACGTCGGGCGGCGCGACGTCGCCGCCGATGTCGAACGTCGCGTTGGTCGTGCGCATCCGCAGCGTGTACGTGCCCGAGCCCGTGCCCTGGCTCGAGACGCGGATGAAGTACGTCTCGCCGGCCTCGGCGACGAAGCCCGCCCAGCCGTCGCGCAGGAAGCCGCTCGTGACCGTGCCGTTGTCGTTGCCGGCGGTGATCGCCGCGCGCGAGGCGCTGAAGATCTCGATCCGCGTGTCGAGGCCAGACGCCGGGCTCTCGTTGCTCGTGTCCGCCAGCGCCGTCACGAACGCGTCCTGCGTCGCCGTGAAGATGTACGTGTCGTTGTTCGTGCTCGGCAGCGCGGGGTTGATGCTCCCGCCGAAGACGACGCGGCCGTCGCCGTCCGGCCCGGGCAGGGGCAGCGGCGAGTCGAAGCTGCCTTCGAGCAGCTGGCGGGACTCGAGCGATTCCACGCTCGCGGTGCGCTCGTGGAGCCCCATCGCCCGCCCGACGGCGCGGGCCATGCGCGACGCGAGCGTCGCGCGGCGCGCTCCGTGCGCGACAACGAGGGTGGTGTCAAAGCGGGCCGAACGGAAGGTCCTGCGTTCCATGTGGCGTGGCTCCAAGCGCCCGGGCGCTCCGCCCGAGTCGCATGCACATCGCGGTACGGTACCGTCTCAAGCCTCGTCGGGCTTGCTCTCGACCCGAAAACCGTCCCCGGGTCGGCCCGTCGCTTCGCGTCGCCCTTCGCAAGGCAACACTCGCTCGGGATCAATCACACGCGCCTGTCACGGGATCGCTCCCTCGCGGCGCACGTCGCCTCAGCATATCAGAAATCTTGTTCCTGTGGTCATCCAACGTGCATTTTTCATCCGACGAAGTCTAGCACGGTTCGGATTCTGTTTGAATACGGATCCTCCCGGTGCGCCACCGGGTGCGCATCCGCATGTCGGTTCGTGGGTTCCATCCCCGCGGATTCACCGGCGCTCCCCCGCGTTCACGTTTCCTGCTCCAGCCACGCGGCGACCTGTTCCGCCGGCACGGCGCCGACCAGCCGGGCGACCTCCTTGCCGTCGCGGAGGAGTATCAGCGCCGGGATGCCGGTGATGTTCAGCGACTCGGCGCCCGCGGGAACGGTCGAAGCGCTCGTCATATCCATATACACGGGGATCGTGCGGTCGCGCACGAGGCCGATCACCCTCGCGTCAGCGAGCGCCCCCTTCTTGAGCGCCCGGCACGGGCCGCACCAATCCGCCGTGGCGAAGACCAGCACCGGTTTGCGACCGCCCGCCGCCAGTTCACCCGCCGCCGCGAGCGTCATCGCCGGATCAAACCCCGCGGGGGCGGGAGCGACGGAGGGTCCGCGCACCCGCAGGATGACCAGCGCCAGCACCGCCGCGACGGCGAGAATCCACCAGTTGCCCTTCACAACCCGCCTCCCGCCGCCGAGCGCGGCTACAACGACGCCAACTCCCCCGTGATGGGCTCCACCAGGTCCTTCGCGGTCACGAGGCCGACGGGCCTTCCCGACGCGTCCTCGACGACCGCGAGGCGTGACTTCGCGGCCCGCAGAACCGCGAGCGCGTCGCGCGCGGGCTGATCGGGCCGGACGCGGGGCACGTTCATCACGATGTCCTGCGGTGTGCGCCGCGACTGGGCGTACAGATCGAGGTGCCTGATCACGCCCACGACGCGCCCCTGCCGGTCCACCGCCGGGAAGTACGCGTGGGCGCTCCCCGCGACGATGTCGAGCATGCGCGAGCGCTCCGCGCCCGCGGGCACCACCTGCACCCGCTCCCACGAGACCATCTCGTCCGCGACGCGGACGGAGCTGAAAACGAGCGCACGGTCGAGCATCGAGAGCTGCGATTCGGAGAGCAGGCCGTGCCCGGCGCCCTCCTTGAGGAGCATCGCGATGCGCTGCCGCGGCGCAACGCCGGCGTCCTCCGGCAACCCGAGCGCCCGCTCGCCCAGGCGCGACACGAGCGTCACGAGCGGCAGCACGCCGGTGACCGTCAACAGCCGGCGCAGCAGGCGGAGCCCGCT
This sequence comes from Phycisphaerales bacterium, assembly GCA_035628115.1. Classification (GTDB taxonomy): domain Bacteria; phylum Planctomycetota; class Phycisphaerae; order Phycisphaerales; family UBA1924; genus BJHL01. Next base: position 62,381 of record DASPKL010000004.1, on the reverse strand, counting down.
CGCGAAGATCGGCGTCAGACGGTCCGCCTCGGCGCGGAAGACCTCCTTCGGCAGCGCCTCTCCGAGCACGAACAGGATCGGCCCGAGCACGACCGTGTTCAGCACGGCGATCTGCGTGGGCGTCAGAGCGCCCGCGCCGATCATGCTCGCCGACGCCTGCGCCGCCAACGCGTTCACGAGGTTGTTCGAGATCAGCAGCGTGGCGACCAGCCGCGCCGGGCGGCCGAGTTCGCCGGCCAGGACGCGGGCGTCGCGGTCCGGGGGCGTGCGCCCGGCCCGGAGGTCGAGGCGCACCCGGTTGAGCGAGTACACACCGATCTCGATGCCGGCGATCAGCGCGCTCCCGAGGACGGCGAGGACGAGGATCGTCCACCAGACGGTCCACTCGAGCGGGGTCATGATCCCCCCTCCCCGCTCTGGGCCGCCGCGCCGTCCGCCCCCGCGGGTTCGTCGACCGCGACCGTCACCGTCTCGACCGTGCGCCCGCGCAGCGCCTCCACGCGCATGCGCACGTTGCCCAGCCGCACCTCGTCGCCCACCCGCGGCAGGCGCCCGAGCCTGGCGATGAGCAGCCCCCCCACCGTCGTCACCTGGTCCGGCCTGCCGTCGCGCCCCGTCGTCGGGTCGAAGAACTCCTCCCAGTGGCGCACGCTCATGCGCCCCGGCACCTCCCACCGCCCGACGCCGACCATCCGCACCTTGCTCTCCGGCGCTTCCTCCGCCGGGCCCGCGAAGTTCACCAGCTCGTTCACGACGTTGTCGATCTGCACCATCCCCGTGAGCTCGCCCTGCTCGTTCACGACCATGGCGACGTCGCTGCGGGTCGAGCGGAAGAACTCGAGCAGCTGATCGACGCGGGCGCGCTCGGGGACGAACCGCGCCGGCTCGACGAGGCTCGGCAGCGCCACCCGCGCCGCGGCGCCCTGCTTCGCGAGCACGGGCAGCACCCGCTGCGCGTGCACGACGCCCACGATCTGCCGTTCGTCGAATCTCCCGCGGCACACGGGGAAGCGCGACCACCCCGTCTCCCGCGCCACCTGCAGCAGCTCCTGGCTCGTCCCGACGGCGTCCAGCCAGCGCACGTCCACGCGGGGCGTCATGATCTCCTTGACGCGCAGGCTCGACAGCTGCACGACGTCCGCGAGCAGGTGCTGCTCGCGCTCGTGCAGCACGCCCTCGCGCGCGCCCGCCTCGACCAGCTTGGACAGATCGTCGGCCGTCAGCGTCTGCGCCGGCGCGTTCGTCGACCGGAAGAGCCGCGCGAGCGGGGCGATCACGAAACGCGTGAGGAGCACGCGCACCGGCGTCAGCAGCCGGAACCACGCCAGCACCGGCACGGCCAGCACGCGGCACGCCGCCACGCGGTGCACCGCAGCGATCGACTTGGGCAGCACCTCGCCGAAGAGGATCATCGCGAGCACCGCGGCGCCGGCCACCGCCGGCGCGGCCCACGCCGCCTCCGCGCGCTTCGCGACCTGACCGCCCGCGAGCCCCGCCACGGTGAAGTACGCGGTGTTCACGCACACGTTGAGGAGCAGGATCGCGACCAGGAGCGATTGCGGATGCCGCGTCAGCTCCGCCGCCGCGTCGTGCACCCGCGGGTTCGTCCGGCGGAGGCGCAGCTTGTCAGCGTGCGTGAGGCCGAAGAGCGCGGTCTCGCTCGCGGAGCAGAGCGCCGCCGCGGCCAGCAGCGGCGCGAGGACGGGGAGGAAGATCGCGGCCAGGCCCGTCATGCAGCCCCCGCGTCCCCGGGCCCGTCGTACGCCGGGTCAAGCTGCTCGATCAACCGCTCGACGTACTTCCACGCGTTGAGCTCGACGCGGATCGCGGTCGCCGCCTCCGCGCCGCTCGCGAAGAGCGCGGCCACCCGCGCTTCGTGCTCGGCGCGCTTGCCCGCCGCCCATGCCCGCCAGCGCTCGCGGGCCGCCGGGCCGCCGTTCTCCAGATCCTCGGCCGCTTCCATCCGCGTTGCCATGACCGCCTGCAGAAAACCCGGCGGCAGCGACTTGTCCTGCGCCGCGCTCGGGCCGCCGAGCAGGGCGAGCAGCGCCTCGCCCCGGGCGTGCGGGTGCTCGAGCGTCTCGCGCGCGCCGTTGAGCACGGCGGTGTCCACGCCCCCGGCGCCCCCCGCGGCGTCGGGGTGCGTCGCGGCCGCCTTCGCGAGGTACGCGCGCCGGATCTGGGCGGGCGTAAGGTCGAACCGCGCGGGCAGGCCCAGGACCGCGAATGGATCGGCTGCGTCGCTCAACCGCCAAGCGTAGCGAACCGCGGGATCGCGCCGGCCCCCGCGCCGGCGCGCTACATTGCCCCGCGGGAATGTTCGGAGGCGCCTGATGAACCACATCGGCATCGTGGGAGTCAGCCCGGAGGGCGCGGCGCTTTTCTACCGGCAGGTGTCGCGGCACGCCGGGCGCGTCGCGCCGCCCGACCGGCAGCCGCGGGTCACGCTCCACAACGAGCCCCTCTCCGACTACATCGACGCGATCCGCCGCGCCGACTGGCACACCGTCGGCAAGCTCCTGCGCAGGAGCGCCGACAACCTCGCCCGCTGCGGCGCGCAGTTCTGCCTGACGCCGGACAACGCCGTGCAGCACGGCGTGCACCTGGCGGAGGTCGGCAGCCCGATCCCGTGGATGCCACTGGCCGAGCATGTGAGCGCCGCCCTCGCCGCGGACGGCCGCAAAGTCGTCGGCATCCTCGGCACGCAGCTCGTCACCAAGTCTTCCACATACCAGACGCACCTGGGCCTGCGCGGCATCCAGCTCCTCTGCCCCAACGACGAGCAGGTCGAGGCCCTCGACAGGATCATTTTCTCCGAGCTCATCTTCGGCTCGGTGCGGCCCGAGAGCCGGGAGCTCGTACGCTCGGTCATCCGCTCCCTCGACGCCCGCGGGTGCGAGGCGATTATTCTGGCCTCCAGCGAGCTTCCCCTCGTCGTCGCCGAAGAGGAATACACAATTCCGTGCTACGACACGGCCGAACTCCTCGCGGAAGCGGCGGCGAAGCGCGCCGCGGGCGTGGTATAGCGCAAGAGCGCGTTTGTGCGCCGTTTTGTGCACATGCGCCGCATTTCCCGGTTCGCACGCGCACGGGATGCCGCCGCGCGGTAGGATGACCGCATGGCTGCCGCACGGTCATTCCGCATGCAGGGCGACACGCCCACGCGGCGCACGCTCCGCGTCTTCGCTTTCGACCCCAGCTTCGCGACGCGCCTCTCGCTCGCGGACATCAACGAGACGACGGTCGACATCCCGTGGGAATCGCCCGCGGAGCCGGGCCGGCGCGGCGGGATGACCCGCGGGCCCGTCGGCGAATACCTGGAGGTGATCGACCACGACCCCGCGAGCGGCTGCTTCTACCCGCCGATCGACCTCAACGCCGCCAACGTGCTCGCGACCGACGGCCTCACGCCCGACGAGGGAGACCCGCGCTTCCACCAGCAAATGGTCTACGCCGTCTCGATGCGCGTGATCGAGACGTTCGAGCGGGCGCTGGGCCGGCGCGTCCTCTGGAACAGCCGCGACAAGGACGACCGGGGCGAGCTCATCAAAGGATGGGAGAAGCGCTTCGTGCGCCGGCTCCGCGTCTACCCGCACGCGCTGCGCGAGGCGAACGCGTACTACTCCTCGGACAAGGCAGCGCTTCTGTTCGGCTACTTCCCGGCCGGCGCGGGCGACGCGGCGGGCCTCCCGGGGGGCGTGGTCTTCTCCTGCCTCTCGCACGACATCATCGCCCACGAGGTGACGCACGCGGTGCTGGACGGCTCGCACGGCCTCTTCCTCGAGAGCACCGGGCCCGACGCCCTCGCTTTCCACGAGGGGTTCGCCGACATCGTCGCGCTGATGAGCCACTTCTCCCTCCCGAAGGCTCTGCGCCACCAGATCGCGCGCACCCGGGGCGACCTCCGCGCCGAGAACGCCCTGGGCGAGCTGGCCGTGCAGTTCGGCGCCGCGACGGGCCGGCGCGGGGCGCTGCGCAGCGCCATCGGCACGATCGGGCCCGACGGGCGCTGGAAGGCGCGCACGCCCGACCCGACGCAGCTCGGGAGAATCACCGAGCCGCACGAGCGGGGGGCGATCCTCGTCGCCGCCGTTTTCGGCGCGTTCCTCTCCATCTACGAGCGCCGCACGCGGCCGATCGTCCGCCTCGCGACCGGGGGCACGGGCGTGCTCCCGCCCGGAGAACTCTCGGAACTGCTCGTCGAGAGCCTCGCCGAGGAAGCGTCGCGCGCCGCGGCCCACACGCTCCGCCTCTGCATCCGGGCGCTCGACTACATGCCGCCGGGGGAGGCGACGTTCGGGGAGTTCCTCCGGGCGCTCGTGACCGCCGACGCGGACGTGCGGCCCACCGACGACATGGGCTACCGCGTCGCGTTCATCGAGGGGTTCCGCGCGTGGGGCATCCTCCCCCCGGGCGTCACGTCCCTCGCGGAGCGGTCGCTCCTGTGGCAGCCGCCGAGCAAGCCGACGGACGGCTTCGGATGGTTCGCGGGCGAGCTCGCGCGCCCGGCGAGCCCCGGCGAGAAGCGCGCGATGGGCGGGGACGGCACGCCCCTGGATCCGATCCGCGACTTCCGCATCGGCGAGGACCGACGCGACCTCTTCGTCCGCGCCCAGCTCTACCAGCAGCGCATCACGTCGGTGTGGGTGGAGCGGCTCCGCAAGGACCCCAACCGGGCGCGCGAGCTGGGCATCGAGGTCGGCCACAACGCCCCCGGCACCGTGCGCCGGCTCTCCGGCGGGCGCGGGCCGGCCGTGTGGGTCCGCAGCGTGCGCCCGGCGCGGCGCGTGCACGAGGGCGGCGCCTCCTCGCACGACCTCGTCGTCGAGCTCGTGCAGTCCCGCGCGGTCTACGCCACCGACAAAGACCAGAAGGCGGCCGATGCCGGGGAGAAGCCCGACGCTCCCCCGCTCACGCGCATCCGCGGCGGGGCCACCCTCCTCATCGACGTCGATGAAGGGTGCTGCCGCTACTGCATCCACAAGAGCGTCATGCGCGACCGGCGGCTCAAGGCCGCCCGTGAGTGGTCGCTCGAGACGGGCATGACCGCCTCCTTCGACGGGGACGAGCCCCTGGCCTTCCTCCACCGCCACGGCTGAACCGGGAGCAGACCCATGGCCAAGAAGAACCCCGCCGCCACGACGGCGCCCACGCTCAGCCCGCCGCCGGGGAGCGTCACCGTCCGCTGCTACCGCATGGGCTTCGGCGATTGCTTCCTCTTCGCCTTCCGTCTGAAGGGCGGGCAGGTGAAGTACGTCATGATCGACTGCGGCGTCGTCGTCAAGGCCGACGCCAAGCCCGCGCTCTTCAAGAAGGTGATCGCCGACATCGCGAAGGCGACGGGCGGCAAGCTCGACGCCCTCGCCGTCACGCACGAGCACTACGACCATGTCTGCGGCTTCGACCTCGCCATCGACGACTTCAAGCGATCGATCAGGGTCGGCGAGGTGTGGGCGGCCTGGACGGAGAATCCCGGGGACGACTTCGCGAAAACGCTCGACAACGAGAAGAAGGCGGGCTTCGCCGCGCTCGGCGCGGCGCTCGGGCGGATGACCGAGGCCGGCCTCACCAACCGCCGCGACACCGCGATCGTGCGCGACAAGCTCGGCTTCCTCGGCTTCGACGCCGGGGCGGACGGCAAGACCGCGGCGGACCTCAGGCTCGAGAGCAAGAAGCTCTCGGCGAGCGTGGACAAGGCGATGGACGCGGCCCTGCGGCTCGTCCGCACGCCGACGTTCTTCGAGCCCGGCGTCGTCGAGGAGGAGCCCGCGGGGATCCCGGGGCTGCGCATGTACGTGCTCGGCCCCCCCAAGAACTACAACTTCCTCTACAAGGAGAACCCGGACGAGGGCGAGGCGTACGCCGCGAGCCCGGCGCTGGGGCTCGCCGCGATCGCCGCGGCGGGCTCGTGGGACGACGACGCGTTCCGCCCCTTCGCCCCGCGCTGGTGCGCCCGCAGGGCCCGCGACGCGAAGGAGCGGAACGCCGCGATCCGCGACCTCTACGAGGGCGTGGACGTCGAGGAATGGCGGTGCATCGACAACGACTGGCTGACGAGCACGGGTCGCCTCGCGCTGCAGCTGGACGTCGGGATCAACAACACCTCCCTCGCGCTGGCCTTCGAGATCGTGGAGACGGGGCGCGTCCTCTTCTTCCCGGGGGACGCGCAGACGGGGAGCTGGCGCTCGTGGCAGACGCTCAAGTTCCGGCTGCCGAGCGGCGCGGCCTCGAAGCTCGACACGGACAACGACGGGATCGTGACGATCGCCGACATCTTCAAGCGCGTGGCCCTCTACAAGGTCGGGCACCACGGCTCGCACAACGGGACGATGAAGGCCCAGGGCCTGGAGATGATGGACAGCCCGGACCTCGCCGCGTTCGTGCCGGTGAGCAGGGCGCACGCGGTCGCGAGCGGGTGGAAAAAGATCCCGGAGAAGGACCTGATGACGGAGCTGCGCCGCCGCTGCCGCGGGCGCGTCCTGACAAGCGAGCCCGACGAGAAGGAGCCCTCGAAGCGCCCCGCGCCCGACGGCGTGACGAACGGGGTCTGGTCGAAGTTCGCCGGGGCGGTGACGCGGGAGAAGAACGGGCTGTATTACGACGTAACGATCAAGTAGTGGGAAGAAGAGATGAAGAGACGGAGAGACGGAGCGGGTGCGCGGGCCGCGGGTGGGCCGATTCACCACAGAGACACAGAGAGCACAGAGGAAGAAGAGAGGAATTGGATTGGGCGCGCGGGGGCGAGGCCAGAGCGGAGAAGCGGGAAATCGAAAACGAGGAAAGTGAAGAAGGGCCGCGCGGGCCGGCCCTCCGTTTTCCTCTTTCCCACTTTTTCTGTTTTCCGCTTTGCCTCTTAGGCCGCGATCGTCGCCTGGGACTGCTCGCCCCAGGGGCCGCGTTCGCCGCTGGGGGAGATCCAGCGCAGCCAGTAGTACGCGGTCTTGCCGCCGTCCGCGGCGTCGTAGCTGACGACGTACGGGGCGTTGGTGTCCACCGCGACGAAGCGCAGCTCGCCCTCGTTGGCCGGGGGCGTGGTGCCCACCTTGTGCCAGATCTCGACGCCCAGCACGCCCGGGGGCTTGGCACGCCGCGTGGGCGTGGTCTCGTCCACGAAGCGGAGCGTGTGCTGCAACCGGGCCCCGCACTCGATCGAGCAGACAGGGGCGGTGGCCGGGGGGCCGATGGGCGCGGGCGTCTGCTCGACGGTGATCCCCAGCGAGGCGCGCTCGGCGTCGCTCACCTGGGTCGAGGCCTGCAGGCGGCGGACGAGGGGGCGGATGACCGCGACGTAGGCGCGGCGGGCGTCGTCCTTGGCGGCCTTGGCGGCCTGCGCCGCCTGCTTCGCGGCGACGTGGGCGGGGAAGTTGGTGGCCCAGGTTGACTGGGCGCTGGTGATCGGCGACATGTCCGCGGCGACGAGGCCGAGGGCGGCGAGGTTGGCGTTGGCGTAGGTGACGAAGTTGTTCTGCCAGACGTTGAAGTCGGCGTCGGGGCCCGGGATGTAATCTGCCATCAGAACACGCTCCTGTCTGTGGATTCGTCGGCCCGCACGCGTTCAAGCCCCGCCGCTGCCCGGGCCGTCCACCGGCACGCGGGGGGAACAGAACGGGGGATCGGGCAACGGGGGATGGTGCTGAAGACGAACCGGGAAGATTCACCGCAGAGGCGCAGAGCGGGAAGAGATGGATTCAGCCGACGGCGCGCTCAACAGGGAGCCCGACCGTCAGGGAGGGCGTTCCTGCGTGGCCCGGTGGTCCCCGCCGGTCTTTCGCACAGATTTGAACGCCGAGGTCGCGGAGGGGCGCGGAGCGACTACCTCTTACCGTGTGACAATGCTTGCGTTCGGGACAGTTCAGCATAGGGTATGATCGGTTGGCCAGACGCATGGCGGTTACTCTCCCTGCCATCAATGGCCTCTTTGACTTGCCGAGGCGACGGTCAGTTTGTCACCGGTCGCCCGACGGAACATTGACATGCCAGAAGCAACGATTGGCCAGACTCCCGATGTCCCGGACATTAGTAGCGCCATCACTCGCCAAGAAGCTGTTTTCCAGCACCAGTTGGACTGGATTCGCGCCGTGGACAGTAAGACACCAGTCGTGATCGGCGTGGCGACAGCTATGCTTGCCGTGGCTGGAACCGTGTCTCCGGGTCCGGAATGCATTACTTGGCAGTCCGGCGTTCTCATGGGAGCTGCAAGTGTACCAATGCTTTTCTCTATCGCATGGTCGGCAGCCGCGACCTTTCCCCAGACAGTCGGCCCCCAGGGATCATTGATATTCTTCCGCGGAATTGCGTCTATGACAGCCATTCAATACGACGCGGCAGTTAAAGGCCGCTCGGACAGAAAGTATTTGGAAGACTTAATCCTCCAAACTCACCGTAATGCACAGATCGCGACGGCGAAGTACAGGGCAGTGCGGCACGCTATGGGTTGGCTCTTCGCGGGAACGCCGATTTGGCTGGTTGCCTGCTACGGCCTCTATCAGGGGTGAATGATGGGGATGACTGAGGATCTCAACGCGGAAGTCAACAAGATCATCAAGGCCCAGTGGACGATGACAGACGGTCGGGTTGTTCCAGAGACAGAAGACATCGAGCTTGGAAGCACCGGGGTAAGCCTAGACGCCACGTGCTTGTACGCGGACCTTGCGGAGAGCACGAATCTGGTGAACAAGTACAAAGCCACTTTCGCTGCTGACGTGTACAAATGCTACTTGAACTGTGCCTGTCGGATAATCAGGAACCAGAAAGGCGAGATCACCGCGTTTGACGGCGACCGGGTGATGGGCATTTTTATTGGCGAGTCAAAGAACACTGCCGCCGTCCGTGCTGCTTTGGCGATAAATCATGCGGTGACCAAGATCATCAACCCCGCGCTCAAGGACTACTACAAGGATAATCTGAAAGACTTTGAAGTGCGACACTCAGTCGGCATTGATACGAGCAAACTTATGGTCGCGCGGACGGGCATTCGTGGCGCGAATGACCTCGTGTGGGTCGGGCGTGCGGCCAACTACGCGGCCAAGTTGTGTTCACTTCGGGATGGCATTTACTCGACTTGGATCACTGGCGACGTGTTCGATAGAATCGCCTCCACCGTCAAGGTGACCACGGATGGTTCGAAAAGCATGTGGGAAGAACGAACTTGGAACGCCCACCCGAGCCTGCGGATTTACCGCTCGTCGTACTACTGGAGCCTGTAAAGCTCCTGATACCGCTACAAGTCTCCGCAACATTTGTCGACCTCGGCCATCCGCACCGACTTTGCACACTCTGTCCGACGATCGGGCTGTCTGTTCACCGCACACTGCTCCTTCTCAAGCCCCACGCTGCCCGGACCGCCCGCTGGCGCGCGGGGCCAAGAGAAAAGGGGGTGGTGCAGCCGGAGATGAAGCTGTGGGTAGCTCTTGGAAAAGATCTCACTGGGGATCGTCGCAGCCGCCGTCTCTTGACCACCTTTAGGGGGTCCAGAAGTCCAGCTGTTGAGCTTGGTTACAGAATGAACCATAGGTTACGCTGCCGTTCTGGCAGACTCCAACAACCGGGTGCCACCGGGTGTCACGACCGCCCGCGTAGGCGGGCCGCTAGGGGGCCGTTACCCCCCGAATTCCGACTAGTTCTTTTTGGCACGGGGGTTGCCCTCTGCCCGGTTAGGCCGCAGTCACGGAGTAGAACCAATGCCGACAACGATCAAGGCGGAGCGGGCGAAGGACTTCAAGGACCTGTTCGAAGCGAGAAAGCAAGCCGGGAGCTTCCCGTTCTCACCGGTCCTCCTCGCACACCTCTACGTGAAGCTCGACTTCCAACCGAAGTACGAGAACGCCACAACGGCAGATGACGCAAGGGCGTTTCTTCGCTCGGTCGCTCGTGCATCGCATGCCGCTCAGATGCTCGCGGACCGACGGGGCGGAACGCTGATGGAGGTTCAGGGATCCCTGCTCCACATCGGCATCCCTGTGGGGAACGACGACTTCGAGCCGCTTCTCTCCTTCGCTGGAGAGTTGCACCAGATCTACAACGGCGTCTTCGACGACCGCGCATCGCGCGTTCAGAGCTGGTGCATGACCATGGATGTCGGCAAGACACTGGTAGTCTCCCAGCGGGGGGTGCACGGCGACGACTCGTGGGTCTCGTTGGGCACCGCTGCCAACCGGCCTGCGAAGTACCTGTATTCGCAGCTTGAGCGCAACAAGGAAGACCGCGCTTTGAAGGACTTCCACATCGGCTGCTGGCACCCGACGAGAAGGGAGTGGGTCATTGAAGACCTCGCCAAGATCAGAGTCAGGCTTGATGATTCCGTCGGTATGGTGAGAGAAGCCCGTCAATTCTCGCCACAGGTTCTGTATAAGGAGGCTCGAAGCGGCCTGAAAGAGACGGTCGCCCGCGCGGTGCCGGTGGACTTCGGCGACCCGGTTGCCGACAAGCCCGAGATCTACTTCGGGTGGCTGATGAGGGCGGACCTCGACGGCTTCACGAAGCGGGTTGAACAGTGCATGAACGACGATGCCAAGCTACAGGCCTTGGCGACAGAGTTCTACCAGGTCATGCAGTGCGCTGCCGACTTTACCGCGCGCCACAAGGAGAGCATGGTGCAATTGCCATGGGCGGGCGACAACTTCACAGCCGCTGCCGTTTTCGCTACACGGGACAGCTATGACGACGCCGCACCGAAGCGCCTCGTCGAGCTGGCGCTCGACTTCGAGAAAGAAATGGGCGACCGGGCAGGTGGGTGTGGTTTCGGGGGATGGGCGTACGGGGTCGCGGGTGGTACGGTGCACGGCAACGCTGGCGGCAATGTCTATTTGGGTGCCGTGATTCTGGCAGGCCGGCGCTTCTTGGTCGGTGCAGGGGAGGGCGTTGGGCGAAGCGCCCAAGCGTTTGGTGATATCAACCCGAAGGCCAGCGAACTCGTCCTCTACAAAGTCGACTGGGACCGCTTGCACGACAGCTACAAGCGAGCGTTCGAAACAGCAGTCACTGTCCGCGCTCAGCCTTCAACGTTGTTCAAGAAAGCGAGTGCTTTGGGGCTAAATCGTGTTCGTGCTTCAGCTGCTGCTGCACCGGCGCAAACGCGCGTTTCCGTCGCGCCGGGGCAATACCAAACGTTCAGCAGCAAGCCCCACCATCCATGAGTCACTCGTTTCGCTTCGCCAAGAAGCTGGCTTTACGGCTTCGCGAGCCATCCATTAGCCCCGTCACGGGCAAGTGGTACCGCGTCGCTGGTCGACTCGACGCACCTGCAGTCTTGGCGCCGATTGTTGTGCATGTGCCATGGAGCTTTCGCGATCTCAAGCGCAAAGGTCCTATAGCGGCGTGCTACGAGCCTTGGATGAAGACCGGCTCCGAGTGGCACAATGGACCGCCTATGTGCTGGACTCTTGTGGATGTATGGCGACACATGATGGCTTGGAAGGGGAAGCCCGCGCGTGCCATCGTCGACGAGGGCTGCGAGTGGTTCGTGAATGACGTGACGTCATTGATCAACCGCCACTACGACGCACATCTCCGGGGCCTCACGAACTGGCCAGCTGAGTGGGACTACTGGAATCACGGCTACCTCGGCTCGATCGAGTACGCGATAATGCGCATAAGGGAGCATCCACGGACACTTCGGGGCAGCTACCTGTCGCACACCGCGTGTGAACGCAAGGCCACTACCGACCGCCCTCCTTCAGGACGATCTCTTTCAGTAAATTAATTGGGGTTATCATGTCGGCTGGTTTCGGACCGCCGGTGCCGGTCGTGTACTTGAGCGGAGCCATGCCGGTGAGATCCGAAGGGATTTTCAGATCTATGCCGTGCGGCTGAAGCATAAACACGCGCTCGCGTCCTACTCGCCCCATGAACAGTCCAAGCTCAAAAACAACATTGTCACGAGGCGCGTCGGTCGAAGCACCCCGACTGGTGATAACGTCCTCGGGATGGAATACGAACAGTGCGAAGTCGGCCCTGTCTACCTGCTTCATCAAATCATCAATAGTGTATCGGCTCGGACCAAACACGCCGTGGTACCAAGGCACTACGTCAAACTTGGCTTTGTCGTACTCGAACTGTTGAACCACCAAGTCGGCAATGACCTTTGATTCCGACGCGCAGCCAATGAATATCACAGGCTTCGGGTTCTTCGGGCGGAGCAACTTCTCGCGTTCGCGAAGTCGCTCAGCCAATGTTCTCGCGATGGACAACCAGATGGGAGGGTGCTTGTTTGCCGCATGAATGAAATCTACGGATGACACCTCCAGTGCAGTCACGCTACCGACCGCCTGTACGGTTGCCGATCGAGCCAAAGCAGGGTGGAGCAGTGCCATCTCGCCCACATGCTCACGTTTCTGCCGACTGCCGACATATCGGTGATTCACAAATACGTCGACCCGACCGGCTAGGATAAAGAAAACAGAATCGGTAGTATCTCCCTGCAGTATCAGGGCACTGCCATCATCGAATCGTTTTGGTTCGCCTTTCTCTGCAAAGAACTGAGCGGTGGGCTCGTGCCCAGCAATCAAAATTTGCTCTTTAAGTTCTGAAATAATCTGGTGCTTGTTGAGCATGCCCTACTGTAGGGCTTCCTTTACTCCAAGCAAGCTCGTCGGCGAGGCCTGTATGGAAAGACTGGGCGTGTAGTATTTGTCGGCCTTGAGCCAGAAGTCGTCTGGCTTACTCAGCAAATGGCTCGATTCTGAAATCAGTGGGAATGCCCTCCCTCACGGTCGGGCTTCCTGTTCCGTGCGCTCTGCGACCCGGTCCACCTCTGTGTCTCTGTGCCTCTGTGGTGAACCGGCCCACCCGCGGCGTCCGGAGGTGAGGCATCGGGGTGGAAGACCCCTCACCGGCGGCTGCGCCGCCACCTCTCCCCGTGAAGACACGGGGCGAGGGAGGGGAGCGCCGGGCTCCCGGCGCGCGGATTCGCTCGCCCGCGGATCGTTCGGTGCGTTCCCCGCGACGGCCGGGGGTTTCCCCGCGTTGCTCGGGGAAGGCCGCGATGGACGCGGGGGCCGCCCCGGCGCGGGCGTGGGGCCGCGCGGACCGCGCGGGGTGCACCGCGCGGGTCGCGGGGAAGACCACGCGGATCGCGTGTACCGGTGAAGTTGCGCGCGGGAATCGCCGATGCCGTCGCCATGCCCCACGACTTCGTCCCCAGAGAGGACGCCGACTTCGCGACGTGGGCCGAGCACTTCGGCGCGCGGGCGTACGAGTTCCTGCTGCTCACCGGCGCGGACCCCTCCCCCGCGATCGACGTGCAGGGATTGGCCGCGCAGTTCGCGACCGACCTGAGCGCGGCCCGCGCCGCGCGCGATGCGGCCAGGGCCGCGACGACGACCAAGAACGAATCCCGCGCATCGCTCGAGCGCGCAGCGCGGCAATTGGCGGCGCTGATCCAGGCGATGCCGCTGACGACCAACGCGAACCGGGCGGACATGGGGCTGACCGTGCGCGGCGCCGGGGGCGGCGCGGTGGCAGGCGGGACGCCTGCCCCACACGTGAGCGTCGAGCAGGACGCGCGGTTTACACACCGTCTCCGCTTCGTGCCTTCTGAATCTTCCCCCGCGCGGCGCAAGCCCCGCGGCGTCCTCGGCGCGGAGGTCTACGTCGCGCTCACCGAGCCGGGCGCGCCCGCGCCGCAGGACGAGCAGGCGTACCGCTACGTCCGCACCATCACCCGCGACGGCGTGCGGTTGTCCTTCGAGCCCGCGCACGCGGGGAAGACGGTGCACTACCAGTGCCGGTGGCTGACGACCACCGGCGAGGTCGGCGCCTGGGGCGAGCGCGTGAGTGCGACGGTGGCCGCCTAGAACACAGAGCAAGACAGAGGGAAGAGGAGGAAGACAGAGAAGAGGAAAACCTGGTTGAAAAGAAGAGCGAGACGATGCTCTTCTTTTCTGAGCCCAGTATTCTCCTCTCTGTTTTCCTCTTCTTCTCTCCGTTTTGCTCTGTGTTCGCGTTCCCCGCGTCACCCCGCCGCGAAGGGCTCGGGCACGTCGTACCGGCTGATCATCGCGCCGCACTCGGGGCAGGCGAGGTCGCGCAGGCCGCGGAGGTTGTGGCGGCAGTCGGGGCACTTGGCGTCGTGGTCGGCGAGGTACGCGGCGATGCGGGAGGCGTCGCTCCCCGCGGCGGAGCGCGCCCAGTCGCCGATGCGCCGCACGGCGGCGTCGCGCCCGCCCCCGGTGAAGAGGCGGTTGGGGATGATCGCGGGCCAGCCGTTGGTGTAGACGAAGACCGCATCCGGGCGGTCGTAGACGCCGTGCACGCGGCTCCAGCCGACGGCGTACTCGACGCCGTCACCCGTCACGCGGAGCCCGCGCGGCGTGCACTCGAACCGCCACCACCCGTCGCGCTGCGCGGGCGGGTTCTTCCGGATCTGGTCGCGGTAGGCCCCGAGCTGCGCCGAGCGGTCGACCGGCTTGGGGACGTTCGAGAACAAGTAGACGACGAGGACGAGCATCAGCGCGAGCCCGCCGAGCCATTCGCCCTCGAGGTCGGCGCCGGTTTTGACGCGGTGGGCGTGCCACATCCAGAGGGCGAACATCCCGACGGCCGCGGCGAGGAAGGTCTTGCGATACTGGTTCTTGGCGTGGCGATATCGCATGCGCTCCGCGGAGAGCGCCTCGGGGCGGTCGAGGTAATACCAACGCCAGTAGATGAGCCAGTCGTCGGGCGTGAAGCGCACCGCGCCCGCGATGCGGTCGTCGGTCACGGTGACGGGGATGTCGCCGGGCGCGGCGTCCGGCTGCGCACCGGGTGGGCTCGCGGGTTGGGACGCATCGGGGTCCACGGCCGCGAAGCCTATGGCCGGGTGGGGTGTCGCCGTCTCGTGCGCGAAGACCCCTCACCGGTCGCCGCGGACGGCGACCACTTCTCCCCATGGAGAAGATGAGGAGGTGAGCAGGTGAACAGGTGGGAAGGTGAGAAGACGCAGGCCGGGTGACGCGCGCTTTGACGGTGCGAATGGTTCATCGCTCCGTGCTCGCGCACGGGGCTCGTACGGACGCGGGCGGTCGCGTGCGGGCGGTGCGGTGCGGGCGCCGCGGGCGCTCGGTGGCAGGCGGGACGCCTGCCCCACATGCTCGGTGTCTCCCGCTCCCCCACTCCCCGCGTCCGCGCGAGAAGGCCGGTGGCGAAGTCGGAACGCCCGAAGAGAAGACTCCGCCCCGGAGGGGCGGACCACCAGCGGCGGGGTACCGGCTCAGCCCTCGAGGTACGTGTACCCCTCGAGGCCGTCGTCGTAGTACTTGAGCAGGCTCTTGCCCTCGGTGAGCGTGAGGCGCCCCTGGCGGCAGGCGGCCTCCACGTCCAGCCGCATCGCCCGCTTGATGTCGGGGACGTCGTACTGCACGTAGGCGAGGACCTCCTCGACGGTGTCCCCCTCGATCACCTCCTCGATCTCCCACGCGCCGTTCTCATCGACGCTGATGTGCACGGCGTGCGTGTCCCCCAGCAGGTTGTGCAGGTCGCCGAGGATTTCCTGGTAGGCTCCCAGCAGGAAGACGCCGAGGTAGTAGGGCTCGCACCCCTGCCCCTCGCCCGGGAGGTCGCGCAGCTCGTGGAGCTCCAAGGTCTTCTTGTCCTCGCGCTTGTCCACGAAGTGGTCGATCTTGCCGTCGCTGTCGCAGGTGATGTCGGCGAGGACGCCGCGGCGGGTGGGCTGCTCGCCCAGCCGGTGGATGGGGCAGATCGGGAAGAGCTGGTCGATGGCCCAGGAGTCGGGCATGGATTGGAAGAGGCTGAAGTTGCAGAAGTAGATGTCGGAGAGGAGGGCGGGCAGATCGCTGAACTCGTCGGGCATCTCCCCACGCTTCTGGGCGCGCTCGATGAGGCGGTGGCCGATGCCGAAGAAGAGCTGCTCCGCCGCGGCGCGCATCTCCAGGCTCATGTAGCCCAGGCCGAAGAGGCTCATCGCCTCGTCGCGGGCCTGCATGGCGTCGTGGTAGGTTTCGAGGAGGTTGCGGTCGGTCATGCCGCGGTAGGCCTCGAGGAGGTCGATGACGGGCTGGGGGACGTCGCCGTTGACGCCGTTGTTCGCCTCGTTCTTCATGGCCTCCTCGACCTTGGCGAGGTCGGGCGTGACGTCGAAGCGGCTGGACCCCAGGGCGTCCATGACGAGGACGCTCGAGTAGGCGACCATGGCGCGCCCCGACTCGCTCAGGATGCGCGGGTGCGCGATGCCCCGCGTGTCGCAGACGCTCTTGATGCGGTAGACGACGTCCTGCGCGTATTCCTGCACCGTGTAGTTGATGCTGCTCGACCAGGCGGACTGGCTGCCGTCGTAGTCGACGCCCATGCCCCCGCCGATGTCGAGCATCGTGAGCCCCGCCCCGAGGCGCGCGAGCTCGCAGTAGATGTGGGCGAGCTCGTTGACGGCGTTCTTGAAGACGCGGATGTCGTAGAGCTGGCTGCCGACGTGGCAGTGGAGCAGGTTGAGGCAGTCGAGCATCTCGTGCTTCTTGAGGTACTCGACGGCGGCGAGGATCTCGCTCACGAAGAGGCCGAACTTGCTGCGGAGGCCGGCGCTGGACTCCCACCGCCCCGCGCCGCGGGCGCTGAGCTTGACGCGCAGGCCGATCTTGGGGCGGACGTTGTACTTCTTGGCGTGCTTGACGATCAGCTCGAGCTCCGTCCACTTCTCGACGACGGGGATGATGTTGCGGCCGAGCTTTGTGGCGAGCGTCACGGTCTCGATGAACTCGTCGTCCTTGAAGCCGTTGCAGATGATCGGCATCCCGTTGACGCCGGGGCCGCCGGCGGTGGCGGAGAGGCCGAGCACGGCGAGCAATTCGGGCTTGCTGCCGGCCTCGAGGCCGAAGTCCATCTCCACCGCGAGGCTGGCGATCTGCTCGCAGACGTGGCGCTGCTGGTTGACCTTGATCGGGTAGACGCAGGAGTAGCCGCCGGTGTACTGGTGCTCGACCATCGCGTCGTCGAAGGCGCGGCGGATCTCCTTGAGCCGGTGCGTCAGGAGGTCGTTGAAGCGGAGGAGGACGGGCGTGTGGACGCCGCGCTCGCGCAGCCCCTGGACGATCTCGTGGAGATCGACCTGGCGCCCGGGCTCTTTGGTGGGCATGACGGTGATGTTGCCAAGCGTGTTGACGCCGACGTACCCCTTGCCCCAGTCGGCGATGCCGTACAGGAGGGCCGAGTCGTTGACCGTCCACTGGCCGTGGATGAACGCGGAGCGTCCGGAGATCGTTGCCATGCGTGTCGTCGGCGCGCCGGTCGCTCCCGGCCCCGCGCGTTTCCCCGCGCCCGCGGCGGTGCTCGCCGCGCGGCAGGTGCGTTGGCCCGGCGCTGTCCCGGCGGGAGGACGGCGACGGGCCGACCAACGGCGGGCGGGGCTGCCATTCGCGCGGGAGAGCGTCCCGCCGATCCGCGCCTTGCACGCCCCGCCAGAGCGCGCCGCCGCGGATGCCACCACCTCGCGAAAACAATACGTTGGGTTCGGGGGCGAGGGAAGGAAATAGAGGTGAAGAAGAGGTTCGGCGTTCAATGACCGGGGAAGAGAGATCGGGATCCGGGGTTGGTGGCTCGGCATTCGTGCAGAGACCCGGCCGGGCGTCGGTGGTGGGCGAGCGGGTTCACCACAGAGACACAGAGGCACAGAGAAGAAAGAAGAAATGGCAGGTTGGAAGAGAAGGCGGGGACGCACCCGGGTTCCCGCTGCTCTCGCGTGTCGAACCCAATCCCGTCTTTCTCTTCTCTGTACCTCTGTGTCTCTGCGGTCATCGAGTCCGCCCATGGCGCCCGCGGCGGCGTGCGGCGGATGCCGAATCACGAATCCCGAATGCCTCGCCTGCGCTTCGCCCCCTCTTCACCCCGGCACGTACGCTCGCTTCATGGCGGACCTGTGGGCGGCCAAACGGGAGGAGTCGCGCAAGCGCGTGGAGCCGCTCGCGGTGCGGATGCGCCCGCGGATGATGGACGAGTTCGTCGGCCAGTCGCACATCCTGGGCCCCGGCAAGCTCCTCCGCCGGATGCTGGAGGCGGACGCGATCACCAGCATGATCCTGCACGGGCCGCCGGGGACGGGGAAGACGACGCTGGCGGAACTGATCGCGCGGCACACGAAGCGCCACTTCGTGCGGGAGAACGCGGCGCAGGTCGGCGTCAAGCGCATCCGCGAGGTCTGCGACGAGGCGGCGCGGCGGCTGGAGCTGGAGGGGCGGCGGACGATCCTCTTCCTCGACGAGGTGCACCGCTTCACGAAGGCCCAGCAGGACGTGCTCCTCGCAGATGTCGAGCGCGGGCTGATCACGCTCATCGGCGCGACGACGGAGAACCCCCTCTTCGCGGTCAACTCGGCGCTCGTCTCCCGTAGCACGCTCTTCCGCCTCGAGCTGTTGGAAGAGGACGACGTCATCGCGCTGCTGAAGCGTGCGGTCGCGGACAAGGAACGCGGGTACGGCGGCGTCAACCTGCGAGTGACCGACGACGCGCTGCGGGTGTGGGCCGTCAAGAGCGACGGCGATGCGCGGCGGGCGTTGACGGCGCTCGAAGTCGCCGTCGAGAGCCAGCGGCACCTGACGGCGGGCGGCGAATCCCCGGCATCGAACGCCGCCATCGTCATCGACCACCAGACCGCCGAGGACTCCATCCAGCAGAAGGCGATGGTCTACGACGCCTCGGGGGACCAGCACTACGACCACGCGAGCGCGTTCATCAAGAGCGTCCGCGGCAGCGATCCGGACGCCGCGGTCTACTGGCTCGCCCGGATGCTCGAGTCGGGCGAGGACCCGCGGTTCATCGCGCGGCGTCTGGCGATCCTCGCGAGCGAGGACATCGGCAACGCCGACCCGCGGGGGCTGATGATCGCCGCGGCGGCGTACCAGGTGGTGGAGCGCATCGGCATGCCCGAGGCGCGGATCACGCTGGCGCAGTGCACGATCTATCTGGCGCTGGCGGCGAAGAGCAACGCGAGCTACATGGCGGTGGAAGCGGCGCTGGAGGACGTGCGCGAGGGTCGGACGGTCGCGGTGCCCGTGCACATCAAGGACAAGAACGTTCGCAAGGCCAGCGAGCTGTCGGCGGGGAAGCCGGCGTCGGGCACGGGGGACGAGTACGCCTACGCCCACAGCGAGGGCACGGCGGACGAGCACCTGGGACGGATCGGGACGCAGGACTATCTCGGGGTCGATGCCGAGTACTACAAGCCGACGGACCACGGGGACGAGAAGCGGCTGGGCGAGGCCTTGGCGCGGGCAAAAAAGGCGCGGGGGCACTGACAAGCCGGTTGCGTAGCTTCGCACTTTCCTGTACACTCCCCCTCGAGAGGGAGAGAGACATGAGTTACCGTACCGCGGCCGTTCTAGCGGCAGCCGGGCTTTGCACCCCGACGCTCGTCGCTCAAGAGTCCCAGCAACTGATTTTTCAGGTTGCGCACCCGGGCGGGACATGGTCGAACTTAGTTACCGCGCTCCCCGGCGACCAAATCGAGTTCCGGGTGATGATCAACTACACGGGCACGCGCACGGACCTGCTCGGTCTCGGCAACGCGCGATTCCAGCCAACGTTCAGCGGCTTTGACAACGCGGGCGCTGGCGCTTCACGGGATGAGTTTCTGCCGTGGCTGAACAACGGCACCAGTAGTAACGGAATCCCCAACAGCGTCCTGACGCAAGCGCAAGGCGCATCGACCGCCCCGCTCGTTGCGTACAGCCGCGTTTTTCCGTACGCTTCCGTGGCTATGGCTTCGGGCAACATGAACGTGCTGACAGAGTTTCGTCATGACGTCGGACACAACCGAGCGCCTGCCGGATCTTGGGCTCGAATTGCCGGAACATTCTCGAGCAACTGGCCATTGCCCAGCCAGACAGCGCCTCCGATTCCGACGGCAGAAATCAACAACATACTGCGGGGTATCGCTTCGAGCCAGTTGAACCAAACGAACGCGGGGGCGGCGTGGGCGGGCGGTACGTCCAACTTGATCGTTTTCCGGGGCGCCTTCAGGCTCGCGTTGGACAACATGGACAGTCGCGTTGTCGAGTTGAGTATTGCAGAAGGTTCGTTGCTGCGTAACGGAGGGACGAACAGCGCCGATGACCAGCGATACATTGCGTGGCAGGTGTCGCCGACCGACCTCGGCAGCTATCGCGCCTTCAGTACGCAGATTCTCGGCGCTACCGTCGCGGTCGTTCCCGCGCCGTCCGGAGCCCTGATCTTTGCAGCAGCATCTTGGGCGGTGACCAAACGGCGGCGGCATGCGAGTTAACACCGCAATTCTCGGAACTTTTCCTGGCATCCCCCCGAATATGCGGTAGACTCCACATGGTCGGAGGGCTTGCCATGCGCCGGAGCGTGCGGGCGTTGATCGTGACGGTCGGTGCCGCGGCGTCGATGGCGGCCGCGCAGGAATCGCAGCAGATCATCTATCAGGTGGCCCACCCCGACGGGACGTGGTCGAACGCCGTCGCGGCGATGCCCGGGGACCGGATCGAGTTCCGGGTGATGATCAATTACACCGGGACGCGGACCGACCTTCTCGGCCTCGGCAACGCGCGGTTCCAGCCCACATTCAGCAACTTCGACAACACCGGCGAGGGCTCATCGCGGGACAGCTTCGAGCCGTTCACGCGGAACGGCGGATCGGCTGGTGGGCCGAACCCGCCGCCGTGGCCGACGATGGTCACGGCCGAAGAGGCCCAAAGCACTGCGCCGGTCATGGGCGGTTATGGCCGCGTCTTCCCGTTCGGGAGCACCGCCATGAACGCGGCGAGCTTCAACGTACTCACCGACTTCCGGCACGACGGCGGGTCGCACGGCGCGCCGCAGGGCTCCTGGGCGCGCCTCGCGGGCGGGTACTGCAGCAACTGGCCCCAGGCGAGCCTGGCTGCCACACCGGTCCCGACCGGCGATCTTCTGAGCATCCTCAGAGGGGTCGCGACTTCGCAGTTGGCGCAGGCGTCGGCGGGGACGGCGTGGCAGGGCGGGACGCAGAACATCACCGTCTTCCGGGGCGCGATCCTCCTCTCCGCCGACAACCCGGACGTGCGCACGATCGAGATGGGCGTGGCGGACGGCTCACTCCTCCGCGTCGGGAACGCGGAGAGCGCCGACGACAGCCGGTATATCGCGTGGCAGCAGAGCGCAACCGACCTCGGAAGCTACCGCGTCCTCGACACGCAGGTGCTGGGGGCGAACATCATGATCGTGCCCGCGCCGGCGGGCGCTGCGCTTCTCGCGGCGGGTCTGCTCGTCGCGGCGCGGCGGCGGGGGTAGTAAGATTACAATTGGGCTGGGATTCGCTCGTGTTGCGATCGGAGGAAGAGTCATGTTCACGAAGGCATTCACCGTCAAGGCGCTCGTGGTTGCTGCGGGCTGCTGCGGGGCCATCGCTCGCGCGCAGGAGTCGCAGCGAGTTCAATTCGAGGTATTGAACGGTGGCGTCTGGTCGCCGATGGTCATCGCGCTCCCCGGGCACACCGTGGACTTCCGCGTTGTCGTGAGCTACACGGGCTCGCGCACCGACCTGCTCGCGCTCGGCAACATGCGCTTCCAGCCGGCGATCAGCAACTTCGACAACACCGGGAGCGGCGCCAGCCGCGACCAATTTCTTCCGTGGCTGAACGGCGGTGTTTCCGGCAACAACACCCCTTTTTCCATGCTCACGCAGGCCGAGGGCAACAGCAACACGCCGCTCGCCGCGTACGGCCGCGTCTTTCCCTTCGGCGCAACGGCGATGAACGCCGCGGGTCAGAACACGCTGACCGAGTTCCGCCATGATGGTGGCGCGAACCGCGCCCCGGCTGGCTCCTGGGCGCGCCTCGCCGGGAGTTTCGCGAGCAACTGGCCGCTCCCGGCGCTCACGACGCCGCCCGTGCCGACCAACGAACTGCTCGGCATCCTCCGCGGCGTCGCGGCCGGTCAGTTGTCACAGGCCTCGGCCGGCAGCGCCTGGCAGGGCGGCACGCAGGACATCGTCGTCTTCCGCGGCGCGATCCGGATTTCGTCGGACATCCAGGGTCGTTTGTTGCAGCTTGGCCTCGCGGAGGGCTCGATGCTCCGCGCCGGCGATGTCTCGAGCGCGGACGACAACCGTTATATCGCGTGGCAGCAAAGCCCGACTGATATCGGCAGTCACCGCGTCTTCGAGACAACCATCCTCCCAGCGACCATCTGGATCCCGATCCCGGCCCCGTCCGCCCTCGCGCTTGGCGCCTTCGGCGCTCTCGCCGCGTCGCGGCGGCGGCGGAAACACCTTTGATGTGATCGTGGCAGCGTTTGTTCGGCTTCGTACTGGGAGAGAGACATGCACACAACGACGTTCACCATACAAGCGCTGGTAGCCGCGATCGGTTGCTGCGGAACGCTTGCTCACGCGCAGGATTCGCAGCAAGTTCGCTTCGAGGTCTTTAACGGCGCGACGTGGTCGTCGTCGGTTGACGTCGGACCCGGGGCCAGGATCGAGTTCCGCGTGGTCGTGAGCTACACCGGCACCCGCACCGATCTGCTCGCGCTCGGGAGCATGCGCTTCCAGCCGACCATCAGCAACTTCGACCTGACCGGGTCCGACACGCAGCGCGACAGGCTCCATCCTTGGCGCAACGGCGGCGTCAGCGGCAACAACATCCCCGGGTCGATGATCAGCCAGGCAGAGGCGGCATCCCCCTCGCTCCCGTCGTACGGCCGCGTGTTCCCCTTCGGCGCCGTCGCCATGAACGCGGCGGGCCAGAACACGCTCACCGAGTTCCACCATCAGAACGGTTCCGACCGCGCGCCGGCGGGCTCCTGGGCCCGGCTCGCGGGCGGTTTCTCGAGCAATTGGCCGCTACCGGCGCTCACCAACGTCCCGGTGCCCGCGGATGAGATGTTGAACATTGATCGCGGCATCGCGATCAGTCAGCTCGCCGTGATCTCGGCGGGCACCGCTTGGCAGGGCGGCACGCAGAACATCGTGGTGTTCCGCGGCGCGATCACGCTCGGCGATCAGCTCTTGCGCACCTTGGTTCTGGGCGCCGCGCAAGGGTCTCTCCTCCGGAACGGGGACGCGCAGAGCGCCGACGACAGCCGCTACATCGCTTGGCAAACGTCGCCGGCCGACGCGGGAAGCCACCGCGCCTTCAACACCGTCATCGTCCCCGGGCACATCAACATCCTGGTCCCGGCGCCGTCCGCCCTCGCGCTCGCCGCGGCGGGTTTGCTCGCCGCGGCACGACGCCGGCGGTGAGCGCGGGTTCATCGTCGCCGAGAACAGCCCATCGCCCCGGGCCGTACAGTCTTCGGCCGGGGCGTTTTCGCGCCCGCGGAACAGCGGACTCTCCCTTGCCGGAGGAGGCAGAACGTGTCGAACCGCAGCGCTCTCTGGACCCCCGTCACCGGCCTGGCCCTGGGTGTGGGCATCGGCACCGCGGCGTGGGCCGTGCGCAGCAGCGCCGAGGCGAGCGCGGACGACTACCGCTTCTTCGACGAGTTGATCGAGGTCAAGCACCTCATCTCCAGCCGCTTCATCGAGAAGCCCGACGAGGCGAAGCTCCGCGAAGGGGCGATCAAGGGGATGGTCGAGGCGCTGGACGACCCGTACACGGTCTATGTCCCCGCGAGCGAGCGACGCGAGTTCAACAAGAACCTCACCGGCGAGTACGTCGGCATCGGCGCGCAGGTAAACATGCAGTCGGGGTGGCTCACCATCGTGAGCCCCCTCGAGGACTCGCCGGCGTGGCGCGTGGGCCTCATGCCCGACGACAAGGTCCTCGAGATCGACGGCAAGAGCACGCAGGGGCTCACCGTCGAGGAGTGCGTCGACCTCCTCACCGGCACGCCCGGGACGAGCGTCAAGCTCCTTATCGAGCGTGACGGCCAGAAGCTGACGCAGGAGATCACGCGCGAGAAGATCAAGACGCGCTCCGTGCGCGGCTTCCACCGCGACGAGGCGAACCCGCAGGCCTGGCTGCACGCGATCGACCCGGCGCGCAAGATCGCGTACGTCCGCGTCTCCCAGTTCACGCCGAACGTCAGCAAGGAAGTGAAGGCGGCCCTCGACGGCCTCGGGGCGGGCAAGGGGGAGCTCAAGGGGCTCGTCCTCGACCTGCGGTTCAATCCGGGCGGGCTGCTGAGCGAGGCGGAAGAACTCGCGGACATGTTCCTCCGTGAAGGGATCATCGTCTCGACCAAGGGCCGCGCGTACGAGGACCGCGTGACGCGGGCCCGCGCGGAGGGGACGTACCCCGAGTTCCCGATCGTCGTCATGCTGAACCAGGAGAGCGCGAGCGCCAGCGAGGTGCTCGCGGGGGCGCTCGTCGAGAACAACCGCGCGATCATCCTCGGCACCCGCAGCTACGGCAAGGGGAGCGTCCAATCGCTCATCAACCTCGAGGAGGGGGGCGGCGCGGAGATCAAGCTCACCGAGCAGGGGTACTACCTCCCCTCGGGCCGGAGCATCAGCCGCCAGGACGATTCGCCGACGTGGGGCGTCGATCCGTCGCCCGGCTTCTTCGTCCCGATGGCGGACAAGGAAATCCTCGAGATGCTCACCGTCCGCCGCAAGCTCGACCTGCTCGCGAAGGTCGAGGCGGGCACGCAGGGGGAGCAGACGGCGGTGGACTGGAAGAACACCGACGGGGTGCTCGAGGCCCTGAAAGACAAGCAGCTCACCGCCGCGGTGCGTGCGATCCAGGCCAGGGTCGACACCGGCGAGTGGAAGAAGACGGGCGAGGAGGGGCCGGCGCTGGGGAAGATTTCGACGCAGGAACTCACGCGCGCCCTCGAGATTCAGGAGCGGCTGGAGCGCGAGCTCGTCCGCAACCAGAAGCGCATCGAGGCCCTGGAGAAGGGCGCGGGCGTGACGGCGAGCGCCACCGACTTCTGGCCCGACGAGGTCGATCTCTCCGGCGGTCTGATGGAGATCAAGGACAAGGACGGCAAGGTGATCGCCACGCTGCGCATCACCGGCAACAACCTCGAGCGGTGGCTCCTCGACGCCGACGTCGAGAAGCCCGCGGAGGCCGCGCCGGGCAACAACGTCTCGTCGAAGTGAGCCTCAGCCCATCCCGGGCAGGTGCTTGTCGATCCATTCGTCCTGCGCAAGGACGGCCGCGCGGTTGCGGCGCGCCAGCGCCTCGCTCCGGCGCTGCACGAGACGCAGCACGGCGTCCGCCCCCGGGAGGCCGGTGAGCTCTGTCCGACGCAGGCGCCCGCGCCCGAGGCGCGCGACCCACTTGGCGTGCTTGGCGAAGAGTTCGTCGTCGAGGCTCACGAAGACCTGGGCCGAGCCCGGGTCGCCCTGACGCCCGGCGCGCCCGATGAACTGCCGGTCGATGCGCAGCGCGCCGTGCATCTCGGTGAGGACGACGTGCAGGCCGCCCGCCTCGCGGGCCGCCTTGTCGAGCTTGATGTCGGTGCCGCGCCCGGCCATGTTGGTGGCGACGGTCACGCTCGCGTCGGGCCCGCCCTTGCCCGCGCGGACGATCACCTCGGCTTCTTCTTTGTCGTGGTTGGCGTTGAGCACCTGGTGCGGGATGCGCCGCGCTTCGAGGAGCTTGGACAGGTGCTCGGACGAGGCGATCGATCGCGTGCCGACCAGCACCGGCCGCCCCCGCCCGCGCAGCAGCGCGATCGAATCGACGACCGCCCCCCACTTGTCGCGCTGGGAGCGGAAGACACGCGTCGGCCACTGCTCGCGGATCAGCGGCCGGTTCGTCGGCACGCGCATCACCGCGCGCCGGTAGGTGGCCTTGATCTCCGGCGTCGCGTCCGCGGCGGTGCCGGTCATCCCGCACAGGAACGGGTACGTGCGGAAGAATCGTTGAAAGCTGAGACGCGCCAACGTCTCGCGGTCGGCGGTCACCTCGACGCCTTCCTTGGCCTCGACGGACTGGTGGAGGCCGTGCTCCCAGGACCGGTCCTGCAGGAAGCGGCCGGTGTACTCGTCCACGATCACGACCTTGCCGTCGACGACCTGGTACTGCTGGCCGCCGATGTAGCAGTGCCGGGCGACGAGCGCCTGCGTGATGAGTTCTTCCGCACGCTTCTTGGCGCGCCAGATGGGCTGGCCGCCCGCGGCGAGCAGCTCGTCGAGGAACCCGCGCAGGCGGTGCTCGCCCCGGGGCTTGAGCTTCACGCGCCGGCGGAGGTAGTCGACCTCGTAATCGGGCCCCTCGTCCAGGCGCGGCGCGACGGCGCACGCCTCCTTGTACACCTGCGCCATGTCATCCTCGCGGCGGGACCTCGCGATGATCAGCGGCACCACGCCCTCGTCGATGAGCACGGCGTCGGCCTCGTCCACCAGCGCCGCGTGCAGGCCCGGGACCATCGGCATCACGCCCTGCTCGCCGTCGGCGCCGGGGCGCATCGCCGCGAGCGCCCGCGCCGCCCACGGCGTCGCCGCACGGCCGAGGCGGAGCTGGTCGCGCAGCCAGTCGGCCACGACCTGCTTGGGCGTCGTGTAGACGATCTCGCGTGCGTAGAGGTCGAACCGCTCCTGCGGCGGGGTCTCCTGCACCACGGCGCCCACGCGCAGGCCGCAGCGCCGGAAAATGGGCCGGCGGGACTCCGCGTCGCGCTGCGCGAGGTAGTCGTTCACGGTCAGCACGTGGAGCCGCCGGCGCCGCCACGCGATGAGCGGCGCCGCGAGCGAGCCCGTCAGCGTCTTCCCCTCGCCCGTGAGCATCTCGACGATGCGCCCGTGGTAGAGCGAAAGCGCCGCCATGATCTGCACGGGGAAGGGCTCCTCCCCGGTCTCGCGCCGCGCGAGGTCGCGCACCATGGCCAGCGCGTTGTCCACGTGCTCGGGCGTCTGCCGCCCGCGCAGGAAGACATCGCGCATCTCCGCGAGCGTGTGGTCGAGCGCGCCGTCCGACATCTTCTTGTACCCGGGCGACAGCGCCGCGATCGCGCGTGCCCGCGCGAGCACCCGGGCGGGCCGCAGCCGCGCCTCGTCCCGCGCCACCGCGATCCGCACCGCGAGCCTGTCCAGGCCGGACGGCACCCGCGAGCGCGACTTGCGGCTGCGAAGCGACTCGTAGAGCGCCGCGTAGCCGGTCATCGCGGACGTGCTCGTGGGCAGGACGGTCACGCTACACCCGCGCCCTTCCCTGCAGCGTCTTGTCCAGCCGCTCCCACCACTGCGCCAGCCACGGCCGGCTCGGCAGCGTGAACCGCAACCGCACCCGCTCGCCGGGGACGCCGATCTCCGGCGCCCCGCCCCCCTCTGCCGGCAGGGCCGCCAGGTGCAGCCGGTACACCGACCGCTGCGCCAGCGTCGAACCGTCCTGCGTGCGCTGCGTCGCGATGGTGCCGCCCCCCTGGTCCCCCAGCGCAGCGTGCGGCAGGTCCTTCCGCGCGGCGACCGGCACGCGCACGGCTTTCATCTCGATCACCCTGTCGATGTCGGAGACGCGGCGCATCTCGACGCGGTACGCGCTCGGGTCCATCGGGGCCCAGTCACCCTCGGCCTGCGTGAGGACCGCCGCCACGCGGAGGTCGGAGTCGTCAATCACCTCGCAGAGGTGATCGCCCTCGTGCACGAACGCGCCGATGCGCTCCGCGCCGTCGGGGAGAACGACCACGCCGTCGTGCGGCGCCCTGATCGTGAGCGCATCGCGCTTGCTCTCCAGGTACGCGATCTGCTCGCGGAACGTCTTGACCTGCTCCGCCATCGCCTGCGCCGCCGCGGGGCTCTGGGAGGCGGCGCGCTGCTCGAGCACAACCGACTCGGCGAGCTGCGCGCGGGCCAGGTCGAGCCGCGAGAGGAGTTCCGGGTTCTCGAGGACCACCAGCGGCTCGCCGGCCCTCACGCGCTGCCCGCCCCGGGCGGGGGCGTGCGTGATGAAACCCTGGTAGGGCGCGAAAACGCCCGAGCGCTGCGCCGCCTCCACGACGCCGTTCGCCCGCCGCCGGTCCGGCATCGGCACCCACCCGACGAGCGCGAGCGTCAGGCCCACGAGCGCGAGGCTCGTGAGCGCCGCGCGCCCGCGCCGGTGCGCGAGCTGCGGGCTCGCCGCGTGCCAGCGGAGGAACTGCGCGACGGGCAGGATGAACCACATCGCCGCCGTCCACGCGGCGAGGAAGAGCCCGATCGCGAACATCTTGCCCATCACGTACAGCGTGACGGAAAAAAAGATCAGGATGCGGTACGCGAGCGCGAGGACGCCGTAGACGAGCAGGATCGCCGCCTCGCCCGGGTCGGTCGTCGGCGAGTTCGCGTTCTCGACGCGGTAGACGTGCTTCTGGAAGAGGAACTTGAGCAGGTTCACCGAGCGCGGCATGAGGTTCGGGATCTCGAGCCAGTCGCTCAGCATGTAGTACCCGTCGAACTTCATCAGCGGGTTGGCGTTGAAGAGCACCGTCGAGACGCCGCTCGTCAGCATCACGTTGTAGCAGAGCTGGTGGAAGAGCCCGCCGTCGCCCCGCGTCATGATCCAGCCGATCGCGGCGAGCGCCGCCGCGAAGAGCTCGAACATCATGCCCCCCGCGCCCACCGCGATGCGCCGCCACTTGTCCGGGAAGGCCCACGCGCTCGTGGCGTCGACGTAGGGCGAGGGCATGAGCACCAGGAGCATCACGCCCAGCACCGGCACCTGGCCCCCGAAGCGCTTGCAGACGACGCCGTGGCCGAACTCGTGCCAGAGCTTGAGCGCCACGTACGTCGCGCCGAGCCAGAGCCAGTTCGCCGGGGCGATCGCGCTGTCGAACCCGTTGAAGAGCGCCTCCCAGTGCGGCGCGAGCGCCGCCAGCGCCCCCACCGCCAGCAGCGCCCAGAGCACGAACCCCGCGCGCGAGATGAACGGCCGGAAGAAGGGCTCCGCCGCGGCGAGGAACCGGTCCGGGTTCATCACCGGCACGCGGAAGTACATGAGGCCGACGGCCTGCGAGATCGCCTTCTTCTTGAGGCGCTCACGGCCGCGCGACAGGAGCTGCTCGGTCTCCGGCGGCATGTCGGCCTGGATCAGGTTGCCGGAGTGGAGCTGGCCGAGGACGCCGATGACGTCGTTCTGCGTCAGCGCGTTGTCGCCGTGGCGCGTGAGGCCGAGCTGCCACACCTCCTCGATCGTGCGGCGGCCGTCGAGGAGCCCGACGAACTCCTGCGCCACCGGGGAGAGCCGGAAGTAGGTGTTGGACGTCGGGTCCTGCACGACATACCAGCGCTTGCCCCGGTACCGCTGGCGCACGACCTGCACGTGCGCCCGCAGGCGGGGCTTCATCGTCCGCACGCGGTGCCAGAACGGCGAGAATGAAGAGTGCTCGGCCATCGGTCACCACCACAGCCATTCGCGCAGGCGGTCGGCGATGCGTCGGCTCGCGATCCACGCGAAGCTCCGGCGCTCGGTGTTGAACTTCGCCAGCCCCTCCTGGCCGGGGCGGAACCACTCCTGCGTGTCGCCGGCGATCGTGCAGCGGACCTCGAAGGAGTTGACGCCCTCCACCGCCTGCGCCAGCGGCACGATCTGATCGACCACGATCGGGACCGTGACGGACGGGTTGGCCTTGGGGCTGATCTCGCCCGTCTGCCCGACGCGCAGGAAGGAGATGTCGCGGTCCTCGACGAACGCGCGGACCTTCATCGTCGAGAGGTCCGCGACCTCGAAGAGCGGGTCGCCCTGCTTCACGCTCGCGCCGATCTTCTCGCGCACGTCACCGGAGATGATGGTCCCGTCGATCGGCGCCTTGATCGTGCTGCGCTCGACCTGCAGGGCGTAGAGGTCCGCCCGGGCCCGCGCCTGACGGGCCTTCTCCTGCGACTGGGCCGCCTGGCCCAGATCGCCCTTGCGGAGCGCGTCGTCCGCCTGCTTCTCGTGCTGCGAGAGCTCCGCGATCGAGTACAGATAGTTCAGGTGCGGCTCGCGCGAGTCAAGCCGCATCAGCACGTCGCCGGCCTTGACGGACGCGCCCGCCATGACCCCTTCGGGCACCTCGGTCACGATGCCGGCCATCGGCGTGCTCACCACGCGCTGCACGTCGGCCCGCATCTCCATCTGCGCGCCGACGCGGTACGTCGTGCGGCCCAGGAAGAGCACCATCAGGCCGACGAAGACGGCGATCCCCGCCGCCTTCCACGCCGTGTGGCGCGGGCCCACCGCCCACGCGGCGGCCTTGAGCGACGCGTCCCACGCGCGCTGCCCGAGGTTGCGGTCGTCGCTCGCCCGCACCGCGAGCACCGGCGCGACGAGGTCGAGCGTCGCCTGGATCAGCTCCGCCATCGCCGGGTCGATGCGCCCCGCCGCGCTCGACTCAACGGTCACGACGCCCGCGATGCGCTCGCCGCGAGCGTCCACGACGCGCAGCGGGAAGCTCGCAACCCGCAGATTCGCGTCCCCCCGGGCCAGCTCGGCGTGCGAGCGCGTCACGGCCTGCGCGAGCACCGGGTCGCTCGACGGGCCCGTCTCGGGCGGCGGCGGGAAGAGCACCGCCTGACGCTGGTCGAGCGCCTCCTCCATCGCCGCCTCGATGCGGCGGCAGAGCTCCATGCGGCGGTCCACGTTCTCCGTGTCGGACATCGCGCGCAGGTGGATATCGCGGGCCTCGGCCGCCTCCTCGCCCTCGCGCCGGCCCGGCCAGCGCGCCGGCGATCCCGGCACCCAGCCCAGCGAGGCCCGGTCCACCGAGAGCTGGCGCGACAGCTCGTTCACGAGCTGGATCGCGCACCCGCGGAAGCCCTGCGTCGAGTTGATCGAATCGATCAGCCGGGCCGCGAGGTCCAGGGCCGCGCTGCTCTGGCGCGTGCGGCGCAGCGCCTGCTGCGCCTCGTGCGTGAAGACATAGCCGGCGAGCACCTCGACGAGCGCCGCCGACGACTGCAGCGCCTGGCGCGACCGGCTCTCCACCAGCAGCGTGACCGCGGCCCGGGGCGGGATCGCGTTCGCCTCGTGCGGCAGGCCGGCGAGCACCGGCGCGGCGATCACGAACCACTTGGAGCTGGCGTTCGCGGCGTCGTAGAAAGGCCCGTTCGGCTCGTCGCCGAGCGCGAAGACCTGCACCTGCCGCGACGCCAGCGCGGCGCGCGCCGCCCCCGTCACGTCCGCGGGTCGGTCGATCGTCGAGGCGTCCACGCGGCCGGGGTCCGCGAGGTGCTCGCTCGGCATCGCGAGCCGCCCCTGCGAGTCCACCACGTCCGCGCCGAAGGGCCAGACCTGCGCGGGCTTGGCCTCCGGCGCCGCGTTCGCGCTCGGGCCCGGCGCGGGCACGTGCAGCACCGCCTGCCGCGCTCCGGTCACCATCCCCAGCGTCGAGAGCAGGCGGAGCAGGAAGACGCGGTCGTCGGGCATCAACGCGGCGAGATCGGCGACGACGCGCGACCACCCGGGGGCGCGGATGTTTGCCACTTCGTTGATCACCGGTTCGCCTCCGCGCCGCGCGCCGTCGCCGCCGGCAGGCCGCGCGGCCGCTCGAAGGTCACCCACGCGTTCTGGCCCGCGAGCAGCCGGTGCGGCCCGTCCGGGTTCGCGACCTCCACGCGCACACGGCGCGACGAGCTCGCCGCGTCCGCCGTCGGCGCGACCTCGATCACGCGCGCCTCGTACACCGTCGCGCCGCCGGGCGCGGGGCAGAGGACCCAGGCGGCGTCGCCCTTCGCGAGCGACAGCGTCGCCGCCGCGTTCATCGGCGCCGGCACGTCGATCCAGAGGGGGTCGACGTCCACCACGCGCACGATCTTCTCGTTCTCGTTGACGATCTGCCCGACGTCGGGAACCACCGTGTCCACGATGCCGTCGAAGGGCGCGACGACGCGGTACTTCTCGACACGCGCCCGCCGCCAGTCGAGCTGGATCTCCTCCTGCGTGCGCTCGCTCAGCGCGAGCTCGTGGCGCAGCTTCGCGACGACGGCGTTCAGCCGGGCACGCTCGACTTCCTGCGTGCCCGAGGCGCTCTTCTTCTCGAGTTCCAGGATGCGCTCGTACTCGACCTGCGCCAAGTCCATCTGCGCCTTGGCCTCTTCGACGGCGAGGGGCCGGCGGAGGCGCTCGCGGTGGATGCGCAGCAGCGCTTCCTCCTCCACGTCGTCGCCCCGCACGATCAGGTCGCCCTTCTTCACGGGCTCGCCGCTCCGGACGAGGACCTCCTGGATCACGGTCGGCACCGCGAAACCCATGAACGCGTCCTGGCTCGGGCGCAGGACCGCCCTCGAGCCGAACCGCTCGCCGTCCGTCGCGTTCGCGGGGCGTTGCGTCGTCCAGATCCCCGGCGCCGCCGGCGCAAACCCCTCGTCGGCGCGGGCGGCGCCCGCGCCGAGGAGCATGCTGGAGAGGATCGCCGCGACCGCCGACGCCCGTGCGGCGCGGAGCGTGGTCCGCGCCCGGGTTGTGTCCGTCAGAATGTCGGTGGGCATGTGTTGATCAATATACGCCGGAAGGGTTGTCCGGAGTTCCCCCGCCGAAGAACGCGCGTGAATCTTCCCTGAAAAAGCCCGAACAAACGCCTGTATTTGAGAATGAGCGGTCTACCCTGCCCCCCATATGACAAGCGCCACGATCTCGCCCGCCAAGGCCCTGGCCATCAACGGGGGCACACCGGTCTCGAGCACCCCCGTCCCGTTCATGTCCACGGCCCTGAGCCAAGCGGACAAAGACGCTGTCATGAAGGTCCTCGACAGCGGCATGCTCCGCGCCGCCAAGAAGTGCGAGGAGTTCGAGCAGCGCTGGGCGGCGATGACGGGCGCCAAGCACGCGATGACCTGCGCCAACGGCACGGTCGCTCTCCAGCTCGCCTACGAGCCCCTCTTCCAGCCCGGCGACGACGTCCTCGTCCCCGCGTGGAGCTACATCGCCACGGTGAGCATGGTCGTCGCCCGCGGCGGCAACCCGATCTTTGTCGACGCGCTCCCGGACACCTGCCAGATGGACCCCGAGGACGCGGCCCGCAAGCTGACCCGCAACACCACCGCGATCGCCGCGACGCACCTGTACGGGTGCCCGGTGGACATCGACCCGCTCCAGGCCCTCGCCGAGAAGCACAACCTGATGACGATCTACGACGCCGCGCAGGCGCACCTCGCCACGTACAAGGGCAAGGGCCTCGGCGAGTTCGGCGACGCGGTGACGTACTCGCTCTACGCCACCAAGAACCTCGCCACCGGCGAGGGCGGCCTCATCACGTGCAACGACGACGGGTTGGCGCGGGAGATCCAGCTCCTCCGCAGCCACGGCGAGACGGACAAGTACCTGCACGAGCAGGTCGGGTACAACTACCGCCTCAACGATCTGGCCGGCGCCATCGGCGTCTCGCGCCTCGACCGCCTGCCCGCGCAGACCAGGCAGCGCCAGGCCAACGCGGCGCGGTACACCAAGATCGTCCGGTCCATCCCCGGCCTCTCTGCACCGTCGGAGACGCCCGGTGCGCAGAGCGTCTGGCACCTGTACGTCATCCAGATCGACCCGCGCGCCTTTACCTGCACCCGCGATCACTTCGCCGCGGCCCTCAAGGCCGAGGGCGTCCCCACCGCCGTGCACTACCCGCGTCCGCTCCCCAAGCAGCCGGCGCTGGAGCGCTTCGGCCAAGACGACACGCCCGTCGCCGACTCGCTCGCCGAGCGCGTGCTCGCGCTGCCGATGCACCACGACCTCACCGACGACCACTTCCGCGTCGTGGGCGAAGCGCTGGCGAAGGTCGCGAACGCCTACCGCGCCTGAACGCGTCATCGCGGCGGCGGCCGGCCGGCCGTTCGAGACCCGATTCCGGATCAGACCACCGCGCACCAGCCGGCCGAGAGCCGGGGCGATGCCACCCGCCCGTCGCGTCCGAGCGCCGCTCAGCGGACGCACGGCCCCCCGCCGAAGACGCTGAAGAAGGCTTCGACGTCGCGGCTGTCCGGGAACAATCCATCGTTGTTGAAGTCGAGATCGCCGCATGCGCCCGTGCTGCACGCGCCGCCGCCGAAGACGCTCAGGAAGTCCTCGAGGTCCTGGTTGTCGGGGAAGAGACCGTCGTTGTTGTAGTCGACGGAGCCGCACTCGCACGCGTCGGGCACGCCGTTGGCGTCCGCGTCGAGCGCCGGCGAGAGCGCGATATCCACCGCGTCCGGCCGGCTGTTCCCGTCGCAGTCCGCCGCCCCGAAGAGCAGCATCAGAGCCGCCGGAGCATTCGGCCGCGGCCCGATGCGCTGCGTGACCGGGAATGACCCGGGCATCTGCGGCGAGCCCGTCGCCATCAACGCCTCGCGCACCTGCGCCGGCGTGAGCGGCGAGCCCGTGACCGCCCGCATCACGCCCTGCACCGTCGCGGCCGCGTTCACCACGATCGGCGACGCGCCGCTCGTGCCGCCGAAGTCGTCCGTATACCAGGCGTTCGCGCCTTCGCTCGCGAACAAGTCGCCGTACCCGCACGTCACGATCCGCTCGCCCCACCCCTGCATGTCCACCGTCGCGCCGTAGCAGGAGAAGTTGAGCCGAGACCGATCGGCGACCGAGCCTCCCGCCCCCGCGCCGCCCGCGCCCACGATGACGGCGCCGCTGTCGTTGGCGAGCTGGAAGGGCCGGTGCCCGCCGTTGCCCGTGTTGAAGGCGGCACCGTCGAGGTTCGCCCCGCCGTTGCCCGCCGCCTCGACCACCACGATCCCGTTCCCCACCGCCTGCACGATCGCGTCGTACGTCGGCCGATGCCACTCCACCGGGCAGTACACGCCCGTCGGCCCCGTCATCTGCTGTTCGATCAGGATGATGTCGCCCGCACGCAGGCCCGCGATCGCGTTCGTGATCGCCGCGGCGTTGCTGTAGCCGCTCGCCGTGAGCGGGTGCGCGATGTACCCGTCGGCGTTGTAGACGCCGCCGACCGTGCCCCACGAGTTGTTGCGCGAGAGCATCTGCCCGAAGACGGCCGTGCCGTGGTCCGCCCATGGGTTGTTGCCCGACGGGGGGCCGAGCCGCGTGATCGGCGGCAGGTCGATGTGCGACGGGTTGTACGAGTACTCGATGTCGCAGATGCGCACGTCCTCGCCCGCGCCGCCCGGCCAGTCCCACGTCGGCGAGCAGCCGACGCCGACCGTCGCCGCGCCGTTGTATTGCTGCGACGGCGCATAGTTCGGCGGGAGCGTCGGCGGCTCCGGCAGAGGCACCGGGAGCGCGTTCTCGACGACGCTCATCGCCCGCAGCGTGTCGATCGCGGCCTCGAGGTCCGCGCCGGCCGGCAACTGCAGGATGAACTCCTGCGAGAGGTCGGGCAGCGCGCGCCCGAGACTCGCCTGCGCAACGTCGCGCTGGCGGCGCAATTCCGCGCGGTCGACGTGGTGCGCGAGCGCCCACGATCCCTCCGGGAAGCCGCGGGCGGGCGCGAGCGCCTTCTCCCACACCAGCTCGCCGTTCACGGCTTCGACCGCGAAGAAGTCGCTGAACCGCACCCATACACGGTCGGGCTCGACCCGGCCGCTGAACGCGGCGATCGCCGCGCGCGCCGGCTCCTGCGCTCCGGGGCCCGCGCCGTTGGCGCCCATCGGCACAACCCCGCCCGCGAGGGCGACGACGAGCGCGGTTATCCGCATGAAAGCAATGTAACCGCGGGCGGCTGTGCGCACAAGTCATTCGGGCGCATCCCTCGACCGGAATCTACCATCAACCATGAGCGCCGTCCCCCAGCCCGCCGCACCCGGTCTCGACGCCGCGCCGCCCTCGAGGCCCGACGACCCCTCCGCGCCGATCGCGCGCGAGGGCTGGCCCTTTGTTTTCGGAGCTTTCCTGCTCACGGTCGCCGCCGCGGCCGGAGGCTGGGCGTGGCTCGGCCCCGCCGGGCTCGCCCTCGCCGTGCCGCCCCTGCTTGTCGCGCTCTTTTGCCTCTGGTTTTTCCGCGATCCGCAGCGCCCGATCCCGGACGCACCGGGCCTGGTCGTGAGCCCCGCGGACGGCGTGATCCTCTCCGTCGAGCCCGGCGCGCCGCCGGAGGAGTTGGGCCTCAAGGGCGGGGAGTGGACCAAGATCGTCATCTTTCTCAACGTCTTCGACGTGCACGTCAACCGCTCGCCCGTCGCAGGCAGGGTGATCGCCGCGGCACGCAAGGCGGGCAAGTTCGCCCACGCGGGCAGGCCCGAGGCGCAGCACAACCAGCGCGCGTCGCTGGCGATCGAGCGCGCCTCGGGCGCCATCGTCGTCGTCGTGCAGGTGACGGGGCTCATCGCCCGCCGCATCGTTTGCCGCGCGGCCCAGGGCCAGAGCCTCCGCGCCGGCGAGCGCTTCGGCCTCATCCGCTTCGGTTCGCGCACGGACGTTTTTCTCCCGGCGGGCTCGCGCGTGCTCGTCGCCAAGGGGCAGCGCGTCGCCGGCGGCTCGTCGATCATCGCGCACCTGCCCGCAGGAGCCTGACGTGTTCCTCCGACTCAACAAGCCCGGGCGCGACGTGCCCCTCGCGGTCCTCGTCCCCAACATGCTCACGACGCTCGCGCTCTGCTCGGGCCTCGCGAGCATCCACTACGTGCTGCTCGAGCAATGGGAACGGTCGCTCGCGGCGATCGTGCTCGCCGGCATCTTCGACGTGCTCGACGGCCTGGCCGCCCGCCTCCTGCGCGTGCAGAGCCGCTTCGGCGCCGTGCTCGACTCCCTCTCGGACTTCCTCGCCTTCGGGGTCGCGCCCGCGCTCATCATCCACCAGTGGGTGCTCGCCGAGCCGACGCGTCGCTTCGACGACACGCTCGGCCTCGTCGCCGTCATGACCTTCGCCATCTGCTCGGCGATGCGCCTGGCCCGGTACACCGCGAACCTCGGGCCGGTCCCGACGCCCAGGGAGGCGCGGGAGCAGAAGCCCAAGGCGCGCGGCTCGATCTTCTTTACCGGCATGCCCACGCCCGCGGGCGCCGGGGCCGTCCTCGTCCCCGCGTTCCTGCTCGCCTCGGGCGCGATCGCGTGGCGTCCGCCGGACTGGGCCGTCGCGGCCTATACGCTCGTCATCGCGCTGCTGATGGTCAGCCGCGTGCCGATGTTCGCCCTCAAGGGCGTGCGCGTGCCCCGCAAGTACGCCGTGCTGCCTCTCGTGCTGCTCGTCGTGCTGATGGCGCTGATGATCCGCAGGCCCTGGCTCACGCTCGCCGGGCTCGCCGGCGTCTACGTCCTCAC
This sequence comes from Phycisphaerales bacterium, assembly GCA_035628115.1. Taxonomy (GTDB): domain Bacteria; phylum Planctomycetota; class Phycisphaerae; order Phycisphaerales; family UBA1924; genus BJHL01. The sequence goes on along the minus strand of DASPKL010000004.1, from coordinate 25,425 downwards.
GATCCCCTGGGCCGTCGCCCTGCACGCGCGCCGCAAGCGCGAGCAGCCGGCGGAGACCGCCGGGCGCGTCACGCCGCACGCGGGTCAAGAACCCGTATAAGCACGTCCACCGCGAGGTTCATGAGCACGAGGATCGTCGAGAAGACCAGCACGACGCCGAGGATCAGGAACAGGTCCTTGTTCTGCACGGCGTTCACGAAGTGCTGCCCCATCCCGGGGACGCTGAACACCACCTCCACGACGAACGACCCCGTCATCGCCAGCGCCGTCGCCGGCCCCAGGTAGCTCAGCACCGGCAGGAACGCGTTGCGCAGCGCGTGCACCAGCACGACGCGCGGCTCCGACACGCCTTTCGCCCTCGCGGTGCGCACGTAGTCGCTCGAAAGCTGCTCGATCATCCCCATCCGGGTGAGGCGTGCGATGTACGCGGCGAAGGGCAGGCTGAGCGTGAACGCCGGCAGCACCATCGAGCCCGGCGGCCGCCACGACCCAACCTCGAACCACCCGAGCCAGATGCCGCCCACCGTGAGCATGATCGTGCCGACGACGAAGCTCGGCAGGCTCACCCCCACGAGCGCCACGGAGAGCGTGAGCGTGTCCATGAGCGAGCGGGGCCGCAACGCCCCCGCCACGCCGGCGCCCACGCCCAGCACCAGCGCGATCCCGATCGCGCACAGCCCCAGCGCCATGGACACGGGCAGGCTCCCGGCCAGCACATCGTTCACCCGCTGGTCGCGGTACTGGAGGCTCGGGCCGAGGTCGAACACGAACCGCCGCGCGGGCGCCTGCCCCAGGGCCTGCGCCGCGTCGCGCTCACGCCTCAACTCGCCCGACAGCGCATCGCGCGCGTACGCGACGCCGCTCACGCCCGCGAGGTACGAGCCGTAGAACGACCAGAACCCGTCGAGGTTGTACTGCGCCTTCATCGCGCGCTCGACCTCGGGCGGCGGCCGGCGCCCCTCCGGGTTCTCGAGCGGGTTGCCCGGGATCGCCCACGCAAGCGAGAGCGCGAGCGTGAAGATCGCGAGGAGCACGATGGGCAGCTGGAGGAACCGGCGCAGGATCAACCCGGTCATGACGCGCCCCCGGCCCCGTCCGTTCCGGGCGCGATCTGCAGCTTGAAGTTGCCCTTCGACGGGTCGCCCCGGCGCATCACCTTCGGCTCGTCCGCCCCCTTGCCGTCCCCGAGCACGTCGAAGAGGTACACGTTCTGCTCCTGCCGCGCGTGGCTCGAGACGCCCGTGACGCGGTGCGGATCGATCATGTACAGGTCGGCGTAGTGGAACATCGGGAGCAGCGGGAAGTCGCGCTCCACGATCATCCGCTCCGCCTCCGCGAGGATGTCGAGCCGCTTCGCGGCGTCCGCCTCGTCGGCGGCCCGCGCGAGCAGCGCGTCGAACTCTGCGCTCGCATACTTGCGGTCGTTGTTCCCGTTGTCGCTCGCCGAGAGGTCGAGGAACGTCGTCGGGTCGCCGTAATCGCCGAACCACGAGCCGCGGCTGACCATGAAGTCCCCGTTCTTGAGGTCCTCGCGGAAGACTTTGATCTCCTTCGTCCGCAGCGCCACGCGCACGCCTAGCTCCCGCTCCCAGTCCTTCGCGACGCTCTGCGCGATAAGCTCGTGCTCGCCCTCCTTGTTGAAGAGGATCTCGATCGTCGGCAGCCCCTCGCCCCGCGGGTACCCCGCCTCCGCGAGCAGCCGCCGCGATTCGTCCGGGTTCCGCGTCAGCCCCGCCGGCGACTTGTACCCCGCCAGCGCTCCGCGCGGGATCAGCGTCGCCGTCGTCGGCTCCCCCACGCGCCGCACGTGCTCCACGATCGCTTGCTTGTCCACCGCCAGGGCGAACGCCCGCCGCACCCGGGCGTCGGCGAACGGATTGGGCCGCCCGTCGGGCATCCTCGGCCGGCAGTTGAAGTTATAGAAGTACGTTCCGAACGCGGGCAGGACCAGGATCCGGTTGCGCGGGTCGCTCGGGAGCCTCCGATCGATCTCCACCGGGTCGAGCCCCTGCGCCCTGAGCGACGCGACCTCCGCCGCGTGCTCGGCGTAGAAACGCTGCTTGTCGCGCACGATGTCGGCCCGGTACGACGGCGTCACGTCCGTCAGCCAGTCCACGGCGCCGGTCGTGAACGCGAGCACCTGCGCGTTGGGGTCCTGGATGCTCGCGACGCCCACCGTGTCCAGCGCGATGTTCGCCCGGTCCCAGTAGTGCTCGTTCTTCGCGAAGCGCATGTCGCGCTTGAACCGCCACCGCTCCAGCGTGAACGCCCCGTTGCCGATGAGCCGCTCGGGCCGCGTCCAGTCCGGGTTCGTCTTGAGGAGGCCCGTCGCGTCGTCGATGGTTGTGTGCGCCCGCACGAGCGGCGGGTAGACCGGGTAAAAGACCGAGAAACTGGTGAGGTCGAGGAAGTACGGCGTCGGGCGCTCCAGCGTCACCCGCAGCGTGCGCTCGCCGAGGGCCTCCACCCCCACCGTCGCCGCGAAGCGCTCCTCCGTGCGTCTCCACAACTCCTCCGCCGCGCGACGCCGATCGGTGATCGTCCTGTCGGCCGCGAACTTCGCGAGTTCTTCCGCGCGCCACTTCGTGAACGCGTCCGCACCCTCGATCACCGCGCCGAGCTTGATGTAGTCGCCGGCGAGGTCCGGCAGCAGCACCCGCCGCCACGAGTAGACAAAGTCCTGCGCCCGCACGGGCTCGCCGTTGCTCCACTTCGCGTCGGCGCGGAGAAAAAACGTGTAGACAAGGCCGTCGGGCGAGACCTCCCACCGCTCCGCCACGCCCGGCCTCGTCTCGTAGTTCCACGTGAAGACGTCGTTGCGCGTCAGCCCCTCGTAGATCATCCGCGCCACGCGGAAGTCCTGCCGCCACGACATCTGCGCCAGGTCGAGCGTCGTCACGTCGCCCCGGTTCACGAAGACGAAGTCGGGCCGCTTCTCCGGCGCGCGCAGCGCCGCGGCGAGCATCACGGCCCCGGCGACAACCAGCACGATCGCGGCGATTCTTCGCACGGCACCACGGTATGGACGGAGCGCACACTGCTCCGCGGGCAACAACAAGAGGTGGCCGAAATGAGCACGATGCAATCCGACGTCGTTCCGACGCCTTCCGCTTCCGCAGACGCTGGGTTCCTTCGATCTCGGCCGCTATGGCCGGACGTCCTCGGCATCACCTGCCTACTCCTCGCGTGCCTCGGGTTCTTTCGATGCACCTTCGATGTCTTCGACGGCCGCGTCGAGAGCGGGGTGACGCAGATGCTGTTCCCGCCCTTGGTGTGGACCCCACCGGTCGACTCATCGGCCTGCTCTCGATGCCCTCGGCCGGCTTTCTCGCCGCGGCCGCAATCCTCACGCTCACGCGCAACCCGGCGGCTCGCGTCTTTTACATCCTCTACGGCGTCGCCGCGATCCCGCTCGGCGTGCTCGGACTCATCTGGCGATTCCACTGGCTCTCCGAGCTTTTCGCGATCGCATATTTGCGGAACTCGCCGTGGTGCCCGCCGCGTGACGTGCTCGCTGTCGGTGGTGCAAGCATCCTCTTCGTCGCCGCCATCGCGGTGTTCTGTCCAGTCTTCTTCTTAGTGTGGCTCACGTTCTCCAATCCGTTCCGCTGGCTCCAGCCTCGTGGCGGGTCATAAGCCGGTCCCTGTTCACGTCCGTCGCGACCCTCTCTTCTGCACTCCGCGTTCCTCCGCGGCCACCGCGTTCATTCTTTTCTTCCTAGGCACTACGCACTACGCACCACGTACCCTTCTGTCCTTGCCCCGCCGCTACGACATCCTCGCCGTCGATCTCGACGGCACGCTCCTGCGACGCGACGGTTGCGTCTCGCGGGCCAACGTCGAGGCCCTTGCCCGCGCGAGAGAAGAGGGCCTCCGCGTCGTCGTCTGCACCGGCCGCGGCTGGGTCGAGTGCAAGCACATCCTGGCGGCGATTCGGCAGCAGGACCCGGTCGTGGTCGCCGGGGGCTCGATCATCGCTCAGCCGGAGAGCGGCCGCACGGTCCACCGGTTCTCGATGGCGCACACGCTCGTCCGCGGCGCGGTGGACACTCTCCTCGCGCAGCGGCACGCCGCCCTCGTGCTGAAGGACCCCTCCGAGGCCGGCTTCGACTACCTCGTCGTGCGGGGCGAGCACAACGTCGAGCTCGACCCCGTCACCCGCTGGTGGTTCGGCGCGATGAACGTGCGCGTGCGCGAGGCGGTGCACCTGGACCACGACGAGCACCCGGAGCACACCGTCCGCGTCGGCGCGTGCGCGCCCGCGAGCAAGCTCTCATCCCTCACCGCGGCCCTCGCCGCGTCCGCTGGCGCCCACGGCGTCGTCCACGACTTCCCCGCCGTCGTCGCGCCCGACGATGCTTGCGGCACGGGAACGCACGACCCCATGCGCGTCCTCGAGCTCTTCGACGCCCGCGCCACCAAGTGGGCGGGCATCACACACCTCGCCGCGGCGTGGGACATCGCCCCCGAGCGCATCGCAGCGATCGGCGACCAGATCAACGACCTCTCGATGATCAAGGGCGCGGGGCTGGGGATCGCGATGGGCAACGCCATCCCCGCGCTCAAGGACGCCGCAGAGCGCCACGCGCCGACCAACGAAGAGGACGGCGTCGCCTACGCCGTCGAACGCGTCCTCTCGGGCGAGTGGTGAAAGCCGTGCAGACGCTCACGCAAATCCGCGAACTTCTCGCCTCCCGCGGCCTGTCGCCCCGCAAGTCGCTCGGGCAGAACTTCCTGATCGACCACAACCTCATCCGCAAGCTCGTCGAGGCCTCGGCCGTCGGCCCCGGCGATGTCGTCCTCGAAGTCGGCCCCGGCACCGGCACGCTCACGGAGGAGCTACTCGAGCGCGGATGCCGCGTCGTCGCGGCGGAGATGGACCGCGGTCTCGCCGAGCTGCTGCGCGAGCGCCACGCCGCGAACCCGAGCTTCTCGCTCGTCGAGGGCGACTGCCTCGATGGCAAGAACGCCATCGCGCCCGCTCTCGCGGCGGAGATCGTCCGCTCCGCCCAAGCCCGCGGCGGCTCGTTCTCGCTCGTCGCGAACCTTCCCTACGGCGCCGGGACGCCGCTGATGATGATCCTGCTCGCGGACTGGCCCGCCTGCCGCTCGCTGCACGTCACGGTCCAGAAGGAAGTCGCCGACCGCATCCTCGCCCACCCCGGCACGCGCGACTACGGGCCCCTGAGCGTCCTCGCGCGGGCGACGTGCGAATCACGCCTCATCGCCAAGCTCCCGCCCGGATGCTTCTGGCCGCCGCCGGACGTCACCAGCGCCATGGTCTCGCTCGTGCGCCTCGCGCAGCCGCGCACGCGGCACCCGCGCCGCCTTCTCGACACCGCTCAGCGCGTCTTCGCGCAGCGGCGCAAACAGCTCGGCAGCGTCCTCGGCCGCGACACCCCGCTCCCTACTGGCGTCTCCCCCACCGCCCGCGCCGAGACGCTGACGGTGGAGCAGTGGATTGAATTGGACCACCTTCTCAACGAAGGTCCACCGGACAGCCGAGAGAATCAGTAGAAAAGCGTGGAGGTGCAGGACGTGCGAGGCCAACAAACAGTGCTGCGTCTCGTCGCGGTCGCGCTCGTTTCGATGGGCATTGTACTTCTCTGGGTCGGTACGTTTGGTATCTCGTTCCCGGCGACAAGGACCGGGACGATCTCAACGCTTTGGCGCCACGGCGCGATCGATCCGGATCGTGCCGCACTGGCGATCGGCGCCGAGCCGTGGAGCGAAGCCATGGCGCCGACCGGTCCTGAAGGAGAGCGAACCGGGGTTCGATATACACGGGAGGAGTGGGCCGACCGCGTGCGGATGCAACTAAGCGTTCGCGAGAGCATGGCTTTCCGTGAGCTCCGATTTCGAAGCTCACTCATCATCGTTTCGGTCGCGATCATCTGCATCGTGTGCGGTGCGGCGACCGGTCGCGTTGCGAGAAGTCTCGGACGCTCGGCGACACCGGACCCGCTCTCGTCGAATCCCGCGGCTTGATACCGTGCCGCCGCTTCCCGTTCCGGGCGTGCTTGCTCCTCCTCTGTGCTGCTTTGAGCTTTGCTGTTTTGATGTTCTCGATCCTGCCGGACGTGCTCTCTCCTACGCTCCCGCATGTCCCCCGGCGGTAGCGCGCCCGGACAACTCCCCTTCGCCGACGCCAACGGACTGGCGCACGCACTCGACCCGCTCCTCCACGACGCCTGCGACGGCCGCCTTGGGCCCATCGAGTGGTTCCACGCCGCGTGGCAGCGGGGCGGCAGCGCGACGGGCTTCTCGACGTGGCTGCTCGGTGATACGCGCATCGGCGTCGTCGTGAAACTCCCCCTCGACGCGACCGAGTACGTCTGGACGACCGCGCTCGGCGCCGCCGACGAAGACGATTGGCACTCCGATCGCTCCCGTGCATGCGTCTGCCCGCGCGTCCTCCGCCACGGCGACGCGCTCGGCCCCTACCCCGCCCGCTGGGTCGTCTGCGAGCGCCTCGCCGGCGACCACTTCCCGCACCACCTGACGCCCGCGATGGTCGAGGAGCTGATGGAACGGCTCCTCGCCTTCCACACCGCCGCGGCGGGCACGCCGCTGGGCGAGCGCCCCCGCGCCCCCGACTTCGAGAAGCTCGTCGACAAGGGCCGCGCGGCCTGCCGCGATCACAACGTCGCCGAGTACCCGCGCTGGAGCGAGGCGCTCCGCAAGGTCCACCGGGCCCTCCCCGCGCTCATCGGGCGGTGGGAGCACCGCCCGATCAACACCTGGTGCCACGGCGACCTCCATCCCGGAAACGTCCTCCGCCGCGGCGAAGGCGACGGCGCCCGCTGCGTCCTCATCGACCTCGCCCTCGTGCACCCGGGCCACTGGATCGAGGACGCGCTCTACCTGGAACGCCAGTACTGGGGCCACGAGGACTGGCTCGCGCGGGCCAAGCCTGTCTCCATCCTCGCGCGTCTGCGCCGCGAGCGCGGCCTGCCCGTGACCGACAACTACGCCGAGCTCGCGAACGTCCGGCGCGTCCTGATGGCCGCGTGCGCACCGGCGCTCATCGAGCGCGAGGGAAACCCCAAGTACCTCCACTCCGCGCTCGAGCACATCGAGCGGCTGCTGCCGCAGGTGCCGCACTGAGGAAAAGGTGCGTTGCGCGTGGTGCGTCGGAAGAGTGGAGCGAACGCGAAGGCCGCGGAGGTTCCGATGTACCTCCCTCGCCCCGCATCATCGGGGAGAGGTGGTCGCCGCAGGCGACCGGTGAGGGGGCTTCACTCTGTCTCTTCGTCTCTCCGTCTCTTTCTTCCTACGCACCACCCACTATGCACTAATCTTCTCCATGCCCGCCCTTCCCCTTGCAGCGGCTCTCGTTTGCGCATCGCCCGCCCCCGCCGGCGACGCGCCCGAGTGGGCACGCGGCGCTGTCTGGTACCAGGTCTTCCCCGAGCGCTTCCGCAACGGCAACCCGAAGAATGACCCGAAGGGCCCCGCCGTCTTCCTCGCGCCATGGAACGCCGACTGGTATGCGGTGCAACCCGGCGAACTCGAGGCGGCGCAGCAACGCCGCGGCATCGACCCCGCGGCGTTCAAGCCCCACCACGCCGGCCCCCTCTACAACGTGATCTGGGACCGCCGCTACGGCGGCGACCTGCAAGGCCTCGAGCAGAAGCTCGACGAGCTCGCTGACCTCGGCGTCACCGCGATTTACTTGAACCCGATCTTCCACGCGATGACGCTGCACAAGTACGATGCGGCCGACTTTCGCCACATCGACGCGTGGCTTGGCGCGCCGCCGGGGAGCCCCGTGCCCGAGGCCGACGGCACGTACGAGCCGATCGCGGGTGAGACCGACGACCCCGCGACGTGGACGTGGACGCCCGCGGACCGCTACTTCGTCGATGTGTTCCTGCCCGCGTGCAAACGCCGCGGCCTGCGCGTCGTGATCGACGGCGTCTGGAACCACACCGGCCGCCAGTTCTGGGCCTTCCAGGACGTCGTCCGCAACGGACAGGAAAGCCGCTACGCGCCCTGGTTCCAGTGCCAGTTCGACGGGCTCGGCCGTCTCACCGGTTGGACGGGCTGGCCCGGCCGGAAGAACGGTGAGTTGCCCGAGTTCCGCCAGGTGAAGGGCGGCAACGGGCCCGACTCGCAGACGACGGTTGAACGGGGCGACCTCAACGCCGGCGTGCGCGAGCACATCTTCAACGTCACGCGCCGCTGGATGGACCCCGACGGCGACGGCGACCCTGCGGACGGCATCGACGGGTGGCGGCTCGACGTCGCGGGGGAAGTCGGCTCGGAGTTTTGGCGTGACTGGCGATCGCTCGTGAAAGAAATCAACCCGGAGTCGATCTGCATCGCGGAGATTTGGGGCGACGCGGGCGAGATGATCCGTGAGGGCGCGTTCGACACGCAGATGAACTATCCGTTCGCGTACCCGGTGCTCGAGTGGCTTTCGAACGCGGACGAGAAGGGCAAGCCCGTCACGAGCGATCAACTCGCGGATCGCCTCGCACACGTCTTCGCGGGCGAGCACAACGCGAACCTCATCAAGCAGAACCTGCTCGCGAGCCACGACACCGACCGTCTTGTCAATATGTTCGAAAACCCCGGCCGCGGATATGACCGCGACCGCGCCGTGCAGGACGGCGCGGACAAGCCGCGCCCGCGCGACCCTTCGTATGTGCCGTACAAGCCTGGGAAGCCCGGCGAACGCGCCTACGCGCTCGCCCGCCTCGCGCTGGCGATCCAGGCCACGTACCTCGGCAGCCCCATGGTCTACTACGGCGACGAGTACGGCATGTGGGGCGCGGACGACCCGACGTGCCGCAAGCCCCTCCCGTGGCCCGACGCGGGCGCGCCGCAGAATGCCGACGACATGCCCGTCGCCGGCAATCGCAACTTCTATCGCGCGTGGCTTCGTCTGCGTCAGGACCCGGAGATCGGCGCGTGTCTGCGGCTCGGGACGGTGCGTCACCTCGATAGCGGCAGTGATGACGTCTTCGCGTTCCTCCGCGAGCACGAGGGTGCCAAGGCCCTCGTCGTCATCAACCGCGGCGATTCGCCGTTCGACGCCGCGCCGATGCTCAACGCACCGGAGCTTCGGTCTCACACGTCGCACGACGTGCCCGCGCTCGGCGCGTGCATTTTCGCATCGGACGGACGGACGCTCCCCGATTAGGACACCTCATACGCTCGCCCCGCGATGACCAAGCCACGCATCCTCACCGGCGACACGCCCACGCACACGGGCCTCCACCTGGGCCACTACGTGGGCAGCCTCGAGAACCGCCTGCGCCTGCAGGACGAGTACAACTGCTACTTCCTCATCGCCAACGTCCACGCCTTCACCACGCTCGCGGAGAAGCCCGCGGACATCCGCGCCAACACGATCGGCATCGTCAAGGACTGGCTCGCGGTGGGCCTCGACCCGCAGCGGAGCACCTTCGTGCTTCAGTCGGAGATTCCGGCGATCGCCGAGCTCACGTTCCTTTTCGCGATGCTCATCCCGTTCAACAAGGTGATGCGCAACCCGACGCTCAAGACCGAGATCGAGAGCAAGGGCCTCGGCGACACCTACCCCTTCGGCTTCCCGATGTACGCCGTCGGCCAGTGCGCGGACATCCTCGCCTTCCGGCCGCAGCTCGTGCCCGTCGGCGAGGACCAGGAGGCGCACATCGAAATGTGCCGCGACGTGGCGCTCAAGTTCAACCAGCTTTATTGCGGCGTCGGCAACCGCGTGCCCGCCGAAGAACACGAGAAGGCCGGCGGCGTCTTCCCCGTCCCGCGGGCGAAGGTCGGGCGCGTCGGCCGCCTCGTGGGAATCGACGGCAAGAACAAGATGTCCAAGTCCCTCGGGAACGCGATCTTTCTCTACGACTCCGAGAAGGACGTGCAGAAGAAAATCAACAAGATCGTGACCGGCCGCGCGACGCCGACGAGCCCGCTCGCGGACGACAACCCGCTGGCGCAGTACATCGACGTCTTCCTGCCCCGCGATCGGGCCGAGCAGATCAAGGCCGACTACGCGGGCGGCAAGGAAGTCATGGACGGGCACGTCAAGGCCGAGGTCGGTGCCGCGATCAACGCGCTCCTCGCGCCGATGCGCGAGCGCCGCGCCCGCCTCGAGGAGCCGCCCCAGCCCGGCAAGCCCGGCGGCGAGGAGATGGTCGTCTCCGTCGTCCGCGAGGGCGTGCGGAGGGCCAACGCCGTCGCCGAGGAAACACTCGCCGCGGCGAAGAAGGCGATGAAACTCGACTTCGTCTTGCGCGCGATGCAATGGAGTTGATCGGCCGACCCGCGTCGGCGCGGCGGTGACCGGCAGCCCGTAACCTGCGCGATGCTCATCATGGCCGTCGCGTGCGCCGTCTTCACGCAGTTGCAGCTCCCCGCGGAACCGCAGCCGCTCGCGTTCACCGAGGGACTCGTCGTCGAATCGCGGGGCGAATGGGGCCGCCGAGCGGTGAACACCGACCTTGTTGTTCAGCGCGTGGTCGATGGCGAGCTGGCCTGGCCCGGTGCGCCTGTGCCGAGCGCGGGCGACCGGCTGATCCCCGGCGACGAGTCGTCGCCCGCGTGGGAAGTGATCGCGGCGACAGAGGCGGACGGCCAGCATCGCTTCGACGTCCCCGGCGGCAGATACATCCTGACGACCGTGCGCAGCGACCGCGAGCGCGTGATGGTGCTCGACGCGTCGGGCCACGCGATGGTGTATGTGAACGGCGAGCCGCGCGTGGGTGATCCGTACGGAGCCGGGTATGTCCAGCTCCCCGTCCTGCTGCGCGAAGGGGAGAACACGTTTCTCTTCGCGTCGGCGGGGCGGGGACCGGTCCGCGCCGTGCTGCGCGGACGGGACGACGCCGGCACGCAGCCGTGGCTCGAGTTCAACGACCGCGACATCACCGCGCCCGACGTGATCAAGTCGGACGTCTATGCGCTCGGGCTGCCGGTGATGAACGCGACGAAGACGTGGCAGGAGGTGCGGGTCGTCACGACGACGCGGACGAGCACGGAGAGCGTCATGCACGAAGCGTCCGAGCCCGTCACGAGCAAGGTCTTCAGGCTGCCGCCACTCTCGGTCACGAAACTGCCGCTGCGGTGCGACACCGCGTACGCGGAGGGCGGCGCCGTCGAGGTGCGCGCGGCGCTCCGCAACCCGGCGCAACCAGAGGCCGCGCCGGCGCTGACCGAGATCACGTTCAAGCTCGCGTGCGTTGCGCCGAGCCAAACACACAAGCGCACGTTCGTGAGCGAGATCGACGGGAGCGTGCAGTATTACGCCGTCGTGCCGCCGGCGCCGGGCGCAGCGGCGCCGCCGGGCCTCGTGCTCAGCCTGCACGGCGCGAGCGTCGAGGCGATCAACCAGGCGCGGTCGTACAGCGCGAAGCCGGACTTCGTGATCGTCTGCCCGACGAACCGCCGCCCCTTCGGCTTTGACTGGGAGGATTGGGGGCGGCTCGACGCGTTCGAGGTGATGGAGGACGCGGAGCACGCCTTCGGGACGGACCCGCGCCGGCAGTACCTCACCGGGCACAGCATGGGAGGCCACGGGACGTGGCAGCTCGGCACGCTCTTCCCGGAGCGCTTCGCCGCGATCGCGCCGAGCGCCGGCTGGCTGAGCTTCGACTCGTACGCGCAGTCGGGTGGCGCGACGGCGGAGCGTGCCGCGGCGATCCGCAAGGGGCTCCACCCGAGCAGCCTGACCGACACGCGCCTCGAGAACCTGCGCGGCAGGGCGGTATACATCCTGCACGGGGACGCCGACGACAACGTCCCCGCGGCGGAGGCGGAGCGTGCCGCGGAGAAGCTCTCCGAGCTGGGCATTCCGTACGAGATGCACACGCAGCCGGGCGCGGGGCACTGGTGGGACGACGACCGGCCCGGGGCCGCGTGCGTCGATTGGCCGCCGATCTTCGAGATGTTCCGCGCTCACGCACTGCCGGAGCACGCGGCGGAGCGCAAGCCGGACCCGGCGCTGGCGCACCGGGCGATGCCGGCGGGCAGCTTCAAGCGCGTCTTCGACCGTGAGTTCCTGCTGGTGTGCGGCACGGTGGGGACGCCGCAGGAGAACGCGTGGGCGCTCGCGAAGGCGCGGTTCGACGCGGAGCAATGGTGGTACCGCGGCAATGGGTACGCGGAGATCGTGACGGACACATCACTTACCAACCGCGACATCATCAACCGCAACGTGGTCTTCTACGGGAAGTGGGATACGGAGCACGTCCGCACCATCGCCGACCGACCCGTCAACCTCGAAACAGATCACCGTGCGCGGCACGTGGGGTTCATGCTCGATGCGCCGCTGCCGACCGGCGACGCCGCGACGCTTGCGCTCATCGGCCCCGACGACCCGCTCGCCCACACGCACCTCGCGGCGTTCATGACCGGCGGCTCGCTCCGCGCGATGCGTGCGCTCGACCGCGTGCCCATCTTCAGCAGCGGCGCGTTCATTCCTGAGCGCTTCGTCTTTACGCCGGAAATCTGGACGAAGGGGAAGGAGGCGGTGACCGAGCAAAGCGGCAAAGCGGAGGATTGGCAAGGCGGTGGATGAAGAGTGCGCGGGCGCGGTGACTTCCCCATACTCGCGCGGCAAAGACGATTGCCGACACCGCGGATCACCCGAACGCCAAACTCTCCTCGATCATCGCCTCGAGCTCCGCGTCGGTCTCCTCCTTCTTTCGATCGTCGCTGCGCTGCCGGCTCTTGACGCTGTCGGGGACGGCGAGGTCGGGCACGAAGTTGAAGGCGATGCCGCCCGAGCCGTGCGAACGGACGTCCTGCATCCCCGCCGTGTAGAGCGTGTTGGCGCCGAACTTCTTGTTCACGAGGTCCATCGCCGCGGCGAGCGAGTGCTGCTTGCGCTCGGCGCTGAAGAGCGGGAGCGTGTAACTGCCGGGGGCGACGAGGTCGTGGAGCGTCACCCCCACCATCATCGGCCCCCTGGAGGGCGCGAGGCCCCAGAGGTGGTTGAGGGCATCGATCAGCGCGCCGGTGTCGGTGCACCCTTCGCCGAGTGCAGCGTGCTTGTCCCACGACGCGCCGCCCCAGGGGCCGGCGACGCCGTCGCCGGGGAAGCGCAGGCCCAATGTCATCTTCCGCGCGGCGTATCCGAGGTGGCGCATGCGGGCCGCGGCCTTGAGCAGCAGCCGCTGCGAGACGGCGCGGGCGCCCTCGCGCGTGCGGAGCGCGGGCGCGAGGACGTGCTGGTGACCGATGCTGTTCTTGCGGGTCTCGGTTTCTTCGACCTCGAGGCCCCGGAGCCAGTGCCACCAGCGGGCGCCGATGATGCCGCCGAAGAGGTCCCGCATCTGCGGCTCGGTGAGCGCGAGCATGTCGCCGATCGTCTTGACGCGCTTGGCCTCGAGGCGCTCGGCCATCTTGGGGCCGATGCCCGCGAGCTCCTGCGCCCCGAGGCCCGCGATGCGATGCTCGCGCGTTGCGCCGGTGAGGACGACAAGCCCGTCGGGCTTCTGCATGTCGGTCGCGAGCTTGGCGAGGACCTTGTTCTGCGCGACGCCGATCGACGCCCGCATGCACCCGCCGCACGTCTCACGCAGCGCCTGCTTGATGCGCTTCGCCAGCGCCGTCGCGGCCTGCTCGGTCCGTTCGCGGCTGTCCAGGCGGCACGCCATCTCGTCGATCGAGTAGACCTTGTGCACGGGAATGTGCCTGTCCACGGCGCGCAGCACGCGCTGGTGCATGAGCACGTACAGACGCGGGCGGGCGTCGATAATCTGGATGCACGGGCAGAGGCGGCGCGCTTCGCCGACGCGCGTGCCGGTCTTGACGCCGAAGGCTTTGGCCTCGTAGCTCACCGCGATGCAGCAGCCGCTGTCGTGCGTGATCGGCGCGACCGCGACGGGCTTGCCGCGGAGGTTCGGCTGGACCTGTTGCTCGACGGACGCGAAGTACGCGTTGAGGTCGAGGTACAGGGTGGTGAGCGGCCCCTCTGTCACGGGGCAAAGCGTACGGCTTCTGTTCGCCGCACGGCGGCGGAGATGAAGATCACGCCGTGGCGGCCGTCGGGGCGTGATCCGCGGCGGCAACGGGCATCGGCGCGGTGGCCATGCGCTCGATCGGGCTCCCGACGCCCTGGGTGCGCTCGATGCCGACGAGCAGGCCCAGGGAAAACGCCGTGAGGATCCAGCCCGTGCCGCCCGCGGAGATAAGCGGGAGCGCGATGCCCTTGGTCGGCGCCATGGCGGTGACGACCGCGATATTGATCGTGGCCTGCAGGCCGACGGTCGCGATGATGCCCAGGCACATGAGACGCAGGAGCGTCGAGTTCTCCCGCCGCATGATGACGAAGCCGGCCCAGATGAGCGTCGCGAAGAGGGCGACGACGACCGCCGCGCCTGGGATGCCGAGTTCCTCGCAAAGAACCGCGAAGACAAAGTCGGTCCGGTCCTCGGGGAGATAGCCGAGCTTCTGCATCCCGAAACCGAGCCCGCGCCCGAAGCCGCCACCGCCGGCGACGCCGACAAGGGACTGGACCGTGTGGTAGCCGATGCCCTCTGGGTCCTTGTACGGATCGACGAAGGCCATGATGCGCGCCGTGCGGTAGTCGCTGGTGGTGATCGCGAGGACGAAGCCCGCGATCGGCGCGGGGCTCAGCGCGGCGAAGTGCCACCACTTGGCGCCCGCGGCCAGGAGCATGATCGCCGCGGCCATGGCGATGAGCGCACCGGTGCCGAGGTCCTCGAGCACGATAAAGCCGGCGACCAGGCCGGCGCCCGCGAGGGCGGGGACGAGACCGAGCCAGAAACTCCCGAGCATGCGCTCGCGCCGGGCGCAGTACCACGCCATGAGACCGACGAGCCCCCACTTCGCCAGCTCGCTGGGCTGCACGCTCGTCGCCTCGCCGCCGATGGGGAGTTGGATCCAGCGGCGGCTGCCGTTCACCTCGCGCGAGAGGCCGGGGACGTAGACGAGGGCGCACATCGCGACGATGCAGAAGACGCCCAGCCCCAAGCCGAGGAGGCCGGAGCGCGGCGTGCCGGCGCCGGTGAGGCCGTGCTCCGCGAAGGCGGCGAGCTTGCGGACCGGGAGCGTCGATGAGGCGAGCATCGCCGCGGCGGCGAGGACGAAGTAGACCATGTTGCGGCTGGAGAGCATGTCCGCGACGGTGACGGGCGCCGCGATAGGGCTGTCGGCGTCCACGGATCGGACGACCATATCGGCCGAGGCGACCATGATGACGCCCATCATCAGCAGGGCGAGGACACAGAGAATCACGACGTGACCGGCGCGGAGCATGGGCCGGGATATCGGCGATTTCGGCCGGTGAAGGCGAGAAGGCCGGGGCGGGTTCACGCTCTTGGCGACGCTTCGCGGCGGAGCATTGCCGCGGCATGGACGGGAGCGCCGCACTCGGGGCAGGGAGCGCCCGGGGGGATCTTCGCGCAGTCGTACCCGCACTTCGGGCAGCGGAGATTGAGGCGAAGGTTGCTCTCGCGAAAACCCCGCGCGAGTCGGTGCGCCCCCCAGACCACGCGGCCGACCTCAAAGGCGGTGACGCCGACGATGATCGTAGCGAACGCCGCCTCGGACCACGCGGCGCGGGGGAAGCGGAGAAGCAGCCACGCGCCCAAAAGAAAAAGTGCGAGCCAGAGGACAAGACGCAGCGCGGCCCCGCGGCGGCCAGCCCGGACGATCGCCTCCCCTTTGGATTCGCTCGACTCTTCCATAAGAAGGATCATTCGCGGGTCCGGACCCCCTAACCTTTGGCGTACGAGGGAGGCCCGGGGCGGAATCGGCGGTGCAGCCGGTCATCCCCGAGGCGGGAGGGGCGTCGGTTGCTCACCGGCCGGCTCGAACTCAGCGCGGAGCAGCGGAGCGCCGTCGAACACGACGGGGGGCCGCTCATCGTCCTGGCCGGGCCGGGGACGGGGAAGACGCGGGTGATCACCCACCGCGTGGCGCACCTGGTGACCGAGCGCGGGTTCGAACCCGAAACGATCGTCGCGTCCACGTTCACGATCAAGGCCGCCGGGCAGATGCGCGAGAAGCTCGCGGACCTGCTCGGCCCGGACGGAGCCTCGCGGGTGCGCGTCGGGACGCTGCACGCGCTGGGCTCGACGATCGTCCGGCGCTTCGCGGACCGGATCGGGCTGCCCCGCGAGACGTCGTTTATCGACCCGGCGCAGCGCCGGCGGCTGGTGAAGGACAGCGTGCGCGAGCTGGGACTCTTCCCGTGGGCGCGGGCCCAAGGGCTGGACGCGGTGGCGGCGCTGGCCGAGGTCGCGATCTCGACGCTCGCGGAGCGCGGCGTCTATCCGGAGAAGGCTCTCAAGGCCGCGGCGCAGGAACGGGCGGCGTGCGCGCCGGGCGACACCGCCGCCGAGGCGAGGGCGGAAGAGTTCGAGCACCTCGCGCGGCTGCTGGACCGCGTGTGCGCCCGGAGCTGGGAGCAGGGGCTCCTCTCGATGCACGACCTGGTGCTGCTGCCGTGCATGCTCCTGTCACGCGACAGTCACGCCGCCGCGATCGCACGGTCGGGCATCCGCGCGGTGGTCGTCGACGAGTTCCAGGACTGCAGCCCGGGGCAGATCGAGCTGCTCGCCCTCCTGACCGGCGCGCCGTCGTGCGCGGCGTGCGACGTATGCGCCGTGGGCGACGACGACCAGGCGATCTACGGGTTCCGGGGCTCGGACATCCGCGCCTTCGAGGCGTTCGAGCGGCGATGGCGCGACGCGCGCGTGCTGACGCTGACGATCAACAGGAGGAGCACGCGGACGATCGTGGAGACTTCGGGGTCGCTCATCCGCCGCGCGGGGAAGCGATTCCGGCCCGACAAGGCGCTCCGGTGCCACGACGAAAGGGCCGAGTGCTCGCCGGTGCGGCTGGTGGATATCACCTCGGAGCTGGAGGACGGGCCGGCGGTGTGCGCGGTCCTCAAAACGCTGCGGGCGGAGCGGCTGACGCGTGGCGAGGCGTGCGACTGGGGCGAGTTCGCGGTGCTGACGCGCACGCACGCGGACGCCGACCGGATCGCGGGGGCGCTGGAGCTGGAGAACGTGCCCTTCGCCCGCGTGCGCGAGCCCAAGCCCCTCGACGAGCCGTGCGTGCAGGACGTGCTGGCGTTCGCGCGCTGGCTGGTCGAGCCCGACGGTTCGTGGTGGGCGCGGCGGCTGCTCACGCGCCCGCCCGTGAGCGTCCCCGTGAGCGAAGCCCTGGCGTGGTCGCTGGAGCACGCGCGGCTGCGCAACCGCGCGTCGCTCGGCGGGGGCGACGAGGAGGCCGAGCCCTTCCCGGCGCTGGTGCGGCGCGTGGGCGCCGACAGGCCCGGCGTCGCGTGGCTGCTGGAGCGGTACGACGCTCTGGCGGGGCGCATCGGCTCGCTCGCGGCGTGCGACGCGATCGAGGAGATCGTGCGCGTGCTCGATCCGGTGCACGCGGGGCTCCCGGACGAGCGGGAGCGGGCGGCGCGGGTGAAGGCGATCGTCTCGCTCCTGCGCGTCGCGCGCGACAAGCAGCGCGTCCTGGAGGAGCCGCGCGACCTGCGCTCGTTCCTCGCCTACCTCGACGAACTGGCGGAGGCGGACCCGGGGTTCCGCACGCTCGCGCAGGAGCGCGTGGACGCGGACCCGGGCGAAGAAGACGAGGACCGGGCCGACCGCCGCGCGGCGGTGCAGTTGCTGACCGCGCACGCCGCGAAGGGGTTGGAGTTCGAGACGGTCATCGTGACGCGCGTCTGCCCGCCCCACGGGTTCCCGAAGACCAAGGGCGACGACCGGTGGCAGCCGCCGGCGTGCCTGGGCGGTCTGTGCGAGGCGGAACTCGACGCGGCGCAGCTGGACGAGGAGCGCCGCCTCTTCTACGTGGCGTGCACGCGGGCGAAGCAACGGCTGGTGATCGTGGGCAGAGCCCCGAAGGGCAAGAGCACCGCTCGCGCCCACTTTTACCAGGAATTGGTGTCCGCGGCGAAGGACCTGGGTCTCGATCGCGAAGACGGAGGGGCCGTGGTCACGCGCGCGGCCGAAGCGGGGTTGTTGCTCGCCGCGGCGGACTCGGGGTTGGGACCGACCGGCGGCGGCTTGCGGACGCGCACGGAGGACCTGAAGCGCGCGATCCGGGAACGGGCCGGGTCGGCGCTGAGCGCGTGCGAGTCGGCGGACGAATCGGGGCTGAAGTCGTCCATCACCGAGTTGGAGCGCGCGGCGCGGCAGATGGTGGTGCTGTCGAAGGCGGGCAAGGGCGAGAACCCGCCGGCGTGGGCGCACGCCAACGACGCCGCGGTGCTGCGCGTCGCGGAGGAAGCTCGCCGGATGCGCGAGGACGAGGTCGCGCGGTCGTTCTCGCCGCCGTCGCCGCCGCTGTCGCTGAGCTATACACAGATCCGGGCGTTCCTCGATTGCCCGCGGTGCTGGTACCTGCGGCACCGGCTGCGGCTGCCGGACGCGCCGACGCGCGAACGGCTGGTGGGCCAGGCGGCGCACGCGGCGCTGGAGGACTTCTACCGCGCCTGGGCGGAGGCGGACGCCGACGGTCGGCCGACGCCGGGGGTGGAGGAGCTGGTGCGGCTCGGGCGGGAGAGCCTGCGGCGCGCCCTGCGGGTGAGCACCAGCAGGCGGCAGATCGACGAGGAGCTGGATCAGATCGGAGCGCAGCTGCGGCTGATGTTCGAGAAGCTGCACGACCCGACGGTGCAGGTGCTGGAGCAGGAGCGGCGGATCGAGTTCACGTTCCCGTGCGACGGCGCCGCGCACACGCTCGAGGCACGCCTGGACCGCATCGACCAGATGCCGGATGGGTCGCTCCGGGTGGTCGATTACAAAACCGGCAAGCCGTCGAAGCGGTACCTGGAGCCGGAGACGAAGGACCTGCAGCTCGGGCTTTACGCGCTGGCGCTGCGGCAGGCGTTCCCGGACGCGGACTTTGACCGCGCGAGCGCGGAGTACTGGGTTCTGGCGACGGGGCAGCGCGGGGTGCTGCGGTTCGCCGACCTCGACGAGGAGGCCGTGCGGGAGGCGATCGGTGGGTGCGTGCGCGGCGTGCTGGGCGGCGAATATACCGTTGGCCCCGGGTGCGACGGCGCGTGCTCGCTGCTCGACGGCGTCCACGGACTGGCGGGGAAGACCAAGGGAGGTCGCTGAGTGCAGCATCGTTACTTCGGCGCGGTCGCAACGGTTCTCTCGGCGGGAGCGGTGTTCGGACAGGTCGCGCCGCCGCAGGTGGGCGAGACCGGCATGCCCGTGATCAACGATCGGCAGGTCCCCCGGCTGATGGAATCGCCGCCGGCCTGGGGCCGGTACGTTGATACGGATTACCGCGACACGGTCGGCGTCTGGACCGGCTACCTCGAGAACGGCGTGGTCGTGCACCACAAGTACATGGTCTCGGCCCAGGAAGGGCGGCGGGCGCTCGTCGCCGTCAACCTCATGGGCGGCGTCCTCTGGGAGGACGAGGGCACGCGCGGCCTGACAGAGGCGGCCCTGACGGCGTGGAGAACCGCCGCGACGAAGCGGCTCGCCAGCCATGAACTATCGCGGGCGCTCCGGGGAATGAAGTTCGGCATCACGGCGACGCTGACGAGCGAAGGCGTGCAGGTCGTGCTCGAGGGCGACCGAGCGGACCTGGAAACCGGCTTCGAAGTCCTCCACCTCCTGCTGACCGAGCCGGTTGTTGAACCGTTCGCGCTCGAGACCTGGCGCGAGAACCAGCTGGAGGCCGCGCACGCGGTGCGTCGCTCCACGCGGACGTACTTCGCCGAGGCCGTGAACGACGCGATGTTCCCGAAGGGGGACCCCAGGCCACGGTCGCTCACGCCGGAGCAAGTCAACGCCGTCACGCTCGAGCGGGCGCAGGCGTGGCTCGATCGCATGATCGCCGGCGCGCCGATCGAGGTCGCGATGGTCGGGCGTGTGCCGATGGAGGAGATGCGCGAGTGGGCGCAGCGTTACCTCGGCTCGCTCCCCGCTCGGCGGCGGCCATCGGCGGAGCTGCTGGACACCTGGAGATCGCTCGTGCCCCCGGCTGGCCCGGTGTCCGCCGAGTACACGATCGGATCGACGCGCGAGCTCATCACGATCGGGGTCGGATACTTCGGCCCGGACGCGGTCGACCAGCGCGCGGTGCGCATGCTGGACATCGCATCGGGAATCCTGACGGAGCGCATCCGGGCGCGGCTGCGCGCCCGCGCGCCGGGCGTCGACGGGCCGACAATCGCGGGCGGCTCGGTGGCGCTGACACCGGGGTCGACGTATCCGGGCTTCGGACTGCTGCTGTGCGCGCTTTATGCGCGTGAGCCGGGGGCTGTCGACGAGGCGAGGACGATCGCTCGCGAAGAATTCGAGCGGCTCGCGGCGGAACCGCCCGCGTTGGAGGACGTCCGACGCGTGGGCGCCGACCTCGACGCGAAGAGGATCAAGGCGGCCGTCGTCCCGGAGTTCTGGACGAGCGTCCTGCGGAGCTGGACGGTCACGGGTTTGGACCTCGTCGACCACCAGCAAGGCGGCGTGCAAGTCCTGACCGCCACACCGGAGGACGTCCGCGACGCAGTGGCCCGGGTCGTGCAGGGCGAGCCCGACGTAACGGTTGTTCTTCGCCCCAGGGGCGAGGTCGCGGCGCCGAAGAACACTGTCGTGCCGGCGGAATAGCGCGGGACGAAGAAGAGGCGCGGAAACGGAGTGAAGAACGTTCCTGACGCCGCCGCTTTCCGGCGGAATCTCCGCCGAAACACCAAAAAAGACAAAGGGCCGCGAACGCGGCCCATTGTCATCGGTAGGTCGACCTTTTGCAGCCCGCACGGAGTAGGCGCGGGCGAGGGCAACCGAAGGCTCTGACCCAGCTGCGGCAACCGACACGCCGCGCGGGTCGCTCACCGCGCCTTAGCGGGCGGTGCGCTTCTTGGCCTTCTTCTTGCCCTTCTTCTTTGCTTTCTTCGCCATTGATTTCTCCTTGGCTACTCGGGGCTGTCTCGCGCACGCACTCGCGCGGCGATCGACACGCCCCACGACTCCGACACACTTTATCGGAAACGACATGAGTTGTGCTTGAGGATTGCAAAGATTTGTGCAGAAATTTTCTTCACCCGGTTGTGCGCGCTGCATACGCGCACATGGAGCAAGAATGCGCACCGATGAACACGATCACCGTCTCGACACTCGCGTGTGGAATGCCTGTCATCTTCGAGCGCATGGGCGCGGTGCGCTCCGCGTCGATGAGTTGGCTGCTGCCGATCGGCGCGGCCACCGACAAGGACAACCTCGAAGGTCTCTCCGCGCTGATTGAGGAAATGCTGTCGCGTGGCGCGGGCGAGCGCTCCTCGCGCGAGCACGCGGACGCGGCGGACCGGCTCGGCGTCTCGCGCGGCGTGGACGTCGGTACGTTCACGACGCGTCTCTCGACCGTCGGCGTCGGCAGGGACCTCCCGAGGTCGCTCGACCTCTTCACCGACATGGTGCTGCAGCCGCGATTCGATGAGGAGGCCCTCACCGCCGCGAAGGACCTGGCGATCCAGGACATCGAATCCCTCAAGGACGATCCGCAGGAGCGCGCGTTTATCAACGCCCGCGAGCGGCACCACCCCCGGCCGCTCAACCGCAGCGGGATGGGCACAAAGGAGGGCATTTCCGCGGTGACGCGCGGTGCGCTGATCCACGAGTGGACGACGTACGCGAGGCCCGGCGGCGCCGTCATCGCGTTCGCGGGCGACATCGACCGGAACGCCGTCACCGACCGCCTGAACGACCTGCTGCGGGACTGGCGCGGCGCGGCGCCGCCGCCGGTGATCGACACGCACGCGCCCCGCGGGTACGGGCACGAGCCGGAAGAGTCCAATCAGGTGCAGATCGTGGTGATGTACGACGCGCCGCCGGAGCCGGCCCCCACCGCTCTTCTCGAGCGTCTCGCCGTCAGCGTTCTCTCCGGCGGCATGTCGGGCCGCCTCTTCAGCGAGGTGCGCGAGAAGCGCGGCCTGTGCTACTCCGTGTCGGCGTCGTACCGCGGCGACAAAGCCTTCGGCGTGGTGACCGCGTACGTCGGCACCACGCCGGAGCGAGCGCAAGATTCGCTCGATGTGCTGCTCGAGCAGCTCCGGCGCGTCACAACGCCGGAGGGCGCGGTCACGCGGGAGGAGTTCGAGCGCGCCCGGACGGGCATCAAGGCCGGGCTCGTCTTCGCGGGCGAATCGAGCGCCGCGCGTGCCGCCGCGCTCGCGGCGGACTGGCGCCGGCTGGGCCGGCCGCGGTCGCTCGATGAGATCGCGGCGGAGGTGGACGCGGTGACGCTCGAACAGCTCAACGACTACCTCGCGCAGCGTCGGCTCGGGACGATGACCATCCAGACCCTGGGCAAGAACCCGCTGCGCGCGCCGGTCTCGTGAACGAACGGCTACGCTGTCGCCCGCACCATGCCACGATCCAAGCGTCGCCAACTCGTCCTGCTCGGGCCCGCGACGGGCAAGAGTGAGAACGCGCCGCTCGGGCGCATCCGAGAGGTCCGGCAGACCCTCGCCGGGTACAACACCGGCCCGGACGGGACGGCGGCGGAGGGCGCGGCGTTGGAGCGGCTGCACGGCCCGGGCATGGTGATCGAATTGCCGACGAGCGGCGACGTCGTCACGCAGGCGATGGCCTCGCTCAACGATGAGGCGATCGCGTGGCCGGTCCTCGAGAAGCTCTGCAAGACGCTCGGCTGGCGGCTCATGGATGTTGAGACGGGCCGTGTTATGTCTTGGTGATGTCACGGGGTCCGGCGGTGGCTTCGCGTCATCGTCCGCGTCCAGAAAAAGGCGTCGAAGACCATCGGCCACTCCGCGGTGTCCCACGCATAGCCCATCGGACGGGCGGGGAGCGGCTCACGGAGCCAGGCGCTCTCCGGGTTCTCCGCATCGCGCACGGCGCGAAGACCGAGGAAGCCGTACTCCCAGCCCGTCGCGTCCCACGCCTCCTCCAGGGAGCCCGCGATGGGCTCTCCGATCTCCCACGATGATGGTCGGGCCAGGTTGGCGGCGCGGCCGCGGGCGGCGGTGAAGGCGATCGAGTACATCGAGTCGCCCAGTTCGTCGTACGCCCACGACCCCATCGGGCGGAACTCCTTCCACGCCGCGTCGTTCTCGTCGCGGGCGACGTGCTCGCGGCCGCGCGAGTTGTGGCTGCTGGCCGCCCAGACGACGATGCGCTTCCCCGGATGCACTCGGCGAACGAGCGCGACCAGCGCCTTCCCCATCGCTTCGTCGCGCACCGACACCGATCGCCGGATCTCCTCCATGCCCCACGCGCACTGATCGGCCAGGGAGTTCAGGTTGTCCGAAGCGAGCTCGGCGATCGCCTGGGCCCGCTCCCCGTGCTCCGCGACCAGCGCTCCACGATGCGCCCGGAGAAGTTCCCGCACGCGTCGCCCCGCGGCGAAGGGCTCGGCCGGCACGTCGAGCGACGAGCGTTTCTGGCCGCCAGACGTGAACCCCCAGGCGTAATCGGCCAGTTGCTCCAGCGCCGCGGCGTCCTCGGGCGTGGCACGCTCGGCGCCGGCGTTGAGATGCTTGACGAGGAAGCCCGCGAGGGACTTGGCCCCCGCCTCCGAGGTGATCTGGCAATCAAAGCCGGCAACCGTGAGCGGCCGGCCGGTCGCGTAGGTGGAGTGCGCGTACTCGATCGCGGGCCACGCCTCCTTCGACAGAGACCAGATGCCGAAGATGCCCAGCTCGTGCGCGCGGTCGGCCGGCTCGCCCCGCCGCCACGCCTCGTCGAGCGCGAGAAGGTCGTAGAACCCGGACTCGAACGCCAGCACCTCGAAGCCGCACTCCTTGTGGAGGAACCGCACGAGGCGGCCCTTCGCGAGGAAGCACGCGCCGTCGCCGTGGCTCTGCTCGCCGAGGAGCACGACGCCCGCGTCGCCGATCGCGGCCTTGACCGGCGCGAGGTCGGAGAAGTCGTCGTCCGCCGGGTCGATCGATCGCACCCGGACGGCGTGCTCCTTCAGGTACGCGACACGCGTCGGGTCCGGCTCGGGGGCGAAGGAAGAAAGCGCAAGCGCCACAAGGATCGGGAGCGTTGCCACGAACGTTGTACCCGCGCGACGCCCCCGCCGTTTCGAGGCTCAGCGGAAGACGCCGCCCTCGTCGCCGAAGACGCTCCCGACGTTCCTCGCCGCGAGGACGTGCGGATCGTCGTGCCTCACCAAACGCTGCCTGCCGGCCGGCGTCGCGAGGTCGATGTCCGTGAGCCCGCCCCGCTGGACCGCGACCATGCGCCCGACCTTGCCCTCGCGCAGCAGCGTCATCGCGTGGCTGCCGAGGAGCGTGCCCAAGACCCTGTCCGCGGCGACCGGCGTCCCGCCGCGCTGCGTGTGGCCGAGGATGGTGTAGCGGCTCTCGACGCCCGTCTCGTCCTCGATCTTGTCCGCCAGGAACTTGGCGATCCCACCGAGGCGGATCGGGTCGGGGCTCGTCTCGATACGCCTGGCGACGATCTGCTTTCCCCCCTCGAGGCGCGCGCCCTCGCTCACGCAGATGAGGCTGCTGCGCTTGCCCTTGCTCCCCCGATCCCTCACGAGCGCATAGACGGTATCGAGGCTGAACGGGATCTCCGGGATCAGGATCACATCGCTGCCGCTGGCGAGCCCGGCGTGCAGGGCGATCCAGCCGGCGTTGCGGCCCATCACCTCGACGACCATCGCGCGGTGGTGGCTGTCGGCGGTCGTGCGCACTTGGTCGAGCGCCAGTGTCGCCGTCGCGACCGCGCTCTGGAAGCCGAAGGTGATCTCCGTCCCCTCGATGTCGTTGTCGATCGTCTTCGGCACGCCGATGACCGGCACGCCCAGCCTCGCGAACATCGCCGCGGCGGTGTGCGTGCCGTCGCCGCCGATGGCGACGAGCGCCTGGATGCCCGCGCGCTCGAGGGTGCGGAGGCACTCGGGCATGACGTCGCGGTAGATGGGCTTGCCGTCGGCGTCGACACCCACTTTGTGGCGCGACGGGTTACTTTTGTTGTTGCTGCCGAGGATCGTGCCGCCCTGGTTCAGGATGCCCCTGAGGTCGGCTTCGGTGAGTTCGCGCGTGCGGCCCTCGATCAGGCCGAGGTAACCGTCCTCGACGCCGATCACGCGGATGCCGCAGTGGAAGGCGTCGCGCGCCACCGCGCGGATGACGGCGTTGAGACCGGGGCAATCGCCCCCGCCCGTGAGGATGCCGATCCGCCGCACCGTCGGGCAGGTGAACGCGAGAGAACTCATGGTGGGATTATCGGATGGAAAGAGGGGGAGGTGAAGGAAGAAGGGGAGAGCGCTCGGCAGAGAATCGAAAAGAAAGCCCCGGCCTTTCGACCGGGGCTTCGTCGGCATCGTGCCTTGGGAAGTTCGAGAGGTTCGTCCCTTGTGCTTAGAGGCAGGGGCCGCCGCCGAAGACGCTGAAGAAGGCTTCGAGGTCCAGGTTGTCGGGGAACAGCCCGTCGTTGTTGAAGTCGATGTCCCCGCAGGTCCCGGTGCTGCACGGCCCGCCGCCGAAGACCGAGAGGAAGT
>DASPKL010000003.1:0-327596 GCA_035628115.1 Phycisphaerales bacterium | reverse complement strand
CGGGCGACATCCCATCGGTCCGCTCGGCGAGCGCCTCGAGCGAGACGTCGACGGTCGGCATGCGGACGATCTTGACCTGGCTGCCGGCGTCGCGGACGTCGAGGATCATGCAGCGGACGCGGTCGCCGGCGTTGAATTGCTCGCCGGGGATCTGCTCGGAGCGGGGCATGAAGGCCTCGGCGCGGTCGATGGTGACGACCAGGGCGCCGCCCTCGTAGCGCTGTGCCGTGCCGGTGACGATCTCGCCGATGCGCTTCGAGAACTCCTCGAAGATGCTCGAACGCTCATCGTCGCGGAACTTCTGGATCATGACCTGCTTGAAGGTCTGCGCCGCGATGCGGCCGAAGGCCTCTGGTGGCATGTCGAGCGGCTCCCCGTGGCGGGTGAGGTTGAACTGGCCCGAGATCGGGTCCAGCGTGCAAGCGAATTCCTCGGTGTCGAGGGTGTTGTAGTACTTGCGCGCTGCCGAGACCATCGCGAGCTCGAGGTCCTTGACGAGGATCGACCGATCGATGTTGCGCTCGCGCGCGATCGAGTCGAGGATCCGCATCATCTCCTGGGTGTTGATCGCCATCGCCGCTTTTCCCTTCCGTCGCTTGAATTGCCCGAATGTCTGAATGTGCCGACGTCCCGACCGCTGCCGGGCGTGGTCCGTCGGGGCCGACATTCCTGGTGGGGTGAGGTGCGGGGGATTCCCCGACGTCTCGCGCTTCCCGCCGCCCGGCGCCCCGCGGGCGCCGGCGTCGCGCGGGGCGATCAGTGATCGCCGAAACGCGGCAGCCGCGCGTCCGCGAGCACCGGTGGACAGGCCGCCCGGGTCAACCACAGGGCGAGGGAATCCCCCGCCATGGAGTTGGTCCGGTTACCGACCATGATTGTCTACCAGACTCGTCACGCACAGGCTCCTGTGGGGGGACGGAAACGCCGTCCACCCGCGGGAAGTTCCGTGGGAAGTATAGCGCCCCGCCGCGTTGGGGGCTCGCCCGGAGAACGGCCGCTCAGCCCGCCATCGCGTCCGGCTCGCCGGGCACGACGCCCAAGGCTTTCATCTTCTTGTAGAGCGTCGTGCGGTTGACCCCCAACTGGTCCGCGGTCTTCTGGCGGTTCCAGTGGTTCGCCTCGAGGGCCCTGAGGAGAATCCGTCGTTCCGGCTCTCGGAGCGCCTCTTCAAGAGACATCGGCGTCCACGGCTCGTCGTCGCCGATCCGCAGCGGCGGGACGGCCGCCGGCGCGGCGTGGTTGGACGGCACATGCTCGGGGAGTTCGTGCAGCGTGATCGTCTGCCCCTGCGCGAGGACGCACGCCCGCTCGACGATGTTCTGCAGCTCGCGCACGTTGCCGGGGAACGGATACGCCCTCAGCGCCGCGATCGCCTCGGGCGAGAATCCCGCGATGACGCGCCGCATCTCGGCGCTGTACTTCGCGAGGAAGTGCTCGGCGAGCTCGACAACGTCCGACGGCCGCTCCCGCAGCGCCGGCACCTCGATCTTGACGACGTTGATCCGGTAGTACAGGTCCTGCCGGAACGCGCCCCGCGCGACGAGCTCCTCGAGCGGCTGGTTGCTCGCGAGAATCACGCGGACGTCCGCCTCGCGCGTCTCGCTGCTCCCCACGGGCTCGAAGCGTTTCTCCTGCAGCACCCGCAGCAGCTTGAGCTGCATCGCGGGCGTCGCGCTGTTGATCTCGTCGAGGAAAAGCGTCCCGCCCGCCGCGGCCTGGAACCGCCCGGCCTTGTCGGTGTGTGCGCCGGTGAACGCGCCCTTGACGTGCCCGAAGAGCTCGCTCTCGAGCAGCGTCTCGGGGATGCTCCCGCAGGAGAGCTCGACGAAGGGCTTGTCGGCCCGTGCGCTCGCGTCGTGGATCGCCCGGGCGATGAGGCTCTTGCCGGTGCCGGACTCGCCCGTCATCAGCACCGTGGTCTTGCTCGGCGCAACGGCGCGCACCATCTCCATGACCCGGCGCATGCGCGGATCACCGCCCAGGACAATCCCGCTCGACGGGCAGGCCCGGCCGTTCCTTTCGCGGGGCGCGAGCCGGGCCCGCGCGGCGTGCGCCTCGGCGAGGAGCACGTGGTGGCGCTCGGCGCGCGTCAACGAGAGCAGAAGTTCCCCCTCCACGTACGGCTTGGTGAGATAGTCGCACGCGCCGAGCCGCAGCGCCTCGACCGCGCTCTCGACGCTCCCGTAGGAGGTCGTCACCACGCACGCGACGCCCGCGTGCTTCTTCCCGACAGTCCGCAGCAGTTCCAGCCCCTCGCCGGCGACCGACGCGTCGATGAATGCGATCGCGCAGCCCTGCGCCTCGAGCAGTCTTTCCACCTCCGCCGTCGCCGTGGCCGAGGCCGCCTCGTGGCCGGCGTCGCGGAAGAAATCGGCGAGCGAGCCGGCGACGACGGCGTCCGCGTCCGCGACCAGGATGCGCCGCGGCGTCGCGGCGCTCGGGTGCGCGCTGCCGATGGTCATGCGTCCTCCTCCGGGGTTATGCGCTGCGGCGGTACGCCGCCGGCGCGGCGATGCTGGGGAAGCGGACGCGCAGGAGGCATCCGCGCTCGTTGTCGCCGCGGGCGAGCAGTTCGATGCCCCCGCCCATGCCCTGCACGACGCTGCGGGCCACCGCGAGGCCGAGCCCCGCGCCGCCCCGCTTCGTCGTGAATCCCATGTCGAAGACTCTCGACGGCTCGACGCCGGGGGGCACCCCCGCGCCGTCGTCGCGCACGTCCAGCACGCACCACATCCGCTCGTCCCGTCCGTACGCTTCGCGCGGCGCGGGCTCCGGGCGCAGCTCCACGTCCACGCGCCCGTGCCCGCCTCGCCGCGCGACGGACTCGATCGCGTTCTGGATCGCGTTAAGAGCGACGGTGTAGAGCGCTCCGCAGGGGGCCTCGGCCAGCGCCGGCGCGACATCGACGCGCAACGCAACCCCGGCCCGCTCCGCGAGCGGACGGCACACCTCCGCGGCGTGTTCGACGGCCTCGCCCAACGTAACCGGACGCGTGCGCGAGAGCAAGGGCGATCCGAGCGGGAGGTTCTTCCCCTGCATCGCCGCGTGCACGAGCCCGCTCATGCGCTCCAGGCCGTCCGCCGCCGCGTGCAGGTGGCGCTCGGCGACCGCGATCGTCGCCGCGTTGAGCACCGTGCCGCCCGCGACCGCCCCGCGCGCCCGGTCAACGTGGTCCATGGATTCATCGAGCAGTGAAGAGAGGCGCGAGACGAGCCCGCGGATCGCCTCGGCGGTGTCGTACGCGGCCTGAGGACTCTCGTCCTGCTTGCCTTTCCGGAAGGGGATGGGGTTCGGGTCGGCGCTCATGCCGGGAGTTGTTCGGCGCCCCGCGGCGCGGGAGACCCCGCGGCGTTGCGTTTTGGCAACATGGACGGTGAGCCGCGCCGCGTGGGGAGTCTGTGCGGGCCGACGTCCGGATAAAGCGAGCGGCTCAGAAGTCGCGCCGCAGGAAGATCCAGCACGCGATCGCGAGGACGGCGGCCTCGAACGCGAGCGAGGTGCCGAGGACCCACCAGACGGGACGGCCCGCGAGTTCCGCCTCCGTCCGCTTCGCCATCTCCTCTCGCTCGGCCCGCGACATGTTGGAGAGGTCCATCAACGTGTCATCGTCCTCAGGCGGCTCGCCGGGGCCGCCGGTGCGGATTTCTTCGAGCGTCGTGCGCTTCAGAAGGTCGATCGTCTCGGATGTCTTCGGAAGGACTGTCTTCGCCGCGTAGACCGTGTCCGAGAAGAAGCGCAGGCGCGAGAGGTTCTTCCGTGTTTTCGCGAGCGATTCGCGCGTCTCCGCGATCCGCACGTCGCGCGACGCGAGCCGCTCCGGGGTCGGCTCCGGCATCGGCCCGCCGTCCGGGTTCTCCGACCGCCACTGCTCCTCCAGTCGTTGCCTCGCGGAGCGTTCCCAACGCTCGAGGCGCTTCTCGCCGTCCTCGAGCCGCATTTCCGAGCCGACGCGGAAACTCGTCACGACGGCGTCGCTCGCGTTCACGACGAAGAGCCCGAACCAGATAAGCAGGGTGAGCAGGAGCGCCGCGATGGTCGAGCGCGTCACGAGCCCCAGGAGCGCACAAATGCTGAACAGGTACGAGTAGAACACGACGACGAGCGGCACGGCGAGGAAGATGCCCGGCTCCCACGACCCGCCCCTGACGCCGATGACGAGGAAGCACGCCGAGGTGAAGACCGTGACCTGGAGCGCGGTGAACAGCAGCCCCATCGCGAACTTCATCAGGAAGAGGGGGATCCGCCCCACGGGCTTGCTCAGCGTGAGCTCGACGGCGCCGCCGGCGATGAACGACGGGATCATGCCCGCGGTGGAGACGAGCGCAAGGATCGTGGCGGCCCACGCCAGCCACACGTTGATTCCGAAGTTGACGAACATCTGCTTGTAGAGCTGGTCGGGCGGGAGCACGTCGCTCGTGAGCGCGCCGTCGAAGCTGCCGACCTCCCACCAGAGAATCGAGAGACCGTTCTCGTCGATGCCGACCGCCGCGAACGCTGCAACCACAAGACCCGAGAGGATCAGCGTCAGCCAGAACAGCTTCTGGTTGTTGATCTGCCGGTACGTATCGAGGAACAGAGCGGCGAGTGCGTGCATTGGGTGGCTCATTCAGTGCGCCGCGCCGGGGGTGAGCGCGCGGCCGGTCGCGGGGTCGTGCACCGCTTCCATGAACAGGTCCTCCAGCGACGGACGGACGGGGCGCAGGCTGCGGACGACGACGCAGCGGGCCCGGAGCGCATCGAGAAGGGGCTGGACGCGCTCCGCGTCCGTCGTCCGCACGCGCAGCCCCGTCGGCGTCGGTTCCACCGCCTCGCCGGTCGGCAACCGGTCGGCCGGCGCCGCGGTCGCGGCCGCGTTCGGCGCGAGCTCGATCTCGTAGAACTGCCGATCGCGGGTCAGCTCGTCGATCGTGCCCTGGCTCGCGACCTTGCCCTGCACAAGAATGGCGACGCGGTCGCAGACCATCTCGAGCTCGCTCAAGAGGTGGCTGTTGAGGAACACGGTCGTGCCGCTGGCCCGGACGCGCAGCAGCATCTCACGGATCTCACGCCGGCCGACAGGGTCGACGCCGTCGGTCGGCTCGTCGAGCACGACAAGCGCCGGCGAGTTCGCGAGCGCCTGCGCGATCCCCACGCGCTGCCGCATGCCCTTGCTATAACCGCCGACCCTCGCGTTCGCCCAGTCTTTCATCCCAACGAGTTCGAGCAGTTCGGGGACGCGCCGTCTACGCGTGACACGATCCACGCCGCACATCGCCGCCGCGAACTCGACGACCTGCGCACCCGTCAAGTAGTCCGGGAAGCGGTGGTGCTCGGGCAGGTAGCCGACGCGGGCGAGCGTCGGTTTGTGCCCGACGGGCATCCCAAGCATCGTGCCCTGCGCGTGCGTCGCGCGCACAACGGTCATCAGGATCTTGACGAGCGTGCTCTTCCCCGCTCCGTTGGGGCCGAGAAGCCCGAAGACCTCGCCGGAGCGCACGCGCATGTCGATGCCGCGGAGCGCGTGCACGCGCTTCCCGTACACCTTGCGCACGCCGCGCAGATCGATCGCCCACTCGGTGGTTGCGGTGCTGGACATGCCCCGCGATTCTTCACCCGACGCGGCCGCCTGTTACACGGGCCGCCCCGCCACGACATGGAAGACGTGGTGGTGCTTCGTTCCCCCCATCGCGTCGAGGCCGTCCTTCTCGACTTCGTCGAAGTGCTCGACGGAGAACCCTCCGAGGAGGGAGAGGACTTGGTCACGCGTGTGGTGCCTCCGCGGGTTGACCGGTGCCCACTCGTCTCGGTCGCCAAAGAACTGGCCCGCGAACCGGCCGCCCGGCGCCACCGTCGCTCTGATCCACGCCCATAACGCGGGGAAGCCGTTCTCGTCGCAGAAGGGCAGCGCGAAGCTCGCGTTGATGAAGTCGGCTCGCCCGGGCAGCCGGGCCGCGTGGCTCGGGATCTCCTCCATGGCAAGCACGACAGTCTCAACGCGGGGACGGTCGGACTCGCGCACCGCCGATCGGAGCCGTGTGAGGCCCTCGGTGCTGGAATCAACCGCCCAGACGCGCCACCCGGGCGCCCGCGCGAGGATGGCCCGCGTGTCCCGCCCTTCGCCGCACGCGATGTCGATCGCGACCGGGTTGGAAAGCGCCCGATTGTCCCGCTCGAAAGCGTCGAGCGCCCGCAGGCACGTCTCCCGCGGCGGCTGCTCGCGCACCGCGTCGAAGTACGCAGGCCAATCACGTTGGTAGTCGCGCGAAATCGTCATGGCGGCGTGATACGGTGCGGTCCCGCCACGGTATGGCATCCCTCGAATGCACCCGGACCTCCGCACCTTTCTCCGAACGCTCGCCGCCGCGGGGGAACTGCGCACAGTCTCCGCGCGCGTGGATGCTGTTCTCGAGGTCACGGCGATCACGGACCGCGTGAGCAAGTCGCCCGCGCCGCACATACCGAGCGCGTCCGCGATCCGGAACGACCCGCGTTTCCATCATCTCGGCGGTGACGCGCTCGTCTTCCAGAACGTCGCCGGGAGCGAGTACCCGCTCGCGATCAACGTCTACGGCAGCTATCGCCGCACGGAGATCGCTCTGGGCTGCAACGAAGCCGGCGCCGGCCTGCCGGCGGGCCGCACACCCGGCGGGTTCGACGCCCTCGCGGCGAAGATGGGCGACCTCGTCAAGCCCGCGCCGCCCCGGTCGCTGCGCGAAGCCCTCGCGGCGCTGCGGAAGTTCGCGCCGCTGCTGCGGATCCCGCCGCGTCGATCGCGCGGCCGCGGTGTGTGCCAAGAGGTCGTTCTCCGCGACGACCACATTGATCTCACGCGGCTCCCGATCATCCGGTGCTGGCCGCACGATGGCGACTTCGCGACGCTCGGGTTTCCGGCGGGCGTCAACGACGGCGTGCCGGGTGCGGAGCACGGCGAGGCCTGGGACCGCGGCTTTCGGGGACGGTACATCACGTTCGGCGGCATTCACACGGTTCACGCCGACGACGCCGAAGAGAACAACCCCGCGAGCCACAACATCGGGATGTACCGCGTGCAGCTGCTCGGCCGTCGAACCATGGCGATGCACTGGCACATGCACCACGACGGCGCCCGGCACTGGCGGAGCTGGAAGCAGCGCGGCAGGCCCATGCCCGTCGCGATCGCGCTCGGCGGCGAGTCGGTGCTGCCGTACGCCGCGACGGCGCCGCTGCCGCCCGGCATCAGCGAGCTGCTCCTCGCGGGCTATCTCAACGGCCGCGGCGTCGAGATGGTGCGGGGCGTGACCGTGCCGCTGTGGGTTCCGGCGAACGCCGAGTTCGTTATCGAGGGCTACGTGAGCCACGAGGCGGGCTCGCCCGGGTGGGACCCGCGGAGCGGCGAACCACTCGGCCCGGGCGCTGTCTTCGAGGGACCCTTTGGCGACCACACGGGCTTTTACTCCCTGCCGGACCGTTACCCGCTCCTGACCGTCACCGCCATCACGCACCGGCGCGAGCCGGTCTTCCCGGCGACCGTCGTCGGCTTACCGCCGCAGGAGGACTACTACCTCGGCAAGGCGACCGAGCGGCTCTTCCTGCCGCTGCTCCGCACGCTGATCCCGGACGTCGAGGACTACGACCTCCCGATGTTCGGAGCGTTCCACAACTGCGCGTTCCTGAAAGTCAAGAAGGAGTATCCGCTCCAGGCGCGCCGGCTGATGCACGCCGTCTGGGGCGCGGGCCAGATGGCGTGGACGAAGACGGTCGTGGTCGTCGATCAGGATGTGGACGTGCACGATCCGCACGCCGTGCTCTCCGCGGCGGCCGCGCGGTGCGAAGTCCCGCGCGACCTCGAAGTGGTGAACGGCCCGCTGGACATCCTCGACCACGCGGCGCCGCGCTTGGCGAGCGGGACGAAACTCGGCCTGGACGCGACGCGGAAGCGCGCCGGCGACGACGTCGACGGGCGCCCGCTGGCGGGCGAGCCCCGGCCGGCGTCACCGGCCGAGATCGCCGCGGTCGTCGACGCGGCGAAGAACGCGCCGGGCGTCACGGGCGCGTTCTGCGAAGCCGGGTGGCTCCTGGTCACGATCCGCAAGTCGGCCGCGGGCGATGGCCGCCGGGCGATCGGGGTGCTTGCCCGATCGCTCGGAGAGCTCGGCGCGTACCCACGGTTCGTGGTCGTGCTCGGCGAGGGCGTCGCCCTCCAGCCGGGCGCGGACGAAGCGCTGTTTCATTGGCTCGCGAACGGCGACGCCGGGCGCGACATGACGGTGATCGGCGGACGCGCCTACTTCGACGGCACGCCGAAACTGCCGGGGGACGACTCGAACGGCCAGGCCGTGCGGCAGTTCCCGCCCGTGCTTGCTTTCGACGATGCGACGCGCACCCTGGTCGAACGACGTTGGACCGAGTACGGCTTCGGGGCGCCGTCCGCCTGAGCCAAAAACAACACCGCCCGGCGTCGGCCGGGCGGGGCGTCTATCCGTGCTGAAGTGGGCAGAGCCGGACTTGAACCGGCAACCCCGGCATTTTCAGTGCCGTGCTCTACCAATTGAGCTATCTGCCCGACGGGTGAACACGGATAGGCGGAGAGGATAAGCGCCCGCGGCCGCGAGGGTCAAGGGGTAGCATGCGGCGTGACGAATCAACGCGAGGCCCCCCATCCCCCGCTGCTGCGCGTCACCGATCTGCGCGTTGAATTCTCGGGAAAGTCCGGGCCCGTTCGCGCCGTTGACGGCGTCACCTTCGACGTCGCGCCGGGGGAGACGCTGGGCATCGTGGGAGAATCGGGGAGCGGGAAGACCACGGTGGGGCGCGCCGTCCTCCGGCTGATCCCCGTGGCCGGCGGGACGGTGGAGTTCGAGGGCGAGGACGTGCTACGGGCGCCGGCGTCGCGCCTGCGCGCTCTGCGCCGCCGGATGCAGATCGTCTTCCAGGACCCGGGCGGGAGCCTGAACCCGCGGATGCGCGTGGGCGAGGCGATCTGCGAGCCCCTCCTGGTGCACGGAGCGGCGCGCTCCAGGGGCGAGGCGATGGCTCGCGCCGGCGAGCTTCTCGAACGCTGCGGCCTCTCGCGCGACGCCGGGACGCGCTACCCGCACCAGTTCTCCGGCGGGCAGCGCCAACGGATCTGCATCGCGCGGGCGCTGGCGCTCTCGCCCAGCCTCATCGTCTGCGACGAACCGACCAGCGCCTTGGATGTCTCCGTGCAGGCGCAGGTGCTGAACCTGCTCATGGACCTGCAGCGCGACCTCGGGCTCTCGTACCTTTTTATCAGCCACGACATCGGCGTGGTGCAGCACGTCTCCTCGCGCATCGCCGTCATGAAGTCCGGCCGCGTGGTGGAGATGGGCGACGCGCGGAGCGTCCTCGAGCGGCCGCGGCACGAGTACACGCAGACACTGCTGGGAGCCGTGCTCGCCCGTATCATGCCGCGCCCATGAGCGCAGCGACGATCATCGACGGCAAGGCCCTCGCCGCGAGGCAGCGCGAGCAGATCCGGGAGCGCGCCGCGCGCGTCCGCGCCGCCGGCGCCTCGGTGCGCCTCGACGCGATCCTCGTCGAATCCGGCGACAACGGCGCCCGCGTCTACGCCGAGAACCAGGCCAAGACATGCGTGGACGTCGGGATCGACTACCGCCTGCACCGGCTCGCGCCGGGCGCGGCGTACGACGACATCGCCGGGCGCGTGCTGCTGCTCAGCGCGGATGATTCGTGCCACGCGATCATGATGCACGTGCCGCTCCCCGAGGGCGTGGACACGTACCGCGTCCAGCGGCTGATCCACCCCGACAAGGACGTCGAGGGGGTCAACCCGGCGAACATCGGCAACATCGTCTACGGCCGCAGCAGCCTCGCGCCGTGCACGGCCCTGGCCGTCGTCAAGATGATCGAGCACGTCCACGCGGCGGAGCGGCCGTCCGCGGACAGCGGCGGGCCGCTCTTGCGGGGCAAGGCCGCCGTCGTCGTCGGCGCGAGCGACGTCGTGGGGAAGCCGATCGCGGTGCTCCTCATGCGTCACGACGCCACCGTGATCTCCTGCAACAAGTGGACGCCCGCGCTCGCGGAGTACGCGCGGAGCGCGGACGTGCTCGTCGCGGCGGCCGGCAAGCCCGGGCTCATCACGGCGGAGATGATCAAGCGCGGAGCGACGGTGATCGATGTTGGAGTGAACCGGGTCACCGGGCCGGACGGCAAGGCCAAGACCGTCGGCGATGTCTCCTTCGAGCAGGCCTGCCACGTTGCGGGGGCGATCAGCCCCGTCCCCGGGGGCGTCGGCCCGATGACCGTCGCCATGCTGCTCTTGAATGTCGTTGAGGCGGCGGAGCGGCGGGCGGGCATGCACCCATAACCGGCCGCGCACACGAACGGCGCTGCGTGCAAGCCCCCGGCCCGTCGTGCGTTATACTTCGGCAAGGACGGCGTAAATGACCCGCGGATCCGGAGCCATCACTTGAACACGATCCCTCAGCTCGACCTGGCGTTTATCGGCGGTCTTTCGGCATGGGAGATCGGCCTGATTCTGCTGGCCGGCATCCTTCTCTTCGGCAGCCGACTCCCCTCGGTCGGCAAGAACCTCGGCCGCGGGATCGTCGAGTTCAAAAAGGGCCTCAAGGGCGTTCAGGACGAAATCGAAGAGCAGAGCAACGCGCCGCGCGCCGTGGAGCAGCGTCCGTACCGCGCCCCGCTGGCCGCGGACGGTGCCGACGTGCGCGTCGCGCAGGGCCAGCCTGTCGAGAACCCGCAGCGGGTCAACTGACAACAGGGCGCACTGCCGGGTAGCCTTGGGCATGAGAACCCCGGCGTGGTTCGTTGCCTTCGCGTGCGCACCCGTGGCCGGCTGCGCCGTCGCGTCCGTGCAACAAGAAAACCCTGAACGTGCGCCGCTCCCTGTTGTGCGTGTTGAGCGCGACAACACGCGCATCGAATCGTCCTGCACGATTGAAGTCGCCCCCGGCGCGGTGATCTCCGACGCCGACAACAACGGCGTCATCCACATTGTCAAAGACGGCGTTACGGTGCGCTTCGCGCCCGCTTCGGTCCTGCGCGGGGCGGACGAATCGACACGCCCGGACACGCTCTCCGGAACGGGCGTCCGCATCGACGGCGTCAAAAACGTCACGGTCGAGAACGCCGACGTCCGCGGCTTCAAGGTGGGCGTGCACGCGACGGGCGCCGACGGCCTGACGGTGGCCGACGCCCGGTTCTCCGACAACTTCCGCCAGCGCCTCGCCAGTACGCCGCAGCGCGAGGACTCGGCCGATTGGCTCTGGCCGCACGCAAACGACGGCGGCGAGTGGCGCACGAACTACGGCGGCGCGGTCGTCGTCGAGCGCAGTAGCGGCTGCACACTCCGCGGCGTGCGCGTCCGCACCGGCCAGAACGGGATCATCCTCGACCGCGTGACCGACTCGCGCCTCTTCGCCAACGATTGCTCCTTCCTCTCCGGCTGGGGCCTCGCGATGTGGCGGTCGAGCGGCAACAGGGTGCAGCGGAACGCCTTTGACTTCTGCATCCGTGGCCACAGCGAGGGTGTCTACAACCGGGGCCAGGATTCCGCCGGCATCCTGATGTTCGAGCAGTGCTCGGACAACATCATCGGGGAGAACTCCGCCTGTTGGTCCGGCGACGGCGTCTTCGCGTTCGCGGGCAAGGAGGCCCTGGGCGAGGTTCCGGCCGTCGGGCCGATCGAGTACGGCGAGGCCGGCTGCAACAACAACACCTTCGTCGGGAACGACCTCTCGTTCGCGTCCGCGCACGGGCTCGAACTCACGTTCAGCACCGGCAACACCATCGCCGGGAACACGTTCGAGAAGAACGGCATCTGCGGCGTTTGGGGCGGCTACTCGCGGGAGACGCGGGTCTTCTCGAACAAGTTGATCGGGAACGGCGGCCTCGGATACGGCGTCGAGAACGGCGGCGTGAATATCGAGCACGGTTCGCGCAATGTGATCGAATGGAACGCGTTCGAAGGGAACACCACCGGCGTTCACCTGTGGTGGGACGATGACCAGGCGCTGCTGCGTCTCCCGGGCGTGCGGCAGGGCGGCGCGGGGGCGATGGTGAGGAACACGATCGCGCACAACACGTTTACGGCGCCGGTTCATGACCACGCAGAGCACGCCGGCCACGATCATGAGCACGACCGCGACGAGAAGCCCGCCGTCGGCATCCGCGCCCGAATCATCGGCGCGGGCGCCGGCGAGGCGAGCATCGGCGGCAACGTCGAGCACAGCAACACGATGCCCGAGGACTCGGCGACATTTACGCGGCTGGCGTTCGTCCCGCCGCACCGGCAGGTGATCGAGTCGCAGGAAGTCACCTACATCCGTGCGCCCGAGCCCCCGCCGCTGCCCCGGTCCGGAACGCCGCCCGTCCCGAGCCCCGTCGGTGCGCGGCGCAGACTCGGCGGGCGTGAGGCCATCGTCATGGGCGAATGGGGGCCGTGGGACCACGAGTCGCCCTTCGCCCGGCTCGCCGCGGCGGAGCAGGGCGAGCACCGCTACACGTTCCACGGCGTGTCGGCCCCTACCGCCGAGCCGCTGTATGAGAACGCCGAGTTCATCTTCCGCACGAACCCGACGGAGCAGACCGCCGTTCTGCGCGTTCGCGCCGAGGAGGGCACGATCCAGCGCTACGAGTTCGGCGTTACGCTCGACGGCCGCTCCGAGTCGCTCCGCGGTGTCGTCTGCAACGCCCCGTGGCGTTGTGTGGTCTTCGAGAACGCCGTCGACCCGCGGAAGGACGGCGCGGCGTGGCGCAAGGCCGGAGAGGCCGGCGGCACGGAGGCCTGGATCGGCGGCGTGCCGAACCTCGCGCTCGGCACGGTTGGCCCGCGCGGCGTGCCGGACTGGCGAGAGCACGCCGACAAACTGCCCGGCGCGAGCAACTACGGGATCATCGCGACCGCCCGCGTGCGGGTCCCAGCGGGCGTGTGGCGCTTCGCGACAACAAGCGACGACGGCGTGCGGCTCACCGCCGCGCCCGTTTCCGAGGATGGGGAGGCGGGCGAGGCCGTCACGGTCATCGAAAACTGGACGCACCACGGGCCGACGCGCGACGAAGGGGCGTACACGCAGCGCGAACCGGGCCTTGTCGAGCTCCGCCTGGAGTACTTCCAGTTGGACGGCCACGCGGTGCTCGGACTGGAAGTCGACGGCGAATAGCGGCGCCCGCCGCGGCTCCGGGCCGAACACCCCGACGGCGCAGTTTCCGCTTTCCGGATTTTCCTTTTTTCCGCTTTGGGTTCCTAGAATCCCCCATCGCCGAGGTAGCTCAGCTGGTTTAGAGCGCTGGATTCATAACCCGGAGGTCGGCGGTTCGAGTCCGCCCCTCGGCACTTCGTCGGCGGCACGCCCCTCCGGGGCGTGTCTTTACTTTTGGACCGCAGGCTTCGCGGTTCTGAGACGCCGAGGTCACGGGGTATCCTCTCGGCATGAGCCAAGTCCCCCCCACCGGTCCCGGCGGCGTGTCGGGCGAGGTCCGGCCTCCCGCCGCCGGCGAGCCGCAGTTCGACCTGGTGCAGCCTGATCAAACGTGGCCGAAGGTGGTCGGCATCACGAGCATCGTGCTGGGGTCGCTCGGGTTGCTGTGCAACGTGTGCGGCATCGCGGGCAACGCGCTCTCGGGCATGGCGCCGCAGCAGCAGAACCAGATCACGGTCTCGCCCGGCCCGATCGACTACGGATTGATGTGCGTCGGTACGTCCCTCGCGGTGTTGCTGCTCACGGCGGGGGTTCTGACCAATATGCGGAGGGAAGTCGGGCGTGTGCTGCACATCGTGTACGGCCTGCTCGCCGTGCCCACCGCGATCTTCGGCACGATCCGCTCTGTCCAGATGACGAGCGACCTCATCGCGCAGATGCAATCGCAATCGGCCACCGGGCCCCAGCCGCCGATCGCCGCCGTGCAGGGCGGCATGTACGTCGGGATCTGTGTCAGCGTGGTCATGGGGATCGGCTGGCCGATCTTCTGCCTCGTCTGGTTCCTCTTCATCAAGAAGAAGGGCTCGCTCGCGGGGGTCCGCGACGAGCAATTCCAGGCCTAGCGCGAGCCGACGATCCCCGCGTCCGCGGCGTCGCTTCCCGCGATCGTGCCCGCCCGCTCGCGCGGCCCCGACACCGCGGTGCGCGTGATGGAACGGATATTCACGCTGGCGACGCCGTGCGGACCTCGGACAGCGCAGTGCTCTTCGACGAAAGGAGCACGTCCATGATTCCCACGAAGGCCCATGGTGTTCTTGACTATCTCGTTGGCGGCTTTCTCATCCTGCTCGGTGCATCGCAATACGGCACGACTACACCGGGCATGGTGCTGATCGTGCTCGGCGCCGGGCACATCATCTATTCGCTCGCGACCGCGTACGAGCTCGGCATCGTCAAGACGATCCCGATGGCCGTGCACCTCGCGATCGACGCCGCGGGCGGCGTTTTCCTCGCCGCGAGCCCGTGGCTGCTCGGGTTCGCGGACCGCGTCTGGGCGCCGCACCTCTTCCTCGGTCTCTTCGAGATCGTGGTGGTGCTGCTCTCGTCGCGTGCGCCCGGGGCGGTCAAGGCGACGCCGGCGCACAGCCCGGCGTAAGACGGGGTGGGCAGATCGCGCGGTCCGTTACGGCTGCCACGACGCGTCGCCGAGGCGCTGCGCGGTGACGCTCCAGTACGTCCGGTCGCCGACCTCGGCCGACTTCACGAGCCCGACGTGGCCGTCGAGGAAGCCGACCATCACGGAGCCGCCGTAGCGAGGGTGGAGATATCCGAACGACGTCGCGGGCGAGTTGGTCTGTGATGCCTCGTCGTAGATCGCGCCGAATGGCGGCGGCTCGACGTCGATGTAGCCCTCCGCGCGCGTGTTGGCGACCCAGAACCGCGCGGAGGCGAAGACGAGGAACCTGCTCGGCGTCGGCGCGCCGTCGATCGTGCGGGTGTGATGGTTCGGCACGAGCGACTGCGGCCAGCGGTAGTCGCCGCCCGCGTACCAGCGGTTGATCCCGAAGGACGGGAAGACGCTGATCTCGTAGGGCCAGTTCAACTCACCGTTGGGCTGCGCGAGGATCTCGTCGCGCCTCTTGAGGAACTGCCGCCGCTCGCCGACGTGTGTCGCGCCGGCCCACGCGTACTGGAAGTACGGGGCGAGGCGGAACACCCAGCGCTGGCTCAAAGGGGTTTGGAGCTCGTTGCCGAACTCGTCGAGCACACCGACGGGCTGGGATACGTCGAGGTGCGCCGGGAGGACGCGGCCGCGCTGATCGTTCGCGTACATGACATACGCCTGCATCAGCGTGCGGCACGCCGACTGCGCGACCGTCGTCTGCGCCGCCTGCCTCGCTTTCCCGAGGCTCGGCAGCAGCATCGCGATCAACAACGCGAGGATCGCGATGACGACCAGCAGCTCGATCAGCGTGAACGCCCGCGGCCGTCGGCGCGCGGCGCCTGTATGCCTCCGCATCGATCCTCCTTAGCGGCGCCGACGCGACGCGAGCAAGCCGCCGAGGCCGAGCAGGGCGGCGCACCCCGGAGCCGGGACGGCCGCGTACGTATCGATCGCGACGCGGTCGAGGCTCATCGACGTCGTCTCGGCCCGGAACTGCACCGTGTACGCGGAAGCGTTGCCCGCCAGGTCGAAGCGGTAGAGCATCTCCACGATCGCCCCGCCCGGGCCTCCCAACGGCTGGCGGAAGAGCTCGGTCGCCAGCGTGGGCGCGATGCCGTTAACGTTCACCGACGCGGGATCGATTTCCGTCCCCTGCGTCCGCACCTGGAGCAGGAGAATCGTGCCGAAGCCGGCGCCCAGCCCGAAGTTCGGCACGTCGACCTGCGGCATGAGGATCCCGCCCTGCGAGTAGATGTTGCCGCTGCCCGTGACGAACGCGCCGGTGCCGCGGTCGAAGGCGTTCCACGAAGGAGCGCCCGGGCCGAACGCGCCTCCGGCGAACGACCCGACGTCGGGCGCGTTCGGGCCCGCGACCGATGTGAAGACTTCCCACTGCGCAAACGCCGAGTTTGGCGTCGCGCCGCGCGTCCATGGAACGTTCGACCCGTCCGGAGTGACAAAGGCGCCGAAGGCGGACGGAGCAAGGAGCAACACCGCCGCGGCGGCGAGAAAGGAACGACTCGGCTGCGTCATGATCGAGAGTCCTCACGAGGTCCGGCTCTCGTGCCGGACGGTTTCACGAAATCCAACAACCGAGTGGAGCGGCCCACGATCCTGCGACCGGGTCAACCCTCCGGTCCGCCGCGGTCTCAACGACGCGCCCGAACAACGGCGTCGTTCGCGGCGCGGACCACCCTCCGGTCTCGCGACGACATTACCACCCGGTGACGCGCTCTTCAAGCGCGCACGCGAGAAAACGCGGGCGGAGCGGAAAAACGCCTGCTTGTGCCCACCTTCGCGCGATCCGCGCTGCGCGCAGATCACGGCCGTGCATGGCGCGATGACAGCGGGACGCCCCGCGGCGCGACTCCTTCAATCGGCGCGCACCCGGGCGGGCGCTCTCGCACGCTCATCCGCGCGCCGCGGACGGTCTGCGCGTGGTCGCGACGGTGCGCTTCTTGACCGCGGCGCCGGTGCGATGTACCGTCGAGGATATACGGTTGAGACTGAGTCGCAATCAAACTGAAACCACAACCCCCCCCGGCGGACGACGCTGGTACTCGCGGCTGCTCGCCGCGGGCTTCCTGTTCTTCCTGGCCCAGGGGCTTATCTGGCTCGCGCTGGGCGGCGTCGCGCTCGTGAAACTCACCTAACCGACGCACCGAAAGGCACTTATGGGTTTCGCCGACACGCTCAAGACCTCCACGGCGGACGCGCACCGTCACGCCGAGACACGCGATCTGCAACGGATGCTGATCCGCGGCGCGCTCGACGATGAACGGCTGGCGATGTACCTCCTTCAGCTCCGGATGATCCACGAGCGTCTCGAGCGCTTGCTCGACCAGAACCCCGCCATCGCAGCGCGGATCGGCTGGTCCGACGACTCCCGCCACAGCCGGTGTCTCGCGGCGGATGTCGCGTCGCTCGCCGGCGCGGCCGCCGGCGCGCCGTGCGCCGCGACGGCCCGTCTCCTCGATGAGATCGAGGCCGGCGTCTCGCGGGAGCCCGCGTCGCTGCTCGGTTTCGTCTACGTGCTCGAGGGGAGCATGAACGGCAACCGCTTCATTGTGCGCTCGCTGCGGCAGACGCCGGCGGCGCAGCGGTGCGCCTTCTCCTACTTCGATCCGTACGGCGACGAGCAGCCGCGGCGGTGGGCCGCGTTCAAGGCGGCCCTCGAAGCCGCCGGCGAGCACTTCGACGCTCCGCAGCGTCAGGCCGGCGTCGAAGCCGCGCTCGCGATGTTCGGCGCGATCTCCCGAATCAGCGATGAAGTGTTCGCGCCCGAGACTCCGCT
This sequence comes from Phycisphaerales bacterium, assembly GCA_035628115.1. Taxonomy (GTDB): domain Bacteria; phylum Planctomycetota; class Phycisphaerae; order Phycisphaerales; family UBA1924; genus BJHL01. Next base: position 310,258 of record DASPKL010000003.1, on the reverse strand, counting down.
CGCGGCAAAGCGCTGATTGCAGGCGGTGCTCGGTCCCGCGACGCCGACCGCCTCCGCCCCACGCGAGAGATCGCCGGTTCGTGACATCGGGCCGCCGAGAAACACTCGATACGTGCAAGGACGCCTCGGCGCGCCGACATCCGATGTTGACCCCGGCACCGCCGAGTTTCCGCGGCGCAGCGCCGCCGGGTTCGCCACACATTCCCAGTGCGAAAGGAGAAGGAATGCCGATGCGCTCCAGGAGCTGTCTTTTCTTTGCCGCCGCGGCTGTTTCGACGCAGGGCGTCAGCGCCGCGTTGATCACCGACCCGGCGGGCGACCTCATCAACGGCTTCAACGCCGCGACGAGCCCCGATCTCGACGTGCTGCAGGCCGAGGTCGCGTTCGATATGAACACAAGTACGTTCACGTTCACCTCGACATCCGCCGGTGCCATCGGCACCACCGCCGCGGCGTCGTTCGTCTGGGGCGTCAACCGCGGAGCCGGGACCGCCGGCTTCGCCGCCAACGGCCTGCCGAACATCCTGTTCGACCGCATCGTGCGCCTCGTGCCCGGCGGGCAGAGCCAGATCATCGGCGGGGGCCTGCCGGCGATCAACATCGATCCGAGCGCCGTCACGATCAGCGGGTCGACGATCACCGCCACGATCGCGGCGGGCCTGCTGCCGGGCAACGGCTTCACGCCGGAGAACTACACCGTGAACCTCTGGCCGCGCACAGACGCGCCGAGCGGCTTCGCGGGCATCGCCGACTTCGCGCCCGATACGGCCAACGCGCCGGTCACGGTCGTCCCCGCACCCGCGGCGGTTCTGCTCCTCGGCCTCGGCGGCCTCGGCGCCGCACGGCGTCGCCGCCCGAGCGGTCACTGACAACGCAGGCCCGAGGCGGACGGAGGGGGAGCCTCCGTCCGCCCGTGCGCCGCGCCCTACGGCTATGCCAGTTCCGCCGCGATCATCACCAGCGCGGTGCTCAGCACGCGGATGGACCGCACATACTCATCGAGCGAGAGGTGTTCGTGCGCGGTGTGGTCGAGCGCGCTGTCGCCGGGGCCGTACGCGGCGATCGGGCATCGCCACAGCGGCGCGACGACATTCATGTCGGACGTGCCCGTCTTGAGCTTGGGGTGCGGGCGCACCCCTTCGGCGCGGATCGCGCCCGACAACGCCCGCGCGACGGGATCGTTGCGATCGCTCACGTGCGCCGTCTCGTGCCCACGGAATCGGACGGATATCCCGGGCCATCCGCCGGCGATCTCCGAGACCTGCGACTCCAGTTCCATAGGCGTGATCCAGCGCGGCAACCGAAACCCGCAGACAAGCGTTGCTTCGGCGGAGAGACCGTCGCCGGACGACGCCATGGATTGGACCGTGCTCTGCACGACCTCGAACGCGCCGACGCGGCCGTTGTTCAACGCGGCGCAGCGTTCCTCGCACGCCCGCCAGAATCCCAGCACCGCGTCGGCGGGGGAGCCGCGCGGCCCCGCGCTGTGAACGCACTCGCTCCGCACCGCCGCCGTCATCACCAGCCTGCCCTTGTACCCGAGCGTCACGCCGTCGGCGCGGCTCGGCTCCCCGATGATGCACGCGTCCGGCCGCAGACGCGGAGCGATGAACCGCGCGCCGGGAGAGTGCGGCGTCTCCTCACCGACGGCCGCCACCACCCGCACACGAACAGCCGGCAAGCGCGCCCGCGCTGCCGCGGCGAGCATCGCCGCGAGCGGGCCCTTTGCATCAACGCTCCCTCGCCCGTGCAGCACGCCGTTCTCGATGCGCACGGGGATCTCGCCCGGCACCGTGTCGATGTGCCCCAGCAGCACGACTTCCTTCTTCAACCCGGGCCCGCCCCGCGTCGCGACCGCATTCCCCACCTCGTCGATCGACGCGTCGAGCCCCCAGCTCGCCGCGGTGCGGGCGAACAGCTCGGCCGCCGCCGCCTCGCGGCCTGACGCACTCGGACTCGCGACAAGTTCACGCAGGAACTCGATCGCCTCCTCGTCGCTGGGCCCGGCGGCGAGCGCCGCGACTTCCTGGGTGGTGTTCACGCGAGCGCTCCCTCGAAGACCGTCCCGGTCCCCGAGCGGGCGGCCGCGATGGGACGTTCGCCGTTCGCACTCCCGATCACGACACGCCGCACGCCGGCGCCGATCGCCTCCTCCGCCGCGAGCACTTTGTTCTTCATGCGGCCCCGGGCGGCCAGCCGGACGGCGCCAAGGTTCGAGCCGTCAACGCGCTCGATGAGCGAGGACCGATCCTCAGGGTCGCGCAGCACACCGGAGACGTTGCTCAGCAGCAGCAGTTCCTCGGCGCCGATCGCGCCGGCCGTCTTCGCCGCGGCTCGGTCGGCATCGACGTTGATGGCCACGCCCTCCTCCGCGATCGCGGGCGGGGTGAGCACGGGCGTCCGGCCGTCCGCGAGCAATAACTCCAGCAGTCGGGCATCGACACCCTCGACAGTCCCGGTGAGATCGTCACGCACGATAACCGTTCGGCCCTCCTCGATCACTCGGATCGCGTCCTTGCGCTTCCCGTGCCACAGGCCGCCGTCGATCCCCGACAGCCCCACGGCGTCCACGCCGAGCCGGCGCAGTTGCTCGACGATCCCCTTGTTGATCTTGCCGCAATAGACCATCTCGAAGATCTCGAGCGTCGCGCGGTCGGTCCGGCGGCTGGTATGGCCCGAGGGGCTGGTGATGAACCGGGGCGGCACGCCGAGCCGCTCCGAGAGAACATTCGTCTCGTGCGAGCCGCCGTGCACGAGCACGGCCTGCACGCCGCTCCGCACGAGTTCGGCGAATTCGCGCAGCACGTTGCCGAGTTCGATCCCCTCGCCGCCGCCGACCTTGATCACGATTCGTTGCACTCGTTCCTCCCATCAGCACGGGTGCAGGCCCGGGAAGCCCAGACCCGCGGTCTCATCCAATCCCAGCGCGATGTTCATGCACTGCACCGCGGAGCCGGCAGCGCCCTTCATAAGATTGTCGATGGCGCACATCGCGAGGATGCGCCCGCCCGCGGGGTCCGGCTCGAAGCCGACGTCCGCGTAGTTCGAGCCCGCGACGATCTTCGGATCCGGGAATCTGTGCAGCCCGCTGCGCTCCGCGACGAGCCGCACGAACGGTTCGCCCGCGTACGCCCCGCGGTAGAGCTTCCAAAGCTCCTTCTGCTCGACCGGCCGCGTCGGCAGCACGTGCGCCGTGCACATGACGCCCCGCACCATCTCGATCGCCGTCACCGTGACGTCGAGCGGGAAGTCGCCGAGTTCCTGCGTCACCTCCGCGCTGTGGCGGTGCGAGACCGGGGCGTACGTGCGCACCGCGCGGCTGCGCTCCGGGTGGTGCGAGCCTTCCGTCGCCTCGGCACCGGCCTCAGACGAACCAACCTTGACGTCGCAGATCACCCGCTGGATGAGCCCCGCCCGCGCCAGCGGAAGCAGCGCCAGATTCATCGCCGTCGCGTTGCACCCCACGCCGCTCACGAGGCGAGCGCCGCGCAGCTTCTCGCGGCTCAGTTCCGGCAGGCCGTACACCGCCCGCGCGAGCCGGGCGGGCGCCGGGTGCTCCGTCTCGTACCACTTCCGGTACGTCGCCGGATCGCGCAGGCGGAAGTCCGCAGAGAGGTCGATCACGAGCGGCGCGAGGCCCGCCCACCTCTCGATCTCCTTCGACGCGCCGCCGTGCGGCAGGCACAGGAAGATCACGTCGCACGCCGTGACCTCCTGCGGCACCGTAAAGAGCAGGTCCGTGCGCTTCCGCAGATTCGGGTGGACACGGTGCACCGGCTGCCCCGCGAGCGATCTCGACGTGATGCTCTGAACCCGTGCGTGCGGGTGGTCCAGCAGAAGGCGCAGCAGCTCGCCGCCGGTGTATCCGCTCCCGCCGACGATCGAGCACGTGAACGCGCGTTGCGACGTGCTCACGCGACGGCCCCCGCGTGCCGCGTCGCGTTCGCCGCCCCCGAGCGGGCGATCGAGACGACATGCTCCACCATCAACCCCGGGATGTCCACGCCGCTCGTCGCGACGCTGTTGCGGAACTCCATCGAGTGGTTGATCTCGTTGATCAGATAGCCCCGCCGCGGGCACTCCAGCACGTCGATCGCGCAGATATCCGCCCCCACCGCCGCCGCGCTCCGCTCGCACAGGCGGCGGAGATCATCGGGGATTGCCAGCCCCTCCGCCACCGCTCCGCGTGCCGTGTTCGTCACCCAGTGGGCGCTCGACCGCGTGATCCCCGCGGCCGCGCACCCGCCGACGACGAAGACGCGGATGTCGCGCCCGGGCTTCTCGACGTGCTCCTGCACGTAGTAGACGTGCTGTTGCACCGAGCCGAGCGTGTCCCGGTGCTCGACGATCGCCTCCGCCGCATCGCGGTCGTTGACGCGCGACACCAGCCGCCCCCACGACCCCACCGTCGGCTTGAGCACCGCCGGGTACCCGATCTCCTCGATGGCGGGCAGCGCCCCCTCGGGCGCCGTCGCGACCAGCGTCCGGGGCGTCGGCAGCCCCGCCCGCAGCAGCGCGAGCGTGGTCCGCAGCTTGTCGCTGCACACCTCGATCGCGCCGGCAGAGTTGACGCACCGGACGCCGAAGTGCTCCAGCACGCGCACGTTCGTGAGCGCCGACGTCAGGCTCACGCACCGGTCGATGACGACGTCGTATTCCCGCCAGCGTCCGGCGTCAGCGAGGTCGAAGCGCGCCTCGCGCGCATCGATCATCTCGACCTCGACGCACCTGGCGGCGAACGCGTCGGCGAGCATGCGCTCTTCCGTGCGCACGCGGGTGTACAACAGGGCGATTCTCATGCGGGCTCCATCAAGGCGGGTGCGGCGCCAAACTCGCAAACGGGAACGGACAGCCATCGACCAGCGCTCACTCGCCCCAGTCTTCCTGCACCTCGGGCGCCAGCTCGAGCACGAGCGGCTGGAGCGACGTCACCTCGAGCTCGACGCCGCAATCGGTGCAACGGATCACCTGACCGCGGAGCGGATGCCGGTCGAGACGGATCGCCGCCTCACACTCGGGGCACGACGCGGCGGGAACGGCGGGGGCGGGTGCAGGGCTGGACATCGCGGATCTCCTTTGCAAACCGTGGAACAAGACAAAACGAAAAACCCCGGACACGCGTCCGGGGTTCAGAGTGCTTTGGCTGTGGGTGACGCTCTCGTCACGCAGCCCAGAAAGCACGCAAACGCCCGGACGCTTCCGCGTCTTTGGCTTTCACGGCTTTGAGGGCTTTGGTCGTCAACATCGGTTGATCATCACCATCGTCACGAAGGCCGAGGGGCCTTCACATTCGTCTTGCGAAACGGGCAGCAAGACCTGCCCGTCAGCGGTTTCACAATAGCACCTCGGTGCACGGCCGTCAACCACCGGTCTGCCTCACCCTTGCAGCCCGCCGGCTTGAGGGTCTTTGAATCGTCGCCCGACCGTGTGAACCGCACGAAGTCTTGTGCGTCCAACGTCCCGCATCCTCCCCGCGGCTGAGGATCGCTGGAGTTTGTGATGGAAACGTTGAGAGACCGCACGCCTCCCACCTTCTCACGCCGTGAGTGGTTGAGTCTGTCCGTCGGAGCCGGCGCGACGATGGCCCTGACGCCCGCCTTGCTCGCGGCGATGTCGGGCCGGCAATCGGGCGACAAGCCCGCAGCGAACCTCGCCAAACTCAAGCTCCTCCATCGCGCGATTCCCTCCACCGGCGAGATGCTCCCGGTCATCAGCTTCGGCGCCCGCGCCCTCAAACCACCGGCGGACCCGACCGACACCACCGCCCTCAAGGAAGTCCTCCAGACCCACGCCGAGCACGGCGGCAGGGTCGTCGACACCATGCACGGCGGGCCGCAGGGCGAGGCCGCGATCACCAAGGCCGCCAACGAGCTGGGCATCCAGAGCAAGTTCTTCTGGACCACGCCCCTGTGGGTCACCACCCCCACGCTGCCCGGCCACGACGGGCCGCCTCCCAAGGCCGATCCCGCGGCCATCCGCACTCAGTTCGAGGCAAAGCTCAAGGCATTCAACGTCCCCACGATCGACGCCGCCATGCTCCTCGCGCACACCGACCTCACCACGCACCTCGCGGTGGTCCGGGAGCTCAAGAAAGAGGGCAAACTCCGCTACGTCGGCGTCTCCGACCTGCTCCCGCCGCCCGGTATGAAGGCCCCGCCCGGAATGCCCGACGTGTTCGCCCGCTTCGAGTCCATGATGCGCGAGCTGCCCATCGACTTCATCGGCGTGGACTACTCCATCGGCGACCGCCGCATCGAGGAGAAGATCCTGCCCCTCGCGCTCGAGAAGAAGATCGGCGTGATGGCCTACTTCCCCTTCGACCGCAGCCGCATCTTCAAGCGCGCCAGCGAAACCAGACTGCCCGAGTGGGCCGCGGAGTTCGACGCCACCACGTGGGCGCAGTTCTTCCTCAAGTACGTGGTCTCTCACCCCGCCGTCACAGTGGTGCGCACGGGCACGACCAAGGCCGGCCACATGCTCGACAACCTGCACGGCGGCGCCGGCCGCCTGCCCGACGAAGCGATGCGCCGGCGCATGGCCGAGCTCGTCGACGTGCTCCCCCCCACGCCGCAACCCAAGCCGCAGGTCGTCACCATGCCGCCGCCCGGCGCGCAGGGCGGCCCCCCGGGCAAGGCACCGCCCGCACAGGCCGCCTCCATCGTGCTCTCGGCTGAAGTCCTCGATCGCTACGCCGGCGACTGGAAGGACCCCGCCGCCGGCACGCCGGTGACCATCCGCCGCGACGGCACAAAGCTCCTCATCAAGTCGGGCACCGCCCCCGAGGGCCCCCTCGTCGCCCGCTCAGAGACGCGCTTTACGGCCCCGTGGGGAGCCCCCATTGAGTTCCATGTCGATGCCCAAGGCAAGGCAACCGGCGCCACTGTTGAGCACGGCCCGTTCCGGATCCCGCTGGAACGTCAGTAACACGGTGCTGGAGCAGGCGGCAGGTGGAGCGCTGATTGGCCGGAAGCACGCGATGCCGCTCCGGGATTGCAGCGCCGAGTTGTCATCCTCGACCGCAAGGGCGATGTGCACGTCCATGAAGTTGTCCGGCTGCTGTTTGCGAAGGAAATGGCCGCTCGCTCGGGTGTTCCTCGGCGAGGAAACTCCGCCGGTCAACTCGCCGCCTCACCGCCCCGGGCCGACAAAGCGGCGAGGCCAACCACCACCGCGACGAGTTCCGCGGGCTCGATCGGCTTTGAGACGTGCACCTGGTACCCGGCCAGCAACGCGCGGGTGCGGTCCTCGGACCGGGCGAGCGCCGTCAGCGCCGCGGCGGGCGTCCGGCCGCCCTGCTCGGGCGGAAGACTCCTCACCCAGCGGATCAGGTCGTATCCATCCCTGTCCGGCATCCCGATGTCGCTCAAAAGCACCCGCGGCCGCACCTTTACGAACAGCTCCGTGGCCTCGGCGACCGACGAGGCGGTCGTGACGACCGCGTCACAGTCTTCGAGCAGCTGCCGCACGACCGCGCGAGAGTCCAGCTCGTCGTCCACGACCAGGACGGTCACGCCGCGGAGTGCGGGACAATCGGCGTTGCCGGCCGGTGCCCCGGGCACGGCCGGCTGCGGCCGTTCATCCGCCGCGGCTGCTGACATTGGTGCCAGCGCCCGCAGCGGCAACTCGACGGAGAACGTGGAGCCTTGGTCTTCCCCCGGGCTCGACACCCGCACAGCGCCGCCGTGGAGCTCGACCAAGTGCTTGACGATCGAGAGGCCCAGCCCCAACCCGCCGTACCTCCGTGTCGTCGACGCGTCCTCCTGACGGAAGCGGTCGAAGACGTGCGGCAGAAAGTCCGGGCTGATGCCCTTGCCGGTGTCGGTCACGACGATCTCGGCGTGCGAGTCGACGCGCCGGAGCACGACCTGGACCTTGCCGCCCTTGGGGGTGAACTTGACCGCGTTGGAGAGCAGATTCCACACCACCTGCTGCAAACGGCTCGGATCGCCGCTTACAGAGTTGCTCCGCGGGTCGAGCACGGTGTGAATGCGGATGCCCTTCGCCTCGGCGGCGGGTCGCACCGATTCGATCGCGTTGCGGACGACCTCGGCCAATTCGACGGACTGCGTGTCCAGCCGGATCTTGCCGGAGGTGATGCGGCTCATGTCGAGCAGGTCCTCGATGATCCGCAACTGAGCCCGGGCGTTACGCTCGACAGTCTCGAGCCCGGCGCCGATGTCCTCGGGTTTCTTGCGCAGTAGATGAGACCAGCCCAGAATGGCGTTGAGAGGCGTTCGTAGCTCGTGGCTGAGCGTGGCGAGGAACTCGTCCTTCATGCGGCTTGCTTTTTCCAGCTCCGACCTTGCCGCACGCTCGCTGGCGAGGAGCGCGTTGCGCTCGATCTCGGCCATCTTCCAATCGGTCTGGTCACGCATCACCTTGGTGAAACCGATGAGCCCGCCGCGGGGATCGCGCAGCGCGGAGGTCATGCCCATCGCCCAGAATCGCCGCCCGTCCTTGCGCATCATCCAACGGTCGTTGCCCGCGTGGCCCGTCGCCGCGGCCTCCGAGAGCTCGCTCCGGACCACACCGGCCGCGATGTCCTCGGGGGTGAAGAGCGCCTCGGCGGGCAGACCGAGGAACTCTTCCCGGTCGTAGCCGAGCACGCGCCGCACGCCCTGGTTCCAAGTCGTGGGCCTGCCGTCCACGTCCACCGCGAAGATCGCGTAGTCCTTCACCTGATCCACGAGTGTGCGGTACCGCTCCTCGCTCTGCCGCAGCGCTTCACCGGCGGCGCGCCGCTCCGACAGGTCTCTGAGGTAGGCCGTGAAGAACGTAACGCCGCTGTGTCCCGCCAGCGTGGTCGGCACAATCGCCAGCTCGACCGGGATCTCCGTCCCGTCGGCCCGGAGCCCTTCAATCTCGATGCGGCGCCCGAGAACGGGGCCATGACCGGTTTCGAAGTAGCGCTTGATGCCCGCCGCGTGGGCCGCGCGCATCCGCTCCGGGACGATCGTCTCCGCGACCGTCCTGCCGAGCACGGCGTCGCGGCGGTAGCCGAACATCCGCTCTGCCGCGGGGTTGAACTCCACGATGCGCCCGCGGGCATCCATCGTAATGATCGCGTCAAGAGCCGATTCCAGCACCGCGCGCATGCGGGCTTCGCCCTGACGTACCGCGGCGTGGGCCCGTGCCTGCGCGAGGGAGAACGCCGCCAGCGCGAGGCTCAGCACCAGGCCAATGCCGATCACGTAGGGCTCCAGGCGTCCGGCAGATCCCGCCGAGAACTCCGGCCGGGCGCTGACCCGCAGCGTCCAAACCCGCTGCGCGACCTCGATGGGAACGTCCCGCGCCCGGTCGCTCACCGGCCGCGCCGAGCGTTGCGGCTGGTGCAAGAGCGCATCGGGCGAGGCGGCCGCCCCGTCGAACACCGACACGTCCACCATGCGGCTGTCTCGCGCCGGGAAGACGCCGTGCATCATGTCGTCCGCGCGGAGCGGGCTGTACGCAAAGCCCAGGAGCGCCGACCGCCGCTGCTCCACCGTCGACGGCCAGCCGCCGCGGTAGACGGGAACATAAAGGAGGAACCCCGCCTGCTTGTCCGCCTCGGTCTCCTGCACCAGCGTCACTTTACCCGACAGCGCCGGCAGGCCTGTGTCGCGAGCGCGCTCCATCGCTTCGCGGCGCACCGGCTCGGCGAACATGTCGTACCCGACCGCCACCAGGTTCCGCTCGCTGCGCGGCTCGATGTAGAGAATCGCGTGGTACTCCCCGCGCTCTCCCGGCGGCCGCGGCTCGAACCCGTCGACGCCTTGGGAACGCATGAAAGCGACCACGGAGTCCCGCTCGCCGGCGGAGAACCGCCGCGTGAACCCGACGCCGAGGGTCCCGGGCAGGGAGTCCTCGAGCCGTTGCCGGGCGACGAACGCGCGGAACTCCTCGGCGGTCAGATCGGGGTTGATCTCAAGCAGCCCCGCCGCGCCCGTGAGCGTGGCGCACAGGCTGTGAAAGCGCTCGACGATGCGGCCCCTCGCCTGCTCGACCTCGTGCGCGAAGCGAGCGTCGTCGCGCGCCCGGGATGTAGCGCGGAGCACCGAGACCACGGCGGCCGTGGCGAGCAGCCCCAGACAGAACGTCAGCGCCGCCCAGCGCCAGGCAGAGGCGCCGACCGGTCGCGGGGCGAGCGGACTCGCCTGGCCGGTCACGCCCCGCCCCCGCAGGCGGGCGCCATCGTGCACGGCGTCGGTGCGCGCAGGAGTGACCTCAAAGCCCATGCTGCCACGTCTGCGGCGACGTCACCGTGGTTCGCCCCGCGTCGCACCCTCGCAGAATCGCGCACCCCATCTGCGTCGGGCAAAACAGGACCCGCGGCGATGCGCGTGCACCGGACACGATCGCCGAAACGGCCAAGGATGCTCAAGCCCGTGCGCTCTGCCACGATCGATGGTAGATCGCGGGTGTCTTGCATCTCCGACGGGCTCTACGGCGACGGTCGAATGTGACGGCTCGCAGAGCCGACCCTCAAGTAGTTCCCACCGCCGCGCGAGCACAAGCGCGTCGGTGCCATCGTTTGCCAATCCGCCGCGAACAACGCGAGCAAGTTGCAACGGACAGCCCGCCGTGTCTTGTCAGAGTCGCGACTGTCCGCTCCCCCTTCGCCGATCTGATCGACTAGGAGCGAACGGCAGAAACGTGTCGCCTCCGCCGCGATCCACCGGGATGTTGCGATGCGTGGCGCTGCGAGTCGCGGTATCCGAGCGTGGTCGCCCAAAAAACCAAAGACCCTCCCTTTCGGGAGGGTCGCAGGTTGGTGCAATAGCGGGGGCACGCTTTGACCTCAACCTGCGACCGCGTTTCGCGGTTCAGAACCTGTTTCTTGCCCTCTTTTTGCCGTTCGGAAACCCCGCCCTCCCCCACTCCTGCGCAGCATACCCGGCATGCTCCGCCTTGTCGACCCCATCTTGTTCGTCCTGGCCAGCACGACCCACAACGAGCTGGCGCGGCAGGTCCAGTTCCTCAAGGAAGAGAACCGCATCCTGCGGGCCCACCTGCCCGGGAGAGTCGTGCTCACGCCCGCGGAGCGGTCCCGGCTCCTGCGACTGGGCAAAGCGCTTGGCAGCGCCGTGCGAGAACTGCTGACGGTGGTGAGCTACCAGACCTTCCGGCGCTGGCAGCGCGGCCGCCGCAAGAAGTCGAAGACAGGCAGCCCCGGACGGCCACACAAGGCCGAGGAGCTCCGAGCACTCGTCGTACGCCTCGCCATGGAGAACAGGACCTGGGGCTATTCCCGCCTGCTGGGCAAGCTCCTCAAGCTGGGGTTCAGGGACATCTCCAGGACCTGCGTGCGCGACATCCTGATCGCGCACGGGATCCAGCCCGCTCCCGCGCGGGGCGGACCTACCTGGGACGAGTTCGTGAAGGCGCACGCGAAGACTCTGTGGGCCTGCGACTACTTCACCAGGCCGGTGCTCACACTGACGGGGTGGAAGACGGCCACGGTGCTCTTCTTCGTCCACATCCAGACGCGGCGGATCATCGTCAGTTCTCCCACCCTGCACCCCGACCACGCGTGGTCCCAGCGCCAAGCGGAGGTGTTCATCGACAAGGCAACAAAGCAGGGCTTCGAGCCGCCCAAGATTCTGCTCAAGGACGGTGATGGGAAGTTCGGCCCAGGGTTCACGCGGAGTCTGCGAGCGCACGGGTGCAACCCCAAGCGATTACCCGTGCGCACGCCCCAGTTGAATGCTTACACGGAGTGCTGGGTGCGCTCGGTCCGCAGAGAATGCCTGGACCACTTCATCCCCCTCGGGCTCAGACACTTGGACTACCTGCTCCGGCAATACACGGCGTACTACCACCAGGAGCGGCCGCACCAAGGCCTAGGCACGTCGTGCCGGGCACGGGGAGAGTAAGGAAGAAACAGCTCGCCGGCAGGTCGCCGCCTCGAGACGGGCCGGAGACGGACATGCCGCACGAGGCGAGCAAGCGCCGATGGGCAGTACGACAGCAGGACCGCCGGCGCCGAACGAAGCGGCGCCGGGCAGTGCCGCGGCACTACCGCCGCCGTCAGCGTTCTCGCGCGTCGTGTGCAAGCAGCGACTTGGCGGCGTCCTCAGACACTACGAGCGGAAAGCGGCGTGATGGCTTCAGACGCTACAGCGGCGATGATCAGAGTTTCCGAACAGAACAGTGCCGCTGTCGATGTTGACGGTCCACGTGTATTCGGCAGCGGCTGGTGTTGATTTGGCTGCTTCTTGGAACGTTCGGGGTTACTAGCTGTTCGCAGAGGTTCCAAACAGAACATTAGCCAGCGCGACTGCGATACAAATACAACACCAACGCAAGAATCGTCCCATAGCATCCGGCCTTGAGTACTCTAACCCACAAGCGCTGGTTGCGTGAACACAAGTACAGGAATGCGAACGCACTTAAAAGAACAATCAATGCGTCACGCCTAGGATGATATGACACTTGCGACGTGTCAGAAACGACGGGTGGCGTACCGAATATCAAGACAATGGCAAACATAATGATCTCAAACACCTGAACCGCGATCATACGTGCAGCAAGCAGTCGGTGCGCGCTTTGAGGCTGTTCCGCAGACGCTTTATCTGTCATCATTATTTCATCCCAGGCTTTCCTGCCGAATCGGACGCCGCGCTACAACCAGCCGGGGCATTGCTGGTTACGTGAGCGCAGGTTTGTGCCGAACTGCTCGTCGAATCATTACTGCTGGAGGTATCGGGCGGTTTTGGCCCCCTCACGGCGGGATCCTTATCAGGGAGCGTCCAGTAGCCTGTGTGCGAGTCAAGGTAATCTCGCGCCCCCGCATCGTTGCACCATCTGATAAGGCTGTCTGAGAGCTTTTCATCACCGTTGATATAGTCATCACCAAACTCGGCGCCGGCTTCATTGCTTGAGAGATCTTCGGACGCAAAGCCACTCTGGTAATCATGCTCTCCTTCTTGGCACCATTGTTTAAGTTCAACACCAAAGCCTAACAACTCGGTCGCGACGCTGCCCACGTCGTTCGCCGTCCTCGACGCCGCCATGAAGTGTCGCACGTCTACCCATCCGTACTTATCAGTGTAGAAATACCTTTCAAAGTTTGTGCCGTGCTGATCTTCCAGATGCTTAAGTATCTGGTCCTTTGTCATGCCTTGATTTTCGAGCCTTTTAATTACAACAATTAAGTTAGCACAATTCTTTTTTGCTCCTTCTTTGTTAGGCTCAAGCCCGAGTGGATCGACGTATCGGATTGGTTGTTCGTTCACATAATTATACAACGAAAGCGAACCATGCACGTAACCCAATGGGTCTCTTTTGGCCCATTTGCCAATTTCCGGCAGGTAAGTCCGATGTCGAACATGGTATCCGCCAACGAGGTTGTCCCACACGTACCCGGCGTAGCCAAACATGCTGCCGACGGCCGGCGACGACACACGACCCCTTCCGCTCAAGCCCGTGTTGTCTGCTTCGCTGTCGAAGAACCATGACGAATCCGCCATGTCCGGGAAGAGCCCGTCAAAGTTGAGATCATCGTTCGTATACGCGGCATCGCCGGTGCCGCCGGACGTGAGGTCGGTCCAATCCGTGGTATCAGTGCTGTCGACAATGCCATCGAAGTTGACGTCGGCGACCGGGTACACCGTGGGCTCTCCGTACGGACTGTACCGCACGTACTCGAGCGGGACGCCGTCGCCGGCGAGCACCGCCACGACGTCGGCCCGCCAGTTCTGGCAGTAGAACCGCCGTTCTTCGAGCGATTCATCGGCGTTGGTGTCACGGTCGCGCAGGATCACGCTGTCGACGTACGACGAGTTTCCACTGCCGCTTAGTCCGGCTACGTGGTAGACGAATGACTCACGCGGCGCGTCTTCGCCGTCGTGGAAGATCGCAACGATGCGCCACATCGGATCGTACATCATCAGCCGCCTGTCGGCGTCGTCGATCACCTCATCCAGGTTCTCGTCGGACTGGCTCATGATCCGGTAGCCCAGCCCGTTGTAGCGGTAGTTGCAGACGGTTGTGCCTAGCGCGCCCGTGAGGCGCACCAACCTACCGAAGGGATCGTACACGAAGCCTCGTTCAACGTTGATCGTTGTTGCCGGCGGACCAGCACGGACTAGCGCGAGGTCCTCGCCTATTAGGTTACCGTTGAGGTCGTACGTGTAGTCGTAGTGGTCGTAGTCGCTGCCGGCCTTGGTGCTCCTGCGTTCCTTGAGTTCGTTGGCGTTGCTGTAGAGCGAGTACGCGTCCGGCTCGTCGCGGTCGATCGAGCCGGCGAAGCTCCCGTCTCCGTCCGCGTCCAGCTGGTGGATCTCCCAGTTGCCCGTCTGGCTCAGAACATCCCATTCTTCGTTGCGGGTGCGCGTGCCCGACGCGATGGAGAAGGTCGTCGTGCCTGTCCGCTCACCCTCGTCCGCTCGCGTCAGGCGATCAAGGCTATCCATCGTGTAGACCACATCGAAGATGTGATCACCGCTGCCGGCGCGGGCGCGCACGTTGTCGACGGTGCTCGTTGGATTCGAGCTGGCGTCGTGCGTGATTGACAGGTCGTAGAAGGCGCCAACACCGGATCGCTCCCAGACCGAACGCTTGGGGCGGTTGAACTGGTCCATCCGGTCCGGGTAGTTGCCGGTCGACGGGTCGTACAGCGTGGAGAGCACCGCGGGGCTTGGGTACGGCAGCGTAGTGCCCACCAATGTTCCCGCGCCGAGGTAGTCGTACGAGGCGACGGTGACGGGCGAAGAACCGACGCTTCTCGATCTTCGGCCGCCTTCGCTTGCACCTGATACGGGTTTATGGCGAGAAGCACCCCGGCTTGCTCAAGTCAACGATGCTGGACAGCGCGTTGTTGCGGGATATCGACCTTAAGCACGAGCTGGCGCTGCTGACGGGCCGATGGTTTTCAGCGTTGGACCCCGCGGAACAGGCCGCGTGGTTCGCCCAGGTGCGCGGGATCGATGAGGGCGATCCCGAGGAATCTGAAGCCGACCGAAGCGCACGCCACGGTTACTGGAGATTTCAGTGCCTTCACTGGGTGAAGGATCAACTATCTGGCGACGAGCAAAGGTTCTACGACGCGATGCTGCGCGAGCACGGCGGACCCGAACTGGCCGACCTCAATTTTCGCACCAGTGCTGGATGGGGGCACGACAGCCCGATCCCGCTCGATGAGCTTGAGGGCCGTCCACTCGAAGAGGTCGTTGAGAAGATACGTACTTGGAAGCCGACCGATGGGACGGGCTTCACGTACCCGGACATCGACGGGCTTGCGGATGTGTTCGGGACGTACCTTGCACGTGACGTCGAGGCGCATTCAAGCAAGGCTGAGCTGCTCACAGGCCTGGCGCCGATCTTTGCCGGCAAGTTCTTGAGTCGCATGGCGGATGCAGCAAAGGAAAGACGAACCATCGATGTTGACGCGGTGCTACGCCTTTGCAACTGGGTTGTTCAACAACCTGTGGAGAGCGAGTCCCCCGCAGAATCACGCCGACGCGGCAGGTCTTGGCGCGACAACTGGCGGATGGCGCGATCCGAAGCAGGCCGCTTCGTGGAGTATGTCTGCACGGCACGGTCAGATGGGAAGGCGACATACGCGCTTGAAGGGCGCCGCGAACCTGTGTGGGAGGTCGTTAAGGCGTTGTGCGCGGACGATCCGACGTCCAATATTGTCGAGAACACAACTGAGCGCGATCCGCGCCTCTACGACTATCTGCATCTGGGTATCAACTCGGCACGCGGCAGCGCGGTTGAAGCGGCGCTTGAGTACGCGCGATGGATCGCCGTGCAGCTCATGGTTCGCGATGGTGATCGTGACGTTGCGCCGGGTGGTTTAGGCATTGTGCCCGAGGTGCGGGCGCTGCTAGACGACGAGCTGCGCCCTGCGCGGCGCTCAAACGAGGTCATGGCGGTCATCGGGTCTCGTATCAACCTTTTGCATTGGATGGACAGCGCATGGACCCGCGCCCATGCGCATCGGCTCTTCGACCTTGAGAGCATCGAACGCGAGCGGCTTGCAGAGGGAGGATGGGCCGCATGGAACGCGTTCTTGGTGTGGGTGAGCGTCTATCTCCCGCAGCGCAACAACCCGGTCGTGCCCGAGCTGCGGGCGCAGGTCGAGTTCTACGGCACGCCCTCGGCCTTCGGGATCGAGGACGGCAAGGTCTCCAAGCTCTTCATCGAACGCTGCCGCACGGACCTGCTCGCCAAGCTCCGGGGCCGCAAGAGCGAGCGGTCGGTGATGCTCTACTGCTACGACCGCGGCGTGGACTTGGACGAACTCCGGCGCGACGAAGCCGCACGCGCGCTCTACAGGGCTGTCCTGGACGAGCTCAACTGATTCTCTCCGGCACGGGCTGGAACCAGCTGGCGACGAACTGCAGGTACCGCCGCGGCTTGGACGGGATGCCGTCCCTTCCAGCAAGCTCTCCGACACCAGCAGTCACAGCGGCCTCGCCCCGGCGTTCGCCGGCAGCACACGGACTTGGAGCCGTCCGATGAGGGGGCGACCCCGACTTTTTCTCGCATTCTCTCGTCATTGGCCTTGCTGGAACGCCAGATTGATGGCTCTCTGTGCACGCGCCGCGGGGTGTCCGCGGGATGGACCTCGTCGGTCTACCGGGCGGCCCAAGCCGGCGCAGGGAGAACGCCATGAAGAGCACGCACACCGTCACCGCAACCTTCGCCGAGATCGCGGCCTTCGCGCCCAAGCGGGCAGCCCGCAAAGCCACGGCAACACCCCCGCCCGAGAGCGCCAAGCCGGGAGTCGCACCGGCCGCCCCAAGCGCCACGACGCCCAAGCCAACCCAAGTCACGGCCAAGAAGCCGGCGGCGGCCAAGCCCCCCACCGCTCGCCCGGCTCCGTCCACGAAACCCAGAGTCACTGCCGAGGCGAATCAGAGCGCCAAGTCGCTCAAGGGCCCGTCCAAGCCGCCGCGCCACGGCGCGCTCGAGGCGGCCCTCAAGATCCTCCGCACCTCGGGCAAACCGCTCACGTGCGGCCAGATCATGGAGAGGATCCTCAAGGAGAAACTCTGGAAGACGGACGGCAGCACGCCCGCGGCGAGCCTCGAGGTGCGGGTCCGCCGATAAAAGGGACTACACGTCGTAAAGTCCCTAACAGCGATTCGACCGTCGGTGACCGCCGCTATTTCCTTCTCGCACGTAAGGGCCGGATGTGCCGCGCCCGGAGCCATCGAAATGGGTGATATCCTGTTCCCTGAAGATCCAATAGGCGCGTGGCAGCCAGGCTCGTGCTCCGGTTGCTTCCGGGCGGCAGGCACGCGCGGACGCTCGCTGCGGAATAGCACCGTCACTCCCTCGGTCTCTACACGAGGTTGCTAAACCGGCAACCCTGCCGCGAACTATGCGCTCGCTTCCTTCAGCAGCGCGTCGATCTGCGACTTGATCGCCGCGAGCAACGCCCCGGGGGCCCCGGACTCAACCGCTTTGGCATGAAGGCCCTGCAGCCGCGAGACTTCCGCGAGCCGGGCCTCCGCAACGGCGGTCTGCGCCTGAACATCGGCGGCCCTTGCGTCCGCCTCCGCCTGGCGGTCGCTCTGCGTCCGACCGCTGCCCCGGACAAGCGTCGTCATCGTCTCGGCCACGCGCGTGAAGATCGCGTTGACCGCGTCGGCGGAGTACCCGCCGATCAGCGCAAGCAGCGTCTGAGTCAGCGTGAGCACCGACTCGGTCACCTCGCCGGAGGTCTGTTCGAGCAACACATACTCGCCGAAGTTCGCGAGAATGACGCCGGCAAGCACGCCCAACACGAAGCGCGCGATGTAGTGGGTTGTATAGGCGCGGTCGAACGTGCGCCGAACGATGTAGGTGTTCGCCGTGTAGAGAGTATAGAAAGCGGCGCCGAGCATGGCCGCGAAGAGGTTGGTGAGCTGGTCGCCGATCACCTTCGTCCAGCGCGGCTGCCGGTCGGCGGACCCCAGGTCGCGCCGAAAGAGCTGCGTCGCCTCACGGATGCGCTCTATCGCTCCGAGGGCGCTGGCCGGTCGATCGTTGACGTCGCCGAGAGCGGATTCGATCGTGTTCGCGGGCCAAGCGACCGGAGCTTGGGGCACGAGCTGCGCAGACTCCTCGATTTGGTGGCTGCGGGCGCTCAAGTCGGTGATCACCGCATCGATCTCCGCCGCGAGATTCTCCGTATCTTGCTGGAAGTCCTCGAGCTTGCGCAGTTGGTCCTCGAACGTGTCGACCTCTTCGAGCACCAGCTTGACTTGGACCGTCACCTCGGCGCGCTTACTCGCCCAGACGAGCGACCCAAGAAACCCGCCGATGGCCAGGAACGCCGCGACCAAGAGCCAGAAGAGCACCGCCTGGCGGTTGGCGAAGTCCTTCAGGCTCGTCGGTGGCTGGGTGTAAACGATCGAGTCCGGAGTCGCCGGCGCCACAAGCTTGCTCAGCGCGGAGTGCACCGCAATCGCTTTGCCGAGAGCTTCCTGGAGCGACACGCCCATGTACTGGAGGGCGACCTTGTCGCAATGCGGGTCGGTCCCCATTGCGGCGACCGCGGCCTCCACCGGCGCAAGGTCGGCCAGCTGTACTCGAATGCGATCGGGGATGGCGATCCCCTCCGCACCGGCGTAGAGCTTCATGACGTGGATCGCCCGCAGGAACTCGCAGACTTCTTCCCAAGGATCGGCTTGCCGGCTCTTGGCGAGCGGCGGCGGCGCCGCGGTTCGGGTCTTGTCGCGCCTCTTGCCGGCGGACGACTCGGAAGGACCGGCGGTATGCGTCATGTCACACTCCGGGTGGGTCGACGACCATGAACTGCAAGGACAACCCCTTAGCGGGCGGTGCGGCAGACGATGCCGTCTCCATTGCTCTCGAACAACAAGTCCCCGTCTCGCGACGTGCTGTACAGTCGGACGTCCAGCGGCACGCTCAGCCACCTCGACTGCGCGCTGTCGTAAACGGTGAGCGGCCTCTCCGGCGTTGGGTCGGGTTCCAAGTACAACGCCAGCCGGTCGACGGTTCGGCGACGCGGGTGCCTGTAACCCGCGTTCGTGCTCACGCCCGGCCTGCCGGCGGAGATCGCCGCGATGCGCGGCGTGACAGCGTCGAGAAACTCTTTGGTCGACGAGGTCTCGGATCCGTGGTGCCCGACTTTGAGAAAGTCGCAATCGAGCAATCCCTTTGTCGCCGGGTCATCGAGCAGCTGACGCTCGAGGCCCGCCTCCGTGTCGCCGACAAACAGAAAGCTGTCCTCGAAGTAGTTGACCCGCACCACGACCGAGTTGTCATTGGGGTCGTCCTCGGCCCCGAAACCCGCCGGGCGCAGCAGCACCGCCGACACATCCGCGCGTGGGCAAAAGTCCACATCAACCAGAGTTAACGTGTTGGCGCTGCGCCGCAAGACGCCCGTTTCCGCGATCGCCGCTTCGACGCGCTTGAACGTTGCGCTGGTCGCCGGCTTGCCGCAGTCGATGTAGAGCGCCGGGCGCCTTGTCCGTAGAAGCCAATCCATGCTCCCGATATGATCCGAGTGCGGGTGCGTACCGACCGCGATCTCGAGCGTGTCGGCCGGGCGGAGGTGCTCGGTGATCGCGTTCTTGAACGCCTGCGCCGCGCCGGGGTACCGGGTATCGCCGGTATCGATTAGCATCTGGTGATCACCGTCCGGGCACGTGATCAGGATCGCGTCACCTTGCCCGACGTCGAAGACCCGCACCTTGAGCGTCTCGGACGCCGCGGCCGCCGGCGGCGGAGCGCTTCCGCGATGGCGATCGACGAATCCCTTGTAGATCCAGCCCGAAACGCCGCCGGCGGATCGCACACTGACGTAATTCCCGGAGAGTCGATCATCCTTGAGTTCCAGAATCTGGCCCGAGCCGACGCGGGCTACCGCATCGGCGGCCGCGGAGGGCCCGTTCTTGATCGGCGCGGCACGCTTGACGACGATGTAGTCGGCTACCGCGCACTGCGCGGACACGACAAACGCGAGCACGAACCCTTTCCATTGCGTGTTGCCCATGGCGCTGCGCCTCGCTGTTTACTAGCCGCTGTACGGTGCCTCTTTTCACCGGGCCAGCTGGAAGAGCATACCGGCTGTCAGGAGCGCGTGCAAGCGGCGCCACCATCTATCTCGCAGCTTCGCGGGCGCTCCGATGTCAGACGATTGAATTCCCGTCCCGCTCATATTCGTGGCATTGCGCCGCATCCCACAGTGAATTCTGAGTGTGGAGAAGCCACCATGTGGTATAAATTAGTGCCCGTTCCAAGTCCGTCGCACAAGAACGAGCGACGATCCGGTCGCGAACACGCCGCGCGTTCCAGTATCGGTCGGCGAATGTGAAGTAAGAACGAGGGGCCATCGCTTGCTGCCGGTATCATGATGCAAGGTCGTGTGTGTCAGCAAGGCAACCAATGAACGTGCAGCAAACCCAATCGTTGTCGTCAACGTCTAGGCTGGCGGTGGTGCTCTTGGGCGGCATCACGCAGTTGTGCTTCGTGCCCGGCTGCATCTATCTGCACGACCCCGCGCGGCAGAAGACGGCCGAGGAGGCGCGCGACGAGTTCGCGAAACTCAGTCACGATTCCCTGGCCGCTCTGCAGAGCAAGGTATCGTCGGACGGTGCGGCGGCGTTGACCGTAGCCGCCGAACTGGGAGCCGAGGCGGAAGTCGCGGGGTGGCTGCGCGAGGACCTCGCCGCGCTGATCGCTTCGGCGGATCGCATCGCCACCCGGGCCGAACAGCAAGTTCAGCAGCACACGAGCCGGAGGCTCGCGATCGGCGAAGAAACCAAGCGCGCTGCGATCGAGCTCGGGGTAGCGCAGGCGGAGCTCGCGGACCGGCACGCGCTTGTGAACGCGGCGGCCAGGCGGGAAGCCGAGTTCGTAGCGTCGCAAGAGCTGCTGGCCTGGAGCGTGGGCGCTCTGGCATCCCGCGGAAGCGACGCAGGCGAGATCGCGGACGTTGTCGCGTCGTACAACGCGATGCGGTCCAAAGCGGTCGCGTACTCGAGGTTCACCGCGAACGGCGGCGATGGGGCGAAGTTGACAGAGGTCGATGCGTCGGCGACAGTCGGCGATCTCCTCAATCTACCGGCGATTCCCAGTTCTTTGGCGGAGTTGGACGCTGAATCGTGGCGAAACCTGAAGGAAGTGCTTGGCGACGGCTCGGAGATCGGTCAGGTGATCGACCAGATCATTGAGGACCCCTCCGCGTGGCAAGACGTACTAAAGAAGAGCGGCATCGATCCGTCGAAGCTTTACGCAGAAGCAGTGGCAAAGACCATCGCGGCCTGGGGAAAACCATTCCTCTCCGACAAAGAGGCGAAGCCATTGGCAACGCTCGCGCTACGCGATCCGGGCGCATCGTTGATCGTCGCAAGCCTCGGATACGACATGGCATTGGCCCAACAGCAGCGCCTGGCCGCGCTGGTCGGCGGATTGCGACGGGAAGACGCGCTGCGTGAACGCGTGATCAATGAGCTTAACAACCTCGCCGAGGCCTCGAAGCGTGCGGTCGACGCCGAGGCCGAGGGCGTCGCCTCATTGGGCGCCTACGCCTGCGACCGTTCGGCGTCGGTCGAGCGGATCCTGGCCGACTTCTCGAACTCGAGGTGGCAAGGATGCGACGATGCAGGTCTTCCGGGCAGAGAGGCCGGAATGAGCGAGGACGTGTTCCGCGAAAAAACGCTCGCGCTCGCTTTGGCAGCCTTCGACGAATACGTGCAAGTGCGGCGGGCCGAGCAGGCTGTGCTGTCGCTCGAAGCGCAACTGGATTCCCTGCAAGCCAATATGTCGGCCGCGCAGGCCGATGCCCTGATGACGGAACGCCAGGCCTTGATCAGCAGGGGACTGGAAGGTCTGGTTGCATTCCACAGTGAGGGGGTCAAGCCGGACGATCTCATTCAGGCCGCCCAGGTCGCCGCCCTGTTGGGCGTTTGGAGTGATATCTGATGCAATCCTGCCTCACACGGATGACAGCTTGCGCCGCGGCGATGCTCGTGCTGAGTGGGTGCACCGCGGACAAAGCCGCTCAGCGGTTGGCGAAGGAAACGCTGGCGCAAGCCATTGAGCACGAGCAGGTGTACCGCGGCGCCGTTGCCGTCATGGACCGCTACCTCGAGCGGAGCCTGGCCGACAGCCAGAAAGTGCTGGCGCGGCAGGAGGAAGTTGCGATCGACGAAGACCTCGCCGAGGCTGCCGACAACGCCGGCCGCCGCATGCTGCGACGCGGGTACTCGGCCGCCGCGGTCCGCGCGTACATCTCGGAAACGACCTCCATCCGCGAGGAGCAGCGCACCCGGGGCAAAGAGCTCTTGGATGGGCTGAGGACGCAGCGGAAGGAACTGCACGCACGCGCAAAGGCGTGGCTGGCGAGCTCGCAACAGGTCCGCACGCGGCTGGAAAAGTTGGCCACGCGGCGTAATGCAAAGGAGCTGATGACGCTGGTCCGGCCGTTCGGCAAGGCGCTTGCCGGCGGCTCGCAGAAACCCGAAACGGAGGCGAACGATGGCAGCGGGGGATAACGACAGCGTCATCGATCAGCTGGCGGCGATGCTCACGGAGCTCGAGGCGCGACGATCGGAACTCATCGCGGTCTACAAACGCCCGCCGGGGTCTACGCCGATCCAGCGTCGCGACAACAAGCGAGTCATCAACGGCCGCATCAGCGAACTCAATATGCAGATCGGCTACCTGGAGATGCGCAGGCGGGAGCGTGAACTCGCGCGCGATCTAGGAACAGCGGTGCCTCGGATCTCGGCCGAGCGCCGAGCGGCGATGGAAGCCGCGCTCAACGCGGTGAGCGTCGCGGTCGGGAACGTCAAGACGCTCCGCGCAGTTCTAAATCGTGTGGAGGAATACATAACCGTGACCGCCTCGGCTGAAGCAGCTTCCCATACGAACGCGTAGGCGCCAGGCCGGCACACACCGTGCGGGGACTCTCAGCCGCGGCGCAAGCACTTCTAGAGCTGCTCGTTGTGCAGCCCGGCGAGGGACGCTCGCAGCAGGAGGGCGATCGCCCAATCCGCATGGCCCTCGGGCAACGCGGGGAGATCAGCGGGTTTCAGACAACGCGTGGGGAAGGTGTCGAGGAGGCGGACGAGCTGTTTGCAGACCTCGAGGCTGCCCTCGCGGTAGCCTCGCTCGGTGATGGCGGCGTTGGAAATGAGCACGAGGGGTTCGTCTTGGGCAGGGAACTCCCGGTTTGCCTTCTCAGCCAGCACGTCGAGGTACCGGGCCGCGACGTTCCCGGGGTCCATGACCTCCGGGGTAAGGACAGCCTCGCGAGCCTTCTCGGGCGGCATCACCTTGTTATAGATCGTGGACGCGAACCACCCGACCATGTTCATGGAGTACAGGCGGACGCAGGGCACATCGCCCAGGAGCTGCAGCGGCGCCAGCGTCCGCCCGGCCACACCGGCGAACGGGATCAGCGCCCGGGGTTTGCGGTTGATGATCAGGTCCCGGTGCTGCGCCGGGAGCATGAGCGCGGCCCCATAGAGCTCGGCCTCGAGGCCGGCCGTGTGGGGCTCGCCGCGCTGCGCGACTTCCGCGGCCAACACGGCGCGGTTCACGATCGACGCCAGCGAGGGGTGCGTGACCCGCCGCAGCGCGGCGATGTGGTACGAGCGCTCTTCTTCAAACCCGGTGAACGTGTCTTCGTCCCGTTCGAGCCGGACGTACGTCGCGGGCACCGACGCGAGGGCGTACCAGCGGAGCGGGACGTTTCTGTCGGCGGGCACACCGTTAAGGACCATGGCCAGGAGAGCACAGCCCGCTTTATATAGCTGCGTCCATCGGGGCCGGTCAGGGCCAGATCCCAGCGAGCTCTCTGTTGGGCACAATGACTGTTCGCACGAACACCGTGCGCACCGTTCATTCACCGCGGGCGGCGCAGCACGATCGCGGGCTCGGCGACGTGCCCCTCGCGCCGCACTTCCAACGCGAGTTCGTTGGGGTTCTGGGCGTGCGGGCCGACCATGAAACTCCCCACGCGCTGGCCGCCCGCCTGGCAGAGCACGTCGCCGCTGGCGGTGCCGCGCTCGTCGACAAGCCGCGGGACCAGTTCTAGACCCTCGTCCGCGACGTGGCAGAGCCATGAGGACCCGCCGATCGTGACCGCGCTGGTCCCGTCCTTGGTCACCCACATGCCGCTCAGGCGCTGCGGGCTGTGGACCGAGCCCACGTGTTCGACCCCCGCTTCCACGCCGACGAACGTCAGCGCCCCAACCACCGCGGCGACGCACAACCACGCCAGCCGCTTCATCGCCGGTTCATGCCGTTCGTGCCGGGATTCTTCGTGGACGTGCATAACGACCTCCTGCACACACGGGAACGAATTTGGACCCTTTCTCCGTCCGGGGGGTCCAAATAGGTGCCGGGTGGTAGAGGGTCCGCGCCGTGCGTCCCGGGTGTCGGCGACGCCGCGCGGCCTTGATCGATGTTGCGGGCACGTTCACAAGGAGAACGTCGATGCTGACGCGAGGACAAGCGGGCAACTTCGCGTCCAAGTACCACGCTCCGAGATCCTTCTGCGCGAACTCGGACTTGCATTCAACAAATCGGCCACCCGCATTGGAACGAGGCGCGGTGATCGAATCTGCAATAGTTTGAATCCGAGTGGCTACGGTGCCATTCTCTCCCATCCGAAGCTCGAAAAACCAGTCCTTGGAAGCAGCCTCTTCGATGACCGCTTTCCAGCGGTCCTTCGAATCGACTTTCTTGGCGTCCTTCGAGCCCTTCTTGGACATGCCAGATTTTCGTTTACAGGATATAAGACTGCGAAGTGGCGGGAGGTTACCAATAACGGAGTCAACGCTGTAGCGCTCGGGCACCGCGCTTATCATGGGAATGTGGAGATCTGGCCGCTCTGCAAGGAATGCGGTGCTGATTCCAAGCAGAATCAGGCGATGCCGAGCTTGAGGGACTCCATACCGTTCGCACTCGACAAGGAAATCAATGGGGTCGGGCTCCGCCGATCCGTTTTCCAACGGGCGCGGCCTGGTGAGTTTAGGTCTCTGAGTGATTGGCACCACCACGTAGGAGAGACCATTTCTGGGGGCGGCGAGATCAGCAAGAATCTGTCCGAAGATTCGTTCGCCCTTCAAGGTTGAAGAGAGAAGTCCTTTGACGTTCTCCATGATGAAGACAGACGGTGCATGGTCCGAGAGGAGTCGAAGGTACTCCTTGTACAGCGTGTGACGATGATCCCGGTAGAAGGCTGCCTTCTTGACCGGCTTCATTCTTGAACGACCGACCATCGAGTACGCTTGGCAGGGCGGGCCTCCTATCAGGACCCAAGGTGAGCCCGGCGCGCAACCGTGAAGAGCGGAAGTGATGCGACGGCTGACCTCGTCAGGGGCTGTCTCACCCAAGGTCGCTTGCCACGCCTCGGAGCGAGCCGCTTCTGCCTCGCTGGGGTGAGCGGCAAAGAGCTTTTGTCGCATGTCTTCGGCTTGATCGTGCCCACAGCGCAGGTAGTCGTAGTAAGCGCCGGGAGCATTTCCTGCTTTAAACTGACGGTAAAAGCTGCGGAGTTCGAGAGTCCGGTGCGCCCACTGGTCCTTCTCGATGGATAAAGCTATTCTGTAGAGAGGATCGCCTTGATCATCGGTGGCAACGGAAAAGCCCTCGCCCAATCCGCCTGGACCGGCGAAGATGTCGATGACAGGCACCGCTGCACGAGTTCCGCTCACCGACAACTGCTGCACCCTCCGAGATTCCCCCGCCGTGAGTGGGGGTGACCCGCACAGAGGACTGAGTCCTTAGCCGGCAGTAGCGATGCTACACCGACGGGGTCAGGAACGGAACGCCTCGCGCTTCTGAATGTATGGGGGCCAAGCGTGAAGCGGAGAGGTTGATGGAGACCTCAGCGAAAGGCGTATCCGCGGTTTACCGCTGGACGGTCTTGAGCAAGGTTGCGGCAGTTTGGTCTGGACCGCTACGATGTCCACGACACCGTACTGGACGATGTAGAGTGACATGGCCATCGCCTCTGCACAGCTCTCAAAGAGCTTGATCCAGTCAGTCACCGCCGCACCGGTCTTCAGACCGATCGCTTGGCGGAGAGCAAGGGGACTCTGTCTTGGTCTCACGAGTGATCTTGTTGCAAGGACGGTTGTCGCCACGGTTCGATGCCTCGCCTGCCGCCACTAAGTCGGTGGGGAAAGTTCCTCTTTCGGCTCGCCGCTTGGGACACGGCTACTCGAGCACTTGCGGGTTGCAACACTGCGAGCAGGCGTTATGCCAAAAACCAACGACCCCCCACTTTCGTGGAGGGTCGTAGGTTGCTGCAATAGCGGGGGTAGGATTTGAACCTACGACCTCCGGGTTATGAGCCCGACGAGCTACCAGGCTGCTCTACCCCGCAGTCTTGGGCAATCATAGGGAACGGCGCGAGGGCGGTCAACTTTGTCGGAACTTTCGCGCCCCGTCCCACCCCCGCCGCTGCGAAAAATCCGCATGGCCAAGCCCAGCGCCGGAGACGTCGACTACGCCTTGATCGGCGAGGGGTACGCGAGCCGCCGCCGCGCCGACCCGCGGATCGAGGCGCTCGTGCACGCGGCCCTCGGCGACGCGCGGACGGTCCTCAACGTCGGCGCGGGCGCGGGGTCGTACGAGCCGCTGGACCGCTACGTCATCGCGATCGAGCCCTCGGAGGCGATGCGGCGGCAGCGCCCCCGCCACCTCGCGCCGGCGATCGACGCGCGGGCCGAGGCCCTCCCGCTCGACGACCGGAGCGTGGATGCGAGCATGGCGATCCTCACCGTCCACCAATGGCAGGACCTCGAGGCCGGGCTGCGCGAGCTGAAGCGCGTGACGCGCGGGCCCATCGTCGTCATGACTTTCGACGGCGACGCCCTCGACCGCTTCTGGCTCGCCGACTACGTGCCGGAGCTAATCGAGGCCGAGCGCAAGCGCTACCCGAAGATCGACCTGCTCGTGGACCGGCTCTCGAGCCCGCCGCGGCGGGCGACCGTGACGACGCCGCCCATCCCGATCGACTGCACGGACGGCTTCACGGAGGCGTTCTACGCGCGGCCGGAGAAGTTCCTCGACCCCAGCGTGCTGCGCTCACAGTCCGCGTGGGCGTTTGTGAGTGACGCGGTGCGGGAGCGGTTCGTCAAGCGGCTCGCGGAGGACCTGGCGTCGGGGGCGTGGGAGGAGAAGTACGGGGAGTGGCGGAAGATGGCGGTGTTTGGCGGCGCGCTTAGATTGCTCGCGGCGACCGCGCCACACTAGCGCTGGTCAATGTCTATCACATTACTAACTAGCTCTTCCACCACGGCGTCTCGCATTTCAAGTGGTCGCTCTTGCTTGAGCCGCTTATGCAGATTGAATGTCCGCATGTGCGCATTGTCTAACAATTTTGAACATGTACGCGGAACAATTGTTGCGTTGCCATACTCCATCTCTTTTGCCCTAACTGTTGATCCCAAGACAAAAGCTCTAATCTTCACGTTCTCAGGCACAGCCCCACTGGTATGTAGTTCGTCACAATAGTTTCTGGCTTGATCAAGCTCTTTCGTCGTGATGGGAATGCCCGTGGCCTTTAACTCCACAATTAATACCGACCTGCTTCCGCTAACCATTCCTGTCGTATCAAACGACGGAGCATCGTAGATCGATATAGCCGAGTTAGGAACCGCTACGATGTCGGGCCTCTTCTGGCTTACCTGAATCCCCTCCCGTCCGAAGAACTTTCCAACAACTTGGGCTATACCACGATTCGACGTAAAGTCCACAGACTCATACTCAGGGCCGAATATCCACAAGCCACGCTCAAAAAGAGGGTGTATCTCGTGAAGCTCGTCCACGTCATCAGCTTCTATGACAGCAGAGATTCGTGAAATAAGCTTTAGTCGTCGCTGCAACTCTCCCAGTACAATTTGAGCGTTAGCCGCCGTCCACTCCTTCATAATTTCGTTCCACGCATCCAAGTCATCCGGCGAGCACGACGCGAGTTGGTTTAATATATCGAATCCATACTTGCTTTGCTCGAGATTGGCATATATCTCGACAGTACGCGCCAGATCCTTTTCGGAAAGGCTGCTGCATTTCTGTTGGACTTCATCAATAAACTTTCCCACGGCGTACTGGTTCACCGTTGTAAGATCCCCAATGGCCGCCGCATTCTGCCGAATAGCCTTTTCCTTCACGCGCCTGCGATCCGCTGCCAACAGATGGTGTAGCTCTTTGCGAACGTACGCGTCAACGGCCTCCGTCGCGGCCAGCACCATCGGCATGCTGTGGAATCCGCTCCAGTCCTCCTTTACCCACGGCTTTAGGAAGTCTGCCTCGACGACGAAGCTAATGCGTTTAGCGTCCGCCTTGCGAGCATCTAAGTATGACTCTCCTGAGAATGACTGCCAGCTTGGAGTTCCAACGATCCGGCGATTCACCCACCACGTGACACCCCGCATTTGTGAATCTTCGCCCGGCTCTGCATTAGCTATACGGTGTACCTTAACAACACTGCCGTCCTGCGGCAGTGTTATGACATGGGTATTTAGTATATTCAGCGCGAATAAGTCAATCCGATGGCCGTTAAGCGTTATTGAAAACGTTGGATCAACTAAGAACTTACTGCCGATAACTTCCTTTAGCTTGGATTCGACCACAAAGTTTCGGTCAGCTGTTCCACTGATCGCCGTTCCGTGAAGCAATGAGTTAGTGACGCCAGTTGGCTCAATGACAAACGGCGATTCGGCACTACGGGTAAGACTCACGACGGCTGCAAAATGTTGCCCGTCTTTATGAGTTTCAACCTTGTACGAGTCAGCAAAGCAGAATGCCCCATGTCGCCCTTTTCCGCTCCGACCCAGCGCACGCCTTTTGCCCTTCACGCCAGGCGGAAAGATCACCTCTTCGCCCTGTTCATCTATACGGCTATACGCTAACTTTGTCCATCTGTGTAAAAACTCGGCGGGCGTCATTCCGACACCGTTATCACTTACCTTAAATACCTGTCCCTTTTCGGACGGCGAAACTATGTCTACATGGGTTGCGCCGGCGTCGTAGCAGTTGGCTATTAGTTCAACCACAGCCAAGTACGGGTCTTTGGCTAAATGCCCCACGTGATCTTCAAAGAACCGTCGACCAAAAGAAATTCGTGTCTTCTCGTCGCTGGCCTGCTTGTTCATCCTGCACCCCCTGTTGCATCGCAGGAAACTACCTCGGCGTCACATGTTCTTAACTACTTCGCCAGCGAACTCGCTGCACTTCACCTTCTTGACGCCCGTGTCGCCCTCGGCCTTCATCAGCCGCTCGAAGTCGTACGTCACCGTCTTCGCGCTGATCGCCCCGTCCATGCCCTTGATGATCAGGTCCGCGGCCTCCGTCCAGCCCATGTAGCGCAGCATCATCTCGCCCGAGAGGATGACCGAGCCGGGGTTGACCTGGTCGAGGTTCGCGTACTTGGGCGCGGTGCCGTGCGTCGCCTCGAAGATCGCGTGGCCGGTCACGTAGTTGATGTTCGCGCCCGGGGCGATGCCGATGCCGCCGATCTGTGCCGCGAGGGCGTCGGAGAGATAGTCGCCATTCAGGTTCATGCACGCGATGACGTCGAAGTCCTTCGGGCGCGTGAGGACCTGCTGGAGCGTGATGTCCGCGATCGAGTCCTTGATCAGGAGCTTGCCCTTCCACTTCCCCTGGCCGTGCGTGGGCCAGAGCTTGAGGGCGGTGTCGATCTCCGCGACGATTCTTTTCTGCTGGTCCGGCGTCATCATGTCGAAGCCGGGGTCGATCATCCGCGCGTTCGCCTCGCTGGAGAGGTCGGTGTTCGCCTCCTTGTTCCCCAGGATCCAGCTCTCGCGCTCGGTGACGGTGTGCTCGCGGAAGAACGCGGTGGCGACCCTGTACCCCCAGTCCTTGAAGGCGCCCTCGGTGAACTTCATGATGTTGCCCTTGTGCACGAGGGTCACGCTCTTGCGCTTCTCCTTGAGCGCGTAGGCGATCGCGCTGTGCACGAGGCGCTCGGTGCCGAGGTACGACACTGGCTTGATCCCTACGCCCACCATCAGCGGGTTGTCGCGCGCGGGCGCCCCGATGCTCTCGAGCATCTTCTGCCACTCGTCCCCAGCGGCCTTGGTGCCGAAGCGGATCTTCTTGAACTCCTTCGGGAACTCCTTCTCCCAGAAGGCGAGCACCTTCGCCGCCTCGGGGCTGCCGGCCTGGTACTCGATGCCCGCGTAAATGTCCTCCGTGTTCTCACGGAAGATCACCATGTTGCAGTCGCCGGGGCGCTTGACCGGGCTGGGCACACCCTTGAACCAGCGCACCGGGCGCAGGCAGACGTAGAGGTCGAGCATCTGCCGCAGCGCGACGTTGAGGCTGCGGATGCCGCCGCCGACCGGCGTCGTCAGCGGGCCTTTGATGCCGACCAAGTACTTGCGGAAGTCGTCGAGCGTCGCGTCCGGGAGCCAGTTGCCCGTCTTGTTGAAGGCCTTCTCGCCCGCGAGCACCTCGTGCCACGTGATCTTCCGCTTGCCGCCGTAGGCCTTCTCGACCGCCGCGTCGAAGACGCGGACGCTCGCGCGCCAGATGTCAGGCCCGGTGCCGTCGCCCTCGATGAACGGGACGATCGGCTCATCGGGGACGTTGAGCTTGCCGGACTGCATCGCGATGGCGCTGGGCATGGACGTGACTCCCTTCCTGTGTGATCTGAATCGGAATGTGCCTCGGATCGCCGCGGAGGCGGCGGGATCAACCCTTTGACTGCTGCCGTTCGCGCTCGGCCTTGTTCTCCCGCTCGCGCGAGACGGCGGAGGGCTTCCAGTTGAGCCGCTCCTTGAGCGACTGGATGCTGAAGGGCCCCTCGGCGCCGGCGTCGGCGGGCTGCGCGTCGCGGTACTCCTGCATCACGCGCGTGAGCGCCTCGAAGTTCCCCGCCATGCGCAGGCGCTCCTGTGTCAGCGGCTGGGCCCCCACGATCTGCGCGACGAAGACCGACCGCGTGGTCGGGTCCGCCACCGCAACCGTGCGCTCCCGGGCGTTCTCGGGCGTCGCGGGCGTCAGCACGCCCAGCGCGTCGGCCCGGGCGATGATCGCGTCGCGCACGGCGCTGCCGCGGCGAGGGTCCGTCCCGGTGCGCGTGAACGGCTGCATCCGCTGCACCTGGGGCGTGGGCGAGCCCTCCGGCAGTTCCCGCCGTACTTCTTCTGCGAGCGCGTCCAGCCCGACCGCCGCGGCCCGCGACTCCCACTCCGGGAGGCGCTGGGCCAGGCGGTCCAGCGCGGCGTCAATGCGGATGTCCTGCACCACGCGGTCGCGGACCTCGTCGATCGACTCGGCGGGCGAGCTCTTCTTCGCGTCGGTGACGATGATGTAATACCGGTTTCCGTTGCCGTCAACGAGCGCCGACTCGAGCGGGACGCCCGACTGCACGCCGGTCGCGGCGGCGGGGTTCAGCTCGTGCACACCCGCGATGAGGTCCGTGAAGGCCGTCTCGCGTCCGCCCGTCTGCAACACGGCGAAGCCGAGCCCCGGCAGGCTGCCGGCCTCCGGCACGCGCACCCACGAATCGGTCCGGCGTGACACGGCCGGCCGCGGCACCTCGTGCTTGAGCACGTTCCGGACGCCCGCCACCATCGCGTCGGCGAGCGTCTCCATCGTCGGCCGCCTGCTCTCCCAGTCGGCGGGCAGCGTGCGGACGCCCGCGGCGTTCGTCGGGAGCGATCGCGTCGCCGCCCGGACGACCGCGCGGTACGCGCGGTCCGCCTCGGCGAGGATCGCCTGCACGCGCTGCTCGCGGAGGTCCCCCTCGACCGCGGCGCGGGCCGCCTCGAACGTGTCCGCGTACCGGGACTTGTTGCGCTGCCAGTGCACGTTGACTTCCACGGGATCGAGCTGCACGCTGTCAGCGATCACCTGCCGGTCGAGCGTGATCCATTCGATCTTGACGCGGTCCGGCTGCAGGTAGCCGACGCGGCCCTCGCTCGTCGCCGGGTCCGTCGCCTTGTACTTCTCGAACCGGGCGGCGATCTGCTCGGGCGTGGGCTCGAGCGTCTTGTCCGCCGCGCTCGACGCGGGGATCACCAGCAGGTCCGCGAGCACGCGGGCCGAATCGCGCTGGGCCATCGCGACGAGGCGCTTGTCGGAGAGACGCGCGGCGGTGTTGTGCGAGCTGAGCAGCCGCATCACGCCCCGGAGCTTGGCGAGGGCCATGTCGACCTCGTCCAGCGAAAGGTTCGCTCTCGCGCCGACGTCCTCGCGCGCGTTGGTCAGGTCCGTCTGGATGGCGTCCCGCACCTGGTCCAGCTGACCGTTCGCCGCCATTTCGCGCATCCGGCCGTCCACGAGCTGCTCAAGAAGCTGCGGATACTGCCGGAGCAGCCGGGACATGCCGGTGTTGCTCTGCTCGTTCTCGGCGATCACCTGGCGGGCGATGACGCGGGGCAGCATCGTCTCCGCGATGTCCGCGATCGCGGCCTTGCCGTCCGCCTCGTTGCCGACGAGCCCGCGCTTCTCCGCCTCGCGGCTCAAGAGCAGCCATTGCATCTCGTCGCGCGTGTCAACGCCGATCCGGTCCAGGCCGCCGTCGGTGAGGTCCTTCAGCACCTCGAGCTCGTGCGAGGCCCGCATGGTGTCCGCGACGCGCACCTTCTCGCCGTCCAGCGTCCCCAGCACCGTCCGCGTGGGATCGGGCGCGAAGATCGACGACGTCCCCTGGACGAGGAACGTGATCATCAGGAATGTTCCGAGCACGGCGAGGAGCCACTTGTTGTACTTGCGGAGCAGTTTGGTCATGAAGGCCAACGATAGGAAGGGAACGCCCCCGGTAGGCGTCGCCGCGGGGTTCTATGTCCTGCTGTGCGTCGCGGCGAGCCTGCCCATCGATCGCTTGAGCTGCACGAACCCCAGCGCCCCCGCCACCGCGATCAGGAGCGACACGCTCTGCACCCAGAGATGGGCGTCCAGACCGCGCAGGCGCAGCGCTTCGTAGGCCGATGTGACCGCCAGCGGCGCCAGGAGCCCCCGCACACCGTTGAGCGTCACGTGCGTCGCCATGTACCGACTGGTCTCGCTGGGACGCGCGAAGTCCACGTGGCCGATGTTCCAGGCGATCGAGCCGCCGCCGAACCCGACGCCCATGCAGGCCGCCCCGACGAAGTAGAGCCACACGGAATGGGTCAGCGCGCCGAGCGTATAAAACACGCTCGCGGCCACGAACGTCCAGCTGTGGACGGCGCGGAACGCAACGACGTGGGTCCGGTCGAGGAACCGCCGCCAGAACGGCATCGCGACGAGCGTCATCGCGTACGGGACGCTCGACACGACGAGCACGCTCCCGAACCGGCTGAAGCCGAACTCGTCGCGCAGGCTGATGACGAGCGTCGGCATGATCGTGAGGTTGGAGAACCCGAGCACGAACATCCAGAGCATGAACCGCGCGTACCACCGGTCCTCGCGGAGCGTGCGCCACACGACCAGCGGCCCGTGCCACGGCTTCATGACCCGCGCCGACGGCTCGTCGCGTTCCTCGCGCAGCATCCGCCGTTCACGCCGGACACGCAGGCGGCCGTAGAGGGAGACACCGATCATCGCCACCGCCGCCGCGCCGAACAAGAAGTAGCGGTACGCGTCGGGCCGCGCGTCCATCACCCAAGCCAGCGCCGCGCCGAGGACGGCCGCGTTGGCGATCTGCAGCGAGGCGAGCACACCGATGATCTTCATGCGCGCCGCGGGCGGGTAGTTGGCGCGCCACAGCGTGGGCCGGATGGTGACGATGCCCGACCAGCAAACCCGGGCGACAACGACGATCAGGAGGAGCGCGACCAGCCCCGACGCGCTCTGCGTATTCACGAACCCGACCGCCGCGACGCACACCGCGACCACGGCCTGCATCGCGCGCAGGAGCCCCACCTTCGGCCGCCCCTGGCTCACGCCGCTCCAGTAGAACGACAGGATGTTCGCGAACTCGCCGAGCGCGCCGAGGAGCCCGACCGCCAGATTCAGCCAAGATTCCTGGACTTTCCCTTCGAAGCTCTGCTTCGCGAAGACCGCGATCACGCCACCCTCGATCATGGCCAGGCAAACCGTGACGCAGAAAGTCGCCGCGGCCTCGATCGCGAAGGCACGCCGCGCGAAGCGCGGGATCGCCGACACCCCGAACGCGCCGTCCGTGGCGCGGGAGATGAAGCGGGAAACCAACGCCCTCCCCGCGGCGTATGGACTGAGCGTCCCGACCCTCTGTGCCAAAGCACGCGAGCGTAGGGGCCCGGTCGGCGCGCCTCGCCCGGACGCCGATCGGTCATCACGGGCGATAACCGTGGGGCTCTCCGCTCCGTCAATCTTCGCCCAATGTCCGCTCGGCGCAGCGCCGAATCGGAATCAATCGCACGTCGGCGTCTATCGTTCCGCCCGCGCGACACACCATGACCACAACCGCACCACACCGACCCGCGCCGCCCGCAGACGACCAGCCCTATGTCCTCGGCACGGGCGCCGACGAGATGTTCCGCCTCGGCCTCCAGCACAGGCTCTGGTCGGCGAGCGCGCACGCCCTGTGGGAGCGCGCGGGCATCCAGCCCGGCTGGAGCGTGATGGACGTCGGCAGCGGCCCCGGCTACGCCGCGCTCGACCTCGCCCAGATCGTCGGGCCCGCGGGGCGCGTGATCGCGGTCGATGAGTCCGCGGCGTTCCTGAAGCAGCTGCACGACTACGCCCGCGCCCGCCGCCTCGAGAACATCGACCGCGTCCTCGGCGACGTCCACGACCTCGACAGCGTGATCGAGAACGGCGACGGGACGCTCGACGCGGCGTACGCCCGCTGGGTCTTCTGCTTCTGCGCGGAGCCCGAGGTCGTCGTCAAGGGCTTGGCGCGTCTGCTCAAGCCCGGCGGCCGCATCGCCGTGCAGGACTACTTCAACTACGAGCGGAGCCTCACGCTCGCGCCCCGCTGCGAGGCCTTCAGCAAGGTGATCCACGCGGTCGGCGCTTCCTGGCGCAGCCGCGGCGGCAGCCCGGACGTGATGGGTTCCCTCCCCGGCGTCCTGTCGCGCCATGGCTTCGATATCACCCACATGGACGTCGTGCAGCGTGTCGCCCGGCCGGGCAGCCAGATGTGGCACTGGCCGGAGACCTTCTGGGATTCGTTCCTCCCGAAGCTCGTCGAGTCCGGCTTCATCACCGCCGTCGACCGCGACGCGTTCCTCGCGGCGTGGAAGAGGGCCGCGACAACGCCCGGCGCTTTCGTGCAACTGCCGCCGGTGTACGAGCTGATCGCGGTCAAGAAAGGCTGATCGGCGGAAACCCGGGGCTGTCGTTGCGCCGTGCGCGCCGCGGGCACGCTTGTGCGACGGTGAACCCGGTGAGCGCTTGTTCACGGAGACGATGGAGTGCCGCGCGGCAACAACGCGGCGGATCACGCCGGGTGCGGCGCATTCGCATACGATGGCGTCGGCACCCGCACGGCCGAAAACGGAGGCGTCCTCATGGCTCTCATCCCGGAGAATCTCGAGAAGAAGCACATGATCATGCTCGGCGTCGCCGCCGTGCTGCTGATCGTCGCCGGCGTGTCCATCTTCATGAGCATGCGCGGCAATTCCGGCCCCGCCAAGGCGCCGACGCTCGAGGAACTCGGCATCCAGTCCACCGCTCAGACGGCGCCGAAAAAGGAAGGCACTCAACCCTACAACCCGCGCGCGCCCCGCGGTCAGTGAGCGGCCGCCGCGCAGCTCTTGCGCGGCGGACCGGATGACGCCGGGTCTCGCGATGACCGACCTTTGAAGTGGCGCGCCGTTCGAACGGGGGCGCCCGGCGAAACCATGCGGCTCAGCGACGTCTTCCAATCCCGCAGACGAACCGTCTCCTTCGAGTTCTTCCCGCCCAAGTCGCCGCAGGCGGCTGCGGACCTCTTTGAATCGATCAAGGAGCTTGAGCCGCTGCGCCCGAGCTTTGTCTCGGTGACCTACGGCGCCGGCGGCGGCACGCGCGATGTGACGCACGACCTCGTCGTCAGACTCAGGACGACGACCTCGCTCGTGCCGATGCCGCACCTGACCTGCGTGTGCCACGGCGAGGGCGAGATTACCTCGATCCTCGAGCGGTACGCCGGGGCGGGTATTTCGAACATTCTCGCCCTCCGGGGCGACGTGCCGCGAGACCTGCCGGCGGGCGCGACGCCGTGGAAGGATTACCGCTACGCCTCACAGCTCGTCCGCGCGATCAGGAAGTTCGACGCGGGCCGATCCGGCCCGGGGTTCTCCATCGGTGTCGCCGGCTTCCCGGAAGGCCATCCGGAGACCCCGAATCGGATGCTCGAAATCGAGTATCTGAAGGCAAAGGTCGACGAGGGGGCGGACTTCGTTGTCACGCAGCTCTTCTTCGATAACCGCGACTTCTACGACTTCCGCTCGCGCTGCGAACTCGCCGGCATCCGCATCCCGATCATCGCAGGCATCATGCCGATCACGTCACTGCCCGGCATGAAACGCATGGCGGAGCTCGCGCTGGGCGCTCGCTACCCGGCCCCGCTCCTCCGCGCTCTGCAACGCGCGGGCAACGACCCCGACGCCGTGCGGCGCGTCGGCGTCCACTGGGCGACGGAACAGTGCCGTGACCTGCTCGACCACTCTGTCGCCGGCCTTCACCTGTACACACTCAACCGTTCGACCGCGACTCGCGAGATTTACCAAACGCTTGGGGTGAAAGACTCGGATGCGCTCGCCTGGTAGCTCATATTTGAGCGTTCGGTCGACGGGGATGCCGTGAAGCGGCCGTCGCGCCGGCGTCAACGGTTGGGGATCGCGCGTACAGGACTCGCTCGATGTGCGCGCGATTATGCACGGGCTTTCCACCGCACCTCCGTGAAGCCTGCATGAAACCGTGGAAGTAGGTATCGTGCAACGTCCGGCGCATTCCGCGTCGGAACGTCAAGGGGTACTTACATGAGGAAGTTCCTGCTCTCAGCGGCCGCGGCGCTGGTAATCGCCGCTTCCGCGGGCGCGCAAGCGCCATGTCCGCCCGGTGTGGTCTGCATCGAGGGGAATTCGTTCCCGTGCGGATACACGACGACCGTCACAAACCAGGACGTCATCATTCGAAACGTGACGCTGAACACCGCCGCGTGCGCCTCGTGCAGTTTCAGCGTCACCGTCATCAACGGGACGCTGACGGTCGAGTCCGGCAGCACAATCAACGGGAACGGCACGAACGGCGGCGATGCACAGCCGGGCGACGTGTGCGTCGTCGGCGACCAGGTACCGGCGACCGCGGCCACACCCGGCTGCAGCGTGACCCTGCGTTCACTCAGGTCGGCCGACACGCCCGTGCCGCGCCCGATCGGCGTGTTCGTCGACGGATGGATCACCGTCCGGGGCGGTGACGGCGGCGAAGGTGCTGACGGGAACGACAGCGTGCTGCTCCCGAATTGCGGCACGTGCGGCCCGGACAACGGCCTCGCGGGCACAAGCGGCGCGAAGGGCGGCTCGATCACCATCTACTCCGAAGGAGCGGTCAGCACCAGCAGTTCACTGGTCGCCGACGGCGGACACGGCGGGTCCGGCGGCGACGCGGGCGGCGGGAACGTTCAGGGACCCGGGAACGCCGCTGGCGGGAGCAACGGCGGCGACGGTGGCACGGTCAGCATCCGCCAAGTCGGAACAACGGACTCATACACGGTTGTCGGAGCGTCCGCCAACGGCGGAAACGCCGGGAACGGCGGCGACGGGGCCACGGCCGAATTCGGCAACTCGTCGGGCAAGGCGGGCGGCAACGGCGGGAAGGGTGGCTCCATCAGCCTCGCCGGCTATGCGCCGAATCTGAACGGAGGCTTTTATGTTGAGGGCGGACACGGCGGCGTCGGGGGTGTGGGCGGCAACTCGCCGCGGATCGGCGGCTGGTGCACCCCATGCGGCGACAACAAGTACTACGAGCACTGCGGGCCGGTGTCGCAAGCGAGCCCCGGCGGCGCGGGCGGCGACGGCGGAAAGGGGGGCAGCGTGACCGTGAACTCCGGGAACGATGTGACGGCTTCCGGCGCTTCGCTGGTTTGCGAGGGCGGCGACGGAGGTTGCGGCGGAATGGGAGGATTCGGAACCTCCGGATACCACGACTGTCCCCCGTGCCCTGTCACCTGCGACCCGATCTGTGCATGCCCGAGCGGACCCACGTGCCCGCTCGAGCACCTCAACGAGTGCCCGTCGGTCGCCTCGAGCGGGCCGTCGGCTCCGGGGGGCAACGGCGGCGCGGGCGGTTCGATCTCCGTCACGACCTCACGCTGGTTGAACGGCGGATGGTTCAACACCATGGGCGGCTGCGGGGGCTGCGGGGCAAACGGCTGGAACGCGTGCCAGGTCTACAAGTGCACCGAAGCGCTTTACGAAAACTGCTGCTGCGTGGAGACGCGTGTCTGCAGCGCGATCGGCGCCACGAAGGGATCCGACGGCGGGAAGGGAGGCAACGGTGGCCCCATCTCGCTCAACCTCAGCGTCGCGCTGGTCGCGCCCGCGCCGACATTCAACTATTGCGGCGGCGGCGGCGGCCCCGGCGGTGACGGGGGCAACGGCTTCACGATTACCCCTTACTGGGTCGAGCCGGGCGCCCCGGGCGGCGAGGGCGGGCTCGCGGGCTACGGCGGCACATACTCGAACAACACGGTCGGCGCAGTCGCGATCTGCATCGTCCCACGCTCGGACTGCGGTCCGCAGCACCCCGAGGGCGATGACGATCTCATGCAGTGGTACGGTGAAGACGGCCGGGACGGCGACTCCACCAGCGGCGGCTGCTTCCAGCCGTGACCGCGCGAACACCGCGGAAGGGGCGGGGAAACCCGCCCTTCCGTCTTCTGCTTCTCCCATCCTTATCCTCACCGCATGTCCCCGCGAGCCGCGATCATCGCCGTCTGCTGCGCGCTCCTGAGCGCTTCGGCGGCGTACTTCATGACGCGCCCCGTCGCGCACAAGACGGCGGCGCCGGCGGGCGCGTCCGCGCTGACCGATGCGCTGCAGGCGGGCGTTCATCGCGTCGCCATCGCCGACGGCACCGGCGGCGCGAGGTCGATCACGCTCGATCCGGCGACGAACCTCTGGCTCCTCGAGCCCGCCGACGCCGGCGGTCGGACGTGGCCCGTGTCCACCGAGGCCGTGCGCGGGTTCCTGCGGCTGCTCGCGGATGCGGCGAAGCAACCGACCGACGCAGGTCTCGAACGCCCGAAGAACGCCCTGGCGATCACCGTCCATCGCCCGCCCGGTCCGCCGATCGAACTGCTCGTGGGGCGGGACGCAGTTGCGGGGCGCGTCGTGCTCGCCGAGGGCGCGTCCGGACCTGTCCGACGGGTTGACGTCTCCCTGCGCGACGTTCTCATCAACGCCCCGCTCGATGAGTGGCGCACCTCCGCGCTCGTTCCACGCACGCCCGCGGAGCCGGGCCGCATCGTCGTCGAGAGCGGCGGCCGCCGGCTCGAGTTGCAGCGAACCCGCGGTGCATGGTCGGTGTTGCTCCCCGTGCCTTCACACGCCGATGCCGACACGGCCGGCAGGCTGCTCGCCGGCATCCAGTCGCTCAACGCCGCCCGACTCCTGCCAGCGGGCGGCGCGCCGCAGATCACAAACCCGACCGCCCTCATACGTCTCGTCTCGCACCCCCCCCAGGCCGCCGGCACAACCGAGCAGTTCGTGCAGGAAGTCTTGCTCGGCGGGCCGGCGGACGCCGAGAACAAGACGTTTTTCTGTTCGGCCCGCGCAGAGTGGCAGGGCGCACGCGGATCACAGCCGCGGCCCGCGTGGGGCCCCGTCACGGCGACAATCCCCCGCGAGGCGATCGAGAGCCTCGTCCGAGATCCCGGCGCGTACATCTCGAAGCGAGCCGTCCCCTCGACCGCGGCCGATGCATCGCGCTTGGTCCTGTCGCGCGACACCGAGTCGCTGGACCTTGCGACACAACTGGTCCCCGCCGGGGTGCGAGCGCCGCGCGACCTCACGTTCGCCCGCGATCCTTTGGGTTCGTGGCTCTCCGCCCGTGGCTCGGAGATCCCCGCCGCGGCGACGGATCGGCAGCGCACGGCCGCGGCCGCGCTCCTTCGGCTGCTGTGCGAGACGGACGCCACACGTGTTCTGACCGATGTGGACGCGGCGGCGGGTGCGACGGCGGCGGCACGCATCGAGGTCGGGAGTTCCGCCGCGTCGCCGCTGGCCGTCGTCGGCATCGGCACCGTCCAAGGGGTCGGCGCCGAGGACAACGCCTCGGGGGCGGTCGTCGTCCGTACCGGCCGCGTCTGGCGGATCTACGAATCGCCGCAGGCCC
Source organism: Phycisphaerales bacterium (assembly GCA_035628115.1). Classification (GTDB taxonomy): domain Bacteria; phylum Planctomycetota; class Phycisphaerae; order Phycisphaerales; family UBA1924; genus BJHL01. The sequence goes on along the minus strand of DASPKL010000003.1, from coordinate 270,103 downwards.
GGGAACTGATCCGCTGGATCAGCGACGAGCTGCCCCCCGAGGGTTGACCGGCTCCGTCGTCGCGCCGATGTCGCTCCGCATCACCTTGCCCGCGAAACCGATCGCGCTCGCGGCCTCGTAGGCCTTCGCCCGCGCCGTCTCGAGCGTCTCGCCCAGCGCCACGACATTCAGCACGCGCCCGCCGTTGGTGACGAGCGCCCCTTCCGGCGTCCGCCGCGTGCCCGCGTGGAAGACCAGCACGTCCGGCATCGCGCTCGCCGTTTCCACACCGGTGATGGGCACGCCCTTCTTCGGGTTTTCCGGGTACCCCTCCGCCGCGAGCACGACGCAGCACGCGGACCTGTCGTCCCACTCGACCGGCGCCTCCGCCAAACGCCCGTCGCACGCCGCGATCAGCAGCTCGAGGAGATCGCTCTTGAGGCGCGGCAGAATCGCCTGGCACTCGGGATCGCCGAAGCGGCAGTTGAACTCGAGCACCCGCGGCCCCGCGTGCGTGAGCATGAGGCCGGCGTAGAGCACGCCGCGGTAATCGATGCCCTCGCGCCGCAGCGCGTCGAGCACCGGCACCAGCACGTCGCGCTCCGTGCGCGCCATCACGTCGTCGCTCACGGTGCCCGCCGGGCAGAACGCGCCCATGCCGCCGGTGTTCGGGCCGGTGTCGCCGTCGCCCAAGCGCTTGTGGTCCTGCGTCGGCGGCAGCACGAGCAGCGACGATCCGTCCGTGATCGCGAGCACGGAGACCTCGCGTCCGGTCAAGCGCTCCTCGATCACGACCCGCTGCCCGGCGTCGCCGAACTCGCGGCGGACCATGATCCGGTCGATGACATCGATCGCCTCGCGCAGCGACGATGGGAGGAACACGCCCTTGCCCTTCGCGAGCCCGGCCGCCTTGATCACGGGCAGGTCCTCGCGGTGCGCGTCGTACGACGCGCGAACGTCCTTGCGCTCGCGCCGCTGCGCATCGATCGACGCGCGCCGGTCCGCCGGGTCCCGGAGCAAGGATGCCTTCTCGATCACTTCGCGCAGCACCAGGTCGTCGCTCGCGCGGCTCTCGACGTACGCCCGCGCGCTCTCGGCGTCGCCGAACACCCGGGCGTCGCCCGTCGGGATCAACGCCCCCCGCATCAACTGCTTCGACCATGCCTTGTCGGCCTCGAGCTGTGCGCCCGCGCGCGTCGGACCGAACACCCGGCACGCCGGGCTGCGCAGCTTGTCGGCGAATCCCTCCGCCAGCGGGTCCTCGGGGCCGATCACGACCAGCCCGATGCGACGCTTCTCGATAAACTGCTGGAGGCGGTAGGCCTCGCGGATGCTCACCGGCACGTCCACGGGCATCGCGAGCGCCGCGATCCCCGGGTTCTCGCCGTGCGTCGTGTAGAACTCGCCGAGGCGGGGCGATTCGGCGATCTTCATCGCCAGGGCGTGCTCGCGGCCGCCCCCGCCCATCAGGAGAACATTGACCTTCTCGCTCATCCGCCGATCCTACGGGCCGCTTCGATCAAAATCGCCGGCCGCGTGAGGGTTTGCCGCCGCGCCGCCCCCCTCCTATCATCTCGGCCCGTCGCCGCGCGTTCGGGGATTGTGTGGAGCCCGCTATGAACGTGACCGAACTCGGCCTCAAGCCCGGCCAGCAGATCGCCTGCACCGTGAACGCCATCCCCGCCGCGCAGGGGGCGCGCGATACGATCGCCCGTCTCATGCGGCTGGACCCGGACAACCGCCGCGCGCTGCGCACGGCTCAGCGGATGCGCCGCCAGCGCGAAGTGGTCTACAACCGCGGCAACCGCGACTGGGTGAAACGCGAGAAGGCCGCGAAGGTCGTCAAGGTTGCCCCGGGCGCGAACTGGTCCATGACGTTCGATTACAACATCGCCGCTGACTTGGCGAGCGTCAAACCGTTCCTGTCCATCAAGTGAAGAGGCCGAGGCGCAGGGGGCGTCGGGCGCCGATCGCCGGGCGGCGCCGCGTTGCGCACGCCGTTCTGGTCGTGGTGCTGTCGTCGTTTTTGACGGGTTGCAAGCGCCGGCCCGAGGCGCCCCGTCGCTGGGGACAGACCGAGTTTATCGTGCCGGCAACACCGGCCGAGCACACGTACGTTGTTCGCGGCCGCGTCGTCTCGCTCCCGAGCGAGACGAGCCAGTACCTACAGGTCCATCACGAGGCGATCCCGGACTTCGTGGGAAGCGGCGGCGACACCGTGGGCATGGAAGAAATGACGATGCCCTTCCCCTGGATGCACAAGTCCGTCGATCTGGGTGTGCTGAAGCCCGGCGACGTCGTCGCGATCACGTTCGAGGTCCGCTACAAGGCCGACCCGCGGTCGCTCGTCACCGGAATCGAGACGCTCCCGCCCGGCACGGCCCTGAACTTCAAGCGCTAGGCATCTGCCGGCGCTTGCACGGGCAAAAAAAGAACCCGGCGTCCACTGAACAATGCGCGGACACCGGGTCTCGTGGGGGTCGGATGTTGGGACCCCGCCGTCAAGCAGGGCATACGCGATTCGTGGAAGCGAATCGAACGGTTCCACAAAGATGCCGCGAAGGTCCCCAAATTCGCGCCGGGATGGCCCTGCTTTACGCCATCCCCTTGCCGGCCGGGCGCTTGAGACCGAGTTTGTTCATGACGACCTGCAGGTCCTCCCAGACCATTTTCCGGGCTGCGTCCGTGTAGTTCCGGAGCAGGTACGCCGGGTGGTAGGTCGGCAACACGGGGAGGCTCACACCCTCCGCGACCTTGACGCTCCCCCACTTTCCGCGCATCTTGGCCATCGATTCCTCGGTCCGCAGCAGCGCCCGCGTGGCCGGGATGCCCAACGTCACGACCGCCTCCGGGCGAACGATCGCCAGCTGCGCGAGCAAGTACGGCCTGCAGAGATCGACCTCGCGGGATGTCGGCGTTGCGTTCCCGGGCGGGCGGGTCTTGAGCACGTTGCAGATGTAGACCTCTTCGCGCGAGAGGCCCATCGCCGCGATCTGTTTGTTCAGCAGCTGCCCGGCCCGGCCGACGAACGGCGTGCCCGTTCTGTCCTCTTCCTCGCCCGGCGCTTCGCCGACGAACGTGACGCGAGCGCACGGGTCTCCGTCGCCGAAGACGATGTGGGTGTGCGCCGTGACGAACTGCTTGTGCGGCGCGTCCTCCTCGTACTTCTCGCGCAGCGCGTCGAGGCACCGGCGGCGGTACGCCCGTTCATCCTCGCCGCTCCTGCGCTTCGGCGGGGACCAATCGAGTTCGTCGCCGACCAGCATCGGTGTCTTCGCCGCGACGGATGTCTTCGCCTTCGAAGGCACGCCAAGGAACCCGTCCTCATCGTGCGTCGCGCGCTGCACAGGGGTGAAAGCCGTTTCAAATTCGGCCGGCAGCGCCGCCCCGCCGCCGGGCGTCTCGGCGCGTTGCGCCAGCGGCAGGAAGTCCACACCCATCAGCTGCGCGGTGTACGCGTGCTGGGCCACGATCTTTCGGATCCGCGATTCGTCCGTCATCATGCGCCGATTCTCCTCGCGGGCCGCTCAGGACGGACCGGGCGCAGGGTCTTGGGGCGGCGTGGTCTGCGGCGGCATGGTTTCCGGCGCCGGTTCGGTCGGGCGGTCGCGCTGCTCGGCCTCGGGCGTCGGCCGCTCCGGGGCCCGTGGCGGCGTCGGCGTGGTTGCCGGAGCGGTCGGTAGCTGCTTGTTCTGCTCGAGGATGAGCGGCAGGAACGCGCCGGCCAGCCCGCCGACGAGCAGGCCCAGCACCAGGCCCGGGATGAAGTGGGTCACGAAGGGGACGCTCCCGCGGCGGTCGGTTCTTGCGATGGTCTGCGAATCGTTCATCACTGCCTCCGCGGTTCGGCGCCGACGCGCCCGCCCCTGAGTGTACCGACCGTTCACGCGGTCGGGCGACGCCGCGGGTGTGGCGGCGACACGGGCCGCACCGCCCCCGGCGCGCCGTCCTCTATGATCGGGCAAAGGAGCCTTGCATGGGCATTCTGTCGGGCAAGACCGGGCTGGTCGTGGGGATCGCGAACGAGCGTTCCTACGCGTGGTTCATCGCGCAGAGCCTCCTGGAGCACGGCGCCCGATGCGCCTTCACCCACCTCCCCGGCGACCGCAACGAGCAGCGGACCCGCCGGTCGATCGGCGCTCTCGGGATCAACGATCCGTGGCTGCGCCCCATGGACGCCGGGAGGGACGAGGAGATCGATCGGGTCTTCGCCTCGTACGCGGAATCGTTCGATCGCCTCGACTTCGTCATCCACTCGATCGCCTTCGCGGAGCGGGAGCTCCTCAAGCCGGGCGCGTTCATCACAACACCCCGCGCGCAGTATCTCTCCGCCGTCGACATCTCTTCCTACACGCTGCTCGCGCTCGCCCGCGCGGCACGGCCCATGATGGCGCGGAGCGGCGGCGGCGCGATCCTCGGCATGAGCTACTACGGCGCCGAGAAGGTCGTGCCGGGGTACAACATCATGGGCGTCGCCAAGGCGGCCCTCGAATGCACCGGCCGCTACCTCGCGGCGGAGCTGGGGACGGACAACATCCGCGTCAACCTCGTCTCCGGCGGCTACCTCCGCACGCTGGCGAGCAGCGCCGTCGGCGGCGCGGAGAAGTTCGAGGAGGAGATGCCCAAGCGCGCGCCGCTGCGGCGCAACGTGGAGGGGGCGGACGTGGGCAAGACCGCCGCGTTCCTGTGCAGCGACCTCGCCAGCGGCATCACCGGCGAGACGATCTACGTCGATTGCGGCGTGAACATCCTCGGCGCCTGAGTGCGTCAGAAGTTCGGTGTCGGCGGGCGCCAGTCCTCGAGCTTGAGCGTGCGCATGTACGCGATGGTCTTCTCGAGACCCTCGCGCAGCTGCACCCCGGGCTCCCAGCCGAGCCTGGTCCGCGCGAGCGTGATGTCTGGCTGACGCTGCATCGGGTCGTCCGCGGGGAGGGGCTTGTAGATCAGCTTGCTTCTGCTGCCCGTCATCTGCACCACGTGCTCCGCGAGCTGCTTGATCGTGAACTCGTGCGGGTTGCCGATGTTGACGGGCCCGACGAAGTCGTCCGGCCCGTTCATCATGCGGATGATCACCTCGACCAGGTCGTCCACGTAGCAGAAGCTGCGGGTCTGCCCGCCGTCGCCGAAGATCGTGATGTCCTCGCCCTGCAGCGCCTGGCGGATGAAGTTGGTGACCACGCGCCCGTCGAAGGGGTGCATCCGCGGCCCGTACGTGTTGAAGATGCGCACGACGCGGATGTTCGACCGGTGCACCCGGTGGTAGTCGAAGAAGAGGGTCTCGGCCGCACGCTTCCCCTCGTCGTAGCACGCCCGCGGGCCGATGGGGTTGACGTTGCCCCGGTAGCTCTCGGGCTGCGGGTGGACCGTCGGATCGCCGTAGACCTCGCTCGTCGAGAACTGCAGCACCTTCGCGCGGCAGCGCTTGGCCATGCCCAGCACGTTGATCGCGCCCATGACGCTCGTCTTCATGGTCTTGATCGGGTTGTACTGGTAGTGGCCGGGCGCGGCGGGGCACGCCGCGTTGTAGATCTCGTCCACCTCGAGCCAGATGGGGTGCGTCACGTCGTGCCGGATGAACTCGAAGTTGGGCTTGCCCAGCAGGTGCGCGATATTGATCTTCTGGCTCGTGAAGAGGTTGTCCAGGCAGATGACGTCGTGCCCCTGCGCGACCAGGCGGTCGCAGAGGTGCGAGCCGAGAAAGCCGGCGCCGCCGGTGACGAGGATGCGCTTGATCTTCATGCGTCGCCCTTGCGAGTGAGGCCGATCGTAGCGGCGCGGGCCCTGCCGGACACACGGAAGTGCGCTTGTATTATCGCTTCGTGCCGCTCCTGCGCATGTTCAAACCGCTGACCGAACGGGAGTACCGGCGCTGGGAAGCCCGGGCGTCTCTTGCCGGACTTGCGGCGCTCCTCTCATGGGCGGCTATGTGGTACTTCGGGCCAGGCCCCGGCATCGCGACGTCGATGTTCGCTGTTTATTTAATGGCGTGCTTCGGGTGCTTCGAAAAGAGGCATTCAGAACCGGGGCTCTGGATGCTCGCGCTGTTGACAGGCGGCATGGCCTTCACCTTCTGGGCATTGTTCGCATTCCACGGGATTCGTGACATGATCCGTGGGGCACGGCCGAGTCCGATTCTCATATCGCTCGACATCCTGGGGATGACCTTGTTCTTGCAGTGGGCGGTCCGTCTTTCCTGGACCGTTTTCTGCATCAACCGCCGCGTTCGTGCCGGGCCCCGCTAGGGCTACTTCTCCGGCTTGGGCGGGATCCGCAACTTCTGGCCGACCTTGATCCGGTCGGGCGACGAAAGCGTGTCCTTGTTCGCCTCGAAGATCACCGCCGCCAAGCCGTCCTCGCCGTAGACCCGGCGGGCGATCTTCGCGAGCGAGTCGCCCTTCAGGACGACGTACTCCTGCGGGACCGCGGCCGCGGCCGACGCGTTACCCTCGCCCGTCGCCGGCTTTCCCTGGATGTTCGTCGGGTCGACGGGCACACGGATGACGCGCCCCGCCTTGAGGTTGATAGGGCTCATGAGCGGGTTGGCCCGCGCGATCGCCGGGGCGTGCTGCGTCGTGCCGTAGTGCTCGCGAGACACGTCCTCGAGCGTCTGGCCGCCCTTGAGCGTGTGCTCGACGAACGCCGGAGGGATAACGCCGGGCACCGTATCAGCCGGCGGCGGCGGTGTGACCGCGGCGGGTCGGACGTCCTGCGTCGTGAGCTCCGGCCGCGGCGACGGCCGCTCGGGCGGGCGGATGACCGGCGGGGCGGGCTCGATCATGGGCGTCGGATCGGCGAAGGAGACGGCGGGCGCGGCGGGCCACCACCAGTAGACGCCGACCCACACGAGCAAGAGGAGCAGGATTACGCCAAGCGACCGGCCCGAAGCGCCTTCCATGGCCGTTCCCTCCGTGAGGCTCGCCGCGGGAGCCTCGGCTAAGGCCGCCGAGTGATCGGTGATCGGTGAATGGTCGCACTGCGCCGCCTGGGCCGCGCCGTCGTGATCCCAACGTCCCGGCGCCACCATTCACTCATCACCGATCACTGATCACGGCAACCCCCGAACCTCATCACGCTTCCGTCTTCATCTCCGCCTCGTGCTTCCGCGACCACACGATCGGCGCCGCCACCGCGATCGAAGAGTACGTGCCGACGACCAGGCCGGTCGCGAGGGCGAAGGCGAAGGCGCGCATCCCCTCGCCGCCGAGGAAGTAGAGAATGATGCACGAGCCCAGCGTCGTGCCGCCGGTGATGAGCGTCCGGCTGAACGTCTGGTTGATCGACGTGTTGATGATGTCGCGCGTCGCGTGCGGCAGCTTGCCCCGGTTCTCGCGGATGCGGTCCATGATGACGACCGTGTCGTTGAGCGAGTAGCCGGCGATCGTGAGGAGCGCCGCGACCATGTTCAGGTCGATCTTGAAGGGGAGCAGGTTGAGGCTGGTCGCCAGCGCGTGCGTGGACTCGTTCTCGTACAGGATCTCGGCGAGCGCGACGAGCCCGATCACGGTCACGACGTCGTGCACGAGCGCGACGACCGCCGCAATGGAGTACCGGGGCGTCTTGAACCGGATCCAGATGTAGACGCCGATCAGGATGAAGGAGAGGACCGCGGCCGTGGCGGCGTTGGCGCGGAACGTGCTCGCGATCGACGGGCTGAAGGTGAAGACGCTGGCGGGCGTCGAGTCTCGCGTCAGGGCGTTCTGCACGAGCGCCCACTCGCGGTCCCGCACCTCGGATTCCCACGCCGCCTCGTTGTCGAAGACGCTCGCCGTCTCGTCCGCGACGACGACCGCGGCGGAGCGCACGGCCTCCTCGCTCCCCTCGAGCACGAGCACGTCGCGCCGGCGGGGCAGCGTGTCGGAAAAGTCCTCGCCGGCGCGCTCGGCCTCGAGGCGCGAGCGCAGGCTCACGAGGCTGGGCGAGCCTTCGATGTCGCGGAGGACGATCACGACGCCGCCCATGTACTGGGACACGTCCTGGCGGCTGCCGTGCCCGATGTTCTCGCCCAGGGTCGTCTTCTCGATCGGGTACGCGGGCGCCGCCGCGGGCGCCTGCGTCTCCGACCCCTCGAACCGCAGCGCCGGCTGCGACTCGAGCTTGTCCGAAAAGGCCTGGCGCACCGCGTCAAGGATCACGTTCTCCCGGTTCTCCTCGACGGTCTTGATGACGAAGCGGTCGCTCGTGACGCCGTCCTCGGCGGGATCGACGGGGAAGATCTCGGCGCCCCGCAGGCCCCGCAGGGCGGGCATGTTCTCCGGCGCGCCGCCGGCGATGGCCTGCACACGGTCCACGACCTCCGGTCGAGTCATCGTGACGGGCTCGCCGTCGGGACCGTCCTTGAACTGCAACGTGATCTGCGTGCCCCCACGGAACTCGTTGTCGAGCATCTTCTGGCCTTGGTAGAGCACCATGCCGATGCCGAGCGCCATGTAGAGCGCACTGACGCCGAAGAAGACGTACCGCAGACGCAGCCAATCGACGTTCGGCGTCAGCCACCGCTGGAGGGCCGGGAACGCTGTGGGGAGCATGCTCGTCGGGAGCCAGCTCAGGAGACCGCCGGCGCGGCCCCAGCCGCCCGTCAGCAAGAGGTCGAAGACGAACCGGCTCACGACGAGCGCCGCGAAGAGCGTCGCGACGACGCCGATGCCCATGGTGACGGCGAAGCCTCGGATCTCGGGCGTGCCCGTGTAGTAGAGCACGACGCAGACGATGAGGTTCGTGACGTTCCCGTCCACGATCGCCGCGAGCGCACGGTCGAAGCCCAGCCGCACGGCGGTCTTCATGTCGGCGCCGCGGTTACGCTCCTCGCGGATGCGCTCGTAGATCAGCACGTTGCTGTCCACGGCCATGCCGAATGTCAGGATCACGCCGGCGATGCCGGGCATCGTGAAGGCGGCCTTCGAGAGGGCCATCGCGCCCAGGATCAGCACCGCGTTCGCGGCCAGCGCGACCACCGCCACCGCGCCGTAGAGAAAGTAATAGAAGATCATGAACGCCGCGACGAGGATCACCGAGTAGATGCCCGAACGGAAGCCGGCCTCCAAGTTGTCCGCGCCCAGCTCCGGCCCCACCGCGCTGATGCTGATGGGTTCGCGGCTCAGCTTCGCCTGCAGCGACCCGCCGCTCAGCACGCGGATGATGTAATTGAGCTCCTCCGCCGGGAAGTCGCCCACGATCTGACCGCGGGCGCCGATCTCGGCGATCAGGTTGGGCGCGGTGTACACCTCGTCGTCGAGCAGGATCGCCATCGACTGGCCGACGTGCTTGCCGGTGAGACGCGAGAGCCCGAGCGCCCCGCCGGGGTCCATGTTGAACGCGATCGCGGGGCGGCCCCGCTCGTCGGCCGTCTGGTACGAGCCGGTCACGCGCCACTGCGAGTCCGTCTGCGTGAGGCGCGTCTCGCGCGTGTCGTACGCGAGCATGTAATAGTCGCCCGCGTACGGCTCGACGACGTAGCCGAGCCCCGCGAAAATCGCCGCGGCGTTGCGCGGGTCCTCCGCGAGCATGTCCGCCTGCTGCTTGTTGTTCAGCCAGTTGTCGATCTGGTTGATGCGGTACCACCGGACGTCCGACGCCTTCACGGCGCGGGGCCCGCCGGCGCGGAACTCCTCCCGCAGGCGCATCTCGTCCGGGTGCTCTCCGGGCCGCACCGTGATCCGGAAGCTCAGCACGCCCGCGCCCCGCAGCATGCGGATCAGGTCGTTGGGATCGTCCAGCGTCGTGCGTTCGCTCGCGTACGCCTTGTGGAGCGACAGCAGCCGATCGATCTCCGCGGCGGCCTCGGGGTGCGCCGCCCGCAGCTGCGCTTCCGCCACCTCGCGGGCCGAGGGGAGCTCGACGCGCGCACCGCCCACGTCGTCGATCATGCGCCGGCGCGTCGAGGACTGGACGATCTTGCGGATGTCCGCCGCGGAGAGCGCCGTCGCGAGGGCCGCGTCGCGCGCCGACTCGTACGCGATCCGGGCGCTCGCCACTTCGGGGACCATCGCCTGCCGGCGCGCCGGGTCCTGTTCCGCGTTGTACGCGGCGTTGAGCGAGCCGAGCCTGTCGTACGCCGCGGCGGCCTCGTTCAGCAGGCGCGAGCGCGTCTCGTTCTGACCGGCCAGCGCCGTGATGGCGCCCGCCCGGGCGTCCGGCGCCATCGCCATGGTCTCGTCGATACGCGCGGCCGTCAGGCGAGCGCGGCCGAGTTCCGCCAAGGCCTTCTCGAAGTCCGCCCGCAGCCGTTTCACCTTGTCGTTGGGCAGCGGCATCGTGATCTCGATGCGGTCGCGTCCCTGCGCCACCATCGAGACCTCGAGCAAGCCGTCCGGGTCCACGCGGCGCTTGAGCACGTCGATCGTGTCGGCGAGCACGCGCGTCGCGTCCTCCCCGGGACCGATGTCCACCGAGTAGACCATGCTCACGCCGCCGCGCAGGTCCTTGCCCAGGCGGAGCTGCTTGTCCAGCGGCCAGATGGCCTGCGCAAACAGGATGAGGACCGCGGCGACGATGAAGCCGGACTTGAGGAGTGATCGCATGGGAGATTTGGGGGCCGGTCGCCCCCGATTCGGCGCGCCCGCGGGGGACGAGCCGGAGGCTGGGATCAAAGAACGCGGCGCTCAGGCGCCGGCGTTCGCGGTGTTCTTCGCGTTCTTGACTTCGGCCACGGCGGAACCCTTCGACTCCTTGAGCACCGACGCAACGGCGCTCTTGAGAAATCGGATCCGCCCCTCTTCGAACCGGACGACGATGTCGTTGTCGCCGATCTCGGTGATTGTGCCGATCATGCCGCCCGTCAACTGCACCTGGTCGCCCCGCTTCATGCCGGCGTACATCGCGGCGCGGCGCTTGCTTTCCTTCTTGGAGCTCATCCACGTCATCAGGACCATGACGCCGATCACCAGAAGGAACGGGAGCGCCAGATTGAGCAGGTTGGGTTGCTGCGCGGGCGGAACGCCCGGCGCGGTCGTCTGCGTGGTGGTCCCGGGGACGGCGGCCGGCTGGACCGCGGCCGTCGCCGATGCGTTTGCCGCTCCCGGCATGCCGGCCGGATCCACCGGCTGGGCGGACACGTTCTGCTGCCCCAGGAACGGCACCAAGTCGGTATCGAGGTTCGCCAAATCCATCTCCCTTCGGCCTTTATGAAGTCGGCGCGGGCAAAGGCCCCGCCGCCGCGACCGGCCAACGCCGAACCAAACCCGTCCAATCGTCGGTGCGGATGGTCTGGCGAACATCCAGCATGAATCGCTGGAAGTGGCGGAGGTTATGCAGGCTGACGAGGATCGGCCCGAGCATCTCGCCGGCCATGAAGAGGTGCCGAAGGTACGACCGGGTGAAGTGTTGCCCGCCGTTCGCGTCCGAGATGGTCGGGACCCGGCCCGTGCAAGCCAGGCAGTCGCATCCCTCTTCGATCGGCCCCGGGTCATCGGCGTACCGCGTGTTGCGCAGGCGGATCTGCCCCGTGCTTGTGAAGGCGTTGGCGTTCCTGCCGTTGCGCGTCGGGAGCACGCAGTCGAACATGTCCACGCCGGCGAGCACGGCGGCGAGAAGGTCGCGCTCGTACCCCACACCCATCAGGTACCGCGGTTTCTCCCCGGGCAGGAGCGGCGCGGTGTGCCGGACGATGCGCGCGATCTCCTCCGGCGGCTCTCCCACCGCGACGCCGCCGATGGCGTACCCCGGCAGGTCGATGTTCGCGACGCGCTCCGCGCACCACGACCGTGCAGCCAGGTCCGTACCGCCCTGCACGATCCCGAACAGGGCTTGCTCGCGCGGCCTGGCGTGCGCCCGCTTGCAGCGCTCGAGCCAGCGGATGGTCCGCTCGTTTGCCACGGCGACGCGCTCGGCGTGGATGTACCCCTTCTTCCCCGCGTCGCGCGCCGCGGCCCCCAGCAATCGCTTGTCCCGGCTCGCGGCGGCCGGGTCCGCGCTCGGCGGGCAGTCGTCGAGCGCCATCATGATGTCGGGGCCGAGTTCGTTCTGCACCTGCATCGCACGCTCGGGCGTCAGCCGAACCGTCGAGCCGTCGACGATGGACTTGAACGTCACCCCGTCGTCGTCCACCGAATTCGTCGCGCTCAGCGAGTACGCCTGGTATCCCCCGGAGTCCGTCAGGATCGGCCCGTTCCAGTTCATGAACCGGTGCACGCCGCCCATGCGCCGGACCAGTTCACTCCCGGGGCGGAGCATCAGGTGGTACGTGTTATTCAGAACGATCTGCGCGCCCGTCTGCGCGACCATGTGCGGCGGCAGGCCCTTGACGCTCGCCCGCGTGCCGACCGGCATGAACGCGGGCGTGTCGAAGTCGCCGTGCGGCGTCGAGACCTTGCCCAGCCGCGCGTGACTCTCGGCCGACTTGTGAAAAAGCGTGTAGCGGACGGGCACGGGCGAGGGTACGGGGCGTTCAACGGAATTGCAGCTCGGCCTCGCGGATCGCGTCGTGCACCATGCCCGGGGTCACCGCCGGCGGAGGGTTCGCGAGCCCGAGCCAGAGCGAGAGCTGGATAAGCCCGACGCCGACGGGCAGCGCGGAGACGGCGATCGCGACCAGCGCGAGCTTTTTCCCCACCGAGTCGTACTTGGCGCCGATGAGCTCACAGATCGCGATCACCACGACAACCGTCGAGTACTTGAGGCCGATCAGCCCCCACAGCCCGAATCGCCGCAGCAGCGCGTCCGCAACCGCGTTGACCTCCGAGCCGCCGAAGTGCTCGATGATGGCGAAGGTCAGCATGATGTCCAGCGACGCGGCGAAGAGATACCAGACGTACTGCTCCGGGTAGCGGGCCTTGCGGAAGGGTCGCTTCATCGCCTCGCCTCCGCCGCGGCGCGCGCCAGCCGGTCGAAGAGCCCCCGGGGCGGCGGCGAACCCGTCCAGTGCTCGCACTGCATCTCCGCCTGGGTGACGAAGAGCGTAACGCCGTCGATGACGCGCCAGCCCCGCGCGCGGGCCGCCTTCACCGTCGGCGTTTCGATCGGCTTGTACACCGTCTCGAGCAGTACGCACCGGTCGGGGCACCCGTTCATCGCCCCCACCGGCAGCGCGGCGCCCGGGGCGACACCGGCGCCCTCCATGCCGATCGGCGTCGCCTGCACGACCGCGTCGCAGCACACGCGGTCGAGCGACGCCAGCTCCGCGGGGATCAACTCGCCGTCCGGGCAGTGCGGCGCGAGAAGGTCGCAGAGCGTTCTCGCCCTCCCGGCGTCCCTGCCGTGAACCACCACCGTCGCTCCGCGCCTCGCCGCGGCGTACGCGGCGGCCCTTCCGACGCCGCCCGTCCCGACGACGCCAACACGTTTGCCCGCGAGGGCGCCCAGCGCATCGGTGAGCAGGCGCTCGACCGCGGGGGCGTCCGTGTTCAGCACCCGCACGCGTGAGACGGCGCCCGCGCGCCGCTCGATCACGAGCGTGTTCCCCGCGCTTGTTTCGCGCGCCGCCGTGTCCAGATCCCAGCCCTGCGCGCGCGCCAGCCGCGCGAGCCGTTCCTTGTGAGGCATCGTCACGCTCGCGCCGCGCAGTCCCAGCCGCTCGTGATGAACGGCTTCGAGCAACTGCGCCTTGAACGCGGCGTCCGACGCGGCGCCGTCGCCCTCGTAAGCCTCGACCGGCATCGGGACGTACACCGCGTCCACCCCGAGAGCGGCGAACGCCGCGTTGTGGACGACCGGGGAGAGGGAATGCGTGACCGGCGAACCCACGACGCCGTAGACGCCGGTCGAGGCGCCGATCGAGCGGAACCTGTATGTCTCGAACAAGTCCTGCAGCGTCGGTTGCCCGGGCGCCGTCCCCGCGCCGTGCGCGACGGACGCGAACGTCAGGAACGCGCCGAACTTCGGCGCAAGGACGCGGGAAATCACGCCGGGATCGCCCATCCCGAGCGCGATCGCCGGCCGCGGCAGCGCCGCGGGGAGCTCCAGGACGGACAGCGCGTCGTGCAGCGTCCGCGCGCGGAACGCGACCTTGATGATGCCGCACCGCTCGTCGCGGCTCATCGATGCGAGCGACCGCATCAGCCCCGCCGGCGGGCCGGAGAAGTCGTGCACCGAGAGGATCAGCGTCGGGGGCTGCGCCGCGGCGGCCAGCGCCCGGCGCAGCGGCGCCCACGTGTGCCGCTCGCCCGCCCAGTGCGCCCATTCGACGTCGATCATCGTCGGGGGCATGGCCCCGCCGACGAGACGCGTGAGCAGCGCGACGCGCGCCTCGTCCGCCCCGTCGTAGAAGCCCCCCTCGCTCGCCGCGCGGCACGTGACAATGCACGGCAGCGGGCACGACGCGACGAGACCGACGATCTCTCGGGTCTCGCGGTCCGCCGCCCCGGGCGCGCCGGTGAAGGCCCTATCGATGCGCAGTTCGACGATGCTGGCCCCCGCGCGCTGGGCGGTGTGCGCACGGGCGAGAGCGCCGGGCGCGTCCTCGACGAGGATGGGGACGCAGACCAGCGTCGGCACGGCTGAGGATAGGAAACCGCGAAGAGACCGCCCGCACCGCGGCGCGATCGGCCGTTCCTACATTCGCACATGCCCGCCGAAACCAGCGCCCAGTCTCCCGCCGCCCGCCTGCGCGACGCCATGCGCCGCGGCTGCGTCCCGATCCCTGGCGCCTTTAACGCTCTCTGCGCCATCGCCGTCGCCCGCGCCGGGTTCGAGGCGTGCTACATCTCCGGCGCCGCGACCAGCGTCAGCGCCGGCGTGCCGGACGTCGGCCTCCTCACCCACGAGCACTTTTGCCGCGCGATCCGCGAGACCGCCGACGCCAGCGGCCTTCCCGTCGTCGCCGACGCGGACACCGGCTTCGGCGAGGCCGAAATGCTCCGGCGGGTGGTGATCGATTACGCTCGCGCCGGCGCCGCGTGCCTGCACATCGAGGACCAGCAGTTCCCCAAGCGCTGCGGCCACCTGGACGGCAAGCGCCTCGTGAGCACAGACCACATGGTCGAGAAGGTGCAGTGGGCCGCGAAGATCGCCCGGGAGCGAGACATTATCGTCTGCGCCCGCACCGACGCGTCGACCGTGGAGGGTCTCGACGCCGCGATCGCCCGCGCCGGCGCGTACCTCGAGGCGGGCGCGGAGATGATCTTCCCCGAAGGGCTCGGCAGCGAGGCCGAGTTCGCGAGCGTGGCGAAGGCCCTGCGCGACCGTCACCCGGGGTGTTTCCTCCTCGCCAACATGACCGAGTTCGGCAAGACGCCGCTCATCCCGCTCGACCGCTTCGCGACGATGGGTTACTCGTGCGTGATCTATCCCGTCTCGATGCTGCGCGTCGCCATGGGCGCGGTGACCGAAGCGCTGACGCGCCTGAAGGCCGAGGGAACCGTCGCGGGCTTTATGGACAAGATGCAGACCCGCACGCAGCTCTACAACCTCGTGCGGTACACCCCCGGGAAGCCGTGGGAGTACCCGTCGGGTCAGTGAAGATTCACCGCAGAGGCGCAGAGATCGCTGAGAAGACCGGGAAATCGGAGAACGGAGAACGGGTTAGATCGCTTCTTCTCCATTCTCTTTCTTCCGTCCGCTTATCTTCCTCTGCGACACTGCGGTGAGTTTTTCCTACAATCCCGCGTGCGAGATCGCTACCGCGTCATAGTCGTCGGCGGCGGGCACGCGGGCGTCGAGGCCGCGTGGGCGGCGGCCAACTTGCTGGCGCAGCCCGGCTCGGTCTGCCTCGTCACGCTCGACCCGGGCAAGATCGGCGAGATGTCCTGCAACCCGGCGATCGGCGGCCTCGCGAAGGGCCAGTTGGTGCGGGAAGTAGATGCGCTCGGTGGCCTGATGGGCCTCGCGGCCGACGCGACCGGCATCCAGTTCAAGGTGCTCAATACCAGCAAAGGCCCGGCGGTCCACGGCCCCCGGGCCCAGTGCGACAAGCACGCGTACGCGCGCACGGTGCGCTCGTACATCGCGTCTCGCCCCGAGATCGACGTCATCGGCGCCAGCGTCGACGAGATCTTCGTCGAGCAGGGCGTGTGCGTCGGCGTGCGCGTGAAGCATGCAAACAGCAACGAACCGCTCGACCTCCGCGCCGAGGCCGTGGTCCTCACGACGGGCACGTTCATGCGCGGCCTGATGCACTCTGGCGAGCAGCAGACGCGCGGCGGCCGCTTCGGCGAGGGCGCGGCCCACTCGATCAGCGATTCGCTCCGCCGCCTTGACTTTGAGCTCGGCCGCCTCAAAACCGGAACACCCCCACGCCTCCGCCGCGGCAGCCTGCGCCTGGATGAACTCGAAGAGCAGCACGGCGACGATGAGCCTCTCCCCTTCAGCGATCTCACACTCCGCGGCGGCGACGAGCCGACGGCCGGGGTCTCTCCCTCGCTCGCGCGCTTCCCCGTCCTTCCGCAGACTCCGTGCTGGATGACGCGGACGACCGCCGCGGCGCACGATTCGATCCGCGCCAACCTCCACCGTGCGCCGATGTACAGCGGCCAGATCGAGAGCGCCGGCCCGCGCTACTGCCCGAGCATCGAGGACAAGGTCGTGCGCTTCGCCGAGCGCGAATCGCACGGGGTCTTCCTGGAGCCCGAGAGCCACGAGAGCGATTGGATCTATTGCAACGGCATCTCGACGAGCTTGCCGCGCGACGTGCAGGACGCGCTCGTCCGCTCGATGCCCGGGTGCGAGAACGCCGAGATCCTCCGCTACGGCTACGCCGTCGAGTACGACATGGTGCGCCCGCACCAGATCAACGCGTCGTGCCAGACGAAGGCGATCCCCGGGCTCTTCCTCGCGGGCCAGATCAACGGCACCAGCGGGTACGAGGAAGCCGCAGCGCAGGGCCTCGTCGCGGGCATCAACGCCGCGCGGCGGGCGGTCGGCGAGAGCGAGTTCGTTCTCGGGCGCGACCAGGCGTACATCGGCGTCCTGATGGACGACCTCGTCACCAAGACACCCGTCGAGCCCTACCGCATGTTCACGAGCCGGGCCGAGCACCGGCTCCTTCTGCGCGCGGACAACGCCGCGGACCGCCTGACTCCCCTCGCGAGCGATCTCGGCCTGCTCAGCGCGACCGCGCTGGGCCGCTTGCGCGAAAGAGCATTCGAGGCCCGCCGCGACCAACTCGGCCGACTGAACGGGCTCGTCGATTCCACGCGGTGCGACGGTCAGCCGCTCGAAAAGCTCCTGCGGGGCCAGGAGTTCTCGCTCGCGGACTTCCGCGCCGCGCTCCCCGACGCCGAGTTCGACGCGCCCGTCTGGCGTACGGTCCTCGCCGAGCGTCGCTACGCCGCGTACATCATCCGCCAGCGGGCTGAGGTCTCCCGCCAGGCCGAGATGGAGCACCGCCGCCTGCCGGAAGACCTGCCGTACGAGCGCGTCGTCCACCTGCGTGCCGAGGCCCGCCAGGCACTCGCCCGCTTCCGGCCCCGCACGTTCGGGCAAGCATCGCGTCTCGAGGGGATCACGCCCGCGGACGTCACGCTCCTCGCCGTCGTCGCCCAGCGATGGCGCCGTCACAGGATTGTCTAAGCAACGCCCCTTACACGGCGGGTCCGAACGCCGTCGGCACGCTTCACGGACGGCAGACGCCCGCCAGCGGATCCCTTATGGCCGCGCGTGACCTGCGCCCAGGTACACAGCGATCGGTCCAACGCACACCCGCGCCGGACCTCGACACTTCACCGCGGACTGTTCGCGCGGAGCCGTGTGGCGGCGTCCTCACCGCCGGCAAGGCGGCCCTTCCTGCGGCCCCCCGCCGAAACCAGAGGATCCGATCGACGTTGTGTCGATAACGGTCGCATGATCCGCTACCTGCCCCTCGCCCTCTTCGTCGGCGCGTACTCCATCGGTCTCGGTTGGTGGACGCTCGCGCAGGGGAACAAGGAGTTTCTCTTTTACGGCGCGATGATGGTGCTGGAAATCGCGCTCGTCGCAATCGTGCACGCGCGGGTCAAGCTCTCGATGACCGTCCTCTGGCTGCTCGCCGTCTGGGGCCTGCTCCACATGGCCGGCGGCACGGTCCCGATTCCGCGCGAGTTCATGGCGAGCCTCGTTCCCGAAGAGGGAACCGGCAACGTTCTCTACAACTTCCGGCCCTGGCCCTGGTTCCCCAAGTACGACCAGACCGTCCACGCCTTCGGGTTCTTCACGTGCACGCTCCTCGCGTGGGAGTGCCTCCGCGCCTTCGCCGGCAAGGGCTGCAAGCCCACGCCCGGCGCCGCCCTGCTCTGCGGCCTCGTCGGCATGGGCCTGGGCGCGGTAAACGAAGTCATCGAGTTCGTCGCCGTGCTGACGATCCCGAACACGAACGTCGGCGGGTACGAAAACACGGGCTGGGACCTGGTGTCGAACCTCACCGGGTGCGTGCTCGGCGGGCTCGTGATTCTCGCCCGCGGACGTTCAACAAGCGCGCAGGATTGACTTACCCAAGCCCGCGAAAGAACACTTGCAGGATAATCTCCGCCGCGATCCACGGCGCCGCGTCACGGGCCGCCTGCTCTTCCGCCGAGCGCGACGCGATGATCGCTTGGCGGTTCCCCAGGATCAGCTCGATATCCGGCGGCGTGCCGCCGCCGAGACGGAGCCGCGCGATATACATCCGTAATGGTCCGAATTCATCGCGGTCCAGCCAAATGAACCCGCATCCGTTGCATCGATCGACGGTGAACGACTTGTCGATCCACAGCTTGTCGCACGCGTTCTCGCACCCGCCGCAGCCCAGCACCTGCCCGTCGAGCGCGATGTCGGTGACGAACGCCTCCGGCGTCGCGAGCGCCGATGTTGTTATCTTGCGGTCCAGCGCCTCGCGCAACTCGCCCCGGAAGTAACCGATCCCGCCGCACGCGCCGCACAACAACGACGGCGGCTCGTCGTGCCGCGCGAGCGCGCGGACGTCCCCGCCGCGCCGGCACCGCGGACAGCACGGCACGCTCGACCGCACGGGCCGCCCGCACTCCGGGCACGGGCCCATGACGCTCACGCCCTTGAGGTCGTAGTCGCAATGCACGCACCCGACGGACGAAGGAACTTCGGCCACGCTCCACCCCCGGCCCGCCGCTACGCCCCGGCGCCCGTGGCGGCACGGCGCAGGTTCAGGATCAGCTCGACCTGCCCGGTCGGCTTCGACAGCCGCTGCGCGATCTGCACCGGCGTCAACCCGGCATCCGCCAGCTCGTACACCTCGCGGTGCGAGGCCGATACCGCGCTCACCGCGGCGGGGACGGGCTTGGCCTCTACGACCGCCGACGCCGCGATCGGTGCGGCGCGGGCGGCCTCGAGCCGCCTGATCTTGTCGTCCGCCTGCGCGAGCAACCGCTCCAGCCGCTCCGCCTTCTCGTCGAGGGTCGAGGCGAGATTCTCGGCGAGCTCCGCCAGCTCGCGCGTCGCGGCCACGTTGTCCGCCACCGGCTCTGAAATCGCCCGCGCGTTCTTCTTCCGCATCCGGGCAGCGATCGCGCCGACGACGAGAACGAGCCCGAGCGCCAGCGCGCCCAGGGCGATCAACGCCGTCATCGACAAACCGCTCTCTGCCGGCACGTCCTGACGGTCGCCGATCAGCGCCCGCGTCTGTTCCCGGGGTTGCGGTTGAGCCCCGGCCGGCCCCCCCGGCGCTTCCGCTTCGGCCGTCTTGTCCGCCGCGGCCCCGGACTCGTCCGGCGACGGCTCCACCGGGGGGTTGTCCGGCGGCGGCGGCGACAGCGTCGTGATCTTCGGCGCCTGCTCGTCCCTGGGGGTCGTCGGGGTGGTGTCGGTCTGGCCCTGCATGTGCCCCTCCTGGGCGCCTGTATTATGGCCCCGTGCCGACGCGAACGCGAAAACCCGGCGTCAACCCACCGGGTGGCGGGCCGCGGCGCACGATCCGGCTCAGCCCGGCATCCGCCGCGGCGGCCCGCGACATCGCGAGGGCATGGCGTCGATTGACGGGGGGATCGGCCGTCCGCGATAATGATCGCCGCACGCTGCTCGCCTGCTCCGGCGGTGCGGATTCTTCCGCGCTCGTCCTGGCCCTCTGCAGCGCCGTCACGCGGCCCGCGGAGCGGTTCGTCGTCGGCCACGTCCTGCACGACCTCCGCACCGCGGCCGAAGCCCGCGCAGACCGAGACCGCGCGGAGGCGCTCGCCGCCCTCGTCCACGTGCCGTTCGTCGAGGCCCGCGTCCGCGTCCGCGCCCGGCGGGGAAACGCAGAGGCGAACGCCCGCGCCGCGCGGTACGACGCGCTGGCCCGTCTGGCGCGCAAGGCCCGCACGCCCTTCGTCGCGAGCGCCCACCACGCCGACGACGTCCTCGAAACGCTCCTCATCAATCTTTGCCGCGGCGCGGGCCCCGCCGGCATGCGCGGCCCCGCACCGGTGCGCGAGCTCGTCCTTGGCGTCACGCTCGTCCGCCCGATGTTGTCGATCGACCGCGCCGCGTGCGAGGCGATCTGCCGCGACGCGGGGTGGGCATGGGCTCATGACGCAACGAACGACGACGCGACCCGCGCCCGCGCGATGCTGCGCGAACGCGTTCTGCCCGCCCTCCGTGCCTTCTGGCCCCGGGCGGCCCGCAACGCGTCAAGCTTCGCCGCGTTGCAGCGTGATATCGCGAGCGACGCCCCCGCGGCCGACTTCGGACCGCCTCTCGATGCGACAGACGTTCAGATCACGATTGCGCGCTCCGCGCTGCGAGCGTTGAGCCCCGCCCGCGCCGGCGACGTGCTGCGCGCCGCTCGCGCCGCGCTCGCGGGCTCGGCCGGCGCGGGGAGTCTGGCCGCCGTCCGCGTCCGCGAGGCCGTGGCCGCGGCGCGAGACGCCGGGACGCACACGCGCGAATTCGCGTGGCCCGGAGCGCACGTCGTCGTCGCGGGCGAGGCGGTGCGGGTCTCGCCTCTGATCAAGCCGCCGCGGGGGCCCCGCGCGGAGAGACCGGCGCCGGCTCGGGGCGGGGCGCGTGCTTCACGTGCGTCGCGCCGATGAGCATGTAGATCGAGGGGACGACGAAGAGTGTGAAGAGCGTGCTCACCGTCATCCCCGCGACGAGCACGATGCCGATGGAATTCCGCGCCTCGGCGCCCGCCCCGGTCACGAGCACGAGCGGGAAGTGGCCGAGCACCGTCGCGACGCTGGTCATCAGGATCGGCCGCAGGCGCGTCATCGCCGCTTCCTTCGCCGCCTCGAACTTGCTCTTGCCCTGCTCCTGCAGGGTGTTCGCGAACTCCACGATCAGGATGCCGTTCTTGGCGACCAGGCCGACGAGCGTGATGAGCCCCACCTGCGAGTAGATGTTGATCGTGGTGAGCCCGAGGTAGGTGAAGACGAGCGCGCCCGTGATCGCCAGCGGCACGGAGCCCAGCAGCACGATGAGCGGATCGCGGAAGCTCGAGAACTGCGCCGCCAGCACGAGGTAAATGAGCACGAGCGCGAAGCCCAGCGTGACAACCAGCGATGACCCCTCGCGCCGCAGTTGCCGGCTCTCGCCGGCGTAGTCGATCGCGTACCCGGGCGGGAGCTGCGCCCGCGCCGCGTCCTCGAGCGCCGTCAGCGCCTCGTCCTTCGTCACGCCCGGCGCGACGACGCCCTGCACGCGGAAGCTGTCGCGCTGCTGGAAGCGGTTGAGGCTGCGCGGCCCCACTTCGCTCTTGAGGTTCGTAAAGCTCAGGGCGCTCACGAGACCGCCCTCGGGCGTGCGCACTTTGAGTTGCAGCAGCTGTTCCGGCCGCTGCCGGTCCTCCTCCGCGATCTGCGGGATCACCTTGTAGCTGCGGCCCTCGTGGTTGAAGCGGTTGACCCACCCGCCCGCGAGCAGGATCGCCATGTCCTGCCCGACGCTGGCGAGGTCGAGCCCCATGTCCGCGACGCGCGTGCGGTCGATCTCCACGCGCATCTGCGGCAGGTCCATCTTGAGGTCCGTATCGGCATACATGAACTTGCCACTTTTCTTGGTGGCGAAATCGACCAATCCCTCCGCGACTTTGGCCATTTGATCCGGCGGATCGTTGCTAGTCACCACGAGTTCGACGTCGAACTGCCCCGCGCCCGGCAAGGGCGGCGGCAGGATCGGGATCGCCCGCACGCCCGCGATGGGCGCGACCAGGCCGAACGAGTGCCCCTGGATCTCTTCCGTCGTGCGTTGCCGCTTCTTCCAGTCGACGAGATGGACGCCTCCGAACCCGTTGTTCCCGAACGTCACCGACCAGACGTAGTTCGTCTCCGGTAGCGGCTTGAGCGCGTTCGCCACCCGCGTCGCCCCCGCCTGCGTCCCCTCCAGCGTGGACTCCGGCGCCGACTGCACAATGAAGAAGATGCCCCCCTCGTCCTCTGTCGGCGCGAGTTCCTTTTTGCTCGCGACGTACATCGGCCACGCCGCCGCGGCGATCAGCACCGCGATGATCGCCATCTCCCACCGCAGCGGCAGGGTGACGTCCAGCACCCGCCCGTAGAAGCCGCGGAGACGGTCGAACTGCCGGTTGACGAACTGCACGAAGCGGTTCTCCTTGCCGTGCTCCACCGCCAACCTGCTCGCCATCACCGGCGAGAGCGTGAGGGCCACGATGCCGGAGACGACGACCGCCGACGCGAGTGTGAAGGCGAACTCTCGGAAGAAGAAGCCGGTGAGGCCGCCCTGGAACCCGATCGGCGCATAGACCGCCGCGAGCGTGATCGTCATCGCGATGACCGGGCCGACGAGCTCGCGCGCGCCGATGATCGCCGCGTCGAAGCGGCTGCGTCCCTCGCGGATGTGGCGTTCGACGTTCTCGACCATCACGATCGCGTCGTCGACGACGAGGCCGACGGAGAGCACGATCGCCAGGAGCGTCAGCAGGTTGAGCGAGAACCCCAGCAGCGTCATCATCAGGCAGGCGCCGATGAGCGAAATGGGGATCGCCACGAGCGGCACGAGCACCGACCGGATGGAGCCCATGAAGAGGAAGACGACGAGCGCGACGATCGCGACCGTCTCGACGAGCGTGCGCGAGATCTCCTTGAGCGCGTTGCTCATGTAGTACGTGCCGTCGTACGCAAGGCCCATCTTCATCCCCGCGGGGAGCGTGGGCTCGATCCGCTTCATCACCTCGCGCAGCCGACCGGCGACCTCGAGCTCGTTGGCGCGGGGCAGCGGCCACACCGAGACGTACACGGCCGGCCCACCGTCCATCCCCGCCTGCGCCACCGGCTCCTCGCTGCCCAGCTCGATCCTCGCGACGTCACGCAGGCGGATGAACGTCCCTTCCTGCTCGCGCACGATGAGCTGCTCGAACTCCTCCGGGCGGCGGAGGTCCGTATCCGTCACCAGGTCGATCTGGGCGTCGGCGCTCTTGGTCCGCCCCACCGCCGCGACGTAGTTGTTCCGCTGCAGCGCCTGCCAGACGTCGCGGGGCGTCACGTCGAGGGCGTTCATCCGCTCGACGTCAAGCCAGACGCGCATCGCGACGTTGCGCGCGCC
Source organism: Phycisphaerales bacterium (assembly GCA_035628115.1). Taxonomy (GTDB): domain Bacteria; phylum Planctomycetota; class Phycisphaerae; order Phycisphaerales; family UBA1924; genus BJHL01. The sequence continues at coordinate 246,793 of DASPKL010000003.1, read as the reverse complement.
CTCGATCCCCACCCGCTGCACGTGCTCGATCGTCGCGAACTCCGGTTGGACGTGGCGCGTGAGGTAATCCGTCAGCTGCGTCAGGTCCATGTTGTCGCTGACGAAGCTGACGTAGAACGTCGCGAACTGACGGTCCGCTCGCTGGATATCGACGCTCGGGCTCTCCGCCTCCGGCGGCAGCTCGCTCCGCACCTGGTTGAGGCGGGCGTTGATCTCCGCCAGCGCGTCGTTGCTGTTCTCGTTGGTGCGCAGGTTGATCGTGATCGTGCTGACGCCCGGCGTGCTCGCGCTCTCGATCGAGTCGATGCCGCTGATCGCGGACACGGCCCGCTCGATCGGCGTCGTCAGAAACCCGCGCACCGTCTCCGCGCTCGCGCCGATGTACACCGTCGTGATGATGATCTTGCTCTGCTCGATGCGCGGGTACTGCCGCACCGGCAGGTTCGTCGCCGCTCGCCAGCCCATGAGCACGATGACGAGGTTGACGACCACCGCCAGCACGGGCTTCCTGATGAAGATGTCGGTGAACGACTTCATTCGGTGTTCTTCCCGCGGCGCGGGCTTCCAGCCCGTGCCTTCCTTCTCTCAGTAGGCCCAGCGTCTCGCCGGGCGCCATCTTCAATGTGGGGCAGGCGTCCCGCCTGCCACTGAGCGCACCTGCGGTGGTCGGCGGTCGGTGAACCGCAGCAATGGCTCTTCCATCACCCGCTCACCTCCCCACCTGTTCACCTGTTCATCTTCAGTGACCACCCGCGCCGCCCGCACCACTCTCCGCAGGCGGCGCGCCCTGCGCCCCCTCTGGCGGGGCCTCGAAGACCTTCGCCCCGTCGCGCAGCTTGAACGAACCCTGTGCGGCGACGCGCTCGCCCGGCTCCAGCCCCTCGAGCACGAGCACGCTCCCGCCGATCGTCGGCCCCAGCTTGACGAACCGCTGCTTCGCGCGCATCTCCTCGGGCGAGATCGACTGGACCACGAACACGTGGTCGCCGTAGGACGCCCGCCGCGCCGCCACCGGCGGGATCGCGACGTACTCGCGTTCCTCGTCGATCGGCACGCGCACGTCCACCGACATCCCCGGCCGGAGCAGCCCGCCCGGGTTGCGCACCACCGATCGGATTCGCACGTTGCGCGTGTCGGGGTTCGCCGTCGCGTCGATCGACACGACCTTCACGGGCACGGGCTCGGCCCCGAACATCGGGATCGACGCCATAACCGTCGCGCCCACGTTCACACGGAACAGCTGATCCTGCGGCACCGCGAAGTCGAGGAAAATCTCGTCCGCGACGCCCTGCAGCATCACCACCGGTGTGTTTTCGCCGAGGTACTGCCCCGGGTGCACCGTCCGCATCCCCGCGAGCGCCCGGAACGGCGCGCGAATCATCTTCTTCCCGATCGTGACGCGCACCTGGTCGGCCCGGGCCCTGGCGTGATCCACTTCCGCCCGCGCACGCGCCATCGATGCGTTCGCCTCGTCGAAGTTCGCCCGCGCCTGGTCCAGGTCCGCTTGCGAAGCCGCGCCGCGCTCCGTCGCCTGCGTGAGCCGGCGCACGTTCGCCTCCTCCAGCCGGATGCGCGCTTCCGCGACCTTCACGTCCGCTTCGCCCACCCGGATGGACGCCTCCGCCGCGGCGAGATCCGCTCGCTCCATGGCGTCGTCGAGTTTCAGCAGGACATCGCCGGCCTGCACTTCCTGGCCGGAGATGAAGTTGACCTCTTCCACCCGGCCCTCGACCTCGTTGGACACGGTGACCGACTGGACGGCCAGCACCGTGCCCACGAGATCGGCCGTCGGCCTCCACGTCACGATCGCGGCGGGCGCGATCGTGACGGCCTCCGCCGGCTCCGGCGTCGGCGGTGCGTTCTTCGCCTTCTCGTCCTGACCGCGCCGTACGAGCGCAACCGTTGCCGCGAGCACGACGACGAGCGTGATGACGGTGACACCCGCGATGATTCTCGATCGCTTCAAACGGAAACTCCACGCGGCCGGCTACGCCCCCGGCACCTCCGATGCCGCCCGCACACGCCGCGTCACATCTTCAGCCAATTCGTTTGGGATAGGGAACGAGAGATTGTACTGCCCGACCCGCCATTCTTCCGCGCCGCGTCTCACCAGCACCCCGCTCCCGCGGCACGTCCCGTACTTGGCGTTCACGAGCAGCTCGTCGAAGATCGCACAGTTCTGTGTGCCCGCCACCGGCGTGACATGACGCTCCGTCGGCGCATAGCTCCACCCGCGTCCTTGCCCGAAGTACGGACGGCAGTACTCCTTGAACTCGGGCATCGTCCACCGCTCCGTCGCATCGGTGCCAAGAAAGACCGCGTCCTCCGTGAAGCACGCGAAGTACGCTTCGAAGTCCGCCCTCGCCGCGGCGTCGTGAAGGCGATCGAGGACGGCGCCGGCCGCCGATGCTCCCACGGGCGCGGCACGCGTTTCATGCGTGGTCGTTGCGCACCCCCCGACGAAGACGGAGAGCAAGCCGAGACAAAGAATGCCCGTGCGGAGGCTCAAGTTCTGCATGGCCGAGCGTACGGGGTGCCGGTTCTTCGCTACGGAGCGTGTCCTATGCGCGTTCTCAATGCGGCGAACACTCAAATTCCCCTTGACGCACCCCCCGAAGCGCACCATATTTGATGGCTGGTTGCGCCCAGACCGGAGGTCATCATGCACACGCGTTCGATCGTGCTGTTTCTGCTCGCGTCCGCGGCGGTCGTTCCGACCGCCTCCGCCACCGTCGTCGTCGTGAACGGCGACGCCGCCGACTATCACATCGCACTGCCGGAGGGGAACCTCCCGCCGACCGCCAGCGCCGGCATCGGGGGTTCCGCGCGCCTCGGCACGTTCCGCGAAACCCGCAACCCGCCCGTGGGCCGAGCGGACGCGGAGCGGCGCGCGATCTTCCAGTTCGACCTCGCGTCGCTCCAACCGTTCGGCAACACCGTGGCGAACGCGACGTTCAGCGTCTACCTGCCGGCGCAGGCCTCGGGCATCCCAACACACGACCTCGACCTCTGGGCGTCGTCGGACAATCGCGCGTCGGCCATCAACTTTTCCGACGCGGGGGCTATCGCCGAGTTCGATGCGCCTTCTTACACACTCGTCTTCCCGACGCTCATCCCGCGCCCAACGCCGCCCGACCTCGACCGGCGCTACAGCGGCGATATCACCGCCTTCCTGCAGGCTCGGTACAACGACTTCCTCGCCAACCCGGCCGAGCGCTACGTCTTCTTCCGCACCCAGGTGGAGCCCAGCGGCGCCGCGGTCAACTCCTTCTACGAGCTCAACGCGGCGGAAGCCGGCGGCACGGTGATGCCGCTCCTGACGGTCGACGTTGTCCCGGCGCCGGCGACCGGCGCGCTCGCGCTCGCCGCGACGCTCTTGGCGGCGCGGCGTCGCCGCTGAAGCCTCGTCGGAGCGCTGATCCCGGGGCCGCGCGGTGCGCTGCGCCCGCCGCGTTTTCAGCGCGCCCCGCGCAGCGGGTTCGCCCGCGAAGGAGAAGACGGAGCCTTCCGACTCCGTCCCCCCGTCTCTCATGATCCGTGCGCTCCGGGCGCTCAACCGGGGCTCTCTTCGCTCCGCTGCTGGAGCAGTTTTCGCAGGTAGTCGTTCTCGCGCCGCGTGGCTTCCAGGTCGAAGACGAGGTACTTGACGCTCAGGCGGAGGTAATCCAGCGACTCCTGCAACTCCCCCACCGTCTTCTTCATGCGGTCGTGCCGGTCGCGCGTCTCGTGGGCGAGCTGCGCGAGCGGCGCACGCTGCTCCTCCGGCAACGCACTGATCTGCTGGATGAGGTCGCCGAGCTTCTGCTGGAAGTCCTGCTCGTTCATGGCCGTCCCTTCTCTGGATTTGTGGCGGGCCGCCACGCATGGCCCGCCGCCGCCTGTCGCGGCATCAGGAGAAGAAACACGGCGCGTGCCGGAGCGTGCAGGCGGTCGCGTGCCGTTGCAACGTCCGGAAAACACGCTGCTGCGCGCGTGCGGAGGCCGATCGGCGCGCGCGGGGTCGCGACACCACCCGCACGGGGCGTGACGGATGCGCACTGTGTTGCATCGAATCAACGGCCGATGTCAACGCGGCGCAACGCGGCCTTGGCGCTCTTGCCGGCGCGGTTGACCGCGTCCTGAGCCGCCTTTGCGTCGGCCTTTCGGGCATCGCGGAGGAGCTTCTGAAGGTGCTGATCGAGCGCCACGCGGAAGCGCTGCTGGATCGCCTCGAGGTCGTGGCGGCTGAAGACGGCGAGGGCGTCGCGCAGACCGGTCTGCACGGTGGCCCAGTCGAGCAGGCCCGCGGGCGTGTCCCAGAACCGGTACAAGCCGAGCGTGGTGTCGAGACGGGCGATGACGTTGATGAAGGGGTCCGTCGCTTCTTCGGGGATAACGAGGAGCGCCTTCTCGGCTTCGCTCCGCGACATCTCCTGTTGGCCGTTCGCCGCCGGCAACCCCGCGTCAACACCGGTCGCGGCCGGCGCACGCACGCTCGCGGGCTCCGGCTCGGCGATCGCCGTCGCCTTGCTTCCGTTCACTTGGCGCAGCTCCGCGAAGGCGGTGGAGAGGGTCTTCAACCCCGCGCGGGAGAACCGGACGGACAGCCGCTGGCAGGGCTTGCCCTCGTGCACCACACCCTCGACGGAGACGATGTCCCCCGGGCCCCATTCGGGACGCCCGACGTGAATGACCGTGTCTCCTTTGGCGAACCCCACGAACGCTCCCTCGGCGGATACCGGGCCCTTCGGCGCGTCAAGGCCGCGCACCGCGACGCCCCCACCGTGGCGGACGGTGGGTCGAACGCCTATCCTTTGCGTGCCGGTCCTTTCAGGATAGGCCCCCCGCCGGGGACACGGCCGCCGGCCGCCCGCGGGCAGCAAAAGACCAGAGGAATTCCCACGCGATGATCGAAGCACTCAAGAGCGACGAGATTGTCAACAAGATGGGCGGCCGGTTCAAGCTCTGCACGCTGGTGCAGCGCCGGCTTGAGCAGTTGATCGACGGCGCCCGCCCGCTGGTCGAGCGCAACGGACGCAGCGACCTGGAGATCGTCATCGACGAGATCATGCAGGACAAGATCACGCTCGACTGGGACCCGGGCACGCTCGCCCGCCCGACCGGCCAGGACTGATCGGCCGTCGCACTCGCGGTATATGGCAACACAGCCAAGCAGCCCCGGCGCCCTCGACCCCGCGTTCCTGCGGGAGCGGTTCAAGGACGCGCGGGTGCTTGTCGGCGTCACGGGCGGCATCGCGGCGTACAAGACGGCGACAATCGTCAGCCGGCTCGCGCAGGCGGGCGCGAAGGTGACGGTCCTCATGACGCCGGCGGCGACGCAGTTCGTGACGCCGCTCACGTTCCAGGCGCTCTCCGGCAACCCCGTCTACACGTCGCCGTGGGAGCACGTGGAGAGCCACGACCCGCAGCACATCAACCTCGCGACGGGCGCGAAGCTCGCGATCGTCGCGCCGTGCACGATGGACACGATGGCGCGGCTCGCGAACGGCTTTACGAACGACGTCGTGACGCTCGTGCTCTCGGCGATCGATCGCTCGCGGACGCCGGTGCTGCTTGCTCCGTCGATGAACGCGGCGATGTGGGCGCAGCCCGCGACGCAGCGCAACCTCGAGACGCTCAAACGCGACGGCTACCGATTCATCGGCCCCGATGACGGATGGCAGGCGTGCCGCACGACAGGCTCGGGCCGCATGAGCGAGCCGGAGGCGATCCTTGCCGCCGCGGCTGAGGTCGTCGGGCGCGACGGGTAAAAGATTCAGCACAGAGTCTCAGAGAAGATGAGACCGATGAGAAGAGAATAGATTGGGTTGAAGAAGAGGATGCCAGAGACCCTCGCATCTACGTCTTCAAGCCAGTTCTTTTCTTCTCTTCCTGCTCATCTTCTCTGTGTCTCTGTGCTGAAATCGATTACCCGCACCTACCGCGCGGGCGGCAGCAGCCCGTCGGGCTCCTGCAGCAATCTGATGACTTCCGCGAGCGCGAGCGCCGCCGTCGCGCCGTCCACAACGCGATGGTCGCAGGCGAGGCTGAGCGGGAGGAGCAAACCGGCGCGGAAGGCGCCCTTGCTCACGACGACACCCTCGCGGGCGCGGCCGACGGCGAGGATGCCGACCTCCGGGTAGTTGATCACCGGCGTCGCGAAACGCCCGGCGTGGCTGCCGACGTTGCTGATCGTGAACGTGCTGCCGATGAGCTGGTCGCGCGGGATCGAGCGGCTGCGGGCCGACTCCGCCACGGAACCGATCGCCCTGCCGATCTCGAGCACCCCCAGCCGGTCCGCGTCGCGGATGACAGGCACCATCAGGCCGTTCTCGGTGTCGGTCGCGATGCCGAGGTGCACGCTGCGGTGCTGCACGATCGTCGCCTCGGCGTTCGCGTCGCCGGGCCTCTCCTCGACCGTCGCGTTCAACGCGCGGAACTGGTGCTGGCTCAGCACGCGGCAAACGGCGCTCGCGACGAAGGGCAGGAAACTCACCTTCTCCCCGCTCGCGGCGCCGAGCTTGCGGCGGAGCGAGTCGAGCGCAGAGACCTCCGCCTCGTCCATGACCGTGAAGTGCACGGCCTGGTTGATGCTCTCTCGCAGTCGGTTGGCGATCGTGCGGCGCACGCCGCGGAACGGGATGCGCGTGATCTCGTCGGCGCCGGGCGCCGGCTTGGCGCTCGGACGCGGCGCGGGCGCGGACGACGCCGCCGCGCGTTGCGGCATCGGCCGCGGCGTCGCCTCGATCACCACACTGCTGTGCGGCTCGGAGGCGTCCATCGGCGCAACGTCGGCGTGACCGGGGCTCGGCGCCGTGCCGCGCTGGCCCGGCCTCCCCGCCGCGTCGCGGACGTCCTTCTCCGTTACACGTCCGCCGATGCCGCTGCCGGTGATCGAATCGATGTCGAGGCCGAGGTCTCGCGCGAGACGGCGGACGGCCGGCGTCGCGAGAGCCTTGCCCGGCGCGGCCGAGAGCCCCGCCGCGGCGCCGCTCATCTGCCCCACCACCGTGCCGGCGTCCTCCGTGCGGTCGCCGGGCTCGGGCACGTGGTCCACCACGTTGCGCGCCGGGGCGGGCGCCGCGTGGCGCCCGTTGTCCGGCTTGGCGGGAGCGCCGCGGCCGGCAGACGCGGCCGGGGCCGACGGCGCGCCCGCACCGACGTATGTCACCAGCGGGTTGCCGACGTGGAGGATCTCACCCTCCTTGCCGTGCAGTTCGTGGATGACACCGCTGCGCGGGCTGGGGACTTCGACCAGGGCCTTGTCCGTCTCCATTTCCGCGAGGATGTCGTGCTCGTTCACCTGCTGGCCGGGCGCGACGCGCCACTTGATCAACTCGGCCTCGTGCACGCCCTCGCCGAGATCGGGCAGGATAAAGACGTTCGGGTCCGTGGACTTTCCGGGGTGCGCCATGGGTCTCCTCGCGCTGCGAAACGCAAGGATACACGCCGTACCGTCGGGCGGAGGAAGATCGTGCTCACCCCGAAGGACGTCGCGATCAAGGAGGAGGCCCGCTGCGCTCTCGGCATGTCCGAAGTCGCGGACGAGCACGTGCCGATCGCGGGCGGGTGCGCATGCCGCGGCGAGCCCAAGACGTGGGTCAACACGGCGATCGGGCTCGGGCTGGTCGGTGAGGTCACGCGGGCGGACGTCGACCGGCTCGTTGAGTTCCACGAGATCGCCGGGCACGATCCAAAGATTGAAGTCTGCCCGTACGCGCACCCGTCGCTGCTGGCGCACGTGCGCGAGGCGGGGTTCGCCCCGCTGAGCTTCGAGTCGGTGCTCGCGCGCGAGATCGACGCTTCGGTCGATGCCCGTGCGCCGATGCCGCTCGGCGACGGAATCACGCTGCGCGTGCTCGACCCGGCGGACGAGGAACTCGCAGCGGAGGTTGCTCGCGTGGTGACGGCCGGCTTCTCGCCCGGGGACAAGCCGGTGCGCGAGGAGGACGTGCACCTCTTCATGCGTTGCATCCGCCACCCTCGCACCGTCGGGATCGCTGCCTACGCCGACGGCGCGTGCGTCGGGGCCGGGTTCTACGACATCGTGGGCGGCCTGGCGGCGCTCTTCGGGTTGTCGGTCTCGCCGAACTACCGCCGCCGCGGCGTGCAGCAGGCGTTGATGGCGTTCCGCTTGAACGCCGTTGCTCGCGCCGGCGCGAAGATCGCGACCATCGGCGGGCTCCCCGGCGAGGCGACAGAGCGCAACGCGATGCGGTTCGGCTTCCGCGTGATGTACCACAAGATGACGCTGGTGAAGCAGCGGAAAGAGCGGTGATCGGCGACCTGCGATCGGTGAACGGCGGCCGTTGATCGATCGGGCCGCACGGGCGCGCGCCGAGCGTCACGGGGCGAGCATCGACCGATCACCGCTCAATGATCACGCTTCGATCAGATGCTCTCCAGGAACCGCAGATCGTTCCCGAAGAGCAGCCGGATATCCGGCACGGCGTACTTGCCCATGGCCAGCCGCTCGATGCCGAAACCGAACGCGAAGCCCGTCCATTCCTCGGGGTCGATGCCGCACATCGTGAGCACCGCCGGGTCGACCATGCCACAGCCGCCGAGCTCCATCCACCGCACCGGCTGGTCGGGCCGCAGACGGATCTTCATGTCCAGCTCGGCGCTGGGCTCGGTGAACGGGAAGAAGCTCGGGCGCAGGCGCACGTCCGCCTCCGGACCGAAGTATGCCTTCGCGAACTGCAGCAGCGTGGTCTTGAGGTCGACGAGCGTCACGCCCCGGTCGATGTACAGGCCCTCGAGCTGGTGGAACATGAACGAGTGCGTCGCGTCCACCGTGTCCGGGCGGTAGACGCGCCCCGGCGCGACGATACGGATCGGCTCGCGCAGCCTCCCGCCGCCACGGCGGACGGCGTCCTCCATGACCCGCACCTGCACGGTGCTCGTCTGCGATCGCATCATCCGCGGCCGCGCCGCCGTCCGCGGATCGTCCACGTAGAAGTTGTCGATGGGGTCCCGCGCGGGGTGACCGTCGGGGATGTTGAGCTTCACGAAGTTATGGTCGTCGTCCTCGAGCTCCGGCCCGTCCGCGACGGTGAAGCCCATGCGCGCGAAGACCTCGACCAGTTCTTCCCGGACGCGCATCAGGACGTGACGGCGTCCCAGCGCGTGCGTCTCGACGACGCCGGGCTCGGTGACGTCGATCGCTTCGGCGTCCGGCCCGCCGGCGCCGACCGAGGCTTTCTTCGACGCGAACGCCTCCTCGACGGCCTTCTTGGCCTGGTTCAGCGCCGCGCCGATGGCGGCCTTCTGCTCCTTCGGGAGCGATCGGAAGTTCGTCTCGATCTCGCGCAGCCTGCCCTTGGGGCCCAGGTGGGCAAGGCGCCAGGCCTCGAGCGTGTCGGGCGCGGCGCACGCCTCGAGCGTCGCGAGCGCGTCGTCTGCGTACTGCTTCAGTGCTTCGGGCGTCATGCGGGTGCAAGCCTAGGCGGAGCAAAAAGCACCGCGGGCCGGCCAAGGCGGCCGGCCCGTCGGAGATTCGATCGTAGAACGAACGCTTAGTTGGCCTTGGTGCAGGCGGCCTTCGAGGAGCACTCGCCCTTGCCGCTCACCGCGCCCATCGCGCCGTCCTTGGAGCAGGACGACTTCTTCGTGGAGCACTCGCCGCTGACGGCGCCCATGTTGCCGGCGTCCTTGGTCTTGCAGCAGCCGGCCTTCTCGCCGCTCACCGCGCCCATGTTGCCCTTCGCACCCTCTTTGCAGCACTCGGACTTTTTCTCGCACTGGCCGCTGGTCGCGCCCATGTTCGAGTCGCTCTTGGTGCTGCTGCAGGCGCCCAGGAAGAGGGCTGTGGCGGCGACGAAACCGATCGCGAGCTTGGTCATTGATCAACTCCTTGGCGGGGCGGCGGCCCCGGCACATCCGCGGACAAAGTCGCCGGCCGAACACCGGACGGCGCAGGGTTATTCGCCGGGAATGCTAGGGTGTTCCGGCACCCCGCGCTCGCGGAGGCGCTTTGTCACGTACCACAACCCCCACGCCCCGGCCGGGAGCGAGGCGACAATATCGGCCGCGCGGTGGAAGATGTCCCCGGCGAGCCCCACCCCCCGGGTGATCGTGCCGCCGCCCGCCGGGGCGATATTCGCCGGCAAGAGCGGGCCGATCAGGCCGATCGCCCACTCCCGCAGGCCCAGCCCGTTGCTGACCAACGGAACCAGCATCGCCGCCTGGCTGATCGCCGTGAACGCCCCGGCCTCTGGAAGCGACAACGGCCGCCCGATGGCCGCGAACGCGCAAAGATAACGGAGCATCCAGACGAGCAAGTCGGCGTATCTCGCGGCGGCCGCGTAGCCGTACCGGCGCGCCCGCTCCGTCTTGGAGGCGGCCAGGCCGCCGAGCGCGAGCACGCCGGCGGGGACGGCCAGCACCACGGCGCCGGCGCCGGTTGCGTTCGCGACGAGGACGGCAATGACGAGGAGGGCCATCGCGACGCCCGCGCACGTGATCGCGAGGATCGAAACCGCCACCGACTCGCGCAGCGGGATGTCGTTGACCACCCTGTGGTACGCGAGGCGGCCCGCCATGCCCGGGCGCGACGGCACGTAGTTCACCAGCCAGGCGCTGCTGATCACCGCGAGCATTTCGACGTAGCCGACGCGGCGCGACCCGTCGTCGCGGTTCATGAGGAACCAGTACATCAGCGTGGAGAGCGCACAGCTGCACCACGGCAGCGCGACCGACGCCGCGACCAGCCACCACCGTGCGCGTGCGGTCTCCCGCCACGCCGACTCGACCACACCCCATTGCCGCCAGACGCCGAAGATCGCGAGCCCGAAGAGCGCAAGACCGACGGCCGACCCGATCGCCCGGGCCCGCCTCGAGCGCAGCCCCGTCGGTGCCGGGGCCGCCCGCACTCTCACGGCCTCGTCTCGGCCTTGGGAGCGGTCGGCGCCGCTTCGACGCCGTGCGTCGCGTAGAAGCGCTGGCCGCTCGCGAGGCGCGCCCTGTGCCGCGCAGCGAACATCGCGAGCGACGCGTCCCCGGACGCATCCGCGAGCGTCAACGCGGGGTTGTCCGCGAGGGAGGCTCGCGTGACGATCACCCACGGGAGCACGCCGGGGTCCTGGTCCGCCGACGCGGCGTCATCGAACGGCTGCATCGCGGTCGCGTCCGCGGCGTTTGGCAACTCCGCGAGCGCCAAGACGCGAACGGCCGGCGGCCACGCGTGATAGACCGCCGCGAGCGCTTCCGCCAAGCCCGGCGTGCCCTCGTCGGGCGCGCCGACGCAGTCCGTCCCCCACAGGTGCGCGCGGATGGCCGTGAAGAGCGCCGGGAGTTCCTCGGCACCCGCGCCGCTCACGCGCTGGGCGAGCTGCGCCGAGTTCAGCCGCGCCTCGGCGAGGCCGGGGCGTGTCAGGCGATCGCTGTTCACGTCGAGCGACCCGGGCGCCGCGTACCGGCCGCCCTCGGGCGTCGTGTAGAACCCCTGCAATCCCCGCAGCGTGAGCGAGACGTTCCCGTAGCAGGCGGTCCGCAGCACCCACCCGAGCGCGGTCGAATCGGCCGCGAACGTTGTGCGGAGTTCTTCGCCCGGGTTGAGCCGCAGCCGCTGATCGATCTCGAAGACCTCCCCCTCGACCATCGGCATCAGCGCCGCGTTCTCCATCGTTGCTCGCGCAGCCAGCAAGAGGCGGGCCTCGATCGGCGCGCCGGCGCCGATCGCCAGCGGCACCGGCGCGAGGTTCTTGATGCGCACGGCGAGCGTCGCCGGCACGAGCGCGCTCGCCCGCGGCTCCTGCCACTCGAGCACCAGCCGCTGGAACCCGGACGGGTTGCGGAGCATGCTGTCGACCCACGTCGGGACGGTCTTCGCGAGGGTCTCGATCGGCGCCGCGTCCGGGTCCCTGTACGACGGCTCGAGCGTGCTCGCCCGCCACCACGCCCACGACCCCAGCGCCGTCAGCGGTTCGCCCCGCGAAACCGCGCGCGCCAGATCGGCCGCCTTCTTCTTGTCCCCGCCCGCCTCGTGCGCGAGCGAGTGCGCCATCATCAACCACGGGTCGAGCACGCCGGGGCTGACCGCGAGCGCGTCCGCGTGCCGGCCGTCGCGCACCGCGCCCCACGCCTCCAGCGCCGCCTTCCGCGGGTCGTCGCCGGGCAGAGCGCCGCCGATCTCGGCGGGGGTACGGGCGCCCCGCGGCGCGGCCGTTCCCATCGCGAGCCGCCACAGCGCCCCGTTCGTCTCCGCGTCGAGCGCCACCGCCTCGGCCTCCACCGCGTCCACCGTGGACGGGCGACGCGACGGATCGCGCATCACCGCGACGACCTCGAGCGTGCTGGCGCCGAGGTCGACCATCGCCGCCGCGAGCGCGTTCGCGTCGCCGGCGGCCGCGGCCACCGCGGCACGGAACTCGTCCATCGGCACCGCGAGGCGGACCTCGTCCGCCTTGCGGAGGCTGATCTGGTCGAGCGGCACGCCCTCGGCCTTCGTCATGCGCTCCTGGCGGGAGCGCGCCGCGCGCAGGTCGTCGATCACGGCGTTCAGCGCTTCTCGTGCGCCGTCCCTGCGCCACATCAGCGCGAGCGACGCGACGCGGTCGTTGGGCCCGAGCTGCTGCTGCACCCCGACGATCTGCTGCGTGAGGAGGTGGAACCTCGCCGCCCCCTCCCACGCGCCGACGCTCGCGCACAGGTCGCGGATCTGCGCGTGAACGCTCGCGTCGAGGGGGTCGGCCATCAGCAGGTTGCTGAGCAGCTCGAACCGGCCGCGCGCGTCCGCCACACGCTCGCTGAAGTACGTGTACGCGAGGAACGCCGCGTCCTTGTTCGTCGAGTCCAGTTGCGTCGCCTGTTTCAGGCGCCGCACGAAGAGCTCTTCATCGCCGGTCTCGCGCGCGAGCAGCGCCGAGTCCAGCGCCAACCGGCTGCGGACGGACGGATCGAGCCTCGACCCCGCGGGGCCGAGAAGCCGCGCGAACTCGGCGAGGCGATCCTCCACCGTCTGCAGGCCCGCGATCCGCCGCGTGCTGAGGCGTAGCTGCGCGACCGTGTCGCCCGGGTCCGCCCTGATCAGCGCGAGCGTGGCCGCCTCGACACCGTCGTCCGAACCGCTCGCGTGCGCCGCCTGCACCCAGCGCCGGATCGTCTGCGCATCGGCGGGGTCGGTCTCGGCCGCTCGGCGCAGCAGGTCCGCGGTGATCGCGAAGTCGTCCTCGTTCGGCGATTGATTCACGCGCAGGTCGAGCAGCGCCGTGCGGGCCATCGCCCGCGCGACCTCCGTCATGAACTGCTCGCTCGGCTCGGTCAGCGGCCGGGCGGCCGCCGGGGCGGGAGCGGGGGCTTGCGCCGCGCCGTCCTGCGTCGACGCGGCCGCGCTCCCGGCGAGAACGACGAGGGCCCACGTGGAAGGTCCGACCAGACGTCCTTTGGTCATTGCCGACTCCAGCCAGCGAGCACGAGAAAGACCGCGACCAGCCCGAACGAAACGCCTTCGAGCGAGTACGTCACGCCGCGGCGGGTCTTCGGGAACCATCGGTCCGCGACCAGCGCCATGAACACGAGCTGGCCCGCGCAAACCGCCGCGAACCCGAGCGTGCGCCCGCCCGACCCGCCCGCGTGCGTTCCGAGAACCAGGTGCCACCCCGTGACGGAGAGGACCACGCCCCACGCGAGGGAGCCTGCGGTTCTCAGATGGGTCCACGGAGAGCGCACCGGTCAGCGTACGCGCCGGCCCGCCCCCATGTTCGGCTGAGGATCAACCCAGGCTCATGGTCATGAGGAACTCGGCGTTGGTCTTGACCTTCTTGAGCTTGGTCTTGAGGAGCTCCATCGCCTCGACCACGTTCATGTCGGAGAGGACCTTGCGCAGGCGGTAGACAAGCTCGAGCTCCTTGGGATCGAGGAGGAGCTCTTCACGCCGCGTGCCGGACGCCGCCACGTCGATGCACGGGTAGATGCGCTTGTCCATGAGCTTGCGGTCCAGGTGCAGCTCGCTGTTGCCGGTGCCCTTGAACTCCTCGAAGATCACCTCGTCCATCTTGGAGCCCGTGTCCACGAGGGCCGTGCCGACGATGGTGAGGCTGCCCCCGCCCTCGATGGCGCGGGCGGCGCCGAAGAACTTCTTGGGGCGCTGCAGGGCGTTGGCGTCGAGGCCGCCGGTCATGATGCGCCCGCTGTGCGTCGTCTCGGCGTTGTAGGCGCGGGCGAGGCGCGTGATCGAGTCGAGGAAGATCACGACGTGCTCGCCGAACTCCACCATCCGCTTGGCCTTCTCGATCACCATCTCCGCGACCTGCACGTGACGGCTCGTCTGCTCGTCGAACGTGCTCGCGACGACCTCGATGTTCGGGCCGTGGCAGTTGCGGCGGAAGTCCGTCACCTCCTCGGGGCGCTCGTCCACCAGCAGCACGATGATCTTCGCCTTCGGGAAGTTCTTGCTGATGGCCTTGGTCATCTTCTGCAGGAGCACCGTCTTGCCCGTGCGGGGCGGCGCGACGATGAGCGCGCGCTGGCCGAAGCCGATCGGCGCGACGAGGTCCACGATGCGGCACTCGATTTCATCGGGCGCGGTCTCGAGGACGTAGCGCTTCTCCGGGTGCAACGGCGTCAGGTCCTCGAAGTTCACGAGGCGGCCGATCGCACGCGGGTCCTGCCCGTTCACCTGATCGACGCGCAGCAGCGCAAAGTTGCGGGCGTTGTCCTTGGGCGGGCGGATAAAGCCCTTGACGACCATACCGCGGCGCAGGCCGTAGCGTCGGATGAGCGTGCCGCTCACGTAGATGTCGTCCGGGCCGTGCAGGTAGCTCTGCTCGGCGCTGCGCAGGAACCCGAAGCCGTCGGGCATGATCTCGAGCGTCCCCTCGCCGATGAGCAGGCCCTGCCGGGCCGCGCGGGCCTTGAGAATCTTGAAGATCAGGTCCTGCTTCGGCGTCGCGTGGTAGTCGGTGAAGCCTTCCTTCTCCGCGAGCTTGTGCAGCTCCTGGATCGACATCTCCTGGAGCTGGTTGACGCTGACATGGTCCTTGAGGCTCTTGGGATCGGCGTTCGCGATCGCGCGCTCGAGCTCGATCGCCTCGCGCTCGAGCTCATCGTCGCTCGGCAACGAGGGATCGAACGGCCTGCGGAAACCCCCACCGCCGCCGCCCATGCCGGGACCGCCGGGGCCCATCGGGCCGCTCATGCCCATGCCGCGCCGGCGCTTCTTGCGTCGGCGGAAGCCGCGGTCCATCGCGCCGTAGCCCTGCTGGTAGCCGCCACCGTCGCCGTAATCCCCGCCGCCGCCACCCTGACCGCCGCCCTGGTTCTGCTGCCAGTCGGGCCGCTGCGGACGCGGGCCGTTCCAGTTTCCGCCCTGCTGCTGGTTGCCCTGCTGCGGGCCGCCCTGGCCGCGGTTGTCGCCGCCGGATTGATCACGGCCGTCGTCACGCGATTCGCGCTGTTCGCGGGGCTGATCGCGCACCGGCTCGGGCGCACGCTCAGTACGGTCCTCGCGGCTGGGCCGGGGCTCGGGCGCGGCCTCGCGTTGGTCGCGCGCTTCGCGCCGTGGCGGGGCGACCTCCACGGGAGCGGCCGGCTCGCGCTTGGCCTTGCTCCGCGTGCGTGCGCCTTCGCCCGCTTCGCCTGAAGACTTGCTCTTGGTCTCGTCCGCTGAATGGGATGTCCGGGGCATGGGTGCTGGTCTCGGGTCGAAGTCTGGGCGCGTGTATCACGAGCGCCCGGCGGCGTCCGGAACGGACTGCCGCGTCGGTGCAGACTCAATGTGCGTCGTGACGCCCGACAGGGGCAAGCCGCCCGGCCGTGGAGGCCGGCGCACGCATCATCGAGAAAAAGCGCTCCCCCGCAGCCCACGCTTCCCGCCGAATGCCGCGAAGGGGAACCCCCGCGTCGTTCAGCCTTACGCCTGGTTGGAGAGGTGCTCGAAAGGGCCGTCGCTGCCATGAGTCCCGTGAAGAACCCGTGCCCTTGCCTCAAAGTATACCACTTCTATCGCCCGGGGGTGGCGGCCTGTTTCAGTTTGTTTGTACTTTTACGTTTCTTCACGCCGTCCGGCGGGCTCTTTGGGGGCCGACTTCCGCAGCAACACGCCGAGCATTCGGAGCACTTCATCCGCCTTGGAAGGGGCCAGGGCGAGGTAGTCGTACCACGCGCCCGCCGCGTCGTGGTCCGAAAGGACCGGGCTGAACCGTACCCGGACAAGGCCGCGGTGCATCGCGTAGAACCGGTACCCCATCCCAGCAAGGATCGCGACCTCCGGCCGGGCGAAGAACGGACCGCGCTTCGCGTGCGATTCGAAGACGACCGCGTCCGGCGTCACGCGCCGGAAGAACTCCGCCGCGGCGCCGAGCACGGTCGCCTCATGACCCTCGACATCGATCTTGACGAGCCGGTACTCGCCCGCGTGCTCGGTCCGCACGGTGACGGTTTCGGTACCGGCGCCGTTCGACGCGGCCTTGAGGCTCACCTCGCAGCGCGAGCCACTGCTCGTTGCCGTTTCGACGTCGCCGAGCCCGCGTGTGAGCAGCCGCCGCACCATGCAGCCGAACGGCCCAAGCATCGGAATCCCGGGGCTGGAGCGCCTCACTCCAGCTCGACGACCAATGGCTCGCCGTCGCTCCCCGACTTCTCGACTTCCCGGTCGCCCAGAAGCAGCCGCACGCGCAGATCGCGCTTCGGCCGCGGCATCGAGCCCTCGGCGCGCGCGATCGACACTGTCAACGTATCGCCGTTCCGCACAGCCTCGTACCGCGTGAGCAGGAACTCGCCCTTCTGGTATCCGAATCCGTCGCCCGCATCCTCGTAGAGCATGCCCGCCGCGCGGCCGTTCTCGTCGAGGTTCACAATGAGCGTGAGCGGGTCGAGGGGCTTCTGCCCCGTGTGCTCCATCACCGGGCCCGCCGGGATCACGGCGCCGGGGCGCACGTACAGCGTCGGCAGGTCGTCATTGCTGTTGTCCGGCCCCTTCGTCGTGTTGAGCGCATCGCCCGGCGGCAACCACGACACCTCGCGCCACGCGCCCTCCGGCATCACCGGCACGCGTGAGCGGTCCGGGACCAGTTGCGGGACGACGAGCAGGTCGCCGCCCAGGAGGAACGCGTCGTCCTCGCTCCGCAGGGCCGGGTCCTTGGGATCAACGAAGAAGAGCGGGCGCAGCACCGGCGATCCCTGCGCGCTCGCCTCATGAAAGAGCGTGTAGATGTACGGCATCAGGCGGTAGCGACGCTGCAGCGCGAGCCGCGCCGTCTCCTCCACCTCCGGGCCGAAGGCCCACGGCTCCTTGTCGATGTTCCCCTTGCCCGTGTGCCCGCGGCAGAAGGGCAGCATCGCGCCCAAACCGATCCACCGCTCGAACATCTGCGCGTCGCCGTCCGCCGCGAAGCCGCCGATGTCCGGGCCGTAGAAAGACAGGCCCGAGAGGTTCATGTTGAGCACCATCGGGACGCTCGCCTCGAGGTGGTACCAGTTCGCCGTGTTGTCGCCGCTCCAGCCGGCGTGGTAGCGCTGCCCGCCGATGTACGTCGCGCGGCTGAGCACGAAGGGTCGCTTGTCCGGCGCCGCGGCGAGGATCCCCTCGCGCGTGCCGCGGACCATCTCCATGCCGTAGACATTGTGGTACCGCGCATGGTCGCCGGCGGCGCGCTCGCCCTGCTCGTGGCCGTTGGGCGCGGTCATCGCCGGGTCGCCGGCGTGCCGGTTGTCCTCCGGCATCGTCTTGCTCTTCACATTGAAGATCGCCGGCTCGTTCATGTCGTTCCAGACGCCGGTGACGCCTTGGGCGATGAACGGCTTGTACCACGGCGCCCACCACGCGCGCACCCGCGGGTTCGTGAAGTCCGGGAAGTAGCACCACCCCGGCCAGACCTCGCCCTCGTACACCGTCCCGTCCGCGCGCTTCACGTAAACATCCTCGGTTTTGCCCGAGTCGCGGATTCTCCGGAAGTGGTTCTTCTGCGCGTCGCGCGCGGCGCGGGTCTCCGCCGGTTCCTTGGCGCGCTCCTCCGCGGGGGGCTCGCTCGGGCTGGGCTCCTCGCGGCTCTTGATGCCGGGGTTGATCATCCAGACGTTGTGGAAGCCCTGCGCGAGCAGGTCGGCGTTGAGCTTCTTAGGGTCCGGGAAGTACACCGGGTCGAACGTGAAGCACCGGAACGACTCGTAGTAGTCGATGTCGTACCAGATCACGTCGCACGGGATGTGCCGCTCGCGGAAGTTCCGAGCGATCTCGCGCACGCGCGCCTCGGGAAAGTATGAGTACCGGCACTGGTGGTAGCCCAGCGTCCACTTCGCCGGGAGCGGCGGCATTCCGGTGAGGCGCGTCAGCTCCTGCACGACCTCGATCGGCGTCGCGCGCTCGATCACAATCACCGGGAACGCCGGGCCGTCGGCGGTAAAACGAATCTCGTCCGGGCTCGTCGCGCCCGTGTCAATCTCGCACCGGTACGTCGTGTCCGCGAGCACGCCGAACGCCGTGCCGTCCGCCCGAACGGCGAGGACCCAGGGATGGCTCTTGTAAAGCGACGGCGCGGAGTCGTCGTAGCCGTAGGCATCCGTGTTCCACGCGACGACCTTCCGCCCGTTGCGCAGCAGCGGCCCCGCCGCCTCGCCCGTGCCGTAGAACGACGTCCCCGGCCCCGCCTTGACCACGACGCTCTGTTTCCCGTCGCGCGTCTCAAAGATCGGCCGCACGGCGAACCCCGCCGGCGCGGGACCGACCGCCCCCGTCTCCCGCTCCAGCGCATAGCTCGGCAGCGCGTTCGACCGCGCGCGCGCGTCCGCGAAGAACCGCACCACGCCGGGCGCGATCAACTCCGCGACCGGCCCATCCGCCGCCTGCTGCGCCATCGCCTCCCCCGCGGGGTACAACGCCCCAAACCCGGCCACGGCGCCCGCGAGCGCGAGCATGGCCGACGTCCCCAACGTGAAAACTCGACGCAACGCTGAACGCTGTCCGTGCATCTGGATCCTCCGAGGCGCGGGGAGCGTACGTCTCGCCGCGGCGAGACTTGGCCGCGCTGTCGTTCTAGGACTCGTCTCGTCCCCAGATTCACCCGCCCGGAAAACGACAATTTCGTGCCGGATCCCGCGGCCGGTCTTGGATGACGAGCCGCGAGCCTGTAGCATGTTCCGACGCGGCGACCGCCGCGTGTGAAAGGGGTTCCGACTTGAAGGCCGCCGCCCGCACGCTCGTTCTCTCCGCCACGGTTCTGTGCTCGCTCGCCGGGGCCGCCGCCCATGCGCAGGAGGACCCGCCGGCGATGCTCCAATGGTTCGAGTGCCGCTGGTATGACATGGAGCGGCGCATGCCCGACTACTTCCTGTCGGGCTGGGGCAGCGTCTGGCTGCCCCCGGTTTCGCGTGGGTACGTCCATCCGCTGCAGGCGAACCAGAACGGATTCAGCGCCGGGTACGACCCCTTCGACCGCTTCGACCTGGGCAGGCCCGGCGCGCAGACGGCGTACGGCACGGAGGCGTTCTTTGCCTCCGTCGTCGAGGAGTTCCACCGCTGCGGCGCCAAGGTCTACATCGACATGGTGCTGAACCACAACGCCGGCCGCCAGACCGGCGCGGGCTTCCAGGCCGACGGCGGATACCCCGGCTTCTGGATGGCGCCCGCGAATCCGCCGGTCAACAAGAGCCCCACCGACAATTGGGGCGACTTCCACAACGGCGTCGCGTCCGGCTATTACCAATCCGAGAATCCCAACGGCTCGCGCTACTGCCTCCTCAAGGGCGACCTCGTCGCGCTCGTCGACATCAACCAAGGGAGCAACAACCAGTTCATCCGCCAGCCCGTCGAGGCCGGCAACCCGCAGAACATCCCCGGCGGTCTCTACTTCAACAACCCCGACCCCAACAACCGCCGCTTCTACCCGGACACCGCGCTGGGCACCGACTCGGTCTCCAACCCCGGCACGCAGCAGCCCGGCGGTGCGCCGTGGGCCGGCCCGCTCAACACCGGCATCTTCGCGCCCCCCTGCGACATCCCCGCCCGCGGCGAACCGGCAAGCGTCCTGAACTTCGGCCGCTTTAACCTCGCCGACCCGATGGCCGGCGACCCCGTGCCGGAGAACGCCACGGGCTACCTCATCCGCTGGGTGCAGTGGATGCTCGACGTGCACAATGTGGACGGCTTCCGCATCGACGCCGTCAAGCACACGCCCAGCTGGTTCTTCGACACGTACTACGACTCCGCCGTCTATATGCGCCGCACCGGGCCGGATGGGCAGCCATTCACCCCCTACTCCTTCGGCGAGAGCGTCGAGGGGAACGACTTCTCCTTCGATCGTTACGTGCGCAAGCCCAACGGCCGCACCGCGGGCCGCAACGCCGCGGGAGACGCCTTCGGCAACCGGGACGTCCTCGACCTGAACGGCGCCGGCGCGTTGCGCGACCTCGTGAACAACCAGTCGTGGGCGAGCTGGGGCGCAGTGCAGAGCGCGCACATCGACAACACCGACGACGGCTTCAACAACGGCAACGTCGGCGTGAATCACTGCTGGAGCCACGACAACGGCAGCGCGGGCGACGGCGGCTCGGCGCCGCCCGTTCCCTCCGCGCGCCAGCAAGGCTGGTTCGCGCACGCCTACATGCTCATGAAGCCGGGCATGCGCAAGACGTACCACAACGCCCGCGGCGTCAACCGCAGCGGCGGCTTCTGGCCCCGCCACGGCGTTCTGCCGGCGCTCGGCGTCGAGCCGAACGTCCTGCAGGCTCGGCCCAGCCCGCTCCTGCCCGTCTCCGCGCCCAACACAGTGCTGACGGACCTCGTGCGCATCTCCAACATGACCGGCCGCGGCTATTACTTCCCGCGTTGGACCGACAACGAGGTGCAGGTCTACGAGCGCAGCAGCCCGCTCCCCGGGGGCGGCCAGTCGGGCAACGTGCTCGTCGGCGTCAACCGCAGCTACGCGGGCCTCAACGTCACCAGCTACGACCAGCGGACGTTCAACACGACGTTCCCGGCGGGGACGCGCCTGATCGAGCTCACCGGCAACGCGGCCCGCGCGGACGTCGACCCGCTCAACCAGATCGCGGAGGTTCTGACGGTCGGCGCCGGCGGCAGCGTCACCATCCGCGTCCCCCGGAACCAGAGCATCAACGGCGTCGAGCACAACCGGGGCTGGGTCATCTACGCCCCGGCTCTCCCCGCCGGCGCCCTCGAGGTCATCGGGGCGTCCGGGGAGGTCCCCGTGGACGACGTGACAACCGCCTCGTGGCGACGGCGTGCCAACCCGATGCCGATCGTCACCGGCAGTTCGATCACGCTGCGTCTCACGACGACCAACGGCGACAGCGGCGCCGCCGACAACAGCGCCGCCGACGACAACGCCCTCTTCTGCATCAACGCCGGCTTCCAGGATTGGAACGGCAACGGCTCGGCGGATGTTCCATCATCCAATGGTGTCGCGGCGGGCTTCGAGCAGTTCCTGACGACCAACCAGCCGCTCTACAACACCGCCAACACGCAGGGCCTCTACGAGCAGGTCATCGACGCGACGCACCTCCCCGAGGGGCCGAACTACATCAGGACCCTCGCCTTCCGCAAGCGCGGCACGGACGACGCGCCCCTCTTCCGCGAGTTCCGCAGCGTGATCTACGTGGACCGCGTCGCGCCGCAGGCCCAGCTCACGACGCTCGGGCCGCTGCCCGAGGGGACAACGTCGTTCAAGTTCCTCGCGCGCGCGCTGGACCGCCAGACCAGCCGCGTGCACGTGATCATCAACCCGTCGAACCTCAGCAACCCGCCCGCCCTCGCGACGGCGGGCAATCTCGCGACGCAGGACGACCGTTTCGAGTGGTCGCGCACCGCGCCGGGCCTTCAGAACGGCGAGAACACCATCCTGGTTGTCGCGTTCGAAGACTCGGGCAACGTCAGCTGGCAGACCTACACCGTTTTCGTCGGCACGCCACCCGCGGGCTGCGACACCATCGACTTCAACGGTGATGGTCTCTTCCCCGATAACCAGGACCTGGAGGATTTCCTCTCCGTCTTCGGCGGCGGCCCGTGCAGCACCGGGACCTGCGGGGACATCGACTTCAACAACGACGGGCTCTTCCCCGATAACACCGACCTCGAGGCGTTCTTCAGCGTCTTCGGCGGGGGGAACTGCTGAGAACAGAACGCGGCGCAAGGCGGAGAAGACAGAAACCTGGTTCAGAGGAGAAGCGCGCGCGGGCACTCCTCGACCGATGATTGTCTTCTTCTCCGCCTTCCTCCTTCGCCCTCTGTCGGCCTCCGCGTTCGCCATCCTCGGTTGTCCCCGCGCGCCCGGTTCCTCCTACGCTGAACCGTGCTCGCCCGCGTCCTCATCATCCTCGCTCTCGTTGTCGTGCTCGGCGTGCCGCTCGTCGCGCGCCTCGCCACAACGGAGCCCGCGCCCCCCGCGACGGCGCGACGGCTGATCATCGCGACGCCGCACGTGCCGCAGATCCGCGCCGAGTTCGGCGAGGCCTTCGAGCGCTGGCACCAGCGAATCCACGGCGAGCCCGTCTCGGTCGATTGGCGCGCGCCGGGCGCGGGCACGAGCGAGATTCTTAAGCTCCTCGAGGCCCAGTACGCCGCAGCGGCGAAAGCCGGGAAGTTCGACTTCACCGACCCGAAGAACCCCGTCTGCCCGCCGGGCACGATCCCCTTCGACCTCCTCTTCGGCGGCGGCACGTTCGATCACGGCCGCCTCAAGTCGGGCATCAAGACCAAGGTCATCGACGGCGGCGCGGAGCGAGACGTCTCGATCCCCATGAGCGTCCCCGCCGGGCTTGAGCAAGCGATGCTCGACCGCGTCATCGGCGAGAACAGGATCGGCGCGGGGCTCCTCTACGACAAAGACCAATACTGGATCGGCGCCGCGCTCTCGGGATTCGGCATCGTCTACAACCGCGATATATTCCGCGAGCTTGGCCTGCCGGAGCCCGCTCGCTTCGCCGACTTGACCGACCCGCGGCTCGCAAACTCGATCATCCTCGCCGATCCGCGCCAATCCGGCTCCGTCATGACCGCGATCGAGGCCATTCTCAACGCATCGCTCTGGAACACCGCGCGCGCCGGGGGGTGGGAAGAGGAGCTGAACCGCGCCTTCGACGAGGAAGCGAAGTCGAAGACACCGTGGGAGAGGTCGCTCTCCGCGGAACGCATGGCGAGCGTCGAGGACGCGTTCGACCGCGCGTGGCGCTTGCTGCGCGAGATGACGGCGAACTCCCGCACGTACACCGCCGCGGCGACCCGCCCGCCGATCGATATCAGCGCCGGCGAGGGCGCCGCCGGGCTCGCGATCGACTTCTACGGCCGCGGCCAGGCGCAGGCCGTGCTCGCACCGGGCCAGGACCCGGCGACCGGGCGGGTCGGCTATGTGGACCCGAAGGGCGAGGCGTACATCGACGCCGACCCCGCCTCGATCCTCCGGGGCGGGCCGGAACCCGAGCTCGCGAAGCGCTTCATCGAGTTCTGCCTGACGGACGAGGCGCAGCTCCTCTGGCAGCTCCCCAGCGCCCGGTCGCCCGCGGGCGAGGACAACCCGGTGAGCGTCGAGACGAAGGAACAGCTCGGGCCGCGCCGGTACGAACTGCGGCGCATGCCCGTGCGCCGCGACTTCTACCCCGTGCGGCTCGCCGACGGTTCGCTCGCGGCGGAGCAGCCGGCCAACGCGAAGACGTACTTCCCGCACTTTATCGACCAGGTGAACCCCTTCGAGATCGCGAGCGGGAATCGCAGCTGCGGATGGCGCAGCGCGATCGGGCCGATGCTCGGGTCGTTCGCGATCGACAACGCGCCGGCGCAGCGGCGGGCCTGGGCGGCCCTCCGCAGGGCGCGAGAGGACAGCGCCTTCCCGAACGATTCGCTCGATCAGATGGAGCGGGCCTTCTTCTCCATGCCCGAGACGCCCGTCAAGGGCGCGGACGGCCCGGTCCGGAACCTCCCATTCACGGCGGCGAACTTCCGGGCGATCCGCGATGCCTGGCGCGACGCGAGAGCAATGGCCGCGATCGAGATCGGGTACGCCGAGTTTTTCCGTGAGCGGTACGACGAAGTCGTCCGGCTCGGCGAGCGGGTTCGGCCCGCGGCCGCGGCGGCTGCACGTTAACCGCATTCTCACGGCTCGCACCTCAGTCGCCCCACGCGTTGGCCGATAATCCCGGCCATGCTCGCTCCACTCCATTCGCCCGCGTCCTCCGCCGCCGCCTTCGACGTGCAGGCACCCAACATCCTGACCTCCATCATCGCGACCATCGGCCCCGCCAGCGAGTCGCCGGATGTGGTTCGCCGGCTGATCGAGGCCGGCGTCTGCGTCTTCCGCTTTAACTTCTCGCACGGCACCCTCGACGATCACGGGCGGCGGCTGCGCACGGTGCGAGCGGTCGCGTCCGATCTGGGCGTGGCTGTCGCGTGCCTGGGCGATCTGCAAGGCCCCAAGATCCGTGTCGGGAGGATCCCGGCGGGGGTCGGCCAGCCCAGCCCGTCGGGCGGCGGTGTCGTCCAGGTGAACCCCGGTGAGGATGTCGTCTTCAAGGCCGGGATCACCGACGCGTTCTATCAGCCCGGCGACCTGCCGGGCGAGCACGAGCTCGTGCTCCCGGTCACGTATCAACCCCTGGTCTGCGAGGTGGAACCCGGTCACCGTCTGCTCATCAACGACGGCCACGTGCGCCTGCTCGCGGTCGATTGCGACCGTGAACGCCGGGAACTCCGTTGCCGCGTCGTCGTCGGCGGAGCGATTTCGTCGAACAAGGGGATCAATGTCCCGCAGAGCGAGCTCTCGGCGCGCGCGATGACCGAGCGCGACGAGGAGTGCGTCCGCTGGGCGGTGGCGCACGAGATGGACTACCTCGCCCTCTCGTTCGTCCGCAGAGCCAGCGACGTGCGCGAGCTGTGCGAGAAGATCGGCGAGTGCGTCGACCCTCGCACGGGCAGGGCCGCGTGGATCCCCGTTGTCGCCAAGATCGAGATGCCGCAGGCCGTCGCCAACCTCGATGAGATCGTCGAGGCCTCCGACGCCGTGATGGTCGCCCGCGGCGACCTCGGCGTCGAGATGGACATCGCGCGCGTCCCGGTCGTGCAGCAGCAGATCCTCGAGGTCTGCCAGAAGCGCGGCAAGCCCAGCATCGTCGCGACGCAGATGCTCGAGACGATGATCGAGAACTCCATGCCGACCCGCGCCGAGGCGAGCGATGTCGCCAACGCGATCTTCGACGGCGCCGACGCCGTGATGCTCTCCGCCGAAACGGCCACGGGCCGCCACCCCGCCCTCGTCGTCGAGACGATGGCCCGCATCGCCCACGCCGCCGAGGACCGGCTGCGCACCACCACGAGATCGTTCCACCCGCCTTCGCTCTTCGTCGAGACGCACCGCACGACCGCCGCGCTCGCGCACGGCGCGTGGGTCGTGTCGAGCGCACTGAACGCCGCGGCGGTGGTCTGCTGGAGCGAAGGGGGCGGCACGGCCCGCTACCTGAGCCAGAACCGCTTTCACATCCCGATCGTCGCGTACTCGAGCGACGAGCGCACCACGCGCCGCGTGGCGCTCTACCGGGGTGTCATCCCCGTCTGCGCTGCGCCCCCGGGCCGCGGCACGCTGTCGGAGTGGAACGCCGCCGTGGACGAGTACCTGCGTTCGCGATCCATCGCCGAGCGAGGCCAGGCTGTGGTCCTCGTCGCGGGCCGCCCGCTAGCGCAGGCACGGGCGACGAACACCCTCGCGATCTACCGCGTGGGCGAGCCGACGGGCGGCTACTTCGCGCAGACGTGACTACGTGAGCCGCGCCATGCGGCCGCGCGACGCGCGGGTCTGGCGCATGTACCCCTGCAGGTTCTTTCCGGGGCACGCCGTGCTCTGCAACTCCTGGTGCGTGAAGATCCGGTTGATCGGCACGCTGTGGCGGTGCGCCATTTCGGCGACGAACCCGTCGAGCGTCGCGACCTGCGCGCCCGTCGGGCGGTGCTGGTCGAAGTTCCCCATCACCATCACCCCGAGGTTGTGATCGTTGTCCTCCGCGACGTGGGCCCCCTCGATGGAAAGTGGCCGGCCCTCCCAGACGCGCCCGTCCGGATCGATGACATAGTGGTACCCGATGTCCACCCAGTTTGACCCGCGGGCCAGGTGCGCCCTGCGGATGCTCTCCATCCGCTCCGCGCAGTTGCCATACCCGGAGAGCCCCGCCGAGTTGATCGCGTCGTGGTGGATCGTGATCCGCCGCACGCCGTTCATCGGCTTGGAGAGATTCCAGCGGGGCTTGCCGCGTGTCCAAGCGCTGCGGGGGATGATGCCCGACGGAGCCTGCGCGGGAGCGCCCTGCGGCAGCGCGGGAGGCAGCGGCACCGGTGTCTTTGTCGCGATCGGCGCGGGAGGCGGCGGGGCCTTGTCCGGCCACACCGGCTCCGGGAAACCGCGGCTCAGCCGGCGTGATGCACACCCCTGCAGGATGAGGAGGCCGCCCCCCAGGATCCCGGCCCTGAGGACGCCGCGGCGGGTGGTCTCGCTGAGGAGCGGGGAGGGGTTTTCGGACGGTTGAGTACTCACGGCGTCATTCATCGGGAAACGCGGCGAACTTCCGCAAAACTTGACCGCGCGAGGTGTGCGCCGATCCGAGCGCTAGCACACGCGGCTCTGCCGGGCCCAAATCGCCAGCACGAGCAGAGCGTAGAGCCGCTGCCCGTGGTCGCGCCGGCCGTTCTCGTGCTCGGCCATCATCGACCGCACCGCCGCTCCATTTACTTCAACGCCCAGCACATGCACGGGGAACGGGTCGGTACCGGTCAGAGCGTCGTGCAGCAGGTCGCGCATACCCCCCCAATTCGAACGGAACCACGCGCCGAGCGGGATCGCGAACCCCATCTTGGGTCGGTCGATGATCGCCGTCGGGAGGTAGCGGCGGGCGATTCCTCGCAGGAGGGCCTTGCGCGCGAAGCCGGGGGCCAGTTCGCGCGCCGACAGCCGGGCGGCCGTGTGGAACAGGGATTGATCGAGCAGCGGCGCACGGACCTCAACGCCGGCGAGCATGGACGCATGATCGACTTTGCGGAGCATATCGCTCTGGAGGTTGGTGCACAGCTCCTCGTCTCTTAAGGAGACGCCCTCGGCGATAGGCTCGTACGCGAGCGCCGCGTCGTCGCCGATCACTCCGGCCAGATCGCCACGCTGGAACACCGCGAGCAGCGAGGTGGGATCGCCCGCCCTCGCCGCGGCGATAAACCGCGTCGCCTTCGATCGGCGCGAGCGCTGGTCCGCGTCGTTGAACAACGACGCGGGCAAAAGGGCGGCGATCGGCGCGAGCGTGCGGACGAAGCCCGCCGCGATGTACCGCGTGTATCCATAGAAAAGCTCGTCGCCCCCGTCGCCTGAAAGTGCGACGCCGAGCTCCTCGCGCGCCGCGCGGCAGGCCCAGTACGTCGGCAGCAGGGAACTGTCGCCGAAGGGCAGGCCCAGTGTCTCGATCAGGTGCACGAGGTCTTCGGCCGCGTGCGGCGAGACGTCAACGGTGCGATGCCGCGAACCGATGTTGCTCGCGACCGCCTGCGCGAACAAAGACTCGTCGTACCGGGGCGAGGGCATGCAGACGCAGATTGTCGTGAGCATCGCGCCGGGCCGCGCCTCGCGGATCGCGGCCGCCGCGTGGGCCGCGACGAGCGAGGAATCGACGCCGCCCGACAGAAGACAGCCGAGAGGCACGTCCGCGTCCAGGCGTCCCCGCACGGCGGACCCGATCATGCCGTCGAGCCCGTCGCGGAGCCGGACCGGATCATCCCGGTGCGCCAGAATGTCCGCACGGACGGAGCGCCGCGGGTCGACCGTCGCGTGGCGCTCGGTGAGCCCGTCGTCGGTGACGCGAATCGAGACGACACTGCCAAAGGGGAGTTGCTCGACGCCCGGGAACGGTGTCATCCTGTGGTGGTGCCCGAACGCGAGCCACGCGGGAACGAGGCGGCGGGCGGGCTCCACCGCCGGCCACGCCAGCGCCGTCCGCAGCCGGTGGAGCGCTCGCGGTGTGCTCGCGAAGGCAACGGCGTCCGGACCGCGGGCGATATAGAGCGGCTTCTCACCGGGCGCCGACCGGAAGAGCACGAGCCGGCGCTCGTCCCGCGCCCAGATCGCGCACGCGGTCATGCCGATGAGGTGCCCGAACGCGCGCTCCCGCCATATGCGCCACGCCGCGAGGATCACTTCGGTGTCGCTGTGGTCGCTGGAGAACGCGTGCCCGGCGTCGGTGAGATCGCGCCGAAGCTCCCGGTGGTTATAGATGCAGCCGTTGTGGACGAGGGCGAGAGCGCCCGCCGGCGCTCCGTCCGTGGTCCAGCGGGACGGCCAGAGCATCGGCTGCGCCCCGCCCCCGTGGTCGATGATGCTCAGCCGCCTGCTGATCAGGGCGACGTCGGCGACCCCGCCGGACGCCGTCTCCGCGCGGTCCTTGAAGACGCCGCGCCCATCGCGCCCGCGGTGCGCGATCGAATCGTCGAGGGCCGCGAGCCAGTGCGCCGGCACCGCGTCCGCCGCGGGCACAACAGCGGGCGAGATCCGCAGAATGCCCGCGATGCCGCACATTACTGCGCGGGCCCCCGCGTGCCCGGGTCGGCCGGGGGCGCCGCGCCCGCGCCCGCGATCAATTCCATGCGCCGCCGACGCTTGCGCTGGTCGTAGATCATCCACACCGTGTGGAGCGTGCGCGAGAGCAGGATGCCCGCGGCGAAGCTGATCGACGCGGCGACGGGCGGTCGGTAGCCGTCCTCGAGCATCTTGTACTGCATCCCCATGGCGACGGCATAGAGGATAGGGGCGAGCACGATGCGCTCGATCTGCACCTTGGTCGCGTCCTGCATGAACGACAGGTCCGCGTACTCGGGGTGGATGAGCTTGCCGTAGCGGCTCGGGGCGTGGTTCGCGTACCAGTGCAGCAGGTAGTAGACAGCGAGGTCGGCCACCAGGTCGAGCACGAAGGAGAGCGCCATGTTGACGTACTTGACGTCGACCTGCGTCTTGCGGGCGATCTGCGCGTCGATCTCCCAGCGGTGCACGTAGAACATCACGCCGTACATGAAGCCGATCGCCAGCGCTCCCGCGAGGAGGATGTTCACGTTGATGTTGACGATGCGCCTGGCGTAGAGCCTCGCGAGCCACTCCATGCGCGCACAGTCTAGCGGAGGAGCGCGCCCGGCGCGAGGCGCGCCGACGCCGCCGCGATCGCTTCCGCGCTCCTGTCGAAGCCGATCGCGCCGCGGCCGGACGCCGCGGCCGCCACCAGCGCCGTCCCGCTGCCGCAGCACGGGTCCAGCACGCTCCCGCCGGGCGGGCAGCACGCCTCGACCAGGAGCGACAGCAGCGCCAGGGGCTTCTGCGTGGGGTAGCCCGTCCGCTCCCTGCTCATGTTGTTGAGCGAAGGGATGTCCAGAACGTCCGTGGACTTCTTCGTCAGCCCGCGCATCCGCGCGCTCGTCGCGGGGACGCGCGGGGCCCGGAAGTAGCGGGCCCCGGGGTCGATGCAGTAGAAGAGGATGTCGTCGTGCTTGCGTGCGAACGCGCGGGGCGAACTGCCGCCGAGCCCGTAGCTCCAGATCAAGTGGTTGACGAACCGCTCGGGCCCCAGCAGCTCGTCGAGCAGGAGCCGCAGGTGGTGACAGCACCGCGCGTCGCAATGGATCAGCACGTTCGCGCCGGGCGTGAGGGCCGGCAGCGTCGCGGCGATCCGTTCGCGCAGCCACGAGACATAGTCGGCCATCGTCGGCCACGCATCGTCGTACGCCGCGGTGCCGTCGCGGCCGAGCACGCGGGCGCGCGGAGAGGCCGTGCGGCGGCGTCCCGTGTTGAACGGCGGGTCCGCGTACATCAGGTCGATCGACGCGGGCGGCAGCGCGCGCGCCGCGTCCAGCCAGTCGGCGTTAACGAGGCGAACCTGGCCGGGCGCGGGCGGCTCCACGGGAGAGTGTTGGACGTCCCCGGCCGTACCATCGACGCGGGAGGCCGCATGCAGACCGTCATCGGGTACCGAGCGTTCTACCACGCGCAGAGCAACAGCGGCAGAGTCTACCTCCGACTCGACAGCGGGGAGGACGCGGAGATCGCCGCGGATTCTCCCGCCGAGTTCAGCGCCATGCTTGAGGTGCTCCGGCGCCACCCGGAGGTGATGTACGAAGAGGAGCAAGGACTCCTCGTCCTCCCGTGGCGCAAGCCGGGGACAGCCTGAGGAAGCGAGCGAGCGATCGAGGGCCGAGGGCCGGGCACGACCGACGGAGGTGCGCCGAACCCGATGATGCCCGGAAACAACCCCCGCGACTTCCGACGCGGGGGCTGGTGTGTCACTCGAGCCCGACGCTCGCCCACTTCACGCTCGCGCTGTCGTGGCAGCCCTCGATCGTGAGGTCGATGCGAACGTGGCACGCGTCGAAGCGCGGACCCTCGGACGCCGAGTAGGAGATGCTGTGGTCGCTGCGCGACCGCTCGCAGAGCGTCGGGCGCCGCGATTCGTTGCCGGAGCGGATGCGCAGCCGCACGCCCTCGATCTCGGGCAGTTCGCACCCGTCGGCGATGAGCTTCACCTTCGCGTGCAGCGCGCCGCATTCACGCCAGAGCGTCACATGAGCGTCGAAGTGCTTGCCGTCGAGGCAGACCTCGCGGCAGACCGTCACGGGCTCGGGCTCCTTGTGCCTGGGCTTCTCGTACCGATCGCGGTGGCCTCCGTAGTGCGGGATCTTGGGCCACACGATGGTGATGCCGCGCCGGGGACGCTCGCGCTCACGGTGCGACGGCCTGCGTCCGCAGTCATCGCCGGCGACCGCCGGTGTGCCGACAAGTGCGAGCAGACTGATCGCGCCGGCCGCGATCCACGCGGTCCTTCCCGACTTCATGACAGGCTCCTTCGTTGCCCCCGCTCATCCCGCGTACACCGCGGCGGAAAGCGAGTGGTCACTAATATGACGCGAGAAGCGGTTCTCAGTTCCGTGGATTTTCGCGATTCCGAAAACCCCCTCATCGCGGACGCAGCGGACGTCGGCGAGGACCCTCCGCCCGATATCCTTCGCGCATGCCAAACGTCTATCCGTTCCACGCGGTGCAGTTCAAGGGGGGCAACGGCGACCTGAGCACCCTGGTTGCCCCGCCGTACGACGTGCTGGACGCCGCGGGCAAGACCCGGCTGGTCGCCCGCGACCCGAACAACGTTGTTTCAATCGACCTGCCGCACACGCCCGCGAAGGAACTCGGGCCCGCGAGCGCGTACGAGGGCGCGGCGGAGCGGTATCGGGAGTGGCTGCGCACGGGCGTGCTCGGCAAGCACGCGGCACCCGCGATGTTCGCGTACCGCCAGACCTTCACCAGCGGCGGCAAGACGATCCAGCGCTGCGGCATGTGCGCGACGGTGGACGCCGTGCCTTTCGGCCCCCGCGCGGGCGGCGGCGTTCTCCCGCACGAGGAGACGTTCAGCGGGCCCAAGGAAGACCGCTTCGCGCTGATGAAGGCGACCCGGGCGCAGCTCTCGCCGATCTTCGGCCTGCACGCCGACGAGCAGGGGCACGCGACGCGGCTCGTGCGGGAGGTGATGGCGAAGTCTTCACCGCACGCGACCGCGCGGACCGACGAGGGCGTGCTGCACGAGGTGTGGACGATCACCGATGACAAGACGA
This sequence comes from Phycisphaerales bacterium, assembly GCA_035628115.1. Taxonomy (GTDB): domain Bacteria; phylum Planctomycetota; class Phycisphaerae; order Phycisphaerales; family UBA1924; genus BJHL01. The sequence continues at coordinate 215,259 of DASPKL010000003.1, read as the reverse complement.
TGCGGGCCTATCAGGACGCGCTCGCCGGCGAGGACATCTTCATCGCCGACGGCCACCACCGCTACACGACGCAGCTCAACTACCTCAAGCACCTCGAGGGGCAGGGGCCGGTGCCCGCGGATCACCCCGCGCGCCGGAGCATGATGGTGCTCGTGAGCATGAGCGACCCCGGCCTCGTGATCTGGCCGACGCACCGCGTGCTCGGCGGCATGAAGGACTACTCGATCGAGAAGTTCCTGGGCGAAGGGTCGTCGGCCTTCCGCGCTTCGCCCGTAGCCGGCGGCCTCAAGGGCCTCGACGAGGCTCTGGCGGGGCGCAGCGACCTGGGCGAGGGCCGCTTCGGCGTCTACGACTTCAAGAGCGGCGCGGGGTATATCGCGGCGCCCGCGTCGGCCGACCCGCTCGCGGCGCGGTTCCCTGACAAGCCGCGCGCTTGGCGCGAGCTGACCGTCGCGTTCTGCCAGTACGTCATCGTCGAGCAGGTCTGCCAGCCGCGTCTGAACGGCGGCCAGCCGGTCAAGTGGGCTTTCCCGCACACGATCGAAGAGGTCGAGCAGATCGGCAAGGGCGCCGAAACGGGCGCGGGCGGCGGCGCGGGGTTCGCGCAGGTCGCGATCGTCGTGCGCCCGACGCCGCTCGCGTCGGTGCGCGACGTGAGCCGCGCGAACCAGCTGATGCCGCAGAAGAGCACGTTCTTCTACCCGAAGCTCGCGACGGGGCTGTGGATCAACGGGCTGGAGTGATCGCCGCCGGCGACGACCGGCGAGCCGGTGCGCAGCGGGAACGCGCCGCTCGTTCGCTGTATAGTTTGCCATGCCCCTCACACGCGACCAACTGGCGATGCGCGCGGCCCAGGAACTCCGCGACGGCTACATCGTGAACCTCGGCATCGGCATCCCCACGCTGGTCGCGAACTATGTCCCCGCCGGGATGGACGTGTGGCTGCAATCCGAGAACGGGCTCCTGGGCATCGGCCCCTTCCCGCGCGAGCACGAGGTGGACGCGGACCTGATCAACGCCGGCAAGCAGACGGTGACGGCGCGCCCCGGTGCGAGCTTCTTCTCCTCCGCCGAGTCCTTCGGCATGATCCGGGGCGGGCACATCGACCTCTGCATCCTCGGCGCGATGCAGGTGAGCCAGGAGGGGGATATCGCCAACTGGATGATCCCCGGCAAGATGGTCAAGGGCATGGGCGGCGCGATGGACCTCGTCGCGGGCGTCAAGCGCGTCATCGTGACGATGGAGCACACCGCCAAGGGCCAGGCCAAGATCCTCAAGGAGTGCAACCTCCCCCTCACCGGCCGGCGGTGCGTGGACATGGTCATCACCGACTTGTGTGTGCTCGAGATGGATCCTGAGCGCCGCCGCTTCCGGCTCAAAGAACTCGCCCCGGGCGTGACCGTTGACGAGGTAAAAAAAGCGACCGAGGCGGAAGTGGTGTACTGAAGGCTTACGCGGGCAGCAGCACGCAATAGACGTGATTCAGATTTGTCCCGCTCGCGAACGCCGGGATGAGCGCTCCGAGCCGCGCGAGCGCGGCCTGCGTGTCATGAGCGTCGAGCGCCGCGCGCAACGCCGCCAGATCGACCGACGTGTGCTCGTCGGTCAGAACCGCCCCCGCGCCGTCGCTCGGTCCATCGCGTCCGTCGGTCGAGAGCGCGAGCAACCCCCACCGCCGCCCGGCGAGCGCTTCCGAGGCCTCGGCGAGAAACGCGAGCGCGAGTTCCTGGCTCGGCCCGCCCCGGCCGCCGGGGCCGGTGACGGTCACCGTCGGTTCGCCGCCCCAGATGATCGCCGCAGGTACACGCGGCGGCTGTCGCGCCACAGCCCCCGCGAGCGATACGCCGAGATCGCGGGCCTCGCCTTCAACGAGCGTGCGCTTCTCGACGACCGCGAAGCCGTCTCGTGCCGCGGCCGCGGCGCATGCCTCCACGACGCGCGCGTTGCTCGCGATCACGCAGGTGCGGGCGCTGATTCGCAAGTCCTCTTCTGACTTCGGCGTCTCCTCGTGCTCCCCCCGCGCACCGCGCTGCAGAAAGTCCCGCACGGCCGGCGCGGCGTCTTCACAGCCGCGCCGCGACAAGACGTTCAGCGCCTCGGCGAACGTCGTCGGATCGGGCACGGTCGGTCCCGACGAGACCACATCGAGCGGGTCGCCCAGAACGTCGGAGAGGATCATCGATGTGAGCGTGCGGGCGGAGCACCGCTGTGCGAGGCGGCCGCCTTTGAGCTGTTCGATGTGCTTGCGAACACAATTGATCTCGCGGATCGTTGCGCCGGCCCGCATGAGCGAGCGGGACACACCGACAACGTCGTCGAGCGAGAGGCCCGCGGCCGGAAGGCAAAGGTGCGCGGAAGCGCCGCCCGAAATCAGCGCGAGGACGTGTCCGCCGGCGGGGCGGCGGGACATCCACGCTCCGACCTCCTCCGCGGCATGCACATTGCGTTCTGTCGGATACGGGTGGTCGCACGCGTAAACGCTCGTTCCGCTCCGCCGCCACCACGCGTCCTCCGCGATGCCCGGCGGCGTTGTCGCGATGAGCGAGGCAATCCGCGGCCCGAGCAGGTCCGCCGCGGCTTGCGCCATCGCGAGCGAGGCCTTGCCCGTCGCCAGCACATGCACCGGACCGCGCGAATCGCCCATCGCTGTCGGCCAGGCGGACCGGACGGCGGCGAACGGGGCCGCGGCCTCCAACGCCGACTGCCTCAGCCGCTCCAGCATCGCGCGGAGGTCGGCGGTCATTGCGCGTCGGCCCCGAGCTTTGAGAGACGGCGGCAGGCCTCGTCGATCGTGTCGGCGCGCTTGCAGAACGCAAAGCGGACCAGGGGCCGGCCCAGTTCCTTGCGCGAGTAGAAGACACTGGGCGGGATGGCGGCCACGCCGATCTCACGTGTAAGGTGCTCGCAGAAGGCGTGGTCGTCGGCCAAACCGAGGCGTGACGAGACCGGCGTGTGATCGGCCATCAGGAAGTACGTCGAATCGGAGCGGTGCACGCGCAGACCCGCCGCCTTCAACGCCGCGGCGAGCGCATCGCGGTTGCGGATGAAGAGCGAGCGCAGACCTGCGACATACTCGCCGCCGCCCGGTCTGCACAGATGGTCGCGGATCGGCACGACCGCGCCGTGCTGCAGCGGCGTCGCGCCGGAGAACGTGAGGTACTGGTGCGCGGCGCGGACGCACGCGCCCAGGGCCGGCGGCGCGATCGCCCACCCGACCTTCCAGCCTGTCAGGCTGAACGTCTTGCCGAGGCTGGAGAGCGTGATCGTGCGCTCCGCCATGCCGTCGAGCTGCGAGAGGTGAATGTGCGGCAGCGCGGGATCGAAGGTGAGGTGCTCGTAGACCTCGTCCGTGATCGCGACCGCGTCGTGCCGTCGGCAGAGGTCGGCAACAACCTCCAGTTCCTCGCGCGTGAAGACCTTGCCGGTGGGGTTGTGCGGCGTGTTCACGATGATCGCGCGCGTGCGCGGCCCGAACGCGGCGCGGAGCTCCCGCTCGTCGAAGCCGAAGGCTTCGCCCTCCCGTGCCGGCGCACGGAGAGGCACGTACCGGGCGGTCGCGCCGGTCATAGCCGCCCCGGCGGCGTAGAAGTCGAAGAAGGGCTCAAAGATCACGACCTCGTCGCCGGGGTTGAGAAACCCCAGCATCGCCGCGACGATCGCCTCGGAGCAACCCGCGGTCACGGTGACGTCGGTGTCCGGATTGATCGGGCGGTTGCCGCGCATAGCCCACGCGTGCGCGATCGCCTCGCGCAGCGGCGGGACGCCCGTCATCGGCGCGTACTGCGCGTGGCCGGCGTTGATCGCGCCGATCGCCGCGGCCTTCGCGTCCGCGGGGCCGTCGAAGTCCGGGAAGCCCTGCGAGAGGTTGACCGCGCCGTGCTTGATCGCGAGGGCCGTGTACTTCGCGAAGATCGACTCGCCCAGCGGGCGCAGCCGGTCGGAGATCATGGGCGCGGGCCGGGTCATCGGCCAAGGTTACTCTTGCGGCGCATGACCACCGCCCCCCCGAGCACGCCCACCAAGGCGGACGCCCCCGAGCCCTTGCGCCTCCACATCGGCGGCGAGGAGGTGAAGGAAGGCTGGAAGATCTACAACGTGCAGCAACTGCCGGGCGTCGACTACATCGGCAACGCCCTCGACCTCTCCCAGTTCGCCGACGGCAGCGTGACGGAGGTCTACGGCTCGCACATCTACGAGCACCTCGACTACGTGCGCGAGCTGCCGATCGCGTTCAAGGAGGTCTTCCGCGTCCTCCGGCCTTCCGGGCTGTTCCGTCTCGGCGTGCCCGACATCGAGGTGCTCGCGCGGCTGATCATCGACCCCCGTCTTTCATTCGAGGAGAAGTGGCACGTGCAGCGGATGATCATCGGAGGCCAGACCAACCCGTGGGACTACCACAAGGTGGGCTTCACGTTCGACTTCCTCAAGTACATGCTGGAGGCGACGGGCTTCCGCCACGTGCGGCGGGTCCAGACGTTCAACTTGTTCAGAGACGCGACGGTCCTGGCGTTCAAGGGCGTGCCGATCAGCCTGAACGTGCAAGCGCTCAAGCCGTGACCGCTGCTCACCCGACGAAGACGGCGACCTGGTCGATCGGCTTTCGATGAATGTCCGGCACGCGGCAGCCCTCCGCCGGGTACCCCACCGGCAAGAGCAGGAAAGGCCGCTCGTGAGCCGGCCGGCCGAGGATCGTTCCCAGGAACGCCATCGGGCTCGGCGTGTGCGTCAGCGCCGCCAGCCCCGCGTGATGGATCGCACAGAGAAGAAGCCCGGTGGCGATGCCGACCGACTCGTTGGTGTAGTACACCCGCTCGTCCGGGCCGTCGCCGCGCACCAGCTTGAAGACGACGATCAGCCACGGCGCCGTCTCGAGAAACTCCTTGTTCTCGTCGGTGCCGAGCGGCGCGAGGTCCTCGAGCCATCCCGGCGTGGCGCGCCTCGCGTAGAACTCCCGTTCCTCGGCTTCGGCGCCCTCGCGGATCCGCCGCTTCGTCGCGGCGTCGCGGACGCACACGAAACGCCACGGCTGCTTGTTGGCGCCGCTCGGCGCGGACCCCGCCGCGCGAACGCACCATTCGATCGTCTCGCGCGAGACCTCACGCGGGGAGAACGCCCGCACACTCCGACGCCGGCGGACCGTCTCGTAGAAGTCGCGCGCGGCGTGCTGCGCGGGCTTGCCGGGGTCGAACGGCGTGTAGGGAATGGTCGGATACGTCACGCGCAGAGCATACGGAGCGTCACGGGTACTCCTGCCTCGTCGGCCTGATCAGCACGTCGCTCAGGTGCACGTGCGCGGGACGCGAGACCACGTACCCCACCGAGTCCGCGACGTTCTCGGGCGAGAGGACGGGGCCGATGCGGGCCTTCACCTCGGCGAACCACGCGGGGTCGTACCCCGCGACGCCCTGGAACTCGCTCTCCACAAAGCCGGGCTCGATCAGCGTCACGCGGATCCCCTTGGGCCCGAGCTCACGCCGCGCCGCCTCGGCGAGCGAGTTCACGGCGAACTTCGTGCTGCCGTACATGCTGCTGAACGGCGAGATGTGGCGGCCGACGGTCGACCCGATCACGACGATGTCGTGCGGACGCGCGAGGGCGTCGGGCCCGAAGCGGCCGCCGGTCCGACGCTCGATCTGCGCGAGCATCCGCTGCGCCGCGGCGCGGATGAGCTTCGCCGCGCCGGTGACGTTCGTGCGGATCATCTCCTCCCACTGCGACGGGTCGCTCGTCAGAACCGAACCGGAGAGCCCCCTCCCCGCGTTGACGACGACGAGGTCGGCCTCGAGCTCGGGGTTCCCGAGCGCGAGCCGCGCGACGTCGAGCATGCGCGTGATCACCGCGTCGTCCGCGCAGTCCCCCACCACCTGCGCGATGTTGCCCTCGCGAAACTCCTTGGCCGCGTCGGCGAGGCGCTCCGGCCTGCGGCCGTTGATGACGCAGAAGGCGCCGAGGTTCACGAGCCGGCCGGCGATCGCCCGGCCGATGCCCGCGCTGGCGCCGGTGACGACCGCCGTGCGGTTCTGGAGGGGAAACTGCACCATGGGACGGACTCCTGAGCGGGCGCCGGCTTCTCCTAACCTTGACCCGTGCAACACGACGCGCTCGAACTCCGCCTCAAGGTAGCGCTCGACGCCGCGGCCCGGAGCGGCGACCTCGCGATGTCGCTCTACCAATCGACCGACCTCGCGGTGGAGCGCAAAGGCGACGGCAGCCCGGTGACGAGCGCGGACAAGGACGGCGAAGCGCTGATCCGGCGGATGATCGCGGATGCCTTTCCCGACGACGGCGTCATGGGCGAAGAGCACCCCGAGAAAACCGGCACATCGGGCTGGCGCTGGGTCATCGACCCGATCGACGGGACGAACTCCTTTGTCCGGGGTGTGCCGACCTTCGGCGTCCTGATCGGCGTCGAGCACAACGGGTCGATGGACGCGGGCGTCGCGCACTTCCCGGCGCTGGACGAAACCGTGTGGGCGTCGCGGGGCGGCGGCGCGTGGTGGAAGACGTCGCGCGGCGAGACGGTGCCCGCACGCTTGTCAACGACGGACGAGCCCGCGAAGGCCCTGGTGCAGGCGCCGAGCCCGCCGGCGTTCCTGCGGTACGGACGCGAGAAGGAACTCGCGGCGATCACCAACTCTGTTCACCGCACGCACGGCTGGAACGACGCGTACTCGTTCGCGCTCGCCGCGACCGGACGCGCGGACGCTGTTCTCGGCTTCAAGTTCAGCCTGTGGGATGTCGCCCCCTTCATGGTCATCTTCCCGGAAGCCAGCGGGCTCTTCACGGCGTGGGACGGGTCGAGCCCCGCGATGGCGACGGCCTTGGGCGCGGGACCGGGTATGCACACAGCGCTCGCGCGGGTGCTGACCGGCGGCCGGAGCGCAGAGCGCCGAGGCGGGGAACGCGGGCGTTGAATCAGCGGCCGGCGACGCCCGCCGCCGCCTCGACCGCGTTGCGGAAGATCACGGTGCCCGGGGTCGGCAGCGCGCGCAGCCGCTCGGGCAGGCGCGTCCAGGCGGGGTGGCGGTTCCACTCGAGGAAACGCTCGGGGTGCGGCATCAGCGCGAAAACTCGGCCCGAGGCGTCGCAGATCCCCGCGATCGATTCGGCGCTGCCGTTGAAGTTGTCGCCGTAGGAGACCGCCACGCGTCCGGAGTCCACGAGCGAACGGATCACCTCGGGCGGCGCGCTGAAGCGCCCCTCGCCGTGCGCGACGGGGAGCATGAGCGCGGCGTCCGCCTCGTCGCGGTAGAGGTCCTGCAGGCCCCGAGTCCAGACGCACCGCGATGACGCGTTGTACGTCACCGGCACCCAGCAATCGCGGAAGCGGCCGCTCGAGTTCGCGGTCAAGGCCACGGACTGCGCCGGCGGTTCCTCCGGCCAAGGCTCGCCGGGCCCGGGGCCGGGCAGCAGCCCGGCCTGCACCATCGTCTGGAATCCGTTGCACGCGCCGATCATGAGGCAACCGCGGTCGAGCGCCGCCCGCAGCGCCGGGTAGAGCCCCCGCCGGAGCTTCATCGCGAAGATACGGCCGCTGGCGATGTCGTCGCCGTACGAGAATCCGCCCGGAAAACCGATCAGATCGAACGGGTCCAGGCGCGAGGGTTCCCGGATCAGCGCGTCAAGGTGATGGAGTTCGGCCTTCGCGCCCGCGAGCTCGAATCCGCGGAGCATCTCCTGCTCGCAGTTGGTCCCGGGGGCGCGGATGACGATGGCGCGGGGCACGACCGATTGTAGGTGAAGTGTGATCGGTGATCAGTGAATGGTGGGCATGGGACGCCCGGCGCGCAGCGGCGTGGTCTCAACGACCCACCGACACCTTTCGCCGATCAGTGGTCACCGATCACTGTCGCATCCGCCGGCGGCACCACCGCGTCCTCCGGGGGCCGCAAGCGCAGCAGGATCGTCCCGCTCCCGCCCTCCTGCCGCACGCCCACGCGCCGGTTGCGCACGAGCTCGAGGAGCGCGAGGAAGAGCCCCACCATCTCCGAGCGCGTCTTGCCCCTGATCATGTCCCGGAGCTCGACCTCGCCGACGCCCCGCTCCGCGTTTTTCGCCGCGTGCTCCTGCAGACGCGAGACGATATCCTCCGCGTGCAGCTCGATCGGCGTGTCGTCGTAGGTGACCTGGTGGTCGCCCAGCCGCTCGAAGTTCACCGTCTGCGCGACGCGGAAGAAGGCCCCGGCGAGCTCGACGAGATCGAGGTCGTCCAGGTCTTCCTGCGCGGCGTCGTCGAGCAGCCGCGCCAACGCCTGGTCGTCCACACCCGCGCGCCCGGCGCCGAACCGCCGCGACCACTCGTCGCCGCGACGCTCGAGAAGCTCCGCCGCGTCGCGGTAGCGCTTGTAGTCCAGCAGCTGACGCACGAGCTCCTCGCGGGGGTCGGTCTCCGGGGCCTTGGCGCCGCCGTCGGCCGACGCGGCGGCGCCCGGCTTGCGCAGCAGCATGCGGCTCTTGATCTCCGTCAGCGTCGCCGCCATGACGAGGAACTCGCCGGCCTCGTCGATGTCGAGCCGAGCGGTGTCCGCGCCGTGGAGTTGCGAGACGAACGCGAGGTACTGGTCGGTGATCTTCGAGATCGGGATGTCGTGGAGATCGACCTCGTTCTTGCGGATGAGGAAGAGGAGAAGGTCCAGCGGCCCCTCGAAGGCGTCGAGCTTGATGCGGTAATCGTCGAGCGTCACGCGGCGTCCCCCTCCGTGGTGGAAAAGTCTAGGAACAGGGGCGCAGCGCTCGGGTGACCGGCGATCCGCGATCGGGGAATGGCGGCGCTTGGCCACTCCGATCACGCCGATGCGCTCCGGGCAACCCGAATCGATCATTCACCGATCACCGATCCCTGATCACGGCCTTACCCAAGCTCCACGCTCCAGTACGCGTTATCGAGGAACGCCTTCCACGACTGGTACTTCTCGTTGCCGAGGCGGAGGCTGATGAGCGGGTTGCGCTTCGGGCGCACGGGGCGGACGACCAGCTTCATGCCGGCCTGATCCGGCGTGCGGCCGCCCTTGCGCGCGTTGCACTTGATGCAGGCGCAGACGAGATTCTCCCACGTGTCGCCGCCGCCCTGGGCGCGGGGCAGCACGTGGTCGATCGAGAGGTCGCTCGTCGGGAAGATCCTGCCGCAGTACTGGCAGCGGTTGCGGTCGCGCGCGAAGAGGTTGCGCCGGTTGAGCTTCACGCTCTGCTCGGGCAGCTTGTCGTACCCGAGCAGGCGGATGATGCGGGGAACGGCGATCTCGAAGCGCACCGTGCGCACCCAGTCGTGGCGCTCGCGCTCCATCTCGTGCTGCAGCTGGCTGATCTCCATCCAGCTCTCGAAGTCGTACGTCAGGTACTGCGAGACCGCGGGGTCGTCCGCGTTGGGCTCCACGTGCACCACCTCGGCGATGTTGCGCGCGAGGAGGCAGAACGCCCGCTTGGCGGAGATGATCTTCATCGCCGCGTAGGCGCGGTTCAGAACGAGCACCTTGGCCGAGAGACCGTCGCCGGCGAAGGCGGCGGCGCCGACGTGGTCCCCGCTCTCCAGCCGGGCAAGAAGGTCCTCGTCCCCCGGCACTTCGAGCGAATGGAATTCCTGGGCGGCCGAGGGGCTCGTCCGGTCATGGATGGGGCGGCTCTTGCCGCCCGACCCTCCCTGATGTCCGGCACGCCGGTGCATCGTCTTGAATTATAACGGCATTCCGCTCGCGCGTGTGAAGAGTTTGTGGACAAGCCGGTGCACAACCCGGAAGACGGATACCAGGGCTTCCGCACGCGCGTCAAGTCGGACCCGCCCGAGCGGCGGGTCTTTAGCCCGGAGCGGGACGAGCGCCGACCGGGGACAGCTCGCCCTCGCCCGATGCAACGACCACCGCGGCGGCCGTATCCCCGGTGACGTTCACGACCGTCCGTGCCATGTCAAGGATGCGATCGACAGCGATGATGAGCGCGAGGCCGGCGGTCGGGATCCCGACGGCTTCGAGGATGAAGACCATGAGGACGAGGCTCGCGCTGGGCAGGCCGGGGGATCCGATCGCGACGAGGATCGCCATCGCGCAGATCGTGACATATTCGCCGACGCCGAGAGGAACGCCGAATACCTGGGCGAGAAACGTCACGCACATGACCTGGTACAGCGCGGTGCCGTCCATGTTCACCGTTGTCCCCAGCGGGCACACGAGGTTCGTCACGCGGTCGCTCACGCCCAGCGCGCGGCAGCAGCGCATCGTGACCGGCATCGTCGCCGCTGACGACGAGCTGCTGAACGCGAGCAACTGGGCGGGCGCCATGCCGCGAAAGAACTTCCCGACACTCATCCGCGGCTTACTGAAGAGCGTCACCATCGCCGGGTAGACGCCAAAGAGAATGATCCCAAGCCCGGCGAGGACTGTGACAACGAAGACCGCGAGCGCGCCGAGCACGCTCCAGCCCATCGTCGCCACCACGATCGCCGTGAGGCAGAAAACCGCGACCGGCGCGAACTTCATGACGACGAGCACAACCTGCAGGCACGCCTCGGCGAGCGCCTCGAGCACCCGCACCGCCTCGCGCCGGCGCTCCTCCGACACCAGCGTCAGCCCGACGCCCAGAAGGATCGCCATTGTGACGATCTGCATCATGTTGCCGTCGGCCAGAGCCCCGAACGGGTTCGCGGGAAACGCGTCGAGGATCTGGCCCCAGAGACTCGTCGACGCGCCGAACTTCTCGGCATCGCCGACGCGGCCGGCGGCGTCCTTGGCGCGCTCGGCGAGCACCGCGTCGCGGGTCGTCTCGTTCACGAACCTGCCGGGGCGCACCGAGAGCGACAGCGCAACCGCGATGAACACCGCGGCGACCGCCGTGCACGCGAAGACGAGAAGCGTCTTCCCACCGACACGCCCGAGCGTGCGTGCGTTCCCGACGCCCGCGACCGCCGCGGCGAGGGAAAAGAGAACGACCGGGACCGCGATCAAGCGCAGCAGCCGGAGAAAGAGATCGCCGATGAATCGCGCCGCCTCGCCCGCGAACCGAACGGTGTGTGCGAGCGGCGACGGGTCGCCAAGCGGTGGTGCGTCGGCCGCCGGAGCCGTGTGCGACAGGAAGGCCTTGGCGTTCTCGACGCCCATCGCCCGCCATGTCTCGGTGTCCCACCACACGCTGATCGCCGCGCCGACGGCGGCGCCCGCGATGAGCGCGAGGAGAATCCACACGTGCGCCGGGAACTTGGGCATGGGCGGAGTCTAGTTGGTGGCCCGTCCGCCCGGGGCAGGCCTCCTCACCGGTACCCCGCCGCTCCGCGGCGGCTCCTCTCTTGGTGCTCCGCCGCGCCGTGGCGGAGTCTTCTCTTGGCCGGGACCGGCCTGTCAAGCCCGGTCTCGCACCACCACAGCCCGTCTTCGGGCTTAGGCCACGCTCTTCGCGCCGCACTCGGGACAGGTTTCAAGCGTCACGGTGTCGGTCTTGAGCTTGTACGCACAGCGCACGCACTGACCGCGGACGCGCCGCCGCTCCTCCCGGCGTTGAAGAAAACAGAACGGCGCGACGAACGGCCAGACGAACACGCCCACTAGCGCGGCGAGACACACGCAGTTCCAGACGTAACCCCACCACAACGTCCGCCGAATCTCGGCGTAGTCCTTCGGCGCCCCGCCGGGTGGCCAGAGAACGGCCCACGCACCACGGTGTTCGGCAGGGACCGCCGTCATCAGCTTGATGCGCAGGTTATGGAGACGCTTTGGAAGTCCTCCCACGCGCTCCCCCGCGCGGCCGGTGTACGCAACGAACTCAACGCGCTCCGTCACCGGGGCCCAGACGCCCTTTCGGAGTGTCGTTCGCGCCAGAACCAAGAACTCTGAGCCCTTCGTCTGCGTGTCCCAGCCGTTGCTGCGTTCCCGCACCTCGAACATACGGCCTCCCCGTCACCGGTGCGAGCAGCAGTGATCTCGCAGATGTCGCCGGGCTCAGGTCCCACCCTTCGAGCCGCGGTAGGTAGAACTCGATTCGGCCAAACACTAGTGCCGCGGGACGGACTCTTGTCATCCCCAACAGCGCCCACGACGCGCCGAGGACCAGCAGGCACATGACGAGCGTGCGCGGGTGACCGAGGATGAACCGACCGCGTGCCAACGCGGGATTGTTCTCCGGCACCGCGGCCGCGCCCTGTTGATCGCCGGCGTCCGTGCCGCCGACCGGCCGTCCGCGGACGGTCAGTGCTCTTGGGTGGGTCGGCACTCCGTGCCGACACCTTCCCTTTTCTTCCCGCTCTCGTCCCTGCGCATGATCGCCTTTGTGCGCACACCCGTGCTCGCGCCGTCCCGGGATCCGCGCTGCCTTTCAACTTTTTCTTCACTTCCTGCCCGCGCTTCGCAACTCCTTTGCCCACCCGTTCTTCCGCCTCACCGCCTCACCGCGTCACCTTGTCACCGCGTCACGGATCTCCCACATCTGTGCGCACAACCGCGCCCGCGCTCCCATCTATGTCGGGACGCCCGCTCAGTCGCTCGCGGCAAGCGGCCTTCCCCGTCGGTGGGTTCTGGTACGGGTGTGTTCGGGGACCTACGCAGCAATGCTACTAACCCGAGTGCATCCGGCGGAGTCCGGTGGTCCGGCCGGGTTGGCACCGTGAGAGCTGGGCGTGCGGACCGGCACGGTCGGCGCTGATAGCACAGCCCACGGGTTGAGAAACCTGGGGGATGTGCGTCGCGGGAACGGTGCTGAACCTGTGTCCCGCCTTGACTGTTCCGGAGACAGTCCTGCGCGTCGCCCGTTCAGCGCGTTTCGTGGGTCCGACGGGCAAGCACGATGGCTCGGGGCAGATCACCCGGCCAGCGAGCCCAGGACCACCTCCCACGACGCGAGGAAAAACCCCTCAAGCAGTGCGGGACGGGGCGAGCAACAAAGCGTGCGATGGGGAGAGACCCCGCGCAATGTCCGTCTTCATTTGCCGCTTCGCACATTCGCCGATTTGCCGCTTTGACCGCTCACGGGCTCGGCATCCAGATGGTCCTGCCGTTCTGGTCGTTGCGGGAGCCGAGGATGCACTCGGCGATCACTTCCGCAACAGCGTCGGGCGAGAGGGTCTTCGATGTCGGCAGGGCCGACTCGGGAACGAGCGTGCGGAGAAGCGGCGTCTCGACGGCGCCCGGCGCGACGCTGAACGCCCGCACGCCGATCCGCGCACCGCTCTTGGCGGCGCTCCGGGCCAGCAGGTTCACCCCCGCCTTCGCCGCGGCGTACGCGTACAGCGTCTCGAACGGGTCGAGCGTGGCGATCGAGGAGACGTTCACGATCACGCCGCCGACACCGCTCTCGCGGTGCTGCCGCTCGAAGACGGGCCACGCACGCGCGATCGCGACGCACGGCGCGACGGCGTTGAGCGCGAAGATCTCGCTCGCCATGACGGGCGTGGTCTCCGCGATCGTCGCCGCCGGCGAATGGCCCGCGTTGTTGACGAGCACATCGACCCGGCCCAGACGATCGACGCATCTGTCGATGACCTCCGCGGCGGCGTGCGCGTCGGTGAGGTCAGCGGGGACCACCTCGCAGCGGACATTCGCAACGGCCGCGGTTTCGCTGAGCGTGCGCCCGGTGCGGCCGACAAGCGCGAGCGTGAATCCCTCGCGGGCCAGACGGAGCGCGGTTGCGCGGCCGATCCCCGACCCCGCACCGGTGATGAGCGCAACCTTCGCCGCGACGTTGCCCATGAGGGCATCATTGGCGGCGCGCGGTCCGATCGGGGCGACGCTCGGCGGTGCGAAACCGATAACGGCCTCCCGCGCGGAACTTTGAGGTTTCCGCACGCGCTCGCGCCGACTGTGCGGGGAAGTGGACGCCTTTCCTCAAGCGGGAAGACCGCGGAAGGGCGAACAGATCGCATACTCAGCGTGAAGGTTTGATCACGAGGCGTGGCGAACGAACCCGGAGCGCAAGCAATGAGCAGCAACCCCGTGGCGGTGACGACCGGCTTGACTCTTTTCCTTGCCGCGTCGGCCCTCGCGATCGGAGACAACAAGAACAAGCCGTCCGGCGGCGTCGAGCTCGCGGGTGTCGTCCGCGACTTCAGGGCGGCGAACGTCCGCGGCGGCCATCCCGACTTCGAGACCACGCCGACGCAGGGCCGCGGGATCTACACGGACATCGCGGAGGACCGCCTCGATGCGCGCGGGGACCCCGTGTTCAAGTGCACCGGCCGCAAGGTCACCGCGCAAGCAAAGGACGCCGCGCAACGACCGATTATCGCCGCCAGGAACTACATCGAGCGCCGTGAGGGAGACACGCCCGGGGTGGTAAGCGCGACGGACGGCGGCGCGGTCAGGAGCGGCGAGTCGTTCGCGGACTGGTATCGCGATAACCCCATCACGAACATGTCGGCGCTGTTCTCCATTCCGATGGAGGAGGTGGATGGAGTGCTCCGCTTCGACGGCGACCTCCGCACACAATTCGCGCACATGCCCGGGTTCGGCGGCAACAAGGTGTTCGGGTACACGTTCGAGGTTGAGTGCGAGGTGGTCCCCGGCGAGGGCTCCCAAGTCCTGACGTTCGGCGCCGACGACTGCCTTTGGGTGTTCATCGACGGGCGGCTCGTGATCGACCTCGGCGGCAGCCACGACTACGCGGAGCAGTCGATCGATCTCTCGCGCCTCGGGCTCACGGCCGGCCACCCCGTGATGATGAAGATCTTCTACGCGGAGCGCAACAAAGGAAATTCCCGCTTCAAGATGGAGACCACCGCGCCGCTGCGTCGCATCGAACCGCCGGCGGTCACGAACATGTTCGATTGAGAATCATCCCCCATGAAAAAAGCCCCGGAGCATCGCCCCGGGGCTTTGGTGTTGAGGACACGCGTCGATCAGTAGTCGCAGCCGCCGTACGAGCGATAGCCGCGGTGTGAGCGGTAGCCACCGTGCGAGTTGTAACCGTCGTCCCAGCGGTAGCCGCCGTTGTAGTAACCGCCCGAATTGCGCCGGTTCTGATCGCCCAGCACCGCACCGCCGACGCCGCCGATGATCGCGCCCGCCGCGGCGCCCTTGCCCATGTCGCCGGACAGACTGCCAAGGCCCATGCCGGCCAACGCGCCCAACCCCGCGCCGGTCATGGCGCCCTGCCCCGCGTTGTTACAGCCGGCCATCGCCGCGCTCAGGGCGAGCACGCCCACAAGACCGACTCGCCGGATCGCTTGCTTCGAGTTCATACGACCTCCTTCTCAATCAAACGGGTTTGCGGCCCGTGGGGTTCATGGCGGGCGGAGGCAGACGCATCAGTCTGCCTCACGCCGCAGGGCTGTCGCCCTCACAAGTTATGACGTACAAACTTCGTCGTGGTTTCCATTCCTGCTTGAATCCACATTCACGTTGCGAATGACGCGTTTTTATCGGTCGTCGAATCGGCGAGCCGCCCGACGCTTCGCCGCGAGGAGGCCGCCGGACTCTTCCGTCTCGAGCCGGTCGGGCCGCGGTTCGGAATTCGGTGAGATGGAGTCCTGCGCGGGGGTCGGAGCCGGTGTGACGTCGCCGAGCCGTTGCCGAAGGCGTCGATCGCGCGCCGCGGCGGCGAGGGCGTGGGCGTCGCCGTCCGAGAGCGCCAGGGCCGGCGCCGCCGCGTGGCTGTCCTCGACGCGTTCGATCCGATCACGCAGCGAACCGATACGCGCACCGACCGCCGCCTGGGCCGCTCGTTCGATCGCCAGCGCTTGCGCCGCGAGATCACCCCGGAACCTTCTCGAGAAGTAACGGTCCCACGCGACCCGGCGTGAAGCGATGTCGAGCAGCAGCGCCACCAGCGCCGCGATCATGAGGGGCTTCCACAACGGTGTGACCGCCGTCGCGGGCGCGATGCCCCGGCGATCGAAGAGACCTGCGCCGGTTGCTCGAGTCAAGCTCAGCACACGGCCGCCCGTGGCCTCGGCGACGCGGGCGAGCAACGTCTCGTCGCTCGCGAGCGTGCGGTACTCGTCCCCCTCCTGAACGCTCGCGCCGACGATGACGGGCGCGATGCGCCGGCCGGGCGCGCGGGGCTTCACCGCGGCGATGTAGCTCCCCGGCTTGTCCGCGTTCAGCAGCACCTCGAAGACGCCCGCGCCCGCCGGCGAGAGCGCGAGCTCGCTGGTCGTGCCGTCCGGCGCGTACACCGTCGCGGTCGCCGAGGCGCCGCCCACCGGGTCGCCTGCCTCGTCCGCCGCGTAGAGGCGCAGGCGCAGCGCCCTGCCGCCGACCGGCGCGAGGTCCGCGCGCATCGGGCTCGCGCCCGCGGGGCGCGCGGCGCTGCGGACAAGCTGCAGCCACATCGCCTCGTAGCCGGGCCATCCGAGCCAGCCCGCCGCCCACCGTGACCCGGCATCGCTCGTGAACGCGACGACCTGGCCGAGCCCCACGCTCCAGTGGGCGAGCACGGGCTCGCCGGTGGGCGCCGCCATCGCGACCGTGACGGTCGGCTCCTCACGCGGGCGCGTGATGACGAGCCCGCCGAGCGCGGGGACCGCGCCGAGCCCTCGCGTGATCGGCGAGCCGGACGCGAGCGTGACGGGCCGGAAGTCCCCCTCGCGGATGAGGGGGCTGCGCTGCACGCGCACGGCCTTGAGGAAGACCTTCGGCAGCGACTGCGGGTCGGCCGCGTGGTAGAACGCGCCGTTGCCGCGGCGCGCGAGGTCGGCGAGCGTCGCGAGGTCCGCGTCGTCGCCGACGGCGATCGTCGAGACCTTGCAGTCCATTGTGCGGAGCTGGTCCACGAGGCGAGGCAGGTCCTCCGTGCGCTGGCTCTTGCCGTCGGTCAGGATCACGACCTGCTTTGTCTTCGCCAACGCTCCTCGCATCTGCGAGATGCCGCGCTCGAGCCCCTCGGCGAGGTCCGTCCCTCCGCCCGAGCCGATGCCGCGGACCCGCCGGGCGGTCTCGGCGGCGTTGTCGTTGCGGGACAGCTCCGCGAGCACGCCGGCGCTGCTGTTGAACGTGATCACGCCGACGAGGTCGTTTTTGTCGAGCGACTCGATCGCGAGCGCGGTCGCCTCGTTGGCGATTTCCTGCTGATTGCGCGGCGACCCGAGCACGGGGCGACGCATCGAGCCGGAGTTATCGATAATGAAGAGCGTCGCGACTTCCGGGGCGACGACGCGGTCGGGGAGGTCCAGGTGCACGGGGAGCACCTCGGCGATACGGGAGCCTTTCCAGCCGCCCGCGCCGAAGGAGTTCGGCCCGCCCACCATCGCCAGCCCGCCGCCGAGGTCTCGCACGAAGCTGGTGAGCAGTGTCTGCACGTCCGGCCCGATCGCGTCCGCCGGTACGTTGTCGAGGATCACCATGTCGAAGGCCTGGAGCGCGAGGGCGTCGGCCGGGACGGTGTCCGGCGGCGTGCGTTGCACCACGATGCCCGCCCGCTCCAACACGGCGCCGAGCGCCGGTTCCGGGTCGTTCGTCACCAGCAGCACCGTGCCCGTGTCCGGCGCGATCGTGAACGCGCCCCCCTCGTTGTTCTCTGTCACCGTGTCCCCCGCGAGGGTCGTGCGA
Source organism: Phycisphaerales bacterium (assembly GCA_035628115.1). Classification (GTDB taxonomy): domain Bacteria; phylum Planctomycetota; class Phycisphaerae; order Phycisphaerales; family UBA1924; genus BJHL01. The sequence goes on along the minus strand of DASPKL010000003.1, from coordinate 197,800 downwards.
CCGCGAGCTTCGTCGACCCCCGCGACGTCGGGCTCGAAGACGGCACGGAACCGGTGCACGCGTCCGGCGGGGAGCGTGACCTCGACCTCCTCCACGGTCCGACCGGCCCGGAGTGCGACGGGGCGTGTCACACCGGGCTCGTCGCCGTTCAGGTCGATGTCCACGCCCTCACGGAGGAGACGGAGAGAGCCGGCCGCGGGGCCGGTGGAGCGCAGGAGCACGCGCACGCTGATGGTGGAGCGTGCGGGCGCCCCCGGCGGCGCGTCGACGCCCTCCACGACAACTTCATTCCGGAGGGCGTACGACAACGGCACGACGTCGATCGGCAGCCTCCCGCCCCGGGCCATGCCCGCGCGGGCCGCGATCGCGCGAGCCGCCTCGAGGGCGTCGCCGCTCGTCTGGTTCCCGTCGGAAAAGAGCACGACACGGCCGGCGGCGTCGGGTGGCACGATCGCGGACGCGAGCTGCAAGGCCTGGGCGATGTCGGTGCCGGGCACGCCGCGCGGCGTGAGCTGACGCTCCCAGCCGTCGGCTCGCGACGCGCCCGCGGTGACGGCCGGGCCCCCGTCGAACGACACCACGCCGACGAGATCCTCGGCGCCGCGCTCCGCCGTCGCCTCGTTGAGGAACGAGCGCACCGCGGCGGCGGACCGCTCGCCCCCGCCCGGGAAGAAGCGGTCGACGGAGCCCGAGCGGTCGACGACCGCGATAACCGCGAGTTTGTTCGTTTCGCGGCGTGTGCTGAGACCGGCGAGCATCGCGGCGAGGAGAAAGAAGAGCAGGATGCGTGCGGCCACGCTCACGCCGCGGCGCAGGCCGGTCATGGTGTCGAACGTGCGCCACGCGACAATCACGAGCGGCGCCGCGAGTGCGCCTAACCACAGCCACCGCGGGTCTTCAAAGAAAAAGTGCATAGGTCCGCGTCATTCTCCGCGCGTTCGTCATCGCGGCCCGCCGGTGCGTTCCGCGGCGGGCGCGTCCGGCGTTCGCGCGGGCGCGCTCGCTGGGGTTTGATTGGGCTCGAACCGCTGCTGGTACCTCCGGAAGACGCGCCGGACGAGGTCGGCGTGTTCGGCCGGTACCCGCTGTGTCTCGACGCCGCGCTGCACGCCCCGCGCCGCCTCGCCGACGGCGGACTCGATCGGCGCCGAGCCGCCCGCCGGCTGGGTTGCGCGGTCGGTCAGGATCTCCGCGATCGTGCGGCCGGAGGCTTCATTGCCGCGTGCGCGGGCGTCCACGGGCACGGTCCGCGTGGGCGCGTTGGTGGATCGCGTTGGAGTGGGTGGGAGGACGGGCCCGCGGCCGGCTCCGTGGCCGCCGTCGCCGGGGCTATGACCAGGAGATTCCTGAGCGCCCGGGGGCGTGCCGCCGTGCTCTTGGGCGAGCTGGCGCGCGAGCTCTTCCATCTTCTTGCGTTCGTCCGGCGACATCTGCTCGAGCATGCGCTCCGCGCGCTGTCGCAGCGACTGCGCTGTCTCGCGCAGCTTTGCCGCGTCCGCCTTGCCGTTCGCCGCGTCGCGCATGCGTTCGGCGAGGCGCTTCATCGCGTCGGCGCTGGGGAGCTCGCCGGGGCCCTGGCCGGACGACTGCTGCTCGTCCGAGCCGGGTTGAGCGTTCTGCGCGCCTTGGCCGCCGGGTTGGCGATCGGCGTTGCGTTGGTCGCTAGCACTTTGGGGTTGTTGCCGGCTGCCCGTGCGACTGCCGTCCTGTTCGCCTGGACGGGGTTCAGTCGCCTGCGACTGTTCCTCACCAGGCGTTTGGCCGCGTTGTTGCTCGCCAGATGGAGCCGCGGCGTCGCGCTTCTGGTTGCCTGATGTCTGGTCCTGTTGGTGTTGGGCTCCGCCGGGGCGCTGCTCGCCGCCCTCGCGGGGCTGCTGCGGAGCGACGTCGCGCCGCTCGCCTCCGTCTTGGGACTGCTCCGCGGATTGAGATTGTCGCGGCTGGTCTGAATGCCCGCGCTCGCCCGGCTGGCCCTGCTGCGAACGCTGCGATTGTTGCTGGTTGCTCTGCGAGCCGGGCTGTGATGCGGGTTGCTGACCGCCTTGGCTTTGCTGGGGCTGGGCCCCTTCACGCTGCTCGCCCTGTGAGCCGGACTGGTTCCGCTGCTCCTGCTGGCGTTGCTGATCCGTTGGCTGGCGTTGTTGCTGTTGTTGCTGCTGCGAACTGCTCTGCTGTCGCTCGCCGGTCTGCGGCTGTTCCTGTTGTGTTTGTTGGCTCTGCTGTGGCTTACCTTGCTGCTGCGGGCCTTGGGGCTGGCTTTGTTGCTCGCTGCGCTGGCTCTGCGTGCGCTGTTGATCGCCCTGCGGCTCGCCTTGGTGGTTGGATTGATTCTGAGATTGCGGCTGTGCGCCCTGGGAGGCGTTGTGCGGCTGCGAGTCTTGGCGCGGCTGGCGATCCTGCGCCGCGTTGTTTCGTTGTTCTCCGCTCCACTGCTGCGCGTTCTGTTGATCACCGGCCGAGGCCTCGCGCTGCGTACGCGGGTCTTGGTTCTGCGGCGCGCTTGACTCGCGGCTGTTCGCGCTCGGCGGCTGAGGCTGGTTTGAAGCCGCGCCGCTTTGCGATTGCTCTCCGCCCTGTTGCCCTTGTTGCCGGCTCCGTGGTTGATCGCCGCGCTCTGGCTGCTGGTCAGAGCGTTTCGGCTGGTCGCCCGCGTTCTGCGGTTGCTGCGGGCTCTGTTCGCGGCTGTCCTGCGCGTTCTCAGATTGCGCCGGGGATTGGCTGGCGGGCTCTTGGCTCGGCGGCGGTGCGATCTGGTCCGCGGCTTCGCGGAGCGCGTCGGCGACGCTGTCGCGCGGCCCATCGGACTTTGGGGTGCCTTCACTCCGCGAGGAGTCGTTCTGACCGTCCTTCTCGCCCGCGTCCGATTGCTGCTGCGACGGCGGTGCCTCTCGCGCCTCTTCGTTCTGCGGCGAGGAGGCCGCGTCGGTCGCGTCTGCGGCGGCCTCTTCGCTCCGGGCATCGCCCGTCTCGGACGTCGCTTCCGATCCTTCGCTCTCCGTCACATCTGAGGCGGCGCGGGCGGCTTCGATCGCCTCGGCGAGCTGACGCATTTCGCTCGCGAGCCGCTCGCGCTCCTCGGCGGACATGGTCGGCACGCGCTCGCGCAGGGCCTCCACGGCTTCCTGTGCGCGCTGCGCGTCCTCGGCGTTCACGGCGTCGGCGGCCTCTCGGAGGGCTTGATCGCGCGCGGCCGCGGCTTCCCGCGCGAGCGTCTCGTGCTCAAGCTCGCGGGCTTCGGCGCGGCGCGTGAGGCGATCGGCCGCGCTCTCGACGTTGCGTGCCACCGCTTCGGGCCGGGCGGCCGAACCGGGCGCGTTCGAGAGCTCGGCGGCGATCTCTGCAAGGAGTTTCGCGTCATCGGGTGAGGAGGGCTGCTCCGCCTGCGCGAGCGCTTCGCGGACTTGTTCGACGCCGTCGCTCGCGATCGCCCGCGCCGCCGGGTCGTCGGGCCGAGCGGCGCGGGGCGCGGCGCTCCGCGCCGGCGCCCAGTACCACGCGCCGACGGCAGCGCTGGCGAGCGCGAGGGCGATCGCCCAACCGCGGCCGAGTCTGATCGGCGTGACCGGGGCGACCCGGACCGTCTGCGCCTTGCGCTCCGCGTCCTCGCGGGCGAGGTGCTCGAACTCGGTCTGGCCGTCGAGCGCGAGGGCGGAGGTCAGGCGGTCGTCGAGGCCTAAGCGCTCGTCGATCAACCGAGCCGCCGCGATCACGTGCGGCGTGCGCACGAGCCCGACGACACCCCCGATCAGCCCCCCGACCGCGACGGGCGCCACGAGCGTCAGCGGCAGCGATGCCGAATCTCCCGCGGAGAGGACGCCGCCGGCCGCGGGCCAGACTTTCGCGAGCCCGACCGCGACGAGCAAGGCCCCGCCGCCGATCGCGGCGCCGACGCCCGCATGCCGCAGCGCCGACGCCGCGGCGAGCCGTTGCCGGGCGCGCCCCACCACCGCCGTCGTTCGCGGCACGAGAGACATCGGATGATTGTACGGGACGGCCCGCGGGCGCGGTCGCGCCGACCGGACACTACGCTCCGATCGTGCACCCATCGCCCATGCTCGCGACATTCAGGGACGCCGGGGCCCCGATGCTGGCGTGGGGCGCGACGGACGCCTTCTCCGGCGTGGACATGCCCGCGGCGCTCGCCCCGATCCAGCTCGAGTACGCGGCGATCCGCAGGCACGCGGCGCTGCTGGACCTGCCGTGCCGTGCGGTGATCGAGGTGCAAGGATCGGAGCGGCTTGCGTTTCTCGACCGGATGATCACGCAGCAGGTGAAGGGGATGCCCGCGGGAGCGGTGCGGCGGTCGTTCTGGCTCAATCGCAAGGGTCGTGTGGACGCGGACCTGCGAGTGGTGAACTTCGCCGACCGGACGCTCCTCGACGTTGACGTCCTGGCGGCGCAGCGGACGCTCGCCGGTCTCTCGTCGTACGTTTTCAGCGAGGACGTTGCGTTTCATGACCGGACGCAGGCGACGCACCGCCTCGCCCTGCACGGGCCGACGGCGGCGGAGCTTCTTTCGATGGTGTGCGGCGGAGCGGTCGAACTCGCCGAGGGCGCGGCCACGGAAGTCGGTATCGGCGGCGTTCGAGCGGCCGTCTTTCGCGAGGATTCGGCGGGCGTGCCGGGGTACGAACTGGTGGTCGGGGCGGGGGCTGTTGCTGCGGTTGTCGGGAGGGTCATCGAGGTCGGCCACGACCCGCGCCACGACGGGCCCGGCATGCACGACGAACCGGGGCGGGCGATCGCGCTGCGTCAGGCGGATTCACCCGCGGCCCACATCCGCCTCCGGCCCATCGGGTGGCACGCGTACAACATCGCCCGCGTCGAGGCCGGCACGGCGTTATACAACCTCGACTTCGGCCCCGAGTCCCTCCCGGCCGAGACGGGCGTTCTGAACGATCGCGTGAGTTTCACGAAAGGCTGCTACCTCGGGCAGGAGGTGGTCGCGCGGATGCACGCCAGGAAGGCCGTCAAGCAGTCGCTCGTGTGCGTGCGTTTCGAAGCCGTGGGCGGAAGCGACGACGAACTCCCGCTCGTGCCGGACGCCGGCTCGCCGTTGCTCGCCGACAAGGACGGGCCGGCGGACCCGGTCGGCACGATCACGTCGGCGGTCATCAGCCCGATGCTGAGCCGCTCGCCCGTCGCGTTTGCGCAGATCAGGAGCGGGCACTGCGCACCCGGGGCCCGGGTTTGGGCGGGCGCGGAGGGGAGGACGATCGCCGGCGTCGTTCTGCCCGGGCTGCGAACGCTCTCCACGCCGTAGACAAACCTACCCTTGCGGCCCGTTCCGCCCGCCCCTTGCACCGCATGACACGCACCGCTTCGACCCCGCTGATCGCCCCGACGCAGTCGGCGGATGCGCCCGCGCGCAGCGCGGCCCGCGCGCTTCTTGAAACGACCAAGCCGGGTATTACCCGTCTCGTGACCATGACAGCGGGTGTCGGCTTCGTGCTCGCCGCGTCGGGTCGGTCGTGGGCCATCCCGGAACTCGTCGTGACGGGGTCGGCGTGCCTCGCGGGCACGGCGCTGTCGGCCGCCGGCGCGAATTCGCTGAACCAGTGGATGGAGCGATCGCGGGATGCGCGGATGGACCGGACGCGGAAGCGGCCGATCCCGTCCGGGGACCTTTCGCCGCGGGCGGTGGCCGCTGCGGGCGCGGTGCTCTGCGTGGCCGGGCTGGCGGTGCTGCTGGCAGGGTGCGGGCTCGTGCCGATGCTCGTCTCGCTCGCGTGCATCGTGTCGTACCTGGCGTTCTACACGCCGATGAAGCCCGCGACGACGCTCGCGACGTTCGTCGGCGCGATCCCCGGCGCCTTGCCTCCGATGATCGGATCGGCTGCGGCGTCGACGCTCGCGGGGTGGGACGCGCTGCGGGAGCCGGCGGGGTTGGCGCTCTTTTGCCTGATGTTCGTGTGGCAGGTGCCCCACTTCCTGGCGCTGGCGTGGCTTTACCGGGATGATTACGCGAAGGGCGGGTACGCGGTCCTGCCGGTTGTCGATCCCAAGGGGGACAGCACGGCGTGGACGGTCGCGCTCTGGAGCGCGGCGCTCATCCCGGCGACGCTGCTGCCGGCGGTCGTGATGCCGGATCTCCTGGGGTGGCCGTACGTCGTCGTCGCGGGGCTGAGCGGCGCCGCGTTCTTCGCGGTGGCCGTCCGGCTCGTGCGCAGCCGCGCGCGCGCGCGGGCACGCGCGGTCTTCCTCGCGTCGATCATGCACCTGCCGGCGCTGCTCGTCGCGATGACGGCGGAATCCCTGCTCCGCGCGGCGGCCTGAGCCGCGTCACGCCCGCAGGTTCGCCTGCTTCGTTTCGGTCGCCGCGGCGTCGAGCCGGTCCGTCGCCGGCTGTCCGTTCGGGAAGATGACGGCCTTGGTGATCTCCTTTTTGTCGAAGAGGTCGTAGGCCTTGGGCGTGTCGTCGAGCGCGATCTTGTGGGAGATAATGATGCTCGGGTCGACCTCGCCCTCGAGCACCGCCTTGAGCAGCATCGGCGCGTAGTGCATCACCGGCGTCTGGCCCATGCGGAACTGGAGCCCCTTGTTGAACGCGATGCCCCAGTTGAGCTTGTCGATGAAGCCCGCGTAGACGCCGAGGAGCGAGACTGTCCCGCCCTTGCGGCAGCACATGATGATCTCGCGCAGCACGGCGGGCCGGTCGGTCTCGAGCTTGAGGCGCTGCTTGACCTTGTCCACCGCGTCCATGACGCCGGTGCCGTGCGCCTCCATGCCGACGGCGTCGAGGCAGCGGTCGGGCCCGATGCCGGCGGTCATGTCGCGCAGCGCCTCGGGGATATCGATCTCGTCGTAGTTGAGCGTCTCGCACCCGGCCTCGGCGGCCAGGCGCAGCCGGTCGGGGACGTTGTCGATCACGATGATCCGCTCCGCCCCCAGCATCTTGAGCGAGCGAATGGCCATCTGCCCGACCGGCCCCGCGCCCCAGACGGCGACGGTGTCGCCGGGCTCGGGCTCGCAGAACTCCGCGCCCATGTAGCCCGTTGGGAGGATGTCCGAGAGAAAGAGGAGTTGCTCGTCCGGCGGCCCGTGCGGCACCTTCAGCATCGTCGTGTCGGCGTACGGCACGCGCAGGTATTGAGCCTGCCCGCCCGCGTAGCCCCCGAAGGGGTGCGAATACCCGAAGATGCCGCCCGGCGCGTGCCCGAAGACCTTCTCGGTCAGCTCGGCGTTCAGGTTCGAGTTGTCGCACGCGCTGAAGAGCCGGCGCTTGCAGAAGAAGCACTCGCCGCACGCGACGTTGAAGGCGACGACGGCGCGGTCGCCGGGCTTGAACTCCTTGACGCCGGGGCCGACCTCGACCACCTCACCCATGGTCTCGTGGCCCATGATGTCGCCGGCCTTCATCCCCATGATGTGGCCGTTGTAGATGTGCAGGTCGGAGCCGCAGATCGCGGCGGACGTGACCTTGATGATCGCGTCCTTGGGGCGCAGGATCTTCGGGTCGGGGACGTCTTCCACGCGCATGTCGTGGCGGCCATGCCAGGTCACAGCTTTCATCGCGTCTCCTCCTTCTCCTCGACCTTGTCGTCGTCGCGCCCCGACGGCTGTCCCAGCGTCGTCGGGATCTCGCCCGTCTCCAGCAACTGGCGCAGGCGCCGCAGGTCCGAACGGACCTGATGCTGCGGGTGCTCACCCGTGATGCGGGCCATGAGTTCGCCGAGCTTGCCCGCCGGGGGAACGAACTCCATCGTGACACGCACTTCGGTGCCGCGTCGGCCCCGGTCGATGAATCGCACGCTGCCCGCGTTCTGGACTTCCGACCCGCTCAGGGAGCGCCAGGCGATGAGCTCGCCGGGCTTCTCGTTGATGATCTCGGCGTCCCACTCGATGGTCGTCCCGGCCGGGGCCTTGGCGCACCAGCGCGAGCGGCCGTCGTCGAACGCCTGGACTTTCTCGAGGTGCTGCATGAATTGCGGGAGATTCTCGAAGTTGCGCCAGAACTCGAAGATCCGCTGCGCCGGCTGCTGGACCAGCGTTGCCTCGACGATGCGCCTGCCGTTCTCAAAGAACTCGTGGGCCCTGCTGTCGTTCAGGCCGCGTTTCTTCTGTTCAGCCTCGCCGGTGGTCGAGTAACCCATGTGTTGTCTCCGCCCGCGCGTTGCGCGTGGTGCTCAGGTGCGCACCCGAGATCCGCGGCGGCGTGAAACGCGCCTGAACCCCCGCTTGCGCCGCCTCGGAGTACCACGCAACACTTCCTTGTCGAATGGCCGAGAGAGCCGTCAAGCTCGGGCGGTGGTCGGGAGCGTTCGGAGCCGCCGGCGCCGCCACGGCCGCGAGCGTCGTTTTCTTTGCTCTCGATCTGCTCACGATCTGGGGGTCACCGTCATGGTCGTGGCCGGACCCGAGCTGGCGCGGCGCGTTCGACATTTCGCTGCGGGGCGGGTGCGTGCACGTCCGGACGGGGGGCGGTTTCCAACGCACCGGAAGTCTCGCCTGGAACCCGCCTGCACTCCGGCGGTGGGCACCCTCCGGTGCTCGGTACTCGATCTCCGGCGTGTTGAACTGGCGGGAGACCGTCGTTCCGCTCTGGTGCCTCTCGGGGGCGTGCGTTGTTGCGGCGGTGTGGGCGGGGCCGGTCCGACGGCGACGGCGCGTGCGGCGCGGTCTCTGCCCGAATTGTGGATATGCGCGGCGAGGGGTACCGCGCGAAGCGCCCTGCCCGGAGTGCGGCGGCAGCGCACCCTAACCTCACCGGTCACGGAGGTTCAGCATGCGAACGCAGAACACCCCACTCATCAACGTTGATCGGGTCGTCAGCCGCCGGGAGGTCATTGTGGGAGCGGGCGTCGGCGCGGCGGCCGCCGCCGTCGCGGCACGCCCCGCGTTCGCGCGGCAGGACGCGCGGACTACCCCGGCGAGCACGGAGAACTCGATTACGTACTCGTTTCACGTCGGTGACGTGCAATGCCACTCGGTGAGCGACGGCTCGATGATCTCGCCGGGGTCACCCCACCCGCTCTTCGGGAAAAACGCGACCCGGGAAGAAGTTGAGGAGATCGCCAGGAATGCGTTCCTCGACCCGTCGTCGGCGCGCTTCTACTTCAATGTTCTCGTCGTCCGTGCCGCCGATCAGACCCTGATTGTGGACAGCGGCTTCGGTTCCCTCGGGGGCCCTTCGGCGGGCAAGCTCGAGGCCGGGCTCGCGGCGCTCGGCATCCGGCCGGACGACGTGACCGGCGTCGTGATCAGCCACCTGCACCCCGATCACTTCGGGGGCATTCGATCGGGGAACGGCGAGCTGCGCTTCGCCAAGGCGCGGTACTTCATCCGGAAGCAGGAGCGCGACTTCTGGAGCGAAAACCCCGACCTCTCCAAGAACGGCGTCGATGAGGGCATGCGGAAGGGCATGGTCGGCGGCGCGCAGGCGACGCTCAAGGCTCTCGACGGCAGGCTCGACGTGATCGATGCCGACGCCGAGGTCTCGCCGGGGATCCGTCTTGTGCACGCGCCGGGCCACACACCCGGGCACCAGATGCTGCGCGTCGAGAGCGGCGGAGCATTGCTGCTCATGTGGGCCGATGTCGCGCACAACTTCGCGATCAGCCTGGCGCGGCCCGACTTCCACATGGGCTTCGACACCGACCCCGTGCAGGGCGCGCAAACACGCAGGGCGGTGATGGACCGCGCCGCCAGCGAGCGCGTGCTCGTCATGGGGTATCACACGCCCTTCCCGGGCCTGGGGCGCGTCGAGCGCGTCGGCGACGGCCGTTTCCGGTGGAACATCGAGCCGTGGCAGCCGTGACGCCGGCTCAGCCGCGCTTGCGGCTTGAGTAGAAGCGGTACAGCGGCGATCGCTTCAGCGACATGATGAACCTGTAGCTGTTGCTGTTCTTGATGCGCGCGAGCCGCGCCGCCGGCGGCTCCTTGCTGTCCATCATCTGCCAGCCGCCGCCCCAGCGCAGCCGCGCGAGCGCCCCGTACACCGGGTTCCCCTTGAGGCGCTGCATCGTGCGCCACGCGCGCGACGACTCGATCGCGTCGAGTTCACGCTCCGCGTTCGAGCCGGTGTCATCGAGGCGCGGGCCGGACGCGGGGGACATCGCGAGGCGCGATCGCAGCTCGTCGCGCTCCGCCCAGAGCTTCTCGCAGAGGTCGTGGACCCGCTGGTATTCCATGGCGCGCACGGCGCACTCTTCGGCCGTCGCCGGGCCGACCCTGCCGCGCGGCGTGCCGCGCGACAACTCGGCGGCGCGCCGCAGCAGCGCTTCGAGCCGCTCGCCCATCGCGGGAAGGTCGAAGTGCCTCTCGACGCGCTCGCGCGCGGCGCGGCCCATGGCCCGTCGGCGCGCGGAATCTCCGATGATCGCATCGAGGGCTTCGGCGTAGCGCGCCGCTTCCCGCTCCGGCTCCGCCCGCTCGACCAGCAGGCCGGCGTCCGGCGTGACGAGCTCGCGCTGGCCGCCGACATCGGCCCCGACCACAGCCAGACCCATCGCCATCGCCTCGTAGATCGAGAGGGCGATGCCCTCCATCTTGGATGGGAGGAAGAAAACATCCGCGGCGGCGAGCAGCCCCCGCACGCGGTCGCCCGGCACAGGGCCCAACATGCGGACGCGCCGGCTGAGGCCGTGGCGTTCAACGAACTGGTCCGCCCACGCCTTGTCGGGCCCGTCCCCCGCGATGACCGCCGTGAAGTCGCGGCCGCGCTGGTTGAGGAGCAGCAACGACTCCATGAGCACGCGCGGCTGCTTTTGCGCCGTGAGGCGGCCGGCGAAGACGATCACCGGCTCGTCCTCGGCGATGCCGAGCTCCTTTCGCACGCTCTGGCGCAGCGCCGTGTCCGGACGCCACTCGCCGGCGTCCACGTTGATGTAGCATGTTTCGACGCGATCGGGGTCCGCGCCGCGGGCGACCATCCATCCCCGCAGGTGCTCCGAGACGACGATCGAGAGATCCAGCTCGTCGCGGCACGCCGCGGCGTAGCGCGGGTACCCGCCGCTCTTCCAGTACTCCTCCTCCATGTGGCAGCAATCGACGTACGCGGGGCCGGGACAGTGTGCGCGGAGGTACGGCAGGAGCCAGTAGCCGAGCTCGCTGTTGCTCACCATCACGACGTCGGGCCGGCGGCTCTCGATGAGCGAGCGGATGAAGAGCGGCTGCACGCCCCAGGCGCAGAAGTGCGACGTCACGAACACGTCGGGCGTCAGGGCCGTGAAGTCGGGCAGCCACGAGTGATCGCCGGCGAGCGTCGTGACGATCGAGACCTCCCAGCCCCGGCGTGTCAGCTCGCGGACGGCGTGCAGGTTGAACTTGTCCGCGCCGCCGATCGTGAGCCAAGGCAGGACCATGAGCAGACGCGGCCTGCTCTTCGCGAGCGGGTTCGCGAAGGGCGCGGCGTCCGGCACGCGCTGCATGGGCATCGGCCAGTCGCGCGGGAGGCTCGGGAAGCTGGAGGCGGTGAGGTTCGGGTACCGCGAGCGCAACTGCTTGTGCAACGCTCTCGTTCGCTCCCCCGCGTCGCGGTCGGGGAAGGCTTCGGCGTGGTTCGGGCGGCGGCGGTACCAGTCGAGGTGCTCGGGGATCGTCGCGCCCCAGAGCCCCGCGTACGCGAGCCTCAGCCAGAAGTCCCAGTCCTCGCAGCCGGTCCGCAGCGTCTCGTCGTAGCCGCCCACGCGCTCCCACGCGTCGCGCCGGACCATCGCCGTGGCGCTGATGAGGTTTTCCTCCAGCATCGCCGCGCCCTCGTGGCAGCCGCGGGTCCAGAGGTACGGCTTGTGCGCGAACCCGACGCTGTACCCCTTCACGAACGCGCAGTCCGGGTGGAACGCGAGATGCCACGCGCTGATCTCCAGCGTGGTCGGCTCGATGAGGTCGTCGCCGTCGAGCTGGTAGACGTACGGGGCGCGTGCGGCGGCGAAGCCCGCGTTGCGTGCGCCGGGCAGACCGCGGTTCCTCTCGAGGTCGACCACGCGGATGCGGGCGTCCCGCCCCCGGTACTGATCGAGCACGGCGAGGGCGGCCGGGTCGGCCGACGCGTCGTTAACGATGATCCACTCGAAGTTCTGGAGGCTTTGGGCGAGGACGCAGCGAGCGGTCTCGTGGAAGACCTCGCCCACGTTGTAGAAGGGCGTGATCACGCTGACGGCGGGGCGTTCGCTCATCTCGGCCGGCGCGTAGCCGAAGTGGGGCCGCCCGGGCGAGGCGGGCGTGTTGTCGAAGTCGGGACGGCGCGGGTCGATCACGTCGCGCCCCCCGCGGCGTCCGGCCTCGCCGCTCGTTCGGCTTCGAGCGCCGCGACGCGCGCGGCGAGCCACGTCTTCGCGGCGTCGAGCTCGTCGGCCCACTTCTTCAGCGAAGCGGCCAGCGCCCGCGCTTCGTCGCGCTCGCCGGTCGCGGCGCGCAGCTGCTCCTCGACCCGGGCCTTGCTCTGTTCGAGCTGAGCAGCCCAGCGCCGCAACTCCTCGGCGGCGGCGAGCGCGCCGGCGAGCGCCTCGTCGCGCGAGCGGACCTGACCCTCGAGCCAGTGCTTGGCGGCTTCGAGCTGCTCCGACCAGGCCTTGAGCTCGCTCACCCCCGAGTGCGCCCGCTGGAGCTCCGTCTGCTGGCGCGCCGCGTGGGATTCGTGCCAGCGCATGCCTTCCTGCAGCTGCCGCGACCAGGACCGGAACTCCTCGACGGCTGATTGCGAGCGCGTCAGCTCGCCCTCGAGCGCCGCGACGCGCTCCTCCAGCCACCGCTTGCCTTGCTCGAGCTGCTCCACCCACGCGTGCAGTTCGGTGAAGTTCTCCCGGACGGCCGCGAGGGACTCGGTCTGCGCCGCCTCGCGCGACTTGTGCCACGCGACGGTGCGGCGGAGCGCGTCCGTCCACTCCCACCAAGAGCCGAAGCTGTGACGCTTCGAGAGTTCGTACGCGAGCCCGGGGGACCGGCCGGCGTGCTCGAGCGCGCGGAGCGCGTTGGCGCACCGGCTCGCCCCGTCGAGCACCTGCGCCAGCTCATGGAAACCGAAGGGCAGGGGTTTGTCGACGCGTCCGATCGCGTTCGTCCAATCACCGGCGACCGCCGCGCGTGCGAGTTGGATCCCGCGGGAGAAGAGTTCGCCGGCGCCCGCGCTGTCGCCGTCCGATGCGCGCATGCCGCCGGCGAGGAGGCACGCCTCGACCGTCTTGGTCGCGAGCAACGGGGAGAAGCGCGTCGCGTCCATCGCGGCGCAGCGTTCGAACGCCTCACGGGCGTCGGTGCGGTCGCCGGCCGCCAGCCGCAGCTTCGCCGCGGCGAAGAGCGTCGAGACCTTCCACCGGTATGCAAGAGGCGATCCGTCGGCACGTTCCTGGTAGCGTTCGATACGCCGCAGGATGTTCTCGGCGTCGGCGCCGCCCGCGGCGAGCACGCGGTACGCGAGGACGCAGAGGGCCGCGCCCTCGTCCGGCGACCCCGGCCTGGATCGATCCAGAACCGCTTTCGCGAGCGCCGCGAGACCTTCCGCGCGTCCGAAGCGCTGCCCGGCCTCCGCGATCGCGGTCTGGACCCACGGGTTGTCGTAGTCGCGTGCGAACGCCCCGAGGTTGTACCCGTCCACGGACTCGTAGCCGTCGCTCGCGCTGTCGTGGAACCGGCCGCCGGGCTGCGCGAGCGGGCTCTTCATCGCCGTGGCGAGCCACCATTCGGCCTGCGACTTCGGGGTGCCCGCGGCGCGGCTGGGCTCGACCTCGACGAGCTCGCGCGAACGTGTCTCGCCCTCGTGATCGCCGCCGCAGTTCTGACGGAAGACGCGCTCGACCATGAAACGCTCGGCCAGTTGCTTCCGCAGATCGTCCCACGTGTAGACCTGGTGATGGTGCGGGTTGGGGTCCGTCCCGGATTCGTCGCGCCAGTCGTTGGGGACGCTGACAACCACGCGCCCGGCGGGCGAAAGCACGCGGAAGAACTCCGTCAGCGCCTTGTGCGGGTCGCGGAGGTGTTCGAGCGTCTCCATGCTCACGACGACCCCGACCGAGCCGTCGGGGATCGACGAGAGGTCGCACGCGTCCCCGACGCGGAACTCGAGCGGGCACGATCCGTCGGCGCTGGCGTAGTGCGCCCCGGCGTACCGGACCGCGTCGGCGTCTGCGTCGATCCCGATCACGCGCGAAGCCTGCGAGCAGCACGCGAGGATGCGCGAGCCGTACCCGAGCCCGGAGGCGCAGTCGAGCACGGTATCGCCCGGGCGGACGAAGTCGCTCGCCCAGTCGTACCGCGCAACGTGGGCGTCGGCGCGCCGGCCGGCCTCGCGGCACATGTCCATGTGGTGATCGCGTTCCGCCGCGAGCGATTCGAGCGGCCACTCCGCGAACGCCTCGGCCGGCACGCTTTCGAGCACGAGCGTCGCCGTCGAACCCTCGTGGCCGATCGCGTTGTAGCCCAGGGCCCGCATCGACCTCGGGTGCCGCCGCCCTCCCGCTTCGTAGAAGGCGTGCTCCCACAGCCGGCGCGACCGGTCCTTGACGCTCACGACCGCGTAGACGGCCCGCCCGGCGGCCCGCAGCATCGACGCCGCGGCGGTCCGCAGGGCCCCTTCCGTCAACCCGTCGAGCGCGCCGAGGCAGACCAGGGTGTCGCAGCACGACGGGGCCAGCGAACGCGCTTCGATCGCGCGCGCGTCGGCGCCCGCGTTCAACAACTCGCGTGTCAGCTCGCGCGCGGGGCCGTCCTCGCCGCCGACGATCGCGACGCGGCCGGCGCCGCACGCGGTCAGCACCCGGCGGGCGAGCTCGTGCGAGAGGGCGGCGTTGTGCTGGGCCGACGCGCTATCCGATGACATGCGCCCTCATCCCCATGTCCGTCACGCCCCCGAAGAAGTTGACGTCCTTGCGCACCGCGACCTGGAAAAAAGCGGCCTCGTCGAGCCAGTGCAGCACGCGCTGCGCGGTGTACGAAAGGTCCTGCTCCTCCACGATCGCGGCCTGGATCTCGTAGAGGTCCGTGCCGAGCCGCAGTGTGCAGGCGAACTCGACGGTGAAGCCCTCGCCCGCGGCGAACCGACGCTCCCAGATGACCTCGCCGGCCTCGTGGCCGTTGATCACGCGCAGGTCCTGGTTGAAGGTCCCCCACGAGTGGATCTTCACGCCCGCGCGGCTACGCACGCGGAGGTTGATGTTGAGGTGCGAGAGTTCCTTGTGCGCGACGCACTCCACCCGCACGCGCATGATGTCCCCCGGCGCGAAGTAGGAGGCGTCGTTCCCGTCGCCGTCGAGGACGCGCACGGCGAGGACCTCCGCGTCGAGGTCGCCGAAGCTCCGGCCGGCCTGCGCGGCGCCCGGACGCGGCGCGGCGGCGTGCGCCCGCTTCTGCGAGAGCTCGCGCGAGTACCAGCGCTTCTCCTGATCGTGCAGCAGCCGGCGGTACTCGAGGAGCACCTCGCCCGAGGGCCCGGCGGCCCGCGGGCGCCCCTCCTCGAGCAGCAACGCCTGGTCCGTCAGCGTGCGCACGCTCTCCTGATCGTGCGAAACGAACAGCAGCGTCACGCCTTTCCCGCGGAGCTCTTCGATCCGCTGGATGCACCGCTTCTGGAACAGGGCGTCGCCGACGGCGAGCGCCTCGTCGACGATGAGCAGGTCGGGCTCCACCTGCACCTGCACGGCGAAGGCGAGCCGCACGAGCATGCCGGAAGAGTACGTCTTCACCGGCTGGTCGAGGAACGCGCCGATATCGGCGAAGCCCGCGATCGCGTCGAACTTCTCGTCGACCTCGCGGCGCGTGAAGCCGAGGATCGCGCCGTTCAGGTAGACGTTCTCACGCCCGGTGAACTCCGGGTTGAAGCCGCTGCCCAGCTCGAGAAGAGCCGCGACGCGACCGGCGACCTCGACGGTTCCTTCGGTCGGCGCGAGCGTGCCGGCGATAAGCTGCAAGAGCGTGCTCTTGCCGGACCCGTTGCGGCCGAGCACGCCGAGCGCGCCGCCCCGTCGCAGCTCCAGCGACACGCCGCGCAGCGCCCAGAACTCGCGGTAATAGCGCTTACGCCAGCCTAGCAGGCTCTGCTTCAGGCGGTCGGCGGGCTTGTCGTAGATGTGGTAGCACTTCCCGACATCAACCAGCCGTACCACAACCGGCCCCGCGTCCCCGCGCGGCTGCGCGAGCGGCCCGGCCTCGATGCTCCTCGTCGCGGTGCTAAATGACATCCGCGAACCCCCGCTTGAGCTTGGTGAAGACAGCCCGCCCAGCCTGGAAGATCGCGACGCCGACGAGCGTGCTGACCGCCAGGCCGGCGAAGTCCGGGTACCGCCCGAAGACCATCACGTCACGCACGCCCTCGAAGATCGGCGTCAGCGGGTTCGCGCTCAGGACCGCCCGCATCCAATCGGGCGCCTTGGCCAGCTTGGACGCGGGGTAGAGGATCGGCGTGGTGAAGAAGAGCACCTGCGTGAGGACGCCGACGACCGGCTTGATGTCGCGCAGGAAGACGCCCAGCGCGCTCACGAGGAGCGCGATACCGCCGGCCGTGAGCACCAGCGGGAGCAGCACGATCGGCGTCAGCCAGATCGTTCCCGACACGCCCCCGCGCAGCGCCAGGTTCGCGGCGATAAGCACCGCCATCCCGCACGCGAAGACCGCGAGGCTCGCCAGCAGCGTGCTCAGCGGCAGCACTTCGAGCGGGAACACGACCCGCTTGACGAAGTTCGGATTGTGAACGATCACCAGCGGCGCGCTGTTCACCGTCGCGGCGAAGACCTCGTAGGCGATGATCCCCGCGAACAGCGTGATCGCGAAGAGCGTCTTCTCGCCCGCGCCCGCCGCGGCACCCGTCCCCTCCCAGCGCGCTTCCCAGACGACCGCGAAAACGAAGGTGTAGACGGCGAGCATCACCAGCGGGTTGAGGAGCGTCCAGAGAATCCCGAGCACGCTCCCGCGGTTGCGCGCCTCGACGTCCCGCCGCGCGAACTGGGACAGCAGGCCCCTCGCGCGCCACAGCGACCGCGCCGTCGCGACGGGATCCAGCGCCTCGGCCCACGACGCCCCGGCCCCCACCCGGTGCATCGGGAGGGAGGGCTCACGCGCGGCGGCGTCGTCGATCCAGCCGGGTTGCGTCGCGCTCGTGGTCATTACAACGTCGGCGTGCGGCCCGGCCGGGGGCGACCGGCGGATCGGCGGGATCGGAGACGGCGGAAGCCGGCCCGGCGCAAGAGTATCGCCTTACGCCCTCGCGCCCGCGCGGTGGGGGTCGTCGCGCTGCGCACGCGCGGGGACGGGAGAGTACCGCATTGATACCCCGCCGCCGCTCACCAGCACGTCCGTGATCGAGACCGTCCGCGCGGCCTCGCGTGACATCATGACGCTGATCTCGGGCCGGCCGGGCCACTCATGCCGGTGGAAGCGGTCCTGCATCATCGGCGTCGGCCCCTCGTCGTTCAGCAACTGCGCGAACAGGTCGAGGCGCGGCCGTACCACGGCATCGCCAAGCCCGCTGCTCGCGAAGCACGCCGGCGCCTGGATGGGCGACCGAACCAGGAGTTCTCCGCCGTTCCACGCCGATTCCTGGGCCACGAGCACCTGCCCGGCGCCGCGCACGACGGCGACCAACCGGAAGGGAGCGAAGTCCGAGAGAGCGATGCGCTTGAGCCCCTGCACCACTTGGGCGGGGGTCTCGGCGCCGATCAGCATCGGGATCACCGCGCCCCGGGATTGCGAGCCCGGCCGGGCGCGGTCCGCGGGCACCGGGTTGTAGTTCAGCAGCGCGAGCATCAGCCCCGCGTCGTTGGCCCCGACCCACGTGCCCCCGCCGGCGGGGTCGGTCGGCCAGATCGCCTTCCGTGCGCCGGGCCCCGCGAGCGCGCGCCATCGCGGCGCGAGGGCCTCCGCCCGCGTGCGCGATTCATCGCGGTTCACGACCGCCCGGTAGCCCGCCCCCAGCGGGATGATGCTCAGCGTGCACAAGCGGTTAGCGCTCGCTTCCCCGCGCGTCGGCCGTCCGCGCTTCGTGGTTGGCGGTGGACGGCGCCTTGCCGACGGCGCCCGGCATCTCGACGCCGAACTCTCCGGCGATCGCCTTGATCATCGCCTGGTGGTGCACGGCGTGGTGCGTCGCGAACGCGAGTTCGCGTCCGATCGTCGACGCCAGCACCGCCTCCGTCCCGTCGCCCTTCACCATCACCCGCACGCGCACGGGCGTGTCGCTCTTGATCTGGACGAGCCCGGCGATGTCGCCCCGTGTCTTCGAGAGCATCCGGCGCGCGTGCCCGCGGTCCACTTCCATCGGCACGTCGCGCTCGCGCCGGTCGTAATCCACGCAGCCGCCGTCGCGGGCGCACAGCAGCGCCCGGTAATGGTCGAGCAGGTGCCGCAGGTGTTTGCCGACGGTGCCGCCGGGCATGACGACCGACTCGGCGGCGTACACGGTGTCCGGGACCTCGTCGACCGTCGCCTCGCACTGGCGCAGCAGGTCATCCGCCGCGTTCAGAACGTGATGCCAGCACTCCCCCACGCCGCCCGTCGCCAGTGAGTCCGCCATCTGGTCTCCTTGGGTTGACCGAATGATCCGGGGCCACCCGATTGTTGGCCCACACCGTCCGCGAATCAGGCGGCCGACCCGCGCTCCCGGGCGCACGCCAGCACCTGGTCGATCAGCTCCCGGCCGTTGGCGCACCGCGGGCACTTGTGCTGCCCGCCCAGCTTCCCCCGTTGCTCCATCCATGCATGAAACGTGCCCCGCGCCAGCGCTGAAATCGTCGGCGGCGCCATCCCCAACCCCTCCGACCGCTTGGTCGTGTAATCGACGTTCTGGTCCTTGAGGGCCCGGTCGAACGCCTCCGAGAAGGCCGCCAGCGAGACGTCGCGCGGCGCGGCGCCCCACGATTCCACTTCAACGGCGAGTTCCAGCCCGGCCCTCGTGCCGTCCGATGGATACACCGGGGCGGCAGTGAACTCGCCGACCACGACGCCCGTGCTCGCCGCGGCGCGCGCGACCGCGTTTTCGATGTGCTCGACGATCAGGTTCTCACCGAACGCGTTGACGAAGTGTCTGTGCCGACCCACGATCCGCATCCGCGAGGGGCCGTCGCCGCCCCCGCCGCCCAGATGGAGCGGCCTGTCGGGCACCGAGTCGAATTCGACCACATCCCCCAGCACGTACCGCCACAACCCCGCGCACGTGCTCAGCACGACGACGTACCGTTGCGCCTTCTCGACCTCCCAGCAGGCGAACGCCTCCGGCGCCGAATCGTTGATCCGCTCCAGCGGCACGAACTCGAAGAAGTTCATCTGGTCCGCGCACAGGCGCATGCCGCCGTCGCCCGGCGTGTCCTGGATCGCGACGAACGCCTCGCTCGCCGGGTAGAGCTCGAGCCGCGTGGGGATGTCCCCGCCCGTCGGGCTGCCCGAATACACCCGGCGGATGCGGGGGTCGAAGGGCGCGTACTTGACGCCGCCGTGCACGAAAACCCGGAAGTTCGGCCAGACATCGCGGATGGTTTCAGCGCCCGCGCCCCTCGCCCGCGCCAGTTCAAGCACTTTCTCGAAGAGCACGAGCCCCCACGAGCACATGCCGCTGACCATCCGCACGTCCTCGTCCAGGCAGCGCCGCGCCATCGCCTCGATCTTGCTCGGCCAGTGGCTCATGAGAGCGATCTCAGGGCCCGGCAGGTATATCTCGGATATCGGCCAGCGGATCAGCGGGGTGACGATGCCGGACAGGTCGCCCGTGCGCACACCGTTGTCGCTGGCGTCCAACCTCGTCGAGCCGCCGAGGAAAAGAGACTTGCCGCTCGTGAGCCACGGCAGCCCCACACCGAACCGGGCGAGATGCGCGAAGATGTCGAGCGACGCGCGGAAGTTGCTTCGCAGCATCTCCTTGCTCACGGGGATGTACTTGTCGCCGGCGGTCGTCCCGCTCGTCTGCGCGAAGTCCCGCACGAGCCCGGGCCAGAGCACGTCCGGCTCCGCCCCCTCGCGCATCCGCGCGATCATGTCCTTGAACGCGTACCAGTCCGCGACCGGGACCGCCGCGCGGTACGCGGCGAGCATCTCGCCCTTCTCCAGCGCCGCGATCCGCGCGAAGTCGTGCCCGCGTCCGTACGCCGTGCCGGCGGCGCGTCGCAGGAGCGACCGGAGCTGCGCGAGCTGCACCCCGGCGCTGTTCTCTTTCCAATGCCGCGCATCGGAGAGGAGGGATATCCGCCCGGCGAGCGCCGCCCGCATCCCCGCACCCACGAGCCCTGTCCACGTCATGCGGCGTCCAGCTCCGTCATGCGACCCCGGCACGTCCCCGGCGCCGATCGAGTTCGTCCAGGAACGCCGTCAGCGCCGCGCCGAACTTCTCAACACCCTCGATCATCGGCACGTGCCCGCAGTTCTCGAGCCACACCACCCGCGCGTCGGGGATCTTCGCGGCGAACGTCTCGCACGCTTCCGGCGGCGTCACGATGTCCTGCCTCCCCCAGACCAGCAGCGTCGGGACACGGATGTTCGCCAGGTCCTTGCCGAGGTGGTTGCGACGCGCCGTGCGCGAGAGCCGGACCATCGCCCGGGCGTGCCCTCGCTGCGAAAGCTCGACGAACGCGCGATCGACGTCGGCGGGGTTCATATTCCGCTGATCGAAGAACAACTCCCCGATCTTGCGCGACAGCCACTCGCGCGAAGGCCGGATCTGCACGTCCGCGACGATCGTCTTCTCGATCACGCCGCTCGCCCCGGCCAGCACAAGCCCGCTCGCCAACGTCGGGTGGTCGATCGCGATCTTCGCCGCGACGTGCCCTCCGAAAGAGTTGCCCACCAAGACCGCCGGGTCCCGCACGTGCTCGCGGAGGAACTTCGCGGTCAGCTCCGTCACGCCCCGGATTGAACAATCTTCACCCGTGAGGTCAAGCAACGGCACTTGGAACAGGACGCACCGGCTGCGGTGCTGGATCAGACGGACGAGCTCCTCCCAGTGGTCGTTCAGCCCGACGAGCCCATGCAGGAACACGACCGGCGCGGCGTTCACGTCCCCTACATCGACCACGCGGCACGGCACCGGGACCCCTTCGTCGCCGTGGAGGACGACGGTCGCGGGTCTGCCCACGGCCTGGGCCGGCGCCGTTGACATGGGCATGGCGGTCATGCGGCTTTCCCCGTGCGTGCGAACCTGCCGAATCCGTCCGACACTAGTGCATAGTAACAGCCTCTACGTTCCGGCGGGGGCTCGCCTTGTGAGGGTTCTGTTCAGAAGCGTCACGCACGCCGTCTACCCCGCCCGGACGACTCGTTGCTCGATCCGTTTCACACTGCGGGTGCAGACCAGCGCGTTCACGAAGTTGCCCGGGGTGTGCACATCGTCCGGATCGAACGCGCCGACGGGAACGAGTTCATCGACCTCCGCGAGGCACACGTGCGCGGCCGTCGCCATCATCGGGTTGAAGTTCCGCGCCGTCGCGTGGTAGCGCAGGTTGCCGAACTCGTCCCCCCGTTGCGCCTTCACAAGGGCGAGGTCCGCGAAGAGTGCCGTCTCGAGCACGTACGACCGGGGCGAGGCCCCTTGACGGACGGGGACTTGCCCCGCGGCTTCGCGGCCGGCAAAGCCCCGCCCGGGGACCGTGCAGCCGCACAGGCCGTCGGTCGGGCGGTAGAACTCGCGCGACTCCTTGCCGTCGGCCACGATGGTTCCCGCGCCTGTCGCGGTGTAGAACGCCGGAATGCCGGCGCCCCCGGCCCGGATGCGCTCCGCGAGCGTGCCCTGCGGGTTGAACTCCACCTCCAACTCGCCGGAGAGGAACTGCTTCTCGAATGTTTGGTTCTCGCCGACGTAGCTCGAAATCATCTTCTTGATCTGACGCGTCTGGAGGAGCAGCCCCAGGCCCCAGTCGTCGACGCCCGCGTTGTTGCTGACGCACGTCAGCCCCGTCACGCCCGTGTCGCGCAGGCCCACGATCAGTTGCTCGGGGATGCCGCACAGCCCGAACCCCCCCACCATCACCGTCATGCCGTCGCGGATCACCCCGTCACGCTTGAGGCGGTCGAAGATCTCGGCGACGCTCGCGTTCGCTTTGCTGGCCATGGCCTGAGCGTAGCGCCGCGCCCGGTATTCAAGGCGCCGCCAGCTCCGCGGCGACGGCGTTGATGAGGGCTTCGTCCTCCTCCGGTCGCTTCGACGCCCCGAGCGCCCCGCGCGCTTCATCGAGCAACCCGGCCGCCCGCGACGCGAGGCCGGGCCGCTCGCTGTGTTGCCCCCGGACCGCTCGGGCGAGGTTGGCGAGCATCCTCGCCGCGTGGGGGGATTGTTCCAAACCGCCGGCGTTCATGATCAACGGAATCGCCGTTCGGCATTCGTCGATGTACGCGGAGAGTGCTTCCTCGACCGAGGCGCTCGTCGCTCCGGGAAGGGAGGCGAGGACGCCGGCGTACTCGCCGAACCGCGCGGCCACGCCCTCGCCCTCGCCCGCCCCGGCGGCGAGAAGCCGGGCGCGCAGAAAGAAACGGAAGTGCTCCGCTTCGGCCTGCGTGTCGCCGGCCGTCTTGAACACCCGGCACGCGAGACCGGCCGCGCGCTCCACGTTGTAGTCGCCGTCGTCGTACCGACGGCGCATGATCGCGAGGGCGCGGGCCGCGTGTTCCTTCGCGTCCGTGTGTTTTCCCGCCGCGGCGAGGATGCTCGCGGCGTTCGCGCTGACGTTCCCGATCGTCGGATGTTCCGGCGGGTAGACCTCTCTTGCGGCGCGGAGCACTTCCAGCATGACGGGCGCCGCCTCCGCGTGACGGCCGAGCCCGGCGAGCAACGCCGCGTAGCCGTTCATGGCTGAAATCCTTCCGGGGTCGGTCCGCGGCAGGTGCAGTTCGGCGAGTCGGACCGCTTCCTCGAGAAGCGGCTCGCAGTCGTGCAAGCGCCCCCGCGCCCTGTACGACGCGGCGAGCGACACACGGGCGGCGACGGCGGGACTCCATTCTTCGACGCTGCGCGGCTGAACCTCGGCGATGAAGGACTTGAGCAGCGCCTCCGCGTCGTCATGACGCCCGCCCGCCTGCAGCACCTCGCCGAGTTGGTGCGTGGCGCGGGCTTTGGTGCCCCGTCCATCGAACCCGCCGGCCTCGCAAAGACGCACCGCGTCCCGGAGGCGGGACTCGGCCTCCGGGTACCGCTTGAGCGACGCGAGCACGGCGCCGTGCAGCGTCATCGTGTCGGCGAGGTGTTGCCCGTCCGTACCGGCGAGCGTCCCGAGTTCCTCGACCGCGCTCCTGAGCGCGGCCTCGGCCTTCGCGGGCTCGCCGACGCTGAACAGCAGGTTCGCGACGACCGCCCTGACGCGCCCGCGCAGCTCCTTGTCGCCCGCGAAGCGGGTGTTGATCGAGGCCGACGCGTCCTGCAGCACGTCGACCACACGCAGACCCGTGCCGCGGCGGGAGGGCGCGGCTTCACCGAATGTGTCGTACACCAGGAACGCGGCGAGTTCGCGCTGCGTCGTCGCCTCCCGCTCCGCCCTGCGCTGCGCCGCCTGGGCGAGCAAACGCTGCTGTTGCTCTCGGGCGTAGAGAACGCCGATCGCGACGCCCGCCGCGACGACGAGCGCCACGACAATTACCGCGGCGCCGACGAGCGTCTTGTGGCGCGCCGCGAATCGGCGGGCCAGGTACCCGGGCGTCGGCGGCCGGGCGCTCACGGGCTCCTTGGCCAGCACCCGCCGCAGATCGGCGCCGAACTCCGCCGCCGAGGCGTACCGCCGCGCCTTGTCCTTGCGCATCGCGGTCGAGACAACTGTCTCCAAGTCTCCCCGGCACTCGCGGCGGACCGCACCGAGCGGAACGGGCTCCTCCTCGAGCGTGATCCGCGCCGCGTCGAAGGCGCTCTTGCTCGCGACGTCGTGCGGCATCCGCCCCGCGAGCAGCAGGTACGCGATGACGCCGAGAGCGTAAATGTCGCATCGCGTGTCGACACCGCCCGCCTCGCCCCGCACCTGCTCGGGCGCCATGAAGCCCGGCGTGCCGATCGCGTGACCCGCCTCGGTCGCGAAGGTTCGATCCGGCCCCTGGTCGTCGGTCACCCGCGCGATGCCGAAGTCAAGGATCTTCGGCGCGCCGGTTCCGCCCGGTTCTTCGGCGACGAGGATGTTCGACGGCTTGAGGTCGCGGTGGATGACCCCCTGCTGATGCGCGAACTGGACGGTGTCGCAGAGGGCCGCGACCAGCTCGACGCGTTCACCGATTGAGAGACCGCGGCGACGCGCGTAGTCGGTCACGGGCTCGCCCCGCACCAGTTCCATCGCGAAGTACGGGGACGCCGAGCCGGCCAGGTCCGCGACGCCGGCGTCGTAGATTTGCGCGATGCCCGGGTGCGTCAGGCGCGCCAGGAACTCGACCTCGCGTCGGAAGCGACGCATCACCGCCGGACCTCCGCCCCGCACCACCTTGAGCGCCACGGCGCGGTCCGGGTTCCGCTGGCGCGCCTCGAAGACCTCGCCCATGCCGCCGCGACCGATGAGGCGGGCCACTGTGTACGGCCCGATGCGCTCCGGAACGGCTTCGGCGCTGTCGGCGAGAAGCCGTTCGATCCCGGCGCGAACGCCGGGCGTCGGCGTGAGCGGCGCCGGGTCCGCGTCCGCCGCGAGCATCGCACGGACAAGCGCGACGACGGCCGGGTCGCCCGCCGCTTCGCGCGCGATATGGCTTTCGCGCTCGGCCGCGGGAAGCTCGCACGCGGCGTCGAAGATCGCGCTCGCCTTCATGTACGTCTCCGCGTTCACACCCGGCCCCCGTCGTCGCGAAGCCGGGCGCTCAGCCACGCCCTGGCCGCGCGCCAGTCGCGGTTCGCCGTGCTCTGGGAGAGATCCAGCACGTGCGCGGCTTCTTCGAGCGTCAGCCCGCCGAAGAAGCGCAGCTCCACCAGCCGCGCGTGGCGGGGGTTCAGCTCGTGGAGCGTGGAGAGGGCCTCGTCGAGCGCGACGACATCCGTTTCCTCGGCGCTGCCCGC
This sequence comes from Phycisphaerales bacterium, assembly GCA_035628115.1. Lineage (GTDB taxonomy): Bacteria > Planctomycetota > Phycisphaerae > Phycisphaerales > UBA1924 > BJHL01. Next base: position 172,938 of record DASPKL010000003.1, on the reverse strand, counting down.
GATCTCGGACAACGCGATCCGGTCGCCCGACGCCCTGCGCTTCCGCGCCCTTTTCGCTCTCGCGTGACTCACGAGGATCTGCCGCATCGCCTGCGCGGCGATCGCGAGGAAGTGCGCCCGGTCGTTCCACGTCAGCCGCTGCGCGCCCAGCAGCCGCACGCACGCCTCGTTCACGAGCGCCGTGGGCTGGAGCGTTCCGCCGTCGCCCTCGCGCCGCACGAGGTTGCGCGCCACCGCCCGCAGCTCGTCGTAGACCAGTGGCAGGAGCTCCTCCGCGGCGGAGGGCCGGCCCTCCGACACGTCCGCGATTAACGTCTTAAGCCGCGTCTCGTCCATTGCACTCAGAAAAGCGCGAAACTCCTGACATACTTCGGCCGGATTCGGCGTGTTTCCGAGTGACGGCGTGCCCCTGCGGGTGAAAGTACCCACCCAAGAGCGCCCGCGGCACCCTGTTGCTCGGAGAACCCACCATGAGGATCCACCCGGTCGTCCGCCTCGCACCGTTCGTTTGCGCCGCCCCGCTTCTGGCTCAAACCCCCGCCACGACCACGTTTACGTATCAAGGCCGGCTTGCGGACGCCGCCCTGCCGCTGAGCGGCGCTGTCGATCTTCGGTTCCGCTTGTTCGATGCCCTGAGCGGTGGCAGCCAGGTGGGACCGGTGCTCTGTGCCGACGACGTCACGGTGACCGACGGGCTCTTCCGCACCGAGCTGGACTTCGGGGCATTCGGCAATCAGGCCCGATATCTGGAGATCGAAGTGCGTGCCGGCTCTGGCGCACCGTGCGGTGATCCAAGCGGCTTCACGCTGCTCGAACCGCGTCAGCAGTTGACGGCCGCGCCGTTTGCTCTCTTTGCGCTCAACGGCAATCCGGGCCCGCAGGGCCCCGCGGGCCCCCAGGGCGTGCCTGGCGCGCAAGGGCCCGCCGGAGCCCAGGGCGCGACAGGACCGCAGGGCCCGATCGGTCTGACCGGGGCTTCCGGGCCGCCGGGCGCGCAAGGCCCGCAAGGCGCAACCGGGCCGCAGGGCCCCGCGGGCGCTTCGCCGTTTGTCGTCGATGGAAGCAGCGCGTCGTACTTCGGGAACATCGGCATCTCGACGTCTACGCCGATCCAAGCGCTGGACGTGAACGGACGGCTCAGTGTGCGCGGCGGCGTCATTCAGAACGGGACGTCGGCCGTCATCACAACCGCGGACCTCGGCCTCTACTCGCAGCTCCCCGGCAACTGGATGCGATTCGTCACGAACGCCGCGCCTTTCAAGTGGTATGCGGACGGCGGGGCGGGGACGAGCGAAGTCATGACCCTGCTGCCGGGGGGGCAGTTGGGCCTCGGCACGAGTTCTCCGGCGGGCGCTCTCTCCGTTCAAAGTGTGATGAGCACCAACGACTACTCGGCCTTGCCCACGGGGATCCACATGGGCCTCGTGCCGGACTACCCGGGCTCCGCCGATCTCGCGATCGTTGCGGGAGCGGATGGGAACGCGGGGATCTACTTCCCCGATGACACGTGGATGAGCATCGTGTACCGGCGCAGCTCCGACCGGCTGGACTTCGCCGGCGCTCACACGATGCTCATGAACGGGAACGTGGGCATCGGAACCGTGACCCCCGTCGCCCGCCTCGACGTCAACGGCCGCACCCGGACGCGCGAACTCGAGATCATCGGCGGCGCCGACATCGTCGAAGGCTTCGACGCCGACGACCCGAACCCCGAACCGGGCACGCTCATGGTCATCGATTCCGAGCACCCGGGCCGGGTCAAGCCGTCCTCGAGCGCGTACGACACGCGCGTGGCCGGCGTCGTCTCGGGCGCGGGCGGCGTGCGGCCCGGGCTGCGCCTCGGGCAGGAGGGCGTGCTCGACGGGGATGTTCCTCTTGCGATGACCGGCCGCGTGTACCTGAAGTGCACCGCGGCGAACGGCGCGATCCGCCCGGGCGACCTCCTCACCACCAGCGACACGGAAGGGCACGCGATGCTGGCGTCGGACCGCGACCGCCGGAGCGGCGCGGTCGTCGGCAAGGCCATGACCGGCCTCGATGAAGGCGCCGGCCTGGTCCTAGTGCTCGTCAATCTTCAGTGACCGGGACATCAACGAAAGGGACCAGCCATGAAGCACCTCGGCAGGACACTCTCGCTCACACTCGCCGCGGCCGCACAGTTCTCGGCGTTCGCCCAGACGGCGGCCGATGTGCACGTCGGGCACGGTCACGTTGACGACGAACCGATGCGCATCCGCGGGATGGAGGGGTTCCTCGACTACGAGAACGGGGTGCAGCCGTCGGAAGCGCTCCCGGAACCGCTGGTCACGATCGGCGCGGCGGCTCTCCCGTCAGCGATGCTCCGGCCGTATCAGTCCGGCGCCGTGCGGGTGGAGCTCAACGAGCCGCTCCTCGGCTTGCTCGCCGCGATCGAGAGCCCTCGGGTGTCGCTCCCGCTGCCGGACGGCCGGGTGCTCGAGCTCGCGTTCGTGCACGCGGAGTCGCTCGACGCGGGGAACTACACGCTTGTCGGTCAGGTCTGCGGCGTCCCCGCGAGCGACGTCATTCTCTCGCGCGTTGGAGACGTCATGCGGCTCGTCGTGCGCGACTACGAGCACAACGAGCGCTTCGATATCCGCTACGCACCCGCCCCGGCGGACGGTGAGGCGGGCCACGTCCTGTGGCGCGGCGGCGGCGAGGAGGGCTCGTGCGGCAACGATGCGCCGGGCTTTGATCCGCAGCCCGCGCAGCCGGGCCAACCCGGGCAGGGAGGCTTCACGCCCCGCTCAACGGCCGACCCGATCAACGTCATCGACGTGCTGGTGCTCGTGACAACGCAGGCGTACAACTTCCTGGGCTCGTGGGACGCGGTCTACGCGGAGGCGAATTCGTACGCGGCCGACTTCAACATCACGTGCGCGAACTCGGGATCCGGTCTGTTCATGCGCATCGCGGACGTGAACGGCCCGGGCTACTCCGAGGACGCGAGCGGGAGCACGGACCTGAGCCGCCTCGCGAGCGGCCAGGCGCCGTACTTCCCGAGCGTCCCGGCGTACCGCACGCGCGTGCGTGCGGACACCGTGATGCTCCTCCGGCGGAGCACGTGGTCGGACGACGGGAGCGGCACCACGCTCGGCGTCGCCTACCGCATGACGTCGAACAACACGTCGTCCTCGGTCGGCTTCGCCGTCACGGCGATCGATCAGGGCGCGCCGGAGGGAACATTCACACACGAGCTGGGGCACAACCTGGGCGGCTGCCACCACGAGTCGCAGGGCGGATGCTCGAACCCGATGACGGGTTCTCCGCACGGCTATCGCTGGAGCTGCGACGTTGGATTCTGCGTCCACCGGTGGCGTGACACCATGGCGTACAACAACAATGATCGCGCTTGCTCGTCCAACCAGCGCCTGCCCGTCTACTCAAACCCGAACATCTTGGTCGAGGTATCTGGCGCGTGCCCTGACTTTTATATCGGCGACGCGACGGCGAACGTGGCGAGCCTCGTGCTCAATACGCGTGCGACGGCCTCGCAGTGGCGCATCGGCTCGACGCGGGTGTGGACGCGCCACAACCTGCTCTTCGCGGCCGGCGACGGCACCCACTACCGCCCCTTCGGACGGCTGGCGGTCGCGGCGAACACCGTGTCGGGAGACCCGGGCGAGGCCGAGGTTCTGATGTACCCGGGCGCCTACAACGAGGCGCAGAACTTCGGCCCCTTCGTCGTCAGCCGGCCCTGCATCGTGAAAACGCCGGACGGCGTGCCCGGGACGATCATCATCCGATGACCGAGCCGCGATTCGCGGCTTTCAGCGGTAATCCCCGTCGTCCCAGGTGCTGACGTCGAGCAACTTCTCGGCGAGGATCGCCGACGCGTGCCCGTCCATGTACACCGCGTTGGCGCCGCGGCCGTGGCGGTTGGGCGCCGTGCGACGCCACAGCGTCGGGTCGCCGCCGGCCTCCGGACCGTTGATGTTGGTCACGCGGCGGATGTCGTAGAAGATCGACAGTTCCAGATCGTGGTTCGCGTTCGCCTGGTAGTTCGCTGACCGCAGATTGCCGGGGTCGTCCGCGAAGCACGTCAGGTAGAGGACGTTGTCCGTGCGCGGCATCCGAGAGAGTTGAATCGGCGGCTCGCACTCGACCTCATCCACGTAGACGTTTCCCGCGGCGTTCCGCCGCAGTCGGACCCCGTTGTTCACGTAATGGATCGGGTGATCGTCCGGCTTGCGCGAAGGGTCCCGGTAATACGGCGCACTCTTGAACCGATCTCGCAGCCCGTAGTTGTCGGTGCTGAACGCTTTGGGGTCGAGAAAGGGGCGGAGGTTGAATGCCCACGCGAGGTTGAACTCGGCGCGGAAGTTCGAGGACTGCTCCCAGGCGGGAACCTGAGGCCTGCGGTTGGGCAGGGCTTCGCTGTTGCCCGACTCCCTCGGGATCCACTCTTTGAACGCGTTCGCGTACGACATCAGCGCCGTGCCGATCTGCCGCTGGTTCGAGAGGCAGACCACGCTCCGTCCCGCCGCCCGGGCCTTCCCGAGGGCCGGCAGCAGCAGCCCGATCAAGAGCGCGATGATCGCGATCACGACGAGAAGCTCGATCAGCGTGAACGCTCGCCGCATGATGGAGCAGCATACAGGGAATTGTTCGGGGGAGCAAGCGGTACTTTTCTTCACGCCGTCTTGAACGTCTCGCGGCGCACTTTCCCTTGCCAAAAACAAAAACCCCACCATCAGGCGGGGTCGCCGGTGCTCAAGAATCGGCCTCGATCTACTTGTCCGCCACGTTCAGGCTACGGCCGACGCTGCGCTTCCGGTTCATCATCTTGCGGCCGCCGCGGGTCTTCATCCGGGCGCGGAACCCGATGGCACGCTTGCGCTTGATACGGCTGGTACGGTGCGGATAGTGCATGGCTGTCTCTTTCGTCCACGGCCGCCTGAGGCCGGGCCTCAATCCTACGCAGGACCCCGCCGCGGGGCGAGCGGCGGTGCAAAAACAGGCTCCCGCCCCGGTCTGAGGGCCGCGGATTTTTGGTACACTGAAGCCCGCGGCCGGTGTTCTCCGGCCCGTGTGCGGGATATGTTCGCTCAATGAAGGACGAAGGGGCCAGAACGAACGCGCAAGCTGCGCTCGGCTATGTCTTCCGCGACCCCGCCCTCCTTGCGCAGGCGCTGACGCACGCCTCGACCAACGCGGAGAGCAACCTCGCCAACAACGAGCGCCTCGAGTTCCTCGGCGACGCCGTTCTGGGGGTTGTCGTCTGCGAACTCCTCTTCCGCAACTATCCGCACCTGCGCGAAGGGGATATGACCAAGATCAAGAGCCTCGCGGTCTCCCGCGAGACGTGCGCGCAGATCGCGCGAGGGCTGGGTCTTGAGCGGTTCATTGTCGTCGGCAAAGGGATGCGGGCGGGCGCGAATCTCCCGGCGTCGCTCGCCGCGGCGGCCCTGGAGAGCGTCATCGGCGCGATCTACCTCGACGGGGGCTTCGACGCCGCCCGCAACTTCATCCTGCCGCTGGTGCTGGGGATCATCGAGAAAGCCGCCGCGAGCGGGCACCAGCAGAACTTCAAGAGCGTGCTGCAGCAGCACGCGATACAGGAGATGGGCGCGGCGCCCGTCTACCGCGTGCTGGACGAGCAGGGCCCCGACCACGCCAAGGCGTTCAAGGTGTGCGTCGAGATCTCGGGCAAGCGCTACGAGCCGACGTGGGGCGCGACCAAGAAAAAGGCCGAGCAGGACGCCGCCCTGATCGCCCTGCGCGCACTCGGCCTGGTCGGCGACGACGGCGTGATCCGCTGACGCTCCGCCGGGCTCGGGGCGACCGGCCCACGGCGTTCGGGTCATCCTCTGACGTAGTGCGGCGCGGGCACGGTCGCCATCGTGTGCAGCCCGGGCGGGGCCGCGAGCAGGCGCGGCACGGCGTTGACGGCGATCGCGCAGGTCGCGGTGTCGCCGTGCACGCCGCCGGGAATGACCATGTCCATCGCGGGGTCGCCGTCGATCGTCACCCTGTCGTACGGATCCTTCTGGCCGATCGCGGCGACGAACTCGAGCCGCACGACCTCGCGCTCGTCGAAGTAGCCGCGCGCGACCTGCCGGACGCCGGCGTTGCGTCCGCGCGGGATCGGCCCCAGCGCGCTCACGAGGTCGCGCTGCGCCTTCACCGGCTCGATGTCCTCCTCCCACCGCTCGATGCGCAGCCCGCACGAGTGGGCGATGAAGTGCAGGCTCTCGCCGAGGCCGACGTGCCGGAGCGTGCCCTCGCGGACTTTGCGCGCGAAGCCCTCGTCGTCCAGGCCCGCGCCGATCTTCTGCTGGAACGGCACGCGCCGCGCCGATGCGTCCTGGATGCGCTCGCAGCGCACGCCCCGCACGTGCGAGCAGACGCTCGTGAGGTAGACCGGGAGCGCGTCCATCAGGAAGCCGGGGTTGACGCCCGTGCCGAGCAGCCGCCCGCCGTTGCGCCTCGCGACCTCGTCGAGTTCCTCCGCCAGCGCGACGTGGCGGAGCCACGGGTACACGAGCTCCTCGCACGTGCTCACCACGGCCTTGCCGCGCTTGAGGAGCGTTCGGAAGGTGTCGGCGCAGGAGGGAAGGTCGCTCGCCGTCGTCACGATCGCGCAGTCGATCTGGTCCCACGCGTCGATCTCGTCAAGACCGCCCGCGATGCGCAGCCGCGGGTCGGCCTCCGGCACGACGTCGGCCAGCGACCTGCCGGCGAGGGACGGCGACCGGTCGACGACCGCGACGACGTGCCCGATCTCGCGCTGCGTCACCTCGCGGACGATGCGTGCGCCCAGCGGGCCCAGGCCGACGTGCAGGATTCGCTTCATGGCGGAGCGTAGCGTGCGCGCCGCAAAAAGCCAGCGCTCTAGGCGGGCGACGGCGCGCGCCGCTTGGCGTGGCGGATGATGTCCCCGCGCGCGAGATAGACAAGGTCCTCGGCGATCGACGCCGTCAGGTCGCCGATGCGCTCGAGCTCCCTGCCGGCGCGGTACACGAGCATGCCGATGAGCACGGCCGTGTCGTCGCGTCCCATCGCGTCGATCATCTCCTGCACTTCCTTGAAGAGCTGCTTCTCGAGCTGGTCGATCGTCTGGTCCGTCGCGACGAGCCGCAGCGCCGCGTCGACGTCCTCGTCCTGCACCGCCCGCAGCAGCGCGTGGCAGTTCTGCGGGACGCGCTCGCACAGGTCCAGCAGCGCCGTGGGCCAGCGGGGCGGGCTCGCCATGCCGGCGCCGTTCACCACGCGCCCCACGATCTTCGCGAGCGAGCTGGCGTGGTCGGCGATGCGCTCGAGGTCCGCGTTCGCGCGCAGAGCGAACGTGATCGTGCGGAAGTCGTGCGCGTACGGGTGGTGCAGCGACAGGAGGGCGTAGCACTCCTGCTCGATCGCGATCTCCTCGAAGTCCACCTGGTCGTCGCTGCGGCGCACCGCGCTCGCGCCCTCGACGTCCAGCGTGCGGAGCGCCGCCACCGCCGCCTCGAGCATCGACACCGCCGTCGTTCCCTCGCGGATCAGGCGGCGCTTGAGGGCCTCCACGCGCCTGCTCGTGGGGCCCTCGTGCACGGTCGCGGGCTCCGTCCTCGCGGGCTGGGTGCTGTCCATCTCCGTTCGCTCCTCGGCTCCGCGCCGTCGGATCGCGCCGGCCCGCGGTGCACGGGCGATCATACCACGGCTTTCGGGTTCCGTTCGCCGACCCCGAATCTCGCCCTCAGGACGCGGAGCAGCGTCGCCGGCTCCAACGCCGACTCGGGCGGGCGGAAGTACAGCATCGGCAACCCGCCCTTGTCCTCCGGCGGGAGCGGCGTCACCGTGGCGGCCCTCGCCGCCGCGGTCGTCGCTCTCGAGCGCATCTCCTCCGCGAGCCTTTCCGCGTCGGCGCAGAAGAAGATGACATCCTTTTCACGGATCGTGACGCTCCGCACGCCCCTCGCCGCCAGCGCCAACCTGAGTTCGGCGATCTCGTACAGCCGTTCCACCGGCGCCGGGGGCTCGCCGTAGGCCTCGACCATGTCCGACCGCGCCTTGGCGAGGTCTTCGGCCGTCGCCGCCGTCGCCAGCCGCCTATAGAGAGCCAGCCGCCGCTTGGCGCTCGGCACGTACGCCTTCGGGATGAGGCCGGAGACCCCGACCTCGACGGCCGTCGCGCTCGGCGGCGCGGGGCGCTTCTCGTGCTTGAGATCGTGCACGGCGTCCTCGAGGAGCCGGCAGTACATCTCGTAGCCGACCGCCGCGATGTGCCCGGACTGTTCCGGGCCCAGGATGTTCCCCGCGCCGCGGATCTCGAGGTCGCGCAGCGCGATCTTGAAGCCGGCGCCGAGCATCGAGTACTGCTCGAGGGCGCGCAGACGCTTGATCGCGTTCTCCTTGAGCGTCCGGTCCACCGGCGTGAGCAGGTAGCAGTACCCGCGGTGCTTGGACCGGCCGACGCGTCCGCGCAGCTGGTGCAGGTCCGACAGGCCGAAGCGGTCCGCGTCGTCGATGATCATCGTGTTCGCGGTCGGGATGTCGATGCCGCTCTCGATGATCGTCGTCGCGACGAGGATGTCGGCCTCGCGCCTGATAAACGCGAGCATGACCTCCTCGAGCTCGTGCGGCGTCATCTGCCCGTGCCCCACGACGATCCTCGCGTCGGGCGCGAGGCGCCGCACGTCGTCGGCGACGCTCCTGATGTCGTGCACGCGGTTGTGCACGTAGTAGACCTGCCCCTCGCGCGCGAGCTCGCGCGCGATCGCCTGCTGCACGCGGGCCGGGTTGTACGGGATCACCTCCGTCACGATCGCGCGCCGGTCCGCCGGGGCCGTCGTGAGGCTGCTGATGTCGCGGATGCCCAGCATCGCCATGTGGAGGGTGCGGGGGATCGGCGTCGCCGACATCGTGAGCACGTCCGCGGTCAGGCGGAGCCGCAGCAACGCCTCCTTGTGCTCGACGCCGAACCGCTGCTCCTCGTCCACGACCACGAGCCCCAGGTCCTTGAAGTGAACATCCTGGCTGAGCAGCCGGTGCGTGCCGATCAAGACGTCCACGCGTCCCTGCGCCGCTTCCCTGAGCACGGCGCGCACCTCGCCGTCGGTCTTGAAACGCGAGACGCTCTCGACGCGGAACGGGTACCCCGCGAAGCGCGCCCGGAACGTGCGCTCGTGCTGTTCCGCCAGCACCGTCGTCGGCACCAGCACCGCGACCTGCTTGCCGAACTCGGCCGCCTTGAAGGCGGCGCGGATCGCCAGCTCCGTCTTGCCGAAGCCCACGTCGCCGCACAGCAGCCGGTCCATCGGCCTCGCCGCGTGCATGTCGCGCTTGATTTCCTGCAGCGCCGCGAGCTGATCCGGCGTCTCCTCATACGGGAACTCCGCCTCGAACTCGTTCTGCCAGGCCGTGTCGTGCGGGTAGCTGATGCCCGGCAGGTGCTCGCGCGCCGCCCGGACCCGCAGCAGCTCGCCGGCGAGGTCGCGCACGCCCTCGGCGACGCGCTCCTTCTGCGCCTGCCACCGCTGCCCCCCGAGCACCGAGAGCTGCGGCTTCCCGGAGAACCCGCCGACGTACTTCTGCACCGCGTCGATGCGCGTCGCGGGCACGTACAGCTTCGCTCCGCCCGCGAACTCGAGGGCGAGGTACTCCTCCTGGTCCTCCTGCTTCTTCTCCTCCCGCTTTGTCTCGCCCGGGAGGCTCACGCGCTGCGCGCGGGGCAGCTCGCGCGGCCGCATGAGCACCAGCCCGATGAACCGGGCGACGCCGTGATCGGCGTGGACGACGTAGTCCCCCTCGTCGAAGTCGAGGAAGGTGTCCATCGCGCGCCCGCCGCGGGCGGCGCGCGCCCCGCGCCGCACCGAGAAGCGCGACAGGAGCTCGTGGTACGGCACGAGCGCCACGCCCGCGCCGCCGTCCGCGCCCGGCTCGAGCACGAACCCGCGGTGGAGGTACGCGACGCCGACGCGGACGTGCTCCGCGCCGCCCGCCCCCGCGTGCGGCCCGAGCAGCTCGCCCATGCGCGACCGCTCGCCGTCGTTCTGGCAGCAGACCGTGACGTCCCGACGCGGCGGGCCTTTCGCGATCCCGAGCAGCTCGTGCACGGCCTCGCCCGCGTCGCGAGGGAACGACGCGAGGTTCGCGACTCCGAACTCGATGCGCGCGTCGCTCGCGCTCGCGCCGCGGGAGAACTGATTGACCTCCGCGAGGGCGTGGAACCGCTGCTCGAGGAGCTTCAGCACGGCCGGCGGGCCCCAGACGCCTCGCGAGTCGATGACGCGTTCGTAGTACCCGCGCCCTTGCTCCACGATCTCCATCGTCTCTGCCAGCATCACGGCCGCGCCCGCGGGGCACAGCTCCAGCAGGTTCACGGCGTCGTCGGCGGTCAATCCCTGCCTGTTGTCCCCGCCCGCGCGGTCGCGGCCCGACGCCATGGTGAGCGTCGGCGAGATGATCTCGACACCTTTGAGCGCCCGGTCGGCGCCCATGCTGGAAAGATCGACTTCGCTGATGCGCTCGACCTCGTCGCCGAAGAAGTCGAGACGCACGGGCACCGGGTCGCCGCTCCAGACCTCGATCTCCGCGGGCGCGGGCGGGAAGACGTCCACGATCCCGCCGCGCACGGAGAAGTCCCCGGGCTCCTCGATGCTGTCGGCGCGCCGGTAGCCGGCGTCGGCGAGCCACCGCGTGAACTTCGTGAGATTGTGCGTCTCACCGACGCGGATGATGCGGGACACGTTCGCGAGCTGGCGCGGCGAGGGCACCCCTTGCATCAGGGCCTGGATCGGCGCGACGATGACGGACGCTCCCGCAACGCCCGGCAGCAGTCTGGCCAGCCGCACCCGCGCCGCCCACAGGTCGATCGCCACGCTCTCGGCGCTCGCTCCCTCGAGCGCCGGCACGCGGAATGCGCTCACGCCCGCGCCGTTCAGCTCGTCCGCCGCCTCGTCGGCGTCGTCGAGGTGCGCCAGCACGAGGATGACCGGCCGCTCCAGCTCGCGCGACACCGCGCCCGCGAGGAGGTGCGTCGAGGAGCCGGACGCGCCGGACACCACAACGCGTTTCCGCGCCGCCAGCCCCTGCGCGACCCGCTGCGCGTCCGCACGCTGGCGGATGAATTCGACAACGTCGACGGAGTGCGCGCCGCCGGGTGTTGCGGGCGCGCTCACGGTTGCCCCTCCGCGACGGACGATCGGAGGCCGGGGAACAGCGGCCGAATGCCTTTCGGACCGCGCGCGAGCGATGCGGAGCGACCACTCGCCGATCGGCGATCACTGCCCTCCCGGCGACTCGGCGGCCTGATCATTCGACGCTTGCGCGCGATTGAAATAGGGCTTCCCGCCCGCCGCGCGCGAGCGCGGGCCCACCGGATCGTCGGGAGACCCCGGGCGTGCAAGCCGTTCATCTGACCCGATCTTATCGCGTGCCGCTCTTCTTCACCGGCGGTCGGACGAACGTCACGTGCGGCGCGATCTTCTCGAGCAGCTTGGGGCCGATTCCCCGCACCTTCTCGAGGTCCTCCGGCCCCGCGAAGGAGCCGTGGCGGTCCCGGTGCTCCACGATCTTCGCCGCGAGGACGGGGCCGACGCCGGGCAGCAATTCCAGTTCGGCGGCGGAGGCGGTGTTCACATTGATGAGCGTCGTGCTCGACGCGACCGGTTTCCGGCCGGCCTTGCCCGGTTGCGGCCCCGACGCCGCGCGGGCGAGGGGGTTCGGGACACGTTTGACCGGAGCAGGTTCGGCGGCCGTCGGCGCGCCCGCCGGGGGCGCTTCGGCGGGCGGCCCGATGAACGACCGCTCCACGATCATCGTGGCGGGGATGGGATCAACCGCGGCGGTTGCCGCCGGTTCGCCGACCGCGGCCCCGGGAGCGGCGGTCTCCGTCAACGCCGCGGCGTGCGCCGGCTCGGTCGCTCGCGCCACCATCGTCGGCGGCGGCGGGAGGCGCCCGGCCGGGGCGATCGGCTGCGCTCGGAGGTTGTTGTACGCAACGACGCCGGCGAGGGCGACGGCGGCGCCCGCGCCCGCCCAGACGAGCCCTCTGCCCGCACGGTCTGGAAGTGCTCCCGCCATAGGCGGCATGGTACCGCGATTGCGGGGCCGCCGTGTCAGCCCGCGGGTCGCAGCAGCGCGAGCGGCGACTTTCCTTCACGCACCGCCTGCCGCACCTGCGCCAAGCGCGTGAGCGCCGGCTTCTGATGTCCGCCCGCCGTGATCAACCCGCCGTGCGGCATTTCGGAAGAATCGCCGGACGGCGCGTCCGCCAGATCGTGCCAGCAGACGCCGTGCACATACGGCTTCGAACAGATGACGCCGAGCGCCTGCGTCATCCAAGCCGCCTGCGTCGCTTCGCTCCACGGGGTGCGCCAATAGCCCGGCTCGTACGGGTCCTCCGGCTCCGCGCCCGTCCGGGGGATGAACGGCTTGGGCGGGATCGGCGCACTCGGCGCGCCGAGCGCCGTGATGAACAGCGGTTTCTCCAGGGCCGCGAAGCGGTCGAGCATGGCCGAGAGGCTCAGCATGTCGCGCGTGGACAGGCCCGGCTCCGCGTGCCCCATCTGGAGGCGCAGCCCCACCGCGTCGATCGGCAGCCCGGCCATGAGCACCGCCTCGGCGTACGTGTAGGGCGGGATGCTGCGGCGGTTGGTGACGTGGAACTCCGCCCACGGCTGGATCACCTCGACCTGGATCCTCGCCGCCGGGTGCAGTTTCTTCACCAGCATCACGCACAAGCGGGTGAGGTCGAGCACCTGCTCGAAGCTGATCTTGAAGTTGGTGTTGACGTGCAGGCCGCTCACCACCGTCCAGCGCGAGACCGTCCGCCGGTAGCGCGTTACCACGGCCTGCACGTGCTCGAAGACCAGGTCGCGCAGCGTCTCGTAGTCGTTCTCCCAGATGAAGAGCCACTCCGGCGCGCTGCTGGGCCGCAGGTCCACGACCGGCCCGCCGACCAGCGGCAGCTTGGCCGTCCGCACCGCCCACTCGATCCACCGGTCCGTGGTCGAGAAGTTGTACTTCCCCTCGACGGGCTCAAGGTCGATCCACCGCATCGGCATCGTGAGAAAGTCGCAGCAGCTCGCCGCGGCCTTCTGCAACCCCTCGCCGAACGCGCGCGGGCTCACGGCGCACCCGACGAGCGGCACGCCCGGCAGCGTGACGTGCCCCGACCCCGGCACGATCATGGGTGCGCCCGCGGGCGGGGGCTCGGGCGTCTGCCGCGCGACGGCCGCGCTCGCCTGCTTGTACGCCTCCCCGCTCTGCCGCAGCCGCAGCTGTCTGTTGGCGTGGACGAGCGCCAGCTCCTCGCCCGCCTGCAGCGCCAGAGCGAGGGCCTGCGCCGCGAGCTTGTCCGCCCCGGGGTTGTACCCGCCCCGCGCGCCCGGCGTGCCCGGGGCGGCGCGCTGCTCGATCAGCGCCGACGTGAACGCGTCACGCGCCATCTCGAACTGCTGCAGCGTCGGGTGGTCCGGCGGCAACTCCGTCAGCTGCCAATCCTCGAGCTTGTTGAGGAAGAGCATGATCTGCCGGCGTGCCAGCTCGATCGTGAGCAGGTACGGCTCTTCCCGCTCCGGCAGCAGCGTCGTGTGCAGCGTCAGCAAGCCGAGCGTCGGCGCCGGCGGATTGAGCTGCGCCTTGGCGAGGTGGTCCGGCAGCGCGGGGCTGGGCACTTCGAGCTGCACCGCAAGCCCGGCGGCCCCGGGGAGGTCCTTCGCGCAGCGCACGAGGCCGTCCGCGATCTCGACGCGCCCCTGCATGGGCACCTCGTCGGGCCCTACGAGAAAGGCGTGACGGGGCGGGAAGTGCTGCCCGTCGACGGCGTCGTTGTCGAAGACCACGAAGGTGAGCATGTGGAAACGCCCGTTGGCGCGGGAGAAGCGACGACCGACAAGCCCGACCCGCCGGCCCGATGCCGCGGGGCGAACGCGCATTGTCGCGGCCCCGCGGCGCGGGGCAAACGCCGGGGATGAAAAACTCGCGGCCGCAAGGCCGCCGCTCCCGGTACGCTTGCGCGATGTCAACCGTTCCCGCGCAGGCGCTTACGGAGTCCCGGCTCGCGCTCCCCGGCCTGCGCCGCGGCAAGGTGCGGGACGTCTACGACCTTCCCCCCGGAGCCACGACGCCGCCGGGCGCGTCGCGCCGCCTGCTCATCGTGGCGACCGACCGCATCAGCGCGTTCGACGTCGTCATGCCCACGCCGATCCCCGGCAAGGGCCGGCTGCTGACCGAGCTCTCCCTTTTCTGGCTGCGCTTCATCGAGCGGCGTGGTCTTTGCCGCACGCACCTGCTCGGCGCGGACGCCGCGACGCTGGCGCCCTCCGTGTTCGGGGACGATGTCGCGGGCAGAGATGTTTACGCCGGGCGGGTGATGATCGCCCGCGCCGCGCGTGTCGTCCCGATCGAGTGCGTGGCCCGGGGGTATCTCGAAGGGTCCGGGTGGAAGGAGTACCAGGAGTCGGGGTCGGTCTGCGGGGTCAAGCTCCCGTCAGGCCTGCGCCGGTGCGACCGCCTTCCGCAGCCCATCTTCACGCCCGCGACAAAGGAACAGATCGGCAAGCACGACGAGAACATCCCCTTCGAGCGCGCCTGCGAGATCGCGGGGCGGGAGACAATGGAGTTTCTGCGCGGCGCGACGATCGCGATCTACAAGGCCGCCTCGGAGCACGCGCTCGCGCGCGGCGTGATCATCGCCGACACCAAGTTCGAGTTCGGCGTTGTCGAGGGCGAGCGCACCCCGATCCTGATCGACGAGGCGCTGACGCCGGACAGCTCCCGCTTCTGGCCCGCTGATTCCTACCAGCCCGGTGCTCCGCAGCCGTCGTTCGACAAGCAGTTTCTCCGCGAGTACCTCGAGACGCTCGCCGCGTCGGGCCGTTGGGACAAGCAGGCCCCGGGCCCCGCGCTGCCGCCCCACGTGGTCGCCGGCACGCTCGCGAAGTATCGGGAGGCGCTCGCGCGTCTCACGAGGTCCTAGCCGTCACCCGCCACGGATGGTGAGCGGCGTCACGGTCTGCTGCTTCTCGACGAGCCCCGCCGCGATCTTCTCCCACCCGCTGCCCGGCTCGCCGACGGGGTCGGGCGGGACGATGGCGACCTTTTTCTCGCCGAGCTTCGCCTCGCCGCGCAGCACGCGCCCCTGGAAGTCAAGGCACTCCCTGAGGAGCCTGTCCAGAATTTCGGGCTCCGGGACGTTCGCGACGCGCTCCCCCTGCACATAGATAATGCCGCGCCGGTCGCCGGCGAAGACCGCGACGTCGGCGCCCTCCGCCTCGCCCGGGCCGTTCACGATGCACCCCATGACCGCGACCTTCATGGGCACGGTGACTTTTTCCGCGAGTTGCTTGCGCACGTCCTGCACGAGCGTGAAGAGGTCCACCTGGATGCGCCCGCACGTCGGGCAGGCGATCAGGTCGACGCCCTTGCGCTCGCGGAGCCCGAGCGACCAGAGGAGTTCCAGACCGTCCTCGACCTCGTAGACAGGGTCGTTCGCGTAGCTGATCCGGATCGTGTCGCCGATGCCGTTGCACAGCAACGCGCTCAGCGCCGCGATGCTCCGGATACACCCCGTCTCCTTCGGCCCCGCGTGCGTGACGCCCAGGTGCAGCGGGTGATCGAAACGCTTGCTGATCTCGGTGTACGCGTCCACCACCAACGCCGCGTCCATGCTCTTGGCGCTGATGACGATGTCGTGGAAGTCCTCCGCGTAGAAGATGTCCAGGTACTCCTCGAGCTTGGCGATCATGATCGCGAGCAGGTACCCGTGCTTGCGGTCGCCGAAGACCGCGCCCAGCTCCCTCATCCTCTTCTGCTTGTCCCGGCGCTCGATGATCGAGCCCTCGTTCACGCCCACGCGGATCGGGAGCCCGCGCGCCTTGCACGCTCGGATCACCTCCACCACCTCCGCCCGATCGTTGATGTTGCCGGGGTTGAGCCTGATCTTGTGGACGCCCGCCTCCACGGCCTCGAGCGCGCGCCGGAAGTGGAAGTGCACGTCCGCCACGATCGGCACGTTCACCCGGGGCAGGATGTGCCGCAGCGCGTCCGTGTCCTTCTTCTCCGGCACGGCGACGCGCACCACGTCCGCGCCGGCGGCGGCGAGCTTGTGAATCTCGCGCACGCACGCGTCCACGTCGTGCGTGTACCCGGCGGTCATGCTCTGCACCGATACCGGGGCGGGCGCCGTCGCGGCGCCGTCGCGGCCCGGTAACCCTCCCCCGATCGAGACAAAACCGACACGAGGGTCTCCCAGACGGACTGGACGCGTGGGGCGGCGGGCGAGCATCGTGAACGACTTTACGGGCCCGCCCGATCAATGTTCTGGCCGAACCGGCCGGAGACGCGAGCATGACCACACCCTTCCAATCCGACAGCCGGTTGGGCCTCAGCACGACCGAGCGCGCCGCGCTCCTCCGGGCGATCTCGACGAAGTCCGACGCGAGCCCGCAGGCCGCGAACCGCGAGCACTCCCGGTTCACCCTCCCGCCCGGTTTCACGGTCGTCGGATCTCTCGTCCAGCCGGGCGGCTCCGAGGTGCGCTTCGCCGTCGCCGTGCGCGACGTCTCCCGGAGCGGGATGGCGATGCTCCACAACGCCTTCGTCCACCCCGGGTCGAAGTGCACGTTCGTCGTGCTCGACGAGAGCAGGTCGCCCCGCGCCAAGGTCAAAGCGTCGGTCGTACGCTGCACGCACGTGCGCGGCACGATCCACGACGTCGGCGTGAAGTTCGAGTCCCACCTCCCGGTTGATGCGCTCGCGAGCGTGCGTCCCAAGGACGCGGAGCAGGGCCCGGTGTCGTACCCGGCGCTCGCGACGCTGGCCGACGAACTCAGTTCGCTCGTCAGGAACGGCGCGGACCTGAAGTTCATCGCGCAGCTCCTCGCCGACATGTCCGCCGCGCTCGGGGCGCAGCTGAAGGCTGCGGACGCGAAGCAGGCGGCGTGAGCGGGATCAGCCGGCGGCCGGCGGCCGGTGTGCGCGCCCCGTGATCCCGCGCACCAGCCCCGGCACGCGGTCGTACCCGGCGTCGCCCGGCCTGAGACCGTCGATCTCGGGCGTCCGCCACGTCAGCATCGCCGCGGCGACCGCGACGAGCGCGATGGACGCGGCCGCGGTCCCCGCCATCGCGGCGAGGCCCTCGGATTCCCTGCCCGCGACCGCCTGGCCGACGACGCCCGCGATGTACGCGCCGACCGGCATCGCGCCGAAGCTGATCGTGTTCGCGATCGCCGAGACCCGACCGCGCAGCGCGTCGGGCAGGAGCATCTGCAGCGCGCCCCACGCCGCGTTGAAGGCCCACATCCAGAAGATGCCGCACACCGCGATCGCGACCGCCGCGACCCAGATGCTCGTCGCGAAGGCGATCACCACCAGCGTGAGCGCGCAGAGCAGGATCGACAGGGGGATGAAGTGGTGTTTGGGGTACCACGCCGGGATCCGGCGCACCGTGAGCGCCCCCGCCACCGCGCCGACGCCCATGGCGCCCAGCAGCAGGCCGAACGCCGTCTCCTGGCGATCCTTGGTGCTCGTCGGCAGGTAGATTTCCTGGATGAGGATGGGCAGGAAGCGCAGGAAGGGCGTCGCGAGCATCGAGAAGACCGCGATGCCGATGATGAGCCGCCACGGCCCGATGTGCCCGCGCACGTACGACCACGCCTCCCCGACCTGCCGCCACGGGTGCGCGTCGCGCGACGCGGGCGCGGGCGCGTCCGGCGTCAACGCGACGGCGAACAGGATCACCGCGTAGCTCAGCGTGTTGAGCGCGAAGAGCGCCCACACGCCCTCGGCCACGCCCATCAACAGCCCCGCCAGCGCAGGCCCCACCGCGCGCGCGACGTTGAACTGCAGGCCGTTGAGCGTGATCGCGTCCGCGAGTTCCTCCCTGGGCACCAGCCGCGGCGTCAGGACCTGCCAAGCCGGGATATTGAACGCCATCGCGATGCCGTCGAGCCCGCCCAGCACGATGAGGGCCCAGGGCGAGATGACGCCGCGCAGCGCCGCGAGCGTGAGCGCCGCCGCGATCACCATCCGCGCCGATTGCGTCACGAGCAGCAGCGTCTTGCGGTTCAGCCGGTCCGCCGCGACCCCGCCGAGAATCCCGAGGAAGAGCTGCGGGAAGAGCTGGGCCGCGGCGAGGTACGCCATCATCAGCGGCGCGGTCAGCGCCGGGTTGTGCGCGATCCACTCCGTGTCCAGCGTGGCCTTCGCCATCGCCCACTGCACGCCCGTCATCTCCATCCAGCCGCCGATGCTGGAGACGGCCGCGCCGATCCAGACCCGCTTGAAGTGCGGATGACGCAGCGGCCCGAACGTTGAACGCGAGGGTGGCAAGATGGACGTCCGTGTCGCGCGGGTGGAACCGGCTCCCGCGGGCACGATGGTATCAGATGCGCGCCGCGACGGTTTCCGTCGCCGGCTCCGGATCGCGCTTCGTCGCGGCGTACTTGCACCGGCGGACGCCCGTGTAGACCCTGCTCTCGAAGATCAGGAGCCCGGCGAGCACGCCCCCGAAGTAACTCGACGCGTACGCGATCGTCTGCACGCTGATGACCGACCCCCGGTATTCGACCCAGCCGCGCGGCGCGACGCCGAAGTTCGCGGCCAAGAAGAACCAGAAGGCCAGGCCGAAGAACGGCAGGAACCCGGCCAGCAACCATCCGATGCTCGCGTGGCAGCAGACCTGCCACGCCGCCTCCGGCGTCAGCCGCCCCCCGCGCCGCGCGGACCAGAACCGCACACCGGCATATTCAATGAGGGTGAGCACGATCACGACCCCGGCCACCGCCGCCGCTTCGGCGGCAAGTACGCCGACGAACGCGAGCATGCTCAGCGGCGTTCCACGCTCCATCCGCCGCAGCGGGTCGCCGATCAGCGTGCCCACCCACGGCGACGCGACGAAGAACCCCGCGAGGATGGCGTTCAGCGCCAGCAGCGACGTGCCGCCCCGGCGCGTGATCGCGATCGAATCGAACAGTTGTCCCGGCCGCCGCAGCGCCATGCCCGACGTCTGGAACCACGCGCGGACCGATCGGCGCTGTTGCCACGGTGACCCGGCGCGATGGTCCGGCTCCGATTCGGCGACGGGCTTGCCGCACTCAGGACACCGACCATCCCGCGCCAGGTCTTCCAGCGGGTAACCGCAAGCCTCGCACAGGATTCGGTACCGGTCCATGCAAGCCCTACGCACGGCGCGGCGCCCGAGTTTCCCGCGATCGGGTCGGTCCGGGCGCGTTCACTTCTTGAGGACGATGTACAGCGCGTGCAGAAAGCCCGGAAGCCAGAAGAGGATCG
This sequence comes from Phycisphaerales bacterium, assembly GCA_035628115.1. GTDB lineage: Bacteria > Planctomycetota > Phycisphaerae > Phycisphaerales > UBA1924 > BJHL01. The sequence continues at coordinate 153,702 of DASPKL010000003.1, read as the reverse complement.
TCAGGACGATGTTGAGGAACAGGGCGCCGCCGACGCCAGTCTTGAGACCCACGGCGAGCGGCGGGAGAAAGAACGCGATGATGATGAGCAGCAGCTTGTTGGTGTCGGTATCGGCCATGCGTGTCTCCTGGTATCCCGATCAGTGTACCAGAAGACAGGCGGCCCGTGGTCAGGCGGCGATGAGCCGCGGCTCACGCGTGCCCGGGTGAGAACCGCCCCTCCGCCTCATCCTCGGCTTTCGCCTTGGCCGCGACGCGGGGGCTCGCCACGATCGCCCCGCCCCGCACGGTCGCGCCCACCGCGATCGCCGCGGCGATCAGCACCACGTTCTTGATGATGTACTGCCCCTCGAGCGTCGGCGCGATCGGGAAGACGCGCCACGTCTCGCCCGGGAAGAGCACGAGCGGCGTTAGGGTGCCCGCCATCTGGAGCGCAAGGAGAAGGAGCGTCGCGCGGAGCCAGACGCCCGAGACGAGACCGAGCCCGATGAGCGTCTCCCACGCCGCGAGGATCGGGCGCGACAGGCCGGGCTTGATGACTCCCAGCGTGAGCGTTTCGATCGTGCGGCCGGCGAGGTCGTCCGCGGCCGAGAGGCCCGGGACGAACTTCAGCGCGCCGAACCAGAGGAAGACGACGCCGAGGGAGATACGCAGCAGGCGCGGCCCGTGACGGGCCATCCAGAGAGTGACGCGGGTATCGGTTTGCTGGAGAGACATGCTCTCCCTTAGACGTCGATGAGCGGTGAACGGTGGCAAGTCAGAGGCCGAAGCCATCTTCATCGCCGACAAGAGTTGCGCACTACACGCGCGCCTTTGCCATCCCCGTTTCCCCGATCACCTGCTCCGCATAGTCGTTCATCGCATCGCGCAGTTGCTCGAAGGACTCGAGGACGTAGTAGATCGGCTGGAAGTGGTCGATCTCGAAGTCGGTGTTGCAGACGCGCTCAAGGTCGAAGGGGCGGTAGACCGGCACCGGTCGCTCGGCGCAGTCGGGCACGTGCTGGCCCTTCGCTTCCCACTCGCCGGTGAGCGAGTACGCGGCCTCGGCGTGGCTGCTCACCAGCCCGCTCCCGTAGACCCTGATCTTGCCCTCCTCGCGGATGAGGCCGAACTCGACGGTGAACCAGAAGAGCCGGCTGAGCCGCTTCACGTGCTCCTCGTCGTCGCACAGGAGCGCCGCCTTGCCGTAGGTCTGCAGAAAGTCCGCGAAGACCTTGAGCGTGTGGAGCGGCACGTGCCCGAAGACGTCGTGGAAGATGTCCGGCTCGGGGAGGTAGTCCATCACCTCGCGCGGACGGATCAGGACCGTCGTCGGGAACTCGCGCTGCGCGAGGCAGGCGAAGAAGGCTTTCGCGGGGAGGTACCCGGGAACGCCGTAACTCGCCCACTCGCTCTGCTGCTTCAGGAACTTGTTGATGCCGTCGAGGCGCGTCCCCTTCACGACCTTGACGCCGCCCGCGAGCTCGATGTCGCGATCGGCGACCCAATCGTCCAGCAGCGGCAGCCGGTCGCGCGAGAGCCGCAGGATCTTCATGCCGTCGATGAAGATCCGCGACACCTGTTGCTCGAGGACGCCCCAGCGCCTGTCGAAGAGGTCGCGCCAGACGTCGTGGTCCTCGCGCGTGTACTTCCAGTAGTGCTGCTGGATGTAAAACCTGTCCGCGTCGATGTCGTCCGCGTGCAGATTCGGGGCGTGGTCCGCCGCGGCCTGGGCCTTCCGCGCCTCGTCGCTGTCGATGATGTTGTTGTACTTGATGTCGTTGCGCATGGGGTCCTCCCTGGGCGTACGGGACGAGCCGCGAACTGTATGTTGGACAGGCCTAGGAGGAGGCCGCAGCGAAGCCGCGCCTGTTTCTCCCGTGCCCCATGTCAACCCGCGGAATCTGGCGCCGCGTCGGCCCCATGCCCGCATTCGGGACAGCGGACGAGCCGGTCCCGCTGATAGCCGCAGGCCCTGCACTGACCGAGACCACGACGCCTTCGGTGCCGCACCACTTCGAAAGCGAACGACACCAGGTTGCCGGCAAGCAGCAACAACGATGGGCCGATCATCAACAGGGCGACCACGTTCCGCCACAGAAGCGAATCACACCTCGCCACGTCGGGCTTTCTCGCGGCTGATAGAACGATCAAATCGTCCCTGACGCGACCGTACTCGATCATTCCCTCGGCCGCCCAAGCGGGCAACTTGGAGGGACCCTTGGCGTTGATGCACTCCCACCGAACCCCGCTCAACTCCAAGACCAAAGGAATCCGCAACGAACCAAGAACTGCATCGTGCGACCGCACATGCGCAACATGCAAGTGAACCCATGCGACATCGGGGCCGACCCCTTGACCGTCGAATACAAACGAGCCGTCCGCCGAGCGTTCAAGAAGCAGCGCAACGTCCCAATCCAACGGGAAGCGCCGACTATCGAGGAGCAGAGCCCCGATGACCGCGAATGCGACAGAGACAGCCAGCACGACGAGCCGCTTTGTTGTACTCGGCGCGATCACTCTCACCGCCCCACCGCATCCAACGCCAGCACTTCGAGCACCACCTGCGCTGCCAGGAGCGCGGTGATGCCGCCCACGTCGCGGTCGGGCAGGACTTCAACAACGTCCGCCCCGGCGATCCGGACGCCCTTCAGTTCGCGGAGCGCTTCGAGCGCCTGCGCGGACGTCATGCCGCCCACGCTCGGCGTCCCCGTCCCGGGCGCGAAGGCCGGATCGACCACGTCAACGTCGAAGGTGAGATACGCCGGCCGGCCTGCGAGCTCTCGCACGAATCCGCCGATGAACCCCAGACCCTCGCGCCGCACGCGCTCGAACGTCACGACGCGGACGCCGTGCTTCCGAGCGAACTCCATGTCGTCCGCGCGGTTCAACGGTCCCTTCACGCCGATCGAGAGCATCGCCCGCGGGTCGACCAATCCCTCCTCGATCGCGCGGATGAAGACGCTCGCGTGTCCCCACCGCTCGCCCCAGACGGCGTCCACCGTGTCGAGGTGGCTGTCGAAGTGCACCAGCGCGAGCCCGCCCGCCGGCCGCCCCGCACGCTCCCACGTCGCGCGGATGTTCGCGTACGCCACGCCGTGGTCGCCGCCGACGGCAAGCAACTTCGTACCGCGATCCCCGAGATTCGCCGCCCAGCCTGCCGCGGCGTCGAGCGTGCCCTTGATGGAGTACGGCTCCACCGGCGCATCGCCCGCGTCGCAGAGGGAGAGTTTCTCGCAGACGTTGACGCCCAGCTCGAGGTGGTACGGCTTGATGTACTGCGACTGCTCGCGCACCGCCCGGGGGCCGAAGCGTGCGCCGGGCCTGTACGTCACGCCGCCGTCGAACGGGACGCCGTAGACCGCCCAATCCACGGGCCGATTCTCGGGAACGACGTCCTGCAAGCGCGGAAAGCGGCAGAACGTCGTCAGCCCCGCGAACCGCGGCGTCACACGGGCATCGGGCAGTCGGGTGCGCATGCGCGAGGATAGCCGGAGGCGCTGGGGTATCGCCTTCCGTCAGCGGCCCTTCACTTCGTCTCCGCGTCTCATCGTCTCTTCCTGTAAACTCTCATGCCATGAACACCCCCATGAACCTGCCGTACGTGGGTTTCTCCGTCGCGGCGTCGCTGCGCCAGGCGTGGGAGGTGATGAAGAAGCGGTACCCGTTTCTGCTCGCTGTCATCGCTGTCTTCACCGTCGCCAACATGGGCTTCGGCATTGTCGGTTTGGCGATCCAACTGGTCGTCCCGCCCCTCTTTGGCGGCGGCGAGTTCGGCCGGCAAGCCGCTGTTTTCTCCGCGCTCCTGTGGAATCTCATCTCAACGCTCTTCATCACCGGGCCTTTGATGTGCAGCTCGTACTACGTCGGCGTCGCCGCCCGCCGCGGCGAACCGATCTCGATGCCCGCGCTCTTCCGAGGCTTCTACCACTTCGGCCCGGCCATCAGGGTGTACCTGCTTCTTTACGTGGTGTGGCTGGCCGTGCTTCTGGCGGTCAGTATTCCAGCGATCACGCTCATCATCCTGACGGCGACGAACGTTCTGTCGCGCTCGGTCGGCGTCCCGCTGATCGTCATCTGCGCCGTGCCTGTCGTGGTCTACAGCTTCTATCTCACGGTCCGCACGGGCCTCGCGCTCGTGCTCGCCGTCGACGACGACCTGCCGCGGCAAGGAGCGTGGGCCACGATCAAGACATCGTGGCGCTGGACGCGCGAGAGGCAGTGGCATCTGATGCTGCTGTTCGTCATCGCGACGGCGATCATGCTCGCGACGGCGGCGTGCCTGGTGCTGCCGCTCTTCTTCCTCGGCCTTCCGTACCTGATCGCGCTCGTCGGCGTGACGTACGCCCAACTCGGCGCCGATCAGGGCATCTTCCCCGTCAAGGACCGCTGCGCGGTCTGCCATTATCACCTCAAGGGCATCAGGAGCGGCGTGTGCCCGGAGTGCGGTACGCCGGAGGGGACCCTGTGAACGATCCCGAACCGGGCGCGCGACGCGTGCGTCCTGCCGGTCCTCAAGATAATTCAAAAAAGACGCCGCGACGCGCTTGCGTCCCCCTTGCTTTGTGGGATCATGGGTGTTGCGTGCGGGTATGAGTCTCCGACAGTCCCGCTGTCGTTGCTTCGTGCTTCGGAGCAGTAGGCCCCGGCGGGGCCGGTGCAAGACAGCGACCGAAGGACAAGGAGACCGGTATGCAACCACGAGCTGTGTTCGGAACGACCTGCGCACTCATGCTCGCGGCGGGCGGCGCCTCCGCCGCGATCACCGTGACGCGCACGACGACGTTCAACCCCGGGTGGTTCTTCCCAAACTTCACGTACGCGTGGACGATCAACGTGCCGCCGATCAAGGGGCCGTACAACGACTACGAAGTGTGGAACCCGGCGCCGGGCTGGGCCGCCAACCTCGACACCGCCTCGTACGCCGGACCGGGCGCGATCGGCGGGCCCCAGCCCGCGGGCGGCATCCGCGTCATCACCCTCGCGCCGGGCGGGTTCACCCCGCCGACGTCGGGGTCGATCGATTCGATCGCGAACCCCAAGTTTGTCGCGGGGCGGTTGACCTTTCAGATCACGCTGGCCGGTGTGCCCGTGAACGCCGCGGTGGTCGCTTCGCTCCCGGTCGTGCCCGGCAACAGCACGACGACGGCCGGATCCACGACGGTCGCCTACGCCGCCGGCGCGTTCACACCCAATTCGGTCATCGATCTCTTCCAGAGCACGGCGCTGGCCGGCTACGACGCCCACCTCGGAACCGCGATCGTCATGTCGGACGGATCCATGAGCTGCTCGCTCAACAGGCCCCTGCTCGACCCGGCGTCCGACGAGCTTGTGTTCGGTATCGACGGCACGCTCGTGGGCATGGTGCCCGCACCTGGCTCCGCGTCCGTGCTCGTGGGCTTCGCGTGGGCCGCTGCCCGCCGCCGCAGGTAGCGGCCTTGCCCGACCATGTTCGCGCGGGCGGCCGCGGGGCCGCCCGTTTTTTTCCGGGCCTTTCATTGCTGCGACGGGCCGCCCCGGCCGATATCCGTGCGGTGACGCCCACGGACCGCAGCAGCGCGCCCGCCGACGATCCGCTCCAAACGGCGTACGGCCTCGTCCACGACCTGCAGGGCCCGCTCGCCGCCATCATGGGGCAGCTCGAGCTGCTCGAGCGCGCGGTCGCTCGCTCCAAGGACCCTCGCCCGCACGCCGAGCGGTGCCGCGCCGCCGCGGACCGCATGCGCGCCATGATCGACGCGACGCTCGCGTACGCGCGCGGCACGAACGAACAACCCCGGCGCACGCACGTCGACGCGTGCGCCGCGCTGCGCGAGTGCGCCGAGGCGTGGCGCGACGCCGCGCAAAGAGCCGGCATTGAGCTGAACGTCGCGGCGAGCACCGGCTGCACCGCCCTCGCCGATCCGGCGCTCTTGTCCCGCTGCGTCGACAATCTGCTCTCGAACGCCGTCAAGTTCACGGGCGCTCGCCCCGGGCCGAAGCGCATCGAGGCCGGCGTCGAGCTCGCCGGGAGGACGGTCCGCATCGTCGTGCGGGACAACGGGCCGGGCATCCCCGGCGCGATGCTCGAGGAAGTCTTCGAACCCTTCCGCCGGGGCCGGTCCGCAGCCGCCGGCACCGGCCTGGGCCTCGCCACCGTTCGTGCCCTCGCGCGCGCGATGGGCGGCCGCGCGTGGATCGAGTCCGACCTCGGCAAAGGCGCCGCCGCCTTCATCGAACTCGAGGCGGCGGCCGACGCCCGCGTCGCAGCCTGACCCGGTCGCCGGCCGGGGCCGCGGGTCGGCGCCGTACCCTCGCCGCCTTGCCGGTTGCACTCGCCAACACGCCGCACGACGGCCAGCCGCTGGGGCTGGTCCTGCTGGTCCTCCTCGCCGCCGCCGCCGGCATGTCCGCGCTCTTCCGCCGGCTCGGTGTCGAGGCCATCCCCGCGTATCTCATCGCGGGGGCGCTGGCGGGGCCGCACGCGCTGGGCCTTGTCCGGAGCGAAGCCGCGGCGGTGAGCATCTCCGAGCTCGCGACGGTGCTCCTCCTCTTCACGATCGGCCTGCACCTCGACCTCGACGCGATCCGGCGCGGCCTCGTTCACATCCTCGCCGTCGGCGTGATCTCGACCCTCCTCTTCGTCCTCGCGGCGTGGGGCATCATCATCGCCCTGGGCGTGCCGCGGCCGGCGGCGCTCGTCCTGGCGATGGGCGCGTCGCTCTCCTCGACCGCGGTCCTGATGCGCACGCTCATGCAGCGCCGGGAGATGCAGGCGGTGCACGGGCGCGTCACGCTGGGCGTCTCGATCGCGCAGGACATCGCCAGCGTCGTCATGCTCGCGCTGGTGCCGGTGCTCGTCCAGTGGGGTTCGGCCGGCGTTCTGGCCGACGACGGCGGCATCAATCCCGCGTACCCGGAGTGGCTGGGCGTGCTCTTCGGAGCCGCGCGCGCCGTCGCGGGGGTTTTCCTGCTCCTGGCCCTGGGACGAGTCGTGCTGCCCTGGCTGCTCCACCGCGTCGCGAGGCTGGGGTCGCAGGAGCTGGTGCTTGTCGCGAGCGCGGCGATCGCGATGGCCGCCGCGGTCTGGACAAGCTACATCGGATTCTCGCCGGAGATGGGGGCGTTCATCGCCGGCTTCCTGCTCGCGGGCACGCCGTTCCGTTTCCAGCTCGCGGGCCAGCTCGCGCCGCTGCGCGACCTACTCCTGGCGGTCTTCTTCACGGCCGTGGGGCTGCGCGTCATGCCGGAGGCGCTGCTGCCGAACATCGGCCCGATCCTCGCGGGCGTGCTCGTCGTCGTCGTCCTCAAGGCGCTCATCATCGGCTTCACGGCGTACGTGGGCGGCATGGCCGCGCCCGGCGCGCTCCTGACCGGCGTGTACCTCGGCAACGCCGGCGAGTTCACGCTCGTGATCATCGGCGCCGGCTCCGCCGTCCTCTCCGGCGCACAGCTCGCGAGCACGATCGCGGTCGTCATTCTTTCGCTCATCGTGACGCCCCTTATCGCCGGCCCCGCGCACGCGCTCGCCGCCCGGCTGGGCCGCGTCCCCCTCTCGCCGTGGGTGCGCAACACGCTCCTGCGCGAGGCCCCCGCCCGGCAGAAGGTCCCCGCGACGCCGGCCCAGGAGGACCGGGCGGTGCGCGAGAAGATCGAGTCGCTCGACGACGCGACGATCAGCCTCGCGACCCCGCTGCGGCGGCCCGCGTACGCGATCATCGCGGGCTTCGGGCCCGTCGGCCGGGCGCTGGCGGACCGCTTCGCGGTGCAGGGCGTGCCGTTCTGCGTCGTGGAGCTGAACGCCTCCACCGTGCTCCGCCAGGGGGCGCTCGGGCGGCGCGTCGTGTACGGCGACATCACCAACCGCGAGGTGCTGGAGGAGGCCGGCATTCACCACGCCGACGCGGTGATCCTGACGATCCCGGACGACGAGGCCTCGCTGCGCGCATGCGCCGCGGTGCACGAGATCGCTCCGCACGTGTTCCTCGCCGTGCGCGTGAAGTTCCTCTCGGGCAAGTTCACCGCGATGGCGCTCGGGGCGAACGTCGCGACGGTCGAGGAGGTCGCGACCGCGCACGCGATGGAGCGCGAGGTGCTGGACGGCCTGGCGCACTGGCTCGACGACCGTGCACGAACGGCTACGGCAGCAGTTCCGCGCCGACAGCCATGATCTCGTCATCCGCGCCCAGGCCGTCGCGGACCGGCGCCCCCGCCGAGGGGTTGGACGGATTCTCGGCGGTGTTATCGAACCGGGCGGTCGCCCGCAAGACGGTCCCGGCGGCCAGCCGGACGCCCGGCGGCATCTCGTACCTGATCCGCCAGCGCGGGTCGTACGACGCCGCGTCGAGCAGGCGCGTGACCGCGCCGTCGGGCGCGACCGCGTCGACCGAGACCGCCGTGCCCCGCAGCCGCAGGCACGGCGTGAGAGCGACGACCGTCGCGTCACGGTCGAGGCTCCGCTCGGCGATCACCCCCGCGGACTCTCCCGCGCCGATCGACAGGCGGTCGGGCGCGAGCACGCGCAGCTCCACCTCCTGCGCCGGACGCTCCGACGTCGTCCGCATCGCCACGCGCAGCTGCGGCGTCCCGTGCCGGTCCCCATCCATCCGTTCCGCGTACAGATCAACGACGAGCACCGATCCGGCGCGCACCGGAACACCGCCGACAAACTCGGTCAAGCCCTCCCCGGGGCTGTACGTCGCCAGCAACCGGCCGCTCGGCACGGCCTCGTCCGCGGGCAGGATCTCCCCCGGCGACAGCAGCCACACCAGCGCATGGTGCACGCTGCCGGGCATCGCCGGGCGGCACTCGACCGCGCGAACCCACATGTCCCCCGGGTTCTGCAGCGGCACGAGGAAGCGGCCGTGACGCAGGGGGCCGTCGCCCTTGAGTTGCTGCGGCGTCGTGAAGACCACGCCGTCGGGCCTCCCGATCCGCCACGTTCCGCTCGACGCGACCGGCGTGACCGTCACCTCCCCCACCTCTCGCGGCGACCGGAGCCAGGCCAGGAGGTCGCGGAGGTCATCCTCCGGCAGCGTTCGGTCTCGCACCTGCGCGGCGGGGCCGCTCTCGCGCCGCAAACCGTGGTTGGGCGGCATCAGGCCCCCCCGCAGCACCGCCTCGATCATGCGCGCACGGCCCTCGATCGCCCCCGGCGTCTCGAGGCTGAAGGGGGCCTCGCCCCCCACCGTGTGGCACGGCGTGCAATGCGTCGCTAGCACGCCCCGGATTCGGCCCGCGTACGTGAGCGCCGTCGGCGGCGCCGCGTCCGGTTCTCTCGCCCCCTTCGGGATGTCAACAAGGCAGCCGGGGGCCGCGGTCGCCCTGAACTCAGGGTCCTTCCCGGTCAAGACCGCGGCGAGCGCCTCACGCAGGTACGACCGCTTCGGCTTGGCCGCCGCCCCGCCGACGCGGTATTGATCGTCCACCGCGCCCCGGTACCGCACGCGCCGGTCGGCGTCGACCACGATCACTTCGGTGGTGGTCGACGGGCGCAGCGCCCGGCGGAGCGACCCGTCGCGGTCCGCGACGGCCACGCCGTTGAAGCCGAGTTCCTGCGCCTCGCGCCGGATCTCGTCGTCGGTGTCGGCGTCAACACAGTTGATATAGACAAACGCAACGCCGCGCGCCGCGAAGTCGTCCTCCGCGACCGCGATGCGCGGGCCGTAACGGATGGAGACCGGGCAACCGATGCTGCGCATCGCGAGGACCACGGCGCGGCGGCCGGCGCACAGCTCGCCCAATGTCCGCGGGCGTCCGTTCACCGGCCGCAGCCGCAGGTCGGGGAGCACCTCGCCGACGCGCACCGCCCCGGCGTCCTCCGTCTTGACGACGCGCTGAAGCTGGTCCTGCGCGCGAGCCGCCGCGACGAACGCCAGAGACAGAACAGCAAGCCGGATTCTCGACGCGCCGCGCACGCAGCACGGTACGGCGCAAGGTGAACGCGCGGTGAAGCCGCCCCGCCTCAGTGCCTCGCGAGCCGCCGGAAGCGCCACACGACGTACAGCAACAGCGCGCCGGCGCCGCCCCACAGCAGCGGCAACCCGGCCGGGCCTGACTGCTCCGTCAGCTGCTGCCCGCCCGCGATCGTCACGAGCGTCAGGACAGCCGGGATGAAGGTCCAGGCGTAGGTCGTCAGAGGCAGGCCCTGGGCCCTGTGCAGGGCCGTCACCGCGCCGGCCAGCGCGATGACCAGCAACGAGCCCGACATCGCCATCCGCTCGTGCTGCTTGCTGAGCACCTCGCGCCGCAGCTCGGCCCACCGTTCCGCGAGATCGCGCCTCGCGGCGGCAACACCCGCCGCGTTCATGCCGGCGGTCGCGTCGATGAGCTCGGGGGTGGTCATGGCCAGGTACGCCTCCGCCGGCGACGGGCGCAGCGTCAGCGGCCCGAGCTGGGTCCGTGTGCGCTCGGCGCTCGACGCGAACGTCCGCCCCGAGCCGGACTCCCGTGTCCGGAACCCCGTCAGCTCCAGCGTGTAGCCCGCCGCGGCCGGGAGAAGCCGGGCGCCGCGCGCGATCGTGTGCAATTCCGCGAAGCGGGAGCGGTCCCCGGACCGCGTATGGAAAACCTCCACAACGTCCGCGCCGCGGGCCGGGACCAACCGGAGGGCCTCGCCGTCACGCTCGACGCCGCCCGCCCGCACATCGACCGACTTGCCGTGGGCGTCCGTGAACGTCAGCCCGCCGGCCGCGACCACCGTCGCCAACCGCTCCTCCGCGTCGGCGCGCCCGGCCTCCCCCGCGAGCGCGCGCCGGCGTGCATCGATCCAATTAATCCGGTCGGGCTCGCCCGGCAGCCGCCGCAGTTCTCCGAACGTGAAGAACTTCGGGTTCTCGCGGAAGGGGTTGGGCACGCGGAACTGGAACCGAGACGTATCGCGGAACCCGCCGAGCCCCGAGGCGTCGCCCGCGATCACGGTGTCGAGGTCCGCGACGATGACGGACGAGTCGCGGCCGTCGTCCTCCGCCGTGCGCGGCAGCGCCCCGGGCGGGTAGAGCCACATCGTCGCCCGGCCCGCCGTCAGTTCCTGCCGCGGGACGCCCTTCTCGTCGAGCACGATCGCCGCGAACTTGCTGAACTCCACCTGATCCGTCGCCGCGCTGCCCGGCGCGGGCGCGACGCGCTGGGCTTGATCGGCGAAAATCATCGGCCCGGAGTCGAGGCTCACCGCCCGGCCGCGCTCGACTTCCTGCGCGAGCAGCCGCGCGGCGTCCACCGTGACAAGCTCCGCCATCCGGCGCAGGAAACGCGGGATCACCTGCTCGTTCAGCACGGTCAGCGTGATCGCCGCGCCCAAGCCCAACGTCAGCGCCGGCACGAGCAGCGACTTGTGGCTGATCCCCCCGGCGTACGCCGCGTTCGCCTCGTTCGAGGAACTCACGCGGTGGTAAACGATCGTCGCGGCGAACGCCGCGGCGAACGGGAGCACGTACGCGAGCATCGGCACGAACGCCAGCGCCGCGAAGACCACGGCGTCCGCTGCGTCCAGGCGTCCGTTCGAGAGGGGGGGGATCGTCGCCGCGACGCCGAGCAGCGTCGCGAGCGCGACCGCGCAGAGCACGGACAAACGCGCGAGGTCGGCCAGGATGTGCTTCCAGAGAGTGAAGGGCATCTTTGGTGGTCGCACCCCGGGGGCGGATCTTCGCGCGAGCGCGCCGCAACTACTTCCTGCTTACTTCCACTCTCCCGCCCGCCACATCTTTCACCGCGTACCCCATCGCCGCGAGCTGATCGCGGATCACGTCCGACGCCTTGAAGTCCCTCGCGGCGCGGGCGGCGCGCCGGGCGCGGAGCAGCTCCTCGACGCGCGGGTCGGGCGTGAGCCCCGCCGCGAAGACGCCGATCTCCGACTCCGTTCCCTTCGGGCGCGGCAGCCCGCTCTTGCCGACGACGCCGAGCACGTCGCCCGCGATGTCGATGAGACGAGCGTCGGCGGCCGTCGGTTTCTCGACGGCATTGACGTACGTGTTCAGCGCCGCGATCGCGCCGGCGACGTTCACGTCCGCGTTCATCGCCTCGGTGAAGGACTGGCGAAAGACCTTGCGAGCTGCTTCATCACCCTCGCTCGTTGCGTCTGATTGATTCGCCCGCGCCGCGTCTTCGAAGCGCCTCCAGCGTTCGATCATCCGCTGGCAATCGGTCAGCCCCTGCATCGTGAAGTTGCTATTGGCCATGTGGTGCGTGCGGATCAATTCCAGCCGGATCGCCGAGGGTTCGATGCCCTTGGCGAAGAGGTCGCGCGCCGTGAAGAAGTTGCCCTTGCTCTTGGACATCTTCTGGCCCTCAACCATCAGGAACCGGCCGTGGAACCAGACGCGCGCGAATGTGCCACGACCGCCGCTGAAGGCGCACGCGCTCTGCGCGACCTCGCACTCATGGTGCGGGAAGATGTTGTCCTCGCCGCCTGAGTGGAGGTCGATGAGCGGCTCCCCATCACTCACGGCGGCCTGCATCATCCTCGCCACATCCGCCGGCTTCGGCGGGTACGCGCTCATCTCCAGCGCGGAGAACGCCGGCCCCAGCCGCTGCAGGCTCATCGCCGTGCACTCGATGTGCCAGCCCGGGTACCCCTTGCCCCACGGGCTCTCCCACTTCATGATGTGCGAGGCGTCCTCCTTCCAGAGCAGGAAGTCCGCGGGGTGGCGTTTCTGCGACTGGTTCACGGCGGAAATGCGCCCGCCCTCGCCCTCGCGCAGCGCCTCGAGCGTGTTCCCCGACAGCCTTCCATACGCCGGGAACTTCTGCACGCTGAAGTAGACCACGCGCGAGCCGGGCTCGCCCACGGCATACGCGTAGCCGTTCTTCACAAGCCGATCGATGACCGCGATCATGCCGGCGATGTTGTCCGTCGCCCGGGGCATGCGCGACGGGTCCTTCTCCGCGTCGGACGCGACCTTGAGCCCCAGCGCCTTCGCGTCGTCGCGGAAACGCGCCTCGTAGAACCGCGCGACGTCGTACGGGTTATTCGGATCGATGTCGACGCCGGGGGGGAGCGCGCCGGTCTTTTTCGCCTCCGCGATGCGCCGCCCCGCCACCGCCATCCGATCCTCGCCCGCCTCGCCCCCCTCGGCGTCGTCGGTCATGTGCCCGACGTCCGTGATGTTCATCACGTGCACGACCGCCCGAGGCCCTTCGTGCGGCCTGCCGCCCGGGCCGGCGATCTCGCACCACTCACTCTCGATCCACCGCCGCAGCACGTCCGCCGCGAGGAAACTCCGGAAGTTCCCGATGTGCGCGTCGTCGTACACCGTCGGCCCGCACGAGTAGAAAGTGACGCGCGACGGGTCCTTCGGAACGAAGGTTTCCTCCCCGCGGGAGAGCGAGTTGTAGAGGCGCAGCGGCATTGGGCGCGATGATACGTTCCGCCATCTACCCGCCGGGTTGCGTGGCCGGCGCCGGCGTAAGCGATTCAAGCGCGTCCACGACCGCGTCGACCGCGAGCAGCACGCCCGAGCACGATTCCAGGGTCTGCCGCTGGTCCCACAGGCTGGCCCGCGCACCCCACGCCGCGCTCTGAAAGTCCGGGCAAAGCGGGGCGCTCGATTCATCGAGGCACAGCTGCCGAAGAAACCGCATCGCGCCCGTCAGCCGGACGATCTCGCGCATCCTGTCCGCCGGGTCCGTGAGGCGCGTTTCTCCGAGCATCGCGGCGGCCAGCGCCACGGGCCGTGCGCACTGCCAGCCGGGAACGCTCTCGCCGGCGAACAGAACACCCCCGACGGCGTCCGGCCCCACAACGGCGGCGTCCGGCGCGCGGAGCTGTCGCTCCCAGAGCAGGGACCTCGCCTCTCGCAACAGCGGGGCGCCGTGCACATCCGCGGCGCCCGACGACTCCAACATGGCCCACCCGAGCCAGGGCGATTGGCCGAGCACGGCTTCCGGTGTCGTTTCGCGCAGCAGCGCCGCCAGCGCCGCCTCCGCCAACGCCTCGTCCGCTTCTTCCCGGGCCCCCGCCAACGCCGGGTGGCGCGACAGGCGGGTCAACGCGAGCGCGATGATGCCTCTGGCGCCGGGCGGTACGTCCGCGGACCACGCCCCGTCCCCGAACGCCGGACGCACACGCCCCGCGCACAGACGCGCCGTCTCCGTCACCCACGCGAGCTCATGCCAGCCGTCGCCGCCCGCCGCGTCGCAGATCGCGACGAGCAGGGCCGCGCTCGTGAGAGGGTCGCCTTCCACCCCGAGCGGCGACGCCGGCCCGGCCAATGCCCCCGCGAGAAGATCTCTCGCGGCGTCGCGTGCGGCGCCGCCGCACCGCGCGAGGGCGTCCGCCCCGATCGCGAGTTGCAGGAGCGAGGCCTCGCCCTGCCAGCGGTCCTGAAACGGCACGTACGAGGCCAGCAGTGTCGGGCGTCCATCCACGACAACGCGGCGGGAAGCCAGATGCCCCGAAAGCCGCTCGCGCAGATCTCGTAGCGACGCGAGCGACACCTCGGTCTGGCCCACCACGCGTGCGGCGCGAACGACCGCCACCGGCTCGCCGCCCGGTCGGAGCTGCACACGCGCTTCCGAACGGAACCGGGACAATCGCAGGCGCCTGTCCCGCGTGAGATCGGGCGCTTCCTTGCCGGGCACGCCCGGCATCGCCGCGGTCGGATCGCCCGTCAGGACCGAGATGGCGCCGACGGCGGCCTTGCTCGGCGCCGCCGCTTGCATCACCATCTGCACCGGAAAAACCGTCCGATCGGACCCGCCGACCTCGACGACCAACCCGTCCAGGCCCGGGCGGATGAGCGAATCCAGCTCCGAATACGCCGCGGGTTGCACGGCGATCGGCTCCCCGCCGAGCTCGACAAGCACCAGCATCTCTCGCCACGACTCCAGCGCCGCACGCTCCTGCAGCGCATCCACCGCCGCGGGCGCTCGTTCCTTTGCGTCGCGGATCGCGGCTTCGAGCGCTCGCACGACCGGCGGGCCGGATCCGGCCCCGTCGCTCACGCCCTCGCCGCTGCCGGCGACCCGCCCGCGAAGCAGAAGCGCGATGCGCACCCTGGGCACGGCGAGCTCCGGCGCGCCCGGCGGCACACCGCCGGCGGCCTCGCAAAGCAGACGTTCCCGCGCGTATCGAAACGTCGCGGCGAACACGTCGCCCGCAACGGGGGCGGCGGGCGGGCGCGGCGTCGGTTCCTGCGCGAGACACGGCCGTCCTGCCAGGACGAGCGCCGCGAGGGTCGCCGTTCTCAGACGTTGTCGGAGGTCGCGTTGCACCGCTGCTACATCGTTGGCCGCGCCCTGTCGCGCGGCGTCAACATCCCGCGCGGTTGCCGGGGGCTCGACGGGCGCCAAGTCCGAAAAGGCACGCGGGAGCCTGTTTGCGCTTCACAAGCGGGCCGCCGTGCTGTATGCTGGTGCGCGCTCGGGGGTGGCACAGGGTTTGAATCATGAGAAGCGGCGTCGGCAATCTCGCAGTGCTTCCAACCAAAGACGAGGCGTTCATGACCCTGCTGCTCTCGATCAACGATACCCGCAAGCGCGTCGCGATTCTCTGCCTGCTCAGCTTCCTGGCGATGTGCTGAATCCGACGGCGGCCCGCGAACAGGACGTTCAAGGCTCCTTCTCCACGCTCGTCGTCAGCGCGGGCAGTTCCACGACGCCCCCGCCGTCGATCCGCACACGCAATGCGTTGAACGGATCGATCCCCAGCACGGTCCCTTCGTAGCGCTCATCGCCGGCCCTGAATGCGGCTCGCGTCCCGGTCAGCACGTCCGTCGCGTTCCATGCCGCCGCGGCCTCCTCGCGCGATGCGCGCAGCGTTTCGTCGAGCGCCAGCGCCAGCCGCAGAGCCACCGCAACGACCGACGCGCCCGCGTCCGGCGCCAGCGCGCCGATCGATACAGCCCGGCCCCGGAGCCCGGGCGGCCAGTCCGCGTCCGTGTGGAGCACGTTGACGCCGATCCCGACGAGCCAGCGATCACCGTCCCGCTCGACGAGAACGCCCGCCACTTTCCGGTGCGGCGTCTCGCGCGTCACGACGTCGTTCGGCCACTTGATGCCGAGCCGGGGGCGAGCCTCGCCCACCGTTTGCCGGCACGCACGGAACGCGGCGAGCCCCGCCGTGATCGAAAGAAAGGACGCATCGAACGCGCGGCCTCCGAGAACGAATGTCGCCGCGACGCCCTTGCCCATCGTGTCCGCCCACCCGCGGCCGAACCGCCCTCGCCCGCCTGTCTGCCGGAGCGCGAGCACCATCGCGCCGACCTCCGCCCACTCGCGCGCGGCGTCCTGCGTGCTGATCGACTCCTCAAGGACAATCGCCCGGCGAACAAAGACCGTCCGGGCGCCGTCCAGGGCGTTCTGGATGTCGCGCTGCGCCTGGGCGCTGACGACGATCATGCGCTCACCACGTCGAGAGCAACGTCCAGCTGCGGGGCGCTGTGCGTGAGTGCGCCGACACTGATCCGATCGACGCCCGTCTCGGCGACGGCCCGGATTGTCGTGAGCGTGACACCCCCGGAGGCTTCGAGTTCGAGCCACGGCGCGCGCTCGCCCCGGCGTGCGCACGCCTCGCGCATCGTCGACGGCGGCATGTTGTCGAGGAGCACGATGTCCACGACCCCGGGCTCGAGGGCGAGGACCGCATCGAGCTGCTCGAGTGAGTCCACCTCAACCTCGATGAACTTGAGCGGGACGCCGGCCGCGCGGACCTTCGCCGAAGCCTCCCGGAGGAACGCGCCGAGCAACGCCGTGCCGACGCCCGCGATGTGGTTGTCCTTGATCAACACCGCGTCGAACAGCCCGACGCGGTGGCAATGACCACCGCCGCAGCGCACCGCGTACTTCTCAAGGGCACGCAGCCCCGGCGTCGTCTTGCGGGTGTCGTAGAGTTTCGCCCGTGTGCCGCTCCCGATCGCGTGCACGTAGCGTCGCGTCTGCGTCGCGACCCCGGACAGCCGCCCGACGAGGTTGAGCATCGTGCGCTCGACCGCGAGCAGCTCGGCCAGTTCGCCCTGCAGCACGCACAGCACCCGCCCCGCGGCAACCCCGTCTCCGTCCGTGGCCCGCATCGTCGCCGAAACACCGCTTCCGAACGCCCGGAGCACGCTCGGGACCGCCGCGAGTCCGGCGACGACGCCCTCGCCCCGCGCCATGAGCTCCGCCCGGCCCGGTGTTCCCGGCGCAATGCAGGAGCGGCTGGTGACGTCGCCGGCGCCGCCCATGTCCTCGTCCCGCGCCAGCGCGAGCAAACGGTCGAGCGAGCCGTCGCGTGTGAGCGACGCGAACAACTCAGGCAGCGAGAGGGCGTTAGGGTCGGTTGCTCGCGACATGCCGCGGGCGAGGGTACGACGCCCCGCCGCTATCATTTCCCGATGAAGTTATTCTGGGCGATTGTGTTGGCGCTCATCGTCGCCGCCGCGGCGACCCTGGTGGTCACCGCGCGCTCCGGCGCGAACGCCTCGCGGCCCAGCGCCGCGCGCGAGGAGTCCGTGAGCCACGAGCCCGAGGCGGCCGTGCCGACCGAAGTCGCCGGCGCTCCACCTCCGGGCACAGCGCCGATCCAACCCGACGCGACCATGGCGGGCGCGCCGGCGCCGCCGACGGCCCCGGCGATGGAGCCGATGCCAACTCCGGTGCTCGGCGCGGCGGTGCCCACCCCTGCCGCGGGTCCGGTCGCGGCCGCCGAGCCCGCCGCCGCGCCGCTCGTCGATCCGCTTGCCACCGGTCCCGTCCGGCTCCCCCGTGTGCTCGGCGACTATGAAGTGCTCGCTTCTCCCGTCGAGTACAAAGACGGGGCGCTGCACATGGACGGCGGCAAGTTCGTCGTCAAAGGCGCCGGCACGCGCGAGGACCCGCTCCGTGTGCCGTGGGAGTTGCTCGTCGCGTGCGAGGAAGAGTTCGATCCGGCGTCGAACAAGGTCGCCATCCCCGCCCGCGTCGCGGTGCTCCACGGCCGTTTCGTGCGGCTCGACGGCTACGTCGCCTTCCCGTTGATGAGCCCGAAGCCCGATGAGCTGCTCGCGATGCTCAACCAGTGGGACGGTTGCTGCATCGGCGTGCCGCCGACGCCGTACGACGCCGTTGAAGTGAAGCTCCGCAAACCCGCGACCGGCGACGACCGCTTCGCGGTCGCCGGCGCCGTGACGGGCGTTTTCCGCGTCCTGCCGTATGTCGTCAAGAACAAGCAGGTCAGCTGGCTCGTCGGCCTGTATGTCATGGAAGACGCCGACCTCGCGACGCGCCAGTTCGGCACCACCGGACAGCACACCGGCCAAGGAAGCTGAAGTTAGACCGTCGGCGTCGCAGCGCTTTCATTCGCCGCATGCCGCAACTGCCGCCTCAGCAGCGAGAGGGCGTAAACCGCCGCCTCATCCGCGGATTGACCGACCACCGCGCCGCACGGCTGGCCGTTGCCGTCCCGCCACTCCGCCCGGTAGCAGTCGAAGAGTTGCACGTGCCGAAGCGTCAGGGAGTACCCCGCGCTCGCGAAGCAGTCGCCGACCGCCGTTTGCGTTGGGTAGAGTCGGCCGTCGCGGTGCACGTGGCACGTCGCGGCCTCGGCTGAACGGAAGTCGGTCGCATAGAGGGCGTCGATCGCGAAGTCCAGACCCATGCGCACCTCCCGCGTCCCGCGATGCCCGAACTTCCTGGGCCCGCGTGCATTGAGATCCGTTCATGCTAGCACAAGAGACCGGCCTGTACAAGGTCCGGAAAGCGGGTTGAACATCCTGTGGAAAACCGGTGGTCAAGACCACTCTCGCCGGCGGTTAGTCTCTTCCGGGCAGCAGCAGCAGGGCCACGGTGTCATAGAGGGCGTGGGTCGCCACCGCGATTCCCAGACCCCGCAGGATGAACAGCACCGCGAAGTAGAGGCCGGCGGCGGCGTACATCACGAGCGTCCGAGTATCCCAAGCGCCCGGCGCCATGGTCGTGCGGTGATACAAGGTGAACGCCGCGGCGGAGAGAATGGCCCCGATCACCAAAGCCGCCGCGTCCTTCACTTTGAGAAGATCAACCAAGACGAGATGGACAACGGTGATCAAAATGAGGCGGAAGAGGAGTTCCTCGTACACGCCAGCGCCGATCGAGAGCGTGACTTTGGCCCCCGTCGAGAGTTCGGTCGGCGCCTGACCCGAGGCGATCGCCATCATCGCCCTCGAGCCGGCGATCGCGCCGAAGACAAGGAGGGGGACCGTCCAGAGCAACGATTCCCCGGCCATTTTCGGCAGCACTCCGGGCTCAAGCCGCCAGCGGTCGTGCGAGATCACGTGCCACGCCAGGAGAACGCCGGCGAGTAAGAACGGGGGCAGGTGCATTCCGACGGGGCCGAGCGCGTCGAACGCCTCCGCCAGCATGAGCTTTGCGCGGATCACTTCAACCGCTCCGGCGCGGCGCAGGAAAAATATCGTGCCCAGCTCGTACAAGATGAGCAGCGGCATGAGGAAGACAAAGACGTGGAGCGGCCGCGTCGCGAAGAACCAGTAGTCCCGGGCAGGCTTGGGCGCCGGCCCCGCGCTCTGGGGCTTTCCTTCCGTGGCTTTCCGCGCCGGCGTGGCCATGGGGGAGAATAGCGAACGGCTCAGCCGATGACCCGATCGGTACCGCTCAGCGCGCGCGACACCTCGCGCTGGTGGTCCTCGTACCCGGCGCGGCCCATAAGGCCGAAGGTCGCCTGCTTGCCGAGCTCGACCGCGGGCTGGTTGTACGCGTCGATGTTGAGCAGCACGCCCGCGTACGCCGTCGCGACCTGCCAGAGCTGGATGAACTGCCCGACGTGGCGCGCGTCAACGCGCGGGAATCGGATCGTGAAGTTGGGGCGCTGGCTCGCGACAAGGGCGTACTCGGTTGCGCGCCGCTCCGCGTTCAACAGCCCGGCCATCGTTTTGCCCTCGAGGTACTCGAGCGCCTCGATACCCATGCCCCGCGGGATCGGGACATCCTTCGCGAACTCATCGACGCCGACGAGCCCGATGACCTTGTCGTTTGGGCCTTCGCGGTAGAGCTGCACCTGGCTGTGCTGGTCCGTCGTGCCCAGCGCTTTGATGGGCGTGAAGCCCGCGAAGACCTCGGCGCCGCTGTTGTCCACTTCCTTGCCGAGGCTCTCGGCCCAGAGCTGGCGGTACCAGTCCGCCAGCAGGTAGAGGGCGTTGCAATACGGCATCATCACGTGGTTGGTCTTCCCCTTAGTCTGGCCGAGCTCGACCAGCAGCCACGCGAGCATCGCGGCGGGGTTCTCGCGGATCGACTCCCTTGAACAGAGCGCGTCCGCTTCCGCCGCGCCGGCGAGCAGTTCCTCGACGTTGATCCCGCACATCGCCGCGGAAAAAAGACCGACGGGCGAGAGCACGCTGAAGCGGCCTCCGACGCCGTCGGGCACGGGGAGCGTAATGTACCCCGCCTGGTCGCAGATGCGGCGCATCGTGCCTTTGGCGGGGTCGGTTACGGCGACGATGTTGTTCTTCGCGTCCGCACCGACCGCCTTCGCCAGCCGATCGCGGATGATCATGAACTGCGCCGCGGTCTCCGCCGTCTCGCCGCTCTTGCTGACGACGTTGAAGAGCGTGCGCGAGAGGCCCCCGGGTTGGCTCTCGCAGAACTCGAGCACGTCGCCGAAGTAGACCGGGTCGACGTTGTCGATCACGAACATCCGCGGGGCGTTCCCGGGGCGCGACGCGAGCAGATTCCACGTCGAGGGGTTCAACGCCGCCTGGAGCGCGATGTTGCCCAGCGCGCTCCCGCCGATGCCGAGGACGACGAGCGTGTCGAACCTGCCGCGGCAGCGCTCGGCGGCGTCGAGCACTCCCCGCAGGTGCTCGGAGCGCATCGGATCGAACGGCAGCTCGCGCCAGCGCTCCCATCCCTTGCCGCGCGTCGCCGCCAGGCGGCGCGTCGCCGCGGCGATCGCCTGGGAGGCGTCGGAAGCGGGCTCGAGAAACGCGGCGTCGAGCCCGTGCTCCCCGACGCGCTCGTCGAGGCAGTTGGCGTAGTCCAGATGGAGCATGGGCGGAAGGTAGGGAGGCGTCACACGACCTGCCGCAGCGCCGCGAGGGCTTGATCGATCATCGCGCGGTGCACATCGAGGTGCGTCACGGCCCTGATCGTCCGCGGAGCGGTCGGCAGCATCAAGACGCCGCGCGCGGCCAGACGCTCGCACACCGCCTTGGCGTCGAGCCCCACCCCCGGATCGACGCGGAAGAGCACGATGTTCGTCTCGACGCCGTGGTCCGCGTGCTGCGCATCGAGCGACAAGCCCGGGATGGACCGCACACCGTCCGCGAACACCCGCGCGTTCGCGTGGTCTTCCCGAAGTCTCTCGACGTGGTGTTCCATCGCGAACGAGCACGCCGCGGCGAGCAAGCCGCTCTGACGCATGCCGCCGCCGAAGAGCTTGCGGATGCGGCGGACCTTCGCGATCGTCGCCGCGTCGCCGGCGAGCGCGGAACCGACGGGCGCACCGAGCCCCTTGCTGAAGCAACAGGAGACCGTATCGAAGCCCGCCGCGTACTCGCGCATCGCCTGGCCGCTCGCGACAGCGGCGTTCCAGAGGCGCGCGCCATCGAGGTGGGTCGCGAGCCCGGCGCCCCGGGCCGCGTCGGTGACGGCACGGGCCTCGGCGAGCGGCCAGACCGCCCCGCCGCCCCGGTTGTGCGTGTTTTCGAGGACGACCAAGCGCGTGCGGGGGAAGTGGACATTGTCGGGGCGGACGGCGTCGAGCATCGCCTGCGCCGAGAACTGCCCCCGAGCACCGGGCAGCGCCCGGACCATGCAGCCCGACAGCGCAGCGGGGCCGCCCCCCTCGTACTGGATGATGTGGCTCCCCTCGTGAGCGATGATCTCGTCTCCGGGGTTCGTCTGGGCCTTGATCGCGGCCTGATTCGCCATCGTGCCGCTGGGCGTATAGCACGCCGCCTCTTTGCCCAGCAGGGCGGCGAAGCGCTCCTCCAGCAGCTTGACGCTCGGGTCGTCCCCCAGGACATCATCGCCGAGGGGCGCCCGCATCATCGCCTCTCGCATCGCGGGCGTGGGACGGGTGACGGTGTCGCTGCGGAGATCGATGGCGTGCGGTGCCTTGTCCACACCCGACGGTACGCAGAACTGTCAAAGCGGCGCCGCCTGTCAAAACGACAGTCGCTCCCGGGACCCGATCGGCGACGGCGGCCCCTCGCCGCTGGCACGCATCTTGCCGCGGGGATCCGGGGCGAAGAGACCCAAGGAGGCACCGATGAACCTGATCCGAACCACTCGTCCGGCGTTCGTGCCGAGGAGCCTGATCGCCGAGGTCTTCTCCGATCCGTTCTTCACATTCAGCGACGGCCCGGCGGCGCGAGCCGATGAGCAGTCCGAGGGTGCGCCGTTAGCGCTGGACGTTTCCGAGACCGAGCGGGAACTGCTCGTGCGCGCGTCCCTCCCCGGCTTCCGCAAGGAGGACATCAACGTGCAGGTGCGGGAGGGCGTGCTGACGATCAGCGCCCAGCGCGGCGACGAGACCGAGGAGCGCACCGAGCGCTATCACCGGCGCGAGCGTTATGTGGGCTCCGTCTCGCGCAGCGTCGCGTTGCCCGTCGCCGTGGATGAAGAGAAGGCGAACGCGCAGTTCAAGGACGGCGTGCTGACGCTGATCCTGCCCAAGCAAGAGCGTGTCCTGCCGCGGAAGATCAACATCACGTAACGGCGGGCTGCGGGCACGCCGTCGACAAGGAACAAAGCCCCGGGGTCCCACCCCGGGGCTTCTGTACCAGCGTTAGAGCCCGCCTGCTTTTAGAGGCAGTTCCCGCCGCCGAACACGCTGAAGAACGCTTCAAGGTCGGCGTTATCGGGGAAGAGCCCGTCGTTGTTGAAGTCGATATCGTTGCACGTGCCGGTGCTGCAGGCGCCGCCGCCGAAGACATCGAAGAAGTCCTGGATGTCCTGGTTATCAGGGAAGAGCCCGTCGCCGTTGAAGTCAATCGAGTCGCAGCCGGGCGGCGGTGTGTAATCAACGATCAGCACCGGCCGCGTCGCCGGGTCTTCCGCTTGACGCGAGGCGAAGCGCTTCGCCGTCGGCAGGTCCCCGGTTTCCACGCCGGTCATGATCCAGCCGTGGTTCGACGACGGATTGTCGAGCCACGCCTGGACGTCCTCGACGAGCCCCTGCGAGCTCCAGATGTACTGCCCGATGCCATCGACGGACGTCGTCGCCCGCGCGGGCCCGAAGTCCCCGCCCGGCGTCGTCCAGGGGTCACCCGGGAAGAACCTGTTGGTCCACGTCACGTCGCCGGGCGTCGCCTCCGCGCCCTCGCCGCCGGGGCGCGGGTCGTTGCTCGTTCCCTCTCCCCACTCCGCCTGGCAGACGTGCAGCGAGACGTTCTGTGCGCCCGCGATCGTGCGCGTCATCTCCATCTGCAGCTCGACGGCGGTCACCGTCGAGCCGGCCGGGATCGCGCCCGCGACGTCGAACTCGATCGCGGCGCGCCGCAGCAGCAAGCTGTTCGTCTGGCCGACGACCAGGTGCGGCGAGAGCGCGTTGCTGACCTGGCTGTTGTCGCTCATCTGGAAGAGCACGTTGTCCTTGCTCGCGCCGATCGAGACCGTGTCGGCGGGGCACGCCGCGGCGGCGAGAAACAGGGCGGACGCCGCAACCGCGCCCGGGAACGAAAAGAGCGGGGAACGTGATCGCACGGGCAACCTCCTATGACCCACGAAAGACGCAGCCCGAGCGTCGGCCCGGGCTGCGTGGAGTTCGTCGAGCATCGGACGCCGAGGTCCTCTCGGCGCCGCCCGTCAGCACGAGCCGCCGCCGAAGACGCGGAGGAACGCCTCCAGGTCCGCGTTGTCGGGGTAGAGGCCGTCCCCGTTGAAGTCGATGCTGTCGCACGACGCCGTCGGGCACGCGCCGCCGCCGAAGACAGTGAAGTAGGCCTCGATGTCCGCGTTGTCGGGCGTGAGCGTGTCGTTGTTGAAGTCGACCTCCGGGCCCGAGGGAACCGCGACCGCGACCGGGAGCGTTTCGGGCGTCCCCGGCTTGAAAAGGCCGATCGTCGCCGTGCCGCTCATCGGCGGGCGCTTGGCGACGAACCGGAAGGTGTACATCGTGCCCCAGCGGATCGCGTTCGCGTTCGCGTTCGCCGCGTGCGATTCGGTGGACCAACTCACGGCGTTGGACTTCGTCATCGTCCAGTCGGCGTCGGAGTAGGGCTCGCCGCTGTGGTAGAAGACGTCGCGCATGCCGATGTTCTCGACGCGCGTGCACGCCTCCGAGACGAGCGGGATGCTGAAGGAGCCGACCGCGCGGTCGCTGTTGTGGTTGCGGATGGCGTACTCATAGGCGTACCAGCCGTCCGCCAGCGGCGTGACGCGGTAGCCCACCTCGAGCCGCCCCTCGTCGGGCACGTCGACCGTCACGATCTGCACCTGCGGATCGGCGACGTCCTTCCACGCGTGGATTGCGCTCTTGCGGCGCTGCGTGGTGGAGCCGATCGCGTTGTTCAGCTGGAAGCCGCCGCCCGAGATGGAAAGCACGGTCGCGCGCCGGTAGCTGGCGTTGTTCACGCCGTTGCTCACGCCGTTGATGAAGTACGTCGCGTCGCCCGGAGCCACGTACTGCCCCTCGCCGAAGTACATCGCGCCGACGTTCTGCGCGGGCACGAGATCGTCGTTCAGAACCTGCAGCCGGCGATAAATCGAACCCTCACCGCCCGACGGAACGGCCGGCGGAGGCGGATTGACCGGGTAGGGGTACGCGGCTGTGTACGGATTGACCTGATAGCGCGGGCCCAGGCGGCTCTGCGTTCCGTTCAGGCTCGACACGTAGGGATCGGAGCAGCCCGGGTCGAGCGTGCCGCCGGTGTTGTCCGGGTTCTGGCAAGGGTTGCACAGCGACTGGCTCAGCGCGGTGAAGCCGTGCTTGAGCCAGGAGATGCCGATGCACTCGAACTGGCCGGCGTTGCCCAGGTTCACGCCGTCGACGACCACCGGCACCTGCTTGTACCGGTAAAGGTTCTGCGCGATCACCGGGTGCTGGTTGAAGAGGGCGGGGTTGCTGGTGTTCGACGTCGTCCACCAGGGGAGCAGTTCGTCGCCGACATTGCAGCTCGTCGTGCCGATCGCGAACGGGTGGATCAGACCGCGCTGCGGATGGTTGAACTGCGTATACCGCGAATACCCGGAGAGGTCGCCGACGATCACGTCTGGCCCGTCGGTCTGGCCTTCGACCTGCGCCATCGCGATTGAGCCCGCGAAGAGCGAGAGAGCGAGCACGGATTTCTTCACCATTCCAGCGGTGCGATCCATCGAGGACTCCTTTTAGGCAATGACAGCCAACGCCGCGACTACGGCGGTCGACCCCTCCAAAATACCCGATCAGCAGCAAAACACCAACCCAAACTTGGACCAAACTTGCAAATCACGCGCGTTCCCGCGCGACGTGTGTTCGTTCCCGGCCGTCGGTCTGTTACCGATGTCTCGGGGCGCCTGTGGCCGTCACCAATTCGCGAGTCGGCGTTGTATTTCGTTCGCCTCGCTCCAAACGGCCCGCGCCTCCGCGTTCTTCCCCGCCGCGTCGAGCACCTGGGCCAGCCCGTACCGGACCTCCGGGTCGCGCGGCCGGAGCTTGACGGCCTCCCGGAGAAGCCCGACCGCTTTGTCCGGCTCGTTCTGGATCAGAGCGACGCCCGCGCGCCGCTGCCGAAGGAGCACGGTGTGCGGACGCTGCTTGATCGCCCGGTCGAGCCGGAGGGCGGCCTCCGCCACCTCGTGGAGTTGCACCAGCCCGTCGGCGGCGCGGGCCAGGGCATTCTCGTCGGCGTGCCGGCCTCGCTCAAAGACGTGCACGAACTCCGCGCGGGCGCCTTGGCCGTCGCCCTGCCGCACGCGCGAAAAAGCGCGCGCGGTGCGGACGTTATCGCTCTCGGGCCGCGCCTCGAGCACCGCGTCGAGCGCCGCCACGAACTCCGAATCCGGCTTGCCCTGCAGCATCATGATCGACCGCAAGCCGATCACGACCTCTTCGTTCGCGCCGCCCATGAGCATGCCGCGGCGGAGCGCCGCCTCGGCCGCGGGCAAATCGCCGGCGACCGCGCGGAGCCACGCCATGCGCGTCAGATTGTTGGGCGTGACCGACCAGCCGATACCGCCCTCGCCGGGCGCGTCCGAGCGCCGGAAGAAGTCCGCGGCGCGCCGGGCGATCGCGGCCTGCGCCGGGTCGGGCTCGTACCCGGGCGAGAAGACGATCAACTCCGGCGTCGTCACCCGGCCGTCGAGGCGGTCCGCCGCGACGCGCAGGCCCCGAACGTACCCGGACCAGACGCCGGCGCCGAGGTACGCGATGGACAGGGTTACGACGATCCAGCCCGCGAGCGTCACGCGGCCCTTCACCCGCAGCTGCAGGTTCTGGAGGCGCACGTTGGGCGTGCGGGCGAGCGGGACGAGCTTCCACGTCAGAAACGCGCCGATGCCGCCGAGGGCGACGGCCATGAGCATCGGCACTTGGTTGAACATCCCCCGGAAGGCCCAGAAGAGCGCGAGGCCGACAAGCGCGATGGCGATGTCGCCCGCGAGCGGCAGGTCGTACTCCGGGCCGCGGACCTTGCCGGTGCGGGCTTCCTCCGTGCGCGGCTTGGCGAAGATCGCGGGCTTGGCGAACTTGAACGACAGCGCGTCGTTGGGGCACACGCTGATGCAGTCGTTGGTCTTCATGCACCCCGGGCTCACGACCATGCCGTAGTCGCGGACTTCCTGGTGCACGCGCACATTGCTGGTGCACACCGCGGTGCAGTGGCCGCAGCCGTTGCACCTGTCGTTCACGACGATGCGGCCGACGGCGAACTTGTCCGCGACGCCGAAAAAGCCGCCGTAGGGACACCCGTACGTGCAGAAGCCCTTGTTCCCGAGGAAGTACACCGCCCCCGCCCCGCACGCCAGGATGAACGGGATCGCGACGTACCACGGCGCGAACGTGGCCCAGTAGTCCTCGACGATGATCGCGTCGCGCCAACCGGGGAAGGGGCGGGCCTCGCCCAGCCACCACGGCAGCGGCTGCCGCGCGGACCGAATCACCGGCTCCAGCAACGCGGCGTGCTCCGGCGCGTGCCGCTCGATGAACGCCGCCGCCGCCTGCCTTGTCCCGAAGCGCCACGCCGGGTGGAGCACCTCGCGCCGGAACGTCGGGAAGACGAACATGTAGATGGCGAGCGCCAGCGGCGCCCAGAGCAATACCCGAGAACGCAGCGGCCGCGGCCGCACGCCGCACTTCTCCATCACCCACGTGCACGCGTCCTGCACGGCGATGATGTGGCACCCCCAGCCGCAGAAGTACCGACCGAAGACGAGCGTGGAGACGATCGCGAGGGCGAAGAAGATGAACCCGGCGTTCAGTTCGCCCGCCTCGAGGGCGTACATCGATTCGCTCGGCTCGACGGGAGAGACGGTGAGGCCCTGCACGAGCCACTGCACAATGTGGATCGCCATCAGAACGTGAACGGCGACCAGGACGCCCGCACGCCACTTCGCGGCGCGCGACTTCCGCACCTTTCCGTGGCCGTTCCCGATGACCGGGAGCTTGAGCCCACGGGCTTGGCCGCAGTTCTTCGCTTGCTCCGGTGTGGGCACGATGAAGTGTACGAGAACGGGCCCCGCGACCCGGAGCGGTGGCACGAAACAACGCGACGCGAAAGAAAAAACGCCGGCCCATACGGAGCCGGCGCTTGAGGGAGGAATCCGGGTTGTGTCGTCGCCAGCAGCAGATCATCCGCGGGTCATGACGACGATCTCGACGCGGCGGCTCGCGGCCTTGGTGCTCTTGGGCTTGCTGGAGCCGTAGCCCACCGCGTCAATGCGGGACGAGCTGACGCCCTGGCTCGCGAGGTAGGTCTTGACCGCGTCGGCGCGGGCCTGGCTCAGGGCCTCGTTCGTGCCCCACTTGCCCTTGGACTTCCTGATGGGGTCGGAGTCTGTGTGCCCCTCGACCTGCACGGGCAGGCCCTTGTAGTTGCCCTTCAGCTCGCGCACGATTCGGTCGAGCTGCTTCTTCGCACCGGACTTGAGCGTGGCGCTGCCGGAATCGAAGAGGACGTTGCCGGCGATCGTGGCGACCATGTTGCCGTCGTCGTTGCGGACGAAACCGGCGCCGCCGTCGTTGCCGGGCTGCCACTCGTTGGCCGGCGGGAATCCCGTTGCGGGCTGGCCGCCGCCCCACGCGGGCTGCTGCTGGGTCGTCACGCAGTTGGCGAGCTTCGTCTCAAGCTCGGCGATGCGGGCGTCCTTGTCACGGTTCGCCTGGTCGAGGGTCGCGTTCCGCTCGCGCAGTTCCGACGCCTCCTGCATCGCCATGTCGCTCTTTTTCTTATTGCCGCTGCAACCCATGAGGGCGGCGCCGATCGAAACAACCAGCGCCAGCCGCAGCACTCCCTTGCCCGTCATCATGTGAAAGTCCCTTTCCGACAGACGCCGCCCGGTCGCGCGATCCGGGCCGCACCCGCCCAATCCGTTGGCCCGCCGCGCGCCGGCATCCTGCCGGACCTCTCCAACGCGGCGTCGCATGATATCGGCAGGGGACGCGCAATTTCGTCAATTGACAGGGTGTCCACGCGCAAGTTTCGTCAGGGGATGACGATCGACTCGTCCATCGCCCGGCTGATGAGCCACGAGAGGCCCGGCTTGGCGAACCAGACGATGAGCGTCCCCATCGCCAGGAAGGGGCCGAAGGGCATCACCCGGCGGCTCATGCGCCTGAAGATCATCCCGAGGGCCCACCATCCCATGCCCAAGAACGCAGCGCCAAAGAAGGCGAGGACCGGGTCGATCCAGCCCAGGCACGCCCCCACCGCGGCCATCATGTGAACGTCGCCCAAGCCCATCGCCTCCTTGCCGAAGGCGAGGGAGCCGACGATCCGCATCGCCCAGACCACCCCGCCGCCGACCAGGTAGCCGATCAACACGCCGGCGAGCACGCGGAGCCACAGGGACGCGGGGTGGGCGCTTTCCCAGACGCCCGCGTTTGCGTCCAGGATCCACGGACCGCCGAGGCGCACGGCAAGAGCCGCCCCCGCAAGCCCGAGGGCGACCGGGGGCCCCAGGAAGAGCATCTCCCGCAGCATTTCCCGCCGCGCGTGCGGGTACGCGATCCACATCGCGGGGTCGGAGTTCGGCTCGGCATTGGGATCGGCCGCAGGATCGACGGGCTGTGCCGCGGCGTGCGCCTGCTCCCACTGCTCATAGTCGGCGAAGCTGCGCTTCAGCACGCCGAACGTCAAGAGCAGGTTCGCGATGACGAGGCCGGCGATCCCGCCGATCGCGCCGCCGATGAGGTCCCAATCGTGCGGCGTCGGGATCCAGATGCTCCAGCCATCGGGGCGGCCGATGAGCGCGCCGTGCTCGTACTGAACCCAGATCGCGAAGGCGACGTGGCCGACGCTCAGCGCCGTCGGCACGTTTGTCAGGACTGGCGGGATTGTGTACGTCTTCGCGTCTACCAGCGTCATCGCGACCAGCGACGAGAAGAGCATGACGACGATGACGTAGATCGGCCAGGAGTGGGAGAAGAAGCCGTCGCTCCACACGGGACGCAGCGGCTCGAGCAAACGCCCGTGCCACATGAACGGGTCGGCGTAGCAGATCAGGAACGTGAGGCCCCAGACCGCGGCGACGAAAGCCTCGACGATCGGGTACTCCGCCGAGATGGGCGTGCCGCAGAAACGGCACTTGCCCCGCAGCGTGAGCCAGCCGAAGATGGGGATGTTCTCGCGCCACGTGAGGGGCGTATCGCACTCCGGGCACCGCGACGTGGGCGTGACATAGTCGAGCCCCCTGGGGATGCGGTACGCCAGCACATTGATGAGCGAGCCCACGCACGCGCCGAAGGCGCACGCGAAGAGGATCTTGATGACCTCGAAGGCGATCATCACGCCGGGCACCCGCGGTCAATCTTCGGCGTCGTCGTCTTCGTCATCCGTGGATTCCGTTCCCTCGCTCTTGCGCTTGCGGGTCAGCTCCTCGACCCGCTGCTCGGCGCGCTCGAGCACCTCATTGCATCGGCGAAGCAGCGCCATCCCCTGCTCGTATTCGTCGATCGCCTGTTCAAGACCCACCTCGCCCGACTCGAGGCGGTGGGCGATCTCTTCGACGCGCTCCATCGCCTGCTCGAAGGTCAGGTCGCGCGGGTTGACCTTTTCGGGCTGTCGCTTCGCGGTCACGCGTCCACGGTAGACCCGCCGAACAGGCCGGGGACGTCCTGAGACACGGCGGCCCGTTTCACGGGCCCGCGGGCCGGACGGGGCGAGCTCTCCCCCGCGATCGAACGCACGACGCCGCGCGCGAGCGTCGTTTGAAGCGCCGTCCCCGCGGGCGCCTGCGCGGCGTCGCGCACGACCGTGCCGTCCTGCAGACGGGTCATGGAATACCCCCGCGCCAGGACGCGCTCGGGCGCCACCGCTGCGAGGAGCTCGCGGGCCGCCTTTGTGCGCGCTGCCGCGGCGTCGGCCCGGCACTTCGCCGCGGCGTGCAGACGGTCGGCGGCCGCGCGGACGCGGAGATGGGCGCGGCGGACGGTCTGGTCGGGACGGGCGCGCTCCATCGCGAGGCGCGATTCGGTGATCTGCTCCCGCGCCTCCGCGGTCGTTCGGCGCAGTGCATCGGCGAGCAGCGACGCGCCGCGACGCACGTCGCCGGCCCGCTCGCGCAGATACGCGCGAGGATCGGAGAAGACGCCGGATCGCTCGGCGAGGCGCACTCGCTGGCGGCTCTCGTGCACAATCGCCGAGAGCGCCATGAGCAGGCGCCGGTGCGCCGACGTGAGTTGGTGCTCGATCGCGCTCGGGTCGGGCGTCAGCGCGACGGCGGCCTGCGTCGGCGTGGCGCAGCGCACGTCCGCGACGAGCTCCGCGAGCGTGGTGTCCGTCTCGTGGCCGACCGCCGCGACGACGGGGACGGAACACTCCACGATCGCGCGGGCCAGTTCCTTGTCGTTGAAACACCAGAGGTCTTCGGTCGACCCGCCGCCGCGGGTCACGAGCACCGCGTCGACGCCGAGCGATCGAGCCCGACGGCTCGCGGTGCGCACGGCGCGGGCGACCTCGACCGCCGCGCCGTCGCCCTGCACGCGCGCGTCGATGAGCACGACGCCGACGGCCGGGCACCGGCGACGCATGGTGACCAGGACGTCCTGGAGCGCGGCGCCGGTCCGGCTGGTGACGACGGCGACCTTGCGGCAGAAGGCCGGCAGCGGGCGCTTGCGCTCGGCGTCGAGCCACCCGAGCGCGCGGGCCTCTGCGACGAGGCGCTTGAGCTGCGCGTCGAGGTCGCCCGCGCCCGCGGGCTCGATGGACTCCAGGACGAACGAGACTTTTCCGCCCTTGGCGTAGAACTCGCACCGCCCGCACGCGACCACCCGGTCGCCGACCGAGGGCCTGAAGCCGCAGCGTCGCGCGGCGCCCGCGAACATGACACAGTTCACGACGGCGTTCTCGTCCTTGAGGTCGAAGTACCAGTGGGTGCGGTCGCGGAAGTTGGAGACCTCCCCCACGACGCGGACCGCGCGGGGCGTGGCGTCGCGCACGGCCTTGTCGAGACGCTGCGCGAGTTCGCAGATCGTCAGCGGCGCGGCCGCGACCTCCCCGTCGGGCTCGGCGGTCGCCTTGGCACGCATCTTCGATGGGTCAAAGAGCGGACGCTGCACGGGGGCGAGCGTAGCGGGAAAGGAGCGGACGAGCGAGCGAGCGAACAAGGCAGTGAAAAACGGAGAACGGGATGGAGCCCGGCTCCGGTCCGCTCTCTGTTCTTGTTTCACCGTTCACGAGAGCTCAGCGGCACGACGCGACGCGCCGCGAGATCACGCGCGTCGGGGTCCACGTGTTGCCATGGCCGGAGACGGTAATGACCCGCGGCGGGCATGGCTGGCAGCGCGACACAACCACCGGAGCGCAATGATTGATGACCGGCGCACACGTCGGTGTGCGGTGCACGCGCATCCGCGAGCGGTACTTCGTGACCTCGACGGGCACGTGGATCGTCGCCCGGGGCAGGATCGTGCGCGTCCGCGGCGCGACGACCTGCGAGAGGTCGGGGGCCGCCGGGCGGAGCAGGCGGCCCGGCCGGGACGTGCGCGACACATGATCGCGGTCGTGGTCGTGATCATGGCCATGCCCGTGGTGATGGTGCGCGTCGTTCACGAACGTGCGCACGCCGCCGGTGAAGCCGTGGTCGTTCAGCCACCGGTTGCGGGCGCGCTCCAGGTGCTTCAGGCCCGGCTCGTCGATGCGCTCCCACGGCGAGATCGCGTGCGACACGGTGCCGACGCGCACGAGAATGAGCGTGTCGTTGTGGTCGTGCACGCCGTAATGCTCGGAGCCGGATGTGCAGCCGCCGGAGTATCCGGACTCCCACACACGCCCGTTCACGCGCCCGCAGGCGTCGTCGTTGCCGCGGGTGCTGTAGACGCCGCGGAGTGCGCTTACCCGCCGGGGCGCGTCGCTCGTGACGGCGATGCTCGCGGCGCCGACCGCGGCGCTCACGCGCTGGGCGGCGACTGGGCTTGCGACGTTGTGCATCGTCCCGACGGACACGAGCGCACCGGCGACGATCGCGGCGGACAGACTCATAGACAACCTCCCGATCCGGGCGCGGCGCATCCACGGGCGCCGGGCCCTCATCAACCGTGCGCACGGCGGGCGCACGCGGTTGCAGCATCGCAGGTTGCTTGAGAAGATCAAGTGATTTCGGGCAAGTTCGCCCGCGGCGGTGCCGCCCGGGCGGGCGGGCCACGCGCTATAGGACGCCTCCACCCCGCGACCGAGTCAGCGGAGCGCCTGGTACGCCTCGAGGACCGCCCGGACGTGGGTGCTCGCCCGGTGGTGGGCCG
Organism: Phycisphaerales bacterium; assembly: GCA_035628115.1. Taxonomy (GTDB): domain Bacteria; phylum Planctomycetota; class Phycisphaerae; order Phycisphaerales; family UBA1924; genus BJHL01. The sequence continues at coordinate 120,978 of DASPKL010000003.1, read as the reverse complement.
CGACGTACTCGTGCGCGCTCGATCCGAGCGTCCGGGCGGCTTGCGGGTCGGAGAGGACAGCCCGCAGCGCCATCTGCCACGAGCGGGGGTCTCGGTGATGCTCAACGAGGCGCGCAGTGACGCCGTGCTTGAGCGAACTCAACCGCGGGTCCGCCGCGGCGAGGACGATCATCCCCCGCGCCATCGCCTCGATGACGACGCTCCGGCGCTCACCCGCGGCTTCGGGCTCGATGAGCAGGTCTCCCGAAAGAACGAGCGGCCGCCGGCCTTCGAGGTCTTCGACGAGCGAGAGGCGGTTGAGGAGCTGCAGGTCGCGGGCGCGAGACCAGACATTCCCCCTGCGGGCGGCCTGCGCGTCGCAGAAGACGAGGATGTCGGGGAAGTCCTTGACGACACGGGCGATCGCTTCGAGCGCCGCGGCGAAGGCGTGGGCATCGCGGCCGGACCCGATCAGCATCAGGCTCGGCGCTCGGTCGGCCGGCAGGACGGGCGCGGGATCGAGCGCGATAACGCCCCACGGCGCGACGCGGATCGCGGATGGCGGAACAAAGCGCTTGAGCTCGTCCCGCAGCGGCTCATCGGGCGCCATGAACGTGCATCGGCGCGCGTGCCGCGCAACGCGCCGCGCCTGCGGGCCCATGCCGGAGCGCCAGACCTCCAGCACGAGGCCGGCGTCGAGCGACTCTGCGACCCGCGCACCGAACTTCCACGCCGAGCCGCCGAAGACGTGCACGATGTTCACCGGTTCCTCGTCCGTGTCCGCCGGCGCAAGACTCCGCACCAGGCGGCGCGAGGAGAGCATCCCGGTGACCAGCGACGCGGCGGGCTCGAACGTGACGACCTCGCGGAAGAGCGCGGGGTCGCCAGCACCGACGCCGGCCGGGACCGCTTGGGTCACGCGCACACCCTCGTCCGCGAGGCCCAGCTCCAGACGCGACAGCAGGCTGCGCTCCCGCGAGGCAAAGAGCATGTCGGCGAGGATCAACGCCCGCATGGCTCATTCTTCGGCGTTTTCACGCCCGCGCCGGGAGGGCCGGCGCACGGCGGGCGCCGACGTCGGGCCGGGACGGACGCGCCGCGTGCGGGCCGAGGACGCAGACCCACCGCCCCGGCTCGATCTCCGCGAGCGACGGCTCCGCGCCCGGGTCGCCTTTGCCCGGCCACCAAGCCCTGAGCGACCCCCCGGCGAGGCCCCGCTCCCACTCCTCGTCGATGACCTCGGCGATCGTCGCGAGCCGCGGCACGCGGAGGCCCGGGCGCGGCGCACACCGCAACAACCCGCGGGTGTACGGGTGCAGCGGGCGGTCGAACAAGTCCGTCGCCGCGGCGTACTCGACCACGCGCCCGGCGTACATCACGCAGACCACGTCCGCGTAGCGCGCAACCACGCCGAGGTCGTGGCTGATCAGGATGACGGCCAGGCCGAGGCGATGCCGGAGGTCGCCGAGGAGCGCGAGCACCTGGGCCTGCACGGTGACGTCGAGGGCCGTCGTCGGCTCGTCCGCGATCAGCAGCGACGGCTTGCAGGCCAGGGCCATCGCGATCATGACGCGCTGGCGCATACCGCCGGAAAACTGGTGCGGGAAGTCGCGCAGGCGCCTGTGCGCATCGGCGAGACCGACGTCGGCCAGCGACCTCGCGGCGATCGCAAGGGCCTCGCGCTTGTCCTCCGTCTGGTGGAGCAGCACCGCCTCCGCGATCTGATCGCCGACGGTCATGAGCGGGTTCAGGCTCGTCATCGGCTCCTGGAAAATCATGGCGATCTCGCCGCCTCGGACGGAGCGGAGCTCGCGGAGAGAAACCGCGGCGAGATCGGCGGTCCGGCCGCCGGCACGACGGAACGCGACGCGCCCGGCGTCGATGGCCGCGCCCGACGGGAGCAGGCGGAGGATGCTCAGCGCGGTGACGCTCTTGCCGGACCCGGACTCGCCGACGACGGCGAGCGTCTGGCCGGGGTGCACCGAGAACGACACGTCGCGCACCGCGGCCGCGCGGCGGCCGCCGGGAGCGGCGAACGAGACGCGCAGCCCCTCGACCGCGAGCAGCGGCCCGGTCACCTGAGGTTGTACTTGAGGATGCACCACAGCGCCCAGAGCCCGTCCTTCCACGTGATCTTTTTCCCCTCCGCGTACGTCCGCCCCGCGTACGAGACGCCGACCTCGAAGACGCGAGCGTCCAGCGCCGCGACCTTCGCGACGAGTTCGGGCTCGACGCCGAACCGCTCCTCCTCGATCGTGATGCGCTCCGCGATCTCCCGCCGCAGCACCTTGTGGCCGCACTCGATGTCGGTGAGGTTGAGATTGGTCAGAGCGTTCGAGAAGAGCGTGATGACTTTGTTCGCGACCGAGTGCCAGAAGTAGAGCACGCGGTGGGCCTCGCCCCCCATGAACCGCGAGCCCAGCACGACGTCCGCCTTCCCCGCCCGGATCGGCGCGAGCAGCCGCGGGTATTCCGCGGGGTCGTACTCCAGGTCGGCGTCCTGGATCAGGACGACGTCGCCCCGGGCGTGCTGGAAGCCGGTCCGGATCGCGGCGCCCTTCCCCCGGTTCGCGTCGTGCCGCAGGAGCACGACGTCGTGCCCGCCGACCTGCTGCACGGCCGTCACGGTGCTGTCCGTCGAGCCGTCGTCCACGACGATGATCTCGGCGGCCAGGCCGGTGGCCCGCACCCGCGCGATCACGCCCGCGATCGTCGCCTGCTCGTTGAACGCCGGGATGACGACCGACAGCGTCACGGCTCATCGTACCGCGCCGCGCCCCGTCAAACCCCGACGCGGGTACGCTCCCGCTTGGAACCGGGCGCGGAGCAACCCGTCGTGGAGACTGTGCACGGCTCGCGGCGGCCCGGCGCTCGCGCGTTGCAGGCCGTCGGGCTCGTCGTTGGCCTCGCCCTCCTCGCGTGGGCGGTGCGCCTCGCGCTCGGACCGGAAAACCGCGAGGCGCTGGAGCGGATGCGGCACGCGCCCGCGTCGCTCGTCCTGGCGCTCGCCGGGCTCACGGTGCTGACGGTCGTCAACAACGGCGTCATGTTCTGGTGGACGCTCCGCCCCCTCCGGCGGGTGCCGGCCGGAGAGACGGTCGGTGTCAACGCGATCGCGACGTTCCTCTCACTCCTGCCTTTCAAGCTTGGCTTGATCGTGCGCTCCCTCGTGCATGTGCGCCGTCACGGCGTCTCATGGAGCCAACTCGCGTCCTGGTACGCCGCCTTCGCCGGCCTCACGCTCGGCTCGCTGGTCCTCATCGGCGTCGCGAGCGTCGCGCCGGGATTGACGAACACGGCCCGCTTCGCCGCCGCGGCGGGTATGCTCGTGGTGCTGGGCGCCGGCGCCGTTGTGGCCGGGCGCGTCGTCGCGCCGTGGCGGATCTTCTCGAAGCCGTTCTTCGCCTACGCGTTCGCGATCGCTCGCGACCCCGCGACCGTCGCGGGTCACGTCGCCCTGCGCGCCATCGACGTGCTGATCTTCGGCCTCCGCTTCTATATCGCCGCGAAGATCGCCGGCGTCATGCTCAGCGCGGGATCGTCGCTCCAGCTCGGCGGCGCATACCTCTTTCTGACCGCGGTCGCCCCGGCAGGATCGCTCGGCTTCACCGAACTGGGAACAGCCAAGGCCGGTGGCCTCCTCGGCCTCGATACACGGACCGTCGCACTCCTCGCGCTCGTGACGACGGCGGCGCAGGGGGTCGTCTCGGGCCTCATGGCCGTCGCCGCGTGGGTCTGGATCAGGCCGCACGCGCTCTGGAAGCGGCGCGAAGAGCCCTCGCCGGCTCCGGCGTCTAGTGTTGAGCGATGATCGTGCTCGGGATCGAGACTTCGTGTGATGAGACCGCCGCGTCGGTCGTGCGCGGTAGCGTCGTGCTCTCGAGCGTGATCGCGTCGCAGCTCGAACTGCACGCGGAGTACGCCGGCGTCGTGCCCGAGCTCGCGAGCCGCGCGCACGTGGAGGCGCTCCTGCCCGTGGTGCGCGGAGCGCTCGAGAAGGCGGGGGTCGGGCTCGGGATGGTCGACGCGATCGCGGTCGGCAACCGGCCCGGGCTGATCGGCTCGCTGCTGGTCGGCGTCGCGGGGGCGAAGGCCCTGTCGCTCGCGCTCGGCAAGCCGCTGATCGGCGTGGACCATGTCCGAGCGCACCTCTATTCCGGGCTGCTGGCGGAGGACGGAGACCCGCCGGCGGGGCCCGTCGCCCTGCCCGCGCTCGGGCTCGTCGTCTCCGGCGGCCACACGGCGATGTACCACATCGCGTCGTGGACCGACGTCGAGCGTCTCGGCGGAACGATCGACGACGCGATCGGCGAGGCGTACGACAAGGTCGCGTCGATGCTCGGGCTGCCGCACCCCGGCGGTCCGAACCTCGATCGGCTCGCGAACCAGCACGGCGCTCGCGACGACGCCTTCAACTTCCCGGTCAGCCGTATCGCGCCCGGCTCGCTCGACTTCTCATTCTCGGGGCTCAAGACCGCCGTGTTGTACACGGTCCGAGGCGTGCCCGACGAGCGGTCACGCCGGCCGGCGCCCGAGCGGCCGCTCCCGGACGAGACCAGGAGGGATGTGGCCGCGAGCTTTCAGCGTGCGGCGTGCAGGGCGGTCGTCCTGAAACTGGAACGCGCCCTGGAGCGGGCCCGCGAGCGCGGCGGGCCGTACAGCGCGCTCCTGACCGGCGGGGGGGTTACCGCGAACTCTCGATTGCGGGAGGATCTCCGGGCGCTCGCGGCGAGGGACGGCCTCGACCTCCGCCTGCCCCCGATACGCCTCTGCACGGACAACGCCGCGATGATCGCCGGGCTCGGCGAAGTCCTCCTCGGGGCCGGGCTCCGCAGCGACCTTTCCCTGCAGGCGGAACCGACGACGCTCTAGCAGCCGGCGAACGATTGGCCTTGGCCCGCAAACCGCACGCGACTGCAACGGACGAGCCGGACGACCTCGCGTCGGCGGAGGCCGCGTGGTTGCGCGACCTCGACCGGCGGATCGCGAGCGACACGTCCATGCGGGGCAAGCGTGCAAGCCACGCGTTCGGCGACCGGCGAGCACCCGACGAACCGATCGCGGCCGGGCCGCCGCACCCAGCGGCGCTGCCGCTCGATGAGCTGCGGAAACAAGTTGAGCTGACCCGCGGACGCACCGGCGGCCCCGGGGGGCAGCACAGGAACAAGGTGGAGACCGCGGTCGAACTCCGGCACGCACCGACGGACGTCGGCGCGCACGCGAGCGAGCGTCGCAGCGTCGGCGAGAACCTGCGCGTGGCGATCGCGCGCCTGCGGCTCAACCTCGCGGTCCGCGTGCGCTGCCCCGTGCCCGAGGGCGATGCCCGCAGCGAGCTGTGGAAGAGCCGCGTGCCGGAGACCGGCGCGAACGCGGGGAGGATCATCGTCTCGCCCCGGCACCACGACTTCCCGTCGATGCTCGCCGAGGCGCTCGACGTGCTGCACGCCTGCGGGCACGAGCACAAGCGCGCCGCCGCCCGGCTCGCGTGCACGCCGAGCCAGCTCGTCCGGTTCCTCAAGGACCACCCGCCCGCGATCGCCTGGGTGAACAGCGTGCGCGTGGCGCGGGGCCTGCACGGGCTGAAGTGACGCGCGCTACGCCTCCGCGCGGCGCGACCACTCGAACTCCAAGGGCTCGAGCTCCGCGACGAGCTTCGCCCGCGCGTCGGAGATCTGGTTCGACTTGACCGCGTCGCGCCACACCGCGGGGTCCGCGAGCGCCTCGTCGAGCGTTCTGATGTGCTCCTGCAACTGCTCGATGCGGGCCTCGATCTGCTCCGTCGTCATGCGCGCCAGCGCGCCGAGCGTCGGCTGCTTGGGCTTCGCCCTGGCCGCCTCCGCCCTGCGCCGCTCCTCCGCTTCTCGCTGCTGGCGCTGGGCGTCTTCCTTGCGGGCCTTCTCCGCGGCGAGCACGCCCTGCTCCTCGCTCCTGCGCCGCGAGTGCTTCGCCGCCCACTCCGTGTAGTTGCCGAGCACGACCTCGGCGTTGCCCTCGCCGTCGAGGACGATGAGGTGGTCGCACGTCGCGTCGATGAGCGCACGGTCGTGGCTGATGAGGATGAGCGTCCCCTCGAAGCCGCCGTCCATGCACAGCGCGTCCTCGAGCCGCTCCGCGCTGGGGATATCCAAGTGGTTCGTCGGCTCGTCGAGCACGATCAGGTTCTTGGCGCTGGCGAGAAGCCCGGCGAGTACCGCCCGGCTGCGCTCACCGCCGGACATCGTGAACAAGAGCTTCTCCTGCTCGGCGCCGCTGAAGAGGAAGGCGCCGGCGAGGTTGCGGGCCTCCTGCTCGCTCATCGCCATCCCCGGGTTCTCCTTGAGGATCACGCCTTGCAGATAGCGGACCACCGTCTGGTCGAGGTCGATCCCCTCGTGCGTCTGCTTGTAATACCCGATGACGAGGTTGCTGCCCAGCTGCACCTTCCCGCCGTCGAGCGCCGTCTCGCCGAGCATGCAGCGCACGAGCGTGCTCTTGCCCGCCCCGTTGGGGCCGATGATCCCCCACCGCTCGCCCCGCTGGATCGAGACGTCGAGGTCGTGGAAGAGCACCTTCTTCGACCCGTCCTCGCATCGATACGCCTTCCCGGCGCCGCGGAGGCTCACCACGACGTCGCCGCTGCGGGGCGGCGCCGGGAGCCTGAAGCCGAACGTGCCGAGTTCCATCGGACGCTCGAGCGTGCTCGACAGCTTCTCGCGCTCCAGCTTGCTCTGCCGGCCCCGGGCCTGCTTGGCGCGCTGACCGGCCTTGTACCGCCGGATGAACGCCTCCTCCTTGCGGAACTTGTCCTGTTGCGCCTCGTACGCGCGGAGCATCACTTCCCGGCGCTGCGCGCGGAGCTCGACGAACTTCTCGTAGTTCCCCGGGTAGTCGATGGTGCGGCCCTGCTCCGTCTCCAGGATGCGCGTGACGACGTTGTCGAGCAGGTACCGGTCGTGGCTCACCATGAGCACCGCGCCGCGGTATTCCTTCGTCAGGAACTCCTCGAGCCAGATCCGCCCGTCGATGTCGAGGTGGTTGGTCGGCTCGTCCAGCAGCAGCACGTCCGGGCTCTCGAGGAGCAGCTTCGCGAGCGCGAGCCGCCCGCGCTGGCCGCCGGAGAGCTGCCCGACCTTGAGCCTGAACTGCGCGTCGGTGAACCCCAGGCCGTGCAGCACCTCGCCCAGCCGGTGCTCCGCCGCGCCGCCCCCGGCCGCGATCAGCTGCGCCTCCAGGTCCGCGTGCCGCTTCATCAGGCGGTCGAGGTCGCCGCCGGCGGCGGACTCCATCTGCGCGTAGACAGCGTCCATCTGCTCGTGCAGGGCGTGGACGTGCGCGAAGGCGCGCTCCGCGGCGTCGTGGAGCGTGTCGTCGGGGTCGAGTTCGGGGTCCTGCGTCAGGTACCCGACGCGGCTGCCGCGCTGGATCGAAACCTGGCCCTTGATTGGCGTGATGATGCCCGCGATCACCTTGAGCAGCGTGCTCTTGCCCGTGCCGTTGCGGCCGACGAGCCCGATGCGGTCGCCCGGTTCGACGGACAACGACACGCCGTCGAGGATGATCTCGTCGCCGTAGCGGTGGTGGATGTTGGTGCACGAGACGACGGGCACGGGGGCGGAGGTTATGAGGGGGACGCGCGGTGTGCCCGGCCCGGCGCGGCGGCCGGGGGTTTGCCGCAACGGCGCACGCCGGCGTCCCGTACAAGTCCCCATGCGGATCCCCACGAGCAAGGTGTGGCGGGCGTTCCCGGAACTCGATCCGTTCCCGGATGATCAGTGCGGAAACTTCGTCCGGACGGCCAACCGCGGCGCCCTGCGGCGTTGCGCGCAATTCCTCCTGATCTTCGTGGCTCTCGTCGCCACGCTCGCCGCCGGGTGGGCGGCGGCCTATGGGGTCGCCGCGCTCACGACGGACAGTTCCGCGCCGTGGATGCAGACGCAGGAGCGGAGGATCAACACCTTTACGCTCGTCATGATCCCGACCGTCTTCGCGTGCGGCGGCGCCGGGCTGCTCGTGCGCGACTGGCAATTGCGGCGGCGCGTGCGGGCCGTGCTGCGCGACCGCGGCGCGTGCCCCGCGTGCCGATATGTCCTTCTCGGACTGCCGATCTCCACTGACCACCGGGTGTCGTGCCCGGAGTGCGGGCTCGCCGTGACCGTCGATCCCGCGATGGGCGAACTCTCCCTCGACGAGCGGGGCTACGCGCGTTTCGCGGTCGGAAACCGCCCCCTGCCTCGGCCGTCTTTCTGGACGCAGAAGCGGAAGAGAATCAGGAAGCGGGCGCTCATCACGCTTGCCGTCCTGCTTTTCGGTGTGGTGCCCGCGATTGTCGGGAGCTACGAGCTCTGGCTGCGCCGCCAGGCCGCCGCGGCGAAACGCGACCGCATCGGTGTCGAGGGCTTGAGAGAGATCGCGCTCTCACTGGGTTTGCCGGTCGGCGATGCGAGCAGGTCGGTCCACCTTGAGATCGACCGCGTCCGCGCGGCGCTCAACAAGGCGGAAGATACCGTCCCGAACGACTACATCGACTACGGCCTGATCTACGTGCCATACTCGCCGGGCACGAGCTACGGGGTTGACCGCGCAAAGTACGACGAGGACAGAGCCCGGGCGGTCGCCGCGATGCAGCGGGCGAAGAACGCGGGCGTCTTCGTGATGATGGACGCGCTGCGCGACATGGAGGCAGGCTTTGTTCCTCCCGACACCGTGCAGCCCGACGGACCGCCGTTCGGCGTTTCACTCCCGGCGGTCGGCTCCATGCGTCAGCTCGCCCGTGTCTGCGCCGCGCGGATGGAAGCGGCGCATCAGGCGGATAACACAGACGAGTTCGCGCGTGCGCTCGAGACCATGCTCGCCCTCGAGCGTCACAGCGCGTTCCAGCCGTTCGTCGTGAACGCGATGGTCGCCGAGGCCATCAACGCGGTGGCGTTCGACCGGATCCGAGCGCACTTGGGACCGGACGCAAAGCCGACGCCCGAGTGGCTCGACGCGGTGGAGGCCGCTATCGCGCGCCAGAGTCGGCGCCCGCCGCCCGACTTTCTGTGGAAGTGCGAGGAGGCCTGGACGCTGGATTCCGTCGCGTGGTGCTTCTCGGAGCCCTCCCGCGTCCGTTTCGGTCGGTTCACGCCGCGCCTGCGCACGGAACTCGGGGCGTTGGGCTTCAGCGGAGCGTTTATGCCCGGCCGCCTGGGCGCCTACGCGGAGAACCGTGCCGAGGTGGCACGCCTGTTCGCGGCGGATGCACCGCTCGCGAAGTCGCCGCGGCACCTCCGGCCGCCGCCGTCCGGCGCGGCGCCCTCCGACCTCTTTCTGTTGAACTACCTGCAGCCCAGAGGCTTGCACGCGCTCCGGGCGCGCGACGACGGCGACGCCCGACGCGCCGCGCTCGCGATCATGCTCGCGTTGGAGCGCTTCCGGCTCGCGACCGGCGACTATCCGCAGAAGCTCGACGAGCTCGTGCCCTCGATCCTGCCCGAAGTCCCGAACGACGTCTTCAGCGGCAAGCCGATGGCGTACAAGCGCGTCGACCCGACGAAGGACCCGGGCGGCCGGTCGTACTTGCTGTACTCGGTGGGTGCGGACGGCGCGGACGACGGCGGCGTGCAACAACCCCTCGAAGGCTGGTACGTCTCGCCCTCAACGCTCGTGCCGGGCGTCGACTTCGTCTACAACCCCGCGCCGCCAAAGAAGCCCTGACGGCGAGGCGTACAACTGCCCATGCGGATGCCCACGAGCAAAGTTTGGCGCGCGTTCCGGGAACTCGACCCGTTCCCGGATGACCAATGCCGGAACTTCGTGTGTGCAGCGCGGGGCGGCATCAGTCGCACGTTTTTCGGTATCGCTTTGAGCTGGGCTGCGGGCCTCGCGACAGTTGCCGCGGGCGCGGGACTCGGGGTTGGCCTCGCTTCTTCATACATCACGCCCGAAGGCCGCGTGCTGGGCACGGGCGAGATAATCATCGGCTGCACAACATTGTTGTTCCTGTTCGTCGCCGGCGTTGTAGGGCTCTTCATGCGCGACTGGCTCCTGCGTCGCCGCCTCCGCCGCGTCCTCAACGAACGCGGCGTCTGCCCCGCCTGCCGCTATTCGCTCCTCGGTCTCCCCGTGCCCGAAGACCTCAAGGTCGCGTGCCCGGAGTGCGGCCACGTGATCCAGGTCGATCCCGCGCTCGGCGAGCTCTCGCTCGACGAGGCCGGGCGCGCCCGCTTCGCTGCGGGCAACCGCGCGTTGCCAAGACCCCCGTTCTGGACGCCCCGCCGCAAGCTCTGGCGAAAGCGCATCCTCATCAGTCTCGCCGTCTTCGTCTTCGGCGTCCTGCCCGCGATCGCCGGGACTTGGGAAGTCTGGATCCGTTACCAGTCGCGCGTCGCGCGCCGGGAGCGGCCGGGGCCCGAAGCGATCTTGGCAATCCCAACGAGCAAAGGGGCTGCCCGCCCCGCCGAAGGAACCGCGAACGCCACCGACGCACTGAAGCAGGCCGCCGAGGCGCTGCAGCAGCGATACGAGACGCTCGGGACGCGGGCGCCCGACTTCTCGCTCGTTTACCTGCCCATGTGGCAAGACTCGCCGACCGACGAGGATCGCCGTTCATATCAGGAAGAGCGGCAGCAAGCCCTCGCCGACCTGATCGCACTCCGCCGCGAGGGCTTCCTCGATCGCTTCGACGCCATCGCTGATCTGCCCGCGTTCCCGGCAGCACTCAAGTTCGCAGACGACGGAACGCTGGACCTTGGCTTTGATCAATTCGGTCATTCACGGCGGATCACGCGCATCGCCATGGCGCGGATGGAACTCGCCTGGCTCGACGGCGACGCGCTCGAGTATCGACGCGCGCTCGAATCTGCCCTCGCGGCGGCGCGCGTCACCGGGCACCAGCCGCTCCTGATCGCGTCCCTGGTATCACTCTCGATCGATGCACTCGTGATCGATGCCGTCACGGAACATCTGGCGATGACAGACCAGCCTTCGCAAGCCTGGCTCGACGGTATCGCCGCGGCGTTCGAGCGGCAACTCGTCCGCCCCGACACGAGCTACCCATGGGAGTCCGAGCGAATCTTCATGCTCGACACGCTCGCGTGGACGTTCTCCGATCCGGACCGCATCCGCTTCGGCCGATTTACACCGAAGCTGAGAGAGCAACTCGGGCTCGACGGCGACAACTTCGGCATCTTCGCGATCAGCGACGAAGGAACGCGCCTCGGCTCGTACGCAACAAACCGGAGCGCGGCGAACAAGCTCTTCGAGCACTATCGCGTGCGCTGGGAATTGCCGCGTCACGCCCGGCCGGCATGGTCAGAGCCCGACGTCCCGGAGAACTTGCTCCTGCTGAACACGCTGCAGCCCGCATTCATGAAGTATCTCTACGCGCAGGACAATCACGGCCTGAGTCGCTCGGCCGTGCCTGTGATGATCGCGATCGAACGCTTCCGCGCCGCGAACGGCGACTACCCCGACTCGCTCGACCAGCTCGTACCCACCTACATCCGCGAGATCCCGACCGACATCTACAGCGGCAAACCGCTGCTCTACAAGCGTACCGACCCCGGCGCGGAGCCCGGAGGCAGGCCGTACGTTCTCTACAGCGTCGGCCCGGACGGCGAAGACAACGGCGGCACAGAGCGACCCGCCGCCAATGGCAAGCCCCGCTATTGGGCGCCCAGTGAACGCATCAGCGGCGAGGACTTCGTCATCAATAAGCCAGCGAAGCGGTGACGCCGATCAGCCGTTGCGCCGCGCGAACTCCGCCATGAAGTCCGCGAGGGCCTTGCACCCCTCACGCGGCATGGCGTTGTACGTGCTCGCGCGGACGCCGCCGGTCGAGCGGTGGCCCTTGAGCTGGTCCATCCCCGCCTTGAAGGCCTCCGCCACGAACTTGTCGTCGAGCTCAGGCGTCGGGCACTTGAACGTGATGTTCATGAGGCTGCGGCTGTCGGGGCGGGCGTGGCCCGTGTAGAACCCGCGGCTGCCGTCGATCGCGTTGTAGATCAGCGCCGCCTTCTCCATGTTCCGCTGGTGCATCGCCGCGAGGCCGCCCTGCTTCTGGATCCACTTGAAGACGAGCCCCGAGAGATAGATCGCGAAGGCCGGCGGCGTGTTGTGCCTGCTCTGGTCCTTCGCGTGCGTCTCGTAGCGCAGCATGAGCGGCAGCTTGCGCACGGGCTTCAGAAGATCGTCGCGGATGATCACGACCGTCGTGCCGGCGATGCCGACGTTCTTCTGCGCACCCGCATAGATCAGGCCGAAGCGGCCCGCGTCGAACGGACGCGAGTAGATGTCGCTGCTCATGTCGCACACGAGCGGCACGCCGTCGGGCACGTTGGGCAGGCGCGTCGAGCCGTCGGCGTTGCGCCACTGCGTGCCGTAGATCGTGTTGTTGCTGCACATGTGCACGTACACAGGCTTTTCGCCGTACCGGATCTCGGCGTCGCTCGGGCAGTACGCGTGCTTGACATTGCGGCCGTCCCACGCCTCGTAGCAGCGGCTGCTGTAGACCTTCGACTCCTCGAACGTCTTTTCCGCCCAGTAGCCCGTGGTCAGGAACGCCGCGACGCCGTCGTCCGGCAGCAGGTTCGCCGGAACCATGAAGTTCTGCGTCGTCGCGCCGCCCGTCAGGAAGAGCACCTTGTAGTTCGCCGGGATGTTCCCGACCTTCCGGCACGCCTCCTCGGCCTCCGCCAAGACCTTGTCGAAGGTCTTGCCGCGGTGGCTGTGCTCCATGATCCCGATGCCCGTGCCGTCGATCGACCAGAGGTCCTCCTGCGCCTGGCGGATCACTTCCTCGGGAAGGACGCCGGGGCCGGCGGAGAAGTTGAACGCACGCTGCGCGGCCTTCGCGGCGGTCGCCGCGGGGTTTACGATCGACGGGACGGGCGAGAAGGTGGTCATGCCGGATTCTACGCGGGCGCGGCTCGGAGGGGACCTCGCCCCGCCGCCCAGGATCGCCGTGGAAGGGGGCAGTCCGATTGCCGCCAATCATCCGGACGTGCGCATCGCAGGGGTCGAGATTCCCAATGAGTTGAAGCAAGCGGCGAAGGCCTTGCGTCGCACACATTGCCTCCGCTTGGTGTGCTTTGCGTCCTTGGCCATGATCGCCTTGTTTGGCGTCACAATGCTGATCTCCGGTACGATCGACTCCGGGTTCATTCGAAGCGCAGTCTCCGGCGGCGTCAGCGGCCTCGCGATGTGGACGGCCGTCACTCTCGCCACAAGCGTTGCCAAGAAACGTGTCCACGCATTCCTGCGTGAGCACGGCTACTGCTCTTGCGGCTACAAAGCGATGCCGCAGGGCGACGGACGCATCCCCGCCTGCCCCGAGTGCGGATCGCAGTGGTTCCGGCGCAACGCCGTTCCGCCCGCCGCATGACAGCCGTCCGTACGCTGCGCCGTGGAAGACCCGCCGCGGCATATGACACCCGAAGAGTTCGAGCGCGGCGCGGCGCAAGCGGCCGCGTTCATCGCGGCGTACTGGTCGCGCCTGCAGAACGACCCCGCGTCGCTCTCCGTCCTGTCAACGTCGAAGCCCGGCGAGGTGCTGGGGGCCCTGCCGGATGAGCCACCGGTGCACGGCGCAAGCAACGCCTTGCTCGACGAGCTTTTCGGCAAGCAAGAACTCGACGCGCTCCTCCCCGGCCTCACCCACTGGCAGCACCCCAACTTCTACGCCTACTTCCCTGCGAACATCAGCGGACCCGCCGTGATCGGCGAACTGCTCGCCGCGGGGCTGGGCGTCCAAGGCATGCTCTGGGCGACGAGCCCGGCGTGCACCGAGCTCGAGATGCGCGTCCTCGACTGGCTCGCGGGGATGCTCGGCCTGCCGGAGACCTTCACGCACGCGTCGGGAACAGGCGGCGGCGTCATCCAGGGCACGGCGAGCGAGGCGGTGCTCACCGCCCTCGTCGCGGCGAGACACCGGGCGGTCCGTTCGTGTCGCGGTGCGGGCGAGAAGCCGCACCTCACGCTGTACGCGTCGACCCAGGCGCACTCCTCACTCATCAAGGCCGCGATGATCGCAGGCCTAGCGGACAGTCCCGATGATCGCACGCACGTGCGCCTCATCGACGTTGATAGTGAACTCCGCATGCGGCCCGACGCGCTCGCCTGCGCGATGCAAGACGACCTCGCGGCGGGACGCACGCCGTTCTTTGTCTGCGCGACGCTCGGCACCACCGCGAGCACCGCGATCGACCCGCTGCGCGAGATCGCGGCCGCCGTCCGAGCGCATGCGGCCGACGTCCCGCCCTGGCTCCACGTTGACGCGGCCCACGCCGGCGCCGCCTGCGTCTGCCCCGAGTTCCGTCCGATGCTCAACGGCGTCGAGCACGCCGACAGCTTCTGCGTCAATCCGCACAAGTGGCTGCTGACCAACTTCGACTGTGACGCGTTCTTCGTGCGCGACAAGCGGGCGCTCATCGACTCGATGAGCATCACGCCCGAGTACCTGCGCAACACGGCATCGGACGCCGGCGCGGTCACGGACTTCCGCGATTGGCACGTCCCGCTCGGCCGCCGCTTCCGCGCCCTCAAGCTATGGATGGTCATCCGCTGGTACGGGCTTGAGGGGCTACGGCACCACATCCGATCGCACGCCGCGCTCGCCGCGATGTTCGAGTCGCTCGTGCGGAGCGACGACCGCTTCGAGATCCTGGCGCCCCGCACCCTGAATCTGGTCTGCTTCGCCCTGCGGGCGAACGATGCGGCGTCCAAGTCGCTTCTGGACCGTATCAACGCCTCGGGCCGTGCGTACCTCTCGCACGCCGTGCTGCCCCTGGAAAGCGGACCACGGTTCGCTCTGCGAATGGCGGTCGGCTCACCGAACACGCGTGAGGAACACGTCCGCGAAACGTGGAGGCTCATCCAACACCTCGCGGACGGCGCGTGACGTGAATCGCCAAGCCCCCGCCCGCGATGCCCGCCCGATCGCCAACAATGGCCTCATGCCGATCACACCCGCCCTGCTCCTCCTCGCCGTGGCAGCGTGCGCGCCGAGTCAGCCGCCCCACGCCGCCCAGCGCGGCGAGCAGCCCGCGGAGGACTGGCGCGCCCGGGAAAGAGCGCTCCTCGGCCCGACGCAACTCACGTTCGACGACCGCTTCGCTCGCGCCGGCGAGGCGTACTTCGCGCCGGACTGGAACGGGATCGAGAACGACCGAGGCCTGGTGATCTTCCAGGCCATCGAGCGACCCCGCGAGGGCGCAGAGGCTGATCCCTTCTACGGAATGTTCGTGGGGCGCATCGGTGCCACCGGGCTCGACGACATCACCCGCGTGAGCCCGCCCTCGAGCGCGAACACCTGCGGCTGGTTCCACCCTTCGTCGCCGCGCATCCTCTTCGGCAGCACAAACACGCGTCCGAGCGATGAGCAGCGGTCGGGCTTCCAGGTCGGCTCTCGACGCTACGTCTGGATGTTCCCGGAGGAGATGGAGATCGTCGAGCGGAACCTCGCGCCGGTCTTCGGCGGCGCGGGCGGCGGGAGCACGAAGCTCGGGCGCGTCCCGACGAGCGCGGAACTGATCAAGCCCGTCTTCTCGCTTCCCAACTACGACGCTGAGTGCAGCTACGACCCCTCCGGCCGCTTCCTCCTCTACGCCCACGTCGAGGACGGCGAGGCCGGCGGGAAGCCCGACGCGAACATCTACATCTTCGATACAAGGACGGAGCAGCACCACGCGCTCGTGACCGCGCCCGGTTACGACGGCGGGCCCTTCTTTTCGCCGGACGGCAAGTCCATTTGCTACCGCTCCGACCGCAACGGCGACGACCTTCTTCAGATCTTCGTCGCCGACCTGCTCTTCGAGGAGGGCGTACCCGTCGGCATCAGCCGCGAATGGCAGCTCACGGACAACGGGCACGTCAACTGGGCGCCGTACTGGCACCCCTCCGGCGAGTTCCTCGTCTACGCGAGCAGCGAGGCCGGGCATACAAACTACGAGCTTTTCGCGATCGAATCGCCCATGGAGCGCCTCCGTAACCTCGCGCAGGGCGCACCGGCCGCCCCCCTCTGCCGGCACGTGCGCGTCACATTCGCCCCGGGCGCGGACATCCTGCCGGCCTTCAACGCCGACGGCTCGAAACTCATGTGGACGAGCCAGCGCCACGGCCCCGCGCGCGAGGGCGAACGCCCGAGCAGCCAGCTCTGGATCGCGGAGTGGAAAGGCATTTCCTTCAACGGTGCCGTCCCCGCGACCGGCGGCAACGAAGCCAAGCCCGGCTCGCAACGCGGCCACTGACCCGGGGTTGCGATGAGTGACACGCTCTTCGACATCGGCGAGGACGACCAGACCCGGGCCGACGCCCGGCTGATCGAGGCGTACGTCCGCGCCGGCCGCGGTCTCGACGACCTCGCCTACACGCCCGAGTTCGAGGCGGTCATGCGCGACCTCGCGAGCGCGGGCGACGCGCGCAAGGAGCGCGAGGTCCTCCAGCGCTTGCAGAACCTGCGCAAGGCCAAGAAGCTCCCGGCGCTCGGCCGCACGCAGTCTCCAGCCGTGAAGGTTTCCACGGAAGAAGAGCAGGCCCTGCGCGAGATCGTCCTCGGCGTGATCGGCACGCTGGGACAGCGCGACCAACTGCCCTACACGCCGGCGATGGACGCCATCGCCGAGACATTCATGGCCCGCTGCGGCCGCCCGCTCTCGCCGCACGATCTCTGGCGGCTCATCCAGAAACTCGCGAAGTAAGCGTGCACGCACAAACTCCGCCCTGCGCGGTTTTTTCATCTTCGCGCACAACAATCAAACGTACCAACAACACCCGCTATGACCAACACCATCCGCACCCTGCTCACCGACATCATCGACTACGCGGGCCTCTTCCCGCCCGCGAAGCTCGACATGCAGCCCGCCGTCGAGGCGTACAACAGATGCGTGGCCGGCGAGCACGAGTGGATGCTCGGCCGCTTCATCTGCCCCCTCTCGCGCATCGCCGAGTTCGAGCACGCGGCGTCTCCCTTCCTCCCAGGCACATTCGCGACCAGCGGGTATCGGGAGCGGGCGGGCGGCGGCGTGCCCTGGCGGCTGAGCGTCCTGATCGATCCCGGCCCCGGCGGCGACATCACGCGCGCGCTGGACGAGATCAACGCCTTCAACCAGCGCCACGAGAAACCCGACGCGGGCCAGGCGATGATCGACATGTGCGAGATCAAGGTCGCGTCGATCGGCGACGTCGACCCGGTCCTCGATCAGATGCCCGAGGAGGGTCTCTTTCCGTTCATCGAGTTCCCCGTGACGGAAGACTGCCGGGGCTTTGTCGCCTCCCTCTCCGGGAGCGCGGCTGGGGCGAAGATCCGCACCGGCGGCGTCGTCGGCAACGCCTTCCCCACAGTGCGCGAGGTTTCGGCGTTCCTGCACGCGTGCCACGCCGCGGAAGTGCCGTTCAAGGCCACGGCGGGGCTGCACCACCCCGTGCGCGGCTCGCACGCGCTCACGTACGAGCCGGGCAGCGCCCATTGCACGATGCACGGGTTCATCAACGTCTTCCTCGCCGCCGTCCTCATCAACGCCCGGGGGATCGACGCGCCGACGACCGAAGCGCTCCTCTCAGAAGAGGACCCCACGGCCTTCCGCGTCGCCGACGATGTGATCGGCTGGCGGAGTTACCTCGTCAACGCCGCGGAAGTCGCCAAGGCGCGTGAGATGTTCGCGCTCTCCTTCGGCAGCTGCTCGTTCGACGAGCCGGTGGCGGACCTCAGAAGGATGGGCCTGTTGTAGATGCGGACCCGCCGCGGCCAGGCGCCGGGTGAACCGGGGGCGCCGTGTGTCGCGCGGCAAAGCAAGCGCCGAGCTCTCGTCCCGGGCTTGACCCGGCCTCACGCCCCGGCATCGTGCCTCGATGTGCTCGTCAGCACGCCCCCCCGCCGAAAACCCTGAAGAACGTCAGGATGTCCTCGTTGTCCGGGAAGAGCCCGTCGTTGTTGAAGTCGATGTCGCCGCAGTTCGGGTCGTTCGAGCACGCGCCGCCGCCGAACACAGTCAGGAAGTCGACGAGGTCCTGGTTGTCCGGGAAGAGGCCGTCCCCGTTGAAGTCGATGCTGTCGCACGGCGCTTCGCCCGCGAGGTTGATCCGGGCCCACGCCACAGCCTCGTCGAGCAAGTCGTCCGTCACGCTTTGACCGAAGACGATCCAGAACGGCTCGGACTGAGCGACGCCGGCGTCGGTCGAATGGAGCCGGAGCGTCAGCAGGTAGACCCCGTCGCCGGCGGGCGCCCGAAGCGTGTATTCGTAGTGTCTGTGCCACTGCCCGTTCGCGCCGACAGCCAGTTCGAACCCCTGCACCATGCCGGGCGCCGCCGGCGTCTCGACGCCGACCACGCCCGACTCGATCGCCATGCGCTCCGCGGGGACTTCTGAAAAGTCCGCGCCCGTCCAGCGCCGCAGCGCGTCGAGGATGACGAAACCGATACGGGTTCCCGGCGTGAACGTCCCCGGGTCGGAGTCGAACCCCGGCTCGTCGGTGTGATCGGGCTCGATCTCCCCGAGCGACGACTCAAAGACGCGCGACGGCTCGAATTCCCCCGGCGCCTCCTCGACGCCGGTCTGGATCGCTCCCTCGTGCACGCGGAGCACGATGTCGCCCCCGTGCTGAGCGAAGCACACGGCGGCGGACGGGATAGCGAGAACGACGGCGAGAACGGAACGAACGACAACAGACATCTTCGGACTCCTCCGGCGCTGCGCGCCGGCTCATGGTGTGTTCGAAACAGTTCATTGCCCGCCCGCGAGCAACCCGGGGTTAAAGGCGTTGCTCGGGCGGTCCGTATACACCTCGCGCAGCGCGTGCAGCCGCACGTGCCCGTCGAGGAACGAGTAGTTGCTGCGGGCATCGGCGCTCTTCGGCGGCCCGCCCCACTTGGACGTCGCCGTCTGCGCCGCTGCTCGGGAGGGGCTTTGAACGCTCGTCCCCCACCCTTCCACGTGCGGATGGTCGCTCACGGCAAAGCCCCAGTCTCCTGCCGGTGCTCCGGCCGGCGGCGACTCCGTCATCAGGAGAAACTGAACGATCGCCGAGGGCATCGCCAGCCGGTCGAGGCGGTTCCAGAGAACCGCGTCGCCCGACGGCGTGACGCCCGCGGGATAGTTCGCCGAGAGAAAGTTGTTCATGCCGTAACTCGTCCGCCGCCAGACGCCGCCGGACTGCGCCAGCGTACCGCCGTCCCGCTCGAGCCAGGCGCGACTTCGATCGCCAGGGCTCTTGAGCACCTCGGGTGTGTAGGAGTCCTCGCCGGTCGGGACATAGGCCCGTGGCAACGTGCCGTAGAACTCGCTGAGCGTGTACACGAACGACCGTTCCGGGTCGCCGATCCCGCCATGCGGCAGGCCGACGTCGGCGAGGAAGCCCTTGTACTGATCCGCGTAGACGAGCTGCCCCGTTTGAATCGAGCGCATGTTCGCCATGCACTTGACCTGCCGCGCGGACAGCCGCGCCTTGCCCAGCGCGGGCAGAAGGAGCCCGATGAGCAGCGCGATGGCCGCGATGACAACGAGCAACTCGATCAGCGTGAACGCGCGCGGGCGCATGACGCCTCCGATCCGGCGGACGCGACGTCCGCCGATGGCAACGCGCTCGGTGCGCGCCGCCGCGGCGTGCGGAATCAATACGAACGATGAATCGCGACGGGAAGAAGGCGTGAACAACCGTCACGCCGCGGGCGGGCCGCGTGCGAGGTGGAGTCCGGCCTCGCGCGTGACGACGGCCCGGACGATGGACGTCTCCGCGAACGCGACGCGGACGTTCCACAGACTCGTTCCGCCAGGCGGCGTCAGCGCGGCGGAACCGAACACAAGGAGCAGATGCTCACAGAGATCACAGTCAACAGGTCCGCGGGGGTGCTTGTGGTCTTCGTGTCCGTGCCCGCAGTCGTGCGTCTCAACGGAACGCTCGGTCTCCGCATGCGCGTGCGTGTGAGCAACCGGCAGCAGTCCGATCAACAGAGCCGGCAACACGATCGCCACGGCCGCGGCGAACCGCGACAACGAAGCGGCGATGGCTCCGTGAGAATGCATTCTCAAATGAGTCTACAACCGCGTCGACGATGTGTCAAGGGGTTTCGCGCAGGATGCCTAGCACCCGCCGCCGCCAAAGACGCGGAACAAGGCGGTAATGTCCGCGTTATCAGGGAACAAGCCATCGTTGTTAAAGTCGATGTCGCCGCACGCACCGGTGCTGCACGGGCCGCCCCCGAATACAGAGAGATAATCGAACAGGTCGAGATTGTCGGGGAAGAGCCCGTCGCCGTTGAAGTCGATCGAGTCGCAAGGCGCCTCGCAGGCATCGATGACGCCGTCGCCGTCGCTATCGGTCGCCGACCCCGCCGCGATCTCGCACGCGTCCGGGATTCCGTCCTGGTCGCAGTCCGCCGCGCCGGCCGCGACTTCGTCCTCGTCTGAAATACCGTCCGCGTCGCAATCGTGCGGGCCGATGCGGAGGAAGTAGGCGTCCTGCTCGCCGTTGTAGGTCGCCGCGTACGCGACGTTCGCGCCCAGCAGGTCCGACTCCATGTCGTAGTAGTCGCCGATCTTCTGCTGGTTGGGCCAGCCCAGGTGCGAATTCCAAACAGGCCCCATCGCCTCCGGCGCGCTCCACGTCGCGCCCCCGTCGGCGCTCGTCACATACATCAGCCTGCTCGTGTTGGCGGCGAGCGTCGAGCTCGTGTCGTTGTAGACAACATCGAGCCGGCCGTTGGGAGAAACGGAAATCGTGCCGAACCACTGGTACGACTGCGGGTGGACGATACCCGCGTTGAAACGCACGATCGGGTCCCACGTCGCGCCCCCGTCGCGGCTGCGGCGGAACGCCACATCAGACGCGTCCCCCGCCGTGCCCTGTACGGTGCTCAGCGCATAGATCCAGCCGTGGCGAGCCCCGCCGCTCGAATCGACGACGACCTGGTGCTGCCCCAAAAGCCCCGCGGGGTTGGGCGGCTGGCCCGTCCCGCTGGGGCCGGTGAAGATGGCCGTGTTGGCATTCATCACGCTGAATGCCACTGGTCCCGGCCCGTTCGCGTTCAGCGACTTGAGCCCGAAGACGCCGCCCGCCTGGCCGATCACGTACAACTCGCCCGACGGTCCGACATAGTTCGTCCCGAAGACGACGCGCCGCGGCAGTTCCTGCGGCGGCGTCCACGTCGTGTTGCCGTCGATCGACCTGTTGTATTGGTTCGGGAAGTACTGATTGCCCGCCGTGTTCCAGATCTGGTGGATAAAGCCGCGTCCGGGTCCGTTTGTCCGGTCCACCGCGATCCACGCTTTGTCGCCGCCGAGCGCGAACGCCGGGCTCCCCCACGTGCGCCCACCGTCATCGCTCCGATAGACATCGCACCGCCACAGACCGCCCTGGTCCGTGAGCAGCATATTCCAGTAGATCGCGCCGTCCGCATTCGCGCGCAGCACCGGATCGGTGCGAAAGACGCCGGGCTCCACCACGCCCCGCGTCCACGTGCGGCCGCCGTCGTTGCTCCACGCGTACCCGGCCTGCCGGAAGTTGCTCGCGATCGTGTCGAACTGGCGGTATCCGATCACGATCCGATTCGGAGCGCGAGGGTCGCTCGCGATCGACGGCTCGTTCGCCGCGTCTCCCGTGACATTCATCCCCGCGGCGTTGACGTTGACCTGCCGCGTGAACGGCCCGCCGCGGGGCGAGAACGCCGGCGTCTGCCCCTGATCAGCCGGCGCGGGCAGGTACGAATCGTCCAGGCGCTCGCGCAGGTCCGCAACCTGCGCGACCGCCGCACCCCAGCCTGCGCAAACACACAGCAACGCCGCTCGCGAAGTCGTCCGCATCGGCGCATTCTCCCACGAACGCCCCGTCAACGCAAGGCAATTCAGCCGCATCTGCGGAGCACGACGACGCATCCCCCGAAGCCCGCCCCTGTCATGCGTGCGCCAAGCACATCAGGCTCGCGCCGCAAACGCTCGACCGTTTCGTCCGCCTGCGGCCAGCTCACCCCGAAGTCCTCGCGCAGGCTTGCGTGCGACGCATCCATGATTCCGCCCATCTCGCCGAGCCGCCCGGCCCGCATGGCGTCCACGAATCGCCTCACGCGCTCGATCTCCGTGATCACGTGCCTCGCGCGGCGGAACAGGACTTCCTCCATCGCGCCTTTGCTCGCGTGCAGTTCGTCGAGCGAGACACGCCGCAGCGACGCACGCGGCCCGACCACACCCGCAATCATCGCGAGCGCCCGCTCGCTCTCCGCCCGACGCTGCGCGTACCGCCCGTCCGCCAGCGCACGCCGCACGCCCGTGTCGACGACCTCGACCCGCACCGTCTCCGGCACCGGCACGAGTTCATGCTCGCCGGTCTCGCAGTCCAACAGCAGCGCCTTGCGCTCCTCGGCCACCGCGCATGCGAACGGGTCCATGAGCCCGCACGGCACGCCCGCGTACCGGTGTTCGACCCGTCGGCACAAGTCTGCGATCTCCGACGCATCCATCGATCGGCCGAGGACGGCAAGCGTCGCTTTCACGGTCGCGACGCACAACGCCGCCGAGCTGCTCAGCCCGGCCCCGATCGGGACATCGCCCGCGATCGCAGCAAACATCCCGACCCGTGGTGCCCCGCATTTCTCGAGTTCTTCCCAGACGCCGAACACATAGTGCGGCCATCCCTCGCCGCTCTCCCCCATCGCTTCGTCGAAACCCTCGGCGACGGCGCGTCGCGACTTCCCATCCGTCCGTGCTATTGCAACACAGGTCCGCTGCGGGATCGCCACCGGCAGCACGAGCCCGCCGCAGTAATCGACATGCTCCCCGATGAGATTGACGCGCCCATGCGCACTCGCGATAACGCTCGGGGCCACGCCGAACCACTTGCGCAGCAGCTTCTCCGCGCGCACCTCCGGCGGTTCTGGCCTGGCGTCCATGGGCCACGATAGCGTGCGCGGCTCTTCGGGCGCCGCGCTGCGTAGCATCGGCCGCATGCCCGAACGCCCACGGCACCACAACGCGACGATCGAGCAGATCGTGACGCGCATGCGGAGCGCGCAGCGCGTCCTCGTCCTGACGCACACCAAGCCGGACGGCGACGCGGCGGGTTCCGCCCTCGCCGCCGTGCGCACCCTCAACACGCTCAGGCCCGGCACCGCGCGCGCGTGGTTCTTCGGGCCCCTCCCGCTCTGGATCCGCGACGTGATCGGCGACAGCCCGGCCGACCTCTTCGAGCCCCCATTTAGCGCCCTCACGCCCGGCTCAGAACCCGACGCCATCCTCATCACCGACACGTGCTCGTTCTCGCAGCTCGAGCCGGTGAAGGAACTGCTCTCGACCCGCGCCCACAAGACCGCCGTCGTCGATCATCACGTCAGCGGCGACGCGAACGTCGCCGACATGCGCTTCACGGACCCGTCCCTCGCGGCCGCGTGCCAGCCCGTCGCGGCGTTGTGCACGGAGCTCCTCGGCGTGCAGTCCGCGTCGCAGCTCCCCCGTTCCGTGGCCGAGGTCCTGTACCTGGGGCTGGCCACCGATACCGGCTGGTTCCGCCACAGCAACACGAGCAGCGCCGTCATGCGCCTGGCCGCGGACCTTCTCGACGCCGGGGCCGACGGCGTCGGTCTCTACCAGAATGTCGAGCAGCGTTCGACGGTCGGACGTCTACGCCTCATCGCCAGGGCGCTCGCGAGCGTGGACCTGCGGCTCGACGACCGGCTCGCGTTCGTGTCCCTGGATCTCGACGGCGTGCGGCGGTCGGGCGCGTCGCCCGGCGAGACCGGCGGCCTCACCGACTTCACGCAGTCCCTCACGAGCGTCTTGGTCACCGCGCTCCTGACCGAGGTACCGCCGGAGCAGCGCACGGGCGGCGGCTCAGGCCCGATGGTCAAGATCAGCATGCGGAGCAAGGACCGCCCGATCGCCGTCGACGTGAACGCGATCGCGAAAGAGTTCGGCGGGGGCGGGCACGTCCACGCCGCGGGCGCACGCGCGGCGATGTCCATCGACGAAGCCAAGCGCGCGATCGAGGAGGCGGTGGCGCGGTCGCTGCCCCGCTCCTGACGACCATGCGTGACGACCGCAAACGCCCAGGTCCTCCCGCGCGGCCGCCGCTCCGCGTCTTCACCACCACGCTGTGGGAGTATCCGAGCCAGCACTACGACGCGTACTTCGGCGACGACGGGCAGGTGCACCGCTCCAGGTCCGGCCACGCCCGCCTGCCGATGCAGGGCGACAAAGCCTACGCCGGTGCGACGCCCTCCTGGGTTGTCTGGCAACTCCTGATGCGCTACACGCGCCCCGGCGACACCGTTGTCGATCCCATGTGCGGGAGCGGCACAACGCTCGACGTCTGCGCGGACCTCGGCCGTCACGGTGTCGGATTCGATCTCGCGCCGTCACGGCCCGATATCCGCCACGCCGACGCCCGCGAACTCCCGCTCGGGGACGCGACGGCCGACTTCTTTTTCGTGGACCCCCCCTACTCGACGCACATCGACTACTCGGACGATCCCCGGTGCATCGGCAAGCTCGACGCCGCCGGTGACGACGGTGGCCGAGGGTACTACGCGGCGATGGACAAGGTCATCGGCGAGGCCCACCGCGTCCTCCGCGACCGCCGGTACTTGGGGTTGTACGTGAGCGATTCGTTCCGCAAGCAAAAAGGCCCCGGCGGGGGCGTCTTCATGCCCATCGGGTTCGAGCTCTACAACCGGCTCGCCCGGCGCTTCAGGCCGGTGGACATCATCTGCGTCGCGCGCAAAAACCAGAAGCTCGAGCGCGGCAACTGGCGGAAGGCGGCGGAGGAGGGGAACTTCTTCCTCCGCGGATTCAATTACCTGCTGATCTTCCGGAAATGGTCGGGCGCAGGGCCGAAAACCAGCGCGTAGCCAGCCGGCATTTTTGGTTGCACGTCCACCGCCGCGCGGTACACTAGATCAATTGATCTGTCCCGGTCCGGGACGACGCGTGGGGACGCGTTGCTGTTGGTTCCGTTGTGTGTCCCATTGAGGAGTGCCCTGCAGATGAAGACTCGAAAAGATTGGAAAGCGTGGACGGTGCGCGCCGCCCTCGCCGGCGCCGCGGCGCTCTGTAGCGCCGCGAGCGCTCAGACGGACGTGATCGTCGCGGAGCTGTACGAGGCGCAGACCTACGGCGCTTCGGGCGGCATCCACGCCTACGCCGTCGGCACCTACTCGTGCAACATCGGCACGACGCGCCTGACATGGATCGACGAGGGCGGATCGAACGTCTACCCCGTGATTTCGCAGAACATGTACCGCCTGAGCAACGGCCGCTTCCAGCAGATCGGCCAGGCGTGGCTCAAGCACGGCTTCTGCGCGCTCAACAACGCGATCAGCTCGTGCGGCTCGTGCCCGAACGTCCCGGGCGGCCACTCGTGCAATCACCTCGACCCGGCGTGCGCCGACCCGTACTCCGCCAGCCTCAACGGCTCGCAGGGCGGCCTCGGGCCCAAGCACGTGGTGAACCCCGTCACGGGCGTCTTCCCGAGCTCGTCCGCGGCGGGCAACCCCGCGCTCCTCGGCACCGGCGTCGGCAACGCCACGATCCGCGAGCGCCTGCAGGTCGCGCAGACCGACCTCGGCGTCGCCGGCGCTCTCTACTTCGTGTCGAGCACATACATCCACCCGCAGGACGCCACCAACAACACCGACAACAACAGCCAGTCGTACCGCCGCGTCAACGTCGGCGCCTCGCCGAACTTCACGATGTCGATGGCCGACACGACCAGGCAGCAGCTCCCGGCGATCTTCGCCTGGCGCGACTACGGCAACGGCGCGTCGGGCGGCACCGGCATCCCGGACGCCAGCGTCGTCCTCCAGCCCCTCGACGACGGCACGAACGCTCTCACCTCCGGCCGCTTCTGGGTCGGCGTGAAGGTCATCACGCTCGGCGCCGGCGTCTACCGCTATGAGTACGCGGTGTACAACCACAACTCCGACCGAGCGGCCTCGGCGTTCACCGTGCCGATCCCGGCCGGCGCGATCGTGAGCAACGTCGGCTTCTCCGACGTTCTCTACCACAGCGGCGAGATCCAGGACAACACCGACTGGACCAGCAGCGTGAGCGGCAGCGCCGTGACGTGGACGTACCCCAACAACCAGGCGCAGGACAACCGCGAGAACGTCCTCCGCTGGGACACCATCTACAACTTCTGGTTCGACTGCAACGCGGCCCCCGGCAACGGCGCGCCGAGCGTGACGTTCTTCAGGCCCGGCACGCCCGCCAGCGGCACGGTGACCATGCCCGTCCCGACGACCGTCGGCGGCAGCGGCAACGACGCGTGCGCCGCGGCGCTCCCGGTCGGCGGCGGCTCGACCGCGTTCGACACGAGCCTCGCGACGACCGACGGCCCCGACGAGTGCCTCGAGGCCGGTCAGACCCAGATTACCAAGGACATCTGGTTCACCTACACGACGGGCACGTGCACGAACCCGATGACGATCGAGACGTGCGGATCGAGCTTCGACACCAAGATCGCCGTCTACTCCGCGTGCCCCACCGGGCCGAACCAGGCGATCGCCTGCAACGACGACACGACGGGCTGCACCGCCGGCCAGCCGAACCTCGGCTCGCGCGTCTCGTTCAACCCGACGGCCAACACCACCTATCTCATCCGCGTCGGCGGCTACAACGGCGCTTCCGGCCTGGGCGCACTCACCGTCACCCCGCCGGACTGCACGCCCCCCGCCCCCGCGAACGACAGCTGCGCCAACGCGCAGTGGGTCGCGGCCGGCGCCGGCGCCGCCTCCGGCAGCAACGCGACCGCCACGACGGATAACCAGCCCACGTGCGTCGCGAACGGCAACAACGTCTGGTTCAAGTACCGCCCCGTCACCACGGGCACGGTGACGATCACCACGTGCGGCTCCGGCTTCGACACCGTCCTGGGCGTCTTCAACGCCTGCGGCGGCACGCAGCTCTCGTGCAACGACGACAGTTCGTCGTGCGGCGCCGGCTCCGTCCAGTCTCGCGTCGCCCTGACCATGACCGCGGGCGTCACCTACTGGATCTCCGTCGGCGGCTGGACGAACAACGAAGGCGTCACCCAGACCGGCAGCTACGTCCTCAACATCACCGGCGGCGGCGGCGTGATCCCGCCCGCCAACGACGTCTGCACCAACCTGCAGGGTCTCGGCACCGGCACCCAGCCCTACACCACCGCGGGCGCAACGACCGACGCCCTCACCCAGCCCTCCTGCGGCACGGTGAACAACGACATCTGGTACAACCACCCCTCCACCTGCACCGGCAACCTCACCATCAACGCCACGGGCAGCGGCAGCTACCAGCCCCGCATCAGCGTCTACACCGGCACCGGCTGCGACAACCTCGCGTCGCGCTTCATCTCGTGCGCGACCGCCCCCGCGGCGGGCAGCACCGCGTCGCTGACGATCCCCGTCGTCGCGGGCACCTCCTACACCGTCCGCGTCGGCGGCGCAACCCTCGTGACCGGCGGCGGCACCCTCAACCTCAATTGCGTCCCCGTCAACCCCAACAACCCGCCGACCGCGGCCGCGGGCGCTGACCAGGCCGTGACCGACTACGACAACTCGGGTGCAGAGACCGTCGTGCTCGACGGCAGCGCCAGCGTTGACGCCGACGGCACGATCGTCTCCTACGAGTGGCTCGAGGGCGCAACGCCCCTCGCGCCCGCCTCCGCCAGCCCGCTCCTCGGAGCGAGCCTGCCGGTCGGCGTCCACACCATCACCCTCCGCGTCACCGACGACGACGGCGCGACCGCGACCGACAACGTCAACGTGACCGTCAACCCCTGGCCGGGCTGCAACGACGTCGACTTCAACAACGACACCCTCTTCCCCGACAACCAGGACTTGGAAGACTACCTGAGCGTCTTCGGCGGCGGCCCCTGCTCGACGGGCAACTGCGACTCCATCGACTTCAACAACGACACGCTCTTCCCGGACAACGCGGACCTCGAGGCGTACATCAGGGTCTTCGGCGGCGGGCCGTGCCTCTAAGGACGGGCGCGAAACCGTTCAACTTCACGACCACGTACAAAAGAGAGCCCCGGGCGAGAGCCCGGGGTTTTTCTTTCATGAATGGAGGCGGAGCCTCTCAGGCGGACGAACGTTCGTTGCCGGTCGGGCCCGCGCAAGCACGGGGCGAATAACCCGTCGCGCCGACGTTCACCGGGCCGCCGGGCGCGGGCGGCGAGGCGGCTTTCCCTTCTCAACGCCCCTCCGACTCGTTATCGCTGCGCGTCCGCTTCCCCCTCCGTCGCCCCGATCCACCCGCCCCCGAGCACCCGATCCGGCTCGCGATCGTCGTAGATCACCAGCGCCTGCCCGGGGGCGACCGCGACCTGCGGCTCGTCGAACGCGACCCGGAAGCGGCCGCGCCGGCCGGAGGGGGTTTCCCCCTCGCCGGCATCGAGCAACCGCACCGTCGCCGGCACGCCGGGCGTGTTGTACCGGTACTTCGCGATCACGCGCCGCTCGCCCGGGGGCATGTCGACCAGCCAATTCGCTTCCCCGACCCCGCACGCACGCACAAGCAGGGAACCCTCCTTGCCCACGCGCACCGTGTTCGTCCCCGGGTCCTTGCCCGTGACATAGATCCGGTACCCGAGCGCCACGTCCAGGCCCCGCCGCTGGCCGATCGTGAACCGGTGCTGCCCGCCGTGCCCGCCGACGACGGCGCCCTGTTCGTCAACGACCTCGCCGGCACGCGCGAGCTCGGGGCGCCGCCGCTCGACCAGACCGGCGTAGTCGTTGTCCGGCACGAAGCACACTTCCTGCGAATCCGGCTTGTCGAAGACGGGCAGCCCCCAGCACTTCGCCAGCTCCCGCACCCGCGGCTTCTCCATCGCGCCGATCGGGAGCATCATCTCGGACAGGCGCTCCCGCGGCACGCCGAAGAGCACGTACGACTGGTCCTTCTTCGGGTCCACACCGCGCAGCAGCCGGCCGTTCTCCACGCGCGCGTAATGCCCGCTCGCGACGAACCGCGCACCGATCTGCCGCGCATACTCGTGGAGCTTTCCGAACTTGAGCCAGTCGTTGCACCGAACGCAGGGGTTCGGCGTGCGCCCCCGCGCATACTCATCGACGAAGTAGTCGATGACACGCCCGAAGTCCTTCTTGAAGTTGCAGACGTAGAGCGGGATGCCCAGCTCCGCCGCCACCGCGCGTGCGTCCGCCGCGTCGCTGATCGAGCAACACCCCTGGTGGCCGATCTTGACGCCGGGCTTGGTCTCGCACGCCGTGTCGGGCGCCAATTCGTCCAGCGCCTCGCCGGGCGAGCCCAGCCTCATGAAGCAGCCGACGACCTCAAAACCCGCGCGAAGGAGCATCGCCGCGGCGACGCTGGAATCAACGCCGCCGGACATGGCGACGAGGGCTTTCTCGCGTGCCGCGGCCATGGTCAATTGTAGATGGAGGCCGCCGAAGTCCCAAAGCAGCGCCGACAGCGATGCCATGCACCGATTTCCGATCGGTGCCCAGTGGCCTTACCTCTTTACCTGCTCACCTGCTCATCCTATCTCTGTCTGCCTCGTCTTCCCTCTGTTTACCTCTGTGTTCACCGCCTCGATCCCCCGCGACAGCCCCTCGCACAGCCGCTTGTATTCCTCGCCGTGGGCGTCGCCGCTGATCGTCGGCGTCGTGTTCACATCGAGAATGACCGGCCGCCCTGCGTGCACGACAAAGTCGATCTTGCCGTAGTCGAGCCCGATGCGCCGCCGGAATTCCTCCACTTCCGGCGGGGGGGCTCCGAACGACCCGAGCACGGCGTTCTTGTCCTTCACGAACGGGTCCGAGCCCGTCAGTGTCCTGCCGACGCCGCGGTCGCCGAGCACGATCCACATCCGCACGGTGTACATCCCGCCGATCCGCTCGGGGAGAAACCGCTCGACGACGAGATGTCTGTTCCGGAAAACACCCCGCGGCAGGTCGCGCGGCGAATCAAAGATGTAGTAGCGCGACAGCGACCGCGCGAACCGCAGCAGCGCCCGTTCCCGCGCCGGGTGCATCGTCAATCGTCGCCGTATCCGTTCCGCCAGCGTCGGCCCCGCCTCCCGGCCGAACCGGTGGTCGGAAAGACCGGCGCAATTCGCGTCCGTCTTCACGATCACGGGGCCCGTCCAATCGCTGTCCGGCCCGATGAGGTTGGTGCTGACCGTGCGCTTGCGGATGTCGCGCACGCGCCGGTTCACGACGCGCGGATGCGACTGCATCAGCGCCCACGCGCCGTCCGGCACGACCGAGCAATCCAGATGCGGGAAGATCACGTCGGCCTCCGGCACATTCGAAAGGCCGTGCACGACGTCCACCCGGATGCCGCGCTCGCGCCAGTTGGCGATCACCGGCCAGATGCGATACCGCACCGCCTCCGCGTCGCGCTGCCGCTCGTGGAACAGCACCGCGATGGAACGCGCCGGGGCCCGCACCGTTCACTCGATCGCCCGCTGCGGGTCGGGGAAGTCCCGATACAACGCGCTCTTGAAGTCCGTTACCATCGAGTACACCGGGTGGTGCAGCCGCTCCACCTCGCCCGCACGCGTCGCGACGAGCCCGAACGCGCTCTCCAGCTGCGCGAGGTCGCGCACGCGGACGACGCAGTGAAACTCGCCCACCCCGTCGGGCCCGAAGCCGAACTTCCGGCGCGAGAGCGACCACCCCTCGATCAATCCTTTCTCCTTCAGGTGCCCGAGGTACGCGTCCACGTTGCGCGAGAACTCGGTGTCCCTTCGCGACTCCCGGAGGTTGAACCACATGTGGTAGTAGTTCACACGGCGCTCCCTGCCCTGATCGCCGCCAGCATCTCCTCGTCGATCCCGAGGAACTCGTACATGTGCCGGTCGTACGCCTCGCTGTCCTCGTCGCGCGAGAGGTCCAGCCGCAGCTCGTTGATCACCTTCGTCCCCTGCCTGATCCACGCGTCCCACGTCTCGGCGCTCACGTGCCCGTAGATCCACGCGCCCACCGGGCCGCGCATCGGCGGCCGCGCCAGCCTCGCGCCGACCCGCCCGGTCTTGTGGTCGACGACCGATCCTTCACCCAGCGGCGCCTGCGTCTCCTTCTTGGCGATCTCCGGCACCGGCGCACCGAGCCCGGTCAGCAGCTCCCCCATCGCTTTCTGCGGCAGGCGATCCCCTTTCCCCGCCGCGGAGAGGTACCCCCTTGTCAGCGTCTCCACCGCCCGCCCGCGCTCCCCCGCGTCCGCGAGGGCCTGACCGGCGAGCTGCCACGCCTTGCTCATCCCGGGGTTGATCTCGACGCAGCGCAGGTACGCCCGCGCCGCGTCCGCGTGACGGCCGGCCTGCGCGTACGCGCCGCCGAGGCTGAACCACGCCATGTCGTTCTCCGGGTCCGCGCCCGGACGCACCATCGTCTCGAACTGCGCGATCCGACGGTTGACGGCTTCGGTGTCCATGCCCCGATCGTAGGTTTTCCGGCCCGTGGCGCCGATCGGCCGCCCCGCGCCCCAACGTACAATGCAGCGATGGCACGCAGCCACTACGACGTCCTCGGCGTCAGCACGAACGCCACGCAGGACGAGATCAAGAAGGCCTACCGAGGGCTGGCACGCAAACTCCACCCGGACGTGAACAAGGCCCCGGACGCCGCAAAGAAGTTCGCCGAGGTCCAGGCCGCCTATGACGTCCTCTCGGACCCCGCGCGCAAGCAGCGGTACGACCGGCATGGCGATGACTCGCCCGAGCCGCCGCACGCGCACCGGCCGCACGGACCGAATCACTCCGGCCGCGCCCGGAGCGGGCGGTACACGTGGACCAACGTCGCCGGCACGCACGGCTCGCACGTGGACCTCGACGACGAGGACCTCGGCTCGGTCTTCGACGCGATCTTCGGCGGGGGCGCCGGACGCGCGGGCGGGCGGTCGCAGCGCACGCATCGGCAGCCCGAGCCGGAGCCCGTCGTGCACGACGTCCGCGTTCCCTTCCTCGTCGCCGCGAAAGGCGGCGCGCAGCAATTGCGGGTCGAGTCGGCCGACGGCTCGCCGCGGACCATCGAGGTCAGGATCCCGGCGGGCATCGACGACGGCGCAACGCTCCGCATGAAGGGCGCGCTGCACGGCGAGGACCTGCACATCCGAATCCACGTCATGCCGCACGAGTACTGGCGCAGAGGGGAGGGGCCGGACACCGGCAAGGGCCTCGACCTCTGGCTCGACCTTCCGCTCACGATCGCCGAGGCAACGCTGGGCGGACATGTCGATGTGCCGACGCTCCGCGGCGCCGTCTCGCTGCGGATCCCGCACGGCACGCCGTCGGGGAAGAAGTTCCGGCTCCGGGGCCAGGGCATCACGGCCGAGGATGGCCGCACCGGCGACCTCGTCGCTGTTGCGCTCGTTGTACCGCCGGAGAGCGCCGAGTTAAGCCGGGATGAAACAGAACTCCTTCATCGCATCGCCGGCAGCGGCGAGCGGCTGCGCCGTTCCCGCGGCCTGAATACGTGAGGCTACCCCGAACGGCGGTACACTCGCGGGCCGCCCCGCCCGCAAGGCCGCGCACGGGGTGAAGATACAGAGGGTCACCGCAGCCACGGATGCGGAGAAACGCGTGCTCAAGCAACGCCACCAACTGTTCGTGACACTCCTCGCGGTGTCGGACGCTGTCGTCATCGCGTCCGCGTGCGCCGCGGCGTGGACATACCGGCGGGACGCCGTGGAGGGCTTTCTCCCCGACCTCTCGACGCCCGGCGGCGCCCGGGAAGCGGTGCTCCAGTCGCTCCTCTTCTTCGCCGTGCCGACCGGCGTCGCGTCGATGCACGTCTTTAGCCTCTACCACGCCTGGCGCGATCGCCGGTTGACGACGGAGTTCCGCCAGATCTTCAACGCCTCGATCGCCACGATCGTGTCGCTCATCGTGCTCCTATGGGCGCTCGGGCCCGGCCTGGTGGGCGTGTGGGACGCGTCGCCGCCGGCGCGCGTCGCGGGGCTGCACCTCGACGCGGTGCGTCTCCAGCTGGCGATTCTCGCCGGCGCCCTGCCCATCGCGCTGGCGGTGGAGCGCGGCGTCTTCCGCCTCGCGCTCCGCACCGTGCGCCGCAGGGGCTGGAACCTTCGGCACGTGGCCGTCGTCGGCACGGGTCGGCTGGGACGGATCGCGTGCCGCACGCTCGACCGCAACGCATGGACGGGCATCCACGTCGCGTACTTCGTGCACCACACCGACCACGGCGCGCAGCCCGGCGCCGTGATCGGCCGGCCCGTTCTCGGCAACGTGACGCAGATCAATTCGATCCTCGAGCACCATCCCGTCGACGCCGTGTACATCGCCCTGCCCAACGCGCGGTCCTCGCTCATCCCCGACTTGCTGCGCCGCCTCGAGCGCTTCCCCCTCGACGTCCGCATCATCCCCGACGTCCCGCCGCGTTTCTCGCCCCTCAACACGGTCGTGAACGAGCTGGAGGGGATGCCAATCCTGAGCATCCGCGAGAGCCCGATCGGCGGGCTGGGCGGCGCGGCCAAGCGCGTGATCGACGCGTTCGGATCGGTCCTGGGCCTCATCGTCTTCGCGGTCCCGATGCTCCTGATCGCGCTGCTCATCCGGCTCTCGGGCCCCGGCCCGGTTATCTTCCGCCAGAAGCGCGTCAGCCTCGGCGGCGAGGAATTCGATATCCTGAAGTTCCGCACGATGCACCACGTGGAGGATGAGACCGCGCCGCCGTTCGGCGCGGCCGCGTGGACGACTCGGGACGACCCAAGGATCACTCCGCTCGGGCGGCTCCTGCGCCGCACGAGCCTGGACGAATTGCCCCAATTGTTCAACGTTCTCGCGGGGGACATGAGCCTCGTGGGCCCCCGGCCGGAGCGGCCGGAGCTTATCGCCCGCTTCCGCGAGGACTGGCGCGGCTACATGCTCCGCCAGCACGTCAAGGCGGGGATCACAGGCTGGGCTCAGGTGAATGGGCATCGGGGCGACACGAGCCTGCGAAAACGCATCCAGCACGACCTGTTCTACATCCGCCACTGGTCGCTGGGGTTCGACCTCAAGATCCTCTGGCTCACGCTCTTCCGCGGCTTTGTCCACCGCAACGCGCATTAGCGACGGGGAGGAGAGTTCAGCACAGAGGCACAGAGAAGATGAGATCGATGAGAAGAGGCCGATCGGTCTGATGGCCCGGACGCCGTCTGCGGCCGTATCCGCGTCTTCAACCCAGCATTCCTCTCCTCTTCTTCCTCATCTTCTCTGTGTCTCTGTGCTGAAATCGGATTCCCTACGCTTTCCGCATGACCACCGCGAAGCCCACAGCGTCGGGCGCTGTCGAGGTCCTTGCCGGTCCGGCCGCGCTCCGCGTCAAGCCCGGGTTGCGGTGGGACGACCTCATCGCCCAGGCGCGGCGAGCGGCGCCAGAGGCGTTCGCTGATTCGGGGTGTTTCCTCAACCTGATCGGCGGTTCGTGGGGTGCGCCGGGCAACGGCAAGCAGATGATCACGCCGATCGACGGCTCGAGCATCGGGAAGCTCCCGATGATCGACCTGCCCACTGGTCTGCGCGCCGTCCGCGCCGCGAAGCAGGAGGCCGCCCCTTGGGCGCGGACCGACCTCGCCGAGCGCGCGGCGCGCGTCCGCGCCACGCTCGACGAGATGCGCACGCACCGAGACGCGCTCGCCGGGCTGCTCATGTGGGAGATCGGCAAGCCCATGGCCGCCGCCCGGGCGGACGTCGACCGCTGCATCGACGGGGTCGCGTGGTACGTCGAGCGGGCGGGGGCGATGGCGGAGGGGCGCAGGCCGCTGGGGCTGGTCTCGAACATCGCGAGCTGGAACTACCCGCTCAGCGTGCTGATGCACGCCGTGCTCGTGCAGGCGCTCGTGGGGAACAGCGTGATCGCGAAAAGCCCGACCGACGGCGGCGGCACGGCCCTGGCGGTGTCCATGGCGATCGCGCGGCGTCACGGCCTGCCCGTCTCGTTCGTGTCCGGCAGCGGCGGCGTGCTCTCCGAAGCGCTCGTCCGCAACGAGAACATCGACTGCCTCAGCTTCGTCGGCGGCCGCAGCACGGGGCGGGACGTCGCCGCGGCGCTCGTGGACGTCAAGAAGCGCTACATGCTCGAGATGGAGGGCGTGAACGCGTACGGGGTGTGGGAGTTCTCCGATTGGCGTCTCCTCGCGGATCAGCTCCGCAGGAGCTACGAGTACGCGAAGCAGCGCTGCACGGCCTACCCGCGGTTCGTCGTGCAGCGGAGCCTCTTCCCCGCCTTTCTCGAGACATATCTCTCCGTCGTGCGCTCGCTTCGCGTCGGCAATCCGACGCTGGTGGCGAGCGCCGCGGACGACCCGCCGCCGCTCGACTTCGGGCCCCTCATCAACGCGAAGAAGGTCGAGGAGCTGCGATCGCTCTGGAGCGAGGCGCTCGGCCAGGGCGCCGTGCCGATCTACCAGGGCGAGCTCGATCCGGCGTCGTTCCTCCCCCATCAGGACACCAGCGCCTACTTCGCGCCGTGCACCCTCCTGAACGTGCCCCGTTCGTGCCGATTGTACTTCAGCGAGCCCTTCGGCCCGCTCGATTCGCTCGTCACCGTCAACACGCTCGAGGAGCTCGTGCAGGAGATGAACGTCTCCAACGGCTGCCTCGTCGCGACGCTCGCGACCGACGACAGGGCGCTCGCCGAGCGCATCAGGCCCGAAGTCCGCTCGTTCAAGTTCGGCGTCAACAAGCTGCGCAGCCGCGGTGATCGCGAGGAACTCTTCGGCGGCCTCGGCCAGTCGTGGAAGGGGTGCTTCGTCGGCGGCTCGCTCCTCGTCCGCGCGCTCACGTGCGGCGAGGGGGACGAGGAACTCCCCGGCGTCTTCGTCGACGGCACGCGCCTGCCGCAGGGCGGCGTGTAGCGCCGGTTGCCTTGCCTCCAAGCCGGTCGCAGCGTGCAAACCGCGTGACCGGTGGCCAGCGCTCGGCGCGTGGTCGCTGCCGCCCTTCCCGCTCCCCGCGCCGGCGGGGGGCGGTGGTCAGCGCGGCCCCCGGGTGACGGGTCTCCGCTCCATCTCTTCGTCCCTCTTTCGCTTCGTCCCTTCATCTACACTTTCCCGTTGCACACGGTGCTCGACATCCCGCGCGAACTCGCCCCGATCAGCGAGACACTCGCCCTTTCGCTCCGACGCGTCGAGCATGCGTTCGCCGCGGCCGTCGATTCCGAGTCCGCGCCGGTGCAAGCCCTGCTGACGCACGTCGAGCGCTACCGCGGCAAGATGCTCCGCCCCTCGCTCGTGGTCCTTTCGTCGCTGGCGTGCGCCCCCGACACGGACGTGCCGGAGGGCGCGATCACCGCCGCGGCGGTCGTCGAGATGGTGCACATGGCCACGCTCGTGCACGACGACGTGCTCGACGAGGCGGACCTGCGGCGCGACGGACCGACGATCAACCATCTCCGGGGCAACGAGGCGGCGGTGATGCTGGGCGACTACCTGCTCGCCAGCGCCTACGCCCTTTGCTCGTCGATCCCGCAGCGCGAGGCCGCCGTCATCGTCGCCCGCGCGAGCGTCACCACGTGCGCGGGGGAGTTGCTGCAGCTTCACCATCGGGCGGACGAGGGTCTGGACGAGGCAACGTACCTGGACATCATCGCGAAGAAGACCGGAGACCTGATCGGGGCTTCGGCCGAGGTCGGCGCGATCGTCGCGGACGCTCCGA
Organism: Phycisphaerales bacterium; assembly: GCA_035628115.1. Lineage (GTDB taxonomy): Bacteria > Planctomycetota > Phycisphaerae > Phycisphaerales > UBA1924 > BJHL01. Next base: position 84,464 of record DASPKL010000003.1, on the reverse strand, counting down.
TCGCACGGCGGACCGCCCTCCGCCGGTTCGGCGTGCACCTGGGCATGGCCTTCCAGATCCGGGACGACCTGCTCGACTTATTGAGTTCGGACGCCGATCTCGGGAAGCCCGCGGGTCGTGACGCCGCGTTGGGGAAGGCAACGCTTCCCTTGATCCATCACCTGCGAGCGGCCGACCCGGCCACCCGGTCAAAGACCTTATCCGCCGCCCGAGGCGGCGACCGGACCGCCCTCCGGAACGCTCTTGAGGCAACCGGTTCCCTGGCGTATGCCCGTGAAACCGCGACCGACCTGGTCCGTCGCGCAAAGCACGGACTCGCGCCGGTCACGGCCTCGCCCGCCCGGGACTTCCTCCTGGTGGCCGCGGACGCTGTCCTGACCCGCAACCGCTGACGGCAGCGCTCTACCGGGTGCCAATAACCCGCCCGGAATGGGGCTGAAGGAAATCCGAACAACGCGTTGCGGGTTGTTCGATCATCGTGTATTCTGTGGGGGTCTCAAGCCCGCCGGTATCCCGGCGGTTCGTGTCGGTTCAGTTTTGAGGCACGTCGCGCGGAAACCGGATGTCCGCCGTCTGCCCGGGAGTTGCCCATGTCAATCCGTTCGCGCCGCGGGTTCACACTCATCGAGTTGCTGGTCGTCATCGCGATCATCGCGCTGCTCATCGGCCTGCTGCTGCCGAGCCTTGGGAAGGCACGCAAGTTGGGCAAGTGCATACAGGAGCAGGGGCTCGCGCACAACCAAGTCGTCGCAGCGGTGAGCTACACCGCCGACAACAAGGACAAGCTCCTATCGGGCGCACCGCATTGGGAATGGAATCACACACCGCCGGAGGCTGCGAACGGTCTCTACCCGCCGGACCCGACGGTGCCGGGCAAGCTGATGGAAGGCAGCATCACGAAGACATGGACGTGGCACTTCGCGGGCTACACAAACTACCCGCAGCAGGCGCTCATGTTCGATAAGGCAACGTTCAACGACTTCCGCAAGCGCTCGATGCAGCCGTCGCAGGAGACCCCTCGCTACACCAAGTATGACACCGACGACAAGTATCATGCGGCGATCGGCTGGCATACAAGCTTGGGCTACAACGCCATCTACGTCGGCGGCGCATATACGCACGGCGCGTATCGCGGGCAACGCAACGGGACGCCGAGTTGGGGCGGACAACTGCCGTACCCGGTATGGGGAAACCCGTACGTATCGGGCGGCCAATTTTATATCACCAACCTGTCGGACGCTCGTTTCCCGGACACTTTGATCATGTTCGGGAGTGCTCGCGGCGCCGACGTGATGGACGCATCGTCTTCGTTCTGGAGCTGGGGAGCCGCAAAGCCCGATCCTGTCGGACCGCAGCATATCGTGCGGCCGGGCTATTGGCTCATCGCGCCGCCCGCCCCGCACCCGATCAACAGAGGGGGATACCAAGCAGCGACGACACTGGGCTGGGGCTGGCGCGATCCGACGAACAATCAGGACCCCGGCAACAAGTACGACCCTCGCAAGGCTCCGTCCACATGGGGTATGCTTCGCGCGGATTGCGGCGACAACAGCGCCGCGACGGCTCGCCTCGACGGGAGCGTCAAGGTTCAGACGTTGCTTGAACTGCGTGATATGCGGAAGTGGTGTAATTACGCGGACCGCGAGGATTGGACGTTTGTCCCGTACCGTTGAGGCGCTTGCACGGCCGGCGATGTGACTTTCGCGCGACGTCTCGTCGCGCGTTTTCGCATCAGCTCAGCGATCGACGACGTCTCATGGCGACACGATTTCTCGAGATCCTGAGCAATCGATTCGGCGTCTCGCAAGTGCCGGGCACCAAGACGCTCGTTTTGATCGGCATTTGCGTCATCGGCTTTGGCGTTCTGGCGTTTTCGGCGTTCCGCGCGTTCGTACCGCCCGCGCACGACGTTGTGCCGCTCGAAACAGCCGCGGCGAACCTGGAAGCCGCTGAGATTGAGTCGATCGCGCAGATGAGCCCCGCGGCGTTGGAAGATCACATGCGCGGGCTGCGGCGCCTCATCGACAAGTTGAGCGCCGACGGGGGAGACTCGCACGAGCTCGAGCACTTCAAGTGGCAGCTCGAGGTCGCCACGAAGTTCAAGCAGTCCAAGGGTACGTAACGATCGAGCGCCGACGCGGCTGCTCCCGCTTACTTCCCCGCGAAGTCGATCAGCCTGGCCAGCTCGTTGCGCAGCTGGCTGCGGGGCACGACGCGGTCGCACAGGCCGCTCTTGAGCAGGAACTCGGCGCGCTGGAACCCCTCGGGCAGCTCTTGGCGGATCGTCTGCTGGATGACGCGCGGGCCCGCGAAGCCCACGAGCGCCCCGGGCTCGGCGATAATCACGTCGCCGAGCATCGCGAAGCTCGCGGTCACGCCGCCCGTGGTCGGGTCTGTCAACACGCTGACGAAGAGACCGCCCGCGTCGTCGAACCTCGCGAGCGCGGCGCTGGCCTTGGCCATTTGCATCAGCGAGAGCCCAGCCTCCTGCATGCGCGCCCCGCCCGAGCAGCTCACGATGATCAGGGGCAGGTCTTCCTTGGTCGCGTGCTCGATCGATCGCGCGATCACCTCGCCGACGACACTCCCCATCGACCCCATCATGAACGTCAGGTCCAGGCAGCAGACCATCGCGGAGCGGCCCTTGATGAAGAGCGTGCCGGCCTTGACCGCGTCCTTGCACCCGGTCTTGATCTGCTCGGCGACCAGGCGGTCGGGGTAGCCCTTCAGGTCCTTGAAGCGCAGCGGGTCCGTCGGTACGAGATTGGTGAACATCTCCCGGAACGACCCCTCGTCGGCGAGTTGCCGCACCCGCTCCCCGGCGGAGATCCGGTGATGGAATCCGCACTCCGGGCAGACGTGGAGGTTCGCCTCCAGGTTGCCCCGGTAGATCATCTTCTCGCAGGCGCTGCAGCGGAGCCAGACGCCCTCCGGGATTGCGGTGCGCCTGTCGGGTTTCACGGCGTTCCACGTGCGTGCGGCGGCTGCGTCCTGAACCGGTTGCGTCTTCGCCATCGTGTCCTTCCCGTTGGCTGACCGTCGTCGCCGGCCATCCAAGGGCGCGGCGATCCATGAAGGTCGGACGTAGGCGTCATTCTAGTTTGGAAGTTGGCCGAGCGGTTGCGCTCACCGAACAGAGCCCTTCCGGTCGAAAGGGGGGCTTCGCCGTCGGGTCGACGACCGCGCCCCCGGGGTCACGCCGACTTTCGTGCGGCGGTGGCGGGCGTGATATCCGTCGACACCACGCGGTTGCGTCCCGCTCGCTTGGCCGCGTAGAGATTGCGGTCCGCCATCTCGATCCACTGCGCGGGGGGCGGGCTGTTCGGGGCGGACGAGCCGGCGACACCCAGAGAGCATGTCGCCCGCAGGTCGGGCACGCGGGGCCAGCGGAGTTCGCTCACGGCGACGCGGATGCGCTCGGCGAGCACGGCGCCGTCGGCCGCGTTCGTGTCGGGCATCAGGACCGCGAACTCCTCGCCGCCGTAGCGGCAGGCGAGATCGCTCTGGCGGCATTGGGCCTGGAGCGCTCTCGCGACGGCGACGAGGACCTCGTCGCCGACGGGGTGGCCGTGGTGGTCGTTCACGCGCTTGAAGTGGTCGAGGTCCAGGAGGGTCACGCAGAGGGGGTGGCCGTGCCGCTGCGAGCGGGCGTGCTCCTGCTCCCAGCGCTGGTCGAAGAACGCGCGGTTCCAGAGGCCGGTCAGGCCGTCGAGCTGGGCGCGCTGCGCGAGCATCGCGACCAGCTGCTTGACGCGGAGGGCCGCGCGGATACGGACGCGCAGCTCCACGAGCTCGAAGGGCTTGGCGACGTAGTCCGCGGCCCCGAGGTCGAAGGCCGTGACCTTGTGGCGTGACGAGGACGCCGCGGAGAGCATGATCACGGGCACGTCGCTCGTCGCGGGCTCCTCCTTGAGCAGCCGCAGCAGGTGCAGGCCCTCGCTCTCGTCGGGGAGGGCGATGTCGAGCAGGATGAGGTCGGGCTTTTCCGCGAGGGCGAGCCGGATCCCCTCGTCGGCCGTGAGGGCCGAGATGATGTCGAACTCGTCGTGCTTGAACCGCACGCGCAGCAACCGGTGGATCTCCGGCGCGTCGTCGATCAGGAGCACGCGCGGGTGCGCACGTTCCTGCGTCGCCCCGGCGTCGGGCGTGGCCGGCGCCGTCATCGCTCCGAACCCCTCGCCGCGCGTTCGCACAACACGGTGAGACGCTCGACCTCGGACGTGATCTGGGAGAGCACGGCCTCCTCGCGTCCGCGGTCGCGGCGCAGCGCGTCCTCGAGGGACGCGGCGGCCTCGCCGATCGCCGGGAAGCCGTGGCCGCCGGCGCTGCCGCGGAGCCGGTGCGCGGCGGTCGTGAGCGCCGTCCAGTCGTGCGCCGCCAGCGATTCCCGCACCGCGCGCACACGCTCGGGCATCTCGCCGAGGAAGAGCGCGACCAGCTCGGCCATATCGGGGTCGTTGGTCAGGTCGCTCAGGAACTGGTTCTCGTTCTGCGGCATGAGCGTTCCGGCGGGGGCCCGAAAGCTCATCGGCACTCGCGGCGCGGCGGTTCAGGAACGCGCCCGGCGGCGGTGTAATCGGACGCTGCCGCGCGTCGGCGCGCTCGATAACCGGCCTGCGGACGCGCAACCTTGCGCGGCGGTCAGACCTTCGGGGCCTTGTAGAACGGCAGCGCGACGCTGGTCGCGGCGAGCGTGCCGCGCCCCGTGTCGATCTCGTACGCGCGGCCGATCTCGTAGGCGCTCACGTCCACCAGCCCCATCGCGATGCAAACGCCCAGGGTGGGGCTCGGGCAGCCGCTCGTCACGACGCCGACCTGCCTGCCGCCGGCGAGGATGGGCATGCCTGGGCGCGCGGAGCGCTTGCCCTCGATCGTGAAGCCGGCCATCTTGCGCTTGGGGCCGCCGGCGCTGCGCGTGGCCTTCAACGCGTCCATCCCGACGAACTTGTCGCCGAGCTGGTCCTGGTCCTTGTCGAGCGCGATCGCGAAGTCCACGCCGCACTCGAGCGCGTTGATCTCCTCGCCCAGCTCGTGGCCGTAGAGCGGCATGCCGGCCTCTGTGCGGAGCGTGTCGCGGCATCCCAGGCCCGCGGGCTTGATGATCGCGTCTTCCTTGGACATGTCGATGTCCTGCAGGAGGAACTTGAGCGCGAGGTTGACCGTGCCCGCGGGCAGGATCACCTCGACACCGTCCTCGCCCGTGTATCCGGTGCGCGACACGGTGAGCTTGACGATCATCAGGTTCTTGACGGCGAAGCGGTACTTCTTGAGCGTGGGCACCTCGCGGCTGTACTTGCCCACCATCGGGATGATCTGGGGCCCCTGCAGCGCGACCATCGCCGTGCTCAGCGTCTGGTCGTCGATCTTGCACGAGGCGTCCATGCCCGTGCGCACCGACTCCATGTGCGCCAGGATCTTCTCGCGGTTGCTCGCGTTCACGACGACGGTGAAGTCGTCGTCGTCGTAGCGGTACACGATGACGTCGTCCTTGACGCCCCCCTGCTCGTTGCAGACGAGCGAGTAGCGGCACTGGCCCGCCTGCATGTCGTGGATCTTGCGGGTGCAGAGGCGCTCGAGGAGCCGGCGGGCGTGACGCCCCGTCACCTTGACCCGCCCCATGTGCGAGACGTCGAAGAGGCCGCCGCTGCGGCGCACCTGGTGGTGCTCCTGCGTCAGCCCCGCGTAGTAGAGCGGCATCTCCCATCCGGCGAAGTCCACCATGTGGCCTTTGTGATCGAGGTGGAACTGGTGGAGCGGGGTCTTGTGCATGGCTTTCTCGCGTGGGAGCAGGCTTTCGCTTTCTCAGCACAGAGTCTCGGAGCCCATGAGATCGATGAGAAGAGGATAGATCGGGTTCAAGACGTGGACGCCGGAGGCTCTCGTGCCAGCGTCGTCAGCCCAGCTTTCCTCTTCTCTTCTTGCTCGTCTTCTCTGTGTCTCTGTGCTGAAGTCTTCTGCCCGTTGCATCCGCGTCGATCGATGTCAGTTCGCGTACTCGGAGACGGGCGGGCAGGCGCAGACCAGGTTGCGGTCGCCGTAGGGGTTGTCCACACGGCCGACGGAGGGCCAGAACTTGTGGCCCCTGACCCAGGCGAGCGGGAACGCGGCCTGCTCGCGCGGGTACGGGTGCCTCCACTCGTCGGCGGTCACCTCGCCCATCGTGTGCGGCGCGTTGCGGAGCGGGTTGTCGCCCCTGTCGATCGCGCCCGTCTCGATCGCGCGGACCTCCTCGCGGATCGCGATCATCGCCTCGCAGAAGCGGTCGAGCTCCGGCTTGCTCTCGCTCTCGGTGGGCTCGACCATGAGCGTGCCGGGCACCGGCCAGCTCATCGTCGGCGCGTGAAAGCCGTAGTCCATGAGCCGCTTGGCGATGTCGTCGGGCTTGATGCCCGCGCTCTTGTCGAAGGGCCGCACGTCGAGGATGTACTCGTGTGCGCAGCGGCCCGAGCGGCCCTTGAAGAGCACGCCGTAGTGCCCCTCGAGGCGCTTGGCCATGTAGTTGGCGTTCAGGATCGCCACCTGCGTGGCCTTCTTAAGGCCCGCCGCGCCCATCATCGCGATGTACATCCACGAGATGACGAGGATGCTCGCGCTGCCATAGGGCGCCGCGGCGACCGTGACCGTCGACTGCGCGCCCGCGCCCTGCGCCCTCAGCGTGCCCGGGAAGATCACCGGGTGGCCGGGGAGGTACGGCGCCAGGTGCCCGGCGACGCAGATCGGCCCCATGCCCGGCCCGCCGCCGCCGTGCGGGATGCAGAAAGTCTTGTGCAGGTTGAGGTGGCAGACGTCGGCGCCGATCGTGCCGGGGCTGGTGAGGCCGACCTGCGCGTTCATGTTCGCGCCGTCCATGTACACCTGGCCGCCGTGGGCGTGGATGATCTCGCAGAACTCGCGGGCGTGCTCCTCGAAGACGCCGTACGTGCTCGGGTACGTGATCATCAACGCCGCGAGGTTCGCCGCGTGCTGAGCGGCCTTGGCCTTGAGGTCGGCGAGGTCGACGTCGCCCGAGGGCGTGTTCTTGACGACAACGACCTCGAAGCCGGCGCAGACCGCGCTCGCCGGGTTGGTGCCGTGCGCACTCTCCGGGATCAGGCAGACGTTGCGGTGGCCCTGGCCGCGCGCACGGTGGTACTCGCGGATCACGAGGAGGCCGGCGTATTCGCCCGCTGCGCCGGAGTTTGGCTGCAGGCTGCACGCCGCGAAGCCGGTGATCTCGCAGAGCCAGGACTCGAGGTCGCGGAAGATGCGCTCGTACCCCTTCCACTGGTCGGCGGGGGCGAACGGGTGCAGCCCGCCGATCGAGCGCCACGTGACCGGGATCATCTCGCTGGTGGCGTTGAGCTTCATCGTGCACGATCCCAGCGGGATCATGCTGTGCGTGAGCGAGAGGTCGCGCCCCATGAGCTTGAAGATGTAGCGGAGCATCTCGTGCTCGCTGTGGTGGGTGTTGAAGACGGGGTGCGTGAGGTAGCCGCTGGCCCGCGCGAAGGGGTTCAGCACTTCCGGGGCGCTGTCGATCAGCGCATCCGCGGTCGGCCGGTTCGCGCTCCCGGCGACGGCGCCGAGGATCGCGTCGATGTCAGCGCGCGTCGTCGTCTCGTCGCAGCTGAAGCCCAGCGTGCCGTCCCCGAACTCGCGGCAGTTGATGCCCGCCGCGCGCAGCGCGCCGGGGGCGTTCGGGGATGAGGGTCTGACGCGGATCGTGTCGAAGAACGGGCTCCGGTCGACGGGCGAGAAACCCGCGGCCTCGAGCCCGCGCAACAGCGCCCGCGCGTACGCGTGGGTCCGCAGCGCGATGCGCCGCAACCCCTCGGGGCCGTGGTAGCACGCGTACATGCCCGCGATGATCGCGAGGAGCGCCTGCGCCGTGCAGATGTTGCTGGTGGCCTTCTCGCGCCGGATGTGCTGCTCGCGCGTCTGGATCGCCATGCGGAGCGCGGGCGCGCCGTGCACGTCTTTGCTCACGCCGATGATGCGCCCGGGCATCTTGCGGACAAACTGCTCGCGCGTCGAGACGAAGGCCGCGTGCGGGCCGCCGAAGCCCATCGGCACGCCGAAGCGCTGGGCGCTGCCGATCGCGATGTCAGCGCCGAGCTCGCCCGGCGGCGTGATGAGGGTGAGCGCGAGGAGGTCGGTCGCCATCACGGCAAGGGCACCGGCGCTGTGCGCGGCGTCGATCAATGCGCGGTGATCGATGATCCTTCCGTCCGTGCTTGGGTACTGCACGAGCACGCCGCACACCCCCGGCGACAGGTGCCCGGCGAGATTCTCCGGCGCATCGACGACCAGCTTCATCCCCAGCCCGTCCGCGCGGGTGCGCAGCACGGCGAGCGTCTGCGGATGGCAATCGCCCGCCGCGAGGAAGGTCGCCCGGCTCTGCTCGCTGATCGCGTAGCACATGCTCATGGCCTCGGCTGCGGCGGTCGCCTCGTCGAGGAGGCTGGCGCCCGCGAGGGGCAGGCCCGTCAGGTCCACGACCATCGTCTGGAAGTTCAGGAGCGCCTCGAGACGGCCCTGGGCGATTTCCGCCTGATAGGGCGTGTACTGCGTGTACCACCCCGGGTTCTCGAGGATGTTGCGCAGGATCACAGGCGGCGTGATGGTACCGTAGTACCCCGTGCCGATGAACGACCGCATGACCTTGTTGGCGGACGCGACAGATTCCAGCGTCGCCAGCGCCTGGCTCTCGGTGAGCGCCTCGGGCAGACCGGCCAGTGACAACGGCCGCGGCAGGCGGATCGAGCCCGGCACGGTCGCGTCGGAGAGCTCGTCGAGCGAGCGGTAGCCGATCGCTTCGAGCATCTCGGCGATCTCACTCTCCGACGGCCCGATGTGCCGATGCGGGAACGTGTCCGAAGCATCGAGGAGCGCGCGGGCGGGGCGGCCCTCGCCCTGGGGTTGTGTCTTGGGGGCGGTCATGGTCGGGGTGTGCATGGTGTTTGGCGCGGTGAAAAGCCTGCCGAACCTTTGATGCCGTGCAGGCGTGCGAAGGGTAGGAAGCCCGGGCGGTTCTTTCACCCGCACGCGCGGCTAACGCACCGCTCGTTTGTGCGTACCGATCGATGGAACCGACCGCCCGGCGCGCAAACACTGGTGCGACAACCGGCCCCGCGACGCGAATGAGCGCGGCCGCCGCCCAAAGGAATCGACAACGATGAGCCACCTCCCCCGCCGCCACGCCCCCGACGCCAGCATGCTCGCCGCGACGCTGCTCTTCAGCGCCGGCGTTGCGTTCTCGATTCCAGGGGCGCACGCGTTCGGCGGGCGCGACGGGACCACGGTCGCGGTGCCGCTCAATCACGTGGCTCCGGCGCCGGCCGAGGTGCTCGCCGAGGAGGCGCACGATTACCGCGGGCACCTCTTCTTCCTCGCGAACGAGTTCATGGAGGGTCGCGCCCCGGGAACGAACGGCAACCGCATCGCCGCGTCGTACCTTGAGAATCACTTCCGCAAGATCGGCCTTGAGCCCGCGTTCCCCGCGGAGGTCGCCGGCGAGGGCGCTCCGCTGGACGGGGACAGGAGCTACCGCCAGATCTTCACCGCGCCGGCGTCTGCGCGCCCCGGCGATTCGGTGATCCTGAAGAATCAGACGGTCATCTACCGCTCGGGGAACGGCGAGGAGGTATCTCTGAAGCCCGGCAGGGACTTCAACGTGCTGGGCTTTTCCGGCCCGGGCACGGTCGAGGCCCCCATCGCCTTCGCCGGGTACGCGATCGAGGAGGGTGAGCCCGTCGAGGAGGGCGGCGAGCCGTACACGAGCTTCCCGGTGAACGAGGACGACACGCCGGTGCGCCTCGACGGGAAGATCGCCATGGTGCTGCGCTTCGAGCCGATGAGCGAGGAGGGGAAGAGCCTCTGGGCCGAGACGCGCTGGTCGGCGCACGCGACGCTCACGGACAAGATCGACGCCGTGCTGGCGCGCGGCGCCGCGGGCGTGATCCTCGTCAACCCGCCGGGCGCGGACGACGCCCGCATCAACCAGCTCGAGGACCTCTCGCTGGGCTTCCGCGCCAAGCCGGGCAAGGCGCCGGTGATCATGATGTCGATCGACGCGGCCGACGCGCTCGTGCGCAGCGCCGATCCGAAGGGCCGCTCGTTGATGGACCTTCGCCGCGCGGCGGACGAGAGGGGCGGCGTCGCGACGCTCGACAGGTCGCCGGTGAAGTTGGCGATCGACATGGAGCGCCGCCCGCTGCTGACGGACAACGTCGCGGGCGTGCTGCCGGGGCGCGGCGACCTCGCGGGCCAGTACATCGTCGTGGGCGCACACTACGACCACGTCGGTTACGGCTACTTCGGCTCGCGCAGCGGGAGCGAGGGCAAGGGCAGGGTCCACCCCGGCGCGGACGACAACGCCAGCGGCACCTCGGGCCTGCTCCTCGCCAGCTCTCGCGTCACGGACGCGCTGAGCGCGCTGCCCGACGACATGCCGCGGCGCAGCGTCATCTTCATGGGCTTCAGCGCGGAGGAGTCGGGGCTCAACGGCTCTCGCCACTACGTGGACAACCCGATCGCCGATCTGAAGCAGCACGCGCTCATGTTGAACATGGACATGATCGGCCGCCTGCGCGACGGGAAGCTGGAGCTGGGCGGCGTCGGCACGGGCGAGGGGCTGCAGGACTTTCTGCAGCCGTACATCGAGTCCTCGGGCATGCTCGTTGCGCAGAAGCTGAGCGGCCTGGGACCGTCGGATCATCAGAGTTTCGCGAGCCAGGGCGTGCCCGCGCTCTTCTTCTTCACGGGCATGCACCCGGAGTACCACACGCCCGCCGACTTCCCGAACACGATCAACGTCGAGGGGGGCGTCGCCGTCGCGGACCTCGTCGCACGCATCACGATCGACGCGGCGACGCACCCCAAGGGTTTCCCGTTCACCTCGCCGACCGGGAAGGCGGCGGGGGCGAAGGACGACGCGGCCCACGGCGATAGCAGCGAGAGCGTCCAGCCCGTGCGCTCACGGGTCCGCTTCGGCATCATGCCGGGCGACTACTCGGGCGACGTCGAGGGCGTCGCGGTCGGCGAGGTCTACCCGAACCTGCCGGCGGCGAAGGCGGGCCTGCAATCAGGCGACATCATCACCGAGTGGAACGGGAAGAAGGTGAAGAGCGTCGACGATTGGATGCCGATGCTCGGCGAGCACAAGCCCGGCGACAAGGTGACGATCAAGTACACGCGCAAGGGCGAGGAGTTCACGACCGAGACGACGCTCGCCGGGCGCAGGCAGCAGGAGTAGGCAGAACCCGCCGCGGAGTCCCGGAGGAAGATGAGAAGAGAACAGACTGGTGTGAAGAGCGCGCGGGCGCAGCTCTTCGATTCCGTCACTTCTGTTCTGAGCGTTCTCCGCGACGCTGCGGCGAGCGATCTCTACCGAGCGGCGCTTGCGCCCGGGCGCCGCGGCGCGTTTCTCCCGGGAACAAACCAGCGCAGCTTCCAGTTGCCGCGCTCCATGACCATGTCGAAGCCCGCCAGCGCGAGACCGGACGCCTGAGGGCCGGTCAATTCGACGCGGAAGACACGCCCGCCGACGGGGCGGTAGAGGACGCCGGGCGAGCGCTCGCCGTTGGGCATGAGGCTGAAGAGCAGGACGATGTCGTCCTCCATCGCGAGCAGCCGTTCGAAGGCGTCGGCCGGGTCGAAGCCGCGCTCGCGGAACTCCGCCTTGGTCTCGTCGCTCAGCACCTGATCGACGAAGAGCTCGCGCTCCATGTCCATCAGGCAGTTGTAGACGTGGACCATCAGGTGGCGGCCGTTGCGGGCGAGGAGCTCGCGGGAGCCGTCGGGCTTCTCCACCACGATCTCGCTCTCGGGGAGCTCGAAGTACGTGCGCTGTTCCTCGTCCGGAATGATCGCCGCAGTGTCGCCCTGCGCGTCCTTGAGGCCGGAGAACCAGGGCTTGCGGCGGACGACCTTCTGCTCCGGCGCCCCGCACGTGCCGAGCAGCAGCGATGCGGCCGCGAGCGCCGCGATGAACCGCGTCGCGCTCACGTCGTCACCGCCATTCTCTCGGGCGCCCCGCGGCGGCGCGACCAGCCGTCGTGCACGCGGAAGTCCTCGCGGGGAGAAGGGAAGTCGTCGCGCGAATGGCACCCGCGGCTCTCCTCGCGCCAGCGGGCGGACTCCGCGACGAGCGCGCCCGCGAGGAGCATGTTCTGCGTCTCCCACGCGAAAGGATCGTCGAAGATCTTGTCGAGCGTGTACGTCGCCCAGTGCTCGATCATGTCGACGGCGCCGTGCAGCTTCTCGCCCGTGCGCTCGACGCCCACGTTCCGCCACATCGCGCTGCGGAGGCTGCTGCGGACGTCGAGGAGGTCGAGCTCGCCCCGCCCGCTGGGCCTGATGTCGCTCACGACCGCGACGGGCCCGCGCCTGCCGTTGCCGGTGCGGACGGCCTCGCCGGCGAGCCTGCCCGCCGCCTCGCCCATGACGAGCCCCTCCAGGAGCGAGTTGCTCGCGAGCCGGTTGGCGCCGTGGAGCCCCGCGCACGCGGCCTCGCCGGCCGCGAGGAGGCCCTGGATGTTCGTGCGGCCCTCGGCGTCCGTACGGACCCCGCCCACCATGTAGTGCGCCGCCGGGTAGACCGGGATCAGGTCCTTGGCCGGGTCGAGGTTGAACTGCCGGAGCGTCGCGGTGATCGCGGGGAATCGCGCCGCGAACGAGGCGACGTGCCGGCAGTCGAGGAAGACCTTGCCGCCCCCCTGCTGCGCGATGCGCCGGACGATGGCCTGGCTCACCACATCGCGCGGCGCGAGCTCGGCCAGCGCGTGCTCGTCGACCATGAATCGACCGCCCGAGTCGTCGAGGAGGTGGGCGCCGGCGCCGCGGATCGCCTCTGTGATGAGGCTTCGCGCGGCGCCCGCGACGTAGAGCGTCGTGGGGTGGAACTGGACGAAGGCCATGTCGGCGACGGTCGCGCCCGCGCGGTAGGCCATCGCGAGGCCGTCGGCGGTCGCCATCGCGGGGTTGGTCGTCTCGCGGAAGAGCATCCCGGCGCCGCCGGTCGCGAGGATCGTCGTGCGGGCCCAGACCATCTGGAGGCCGTAACGCGGGTGGTGCGTGATCGCGCCGATCACCGGCGCGCCCTCCGCGTCGCTTGGCGTCACGAGGTCGAGCGCGAAGCAGCGCTCGAAGATCCGAACGTTGGGCTGCGCGGAAGCGCGGGCGAGGAGCACGCGCTGGAACTCCGCGCCCGTCGCGTCCCCGTCGCTGTGCAGGATGCGCGCGTGCGAGTGCCCGCCCTCCCGCCCCAGCGCCGGCCCGCCCGCGTCGTCCCGGTCAACGCGCAGGCCCCACGAGATCAATTCGTCGACGAGGCGCGGCGCGTTCTCCACGACCCGCCGCACGACCGGCTCGTCGCACAGCCCCGCGCCCGCTTCCAGCGTGTCCTCCGCGTGGCTGGCCGCGCAGTCCCCCGCGCCCGTCGCGCACGCCACGCCCCCCTGGGCCCACGCGGTGTTCGTGTGCCGGAAGTCCCCCTTGGCGACGACGATCACCTCGCCCTGCCCCGCCGCCTCGATCGCGGCGCGCAGGCCCGCGACGCCGCCGCCGATCACGAGCGTGTCGGTGAAGATCTGCGGCAACAGCGACGCCCGGAAGGGGATCAGGTACCGCCGGTCCTGGAAGATCGCGTGCATGCCGTGCGTCGGGGGCGGTCGTTCAGTGGCCGCAGCCGCACGAGCCCGCGTGCGCCGGGCCCAGCATCCGGTCGAGCTTCTGCGCCAGGAACTTCGCGTGGTGCTCGAGGTGCCACGTGTTGATCGCGACGTAGTCGCGGAGCGTCACGGGCCCTCGCTGGGGGTGCATCATCCGACGCTCCCACCCGGAGTCGTCGAGCGTCATCAGCCACTGCCCCGCCCACGTCCGCAGCGTGTGGATCACCGCCATGGAGCCGCCGAGCGCGTTCATCACCCGCGCGTGGTCCGCCTCCTCGTCGCCCGCGTACTCCTTCGGCGCGTTCTGGTAGAGGTTCGCGTCCACGAACGCGTCCTCGTCCCACACGCACACCGTCGGGTTCTCTTCCGCGACGATCCGCCGCATGCGGTGCGTCGCGGCGATCTCCGCGTCCGCGAGGTGGCCGACCAGCACACGCACCGGCCAGCGGCCGCAGTCGGCCTCCGGCAGGAAGGCCTGGTCGATCTGCCGCTCGCTGAGCTGGAAGACGCGCCTGTCGAGGCGCTCGAGCCCGCGGCGCGAGCGCATCACCAGGTGCATCGTCGGGAGCGTCGCCAGCTCCTGCGCCGTCATCGGCTTGTTCAGGTTCTCGACCAGCGCCGGGTCCGACGGCGCCGAGCACCCGCACCCGCCACCGCCACCCCCGCCGCAGCAGCCGCCCTCGGCCTTCCCCTGCGACTTGGGCCGGCCGGTCTTGCAACAAGCGTCTTCGGTCTGGGCGGTTCCGTGCTGGTGGGCGTGCGCCATGAAAGCTCCTTTGGTGATCGTACGTTGCCTCACCAGCCGGGCGAGCTTTCGAACTCGGTCCACCGGTGCGTTTGCGGGTCGCGGAAGCCAAGACGCGACGCGTGCAGCATCAGGCGCGGCGCGCCGGCGAGGCCCGCCCCGTACAGGATGTCTCCCAGAATCGGGCACCCCAGCCCGCCCCGCGCGGCCGCGCCGTCGGGCGTGGTCACCGCCCGCGGCGTCGCCGCGTGGACGCGGAGCTGGTGCGTGCGCCCGGTGAGGGGCTCCATCTCGACGCGGGTGCGGTCGACCTCGCGCGCCAGGACGCGGTAGCGCGTGCGAGAGGGCTTCCCGTGCACGAAGTCCACGATCTGGTAGGGCCGCCGCTCGACGTCGAGGCGCAGCGGCAAGTCGATCGCCCCCTCGTCATCGGCCACGTCTCCCTCGACGAGCGCCGTGTACTTCTTCTCGACGACGCGGCCCTCGAACTGCGCGGAAAGCGCCCGCTGCGCGTCGGCCGTCAGCGCGACGACCATCAGGCCCGACGTGTCCATGTCGAGGCGGTGGACGATCATGGGGCCCTGCGCGCGCGGCAGCATCGTGCGCAGCCGCGAGACAGCGCAGTCCTGCTTCTCCTCGCCCTTGCCGGGCACGGAGAGCAGCCCGGAGGGCTTCTCAACGACGACCCAGTCGCGCGCCTCGAGAACCACGCGGAGTTGGTCGCCGTCGCTCACCGCCCGCAGGGTACCGGCGTTCAGCGCCGACGCCGGCGCATCGCGAGCAGCCCGCACGCCGCGGCGAGCCCGACGCCCGCGGGCGTCGGCACCGCGGTGATGACGCGGATGTCGTCCGTCGCGCTCGATGTGTCGAAGTCGTAGATCAACCGCGTGCCGGAGATCGTGATTGTGAAGTGCTCGCCCTGCGAGAGCTCCATACCCCGGGCGGCGTTGTCGGCGTAGACCGTGCCCGGCGCACCGAGCAGCGCGTCGGTCCCGTTGAGGGCCGCGCGGAGGATGATCACGCCGAGGATCGGGGCGTCGAAGTCCACGAAGCCCTGATAGGTTTCCAGGCCACCCCCGACCGGGTCGCTGTAGATGTAGTGGCTGTTCACGGCGGTGCCCGCGGGGATGATGCCCGGGGTCAGCGAGCCGTTGCTGGTGTAGATGCCCGGCGTCGTGGCGTTCACCGGCAGCCCCGCGCTCAGCACGAGGTTGGACGCCTCATTGAACGCGTGGACGTTCGGGTCGCTCTCGAGCGCGCCCAACGCCGTCGACGCCGGCGCGGCGATGAAGATCGCATCGCCGCCGGTCCCGACGATGCCGCCGAACGCGGTCGCCCCGCCCGCGCAGAACGCGAGCACGCTAGAAATCGCACGCTTCATGTCTCTCTCCTCCACGCGGCGCGGCGCAGCCGCCCGCTTCGGTAGCATAACCGAAAACAGGGGGCGTCATTGCGTGAGGCCGCGCGTTTTTTGCCGGTTTCGGCGTGTTCGGTTCCCGGAAGGGACCTAGTGGCCGACGCGCGCCAGCAGCTCGGCCGCGCCGTCGACGTTCAGGAACTTGGCCCGCTCCGCGTACTGCTTCGCCCTCGCCTTGTCGCCCGCCCGTTCGAGCCAGAGAGCAGCCTCGTACGCCAGGTCGCCCCGCTCCGGCAGCTTGTCCGCGAACCGCGTGTACAGGATCGCCGCCTCGTCGGGCCGCTGCATCATCCCCAGGCACTCGCCCATCAGGCGCAGCACGCCGGGCTCGAGCTTCTGCTCGTCGGAGAGGCCGACGAAGAGGGCGAGCGCTTCGTTGGGCTTGGCCAGCCGCTTGAGCGCCCGCGCCTCGACCAATCGCCACACGACCGACTCGGGCTCGATCAGCCGCGCGTGCTGCACGTGCCGCAGCGCCGTCTCCGCCGCGTTCTCGCGCAGCGCAACCTCCGCGAGGCTGCCCCACGCGATCGCGAGGTCCTGCTTGAGGTGGACGGCCATCAGCAGGTTCTTCTTCGCCTCGTCGTAACGCCCGAGCTTCATCTGCACCTGCGCGAGGTAGAGCGGCGGCTTCCAGTCGGTCCTGAGCTGCGCCTGCGCCGCGGCGTAGTGCTCCGCCGCTCGCTCGGGCTTGCCCGCGGCGTTCGCGGACGTGCCCGCGGCGAACTCCAACTCCCCCTCGCGTGGGCCGATCGCGAGCGCCTTCTCGTACTGTTCGTACGCCTCGGCGTCACGCGCCTGCGCGGTGTGGACCTGCGCCATGAGCACGCGGAGGGCCTGCTCCTCAGGGAAGAGAGCGATCGATTCGCGCAGCAACGCCTCGGCCCTGGGCCAGTCGGAGTTCGCGACGAGCTTTTTCACGGCGTCGACCGCGTCGTCGACGCTCACGCCTTTCGGGCCGGGTGCGCCCGGCGCGCCGGTGTTCGCGATCCTGGGCGGTGCGCCGCGGCCCATCAGGAAAAACGTGGCGCCGCCCGCCGCCAGGAGAAGGATGACGAGCACGGCGAGGCCGCCGGAGCCGGCTTTGGCGTTGCGAGGCATGGCAATCCAATCGGGCGTCGGGCGGTTCCGTCTAGAATCGCCGTCCATGACAACGACGCCACTTCAGCCCGCCGGGCAGCCCGCGAGCGACCTGCCCAAGACCTACAAGCCTAGCGAGCACGAGAGCGCGGCGTGGGACCTGTGGGTGCGGTCCGGGTGCTTCCGCGCCGAGCCGTCGCGGGTCCTCTCCGGCGAGAAGAAGCCGTACGCCATCGTCATCCCGCCCCCCAACGTGACGGCGGCACTGCACCTGGGGCACGCGCTGAACAACACGCTGCAGGATGTGCTGGCGCGAGCCCACCGGATGATGGGCGACGAGACGCTGTGGATGCCGGGGACGGACCACGCCGGCATCGCGACGCAGGCCGTGGTGGAGAAGCGCCTCCGCAAGGAAGGGAAGCTCAAGGGCCCCCTCAAGACGTCGATGACGCGCGAGGAGTTCCTCGGCCACCTCACCTCGTTCAAGGACGAGTACGAGGCGACGATCACCAATCAGCTGAAGAAGATGGGGTGCTCGTGCGACTGGGACCGCCAGCGCTTCACGATGGACGAGCAGTGCGCCGCGGCGGTGCGCGAGGCGTTCTTCCGGCTCTTCAAGGACGGGCTGATTTACCGCGGCAAGCGCCTCGTGAACTGGGACCCGGCGCTGCAGACGGCGGTGGCGGACGACGAGTGCTACGACGAAGAGATCGAGGGGGCGTTCTATTACCTGCGCTACCCGGTGGTGCGGAAGCACGGCGGCGAAGACCCGGCGCTGGTGACGTGGGACGAGCTGGCGCGGCTCGGCTATCCGGGCGCGGGCGATGAGCACGGCGACGCGCGGGCGTGGGTGACGGTGGCGACGACGCGCCCGGAGACGTACCTCGGCGACACGGCGGTCGCGATCAACCCGCACGACCCGCGAGCTCAGGCGCTGCGCGGGCTGTCCGTTGAACTGCCGCTCGTGGGCCGCATCATCCCGATCATCGAGGACCCGTACGTGGTCCTGCCGGAGCGGTACGCGCGCACCGAGGAAGAGAAGAACGACCCGAAGGCGTCGATGGCCACGGGCTTCCTGAAGGTGACGCCCGCGCACGACCCGAACGACTACGAGATCGGCCAACGCCACAACCTGCCGATCGTGAACGTGATGGCGCCCGACGCGAGCATCAGCGACAAGCACGGGTGGAGCGATATCGGCGACGCGCAGGTCTTCGTGGGGAAGAAGCGCGAGGACGCGCGCAAGCTCGTGGTGATGGAATTCGAGGCTCGCGGGCTCTTCGAGGGGAGCAAGCCCCACCGCCACAGCGTGAAGCACTCCGACCGGAGCAAGGCGGCCATCGAGCCGTACCTGAGCGACCAGTGGTACGTCAAGGTAACGGACCCGAGGATGGCGGGATCAGCCAACGCGGCGTTGCGATCGGAGTGTGGGGCAGGCGTCTCGCCTGCCACCGAATCGAGCATTGCTTCCTCCCCAGCGGTTGACAAGCACCTCACGATGCGCACGGACCGGCTTCCACACTGGCAGCGTGGCGGATGCACGCTCTTTGTCACGTTCCGGACGGAACGAGGAGAGCTGTCGCCCGAGGAGCGCGAGATCACGCTCGCCGCTTGCCGGCATTGGCACAGTGTGAAAATGGAACTGCACGCGGCGGTTGTGATGCCCGACCATGTGCACCTGATGTTTTCCCCTTTCGAAGAGTCGCCCGGGAACTGGTACTCGATGAGCGAACTGCTCCACAGCATTAAGTCGTATTCCGCACACGCGATCGCGAAGCGACGGGGGAACGGCGGGCCGGTGTGGCAGAATGAGTCGTACGACCGCATCGTGCGTGAGGGCGCCTGGGCGGAGACGGCGGAGTACATCGCGCTCAATCCCGTCCGGAAGCAACTCGTGCAGCACTGGCGCGAGTACGCGTATACGTGGTACTCGGACGCGATGCGCGCGGGGAAGTACGAGTTTCCGGAGCGGGTGAAAGGAGGAAGTCTTGGTTCGACGAAGAAGCACACGACAGTGTCGAAAGACCAGAGTGGAGCCGGTGGCAGGCGAGACGCCTGCCCCACACCTCCGAAGCTGAGCTTTCATCCCTCCCGCTATGCGAAGACCTACGAGCAATGGCACGACAACATCCGCGACTGGTGCATCTCGCGCCAGCTCTGGTGGGGGCATCGGATTCCGGTGTGGCACCTCCGGTTCCCTTCGCCTTGGGACCCAACGTTGGTGTCGGACCTCGAAGGGAACCTTATTGACCACGGCGTCGACCACGCAATAGACGGTGAAATCCCAGACGTTGCCGTTCAAGTCGTCGATGCTCACTCAGGCGAACGGCTTTCTCTTCCGGAGTTCAAGCGGCTAGCGAAAGAACTTCGGACGGACTCAGACCGTCAGTTCGGCGTCTACATGTGCATTCTCAATCCTGACTATGTGAAGTACTTCGAAGACAAGGGCTTCATCCGCGACCCCGACGTCCTCGACACCTGGTTCTCCTCCGCGCTCTGGCCCATGTCCACGATGGGCTGGCCCGAGCCGCGCGCGCACAACGCAGAGAGCAACGCCGGGCTCCTCGACGCCTTCAACCCGACGTCGGTGCTCTGCACCGCGCGCGAGATCATCACGCTGTGGGTGAGCCGCATGGTGATGTTCAACCGCTACTTCATGGGCGAAGGGCAAGGGCGCGGGCCCGTGCCGTTCCACGACGTCTACATCCACGCCGTGATCCAGGACGGCGAGGGTCGGAAGATGTCCAAGAGTCTCGGCAACGGCGTCGATCCCCTCGACATCATCGAGACGCACGGCGCGGACGCGATGCGCTTCACGCTCGCGCACATGGCGACGAACACGCAGGACGTGCGGATGCCCGTCAAGCGCGACCCCGCCTCCGGCAAGAACACGAGCGAGAAGTTCGACATGGGTCGCAACTTCGCGAACAAGCTCTGGAACGCGGCGCGGTTCGCGCTCAACATGCTTCCGGCGCGGGGCTCCGCGTCCCCCGCCCCCCCGCTCTCCGCGTCCAGCCTGCTCGACAGGTGGATGCTCTCTCGCCTCCACGCCGGCGTCGCCGCGGCGAACGGATCGCTCGCCAACTACGACTTTCACGAGTACGCGCAGGCGCTCTACGACCTCACGTGGCGCGACTTCTGCGACTGGTACCTGGAGGGCGTCAAGCCGACGATCGCGCAGGACGCGGCGCAGCAGGCCGTGCTGCGCGCGGCGCTCGACACCATCCTGCGCCTCGCGCACCCGGTGATGCCGTTCGTGACCGAGACGATCTACCAGCGCCTGCGGTCGCTCCCCACCGTGTCGGTGACCGGCGTCGTGCTCGCCGAGCCGGAGAAGGGCGGCACGCTCTGCACCGCCGGCTGGCCCGCGCTCGACGAGGCGCTGCGCGACGAGCGTGCGATCGCCACCTTCGAGCGCGTGCGGGAGCTCGTCGGCGCGATCCGCGATATCCGCGCCAAGCAGCAGGTCAAGCCCGCGCGACGCATCACGCTCCACGCGCCCGCCGGCTCGATCGCTCACGACCGCGAGGCGGCGCCCCTGATCCGCACGTTCGCGGGGCTGGAGGCGATCACGGCCGACCGGGGCGCCAAGGGTGAGATCGCGTTCACGATCGGCGGCGTCGAGTTCGCCCTCTCCGATGTCCGAGACGAATCCGAGGCCGGCGACGCCGCGGAGGCCGAGCGTGCGCGCCTCGCAAAGCTCGTCGGCGACCTCGAAAGGTCCGTCGCGACGCTCGCGGGGCGCCTCGCCAACCCGGGGTACGCCGAGCGGGCCCCCGCGGCGATGGTGCAGCAGACACGCGACCAACTCGCGCGCGCGGAATCGGACCTCGGGGCGGCCAGGCAGTCGCTCGCCGCGTTAGGATTGGATCGATGACGCGCCGTGCCACGCATCTCGTCCTCGCTACCGGCGCGTCGCTGACGATCGCGGCGCTCTGGTCTTGCTCGCCGTTGCCCGTCCGGAACGACGCGGGGATCGCGCCCACGCCGGTGGAAAGCCCGGCGCCGTCGGGCGCAGCGCCCCTCGTGCTCAACAGCGAGCCGTGGACGTACGACAACTTCCCGGGCACCGTGACGACGACGGCGTGGTTCCGGATCTACTCGACGTCCACGCGGGGCAGCGTCCGCGATCGCCTGCCGCGCTTTCTCGAGACCGCGATCGGTCATTACCGCACGGCGATCGCGCCGCTCGGTCCGCCGCCCGAGCAGATGGAGGTCTACGTGATGGGCTCCCGCCCCCAGTGGGAGCGCCTCACGCAGCGCCTCATGGGGCCCGAGGCCTCGACGTACACGCAGATCCCGCGGGGCGGGTTCACGTCGCGGAAGCGCTCGATTCTGTGGGACATGGGCCCGCGCGACACGCTGACGATCACGGCGCACGAGGGGTGGCACCTCTACACCCAGAACACGTTCGCCGACCCGCTCCCGGTGGCGCTGGAGGAGGGCATCGCGACGTACATGGAGGGGTTCCGGCGCGGCGAGGACGGCACGCCCGTCTTCAATCCCTGGTCGAACTTCGAGCGGTTCATGGAACTCCGACGCGTCGTGAACGACGGCGGGCTGGTGCCTTTGGCCGACCTCCTTCGCAGCGCCCCGCAGGACCTCATGGCCCGCGACAACGGCGGGGACGCGGCGCTCCGGTACTACGCGCAGGTATGGGCGCTGACGCACTTCCTTGTCGAGGGCGACGGCGGGAAGCACAAGGCCGCGCTTCAGCGGATGCTGCTCGACGCGCAGAACGGCCGGCTGAGCGACGCCGTCTCGCGCTCGATGGGCCAGCGCGCCGCACGCCTGCACGCGGTCCGGCGCAAGGGCGTCGACGTCCTCGCGGTCTACACCGGTGTCCCGAGCGACTCGCTCGACGCGGCGTACCGCGACTTCGTGCGCGACGTGGTGCGCGTGGGCGCGGGCGAATTCATCCGGCGCGGGCAGTCGCCGGTCAGCTCGACCGCCGACGCGGCCAAGTAGCTCCGACCAAAGAACACGGCCCGGGATCGCTCCCGGGCCGGTTTCGTTCCAACGTCCGGGGTTGGTTCAGGCGCGACGACGGCGGGCCGCGGCGACGACGCCCGCGCCCAGCAGCGCGAGCGCGCCGGGGGTGGGGATCGTGTACGCGAGGAAGTCGCCGGTGGTCGATGGCGTGCCGCTCCAGCGACCGCCCGCGTCGCCCTGCACGCTCAGGTGGTCGATGCCGGGGTCGCTGCCGCCGCCGCCGGTCGTGACGACATCGAAGTAGAAGGTGCCGTTGGAGGCCATGTCGATGTCGGCCCGGGCGATCGTGTAGAGGATCGAGCCGCCGCCCCAGTTGATGCTCTGGCCGAGGTTGCCGTTGTACGTGGCGCGGAACTCGACGCCGTCCCACGACGCGCCGTTGTTCTTCCACAGCTGCGCGCCGCCGCCGGAATCGGCCCACGAGCCGAGCCAGTAGTCAACGGCGACGGCGGTGTTGATCGCCCGGCCCCAGGCGTTGCTGGGCGAGGAGACGCCGCCGGCCTTGCTGTCGATGAGGATGCCGTACTTGCCCCAGTCGGCGCCGAGGTTCGAAAGCTGTATGTTGAAGTACACGTTCGTCGCGTCGTGGCTCACGGTCACGCCGGTGATGTCCATGTGCGTGCCGCCGAGCTCTCCGAAGGAGTTGCCCGTCGCGTCGCCCGCGGCGTCGTTGTACGTGATCTGCGCGCTCGAAACGCCGGCGATGCACGCCGCGCCAACCAATGCCGCAATAAAACGCATGCGTCTCTCTCCTCTCGTTCGTCAGCCCCCGTGCCGACACGGCCGGCGGGCGTTGTCTCTCCGTCGTGATGGTACAGGATCGCACGCCCCGGTGCAAGAGTGCGACCGCGCAAAACTGAGGGATCGCAGGGGTTATCGAGACGTGAGGCTGACTCCCGGCGCCCGGCTCGACGGGACACCCAGGTAGGTCAGCGCCCGCTCCATGACGCGCCGGGCGACGGGGCCCGCCGCGGCGGAGCCGTACCGCTTCTTGCGGTCTTCTCCCGGATTGCCCGCGGGGTCATCAATGATCGCGAGGCAGACGAGTCGGGGTTGCTCGACCGGTCCGCCGGCGATAAAGCTCGAGATGAACTGATTGTCGAGGTACCCCTTGGTGCCCTGCGGGGCTTTGTGGCCGACGGGAGGAGCGCCGCAGGGGATCTTGGCGGTGCCGGACTTGCCGAACAGGTCGTAGCGCCACCCCCCCTCGGGCGTGTCGTCCTTGGCCCAGCGGGCGTCCACGGCGTCCACAACGCCCTTCATCGTGCGGCGGGTCAGTTCGGCGACGGTTGACGGAAGAACGCGGTACGTGACCGGCGCCGCCTCGTCCGGCTCGGCCGCGACCAGGCGAAGCCGCGGCAGCGTGCCGGCCTGGGAGCCGGTGCGGGCGAACGCGCTGAAAGCGCGGACCATCTGCACCGGCGTGACGCCGACCTCGTGGCCGTACGCGACGGAGACGTGCGTGGGGACCCCCCAGCGCGACAGCGGGGTCACGATACCGGAACTCTCGCCGGGCAAGCCGACCTGCGTCCTTTCGCCGAAGCCGAATCGGCGCACAAGGTCGTGCATCTGCTTGTACGACATCCGTTGGCTGGCCTTGACCATGCCGATGTTCGACGAATTGACGAGCACCTCGGCCCATGTCATGCGGTCGCGGCGCGTGACGTCCTCGAGGTAGCGTCCGCCCGGCGCCCACCACTTGCCGCCCTCGGTGTCGAAGACCTCGGTGACCCTCGCAAGGCCGAGCTCGGTGATCGTCGCCCAGACGAACGGCTTGAACGTGGAGCCGGGCTCGTAGATGTCCTCGACGCAGCGGTTGCGGCCGAGCGCCGGGTGGATCGCCCGCCCGGGGTCGGCCTTGATCGCGATGTAGCGCTTCTTGGCGTCGAAAGGGGGTGCGCCGGGAAGCGGCTTGCCCTTCTCGTCCACCGGCGCCCAGGGGTACGGCAGCGCCTCGGGCACATCGCGCACGATGTCCGCCATCGCCAGGATCTCGCCCGTCGCCGGGTCGGCCAGGATCAGCCGACCGCCCGCGGCGTTCGTGCGCTCGATCTGCGTCTGCAGTTCCTCGACCGCGATGCGCTGCAGTTCGACATCGATCGAGAGCCGCACCGACTCGCCGTGCTTCGGCGGCACGACGAATCCCGGCTCGATCCAGAGCGGCTTGCCGGAACGGTCGCGGTAGTAGGCGATCTCGCCCGCCTCGCCGCTCAGCTTCTCCTCGAGCCGATACTCAGAACCGGCGAGGCCGACGTGGCCGAAACCAACCTTGCCGACGAGCGCGGCCGCGGGCGACTGCGCATCGACGTCGCGGACCGCGACGCGCTCGAGCAGGACGCCGCTCAGCGGGCGGGGGTCTGTCTTGCTCCGCCGGGGCGACGTCGCCCGGCCGACGGCCGCCGCGGCGTTCTCGCTCAGCACGTCGCCGATCGGCAGGTACCGGACAGGCTTGGGGGGCTCTAGCGTTGCGGGATCAACCTGAACCGCGGCTCGGGGCGACGCCGCGGGCGCCGGCGCGGCCGCGAACGGGTCCGCGGCGCCGATCGCGGGCGGATGATCGGGTTCCGGCGTCTCCGCGTCGCCGTTGCCCGGCGCGGGGTGCGCCGCCTCCTGGGCTTTCCGCTCCTTGTCGCGCCGCGCGACGAGCTTCGCGATCAGATCCGGCGTCGCCGTCGCGGGCCAGCCGTCGGCGACGCGCTGCGTCTCGGCGTTCGCCGCGACAACGGCCTCGATGCGGGCCTTGATCTCTGCGTGGGGCGCGGCCATCGCCTCGGCGAGGCGGCGGATTGCGCCGGGGACGTCCTCTTGCTTCGCGAACTCGACGGGGTCGACGACAACGCGCCGCGCGATGCTCGTGGACGCGATCAGGCGGCCCCGACGGTCGAGGATATCGCCGCGGAGCGCCACTTCCTCGCGCTCCGTGATTCGCGGCTTCATGTGCTCGACCAGCCGGACGCCGGGCGCGAGCTGGAGCTGCGCGACGCGCCCGAGCATCACGACGAGCGCGAGCGTGATCGCGGCGCACATGCCGGCCGCGACGATCTGGAATGACTTGTCGGGAGATGACGTTGGCATGATGGGCCCGCCCCGCGCGCGTCAGACCGGGTTCTTCGATCGGGCCACGCGATGCGCGGGGCTCTGGGGCTTGCCTTTGGCTTTGGATTCCGACGCCTTTTCCGCCCCCGCCGCGGCGCGTGCGACCTCGATCGGCGGGTCGTCGGTCGCCGGGCGCAGCGGGCCGATCGATGACGCGAGAACTTCGACCTGCTGCGGCGAGACGCGGGCGGCGACCCTCGCGCGGAGGCGCAGAAGCCGCTCATCGGCGACGCGGATGCGGAGCTGGGCCTGCGCGGCCTCGCTCGCCGCCTGCAACCGGGCCTGGCGTTGCGCGAGCAGGGCGCAGCCGAGCACACCGAGCGCGACGATCAGCGTGACGAGCTTTGCGAACATCGTGGGCCTCGCGAAGGACGTGCGGAATACGCCGGCACGCCTTTCGACGCGCCGGCGAAAGAGGAGTTCTCAGGCTGCGGGCAGCACGAGGCGATCACCGACACGGATCGCGCCCGGGTTGGACAGGTTGTTGAGCCGCATGATCTCGTTCACTCGCTTCATCGTGCCCAGCTCGCGCTGCGCGATGATGCTGAGCGAATCGCCCTTCTTCACGACGTACTGGCGGCCCCCCGCCGGCTTGTCGCCCTTGGAGGGCTTGCCGGCCTTCGGCGCCTTGTCGGCGTCGGACTTCGCGACGCGCTGCTCGCGCGGCTGGTCGGTCTTGGTCTTGGGGGTCGGCGTCGCGGTCTTGATGCCGAGGGACTCGGCGGACGGGACCCGAAGGCGCACGCCCACACGGACGGAGCCGTTCTTGCCCATGCGGTCGGCGTTGGCGTCCAGCAGCTTCCTCCAGTGCTCGCCCTTGCCGTAGTACTTCTTGGCGATGCTGTACGCGGACTCCCCGTTCGCGACGACGTGGGATTGCTCGCCCGCGTCGGCGGTCCTCCGCTGGGGCTGAGTCCTGGCGTCCTGCTTGACGGGCAGAGGCTGGATGAGCAGCTGCGTGTCGGGTTGCGACACGCCCTGCACTTCGGCGGCGGATCGCTCGCCCTGCGGCTCCCCGCCCAGGCGGATGCCGTCCTGCGCGATCAGCGGCCCGGCGCCGCCGAACGGGATCACCTTGTCCGACACCGGCTCGATCCGAGCCTGCGCGTCTCTCGCGGCGAACTGCGGGTCGCCCGAGGGCGTCTCGATGACCGGCAGACGGTTCTGCGAGAGATTCAGCACGGGCACGGTCGCGGTGCTCATGCCGGGCGGCATAACGCGATCTCCGGAGAGCACCTCGCCCGCACGCTCGCCGATGTTCTGCACGATCGATCGGTCCTGGCCGGGGTTGTCGAGCACCATCGGCTCGGACGCGAGCGGCTCGCCGTTCATCGCGATGCCGCCGTTGCGGCCCTGGTTGATGCTCACGATCGGGGCCGGTTCCTGAGCCGCGGCCGTCTGGGCCATCACCACCGGCGGCTGCTGATCGAGGTTGGTGTCGAGCTGCGCACGCTTCGCGGTGGAGAGATGGTCGGCGATCAGCACCGACACCAGAAGAACGAGGAGGAAGCCGACAATCAGCGCGAGTTTCAATTCTCGTGTCACGGCGGGCAATCCTTGCTGCCAGGGGGCGCACGCCCCGGACATATCCCCGCTCTTCGCGGCGTCCTTGCCGCGACGGACAGCGGGTGTTGAATCCGGCCCCGAGCCTTCCGGCCCGGCCGCCGCATCACTTCAACCGAACGGCACGCAGCTTGGCCGAACGGCTCCGCGGGTTCCTCTCCCGCTCCCCGTCGCCCGCGAGCACGCAGCCCCGGACGATCTCCTCCGCCTCGCCCTCCCGGGCCATCTCGCCGAAGGCCCGCTTGACCGGCCTGTCCTCCAGCGAGTGGAACGAGATGATCGCGACCCTCGACCCGTCTTTCAACCAACCCTCGCGCCGGCCCAGCCGGATGCTCCGCAAGAGCGATTCCAAACTACCCAATTCGTCGTTGACCGCGATCCGGATCGCCTGAAACGTTCTCGTCGCGGGGTCGATCCCCCCCGGCGACTGCGGCACGACCGATCGCACGACCTCGGCCAGACCGCCCGTCGTGATTATCGGCGCGCGTCTGCGCTCGGATACAAGTTTCTGCGCGATGCGGCGGGCCATGCGTTCTTCGCCGAACTCCGAGATGATCCGCACCAATTCCGCCTCGGGCGCGTTGTTCACCAGGTCGGCCGCCGAAAGGGGCGAACGCCTGTCGAATCGCATGTCGAGCGGGCCCTCACGATGGAACGAGAATCCTCTCGCGGCGTCGTCGATCTGCGGACTCGCGAACCCAAGGTCCGCGAGGAGCATGTCCGCCACGAGTCCTTCGTCGCGCAAAAAGTGCGGAAGATTCGCGAAGTTCGCGTGGCGGCCCAGGATGCGCACGCCCGGCGCCGCGACCGCCACAGCGCTCCTCGCGCGCGCCAGATTCGATTCGTCCGCGTCAACAAGCGCAACGGTCCCCGAACCCATCGCGCCCGCGACCGCGGCGGCGTGACCGCCGAGCCCGGCCGTCGCGTCGGCGTACACCTCACCCGCGGCCGGACGGAGCGCGTCGAGCACCTCCTGGAGCAGCACGGGGATGTGCTCGCGCTGGGGCGGTTGGTCCGTCATCCCCCCAGCGACTCCGCGGTCGGCGTCGCCGCCAACGCCTTCGCCGCAGCCGTGGCCTGGTCGGCGATGCCGGAGAGATCGGCAACGAGGAAGCCCGCGTACCGCCGCGCGGCGAGGGCGCTGACAAACGCCAGCACGTCGAGCCTGCCGGCGCCCGGCGCGACCGGGCCTGTGGGGCCGACGTCAGTCAGCCGCGCCGCGGCGGGCGGCCGCGCGAGCGAGAGGATGACGGCTTCGATCGATTGTGCACCGAGCAGGGCGGATGCCGCGTCGATCCCAACCTGAAGGAACGCCCCGTCGCCCATCGCCCGCGGGGGGAATGCGTGATCGGCGACGACGACGCCGGACCGCGCCGCGGCGTGCTCGATTTCCTTGACGACGTCCGGCGCCGCTTCCGCCGGCAGTCGAGTGCCGACCACGACTCGCCCCAGGTCGGACGCGAATCCGATCGCGTCCGCGAGCGCGCCGACCGCGCGATCGACGTGCGCGGCGCTCGTGAAGTGCTCCGGCGGGATGAAGAGGTCGACGCCTGAGACCGCGGCGCCGGACCGTGCGACGAAGGCCGCGAGCCCGCGCCGCTCGCCGCCGCTCAGCTCGCGCGGGCGGAGGCCGGGCATCGCCGCGTCGAGCTGGACGGCCCGCGCCCCCGCCGAGAGGCACCAGTTGATCGTGTTCTGCGGCGTCGCGCCGGGCTCGCGGGCGACGCGGAGCCCGCGCAGCGCGAGGCTCGGAGGAGCGAACAGCGTTGTGGGCTCGGATCGCGGCGTCATACGATTTCGCCATGCCGGCGACCAACGAGCGTAACACGCGCCAACGGATCGCGATCCGCGACGCCATCGAGGCGGCGGGCGCGCCGGTGTCGCCGCGCGAGATCCTGACCGCCGCGTCGCGGCGTGCGGGGGGGCTCGGGCTCGCGACGGTCTACCGGACCATCAAGCTGCTTGTCGACGCGGGCGAGGTGCAGGCCGTCGAGATCCCCGGTCAATCGACGCGGTACGAGCTCGCCGGCAAGCACCACCACCATCACTTCCACTGCCGCTCGTGCGGGAAGGTCTACGAGCTTGAGGGATGCTGCGGCCACTTCGCGGAGCTGACGCCCTCCGGCTTCGAGCTCGGCGGCCATGACCTCACGTTATTCGGTCGTTGCCGCGCGTGCGTCGGGGGGCCGGAGAAAGGCGGGCGAGGGCGAGGGGTTTGACCGAGAACGCGGGCGCGCGGCCGGAACGGGCGTCGCAGGCAGATCGGCGCGGGGCGGAAGATGGGGACGCTGCCCGGCCTGCGCGGGCTGGCAGGTTCCGGTACCCGATGGTCTGGGTGCGTGAACCTCCGCAGGGAGTCTTCGATGTCGCCGACCCGCCTTCTCATCCTGTCAGCGACCGCGTTCGCTCTCGGCTTGCCGCTCGAGGGCGTGGTGGCCCAGCAAGCCGGTGATCAGGACGCGGCGCAGGACGGCCGGTCGTGGCAAACCAACCGGCGCCGCAGTTCCAACGCCCGCTCTGGCGCGGGCCTGATCCGCGTTGTCCAGAACACGACGATCACGTCCAGCAACAACCCGCCGCAGCAGCAACCGAGCGCGGGCCCGGGGCTGAGCCAAGCGCAGCAGCAGTCGCAGGCGGCCAACCGCCCCCGCGGCGGCGCCCGCGTGGTGAACTCGATCGCTCTCCCGCCCAACGAACGGCGCGTCGGCCCCGCCCGCTTCACGAACCGCGCGAGCCTGCGCACCCCCGACGACTTTTCCGCCCTCGTGAGCGACGAGTTCGGGCGGGTCACGGTTTCGTGGAACGACAACAACGCGATCGAGACCTCGTACGTGGTCCAGCGTCGCACCGCGACCAGCGGCGGCTGGGGCGAGATCGAGGAGCGCATCGTCCCCGCGAACACGATAGAGGTCCTCGACGAGCCCGACGCGGGTCAGCACGTGTACCGCGTCGCCGCCGCCCGCAGCGCCGGCCGCTCGTGGTTCTCGCCGTGGAAGGGAGTGATCGTCGATCCCCTCGCGGTCGCGGCGCGTCAGGCCCAGGAGCCCGACCCGGCGCCCGAACCGGAGCCCCAGCCGCAGGCGCCCGTCGGCGGCAATCAGCCGCAGCAACCCCAGCAGCCGGCGCCGCAGCCCGGGCAGGGCGGCACGCCGACCCCGCCGCCGCTCCCGCCGGCGATCCCCGGGCAGCTCGCGGCGACCGACGCCGGCGCGCGGACGGCGCGCGTCACGTGGGGCATCCCGCAGGGCGCGGCGACCGGCGTGCAGATCGAGCGCTCGCCCGCGTTCAGCGAAGGCGTGCGCACGCTCCCGGGAACGGCCCGCGAGTTCGTGGATCAGTGCGGCGCGGGCGAGTTCGAGTACCGTGTCCGGGCGGTCGGGCCCGGCGGCTCGTCGGAGTTCACCGGCTGGATCGGCGTCGATGTTTCCGACATCGTCCCGCTGATGCCGGACAACTTCGTCGTGACCGACCTCGCGGACCACAGCCGCGTGCGCATCAACTGGCGCGACAACGCCGACAACGAGATCCGCTTCCGCCTCGAGCGGCAGACGCGGACGGGCGGCGAGTGGGGCGAGAGCGAGTTCGTCGCCGTGCCGGCGAACTCCACGCAGCAGATCGACGCGCCCGGCCCCGGCGACCACCGCTACCGCATCAGCGCCGTGGGCGACGCGGGCATGTCGGCCCAGACCCCGTGGATGGGCGTGAGCGTCGCCGCGCCCGACGCGCCGACGCCGGACGACCCGCCGCAGGCGCCCGCCGCGCCGACGGGCATGTCGGCCTCGGACAACGGCGCCCGCGGCGCCGTGGTTTCGTGGGCGGACGCGAGCGGCAACGAGACGGGCTTCGACATCGAGCGCGATCCGGCGATGCCCGAGGGTCGCCTGCGGATGCCCGCGGGCCAGACATCCTGGACCGACAACGCCGGCCCGGGCGAGTTCCAGTACCGCGTGCGCGCCGTGAACGCCGCGGGAGCCTCGCCGTGGACGGAATGGACCGCGGTCGCCATCGCCGACCTTGCGCCCGACGCGCCGACCGGTCTGCAGGTGCGCGACTTCGGCGACAACTTCGCCGCCGAGGTCGAGTGGGAGGACAACAGCTCCAACGAGACTGGCTTCCGCATCGAGCGCCAGACGATGGGCGCCGGCGGCTGGGGCCCCACGCGGGTCGTCCTCACGCCCGGCGGCCGGACGCTGCAGTTCGACGGCCCCGGCCCTGGCCAGCACCGCTACCGCGTCGCGGCCCACAACGACGCGGGCGTCTCCGGCTACACGCCGTGGCAGATGCTGACCATCTCGCAGCCGCCCGTCGACCCGGGCGCGATCCCGCCGACTCCGCCGAGCCTGATCGCCGCGACGGACCAGGGGCGGCGGGCCAGCGTCATCTGGACGGACACGTCGAGCAACGAGCAGGGTTTCGAGCTCGAGCGCGACCCCGCGTTCGGCTCGCGCGTCCTGCTGGGCGCCAACACCACCGGCTACATCGATCAGTGCGGGCCCGGCGACTTCCGCTACCGCACCCGTGCGTACAACGGCGCCGGGTACTCGCCTTGGACGGAGTGGGCCGGCGTGCAGGTCGCGGAGACGCCGCCGGCGGGCCCCAGCGGCCTGCACGGCCTCGACGCGGGCGATCAGCGGCACGTGACGCTCAGCTGGACGGACAACGCGGGCAACGAGCAGGCCTACCGAGTCGCCCGCGAGCGCTGGTCGAGCAACGCCTGGTCGTCCGACGAGCTGATCACGCTCGGCGCGAACACCACCGCGCACACGGACGACCCGGGCCTGGGCCGATTCCGCTACCGCGTGCAGGCGGTCAACGAGGGCGGCGAGTCGGCGTGGAGCGATTGGGCCACCATCAACGTGACCGACGGCTGGACGACCATCGTCCGCAGCCCGGACACGCGCGAGATCTTTGTGAGCGCCTCGGCGGGCGTCGACACGAACACGGGCCTCGCCGAGAACCAGCCCGTCCGCACCATGTTCCGCGCCGCGCAGCTCGCCCGCAACGGCATGCCCGACCACGTCCGCTTCAAGCGGGGCGACGTCTGGAGCGGCGACATCTCCGCGCCCGAGTACGACGTCTGGAACAAGTCCGGCCGCTCCGCCTCGGAGCCCATCGTCCTGCACACGTACGGCGACGCCGAGGCCCGGCCGGTCCTGCAGTCCGGCGGGCGCGACAAGTGCTTCCAGGTGATGGGCGACGGCGTCGGCAACATCTGGATCGTCGGGCTCCACTTCCAGGCCGACCGCCGCCTGCCGGGGGTCTACAACGCCGCGACGGACCCGGGCGGCATGGGCATCCGCTGGTACGGCCGCAACGGCGGCAACGTGCTCATCGAGGACTGCTACTTCGAGGCGTTCAGCACCAACCTGAGCTTCGAGTCTTCCACGACGGACGCCTCCCCGGGCGCGCCGGCCGAGAACTGGATGCGCAACGTCACGATCCGGCGCAGCGTCATCGTCGACGCCTTCGCCAAGACCGGCTCGCACAGCCAGGGCGCGTACTTCAGCATGGTGGACGGCATCCTGATCGATGAGTGCGTCGTCGACCACAACGGCTGGAGCGAGGTGATCCCCGGCAAGCACAGCACCATCTACAACCACAACTTCTACGTTCAGCCCAACTGCGACAACGTCGTGATCCGCAACAGCATCACCGCCCGCGCCAGCGCCACCGGCATCCAGATGCGCGGGCGCGACATGGTCGCGTTCAACAATCTGTCGCTCAAGAACCCGCTCGGCATCACCGCCGGCCACACGCTCGCGCAGCCCTACGAGGGGTGGACGGGCGCGATCCGCTCCAACGTCGTCCTAGACGCCGCGGACATCGGCGTCCAGGGCGGCGACTTCCGCCCGCGCGGCTTCGGCACGATCTTCGGCCGCTCGGTCTCGGGCGTCATCGAGGGGAACATCTACGCCCACAACGTGAGCGCCGTCGGCAACGAGCCCGCCATCCAGACGGAGATGCCCAGCGAGGACATCACGATCCGCAACAACATCATCTACAACTGGCGCGGCACCGCCGACCCGCAGAACCCGACGAAGGGCATGGCGCTCCGCCTCGACTGCCCGCTCCCCGGCGGCGCCGAGGTGCGCGACAACACCGTGGTCCAGGCTCTCGGCGGCCGCGTCGTCGGCATGAACCAGACCAACCCGGGCGGCGCCTGGTCGGGCAACGACTGGTGGAGCGCCGGCAGCATCGACAGCCAGTGGTTCATCCAGGGCGCGACCTCGCCGTTCAACTATCCATCGTGGGTCCAGCGCAGCGGCGAGGTGAACGGCAGCAACACGCGCGCGACCTTCCCCAACGCCAACCGCACCATCGCCACCTACATGCAGGAGCGGGCGCCCTCCTACGCACCCACGCTCGAGTCCTTCCTCGCCGAGGCCCGCCGCCAGAGCCGGCGCAACTGGCGGCCGGAGTTCACCGCCGCGGCGGTCAACCAGTACATCCGCGAGGGCTTCGGCATGCCCGAGCCGGGCTCGGGCGGGCAGTAGAATCCGCCCCGCACGGATGAAGATCAGCATCGGCATGCTCGCCTACAACGAAGCGCAGCGGATCGACTCGACGATCCGCTGCGTTTTCGCGCAGACGCTCCTGCGCGAGCCGCCCGAAGGGGCCGGCGTTGAGCTGGTCATCGTGCCCAACGGCTGCAAGGACGCGACCGCCGAGATCGCACGGGCGTCGGTCGCCCGCGAACTCGCGGCGTTGGGCCCGGGCACACGCGTGACCGCCCGTGTCGAGGAGTTGCCAAAGCCCGGCAAGAGCAACGCCTGGAACGAGTACGTGCACCGGCTGAGCGATCAGTCCGCGGACCTTGTTTTCCTCCTCGACAGCGACATCACGTTCAACCACGAACGCTGCCTGCGCATGGTGCTCGACAAGCTTCTTGCGCACCCCGAGGCGCACTGCGCCGTCGGCAG
Source organism: Phycisphaerales bacterium (assembly GCA_035628115.1). Lineage (GTDB taxonomy): Bacteria > Planctomycetota > Phycisphaerae > Phycisphaerales > UBA1924 > BJHL01. The sequence goes on along the minus strand of DASPKL010000003.1, from coordinate 51,005 downwards.
GCCGTTGAAGGACGCTGCGTTCAAGGAGAAAAAGTCCCTCCTCGACCGCCTCAGCCTGCTCGCGTCGCGCTCGTCCGCGGACGGTCCGGCCACGATCGCGGGGAGCATGTACGTCGTGCGAGGCCCGTTCATTCGGCGGGTCTGGATGCCGGCTGGACTCCTCACGGAGGACGGCTTCATCCGCGCGATGATCATCACCGATCTCTTTACGCGCAAAGACAACCCCTCACGCATCGTCCGTGAAGAGCGTGCAAGCCAGATCTTCGAGGCAGTCCGCAGCCCCGTCGGCGTCTTCAAGCATTCCAAGCGCCTGCTTGTCGGCGCCCGCATCAACGCCTGCGTCTACGACAAGCTCTGGAACCTGCCGGCGGGCGAGGACGCCGGATCCTACTGCAAGCGAATGCAGGACGCCGACCCCGACTGGCTCAAGAACGTTGTCCGCGAGCGCACGGGCGGACGCGGCTGGTGGGTGATGCAGCCGGGCCTGCTCTTCAAGCGCCTCAACGCCCTGAAGTACAAGCCCGCCGTTCGTGCGGTCCTGCACGCGCCGGTCGCCCTTGCCATCTTCCCCTTCGACCTCGCCGTTCTGATCGCGGCAAACAACGCCGTCCGCCGCGGCGAGTTCCGCTGGTAGCCGCATGGCCGACGCATCGACCATCCCCGTCGATCCCGGCTCGCCGGCCCCGCCGCCCCCCGCGCCCGGCTCAACGCAGAAGAAGGCGGTCTCCGGCGCGGCGCTCACAATCGCGAGCCAGGGCGTGGGCCAAGGCATCCGCCTCGCCGCGAGCGTACTCATCGCGCGCTTCGTCACCTCCGACGTCTACGGCGTCATGGCGCTGGTCACGCTGGTCAACCAGGCGCTGCAAATGCTCTCGGACGTGGGGATCGGACAGTCGATCGTCCAGCACGCCAAGGGGAACGACGAGCGCTTCCTCCGCACCGCGTGGACGATGCAGGTCATCCGGTCCGTCGTCCTCACGGCCGTCGGGATCGCGGTCGCCTACCCGGTCGCTGCGTACTACGAGACGCAGACGGAGCCGCGTGATCTCCTCTTCCCCGTCATCGTGGTCTCCGTCTGCTCGCTCCTTATCAGCGGCCTGACACCCGTGTCGATGTTCCTCGCGACGCGCACGCTCAGCGTCGCCCGCGTCACCGCGATCGACATCGCGACGCAGCTCACCGCGCTCGGCGTCAGCCTCTTTTTCGCGTGGCAGCTCAAGAACGTCTGGGCGCTCGTGATCGGCAATCTCGCCTCCGCCCTTTGCCGCATGGTCCTGGCCCACGTTCTCGTTCCGCGTGTGCCGCTCAAGCCGTGCCTCGACCCGGAGGCGCGCCGGGAACTCTGGAAGTTCGGCAAGTGGGTGTGGCTCTCGACGCTGCTCACGTTCGCGGCGATGAACGCGGACCGGATCATGCTCCCCAAGCTCCTCGAGGACTACGCCCTCTTCGGGCTCTTCGGGATCGCGCTGAGCTTGTGCGTCGTCCCCGTCGAGGTGCTGCAACGCATCGGCGCCGGGATCCTCCTCCCCGCGTATGCGCGCACGCGCCGGGACGGGAAGATCCCGCCGGAAGTCTTCGACCGTGTCGCGTTCGTGACGCTCCTCGCCGGCGGCGTCGCGATCGCCGGCGTCGTCGGCGCGGGGCCCGGGTTTATCCGCCTCGCGTACAAGCCCTCCTTCCACGCCGCCGCCGCGCTCATTCCCTGGCTGGCGCTCGTCGCGTGGGCGCGGGTCCTGCAAGTCAACGCGGGGTTCGCCCTCCTCGCGCTAGGGCAGGCCCGCAGCACGGCCCTCGCCGCGGGCGCGAAGCTGGTCGCTCTCGTCGTGCTCATCCCAGCCGGCTTCTGGATCGGCAGGGAGGTCGGCGGGCTGTACACCGGTCTGATCGGTGCGATCGCGGGGACGGCGCTCTCCGAGTTCGCTCGTTACGGCGTCTTTGTCCGTGACGCATCCCGGGCCGGCTTGCGGCCCCTCGGGCCCGATACCGCCGCGACCGCCCGCGTCGTCGCGGCGGGCGGTCTTGCATTCGGATCTCACATTGCGTTGTCGCGCGCCGACGCCCACCCGGCGCTGGACATGATGGCCGGCGGTGCGGTCGCCGTGCTCGTCTTCACGCCGTGGCTGTGGCGGGCGTGGCGGATGGTGCTTCCGAGCCTCCCGATCCCGGCTTTCGCGCGTTTGGCGTCCAAGCCGAGCGCGCGGTCGTGAATTCGCGCTCACCGGCTGTTGGCGCGGGCGGGAAACTGGCCGATAAAGTTCGTGCCGCGGCGTCCCGCTCTTGAACACACTCTTCGCCATCGCGCTCATCGGCTGGGTCCCGTTGGGGATCATGCTGTTCGTCGTCCTGCCCGCCCGCCGCGCCGTCGCGGCGTGCTTCGTGCTCGGCTGGCTCTTCCTGCCCCCCAACGCGAAGTACTCCCTCCCGGGCCTGCCGGAGTACGACAAGTACGCGGCGATCTCCTTCGCGGCGGTCATGGGCGCGGTGATCTTCGACAGCGGCCGCCTGATCCGCTTCAGGCCCGGGTGGTTCGACCTCCCCGCCGTGGTCTTCCTCGTCGCGCCCTTTTTCTCGTCGATGTCGAACGGGTTGGGAGTGAACGACGGACTCTCGGGTGTCTTCCGTCAAACACAGACGCTCGTGATCCCGTACTTCATGGCGCGTGTGTACTTCGCCGACCTCTCCGGCGTGCGCGAGCTCGCGCTCTGGATCTTCGCGGGGGGCCTGCTGTACGCGCCGCTCTGCCTGATCGAGATGCGGATCAGCCCGCAGCTCAACCGCATGCTGTACGGGTACCACCAGCACGCGTTCGGGCAAACGATCCGCTCCGGCGGTTACCGCCCGATGGTGTTCATGCAGCACGGCCTCATGGTGGGTCTCTGGATGTGCTCCGCGACGGTGGTGGGCGCCACGCTCTGGATTACCGGTTCCGTGCGGCGGTTCTTCATGCTCCCCATGGGCCTGCCGGTCGCGGGGCTCGCCGTGGTCTCGATCGCCTGCCGCTCCTTCGGTGCCGCAGCGCTGATGGTCGCCGGGCTGGGCGTCGCGCTCGTTGCGCGCACCACGCGCCTCACGTTCCCGTTGCTCGTGCTCGCCGCGGCGTCCCTCGGCTACATGGCGCTCCGCGGCTCGGGGCTCTGGGACGGCAACGAGTTCGTGCGGCTCGCCGAGAGCGTCGCGGGCGGCGACCGGGCCGGCTCCCTGCAGGTCCGCGTGCAGAACGAGACGGTCCTCGTGCGCAAGGCGCTCCAGCAGCCGCTCTTCGGCTGGGGAGGATGGAACCGCAACCGCGTGGACATGGACGACGCGGGGTTCCGCATCTTCACGGACGGGCTCTGGGTGATCATCCTGGGCCAGCGCGGCCTCGTCGGCCTCGTCTCGTGGGCGGCGATGCTCACCCTGCCGATCGCGCTTTTCGTCTGGCGCTGGCGGCGCGGGCTCGCGATCAATCCGTACATCGCGCCCGCGTTCGCGCTCGCGATCATCACGGCGATGTTCGTGGCCGACTGCATGTTCAACGCGATGCTGAACCCGGTCTTCGGTCTCACCGCCGGCGCGCTCGCCGGGCTGATCCCGACGCCCGACGTCGTGCGCGCCGTCACCGCCAATGCTCCTGCTCGCCGCGCGCCGCCGATGCGATCCGCGCCGCCGCCCATCACGCCGCCGACAATCCCCAGTGCGCGTTGACCCCTCCACCATCGTCTCGCGGCCGGCGGTCGAGCCCGCGTCGGCGCGGCTGACCGCCGTGATCGTCACGTACAAGTCCACGCGCACGATCGGCGCGGCGCTCGCCTCCGCCCGCCGCTGCGCCGAGGCCGGCGTGATGCGCACGATCGTCGTGGACAACGCCAGCCCCGACGCCACACGAGGCATCCTCGCCCGGGAGGCGGCGCCCTTCGCGACTGTCGTGCACTCGCACGGCAACATCGGCTTCGGGCGAGGCTGCAACGTCGGTCTCGCGCTCGTCGAAACACCCTTTGCCGTCTTCTTCAACCCCGACGCGGTCATGGAGCCGCAGGCCGCGAAGACGATCGCGGACTTCATGGACGCGACGCCGCGCTGCGCCGTCGCAGGGCCGGCGATCCACCGGGACGACGGGGCCGGGTGCCAGCATGTCGGCGCCTTGGCGCGCCCGAGCGACATCGTCGGCGACGCGATGGGCCTCTACCTCTCCATGAAGCGCCGGCAGCCGATGACGCCGGGCGGTGCGCCGTTCAGGACGGACTGGGTCTCGGGCGCCATGCTCGTGGGGCGCACGGAAGCGCTCCGGTCGCTCGGCGGGTTCGACCCGCGTTTCTTCCTCTACTGGGAAGAAACCGACCTCTGCAAGCGGGTGCTCGACGCCGGGCACGAGATCTGGGCGATCCCCGGCGCCGAAGTCCACCACGTCGGCGGCGTCTCCGCGGCGGAAGAGTCCAAGGGGCGCATCAAGGGGTGCATCCCCGAGCACTTCTACAAGTCTCGCCAGTACTACCTCCGCAAGCACTACGGTGTGCTCGCGGCGACGGCCGCCGAACTCGCGGAGGTCGTGCTGATGCCCCTGCACGAAGGAGCGCGGGCGCTCCTCGGCAAGCCCGCCAAGCCCGCGCTCGACCGGCTGCGCGCCCCGATCCTGCGCACACCCGCCCCGGTGCCGGATGTCTGACGCAGCATCGTCCAATCCACCCGTCGGCGTCGTCGTCATCGGCAGGAACGAGGGCGAGCGGCTTCAACGGTGCCTGCGCTCGCTGGTCGGCGTGGGCCGCACGATCGTCTACGTCGATTCGGGGAGCACCGACGGCAGCCAGGACTTCGCACGGTCGCTGGGGGTCGAGGTCGTCGCCCTCGATATGGGCGTGCCCTTCACAGCCGCTCGCGCCCGCAACACCGGGCTCGAGCGCCTCCTCCAACTCGCCCCCTCGACGGAGTTCGTCCAGTTCGTGGACGGCGACTGCGAGGTGGCGCCCGGCTGGCTCGAAGCCGGCGCCCGTGCTCTCGCACAGGACGAAACGATCGCCGCGGTGAGCGGACGCCTCCGCGAGCGATTCCCTGAGAAGAGCATCTACAACCGCCTCGCGGACCTCGAGTGGGACCGTCCCGTCGGTGACGAGAAGAGCTGTGGCGGGAACGCGATGATGCGTGTCGAGGCGCTGCGACGGGTCGGCGGCTTCGATCCCACGCTCATCGCGGGCGAAGAGCCGGAGTTGTGCGCCCGCATGCGTGCATCGGGCTACCGCATCGTGCGCATCGCTGACGAGATGGCCCTCCACGACCTCGCGATGTTCGAGCAGAGGCAATGGATGACTCGAGCCCGCAGGCACGGCTACGCGATCTTGGAAGTCTCGTACTTCAAGACACGCGCCAGCCGCGGGCTCTTCCGCAAGCAGATTGTGAGCGCTCTGGTGTGGGGCGTTGGATGGCCCATTGCGCTTATCGCGTCGCTCCTTTCATTCGCTTGGACACTTCTGGTGCTTGAGGGTGACGTGCTCACTGCCGCATCCATAGGGCTGCTCGTAACGCTGGTCGCCATGCGATTCGTCCAATTCCTGCGTCTCTATCGGTACGGGCTCAACCGGAGGCTCGGTAAGGAGGTCGCGCACAAGTACGCAGCCTTGCTCTTTAGCTCAAAGAGTGCCAACGTCCGCGGCATGGCGCAGTTCCTCTGGCGCCGTCTGCGCGGGCGGCGCAGCCAGGTGATCGACTACAAGGCGGCCGTCCCGGCTCCCGTGCAACCCGCGCCGCTGCCGGGCCGATAAGAACGCATGAGTTCGCCTTCATCGCGCCGTGTGGGGCGGCGGCAATCTATTCTTGCGCTCGCCGCTCGGGACGCGGCGTTGCGTGCGGCCGTGTTTCCTACGGCGCGGCGCACCACCAGACGATCATGATCCACTACATGACCAGCGAGGGACTCGGCTCGCCGTGGGTGGGCAATGAGCTGCGGATCGTGACCCGCGCGGGCGTGCCGGTGACGCTCCACATGATGCGTCGGCCGGAGAAGATCCACTTCACCAGCGACTGGGCGAAGCAGATCCAGCAGAACGCGGCCCCACCCCTCTACCCCATCCGCGTCGTTCCGTTCGTCCTCAACAACCTCGCCGCGCCGTTCGTCTTCGGCCCGAAGTGGTTCGGCGCGCTCGGCAACGCCCTCTTCGGAGAGCGTGAGAACTCCCGGGCCCGCGTCGCCACGGTCGCCCACCTCTTCGTCGCCGCCTCGTGGGCGATGGACATGCGCCGCGCCGCCGTCAGTCACGTCCACGCGCAGTGGGCTTTCGGCAGCGCCACGATCGCGATGTACGGCGCGTGGCTCCTCGGCGTGCCCTTCAGCTTCACGGGCCACGCCGTTGATCTCACGCGTCAGCGCGTCGCGCTGCGCGACAAGATCAAGCGCGCGTCGTTCATCATCGCCATCAGCGAATGGCACAGGAACTTCTACATCGAGCAGGACGCCGGCGCGACGCCCGGGCTCACCGACAAAATCCACGTGGCGTACTGCGGCATCTACACGGACGAGATGGTGCCCGCTTCGCCGCAGGCACGGGCCGCCCGCGCGAACGAACCCTTCACCATCCTCTCCGCCGGCAGGCTGATCGAGAAAAAGGGCTTCCCCCACCTCATCGAGGCTTGCACGATCCTCAAGCGCCGCGGCCGGAACTTCCGCTGCATCATCGCCGGCAGCGGGCCCGATGAGGCCATGCTCCGTTCGCTGATCGAGACGCTCGGCGTCGGCGACGTCGTCACCATGACCGGCAAAGCACTCCAGCAGGAGACGATCCCCGCCTTCATGCACGCCGGTGACCTCTTCGTCCTCGCCTGCGTCGTCGCGAAGGACGGCGACGTGGACGGCCTCCCGCAGCTGACCATGGAAGCGATGGGCTGCGGCCTGCCAGCGGTCACCACGCGCCTCGTCGGCAATCCGGACCTCGTCATCCACGAGCGCACCGGACTGCTGGTCGACCCGGGGAACGCCGAGCAGCTCGCCGCGGCGATCGAACGCGTGATGGACGACCCCGCGCTGCGCGAACGGCTCGCCCGCGACGGCCGCGAGCACGTTCTCCGCGTCTTCGATATCACGGGCAGCCTCGAGCCGCTGATCCGCCGCTTCAAGGACGCCCTCGGACAGCCCCATCAAACCGACCAACACTCCCGTGCGACGCCGGAACCAGAGCACGAGGGAGCGCTCCGATGATCATCTCGCAGACCCCCTACCGCGTCTCCTTCGCCGGCGGCGGCACCGACCTGCCCGCGTTCTACCGCCAGGAGGCGGGCGCCGTTCTTTCCGTCGCCGTGCAGAAGCACATGTACGTCGCGCTCTCCCGGCGCTTCGAGCCCAGTGTCCGCGTCGCGTACAGCAGGACCGAGATCGCCGACACGCGCGACGAGGTCCAGCACACGATCGTCAAGGCAGCGCTGAAGATGCTCGACCTGGGCCCGCACATGGAGATCGTCACGATCGGCGACGTCCCCGCGGGCACCGGCATGGGGAGCAGCAGCACCCTCACCGTCGGCCTGCTGAACGCCCTGTACGCCATGAAGGGGCACGTCACCAGCTCGAAGAAGCTCGCCGAGGAAGCCTGCAAGATCGAGATCGACATCCTGGGCAGCCCGATCGGGAAGCAGGACCAGTACGCCGCGGCGTTCGGCGGGCTCAATTACATCCGCTTCAACCCCGACGACAGCGTGGACGTGCAGCCCGTGCCGACCGGCCCCGAGACGCTCGGCGAGCTCGAGAAGCGTGCGCTGATCCTCTACACCGAGAAGAAGCGCGACGCCAACGACATCCTGAAGAAGCAGAGCGACGGCACCGGCGACAAGATGCGCATCCTGCGGGAGATGCGGGACCTCGCCAGCGAGATGCGCGGCGTCGTCAGCGGCCGCGGCAACCTCGACGAGTTCGCCCGCCTGCTCCACGTCGGCTGGGAGCTCAAGCGCAGCATGGGCTTCGGGATCACCGACACGTCGATCGACCAGATGTACGAGGCGGCGCGGAAAGCGGGAGCGCAGGGCGGGAAGCTCCTGGGCGCGGGCGGCGGCGGGTTCCTCTTCCTGCTCGCGCCGCGCGAGCGGCACGACGCGATCCGCGAGGCCGTCGGACGCCCCCGCGAACTGGAATTCGGCGTTGACCGCCTGGGCAGCCGCATCATCTTTATCAGCTAGCGAGGAGGCGTTCTCATGGGCGGCATGATGATCAACTCGGGCGACGCGTACTTCGCGGAGATGGCCCGGGCCGCGGCGACCATCGACCGAGCGGCCGTGGATCGGTACGTGAACGCGCTCTTTGACTGCTGGAAGCGCGACGCGTGCGTGCACATCTTCGGCAACGGCGGGAGCCACGCGAACGCGAGCCACACCGTGGCGGACTTCGTCAAGACGGCGATGGTGACCGGCAAGCGCCGCCTGCGGGCGCTCTGCATGAGCGACAACCTGCCCATGCTCACGGCCGTCGGCAACGACATCGCGTACGCCGATTCCTTCGCCTTCCAGCTCGAGAGTTACGCCCGCAAAGGAGACCTCGCGGTGGCGATCAGCTGCAGCGGCAACTCGCCCAACATCCTGAAGGCCGCGGAGTGGGCGAAAGCCAACGGTCTCACGCTCGTCGCCCTCACCGGCCTCCGGGGCGGAAAGATCGGCCCGATGGCGGACATCCACATCAACGTCGCGAGCGAGAACTTCGGCGTGATCGAGGACCTGCACATGAGCGTCGGCCACATCGCGGCCCAGATGTTCCACAACCGCCTCGCGAACGCGTAACGGCGCACCGGTACGATCGGTCCGAGCCCCGCGGGCTCCGGGAGTGACTTCATGCGCGTGCTCATCACCGGCGGCGCCGGCTTCATCGGTTCCCACACCGCCGACGCCCTGCTCAAGCTCGGCTACCACGTCCGTGTCCTCGACTCCCTCGAGGAGCCCGTCCACCCCGGCCACACGAAGCCGGCGTACCTCGACCCGCGCATCGAGTTCGTGCAGGGCGACGTGCGCGACGAGAAGACTCTGCTCGACTGCTTGCGCGGCGTGGACGCCGTCTATCACCTCGCGGCCTTCCAGGACTACCTGCCGGTCTTCAGCCGCTACTTCGACGTCAACGTCACCAGCACGGCGCTGATCTACGAGCTGATCGTCCGCGAGAGGCTGCCCATCAAGAAGGTCATCGTCGCGAGCAGCCAGGCGACCCTCGGCGAGGGGTCGTACGTCGACGCCGACGGCAAGCGCTGCCTGCCGGACATCCGCCCCGACGAGCAGCTCGCGCGGGGCGAGTTCGAGTGCCGGGCGCCGGCCGGCTGCCGGGGGCCGCTCGCGTGGCGGCCGACGGACGAGTCCGTCGCCAACCCGCAGAACCAGTACGGCATCAGCAAGATCGCGGAGGAAAAGGTCGCTCTCTTCCTCGGCAAGCGCTACGGCGTCCCGAGCGTCGCGATGCGCTACTCGATCGTGCAGGGCCCGCGCCAGAGCTTCTACAACGCCTACAGCGGCGCGTGCCGCATCTTCTGCCTCTCGTTCCACACCGGCCGCGCTCCGGACATTTACGAGGACGGCAAGCAGGTCCGCGACTTCGTCAACATCCACGACGTGGTCGACGCCAACGTCCTCTGTCTGCATGATCCCCGCGCGGACTACGAGATGTTTCACGTCGGCGGCGACAAGGCCTGCACCGTCGCCGAGTTCGCGTCCATCGTCGCCGAAGTCTTCGGCGTCCGCGGGTACGTGCCCGTGCCCAGCGGCAAGTACCGCTTCGGCGACACTCGGCACATCTACAGCGACGTCTCGAAGCTGCGCCGGCTCGGCTGGGCACCCAAGCGCACCACGCGCGAGAGTGTCGAGGCGTACCGCGCCTGGCTCCAGAGCGCCGACAACGTCGAGGCGATCCTCGACTACGCCAACAAGATGATGGCGAACATGAACGTCGTGCGGGACGTGAAGAAGTGAGGCCCCGCCCGCGCGACAACTCGAATGTCCACGTCCTCCTCACCTGCGCCGGCGTCGGCGCTCGTCTGCGCCCGATTACCGACACCGTGCCGAAGGCTCTCGTCCCGATCGCCGGCCGCCCCCTGCTCGATTACTGGTTCGATGCATTCGAGGCCGCGGGCATCAGGCGCGTCCTGATGAACACGCACCACCTCCCCGGCCCGCTGCGCGACTACATCCGCGCCGTCAACGCCACCGGACACTTCGAAGCCGTCGAGACGCACGAACCCACGCTCCTCGGCAGCGCGGGCACGATCACCGCCAACAAGGACTTCGTCCCGATCAACGCCGAGGCGCTCATCATCTATAGCGACAACCTGAGTGACATCGACCTCGCGGCGTTTCTCGACTACCACCGCTCGCGCCTCGATCCTTTCACGATGCTCCTCTTCCGGGCTCAGTTCCCCGAGAAGTCCGGCATCGCAGAGCTTGATACGAACGACGCCCCGCCCGGCCCCGACGGCAAGCCCATCAACGCCGGCAAAGTCCTCTCCTTCGTCGAAAAGCCGAAGCAGCCCAAGAGCAACCTCGCGAACGCCGGGCTCTACGCCATGACCGGCGAACTCTGGCACGAGATCGCGTCCTGGAAGGCCTTCGACATCGGCTTCGACGTCCTGCCCCGCCTCATCGGCCGCATGCGCGGCGTCGAGATCGCCCCGCCGATCGGCTCCTACCACCGCGACATCGGCACGCACGAAAGCCTCGCCATCGCGACCGCCGACGCGCCCCGCGTCTTCGGCCCGCGCGCGGCACGGGCGGCGCTATCGTGACCCGCATGGGCAAGCACGTCGAGGTCATCGCGCGTGGCGTCATCATCGAGGCGCGCCATGTGCTGCTCTGTCAGCACGCGAAACGGAAGTACTTCTATCTCCCCGGCGGTCACGTCGAATGGGGCGAGACGGTCGTCGAAGCTCTGGCCCGTGAACTCGACGAGGAAGCCGGCGTTGCGGTCCACGTCGGCCCGCTCCTCGTCGTCGAGGACCACCACTTCACCCAGAACGGCAAGCGTCGGCACGAAATCAACATCATCCATCTCGCGCATATCGCCGGACGGTGTGCAAGAAAACCACGGCCCGTGCGCAGCCGCGAGAAAGGGCTCAAGTTCGTCTGGTGCCCGCTGAAGAAGCTCGGGAAGACACAACTCCTTCCTCCTTCCCACATTCCGATCGTCCGCGAGCGCGCGCGGCTACCGCTCGACTTCCTCGCCGTCGCCGACTGCTACGACATCGAGCGGGAAGGCCAAAGTGAACTCGCTCGCGCCGGGATCTCATGGACCATCCCGACGCGTTCCGCACAATGACCACACCAACGCCCAAACTCCGCCCCGCCGTCTTCCTCGACCGCGACGGCACCGTTATCCGCGAGGTGCACCACATCGCACGCCCGGAGCAGGTCGAGATCCTCCCCGGTGCCGCCGCCGCGATTGCGCGCCTCCGGGCCGCCGGCTTCGCCTGCGTCGTCGTCAGCAACCAGTCCGGCGTCGGCCGCGGCCTGCTCACCGAGGCAGACATGCGCGCCGTGCAGCGCGAGGTGGACCGCCGCCTTGCGCTCGACGGCGCCGTCCTTGATGGCGGGTACTTCTGCACTGTCGCGCCCCCGCCCGGCGCCGACCAATCCCCCGACCGACGCACCCGCATCGACCACCCCGACCGCAAGCCCGGCCCGGGGATGCTTCTCCGCGCCGCCCGCGAACTCTCGCTGGATATCGGAACCTCCTGGATGGTGGGCGACATGGTGAGCGACATCCTGGCCGGGAAAAACGCCGGTGTGCAGGGAACGATCCAGGTCCGCACGGGATACGGCGCCCGGCTCGCGGAGGGTGAAAGCCTCGCGGACCATGTGGCCGATGATCTGGCGGCGGCCGCGGCGATCATCCTCGCCGCCGCAAGGAGAGGAACGAGCGAATGAACATCTTCGTCACGGGCGGCGCGGGGTACGTCGGGAGCGCCTGCCTGCGCTGGCTCGTCAAGGGCGGCCACAACGCCGTTGCGTTCGACAACCTGAAAGAAGGCCACGCGGGCGCGGTCCCCGCCGGCCGGCTCATCGTCGGCGACATCGCGGATTCAGCGGCCGTGGAGACGCTCCTCAAGCGATTCAAAATCGAAGCCGTCATGCACTTCGCCGCGGCGACCTACGTCGGCGAATCCGTAACCGATCCCGAGTACCACTACCGCAACAACATCGCCGGCACGCTGAGCCTGCTCAACGCGATGCGTCGCGCCGGCGTCAAGCGCATGCTCTTCAGCAGCACCTGCGCGACGTACGGCATGAACCCCGAGGTGCCGATGAGCGAAGAGTCGGCGCAGGACCCCTGCTCGCCGTACGCCCGCACCAAGCTCGCCGTCGAGTGGATGATCCGCGACTTCGCCCACGCCTACGGCCTGGGCTTCACGCTCCTGCGTTACTTCAACGCCGCGGGCGCGGACCCGGACGGCTCGCACGGCGAGGACCACCGGCCGGAGACACACCTCATCCCGCTCGTGCTCCAGGTGCCGCTGGGCCAGCGCAAAGAGCTCGTCGTCTTCGGCAAGGATTACCCGACGCCCGACGGCACGTGCATCCGCGACTACATCCACACCGCCGACCTCGCGCAGGCGCACCAGCTCGCCATCGAGGCGACGACGCCAACGACCGCCGAGGTCTTCAACATCGGCACCGGCAACGGCCAGTCCGTGCTCGAGATCATCCACGCCTGCGAGAGGGTGACCGGAATGAAGATTCCGTACACGGTCAAGGAGCGCCGACCCGGCGACCCGCCGGCTCTCGTCGCGGACCCCAAGAAGCTCATGGCTCGCCTGGGTTGGAAGCCGCAGTTCGCCGACATCCACAGGACGATCGAGACCGCGTGGACGTGGCACAAGGCGCACCCGCACGGTTACCAGGATTAGACTCCGTTCACAACAGCCACAGAACCGGCACGGTCTGCGGGGCGCATATTCTCGGTCTCATAGGCCCGGTGTTATCCAGTGTGAGGGGGTGGGTCGTGCGGACATTGAAGGGACATCGCAACGCAACCCCGCCAAAGGCGATGACCGTGGCTGGCGTTCGGACCGATGCTGTCAATCACGTGGCCACCCGCGAATCGAAAACGAACTCTCCCGGCCGCCGCGCAAGACCGAAAAATCTCGGCGATCTCCCCATCCACAAGGGGGGCGCGTTCTACTTCCTCGGCACGAAGTACGCCTACGGGCCTTTCAGTTCAGCGACCGAGGCCAGCGACTGGCTCGCGGGCGCCTCGGCCAAGCGCCTGCGGCTCGTGCGGCTGAGCAGGGGCACACGGCCCATCGTCAGCACCGGCGTCTCGGCCGCCCGCGCCTGAGCAGCCATGGGCACGAGCTCCGAGGTCCCTCTCTATCTTGAAGATGCCGCCGACGCCCCGCAGTTCTTGCTCGAGATGCGTCTCGGTGCGTATCCGGCGGGCCGTCCGCGCACGTCCATCGAATGGTCGCAATGGACGGCGTGCAAGGTGGACACCGGTTCCAACATCACCGTCGTCCCGCAAGGCCTTTTCACCGATCTCAGCAAGCGCACCGGAATCCAGGAGTTCACCGACCTCGTCGCGCGAGACCACCGTGCGCGGGAGCAGGATGTGACCCTCGCGAGCCGGAAGTCGGAAAAGGTCCGTGCCTTCGAAGCGCTGCTCGAACTCCGCCCCCACCGCCGCTCATCCGGCCCCCGAGAGGCGTTTTCTTCCCTCCATACCTGGGGCTCGGCGCCCATCACCGTGCGCTTCTTTGTAAACCATCCCCGTGCACACTGCCTTTTGGGCACAGACGTTCTGCGCAGACTCGGCGGGTTCCGGTACGAAGCCCGCTTGAAGTCAGCATCGATTGTCGTTGAGCCGCCGCCCCGCCGCGGCCAGAAGGACCGGCCTTTCTCCCCGGCTGAATGATGCCCCGCCGCTACGTCCTCATCGCCCCATGCCGCGACGAAGCCCGGTACATGCGCCGGACGCTCGACAGCATCCTCGCGCAGACGGCCCCCCCGACGTTGATCGTCGTCGTCGACGACGGCAGCAAGGACGGCACACCGTCAATCCTCGCGGAGTACGCCGCGAAGCACCCGGGCCTCTTCAGGATCATCACCCGCGCAGACCGCGGCAAGCGCGCCGTCGGCCCCGGCGTCATCGAGGCCTTCTACGAGGGGTACCGCGCGATCAAGACCGAGATCGAGCGCGGCGACTTCGACTACGTCTGCAAGATCGACCTCGATCTGGACCTCCCGCCGCGGTACTTCGAGACGCTCATGCAACGCATGGAAGCGGATGAGCGCCTCGGCACCTGCAGCGGGAAGGCCTATATGCCCGTCAACCCTGAGGACCCGAACTCGCCGCTCGTCAGCGAGTTCCTCGGCGACGAGACGAGCGCGGGCATGACGAAGTTCTACCGCGTCAACTGTTTCCGCCAAGTCGGCGGCTTCGTGCGCCAGGTCATGTGGGACGGCATCGACTGCCACACCTGCCGCATGCTCGGCTGGAAGGCGCGGAGCTGGGACGAGCCGGACCTCCGCTTCACGCACCTCCGGCCGATGGGCTCGTCGCACAAGGGCATCTTTACCGGCCGCATGCGCCACGGCTTCGGGCAATGGTTCATGGGGACAAGTCTCCCGTACATGACCGCGAGCGCCCTCTTCCGCATGAACAAAAAGCCGTACGTCGTCGGCGGACTGGCCATGTGGTGGGGCTACGTGCGCAGCATGCTCCGGGGCGAGCCGCGCCTCGAAGACCGCGACTTCCGGCGCTTTCTCCGCTCGTGGCAGTGGAGTGCGCTCTTCAAGGGCAAGGCCCGTGCTCTCGAGGAACTCGACGCGCGCCAGGCGCCGCAGTGGAACCCGACGCGCGCGCCGCGGGAGTTGCCGCTTTGAATGCTCTCCCGCCCCGCGTGCGCCTCATCAACTTCGACATCGACCGCGTGACGTCGGCGGACACAATCGAGCACATCATCTCCCGCGCCGCACGCGGCGAGGGCGGCTGGGTCCTCACGCCCAACCTCGACATCCTCCGCCGCGTCGTGACGGAGCCCGACACGCGCGCCCTTTGCGAGCGGACCACCCTCCGCGTCGCCGACGGCATGCCGCTGATCTGGGCGAGCTGCCTGCAGCGCACGCCCCTCCCCGAGCGCGTCACCGGCAGCGACCTCATCCTCACCCTCACGCGCCGCTGCGCCGAGGCCGGCCTGGGCGTCTACCTCTTGGGGGGCGACATCAACCCGGACGGCACGACCGTCGCCGACGCCGCCGCGGCGAGACTCCGCGAGCTTTTCCCGAGCCTCATTATCGCCGGTGCGGAGAGCCCGCCGTACGGATTCGATAAGGACGAGGCATTTATGGCCGCGCTCGCGGAGCGCATCAAAGCCGCTTCGCCGCACGTGGTCTACGTCGCCGTCGGCTTCCCGAAGCAGGAGCGTGTCATCGCCCGCCTAAGACCGCACGCGCTGGGCGCGTGGTTCCTCGGTATCGGCATCAGCTTCAGTTTCGTGAGCGGCCACGTGCAGCGCGCCCCGCGGTTCCTGCAGCGCGTCGGACTCGAATGGGCCCACCGCCTCGCACAAGAACCCCGCCGCCTGTTCCGGCGCTACCTGATCGACGGCATTCCGTTCGCGGCGCGGCTGCTCATCGGCAGTGCGTGGCGCGGTCTTCGCGGAGGAGAAACGCACCGCAGAGACGCAGAGATCGCTGAGAAGAGAATGGACTGACTTGAAGAGCTGCGCTCGTGCGCGCTCTCCAAACCTGTCTGCCCTCTTCTCATCTTCCTCTGCGTCTCTGCGGTGAATCCTCCCGGCGTCCCTGCGTCAGTCGCTCTAGCATCGCCCATGCGCCCCACGGACTGGTTCGCGCCCAACGCCCGCCCCATCATCGCCCCCTCGATCCTCTCCGCCGACTTCGCCCGCATGGGCGAGGAGTGCTCGCACGCGCTTGCTCCCAGAGGCGCCGGCGCCGACTGGCTCCACCTCGACGTGATGGACGGCCACTTCGTCCCCAACCTCACGATGGGCCCGGACCTCTGCCGCTGCCTCCGCGCGGCCCTGCCCGACGCTTTTCTCGACGTTCACCTCATGGTCACCGAGCCCGAGATGTTCTTCGAGCCCTTCGCCCGCGCCGGCGCCAACCTCATCACGTTCCACGTCGAGGCAGTTCCGGCCGGGCGTATCGCCGGCGCGGCGGACCGCGCCCGCTCACTGGGCATGCGCGTCGGCTTGGCGATCAACCCGCCCACGGAGGTCAACATGATCCTCCCGCACCTGGATGTGCCGGACATGGTGCTCGTGATGTCCGTCAACCCCGGCTACTCCGGCCAGGCGTTCATCGAGGACGCGCTCCGCACGACGCGCGCCGTCCGTGCGCGACTGCGCGCCACGCAGCGCCTCGAGATGGACGGGGGGATCGGGCCGTCGCAGGCCCCGCGCGTGCGCGAGGCCGGGTGCGATGTCCTCGTCGCCGCGACCGCGATCTTCCGGGAACCGCGCGAGAAGCGCGCCGCCGTTGTCGCGGCGCTCCGAGGTGAATGAACCTCACCCGGTTCTGCGAGAGCGCGCAGCCGGAGCGGTATCACTGCCGCCGCGCAAGCAGGTCGCGGATCTCGGCGAGCAGTTTCTCCTGCGCCGTCGGCTGCGCGGGCGCCGGCGCCGCGGCCTTCTCCGCCTCAAACCGCCTCTTGGCCGTGTTGTACGCCTTGACCACGAGGAAGAGCACGAACGCGAGGATCAGGAAGTTGATGAACACCGTCACGAACTTGCCCCAGCGCAGGTAGATGTCGTCGGTCGTCACCGTCGGGTCCGCGCCCTCTTTCAAGCGGACAGCCGCGTCGGAGAAGTCCACATTGCCCGGCAGGCTCACGATCGGCATGACCATGTCGGCCACCATCGAGTTCACGACGCCGCCGAACGCCGCGCCGATGATCACGCCCACCGCCAGGTCGAAGAAGTTTCCTTTGAGCGCGAATTCCTTGAATTCCTTGATCAAGCCCATGCCCGCTCCTTGTGTTGACGGGCGGCCGTAGGTCCCGACCGCCGCGCGTGAGACTAGGCGCGATCGGCCCGGCCCCACCCGGCCCGCGCAAAGGCCGTTGTCCGGTACACTCTTCCCATGGACCAGCCGGACCAGCCCGCCGCCAACCCGGTGCGGGTGCTCGCGGAAGCCGTCTACCTCGCCGCATCGTGGACGTGGTGCATCGGCATGTTCCTGCCGGTCTACCTCGTCCGCGACTTCGGCTGGACCGGCTGGCTCGCCTTCGCGATCCCCAACTGCCTCGGCGCCGCGGCGTGCGGCTGGGTGCTGCACCGCACCGGCGCGCCCATCGTCTGGGCCACGCGCCACGCGAGAGCGATCCGCGTCTTCTCCTTCGTCACCCTCGCCTTCCAGTGGTTCTTCCTGGTCTGGGTGATGTTCTACTACCGCTTCAGCAAGCCGGGGCTCGTCATCATCGGCGCCCTCGTCCTCTTCCTCGGCGCGGGCGCGTGGGCCGGTGAGCAGGCACGGCGCACGCGCGTCCTCGGCGCGGCGATCTTCGCCGCCTCGCTCGCGTGCGCCGCGTGGTGGTTCGCGCGGGGCGATTACGTCCCGCTCGATCAGCTGCCCGCACCGGCCCTCTCGGGCGGTCACTTCGCGATCGCGTTCTCGTGCGCGCTCGGCTTCTTCCTCTGCCCGCTCCTCGACGCGACGTTCGTCGCCAGCGCCGTGCGGCTGCCCACCCGTGGCAGCTCCGCCGCGTTCGCGATCGGCTTCCTCGCCTTCTTCCCGCTGATGATCGTCTTCACGCTCCTCTACGCGCCGCGCGTCCTCGCAGGGATGCAGCCGGGCTCATCGCCCCACCCGGGCGACGCCGGGCTGGCCGTGGGTGTCCACATGGCGCTCCAGCTCGCCTTCACGATTTTCCTGCACGAGCGCTCGACGCGCGACTCGCACGGCGGGCTCGGGCTCGGGGCGATCGTCACCGGCATCGTCCTGTTCGTCGCGGCCGCGCAGCTCAACCGCATCATCCCCGACCGGCCGAGCCTCCCCGCGATGGACAACCGTGAGTTCATCTACCGCTGCTTCATGACGTTCTACGCCCTCGTCGCACCCGCGTACGTCTGGATCGTCGCGCTCCCATTCCGCTCCCGCGGCCCCGATCCGACCCGCGGCATGCTCATCGTCTTTGCGCTCGCCGTCCTCGCCGCGGCGCCATGCTTCTGGATCGCGTTCATCGAGCGCAACACCGTCTGGGCCATCCCCGGCGTCGCCATCGTCCTCGCGGCCCGCCCGATCTCGCGCTTCTTCAGCCGCCCAGGACCTCACGGGCTGTCCGGCGGATCAGTTCCGACTCCGTCGGATCCGCCGCTACTCGCGCTATCCGGGCGCGCAGCGCCGGATCATCGCGAAGCCTGAGCTGGTTGCCCGCCGCGGCGATCGCGTTGCGCTTCACCATCTCGAGCGTGATCCGCTTGAGCGCCGACGTCTCGAACGCGCGCCGCCGGTCTTCCTCTGTCCAGTCAAGAACGCGAAGGATCGGCAGCGAGCGTGCCCGCGGCGCGTACGCCGCGTTGACCGGCGCCGGTGGATCCTGCCGGGGCGAGTTGTGCGGGCAGACCTCCTGGCAGATGTCGCACCCCGCGAGCCAGTCGCGCACGCCCGGCGCGAGCACCGCCGGCAGTTCCGAGCGGTGCTCGATCGTGAGATACGAAACGCACCGCGACCCGTCCACGCTGTACGGCGTGATCGCGCCCGTCGGGCAGGCGTCGATGCAGCGCGTGCACGTGCCGCACGCGTCGGCGACGGGTTCGGGCGCGGGCACGAGGTCGATGTTCGTCGCCATCCCGCCCAGCAGCAGCCAGCTCCCCAAGCGCGGGTTGATGACCATCGTGTTCTTCGCCTGCCACCCCAGCCCCGCGAGCACCGCCAGCTCGCGCTCCGGCACCGGCGCGGTGTCGGCGAAGCTGCGGAAGTCGCTCCCCGGCACGTCGAGACGCACTTGGTCCGCGATGCGGTGCAGCCGCCGCTTCACCGACTGGTGATAGTCGCGCCCGCGCGCATACCGCGCGATGCGCCCCGCGCCCGGCTCGCTCGCATCGGGCAGGTCATTCCGCGACGCGTACAGGTCCGCGACCATCACGAACGAGCGCGTGCCGGGCATGATGAGCGCGGGGTCGAGACGCACCTCGACGTCCCGCGCCATGTACTCCATCTCGCCGTGCTTCCCCGCCGCGAGCCACGCCGTGAGCGCCGCCGCGTGCGCGTGCGGCCGCGCCGGCGCGACGCCCGTGAGCACGAACCCGGCCTCTCTGCACTTGCTCAGGATCGCCGCCGTCACCCGCTCGCGCAATGCCGCGTCGGCGTTCACCTCGGCCAGACTCGGCACCGGCCCCCGCGGCGGCACCGGGCCGGCGTGCCTGGCTCTCGGTGTGCGTGGACGTTCGGACACAGGGAATCGTAACGGACTCACGTCAATGACCAGTCGATCAATGAAAAAAGCCCGCCTTCCGGCGGGCCTTTCGTTCGTCAGAGGTCGAGCGGTTGCTTACTCGCTGCCGGCGGCGAAGTTGCCGGTGTAGACCTTGTTGAAGTCCGCGTCGGCGCTGCTCGCGGGGTTGTCCTTGAAGTAAGAGGCGTAGAGCTGGCGGTTGCCGGAGTGCCAGACCCAGCCGGCCGCGGCATCACCGAACGCGGCGGCGACGGCGATCGCCGAAGCGTTCGCGGAGGTCTGGTCGGGCCACGCCGGGTTCTTCGGCGCGGCCTTGATGAAGTTGCCGCCGATCATGGACGTCACGTCGGCCGCCGTGCCCCAGTTCTCGTTGGCGAAGTCGGGGTACGAGTTGTTCTTGGCGAAGTAGAGCTCGATCTGACGCTGGAGCGTCGACACCTGGCTCTTGATGTTGCCGGCCTGGCTGTCCTGCGTCGCGCTGGTGAACTGGGGCACCACGATCGCGGCGAGGATGCCCAGGATCACGACGACGATGAGAATTTCAACCAGCGTAAAGGCCTTCTTGATCGACTTGCGGTTCATGCGGTCGCTCCTTCCAACATGGCGGGGCGTGACAAATCCCCGGTCCTTCAGGCCCCACCATGGAGCCTCTCGTCCTCTCCCGCACGCCGCCGGACACCGGCGGCTCCCTTGCGGGTTGGTCCGAACACCGCCCGCGGGCCTTCCGGCTCGGCGAGCGATCACTTACTTCGTCGGTCAGTCGGTCGCCGTGTTTGAGACGACACCCGTGCCTTCGTTGAAGTTGCTGGCGTACATCTCTTTATCAGTCGTGTTGAAGAGCCAGGCCGTCGTCGCGCTGCCGGTGGCGGCGCCGTTGCCCTGGCCGACGCTCGTGCGCGTCGCGCTCGTCGCCCACGCCGGGTTGGCCGGGGCGTCCTTGAGGTAGTTGCCCGCGATCAGGTCGTCCCAATCGGTGGAAAGGTCCGGGTATTGGCCGTTGTTCTGGGCCGCGAAGAGCTCGATCTGGTTCTGGATCGACGAGAGCTGCGCCTGCAGGTTGCCGGCGCGGGCGTCGTTCGTCGCGGTCGAGAACTGCGGGACCACGATCGCCGCGAGGATCCCGAGGATCACCACGACGATCAGGATTTCGACGAGCGTGAAGGCGTTGCGTCGGCGGCTCATAGTTCCTTCCGTGAGAGCGGCGCCCGCCGCCCCACGCTCACGCATCGGAACAATCCTGCGATTCCTGTTGCGCCCGTCAAGGCAAAGGGGGCAAGTGGTCCCGCGCGTGCCGTCATAACCGGCACACGCCGACGCAAAACACGCGTTCCCGGGGCCTTGCGCGGGGCCCCACGCGGTTATCAGCGCGCGATACCATCCGTGAGCGGAAAAACCACGGAGAAGCAATCAATGAAAGTGATCGCGATGGTGCTCGCGGCCTGCGCGGCGACGACCGCCCTGGCCCAAACCAAGTGGACGTACCCGGCCGCGCGCATGGACAGCGTCGTGGACACCTACCACGGCACGGAGGTCGCGGACCCCTACCGCTGGCTCGAGGACCCCGACGCAACCGAGACCCGCGCGTGGATCGAGGCGCAGAACAAGCTCACGCGGAACTACCTCGCCGGCGTCCCCCAGCGCGACGCCATCGAGGAGCGCATCCGCACCCTCTGGAACTACGAGAAGTTCGGCACGCCCTTCAAGGAGGGCGGCAAGTACTTCTGGTCGTACAACACCGGCCTGCAGAACCAGAACGTGATCTACGTCGCCGACTCGCTCACGGGCGAGGGGCGCGTCCTCATCGACCCCAACACCCTGCGCGAGGACGGCACCGCGGCCCTCTCCGGCCTCGCGATCAACGACGGCGCGACCGTCATGGCCTACGGCGTCGCCGACGCCGGCAGCGACTGGAACACCTGGAAGGTGCGCGACATCGCCACCGGCAAGGACACGGAGGATGTCCTGAACTGGGTCAAGTTCAGCGGCGCGTCCTTCACCAAGGACGGCAAGGGCTTCTTCTACTCGCGCTTCGACGAGCCCGGGGAAGGCGAGAACAAGCTCACCGGCAGCAACTACTACCAGAAGCTCTTCTACCACGCCGTCGGCACGCCCCAGAGCGCCGACGTCCTCGTCTACCACGAGCCCGCAGAGGAGAAGAAGGACTGGGGCTTCGGCGGCACGGTAACCGACGACGGTGAGTACCTCGTCATCCACGTCAGCAAAGGGACCGACCCCAAGAACCGCGTCTACGTCAAGCGGATCGGCGCGTCGCCGAGCGCCGGCGCCCTCGCCGACGGCGAGGTCGTCAAGCTCCTCGACGCCTTCGACGCCAGCTACGACTACGTCGGCAACGACGGCCCCACCTTTTACTTCAAGACCGACCTGAACGCCCCCCGCGGCCGGCTCATCGCCATCAACCTCAACCACCCCGAGCCCGGCGCGTGGAAGGAGCTGATCGCGCAAAACGACGCGACGCTTATCAGCGTCTCCATGGTCGGCGACCAGTTCTTCGCCAACTACCTGCGCGACGCCAAGAGCCAGGTCGCCGTGCACGACCGCGCCGGCAAGCACCTGCGCAACGTCGACCTCCCCGGCATCGGCACCGCCGGCGGCTTCTCCGGCCGGCGCACCGACACCGAAACGTTCTACTCCTTCACCGGCTTCACCTCGCCGCCCCGTATCTACCACTACGACCTCGCCACCGGCAAGAGCACGCTCTTCAAGGAGGCGAAGGTCAACTTCAACCCCGACGACTACGAGGCCAAGCAGGAGTTCTACAAGAGCAAGGACGGCACCCGCGTCCCGATGTTCATCGTCCACAAGAAGGGCCTGAAGCGCGACGGCAGCAACCCGACGCTCCTCTACGGCTACGGCGGTTTCAACATCCCGATCACCCCCTCCTTCTCCGTCACCAACCTCGTGTGGATGGAGATGGGCGGCGTCTTCGTCGTCGCCAACATCCGCGGCGGCGGCGAGTACGGCGAGGAGTGGCACCAGGCCGGCACCAAGCTCAAGAAGCAGAACGTCTTCGATGACTTCATCGCCGCGGCGGAGTGGCTCATCGCCAACAAGTACACGAGTAACAAGAAGCTCGCGATCCGCGGCGGCAGCAACGGCGGCCTGCTCGTTGGCGCGTGCATGACGCAGCGGCCCGACCTCTTCGGCGCCGCGCTGCCCGAGGTGGGCGTGCTCGACATGCTCCGCTTCCACAAGTTCACGATCGGCCACGCCTGGACCAGCGACTACGGCGCCGCCGACGGCGACAAGGACACCTCGCCCGAGCAGTTCAAGACCCTGCTCGCCTACTCGCCCCTCCACAACGTCAAGCGCGGCGCCTGCTACCCCGCGACGATGATCATGACCGCCGACCACGACGACCGCGTCGTGCCGGCGCACTCCTTCAAGTTCGCCGCGGCCCTCCAGGCGGCCCAGTCCTGCGACAACCCGACGCTCATCCGCGTCGAGACCCGCGCGGGCCACGGCGCCGGCAAGCCCACGGCCAAGATCATCGAGGAAGCCGCCGACCGCTGGGCCTTCCTCGTCCGCGCCCTCGACATGAACCCGACGATCCCCGGCGCGACCAAGGCCGAGGCCGAGCCCGCCGATGAGAACGGCTGGCGCAGGGTCTCGCTTCACGTGACCGGCATGCGCTGCGAGATGTGCGTCGCGGCGGTCGAGAAGTCCCTCAAGAGTGTCAAGGGTGTGCGCAATGTCCGCGTCGATCTCGCGACCAAGACGGCGACGCTCGAGGCGGACAACGCCATCGACGCCGATGTCCTCGCGTCGGCCTTCAAGGGCACCGAGTTCTCGGCGACCGTGCAGTAACCGGTTCTGACACCACCGGCCCCGGGCGTGGAAGCGTCCGGGGCTTTTCCTTGCGCGCTGCTCGGCGATGAACGTGCAACGATTGACCCCGGAGGACCCTTCATGACCGCATCGTTCGACCGCGTCGCGCAGCGCCTCGCGCGCATCAACCAGTCCCACCTGCTCAACTTCTTCCACGAGCTCAAGACCGACCGCCAGCGCGCGCTCCTCGAGCAGCTCGACGCGATAGACCTCGAGAGCATCCCCGCGCTCGCGGACCAGTACGTCGTCCGCAAGCCCGCGATCTCGCTGCCGAAGCGGATCGAGCCCGCCCCATACTACCCGCTGAATGAGAAGTCCCCGGCCAAGCCCTGGGACCGGGCCGCCGCGCGCGCCGCGGGCGAAAGCCTGATCCGCCGGGGCAAGGTTGCCGCCTTCGTCGTCGCGGGCGGCCAGGGCAGCCGCCTCGGCTTCGACGGCCCCAAGGGGTGCTTCCCCGCAGGGCCCGTCACGAAGAAACCCCTCTTCCAGATCTTCGCCGAGGGAATCCTCGCGACGCAGCGGCGCTACGGCGCGCCGATCCCGTGGTATGTCATGACCAGCCCGCTGAACCACGAGCAGACGGTGGGCTTCTTCCGCAGCAACAACTCCTTCGGCCTCGACCCCTCGCTTCTCCGTTTCTTCCAGCAGGGCGTAAGCCCGTCGTTCGACATAATCACCGGCAAGGTCCTCCTCGCCGCCAAGGACGAGGTGGCGACCAACCCCGACGGCCACGGCGGCAGCGTCCGCGCGCTGCACGCCTCGGGCGCCCTCGATGACATGCGCTCGCGCGGCGTCGAGCACCTGAGCTACTTCCAGGTGGACAACCCGCTCGTGCGCGTCATCGACCCGGACTTCATCGGTCTGCACGCCGCGGCCCCGGACAGCAGCGCCCAGATGAGCAGCAAAATGGTCCGCAAGACCGGGCCCGACGAGAAGGTCGGCGTCTTCTGCCTCGCCGGCGGCAAGACCGAGGTGATCGAGTACAGCGACATGCCCGCCGAGCTCTCGCGCGCGACCAACCCCGACGGCTCGCTGAAGTTCGTCGCCGGCTCGATCGCGATCCACGTCATCGGTGTCGAGTTCCTGACGCGCCTCGCGACCGACCCGTCGTTCGGGCTTCCATGGCACCGCGCGGAGAAGAAGGTCCCGTGCATCGACCCGAAGACCGGCGAGCCGTTCAATCCCACGAGCAACAACGCCGTCAAGCTCGAGAAGTTCATCTTCGATGCGCTGACGCTCTGCGACCGGAGCATCGTCGTCGAGACCGACCGCGCCGAGGAATTCGCGCCCATCAAGAACGCCGCCGGTGTGGACAGCGTCGAGAGTTCCTCGGCCATGCAGTCCGCCCGCGCCGCACGCTGGCTCGACGCCGCGGGCGTCAAGGTCCCGCGCAAGGCCGACGGCTCGCCCGACTGCGTCCTCGAGCTCTCCCCGCTCACGGCCCTCGACCCGGCGGACCTGAAGAACGCGAAGCTCCCCGCGAAAATCGACCCCGGGCAGCGCCTCGCGCTCTGACGCACGCTGAGCCATTTCTCACACGGACCACGCACCCGCGCAAGTACCCTTGCTCGTGGCCGCGCCGCTCATCGCATCCACGCCGCAGGGCCTCTACTGCGAGGAGGGCGGCTTCTCCATCGACCCCTGGCGCCCGGTGGACCGCGCCGTCGTCAGCCATGCCCACGCCGACCACGCCGTCCGTGGCTGCGCCCGCTACCTCACCAGCGCCCGGGGCGTCCCCATCCTCGCCGCCCGCATGAACCCCGACGCGGCGATCGAGGGTGTTCCTTACGGCGAGGTCCGCGCCGTCGGCAACGTGCGCCTCTCCCTCCACCCCGCCGGCCACGTCCCCGGCTCGGCGATGATCCGCGTCGAGCGCATTGCGCGGAGTGCGCACGGCCCCGCCGGCGAAGCCTGGCTCTTCACCGGCGACTTCAAGACCGCGCGAGATCCGACGTGCGAGACGTTCGAGCCCGTGCCCTGCCACACCATGATCACGGAGAGCACCTTCGGCCTGCCCATCTACCGCTGGGCGCCGGCCGAGCGCGTCTTCGCCGAGATCAACGCGTGGTGGAGCGAGAACCGCCGCATCGGCCGCACGAGCGTCGTCTACGCCTACGCCCTCGGCAAGGCCCAGCGCCTCCTCGCGGGCGTCGACCCCTCCGTCGGCCCGCTGGGCGTCCACGGCTCCATCGAGCGCATGAACAAGGCCTGCCGGGCCGCCGGCGTGGAGCTCCCGCCCGTCGTCACCGCCACCGGCGACGACGCCAAGGCCATACGCGGCGAGGGCCTCGTCGTCGCCCCGCCGAGCGTGGCCGCGACGGCGTGGCTCCGCCGCCTCGGCGGGCGCGAGGGCGTCTCCACCGCGTTCGTCTCCGGCTGGATGGCCGTGCGCGGTGCCCGGCGTCGCCGCGCGGTGGACCGCGGCTTCGTCCTCAGCGATCACGCCGATTGGGATGGTCTGCTGAGCGCCATCCGCGCATGCGGCGCGACGCGCGTCGGCGTCACGCACGGCTTCTCAGACGCCCTCTCCCGTTACGTCCGCGAGACGATGGGCCTCGACTCCTTCACCGTCGCCAGCCGCTTCGAGGGCGAGGGCGTCGAGGACCTCAACGAGGAGACGCCCGCGGAAGGAGACGCCTGATGCGTCGCTTCGCGCGTCTGTACGCCGAAATGGACGCCACCAACCGCTCGACGGAGAAGATCGACGCGCTGGAGCGCTACTTCCGCGAGGCGCCGCAAGAGGACTCGGCCTGGGCCCTCCGGATCCTCGCGGGCGAGAAGGTAAAGCGCGCCGTCTCCTCCACCGTCCTGTTCGAGACGGCCGCGAAAGAGACCGGCCTCCCCGGCTGGCTTCTGGACGAATGCCGCGACGCCGTCGGCGACTCGTCCGAAACCATCGCGCTCCTCCTGCCGGAGCCGGCCGCGCCCGCGGAGCTGCCGCTGCGCGAGGTCTTGGAACGATTCATCCTCCCGATGCAGCGCTCGCAGCGCGACGAAGCCGGACGCATCCTCGCCGAAGCTTGGCGAACGCTCCCCGCCGACCAACGCCTCCCTTTCCACAAGTTGATTTCCGGGACGTTCCGCGTGGGCGCGCAACGCCTCCTCCTCGTCCGCGCGCTGGCCCGCATCGCGGGCGTCGAGCCCGCTGTGATGTCCCACCGCCTCTCCGGTTCGCTCGCGCCGACCGCCGAGACCGTCCGCAACGCCCTCAGCCCCGAGGCCGCCGACGACCCCGCGCGCCCCTACCCCTTCTGCCTCGCCCATCAACTCGATGACCCGCCCGAGTCCCTCGGCGACGTCGCGCACTGGCTCGCCGAGTGGAAGTGGGACGGCGTTCGCGCCCAGCTCATCCGCCGCGGCGACGGCGCGTGGATGTATTCGCGGGGCGAGGAGAGCATGGACCTGCAGTTCCCGGAGGTGCTCGCGCTCGCCCGCGCCCTGCCGCCCGGCACCGTCCTCGACGGGGAAGTCCTCGCGTGGCAGGAGACCGCGGCCGGAGGTCGGCCACTCCCCTTCGCCGACCTCCAGCGACGCCTCGGGCGCAAGGACGTGCAAGCGGGCCTCTTCGACACACGGAGTATCGCGTACATCGCCTTCGACATCCTCGAGTGGGGGGGCGTGGACATCCGCCCCCGCGCGCTCGCCGAACGCCGCGCGTTGCTCGGGCCACTCGTCGCGAGTCTTGCCGCAAGGGGTCAGCCGATCCGTCTTTCCGAGGTCGTCCGCGCCGCGTCGTGGGAAGAGCTCGCGACGCTCCGCGCCGGCGCCCGCGACCGAAGCGCCGAGGGCCTCATGCTCAAGCACGAGGCCTCCGCGTACCACGCCGGTCGTGTTCGAGACGCGGCGGGCCTGGGCTGGTGGAAGTGGAAGCTCGACCCCTTCGCGATCGACGCGGTGCTGATCGCGGCCCAGCCCGGCTCCGGCAAGCGCGCCGGGCTCTTCACCGATTACACCTTCGGCGTGCGCGACGGCGACCGCATCGTGCCCATCGCCAAGGCCTACTCGGGCCTCACCGACGAGGAGATACGGCGCGTGGATGCGTTCGTGCGCCGCAACACCACCGACCGCGCGGGGCCCGTGCGCTTGGTTGCGCCCGAGATGGTCTTCGAGATCGGCTTCCAGCAGGTGCAGGAGAGCACCCGCCACAAGTCGGGCCTCGCCGTGCGCTTCCCCCGCATCCTGCGCATGCGCCCCGACAAGACCGCCGAACAGGCCACGACGCTCGACGAGGTGCGTGCCCTCCTCCGCGCGCACCGGTAGCGAGCGCTACCTTGCCGCATGAGCGAGAAGCCGCTTGTGGTCGTGACGCGAGAGGTGCCGGGCGAGGTCTCCGTGCCCGGCGCCCGCGTGCGGATGCTCGGCGCCGAGCGCCCGCCGCGCGCCGATGTTCTCGAGGCAGTGCGCGGCGCGACCGCCGTCGTCACGATGTACTCCGACAAGGTGGACGCGGAGTTCCTCGACGCCGCCGGTCCCTCCCTCCGCGTCGTCTCGAACTTCGCCGTCGGCTTCGAGAACATCGACCTCGCCCTCTGCGCGTCGCGCGGAGTCGTCGTGACGAACACGCCCGACGCCGTGACCGAGGGGACCGCCGACCTCGCGTGGCTCCTCGTCATGGCCGTCGCGCGCAGGCTCATCGAGGCCGACCGGTACGCCCGCTCGCCCGAGTACCCCGCGCGGGGCCACCTCGGCATGACCGAGTTCCTCGGCAAGGACCTGACCGGGCGCACGCTCTGCATCGTCGGCGCGGGGCGCATCGGCCGCGCCGTCGCGGTGCGCTCGCTGGCGTGGGGCATGCGCGTCCTCTACGTCGCGCGCTCGACGCACATGGACTTCGAACTCGCGCCCATCGCCGCGAGTCGTGTGACGCTCGGCGAAGGCCTCGCGCGGGCCGACGTCGTGAGCGTCCACACGCCTCTCACGCCCGAAACCCGCGGCCTGATCGACGCCCGCGCGATCGCGCTCATGAAACCCGACGCCATCCTCGTCAACACAGCGCGAGGGCCCGTCGTCGATGAGCAGGCCCTCGCCGACGCGCTCGCCCGGGGCCACCTCTGGGGCGCAGGCCTGGACGTTTACGAGCGCGAGCCCGTCGTGAACCCCGCCCTCATCCCGATGACCAACGTGGTGCTCACGCCCCACATCGGGTCGGCCCTCACCCGCTTCCGGCGGGAGATGTCGCGCATCTGTTCCGAGAACATCGCCGCTGTGCTCGCCGGGCGCGAGCCGCCCAACCGTGTGCGCGCGGGATAGCCGCGGGCCCGCTTCGGGGTGCGCAAATCCCGGGCACACCCAAGTCGGCCGGTGAAATCCCCGATAACGCTGGAAAGTGCCCCCGCCCCTCGCGGACAACCTCGTGGTCGTCCTCCCGCCCGCGTCGTCCCTGCGCGCGTGGGCCGAGAGCGGCCTCTTCGCCCGCGAGTGGGCGATGATCCTCGCGATCGCCGGCCGCTACGAGCGCATCGTCGTGGTGACGTTCAACGGCGACGACGAGCGCGCCGCGTTCGACGGCCTGCCCGAACACATCCGTGCCAAGCACTCGCTCGTCTGCAACAGCGCGAACCTTCCCCGCGCGGCGTTCGTCGACAGGGCCGGCGCCCGCGTCCGCGAGCTCCTCCCCGAGGGCCAGAGCGCGCTGGTGCGCACCAAAGAGCTCGCCGGCGGCGACGCGGCCGTCGCGATCGTCGAAGCGCTCCGCGCACAGGGTCGCACCGCCGGCCTCATGGCCCGGGGCGCGTTCCTCTGGACCCGCTACATCGCCCACGCCTACGGCCCCCACTCGCGCATCGCCGCGGACAGCGCGGAGCACGAGAAGCTCCTGTGCCGATCCGCGGACATCGTCGCCGGAACGTCCGACCGCATGGTCGAGGACCTGGCCTGGCGCTACGGCATCGACCCGGCGCGCACGGTGGTCGTCCCCAACTACGTCCTCCCCGTGAGCGACGACGAGCAGGTCGGCTCCAAGGAGGACGGGCTGATCCTCTGCGTCGGCCGCCTCGTCGCGCGCAAGCGCATCGGCATGCTCATCGACGCCGTCGCGCAGATCGCGCGGCACAACCCCGCGGCCCACCTCGAAGTCGTCGGCGACGGCCCGCTCCGCACGGAGCTCGAGTCGCACGCCGAAGGCGCGAACGCCAACGTACGGTTCATCCAGAGCATGCCGTACGCCGACCTGCGGCGACGCATGCGCGAGTGCTGCGTCTTCGCCGCGGCGTCGGAGCTCGAAGGGCAGGCCAAGACCGTCCTCGACGCGATGGCGAGCGGGGCGCCCGTCGTTGTCGCGGACACGCCGGGCCTGGGAGGGCTCGTGCAGCACGGCGTCACCGGCCTCAAGGTCGCCGGCGCGACCGACGCCTTCGCCCACGTCCTCCAGGAACTCCTGAACGACGCCGAGTGGCGCGAAGTCCTCGGCGCCTCCGCCGCCCGCGCGACCCTCGCCGCCCACGCGCTGCCCGTCGTCCTGAACCATGAACTCGCCGCGCACGAACGGACGATGCAGCTCGCCGCGGCCCGTCAGGCCCGCGCCGCGGCGTGAACAGCGCAGAGCGCCTGGGCACACGAGTTCGTCCTCGACCGCTCCGATGACTGCCCCGTATCGGCGCCCGTGCAAGTCGGGCTGCATCTCGCGTATTCGAACGGCGACGGCGCGCCGCGATCCAACCGGCCGCCCTCCACACCGTGTGAACCCCTTGCTACGCTGGGGTCTATGGAGAACATGGACCTTCTGCGTCGTTTGTGCGAGACGCCCGGCGTGCCGGGGCGCGAGGAGCGCGTCCGCGCCCTGATCCAAGACGAGGTCGGCGGCCTCTTCGACAGCGTCGACACGGACCCGCTCGGCAACCTCATCTGCCGGCGCAACCCGCGGGGCAAAGCGAAGAAGGGGGAGCAGAGCCGGCACGGCGGGCCGCTTCGCGTCATGATGCTCTGCCACATGGACGAGATCGGGTTCTACGTCACGAGCATCGACGACAAAGGGTTCCTCTGGATGAACCCCGCGGGCGGGTTCGACACGCGCAACCTCTTCTCGCGCCGCGTGACGGTCGTCGCCGAGGGGGGCGACTTCCCCGGCGTCATGAACCCGTGCGGCCGGCCGATCCACATCAGCAGCGCCAAGGACCGCGAGAAGGTGCCGGAGGTCAAGGAGTTCTTCGTCGACGTCGGGATGACGGCGGAGAGGGTGAAGCGCACGTTCAGGGTCGGCGACTACGTCGTGATGAACGAGCCCGCGATCGACATGGGCGACAAGTTCGTCTCCAAGGCGCTCGACAACCGCGTGGCGTGCTGGCTGGGCATCGAGAGCGTGCGCAAGCTCGAGAAGACGCGCGCGCCGCACGCGTGCGAGGTCGTCGTCGCCTTCACGACGCAGGAGGAAGTCGGCCTGCGCGGCGCACGCACCGCGAGCCACACGATCGAGCCCGACATCGGCCTGGGCATCGACGTGACGCTCTCCTGCGACACGCCGGGCGTGCCCTGCGAGGAGTGGGTCACCCGCAACGGCGCGGGCTTCGGGCTGCACATCAAGGACAGCTCGTTCATCAGCGACTACAAGCTTGTCTCCGAGGTGGAAGCGCTCGCCAGGAAGAACAAGATCCCGTACCAGCGCACCATCCTGGCGATGGGCGGGCAGGACGGCGCCGCGGCCCAGCAGGCCGCGAGCGGCGCGCGCGCCGTGGGCATCACCGTCGGCACGCGTTACATCCACACCGTGACGGAGATGATCGACAAGAAGGACCTCTTCGCGGCGAGGGACATTCTCGCGGCGTATTGCACAGCGCACTGAAGCGTGATCGGTGAATGGTCGCCTTGCACCGTTCGGATCGCGCCGGCGTCATCCAAGCGATCCGTTGCCACCACACACCGATCCCCGTTCACCGATCACCGAAGGACGCCCGATGGAATGACGCCGCGCACGGCACAGGTCCTTTCCACCGCCGTCATCACCGGTGCCTTCCGCAAAGGCTGGCAGGGGCCGACGCTGCTCGGGTCCCTGCGCGGCCTGACCGTCGACCAACTCCTCTGGAGGCCGGCGCCGAAGCGCAAGTGCGTCTGGGAGCAGGCGCTTCACGCCGCGTATTGGAAGTACGCCGTGGCGCGGATCATCGCGCACGCGGCGGAGGATGGACCGCACGCCGTGCCCGGCTTCCCTCGGTCGCCGTCGAACTGGCCCCGCCTGCCGGCGCGGCCGGACCAGAAGGCGTGGAAGCAGGACCTGTCGCTCCTCAAGATCTACCAGAAGCACCTCGAGCGCGTCGTCGGCGCCTTGACGGACGAGGCCCTCGCGCAGCCGCCTTCCCCCAAGCACAAACACCCGACGGCCTTCTACGTCGCCGGCGCCGCGGCGCACGACGCCTACCACTGCGGGCAAGTGCAGCTCATGAAGCGGCTGATGCGGCCCTGAATGCGGCCGCTTTCACGCGTCGCGACGGCCCCGCCGGGGTACACTCGCCCCACGCGCCGAGGGAACGGGGCCCCGCGGCGGAGGAGCGGACCGGCCGGATGAACAGTCTTCTCGAGATCATCACGCCCGAGTGCATCAAGGTGCCGCTCGTCGCGACGACGAAGCGCGGCGTGATCGACGAGCTCGTCGACCTCCTCGCCTCGCTGGGCAAGGTGAACGACGCCAGTGCGCTCAAGGAGGCGGTCTGGCAGAGAGAGCAGACGCGCACGACCGGCATCGGCCACGGGCTCGCGATCCCGCACGGCAAAAGCGCCGGGATGCCCGGCTTGGCGATGGCGATCGGCCGCCCCGCCCGGCCGATGGACTTCGAGGCGATTGACGGCAAGCCGGTCGAGCTTATCGTGCTGCTCGCCAGCCCGCCCGACCGCACCAGCGACCACATCCAAGCCCTCGCCCGCATCAGCCGCCTGATGACGATGGAGGACTTCCGCTCGCAGGTCTACCGCGCGACGAGCGCCGCGGAGATCTTCGAGCTTCTCAAGAGCAAGGAAGGGCAGAAGTAGGCGCCGAGCACTCGCGGGAATGCCGGATGCCCGACGCCCCCCTCCCATCAGACCCGTTCGCCCCGATGGACCGGATCGAGGAGCGGCTTCGCGCCTGCGCCTCGCTGGAGGCTTCGCCCGGAGCGCTCGGGGAGGCCGTTCGCTACTCGCTGCTGGGCGCGGGCAAGCGCCTCCGGCCGGTCCTCGCGTGGCACTGCTGCGAGGCGTGCGGCGGCCGAGGCGAAGCGAGCCTGGGCGCCGGCGCCGCCGTGGAGTTGATCCACGCCTTCAGCCTCGTGCACGACGACCTGCCGGCGATCGACAACGACGACACGCGCCGCGGCAAGCCGACGCTCCACCGGCACGCGGGCGAGGCGATGGCGATCCTCACCGGCGACGCCATGATGGCCATCGCCTTCCGCGAACTGCTGGGAAAGTCGCCCGACGCCGCCCTCGGCGCGGCGCTCGCGGGTGAGCTCGCCCGCGCAACGACCGCGATGATCGACGGCCAGGTGTGGGACACGCTCGGCGGGCTCCCCGACGGGCTCTCGCGCGATGAGCAGCTCCGTCTCATCCACACGAACAAAACCGGGGCCCTGATCGCGGCGGCGTGCCGGATGGGCGCCCGGTGCGCGCTCGGGGCCGACGCGGAGCGTGACGGGCGGTACGCGGCGATCGCCTCGTACGGCGACACCGTCGGCCTGCTCTTCCAGGCGGTGGACGACCTCCTCGACGTGACGCAGTCCGCCGAGCACACGGGCAAGCGCACCGGCAAGGACGCGCCCGCGGGCAAACTCACCTACCCCGGCGTCCACAGCGTCGACGGGACGCTCCGCGAGATCGAGTCGTTGCGGGCAAAGGCGGAGGCGGCGGTCGCGCCCCTCGGTCCGAACTCGGCTGTTCTTCGCGAGCTGGCGAACTTTCTCGCCAGCCGGACGAAGTAGGACGGCCGCGCCGAACGCCCGGCCCCGCCGCGCGTACGATTTTCAGTCTTCGCTGAAAGTTCGCGGGCGGACATCTCGCCTTGCTCGGAGCACCCGATGAGCCTTCTGGAAAACCTGCGCTCCCCCCACGACCTGCGCGGCATGACCGTGCCGCAATTGCAGGAGCTGGCCGCGGAGATCCGCGCGGCGATCCTGGGCCAGGTGCGGCAGACGGGCGGGCACCTCGCGCCGAACCTCGGCGTCGTCGAACTCACGATCGCGCTCCACTGCGTCTTCGACTTCGCGTACGACCGGCTTCTCTTCGACGTCGGCCACCAGTGCTACACCCACAAGCTGCTGACCGGCCGGGCGTCGATGCTCCCCGGTCTGCGCACCGGCGCGGGCATGGCGGGGTTCCCCGAGCCGCGCGAGAGCCCGTACGACCTCTTCAGCGTCGGCCACGCCGGCACGGGCATCTCGACCGCCGTCGGCATGGCGCGGGGCGACCGCCTGAAGGGCGAGGGGTACGACCCCGCGAAGAACCCGACGGGCCGGCGCGTCGTGACGCTGATCGGCGACGCGAGCATCGTGAACGGGGTCGCGATGGAGGGGCTGAACAACGCGGGCACGCTGGGCCGGCAGTTCCTCGTGATCCTGAACGACAACGGGATGTCGATCGGCAAGCCGCAGGGGGCCCTGGCGCACTACTTCGATCGCCTGCGCGTGAGCCACCTCTACACGGACGTCAAGGAGGGCGCCAAGCGCCGCCTCACGCGCATGCCCGGCGGCGGACGCATCCGCGGCGCGATCCACGCGGCGGGCGAGATGACCAAGGCCGTGCTGAACGAGGCGGCGTGGTTCGAGCACTTCGGCCTCAAGACAATGGGCCCGATCGACGGGCACGACCTGCCGACGCTCCTCGAGTTCCTGCGCGAAGCGCGGGACTTCGACCGCCCGATGGTGCTGCACGTCAACACCGTGAAGGGCAAGGGGTTCACGCTCGCCGAGCAGGACGCGCAGCGGTTCCACTCCCCCAACGCCTTCGCGAAACTCGAGGGCGATCCGGACAGCGAGGACTGCCGCGTCGAGATCAAGAGCGAGGGGCGGAGCTTCACGACCGCCGCGGGCGAGGCGCTCCTCGACATCATGGAGCGCGACCCGAAGGTGGTCGCGTGCACCGCGGCGATGCCCGACGGCACGGGCCTCACGCGGGCGATCGCGAAGTTCCCGGAACGCGCGTGGGACGTGGGCATCTGCGAGAGCCACGCCATGGACATGATGGCCGGGCTCGCGAAAACCGGGTTCAAGCCCTTCTTCGCGGTCTACTGCACCTTCCTGCAGCGCGCGTTCGACCAGGCCTTCCAGGAAGTGTCGCTCCAGGGCCTGCCGGTGCGGCTGCTCCTGGATCGGGCGGGCCTCGTCGGCGGCGACGGCGCCGTCCACCACGGCTTCTGCGACGTCTCGATCCTGCGCACGCTCCCCGGCGCCGTGCTGACGGCCGCGATCGACGAGCCGAGCCTGCTCGCCGCGATGGAGTTCATGCGCGGCTACGAGGCCGGGCTCAGCGCGGTGCGCTACCCGCGCGACACGGTGAGCGCCAAGCTGCTGGAACGCGACTGCCCCGAGTTCGAGCTCGGCGCCGCCCGGTTCCTCGCGGGTGTGCCGATCAAGGGTGCGCCACGCGCGGGCGACGCGGGCACGCCCGGCACACCGGACGTCGTCATCCTCGGGTTCGGCACGCCGACGCTCGCGGCCCTTGACGCCGCGGCGGAACTCGCCCCGGCGATGACCGTGAGCGTCTACGACGCGCGCTTCGCCAAGCCGGTGGACGCCGGACTCATCCGCGCATCGCTGCACGCGGGTATCCCGATCGTCACACTCGAAGACCACAGCGTGGTCGGCGGCTTCGGCTCGGCTGTGCTGGAGGCGGCGCAGGAAATGGGGCTCGACGCGTCGCTCATCACGCGCCTGGGACTGCCCGACCGCTGGATCTATCAGGATTCTCGCGCCGAGCAGCTCGCCGAGGTCGGCCTCGACCGCGCCGGGCTCGTGCGGTCCATCAAGGCCGCGGTCGCGAAGCACGCGAAAGTGCGGTGAACAGGGAACCGTGATCGGTGATCAGCGATGAGCGGAGGGCCGCATCGCGTCGCGCTGATCGCACACGCGCGGCTGGAACGTTGTACCTTCACCGTTCACCGACCCCGATCACCCCGCCCTCCCACGGGCTCCGGCGGTCGAGCGCTGCTGATCGCGTCCCCACTCCCCCGCTCCCCGCGTCTTCCTTGTCACCCCGCCGCCCGCGGCACCTGCTGCGTCAGGCAGTGGATCGCGCCCAGGCCCCAGATGAGTTCGGTGCAATCAACGCCGATCACGCGGCATGCGCGGCCGAGCGCGTCGAGCGCCTCCTGCATGACCGAGAGCGCACGCCGGTCGTTCTTGCGGTGGCGGAAGGTCGGGACGAGCAACGCCCCGTTAATGAAGAGGAAGTTGGCGTACGTGGCCGGGAGCCGCTGCCCCGCGTGCTCGACGACGCCGGGCATCGGCACGGTCACGACGTCGAAGGGCTTGCCGTCCTGGTCGCGCGCGAGAGCGAGGCGCCTCAAGTTGTCCTGCAGCACCTTGTAGTTCTCGTCATGCGGGTCCTCCTCCACCGTCGTCAGGATCGTGCGCGGGCCGATGAAGCGCGCGAGGTCGTCCACGTGCCCGTCCGTGTCGTCGCCGGCGATTCCCTCGCCCAGCCAGACGACGTGCCGCTGGCCGTACCAGTCTTTGAGGGCCTTCTCGATCTGCTTCTTCGAGAGGTGCGGGTTGCGGTTCTTGTTGAGCAGACAACTGTCGGTCGTCATCACCGTGCCCGCGCCGTTGAACTCGACCGCGCCCCCCTCCATCACCACCGGCTGCCCGGCGACGCGCGGGAGCCACAGCCCGGCAAACCGCGGGTGCTTCACCGCGGCGTACTCGGCGGCGATCTCCGTCGGCACGGCGTCGTCCGCGTCGTACGGCGGGTACTTCCCGCCCCACGCGTTGAAGCCCCAGTCCACGATCGCGAATTGCTCGCGGCCGCCCTCCCGCTTCACGACGAAGGTCGGGCCGTGGTCGCGGCACCAGCTCTCGTTGGTGGGGACGAAGTGGAACCGGACGCGGCTGGCGCGCGGGCAGCGGTACTCGGGGTCGCCGTCGTCCGGCGGGCAGGGCGGCAGGAACCGGCGCGGCACGCCGTGCCCGGCGAGCTGTTCGGTCACGAGCCGCTGCCAGTTGGCGTTGGGGACGTTGATGTGCACACGCTGCCGCGGCGCGATCTCACGGATGATCGCCGCGAGCCCGGCGGGCACGGTGTGGTACCTGCCGGGGAAACTAATTCCTTCAGGCCTGGGCCACGAGAACCACGTTCCCGACTGCGGCGCCCACTCGGCGGGGAAGGAGAAGCCGGCGGCGAGGGGGGTGGACCGGAGAGGACGCGGGGAGCGGGAGGGGGGGGGAGGGGGGGACATGATGTGTGTCAGCTGACTTGCCGTTTGCGGATAATCCAGTCGTCGGCGTTGTGAGACATGCTGACAATGATCGCGAGAATGCTGTTGTACGCGGCGTAGAGCCGCCGTGCCGCTGTTCTGTCAAGGTACTTGCACGCGATGCAGAACTCCAGGTGGGCTTGTGTTTCCGCCGCCTCACCTTCAGCGTCGCAGAGCTTTGAAACAAACGCCGCGGGGTACCGACGCTTGCGCCACGCCTCCGCGAGATTGGCACACACCGAGCGCGAAGATCGCCGGATCTGCGACGTCAAGCCAAAACGCTCATCATCCGGAAACGCCCTCGTCGCGCCGTAGATCTCCATCGCGGCGTCGAACGCAAGTGTGTACACCTCGAGTTCCCGGTGGGAGCGAATGCTCTTGCGTGCCTTCGTTGTCATCTCGTCCCCCACTCCCCCGCTCCCTCACTCCCCGCGTCACGTTACGCGAGGAACCTCCGCGTGATGTCGCCGTACGCGTCGATGCGGCGGTCCCGCAGGAACGGCCAGTGCGTCCTCGCGAACTCGACCTTCGAGAGGTCGCAGTCCACGACATGCACCTCGGTCTTACCGGCGCTCGCACGCTTCACGACCTGGCCGTTGGGCGCGGCGACGAAGCTCTGGCCCCAGAACTCGAGGCCGTCCTTGTTCACGGGCCTGCCGTCGGCGCCCATGATGATCTCGTGCCCGACGCGGTTGGGGGCGCACACATAACAGCCGTTGGCGATCGCGTGCGAGCGCATCATGACCTCCCAGCTGTCGTGCTGCGCCTCGCCGTACTCCTTCTTCTCGCTCGGGTGCCAGCCGATGGCCGTGGGGTAGAACAGCACCTCCGCGCCGCCCATCGCCGTGAGGCGCGCTCCCTCGGGGAACCACTGGTCCCAGCAGATGAGCGTCCCGATCTTGGCGTGCCGCGTGCTCCAACTGATGAAGCCCGTGTCGCCCGGCGTGAAGTAGAACTTCTCGTAGAAGAGGGGGTCGTCGGGGATGTGCATCTTGCGGTAGACGCCCATCACCGAGCCGTCCGCGTCGATCACCGCGGCGGTGTTGTGGTAAAGGCCGCTCGCCCGCTTCTCGAAGAGCGAAGCGATGATCGCCATGTTGTGGCGCTTGGCGATCTTGCCGAGCGCGTCGGTCGAGGGGCCGGGGATGCTCTCCGCGAGCGCGAAGAAGCGGTGGTCCTCGACCTGGCAGAAGTACTGGCTCGTGAAGAGTTCCTGCGTGCAAAAAACCTTCGCGCCGGCCTTGCCCGCCTCGTCGGCGAGCCCGACCTGCCGCGCCCGGTTCTCGCGCGGATCCTCGACGCACGCGAACTGCGAGAAACCGACGGGCAGGATGGACGAACCGGCGCCGCTGCGCTTGGCCATGGGAACTCCTTCGTGAGCAAAGACGATAGCGCGACGGCGTGAATCCAGTGATCGGCGAGCGGGGATCGGGGAATGGTGGCAACGTGACGCGCTGATCGCGCAGGCGCGATCCGAGCCGCGCAATGCCACCACCCACCGATCACTGATCCCCGATCACCGTTCACTCATAGACGTACGTAATCGGCGCGTCCACGCCCGGGTGCAGGCTCGCGTGCACGGGGCACGCGTGCCCCACCGCTTCAACGCGCTCGCGCATCTCGACCGGGATCGACGCTGGCAGATGCACGGTCACCGGGAGCCGGCCCAGCCGCCGCGGCGACGGGTTCATGTGCTTCTCGACGGTCGCTCGCGCGCCGGTGATGTTCATCCCGTTGCGCTCGGCGAACATCGCGATGGTCGTCAGGACGCACGCGGCGAGGCCCGCCGCGACGAGGTCGGTCGGCGAGAAGGCGGTCGCGTCGCCGCCGATGTCGCGCGGCGCGTCGGTGCGGAGCGTCGCGCCCTCCGGGTGGACCAGCTCGCACTTCTTATTGCCGACGTAGACGGAAGAGATCGAGACCATGCCGGAGCGTAGTTCCGCCGCGGCGCGTCACGGCCGCCGCATGCGCGCAACCCAGCGGCCGTACTCGAGGATCGCACGGCGGCGTTCGGCGGGCGAAACGCCCGCACCGTCCCCCAGCGCCGTGTGCATGCGCCACGTCCAGTACTTGCCGCGCATGCGGAAACGTGAGAGCACGGCGAGCCGGAAGAGTTCGTACAGGCCCGCGCCGGTCGCGAGCGCGTGCCCGAGAGCCCGCATCAACGCTGCCCCTCGGTGCGCTTGGCGGGGAGCCCCTCGCGACGGAACCACTCGACGGTCTCCGCGATGCCGTCCTCGAGCGAGCCGATAGGCTCGTAGCCCAGCACGCGCTTCGCCAGGCCGATGTCGGCGAGGGAGTGCTTCACGTCCCCGGCCCGCTCGGGCAGGTGCGACGCCCGCAGGTGCGGCGAGGCGCACGCGCGCGCCATCATCGCCGCCAGCTCGGTGACCGTGACCCGACGCCCGGTACCGATGTTGATCGCCTCGCCGGCCAGCCTCGCCGGCGCAGCCCCCGCGAGGAGCGTCCCGAGCACCGCGCTGCTCACGTACGTCATGTCACGCGTCTGCTCGCCGTCGCCGTAGATCGTCGGCGCGTTGCCGTTCAACAGCGCCTTCGCGAACGCCGCCACGACGCCCGCGTACGCGCTGTCCGCCGGCTGCCTCGGCCCGAAAACATTGAAGTACCGCAGGCTCACCGTCGAGAGGCCGTACGTCCGCGACCACGTCGCCAGAAGATGCTCGCCCGCGAGCTTGCTCGCCGCGTACGGCGACATCGGGCGCGGCGGCTGCGTCTCGACCTTCGGCAGCTCCGGCTGATCGCCGTACGCGGAGCTCGACGCCGCGAAGACCACCCGCTCCGCCCCCAGCGCCCGCGCCGCCTCGAGCACGCGGACCGTCCCCGTCGCGTTCACCGACCACGTGCGCTGCGGCGCCTCGACGGAGCGCGGCACGCTCCCCAGCGCCGCGAGGTGGAAAACCGTCCGCACGCCCTCCGCGGCGTCGCGGAGCGCCTCGTCGTCCAGGACCGACGCGTGCGTGAAGCGGATCCTGTCCGGCTCGAGCTCGATGAGCCCGGCCAGGTGGTCGAGCCCGCTGTTCGAGAGGTCGTCGATGACGTTCACCGCCGCGCCCAAGCTCATCAGCGCGTCCACGAGGTGACCGCCGATAAACCCCGCGCCGCCGGTGACGAGGACCGCCCGCCCGCTGTAGAACGGGCGCAGCTGCGCAACCTTGTCGGCCGGGAGCTTCATCGCCGGGTGATCGTAGAGGGGAGGCGGACCGCGCGCACGCGCCGAATGCTCCCCGCCGGTTCTCAGCGCCGCGGGTCGCAGAAGTGCAGCTCGAGATACCGGGCGACATAGTCGACGATCGACATCGCCTCGGGGATGTCCGGGTTGCTCGTCGCGCCCATCGGCTCGAACCGCATGCCCTTGAAACGCGCCACGGCGTCGGGCAGGGTGAGCCCGTGCTGGATCGACAGGCTGAACGCGCGGCAGAACGCCTGGCACATGCCGCAGATCGTCGAGCCCTCCTTCGCCATCTTGATGAAGATCTCCCCGGGACGGCCGTCGGGGTAGAGGCCCACGGTGAGGTACCCCTCGTGGTTCCCGATGATGAACTTGTGCGTGATCGACTGGCGCGTGGTCGGAAGTGCGGCTCGGAGCGACGGCATTGGGCCTCCTGCACCATGCTCGGACGGCTCGGTCATGCCCTGACCATAGCCGCCGGCCGGAGAACTATCGGCCGCCGCGTGCGGCCAGCCCAAAAAGCGGGTGAACCCGGCAACGGCCCGGATTGCAAGTGACAGGGTTTCCGCCCGGCAAACCGCGTTCCGCCTGTCGGCCCTCCCTCCCGCAACCCGATATCATTCCCGGTCTTGCTGCGCTCCGCGTCAACATCCTTCGCGACCCGGGCAACGGTCTCGAGTCTGTCGCTGCTCGTCGCGATCGCCATCGCCTGCCAGGGCGGTGCGAAGTCGGCACGTGCCGCCTGCCACGCGATGGCCCAGCGCCTGACCGCGTTCGAGAGCGGCGGTCGCTTCATCCTCGCCGAGCGGCGCCCCGAACGGTGCCCGGAGACGGACGGGCCCGCGGCCTGCCGAGAGAAACGGCCCGTCGTGATCACGCCGGCCAACGCGGAGCACCGGCCGACGATCCGGCCGTCGAGCCCATGGCTCACCGGCCTGCCCCCGCCCTCCGCGGCCCTCTAACACACCGCCCCGCCGCCGATGTACGGCGGTATCGCGCGTTTCACACCCGTCATCCATCCAGTCCGGAACGCCGCGGCGACCACGCCGCGGCGATGAGCATTCGCGCAGCGGCCCAACCGCCCGCCGCGCGGTACGAGAGGCACCGCAGTCATGTCCGAGCAAGGCATCCCGATCATCGGTCCCATCCTGAACAAGATCATCGGCACGCGCAACGAGCGCTTTGTGAAGCGCTACCTCCAGCGCGTCTCGGCGATCAACGCGCTCGAGCCCCAGGCACGCCAACTGACCGACGCGGAGATCCGCGTCAAGG
Source organism: Phycisphaerales bacterium (assembly GCA_035628115.1). GTDB lineage: Bacteria > Planctomycetota > Phycisphaerae > Phycisphaerales > UBA1924 > BJHL01. The sequence continues at coordinate 9,995 of DASPKL010000003.1, read as the reverse complement.
TCGCCGACTTCCGCGCCCGGGCCGACAAGGGCGAGAACCCGGACAGCGTCATGATCGAGGCGCTGGCGGTGGCGCGCGAGGCGATGGACCGCGCCGTGGGCCTGCGGAATATCTTCAACCCGCGGTTCGCCTTCGACGCTTCGCAGCTCCCTCCCCGCGCACGGGAGATCTACGAGGCCATCAAGGCGCAGGCCGATTCCCTCCCCCCGGTCGTCCCGGCGACGTTCGACCCCGGCGAGGCCCGCCGCCAGCCGCCCGAGAACGGTGTGCCCGACGAGAAGAACGACTACCTCGGCTTCACCGAGGCCGTGCCCGGATGGATGCAGGTGGACATCGAGCCCGAGTTGTACGAGGCCGTCAGGAACATCTACCCCGAGAGCCGCCCCCCCTTCCGCGCCCGCCCCTTCGACGTGCAGCTCATCGGCGGCATGGTTCTGTGCCAGGGCAAGATCAGCGAGATGAAGACGGGCGAGGGCAAGACCATCGTCGCCCCCCTCGCGTGCTGCATCGCCGCGATCGAGCGGCTCAAGGTGCACGTCGTCACCGTCAACGACTACCTCGTGCAGCGCGACCGCGACTGGACCGCCCCCTACTTCCGCGCCCTGGGCCTCACGGTCGGCGCGATCCACCCGCAGCACATGCAGGACGAGGACGCCAAGCGTCTCATGTACCGCTGCGACGTCGTGTACGGCACGACCGCGGAGTTCGGGTTCGACTACCTCCGCGACAACATGAAGCGCGCGGTCGAGCAGCAGGTGCAGAAGGCCCGGCAGTTCGCGATCGTGGACGAGGTCGACAGCATCCTGATCGACGAGGCCCGCACCCCCCTCATCATCAGCGGCCAGGCGCACGACGACCAGCCGCGCTACGAGCTCGCGGACAGGCTCGCGCGCCACCTCGTGGAGAAGCAGCGCCCCTGGGCGCAGGCGGACGAGGAGGTGACGAGGTGCCAGCTCCGCATCAAGGGGCTGGAGGGCGACATCCGCCAGGCCCGCGACAAGAGCCAGGTCCCCGCCCTGCAGGCGGCGCTCAAGGAGGCGCAGGCCCTGCTCCCGAAGCTCAAGGCCCAGCGCGACCAGCACCCGCAGTACTTCGAGGTCAAGCCCGAGCGCAAGCAGTGCCACCTGACCCACGACGGCGTGGGCGAGGCGCAGCGCGCCGCCGCGATCGGCTCCTTCTACGTCGACGAGAACATCGACCTGCCCCACCTGCTGGAGCAGAGCCTCCGCGCGCACACCGTCTACGAGCGCGACAAGGACTACATCGTCCGCGAGGTGAACGACATGTACACCGGGCGCCCCACGCCCAGCGTCATCATCGTCGATCAGAACACAGGGCGCGCCATGATCGGCCGCCAGTGGAGCGACGGCCTCCACCAGGCGGTCGAGTGCAAGGAGCGGGTGCCGATCAAGGCCGAGACGCAGACGGTCGCGAGCGTCACGATCCAAAACTTCTTCAAGATGTACAAGCGCCTGGCCGGAATGACGGGCACCGCCGACACCGAGGCGCAGGAGTTCCACGACATCTACAAGCTCGACGTCGTCGCGATCCCCACCAACAAGCCGGTGCGGCGCAGCGACTTCGACGACGTCGTCTTCCTCTCCCAGAAGGACAAGTGGTCCGCGATCGTGGACGAGATCAAGGCCTTCAACGACGTCGGCCGCCCCGTGCTCGTCGGCACCACCAGCGTCGAGAAGAGCGAGAACCTCTCCAAGCTCCTGGCCAGCAAGCACGCGATCAACCACGAGGTGCTCAACGCCAAGCAGCACGAGCGCGAGGCGCACATCGTCGAGAACGCCGGCCAGCTCGGCGCCGTCATGATCGCCACCAACATGGCCGGCCGCGGCACGGACATCAAGCTCGGCGCGATCACACGCGAGAAGCTCCTCGACCACTGGCTCCGGCGCGGGATCGCGCCGCGCACCGTCACGGTCGAGAGCACCGAGGAGCAGCTGCGCGAGGGCGTGTGGCGCAAGATCGCGCCGCGGGAGCTCTCCGCCGAGAAGCGCGAGGCCGAGTCGATGCCCGCGCCCGAGCTCGAGCTCAAGCTCCTCAGGCACTGGGCCGGCAAGTTCACGTGGATGACCCCGGGCGAGATCGAGAAGACGAGCGCCGAGGACCTGCGCTCCGCGCTCGACGCCAACGGCCGCTTCCTCCTCCACCGCCTCCGCTGGTTCGAGTCGATCGAGGACATGGGCGGCCTGCACGTCATCGGCACCGAGCGGCACGAGGCCCGCCGCATCGACAACCAGCTCCGCGGCCGCTCCGGCCGCCAGGGCGACAAGGGCTCCAGCCGCTTCTTCGTCAGCCTCGAGGACGACCTCATGAAGCTCTTCGCGGGCGAGACGACGATGAAGATCCTCGCCCGCCTGGGCATGAAGGAGGGCGACGCGATCGAGCACCCGATGCTCTCCAAGCGCATCCAGGGCGCGCAGAAGAAGGTCGAGGAGCGCAACTTCCAGATCCGCAAGACCGTCCTCGAGTACGACGAGGTCATGGAGCACCAGCGCCAGACCTTCTACGGCCTGCGCCAGCAGGTGCTCGAGGGCCGCGGGGTCCGCACGCTCGTCGTCGACTTCATCCGCCAGACGGTGGCCGAGGCCGTCGACCGCTACCTCGACCCCATCTACCCGGCGGAGTGCGCCGCGGAGTTCGCGAAGGGCGCGCTCGAATGCTCGATCGCCCCCGACCGGCTCAGGGGACGCGACCTGGCCGAGATGGACCGGCAGATCCGCGAGGAGGCCGCCTACGAGACGCGTCAGACGATCGACATGACCTTGGGCGAGTACATGCCCATGGCCGGCTCGGACGTCACCGTCGACTTCGATCCCTCCGGCCTCATCGCCTGGGCCCAATCACGCTTCGGCGTCACGCTGGACCCCTCGCGCCTCAGCCACGGCACCGACGAGGAACGCGCCTACGCCCGCGACGCGCTCCTGCGACAGGCCGAGCAGGCCGTGATGAACGCCGACCTCTCCGGCCTGGCGGAGTTCACGACCCCCGAGTACGGCGAGACGCAGCTCGCGGCGTGGGTGCGCGACAAGCTCGGCTTCGAGGTGACCGTCGACGAGATCAAGCGCGCCAAGAAGGCCGCCACCGAGGAGGACCAGACGCCGGTCACCACCATGCTCATGCAGCGCGTCGAGCAGTGGTACCACCGGCGCGAGGTCGAGTACCCCGTCGAGTACGGCGTGCAGATGTTCCAGATGATGATGCGCCAGCCGGGCATGACCGCCGCCGACTCGGCACGCGCCTTCCTCCAGTGGGCCAACACCCGCTTCGGCATGGGCTGGACGCCCGAGCTCTTCCGCACCAGCACCCTGCAGACGGCCCAGCAGCAGCTCCTCGAGGCCGCCAAGCTCGCCGTCGACGAGAACCGCATGGAGAAGGAGGTCCGGGACGCGATCGCCACGCCCGACGACGACGCGCTCGCGGACTACTGGCAGAAGACGTTCTTCCGCCCCCTCCCCGAGGCGATGCGCCACCTCAAGGGCCAGGACCGCGCCAACGCCGTCCGCGCGGGCGTCGAGAACCTCCGCCGCCCCGAGCTCCTCCGATTCGAGCGCACCATCGTCATCGAGACCATGGACAACCTCTGGCGCGACCACCTCTACGCGATGGACCAGCTCCGCGACACCATCAACTTCCGCGCCTTCAGCCAGAACGACCCGCGCATCGAGTACAAGCGCGAGGGCACGACGATGTTCCGCGAGATGATGGCCAACGCGCGCCTGCGCATCACCGAGCTGATCTTCAAGGCCCGCATCACCCCGCAGATGCCGCCGGGCGCCGTCCCGCCGCCGCAGGCCCCGCGCACCGCCCCGCCGCGCCCGGCGCCCGGCCAGGCGCCCTCCTTCGCCTCCGGCATCACCGGGCCCGGTCTCACCGCCTGATCCCCACTACCCTGCGTTCCGAGGAGCCTCCATGCCTATCAAGACCGCGTACCAGGCCCGGATCGACTACCTCCAGATCTTGGACGAGCACGCCGTGCTCGACGAGAAGCTCGCCAGGTGGCCCGACGGCTCCCCCGTCCTCAAGGACGAAGAGGTCCTCGAGCTCTACCAGTTCATGATCCGCTGCCGCGCGCTCGACGAGGTCGCCTTCAAGCTCCAACGCTCCGGCCGCATGGGCACCTACCCGCAGAACAAGGGCCAGGAGGCGGCGGCGATCGGCTCCGCCTACGCCCTCGAGCGCGGCAAGGACTGGCTCGTCCCCTGCTACCGCGAGAACGCAGCCCTCTTCATGCACGGCCTGCCCATGCACTACGTCCTCCTGCACTGGATGGGCGACGAGCGCGGCAACCAGATCCCGCAGGGCGTCTGCCAGACGCCCCTCTGCATCCCCATCGGCACGCAGCCCCTCCACGCCGTCGGCATCAGCTGGGCCTTCAAGATGCGCAAGGAGCCGCGCGTCGCCATCACGTACTTCGGCGACGGCGCGACCAGCGAGGGCGACGTCCACGAGGCGATGAACTTCGCGGGCACTTTCCAGACGCCCACGATCTTCTTCTGCCAGAACAACCAGTGGGCCATCAGCGTCCCCCGCGAGACGCAGACAGGCAGCGAGACCATCGCCCAGAAGGCCGTCGCCTACGGCTTCCCCAGCCTGCAGGTCGACGGCAACGACCTCTTCGCCGTCTACCGCGCGACCAAGGAAGCCGCCGACCGCGCCCGCTCCGGCGGCGGCCCCACGCTCATCGAGGCCGTCACCTACCGCCTCGCCGACCACACCACCGCCGACGACGCCCGCCGCTACCGCGACGCGGCGGAAGTCGAGGCGTGGCAGGCGCGCGACCCGGTCATCCGCCTGCGCAAGTACCTCTCGAGCCGCGGCCTCTGGGACGACGCCAAGCAGGCCAACCTCGACGAGGCCGCGCGCCAGCAGGTGGCCGACGTCGTCAAGCAGGCCGAGACAATCGCCAAGCCCGGCGCCCCGGACATGTTCGACCACATGTTCGCGACGATCACGCCCGAGCTCGACCTCCAGAAACGCACCATGCGCACCCACAGCCTGGGCCAGGGCATCGGCGCGGAGCAGTTGCAGCGTTGAGGCGGTCCCCGCCGGGTGTTCTCGTCTTCCGCGCCACCACCTCGGCGAGTCTTCGAGCCTCGGTGGTGATCTTCTCTCTTCAGTGCCCTCGACCGCGGTCTCCATCGGTCATTGCACTCAGCCGCTTGCTGCCATCACCGACCGCACGCGCTCCACATCCCGCCTGATCTGCTCCATCATCGCATCCAGGCTCGGGAACTTGAGGTCGTCGCGCAGGTACCGGTGCAGCTCGACGCGCAGGCGCCAGCCATATTCCGGCAGTCCCGGCAGCGGCCGCCAGTCCGCGTGCTCAGGGTGCCGCCCATCGAGCAGATGCACCTCCGCGCGCCGGTCGCGCCCCCCCACCGTCGGCCGCCAACCAACAGAAACCGCGGCGGGCATGCGCCGCCCGTCCGGCAGCACGCCGACGCCCGCATAGACCGCGTCCGCGGGGAGCAGGCACGGCGTGCGCAGGTTGGCCGTCGGGATCGCGAGCGTCCGGCCCAGTTGGTCCCCCCGCACCACCGCGCCCTCTAGCTCGTACGGCCTGCCGAGCACGCGCCGCGCATCGTCCACGCGCCCGTGCGCCACCAGCCAGCGCGTCACCGAACTGCTCGCACGCACCATCAAATGGTCGCCGAGCCCCACCTCGACGGGCCCCACCACCTCAACCGCGCAGCCGCGCTCCGCCGCGAGTGTGCGCAGCATCATGATGTCCCCGCGGCGGCCCTTCCCGAAGCGGAAGTCGTCCCCCTCCACGATCAGCGTCGGCCCATGCCGATCCAGCAGCGCCCGCACGAACGCCTCCGGCTCCTGCGCCAGCAGCGCCGGCGTCGGCTCCAGCCGCTCCACCTCGTCCGCCCCCACGGCCAACAGCAGCTCGCGCCGCCGCTCAAAGGCCGTCAGCCGGGGCGGCTCCGTCCCCGGTCGCAGGGTGCTCGCCGGGTGCGGATCGAACGCGAGCGCCACGACGCGCCCCCCGTTCCCCGCGTGCGCCCGGCAGCGCGCCAGCAACGCCGCGTGCCCCAGGTGCACACCGTCGAAGTTCCCGATCGTGATGGCGGTCGGTCGGCCCAGCCGGGGACGGTAGGGAAAGGAGGCGGCAAAGCGGTCGAGTGGCAAAGCGATCAAGTCGTCGTTGCCTCCCTCTCCCCGTGCTTCACGGGGAGAGGTGGTCGCCGTCCTCGGCGACCGGTGAGGGGTCTTCACGCTGAATGCGCGAGACGCCGATGTTCGCTCCCGATCGGTGGTGGCCGCATATCGCAGCACACTTTGCCACTCCGCCACCCGACCACTTCGCCACTCTCTTCCCGTACCATCCTCCATGGGCTGGTTCTCGCGCAAGTCGTCCGCTCCGAGTCAACGCGTCACGGTGCCGTCGGCGCCCGCCGCGGCCCGATCCTCCGCGGAGCCCGCCGGGCGTGAGAGCCGCGTCTTCGAGCTGGGCGGCGAGATGCTTTCCCTCGCCAAGCGCCACAAGACCGGCGTCCTGAGTGCGCAGTTCTACAGCGACTGGCTGATGGAATGGAGCATGAAGGACCCGCAGTTCAAGGTCCAGATGTTCCGCTTCACCGACGCCTTCCCGATGCTCAAGACGCCCGAGGCGATCTACGAGCACCTCCAGGACTACATGAGCCAGCCGGGCGTCAAGGTGCCGCCCGCGGTCGCGACCGCGCTCAAGGCCGGCGCGCTCATGAAGGGCACGGCGACCGGCGTCATCGCCAACCAGATCAAGGGCATGGCCGGGAAGTTCATCGCCGGCACCGACGCCGCGAGCGCCCTGCCGGGCCTCAAGCAACTCTGGGCCGACGGCATCGCCAGCAGCGTCGACCTGCTGGGCGAAGTGTGCGTCTCCGACGAGGAAGCCGACGCCTACGCGAGCAAGTACCTGGACCTCGTCAACAACCTCCCCGTCGCCATGGCCGGTTGGGAGGCCAACCCGCGCCTCGAGACGGACCATCTGGGCCCGATCCCGCGCTGCAACGTGAGCGTCAAGATCTCCGCTCTCTCGGCCCGCCTCAGCGTCACCGACCCCGAGGGGGCGATGGCCGACCTCATGCGCCGGATACTGCCGATCCTCGAGACGGCGCGCGACCGGGGCGTCTTCATCAACTTCGACATGGAGCACCACGAGCTCAAGGACTTCACCATCGAGCTCTTCAAGCGCTGCGTCGAGCAGATCGACTTCCAGGCCGGTCTCGCGATGCAGGCCTACCTGCGCAGCGGCGTCGAGGACGCCCGCCGCATGTGCGAGTGGGCGGCCCGCCGCAACAAGGCCGTGTCCGTGCGCCTCGTCAAGGGAGCCTACTGGGACGCCGAGACGATCAAGGCCCAGATGCACGGCTGGCCCTGCCCTGTGTGGCCCCAGAAGTGGCAGACCGACCGATGCTTCGAGCAGATGACCGACGTCTTCCTCGACGCCATGCCGCGCGAGAAAGGCCGGCCCGGCGTCAAGCTCGCCCTGGGCTCCCACAACGTCCGGTCGATCGCCTGGGCCCTCTCCGGCCTCGAGGCCCGCAACCTCCCGCGCGGCGCGATCGAGCTCCAGATGCTCCACGGCATGGCCGACCAGCTCAAGCACGCCGCGGCCGAAATGGACCTGCGCGTGCGCGAGTACGTCCCCGTCGGCGAGATGATCCCCGGCATGGCCTACCTCGTGCGCCGCCTCCTCGAGAACACCAGCAACGAGAGCTGGCTCAAGGCCGGATTCCTCGACAACGCCGACGTCGGTGCGCTCCTGCGCACCCCCGCCCCCGCGCCGGGCGCCGCGCCGGTGGGCGACATCAACAGCCCGGAGTACCACGACCTCTCGCCCGCGGTCCCCGGCGTCGGCGACGGCCGCCCCTTCGCGACCGAGCCGATGCGCGACTTCTCCGACCGCGCACAGCGCGAGCGCTTCGCCGCGTCGATCGCCCGCGCCACCGTCCCGCGCGTCGCCAACGACCGCACGCCGGAGCAGGCCGGGGAGATGGTCGCGAAGGCCGCCGCGGCCTTCCCCGCGTGGCGCGCCACCGACCCGCGCACGCGCGCCAAGGTGCTGACCGAGGCGGCGCGTCTCATGCGTGAGCAGCGCGACGGCCTCGCGGGCGTCATGATCCGCGAAGCGGCCAAGACCTGGCGCGAGGCGGACGCCGACGTCTGCGAGGCGATCGACTTCTGCGAGTACTACGCCCGCTGCGCCGTGCCGCTGTTCGACCGCCGCCGCCTCGGCCGCTTCATCGGCGAGCTGGACGAGACCGTCCACCAGCCCCGCGGCGTCGCGGTCGTCATCAGCCCGTGGAACTTCCCCCTCGCGATCTGCTGCGGCATGACGGCCGCGGCGCTCGTCACCGGCAACACCGTGATCGTGAAGCCCGCCGAGCAGACGCCCGGGATCGCGAGCGTCATGTCCGACATCCTGCGCCAGGCCCTCGCCAACGCGGGCGTGCCCGCCGGTCTCGCCCGCGACGTCCTCCACTTCTGCCCCGCGCCCGGCGAGACGACGGGCGCGTCGCTCGTCCGCGACCCCCGCGTCTCCCTTATCGCCTTCACGGGCTCGCGCGACGTCGGGCTCGACATCCTGCACGCCGCGGCCCCGCGTTCGCCCTTCACGCCCGAAGGCAGGGACGCGAGGCCGACGCACCTCAAGCACGTTGTCTGCGAGATGGGCGGCAAGAACGCCATGATCGTGGACACGAGCGCGGACTTCGACGAGGCCGTCCTCGCCGTGCGCCACTCCGCGTTCGGCTTCCAGGGCCAGAAGTGCAGCGCCGGCTCGCGCTGCATCGTCGTGGACGAGCAAGGGCCCGACGGCCCGGCGATGACGACCTTCCGCCGCCGCCTCACCAAGGCGATGAAGGCTCTCGCGATCGGCGACCCGCTCCACCCGGGCACGGACGTCGGCCCGGTGATCGACGCCGAGGCGGCGCAGAAGATCCGCGGGTTCATCGAGCGCGCGAAAGCGAAGGGCCTGCAATACGCGGCTCTCGACCTGCCGTCGGCGCACCCCTTCGTCCGCGAGCACGCCGACCGCTTCGTCGCGCCGCACATCTTCTTCGGCGTCCTCGAGGAGCACGAGCTCGCGCAGGAGGAAGTCTTCGGCCCCGTGCTCGGCGTGATGCACGCGCGCACCTTCGAGGACGCGCTGCGCACCGCCAACAGCCTCCCGTACAAGCTCACCGGCGGCGTCTTCACGCGCCGCCCCAGCCACATCGAGCTCGCAAAGCAGGAGTTCCGCGTCGGCAACCTCTACATCAACCGCGGCATCACCGGCGCGCTCGTCGCCCGCCAGCCCTTCGGCGGCTTCGGCATGTCCGGCGGCGGCACCAAGGCCGGCGGCGCGGAGTACCTCCTCCACTTCGTCGAGCCCCGCGCGATCTGCGAGAACACCATGCGCCGCGGCTTCGCGCCCGAGCTCTGACCGCACCGACCGTCCGCCCGCCTCCGTACGAGCCCCGTGCTCGCGCGCGGGACGATGCACCCAACGCGCCATTGCGCGCCGCGTCGGCTGACCGTCTCGCTTTCTCCCTCTCCCCGTGCTTCACGGGGAGAGGTGGCGGCGTCTTCGCCGTCGGTGAGGGGGCTTTTCTTGGATCGGGGCCGTCCAGGCCCTGCCTTGTGCCATCACCACAGCCTGTCCTCGGGCTTTGGTGGTGCTCCTCCCACGCCGGAGGCGTGATCGTCAGGAGCCGAGGGTGGAGCGCAGCGACACGCCCGGAGATCGGCGCGATCGGCTCGTACGCCGAAGGCGTGCTCGTCAGCCACGTGGAGGCCTTCGGCCTGCGAGATGAACCGTCTGCTATCGTGCGTCCCCGCGCCACAATCATCGGCTTCGGTGCATCGCCGCGTTTGTGCGCACACCCGCGCTCGCTCTGCCCGGCAATCCGCGCGGCTTCTCGACTCTTTCCTCCGTCCCACTCCGCCCTCAGCAACCCCTTGCCGCCCACAGCGTTCCGTGTCTCCCCCTCCCCCGCCCTCCCACTCCCCGT
>DASPKL010000002.1:0-50430 GCA_035628115.1 Phycisphaerales bacterium | reverse complement strand
CGCTCGCGATGATCACCGGCGTTCCGTCGGCGGTCATGCTCCGCCGCCACAAGAAGAAGATCGCGGCCGGGCTGTGCGCGGGGTGCGGCTATTCCCTCGCGGGCCTGCCCGTTGACGCCGCGGCGTGCCCGGAGTGCGGCGTGAAGATCGGGAAGAGCGCTGCCGAAGCCCGCTGATCCGCCGAGGTGGTGGCACAATCTCCTTGTACTCCGCGCCCCTCCGCGGCCACCGCGTTCGATCCCTCTTCGATCTCCGCGATTCTCTGCGCCGCTCCGCGGCCTCCGCGATCATTGAGTCCGAAGAACGCCCTTCCTCACGGCCGGGCTACCTGTTCAGACCACGTCCCGCGCGGCAGCCCGCTCTTCTTTGCTGCTTTGAGCTTTGCTGCTCTGAGTTTTTCTTCTTAGACGTCGTCCTTCAGCGCCGCCGCGATCACGTGCTCCTCGACATAGATCGGCACGCCCGTCGCCACGCCCAGCGCGATCGCGTCGCTCGGGCGCGAGTCCACGCGCTTGCGCTCGCCGGACGACGTCAGCACGTCGATCGTCGCGAAGAAGGTGTGGTCGGTCAGGTTGTTGATCGTGATGCTCTGCACGCTCGCGCCCAGCTCCTCGATCATGCTCGCGAGCAGGTCGTGCGTGTGCGGGCGCTTCACCGCTTCGCCCTTCAGACGCCGCTCGATCGCCTGCGCCTCGGGCAGGCCGATCACGATCGGGAAGGACCGCGCGGCGGTCTCCTGCTCCTTCCCCTCGGGGACGACCTCGCGCAGCTCGATGATCTGAACATCGTTCAGCTCGCGGATCAGGATGCGGGATAACTCCATGCGCACGACCATGCGACGCCGCTCCGATCGAAGACCCCACGCCGCAAAATGCTAGCCAGCGCCGCCGCGCCCCCGCGATGAAGCCTCGATGAGTTCACGCGGGGCGCCGATGCCCGCCACGCTCACGCGGCCCGTGAAGGGTCGCGACGCCCGGAGCAGCAACCCCGGCTTGAACGCCGCGAAGGTGACCGTGCGCGCCGCCCGGACGACCGCGGCCTCCGGCAACGGGCCGCTGTCCGCGTCCAGGCCGCTCGGCAGATCGAGCGCGAGGATCGGGACGCCCGAGGAGTTCATGGCGTCGATCAGCGCCGCGAACGGCCCCGCCGCGGGGCGCGAGAGGCCCGTCCCGAGGAGCGCGTCCACCATCAGGTCCGCGGGCCTCAGCCGGAGGCCCGCCCGCCACGCCCCGATCGGCAGGCCCATCCGCCGCACGATGTCGCGCTGCAGCGCGCCGTCCCCGACGCACCTCCCCGGCGAGAGCGCCGTGACGATGCGCACCAGAGCCCCGTCGTTGTGCAAGTGCCGCGCCAGCGCGAAGCCGTCGCCCCCGTTCTTCCCGGGCCCGGCGCACACCACGACCCGGGGCGACCGAACCCCGCGGAGCATCGACCGGGCGGCCGCGAGCGCGCCGATCGCCGCGTTCTCCATCAGCACCATCGACGGGATGCCGTACCGCCGCACGGCCTCGTCATCCAGCGCGCGCACCCGATCGCGGGTGAGGACCGGCGCGCGTCTCACTCGGGATCCTTCTTCATCATCTCCCCGACCTCTTCGGCGAGCGACCTCGACATCTTCGCGGCCCGCTCGCCGGCCTCTCCCGCCTCGCGGTCAAGCCCGTTGGCCGCGAGAGCCTTCGCCAGCAGGCGGTACGAGCCCGACTCGTCGGGCGCCATCTCCACGTACTTCCGCGCGTACTCGAGCGCCAGCTCGCGCGACGCCGCGTCGCGCTCCTCGCCGGGGCGGCTCCAGAGAAGAAGCTCGCCCACCTCGTGCACGACGGCGGGCTGCGTCGCCAGCGGGCCCCCCAACGCCTGACGCGCAAACCCAAGCGCATCGCCGTACCTGTACAACTGCGTCGTCAGGATGTTCATCTTCACGACCGCCGTGCTCCCGAACATCGCCGGATCAAGCGCAAGGATCTTGTCGCAGAGTTCGAGAGCCTTCTCCCATTCACGCCCCTGGATGTGCGACTGCAGCGCCGTCGCCATCCCCAGCCCCTCGCGCCGCCGCTGCTCGAGCGTCCGCACGCGCTGCGACTCGGCACGGATGTCGATCGTCCCCGCGAGCAACTGCTCGAGCGCTCGCTCGAAGCCGAACGCGGGGTGCCCGTACCACGCGATGCGCCCCGCGCGATCGATCAGGAACACCGTGGGGACGCTCGTCCGGCCCGCGCCGCCGAGCCACCGCCGCGCGAGCGCGTTGTCGTCCCCGCCGTACGCGACGGGGAAGGCATACGCGCGCTCCCGCGCGTGCCACCGGACCCGCTCTTCGAATGTCGTCGGACCGTTCCCTGTCGGCGGCGTAACCGGCTCCGTGTCCTCCCACACCGCCACCGCCGCGACGCCGATCTCCGGCCGCTCCTTCGCGATGCGCTCGAGGTCCTGCATCATCCCGTCCGAGACGCGCGCCCACGTCGCGTAGAAGCCGATCACCCAGACCTTCCCGTCGGGCGGCGCGGGCGCCGCACGACCTTCGGGCACGTGCACCCACGTCGCCTCCGTGAGCGCGGGCGCGGGCGAGCCCGGGACGACGTCCGGTTGCCACTCCCCGTACGGCAGCGCGTCCACCGGCGGGGCCGTCACTTGCCCCCCCGCGGCGACCGCGAACGATGCACCCACCATCAACGCCGCCGGGAAATTGAGGGCTCGTCGCATAACACCTCGCGAATCGCCGGGAAATCGGGCGGGGCCAGCCCCGAACCCCTCCCTGCGTTCTCCTGTATCATTCTCACGTCATCCAACGGGGGATGATCCGCCCATGGCGCTCGCCCGCCCCATCCCGGCCGCCGCCCTGGCCCGCCCGGCGCGTCACGTCGCGCCCGCGCTCGGCCTGAGCCTGCTGCTGCACGCCGGACTCGCCGGCGTGCTCGCCAATTACGATTACAGCGCGTCGCCCGGCGGCGGCTCCACGGGCGAGGACGTGAGCCTCCTCGTGCTCGGCGACGACTTCTGGCGCCAGACCCCGCCCGCGCCCGGCGCGGACACGCTTCCAGCGCCCGAGGCACAACCGACGCAAGCCGAGCGCTCGCAGCGCGAGCAGCAGGCGCTGGAAGTCAACGCCCGACCCGAAGAGCCGGAACCCGAGACTGCGCCCGACACGTTCGTCAGTGTCGGCGTTGATGACGCCGAGGCAGAGACCGGCGCCATGCTCGGCAGCGCGCAGGCGACGCCCTACCAGGCCATGGCCGGCGGCATCGACCAACCCGCGCTCGCGCTCGAGGAAGGCCAGCCGGGCGAGCCCGGCGATGAGTCCGCGGCGCCGACGGAGCCGACGCCCAGCGAATCGGACGCCGCGCACCCGGCATCGCTCCTCGAGGCGCTGCGCTTCCCGATGCTGGAGAGCGCGGACGACCAGACGCACCAGCAGCCCCTCGACGCCCAGCGCGTTGACGCCGACGTCCTCGCGCAAATCCTGAACGACCGGCCGGCCGATCCGGTCGAGCCCGCGGCGACGGAGCCCGTGCCCACCGAGCAGCAGCCAACACTGCCCGATCTCCTCGCGATCCCGACGCTGGTCGATGCGCCCGTCGATGACGAATTCGGCGACGAGCGCGTGATCGAGACCAAGCCGCCCGAGCCGACGCCCGCGCCCGCGCCGGCCGCAAAGGAATTGCTTGCCGTCGCGCCGCCCCGCGTCGAGCCCGCCGCGACGCCGCAGCAGCCCGCTCAGCCCCCGCCGGCGAAGTACACCAATCCTTTCCCGGCACGCACGCAGGCCAAGCTCTCCGACGCCGAAGCGCAGGCCTTCGCGAAGGAGCCCTCGATCGAGTTCCGGCCCGGCCAGCCCCTCGCGGGCAAGGGCGTCCGTGTCCGCACCGTGCTCCCGCAGTTCGCGATCACGACGCAGCTCACGCGCGTGCCCCGCAACCCGACCGTCGTCATCAAGTTCAACCGCGAAGGAAAGGTCGTGGGCGCTTGGTTCGAGGGCGAGGGCACCGGAAGCCCCGACATCGACGAGCCCTTGATGGACGCGATCCACCGCTGGACCGCCACCGGCCGCGAGTTCGCGCGGCTCTCCGCCGCGGACCCGAACGCGGGCGTGATGATCAAGGTGCTCTACATTCTCCGGGACTGAGCGCGCGGAGGGCCGGTATGCGCAACGCGAGAACAAGCCGTGCACCGCGCCGCGGCCCGCTCCCGACGCTCGCCATCGGGTCCGCGGCGCTGCTCGGCCTCGCGCCGCGGCAGGACGCCCGCCTCACGCCGGTCGATCAAGGCGTCGCCGACCGCGGCGCACTCTCCGCGAGCCACCGGCAACTGCCGCCGGACTTCCGCGCGCCGACGGGCTTCGACCGTCTGTACCGGGTCGAGAGCCGCACGCCCCTCTTCCGCGGCCAGTCGGCGCCGCTCTACGCACGCGTGCAGGGCGGCATCATCGCCGTCTTCCCGCAGAGCGAGTACCGCGATCTCGGCCGGGGCCTCACACAGGTGCGGATCCCCGCGGGCACCATCTACCTGCTCCGCGACCCCACGCCCATGCTCGGCGATCCCGGCGTCGAGCCGGCCGCGCCGTCGAACTCACTGATGCAACGGCTGAACGAGCGCATCGGCGCGCGGCGCGACGCCGAGCCCGATCCGCGTGACGAGGAAACGCCCCGCCCGCGCTCCATGTGGGAGGACGAGGGGTACCGGCACCAGCGGCTCGAATCGCTCCTCGCGCGTGCGCACCGCGCCGGCGGGTGAACCGGCTCAGAAACCGGACTTGCCGACGTTCACCACCTTCCCGTCCGCGAACGTCACCGACACCTCGCGTCCCTTCTCTTTCCAAACATACGTCAACTGGCTGTTCGCGCCCGCGCCGCCCGCGATCCCCGCGGCGGAGATGCTCATGCCGCCGACGTCCTGTTTCTCCCCGGGGCCGCCGAGGATCGCCTCGACCTCGTGCTGGGCCATCCCGGTCTTGAGCTGGGCGTAGGTCTCGGGCGTGACCTTCTCTTCGCACCCGCCCAGAAGAAGGCACGAGGCGAGGGCGAACGGGGCGAAGATCTTGGCGGCGGGGTTCATGGGCGGCTCCTTCGCCGCATCATACCGGATTCCGGCGATCCTCCGCGAGCAATTCGAGCATCCCGCGCCACTCCCCGTAGCGGTACGGCACGCCGTACCGGTCGTGGATCGCCCGCACCCGCGCCAGCGCCCGCTCGCTCAGGTCCTCCTGCCACCCGGTCGCCGACCGGTCGCAGAAGTACACCCGGCACCCCACCGGCTTCGATTCGTGCACGCCGCAGGCGTTGCCCTCCAGGAAAGGGCAATCGCCGCGGCGGCGGGCATCGCCGACTTGCGCCAACGAAACCGTGCCCCGGCCTGCATCACGCCTGGGTGCACGGAGGAGCGTGAACGCCGCCTCCAGCCCGGTGACGTAGAGCCGGTGCCCGGTCTTCTCGAAGTTGCAGCACCGCCCCGACGCCCAGCACGCCGGTCCACGGCTCATGACGTCGGCACGGATGCCCTCGTACACCGCGCCCAGTTCCCCGGCGATCGCCGGGTTCTCCGCCGCGATCCGCCACGCCGCCGCGAGTTGTCGATCATCATCGCCCCTCACGTGCGGCTCTCAATCCGGGTGGTTTCATGTCGCCGTTGACGGCTGGTGAAGCTGGGCAACCTGCCGAGACGTCCGTAACGGCGGTCGAACGTGCGGTTTGTACCCGCTGTTCCAAAGTTTCTGCACGCATGAGTGGTTTTTTGCAAGATGTAGCGCACATTAGAAGGGTTGGAGGGGGAAACAGGGCCTGGCTCGCGCGGTGTGTGGCCGCCCTGACAGAGGAACAACTGCAAACGGACTTGCCCGGGAGCTTCCGCCGCCCGGTGTGTGGGGTGCGCGCCCGCTGCGGGCGTCGAAACAATGAGCGTACTGCCGCGACAGCCCGGGGCGCCGATCCTCCTTGCCGACTGGCAGCCGGAGGTCACCCAGCTCCTCGACGAGCACCACCTGATCGCGTGGTCGGAGTTTCCCCAGCGCCGCACGCAGTTCGCTGTGTCTCTCGGCCAGTTCCTGGGAAGCCTCCGGGACGCCGACGTCTGCGTTCTTTACGGCAAGTACATCACCGACCTTGAGTCGTTCTGTTATCAACTCGAACGCGCGATCCCCGGCCCCGCTCTCATGCGTCGTGTTCATGGACCGGGCGGCATTGTTTCGTTGCTCCGCGAGCGCGCGACCGTGCGCGGGCGCGCCGCGGCCAAGTTCCGCTTCTACGTTTGGCACGACGCGGACGTCCTGCTCCGCTCCGATCACGTCCTGTTCGGGCAGATCGCCGACGCGCTCGCGGGCGTCGCGGCCGAGGCGGAGTACGTCTCGGACGATCTGCTGCTGATCCACCGGACCATCTTCGTCGGCTCCTCGCTCCTCGAGGTGTACGCCGAGGACCCGGCCGGTCAGTTCCAGAACTGGGCCAGGGACGACCACGACGAGCCCTTCTGGCAGGCGGTGACCGGCATCGCGCAGCCGCCGTTCATGCGGTACCCGATCGACACGGTCGGGCCGATCATGCCCGTCGCCCAGCCGCGCGAAGCGGGCGGCAAGGGCCCGTGAAGATAGCCGCCGAGTGAACGCAATTCGCTTGCACTCGGCGCGCCGTGTGGTATGGTGAACGTCCCCAACCCGCGCCCCCGGGCGCGGTTCCCATCAGGGCCGGGGTGTGTGGCGCGGCCTGGAGGAGAGACCGCGACGCCCCCGGCCTTTTCCTTTTTTCGCGGCGCCGTTAGCCCTTGGCCTTGTAGTACTCCAGGTTCACCTGGACGTACTTCTGCCACTCGGCGGGCACGTCCTCTTGCTGGTAGATCGCCTTGACCGGGCACTCGTCCACGCACAGCGCGCAGTCGATGCAGGTGTCGGGGTCGATGAAGAGCTGCGTGGCCGTGCCGAAGTCCGACTCGTTCTTCGTCGGGTGGATGCAGTCCACCGGGCAGACGTTGACGCAGCTCGTGTCCTTCGTGCCGATGCAGGGCTCGGTGATGATGTGCGGCATTGCGCGCGATTCTACGCGCACGCGCGCGGCCCCCGGATCGCCCGCGTCTGCGTCGGCCCCGCCGCGACCTCGCCGCTGTGCCGGCCCCGGGGGTGCTGCCGACGCGGCCTGCGCCGCCTGCGCGGGCTCGGGAACACCGGGGAGCCCGGCAAAACGGGAAACAGGGTCGCACCGACGCCCCGCGTTTCGCACGGTGTTCGCGGTTCCGGGCTTCGGCGATGTGCCGCCCGGCCAAGCGTGGACCCCGATTCTTCGTGGAGTGTGACCGAATGAAGTGCATGATCTGCTCCGCCCTGTGCCTGCTCGCCGTCGTCGGCGCGCCGACCAACGCCGACAACAGCCCCCGCGGCCAGAACCAGGCCCAGGCGCGGAGCAGCGCGGGCCTCTCGTCGCTGACCGGCGAATGGACCGGCACCGTCGAGGTGAGCCAGGACGGCCGGACGAACGCGTCGATCGCGAGCGCCAGCGTCAAGCGCAGCGCGGACGGCGCCAGCCTCGTCGGCGTCTTCGAGGGCTTCTGCAAGGGCAAGGCCTTCGAGGGCGTGATGCGCATCAACGTGAGCAACGGCGACGGCCTGGCCTCCCTCTCCAGCTACGACTCGCGGACGAACTCGCGCGTCCACTGCGTCGGCACGCCCGGCGAGAACAACTCCTTCGTCTTCGAGGGCGAGGCCCGGCACGTGAGCAAGGGCAACAGCGCCGCCGTCCGCCAGGTCATCCGCATGGAGGGCGAGAACCGCTGCGTCATCGAGTGGTTCTCCGTGGACGACGGACGGGAGCATCTCTCGATGCGCCTGACGCTCGACCGCACGAACAACCAGCTCGCCGACGCCCAGCGCCTGCACCAGGACGCGGCGCTCCTCGACCGCGTCGGCGCCGTCTCCGGCGCCGTCCGCACCGCGGCGGTCGAGACCGAGTAAGGACGAGGGAAAGAGGAACACACTCCTGCACAACCGCCCCGGCTCACCCCGGGGCGGTTGTGTATCCGGTTCAGGCGGGCGCTGCGCCCATGCGCTCCAGCTTTGCCGGCGCTCCCGTCGCGCGGATGCTCTTGATGTGCGTCCGCAGCCGCAGCAGCAGATTGGCGTGCAGGACAACGGCAGCGAGCAGACTGAGCCCGAAAAGGAAGGGAACAACGCCGACCAACACGAGGATCGGGAACAGCCATTGGTACACGGCCGCGCGGCTCGTGACGAAACGGTCGGGAACCCGCCCGCCGAGCCAGCGCTCGTAGCCCATGAGCAGCGCGTACTGCGCCGCCCAGACGAGCATGAACGCCACCCCGAGAACGAACTGCAGAAACTTCGAGGTGCTGCCGGCATCGCCGAGAATGACGTGAACGAGAGCGTCGAGCGAGACAACCACGAGCGCCATCGCGGCGAGCACCCGAGTGACGAGGCGGGTCATCTCCGGCTGCGTCTCTCGTGGGAACGCCGTGATCGGCGTCGTCAGCCGGTAGTACCCGATCAGCGTTACCGCGTTCAACGCCACGCCGACGAACGCGAGGACGAGCTCGGTCGTCGCTCTGGCGTTGAGCAGCAAGCCGATCACCACACCCGTCGGCAGGCAGACTGTGGCGGCGACGAACGCGATGAGCACAAAGTTGACGCCCGACTCGATCCGCGCCAGCTCTCGGTCGGCCGCGTGCCGGAGCAGCACGGGCCCGCTGTTGCCCACAGCTTTCCGCGGTGCAGTGCTCGCTCCATTCGAAGTTTCTGCCGCGTCGATCGTCATCCCGTTCGCTCCTTCTTTCCATCGCCATTCCGCGGGCTCGAGGCCGACCGGCTTCGTCGAGGCGAGCACCAGACACTCGCGCGACGTTTCGAGCGCGTCACGGCACGCGATCCGCCCGCACTGTTTGCACGCTCCGCCGCATACTCACCAGAAAGTTCACCCAGAGCAAGAGCCCGATGATCGGTCCTATGCCCGCGAAAATCAAGCCGACCGTCGCGAGCACCGGCAGCAGCACGCGGTAACGGCGCGCAACCGCCATCATCGCAGCATCGGGAATGCGGGAAGCGATCCAACGGGCATATGTAAGCATCGCGATCAATTGTGCGGCCCACAAGAACGACCAGGTTGCCATTAAGCCCAACTCCTCGTCGGACTCCACCGTCCTTGCGAACGTCGGATCGAGCAGCGCGGTGACGCAACCGAGGAACGCCACGAGCGCCATCAACACACCGAGCGCCCGCGAAGCAATGCGGCAGGTCCGGACCCGGCCCGTGACCTGAAGGCCCGTGTCGCGAACCGTAAAGCGAAAGCAACCGACCGTGTACTGAGCGACGATCAAGAGGCCCGCGATCGCAAACACCGCCGTGAACCTGGCAGCATGACCGAGCGTGAGCTCGACGCACAACCCCATGAAGACCGCAACGGCCGAAGCGGTCATCGCGACCGCCATGTGCCTCACGCCAGACTCGAGTCTGGACACATACGCCGGCGGGGCCATCGCCAGCCGGGCCGACCGCGTCGATTCGGCGATCGAGTAACCGCACTCGGGACATACGCCCGTGTGCGGGAGGCCGCTGAGCGTGTATGAACACTTGAAGCACGTCGGTGACGACGATGACACGGCGGGCTGCCCCCACGAGGTCGATACACACCCGTCCGTGCCGCCGCGCTACGGCTTGATCAACTCATCGATAAACATCGCGTGCGCACGCGTCCCCAGCCGGTAGCACGCCAGCTCGAACTTCTCGTTCGGCGAGTGCACGCGGTCGTCGTCCAGCCCGAAGCCCATGAAGATCGTGTCCAGCCCCAGGATGCTCTTGAGCATCCCGGCCACCGGGATCGACCCGCCGCTCTTGATCATGTACGGCTTCGTCCCCGCCGCACGCTCCAGCGCCGCCGTCGCCTTGCGCAGCACCGGCGAGTCGATCGGTGTCGTGACGCCAAACCCGCCGTGCAGGTCCTCGCACTCCCAGCGGCACCCCGGCGGCGTGCGCTCCTGCAGCCACGCGAAGAACATCTGGGCGATCTTCGCCGGCTCCTGGTCCGCCACCAGCCGGAAGCTCACCTTCGCGCTCGCGTGCGCGGGGATCACCGTCTTGGCCCCCTCGCCCGTGTACCCGCCCCAGATCCCGTTGACTTCCGCCGTCGGCCGCCCCCACTCGCGCTCGATGAAGGTGTACCCCTTCTCGCCGATATCCGCGGCGGGCGAAAGCCCGATTTTCTTGAGCGTGGTCTCCGCCGTCACACCCGTGTCGCGCGACAGCTTCGCCCACGCGTCGCGCTCCTCCCGCGAGATCGGCCGCACCGCGTCGTAGAAGCCCGGGATCGTGATCCGCCGGTCCGCGTCGTGCAGCTGCGCGAGCACCTTGCACAATTCGGTAATCGGGTTCGGGCAGCGCCCGCCCCACAGCCCGCTGTGCAGGTCCTGGTTCGCCGCGTGGAGCGTCACCTGCGTGTACGCGAGGCCGCGCACGCCGTACGTGATCGCCGGCTTGTCGCGCCCGACCATCCCCGTGTCGCTGATGAGGCAGACGTTGCAGCGCGAGAGCTCGTCCTTGAACTGCTTCACGAACCCCTCGAGGTTCGCGCTCCCGCTCTCCTCCTCCCCCTCGATCATCACCGTGTACGCCGCGCCTCCGGTCGCGTGCCCCGTCGCCTGCTTCCACGCGCGGCACGCCTCGATGAACGTCATCACCTGGCCCTTGTCGTCCACCGCGCCGCGCGCGACGATGCGCTCGCCCCCCTCCTCGCCCGCCCGCGCAGCGCGAACGGTCGGCTCGAAGGGCTTGCTCTCCCACAGGTTCAGCGGATCGACCGGCTGCACGTCGTAGTGCCCGTAGAAGAGCACGTGCGGGCCGCGGTACGTGGTCGCGGGCTTGATCGTCGCGAGCACCACCGGGTGCCCCGCGCCCTTCCCGTCCGCCCCGACGGCGCCCGTCTCCACCAGCCGCACGTCGAACCCCAGCGCCTTGAGCTGGTCCGCGCACCACTGCCCCGCCCGCCGCGTCTGGTCGCGATACCTGGGGTCCGTGCTGATGCTCTCGATCCGCAGCCAGTCGCACAGCCGCGCGACCGCGTTCTTCTGGTCCTTCTCGATCAGGTCAAGCACCGTGCCGGCGTGGTTGGACATGGCCGCAAGGTAGGCCCGCGGCGGTCCGCTCTTGGTGGTCCGCCCCTCCGGGGCGGATTCCACGCCCCGCCGCGGTATCTCCGAGTTGACGAGATCACCCGCGATTCGCCGATGCAGGTGGTTGAACACCACCGGGGAGAATCGCATGACTACCGCATCAGTTCGTGGCCTGAACCATTCCACGCGCTTCGCCGCGTGCGCCATAACGCTGGCCGCGCTCGCCGCGGTGAGCGCCCAAGCGCAGTGGACGGTGACGCGGCTGTCCATCGAAGGAACACGCGGCGTGTATCTGCTCGATGGCAGGCACGGCGAGGCGGTCGGCTACGGCGGCAACGACGCATGGGGAATGCGAGCATTCGGCTGGACGCAGATCGGTAGTGCTCCGATCGATCTCAGCCCGCCGCAGACCTTGGACGTCGCCGTCGCGTACGGCGTTGACGACGGCGTGCAGGTCGGGTGCGTCATCCTCAACACGCATGAGGAACACGCCGTGCTCTGGACAGGCGTACCGGACACCTGGGTCGATCTCAACCCTCTGGGCTCTACATATTCACACGCGTACGGCGTCGGGAGTGATGAGCAAGTCGGTGTAGCGATGATCGACGATCGGTCGCATGCAAGCCTGTGGCGCGGTTCGGCGGAATCGTGGGTCGATCTGCACCCGCAGGGTGCAGAGTCGTCTTTCGCGACGGCTGCGTGGAACGGACAACAAGCAGGTCACGTGTGGACGAACGGCGCCGCGCACGCCGCTCTCTGGAGCGGCAGCGCCGATTCGTTCGTGAGTCTCCATCCGTCGGGCGCGTTCAGCTCCGGTATCTGGCGTCTTCACTCGGGCCAGCAGGTCGGAAGTGTGCAGTTCACGGAAGGCGGCCCCTCCTTCGCCAGCGTCTGGTCTGGGTCCGCAGATTCGTGGGTCAATCTCAATCCGCCCGGCGCCGCGAGGTCCGCTGCATTCGCCGTATTCGGAGGCTGGCAAGGCGGCAACGCCCTGATCAATGGCGTGGAGCACGCCGGTATCTGGCGCGGGACCGCGGATTCATGGGTACCGCTTCCTTTTCCTTCCGATGGCTTCGCGTACACCGGCGCCATCGTGCGCGGCATATGGACCGACGGAGACACGCTGTACGCGGCTGGAAACGCGAGTGAGTTGCCCCGCAACACCGTACCCGTCCTCTGGTCTCGCCCTCTCTCCGCACGCGGCTGCGACACGCTCGACTTCAACCGCGACGGGCTCTTCCCCGACGCCGCGGACCTCACGGACTTTCTCGCCGCGTTCGGCGGCGCGCCGTGCGACACGTGTGGCGATCTCGACTTCAACAACGACGGCCTGATGCCGGACAACGACGACATCGCTTCGTTCTTCAGCGTCGTTGGCGGCGGGCCCTGCTAGAGCCCGGTCACTCCCCTCCGCCCCCACCGCCGCCGCCATCTCCTCCGCCGCCACAGCCGCACCCGTCGGCGCTCCCGCCCGCATCGCAACCCGGCGCATCACTCGTCACTCCCGCGGCCCCGTCGCTGCGTGCACCGTCGTTGTTCCCGCTCGAGCCCATGAGCATGAACGGCAGCATCGACGCCGACGTGTCCACGCCCGCGCGGCGCTCCCCGCCCCCGTCGCGCGCTGCGCCCCACACGGCGACGAGCAGCACGCCGACAACCCCGATCGCGATAAGTACGATCAGCCCGATCAACACGCCGGTCATGCCCGCCTCCTCACCGCGCTCAAGCCGGCGCGAACAGCTTACCCATCTTCACACGGTGGAACCACACGGTCGGGCACCGTTCGCCCCCGCGGTCCGGAAACGCGCGCCGGCTCGCCCATCGATCAGCAATCCGCCCAAAACGGTTGCCATGAGCACCCCGTGGGGTAGTATCCCTTGAGTTCGAGGGAGGTTTTCCGCATGAAGTTGATTCTTGCTCTTGTGGCCGGTTCCGCGCTCGCGAGCAGCGCCATGGCCGCGCAGTTCCAGATCACGCTCACGACCGAGTACAGCGGCGCGTCCAGTCCCAGCGGACCGGCGCCGTGGGGCACCGCGACGTTCACCGACACGGGCGCGAACACGGTCGAGCTCACACTCACCCGCGCGTCCACGATGTCGCACGGTGAGTTCATCAGCAAGTGGATGTTCAACCTCGACCCGGCCCTCACGCCCGGCTCGCTGAGCATCATCCAGAACTCCGGCCCCGTCGCGACGTCGGCAACCCGCGGCGCGGATGAGACCGACAGCAGCTTCCGCGGCGGCGGCAGCTCCTACTTCGACGTCAAGTTCGAGTGGCCGACGGGCAACGGCGCGAACCGCTTCGACGGCGATTGGACCAGCGCGGTCTTCACGCTCTCGATGGCCGGCCTCAACGCGATGTCGTTCAACGACCTCGGCGTCGGCGCGGGCAACTCGCCGAATGGCCTCTACACCGCCGCGCACATCCAGGGCATCGGCGGCGGCCAATCCGGCTGGGTCACGGGTCAGCCGCTGACGGTCGTCCCGCTCCCCGCCGCGGCGTGGACCGGCCTCGCGATGCTCCCCGCCGCGGGCGCGATCGTCGCGTTCCGCCGCCGCCGCAACGGCTGAGCGAAGCGACAACAAGACTCCGAACGCCCCGGCGCGAGCCGGGGTTTTTTATTCGCGGCACTCGGGAGTGGTGATTCGGCATTCGCCGTAGTATGGAAGCGGCGGGTTGCCGATCCACCACAGAGGCACAGAGACACAGAGAAGAGGAAGAAGGGATTGAGTTGACGCGCAGGAGCCGGGGGATTCCGGTGTGTCCTGCTCTTCTCTTCCAGCCAGCCATCTTCTTTTTCTCTGTGCCTCTGTGTCTCTGTGGCAAGCGACTTCACCCACCGCCCCCATCGCGCCATCGTCGAGCACTAGGTCACACTCTCTACGATTCTGCCGTGCCCCCCAGCGCCCACCTCGTCCAACTCGACACCGCCTGGGAAGACCCCGCGGCGAACTTCGAGCGTGTGCGCGCCCTCCTCAAGCCCGTAAAGATCGTGCCCGGCGACCTCATCCTCATGCCGGAGATGTTCGACACCGGGTTCTCCTTCCGGCACGACCGTACCGCGGACAAGGGGACGACCCTTGAGTTCATGCGCTCGCTCGCGCACGACACCGGCGCTCTGGTGCAGGGCGGACGCACCGTGACGAGCAGCGCCGAGCGCGCGTGCAACGTCATGACCGCCGTCGAGCCCGGCGGCGCGATCATCTGCGAATACGCGAAGACGTTCCTCTTCTCGCCGGGCGGCGAGGACCGCTGGTTCGAGCCCGGCCCCGGCGTGCGCACGTACGAGTGGGCCGGCGCGACGATCCAGCCCGCGGTCTGCTACGACCTCCGCTTCCCCGAACTTTTCCGCGCCGGCGTCGCGCGCGGCGCGACGCTGATCGCGCTGGGCGCCTGCTGGCCGGACGTCCGCCAGCACCACTGGCGCGCGCTCCTCATCGCCCGCGCGATCGAGAACCAAGCCATCGTGCTCGGCGTGAACCGTGTCGGCGACGACCCCGCACGAATCCCCGGAAGACCGGGCCTGCATTACATCGGCGGCTCGATCGCCGTCTCCGCCAAGGGCGATGTTCTCGGCGAGCTCGGCGCCGAGCCCGGCGTCCTCACCGTGCCCTTCGACGACGCCGCGACCCTCGCCTGGCGCGAGCAGTTCCCCGCCCTCCGCGACCGCCGCGACATCATCCGCTGACCCGTACGAGCCCCCTGCGCAAGCACGGGGCGATGAACCCATCACGCTGTTGCGCGCCGTGTCATCCGGCTACCGATCTTCCTCCCTCGCCCCGCGCGAGCGGGGCGAGGTGCCCGCGCAGCGGGCGGTGAGGGGTCCTCTCTTTTCCTGGTACCGCCACGCTCCGCGTGGCGGCTTCTTCTTCGGGGTGGAGCCTGTCAGGCCCCGTCTTGTGCCACCACCTTGGCGAGTCCTCGAGCCTAGGTGGTGCTCTTCTCTTCTCCTGTGCCGCGATCCTTTGCGTCTTCGCAAGGGTCGTGCTCTTCTCCACCCTCCCCCGCCTTCCTCCGCCTCCTCGCCCGATACGCGTTGTGCGACGCCGTCCCCGCTGCAATCCCCATCGCCCGCCCGATCTCCTTGTAGCTCAGCCCCCGCTCGCGCATCCCGAGCGCCATCGCCGCCCGGGGCGACGGCCGCGGCCGCTTCCGACGCCTCTTCACAGGGATGTCGTCGAGCGCATACGGCCGCTCCACCTCGTGCCCGTACAGCAACCCGCTCGTGAGATGCGAGATGAGCAGATTCCATCCGCGCACCGTCGAGCAGGAATGGAACACCACCCCGTGGCAATCACCACACGCCCACCGCGTGTCCGCCCCCGCCTCGCCGCGGGCGAGCGCACCCACGGTCGCGTGATGAATCGTCCACACCCGGATCGGCAGATACAGGCGGTCCGTCGGCCGCCCGCACGGCCGCACCACGCCCGGGCACACGAAGCGCCAGCCGTTGAAGCGCCGCTCGCGCCCGTGCACGCGCCAGTCGGCCACCCGCCGCACGTGCAGGTCCGCGCCGTCCGGAATGTCCTCGTGCAGGGTCAGCCACAACGAGCCCCACGCCGCGTGCGGGCCGCGCCCCAGCTCGCCCGCCGGGTCGATCGGCTCGCGCCGCCACAGGAACGGCACCGGCTTGCCGCGCGATCCCACCGTCGCGGGGAACTGCGTCCGCTTGCCGAAGACGCCGCGCTCGACCCACGCCCGCAGCGTCTCCGGGTGAAACCCCAGCTTCGCCGCCGCGTCCCGCCACCGCAGCCCCGGCCACGGGATGTGCACCGGCGCGCAGAGCTTCCGCAGCGCCGCGGCCGGCACGCGCAGCGTGTGCTCGTCGCGCCAGCGCAGCGCGTCGGGCGGGTCGATCTCGCCGACGTCGGTGAAGCGCGTGTCGCTCGCGCGCAGGCAGCAGCACCACGCGCGCACCGGCCTGCGCAGCGTCGTCGCGCTCAGCCGCTGCGCGCGGCGCAGCGCCTCGGCGCGGTCGCGCTGCAGTTGCGGCGAGAGTCTGTTCCAGGCGTTCGCGATCGCGATGTCGATGGCATCCATGCCGACATTCAACCGCCGCGGCGGCCAACCGCAAGCGCAAACCCGCGAACCGGACGCACATCACCAAAACAGCGCACAAACATGATCGATGCACGCCGCGCATCAACGCGTTTGTGCGCACAACCGTTGGTGATCGCGGCGAGTCTTGCCTTCGCGTCACCGCCTCGGCAAGTCTTCGAGCCCGGGCTGTACTCTTGACCGCTCTGCCACTCTTTCTTTCTCGCCCCGGAGGGGCGGCGGGGTGTAGCCACGGGTGGAGCGGTGCGAAGCACCGCGCAACCCGTGGAAAGCGTGCATAAGAGAGACCCGCCCCGGAGGGGCGGAGGGATCGGCCGCTCACTCGAACACGTACCGCTCGTCAACTCAACGGCGTGAGCGCGGAGCAAGCGCAGCAGCTCCGATCTGAAGTCTTCTTTGGTGTGATGCTCGCGCTGGGTGGCGATGTACGCCTTGACCGCCGCTTCTTAGGACTTGCTCACCGAGAAGACGTTGTACCCCTCCTGCTACGCGAACTGATGGAGTGACGGGAACGGTCTCGTGCAACCTCCGCAATCAATCTCTTCTCTCTCCGCGTTCCTCCGTGCTCTCCGCGGCCTCCGCGATGATCGAGCTGGAGGAACGCCCTCCCTCACGGTCGGGCTTCTTGCTCTGCGCGTCTGATCCACTCCGTGCCTCCGTGCCTTTTCCCTTCTTCAAAGAAAAACCCCGGCCTTGCGGCCGGGGCTTCGCTGTTGGAGATGTTGGCTTGTTTCAGTTGAACGCGGCCGAGAGGCTCGCGGCGTTCATCGGGCCGACGTTCGTCACGACGGCGCCGAGCCCGCGCGAGGGGCCGGGCATCCCGCTGTTCATCGACATGCCCATGTTCGGAGACGTGCCGTTGCCGGCGTTCTCCGCGGCCTCGGTGAGCGCCTGCGCCGCGGCGAGGGCCTCCTTGTTGCCGAGGAAGTGCGCCTCGAGCTGCAGGCGGATCTTCTCCATGGCCTTGTTCTGGATCTGACGCACCCGCTCCTTCGTGACGCCGATGATCTGGCCGACCTGCTCTAGGGTCATGGGCTTCTCGGTCTCGTTGGTCTCGAGGCCGAAGCGGTGCTCGATGACGGTGCGCTCCACGTCGGACAAGTCCGCGCGGTTCTCCGTCACGATGCGCCGGACTTCCTCCGCCGCGTCCTTCTCGAACGCGGTGCGCTTCACCTCGAGGAAGTTAGACTTCTCGAGCTTGGGGTCGAAGTCGGTGGGGAAGCGCTGCCGGTACTTGGAAAGCTTCATGCCCTGGCGGCTGAAGGCCTTCAGGATGGCGCGGCAGGCGTAGGTCGAGAACTTATAACCGCGGCCCGCGTCGAACTTGTCGACCGCGCGGAGCAGGGCCATGTTCCCCTCGCTGACCAAGTCGGCGAAGTCCACCTCGCTCATGCGGGTGCGCTTGGCCATCGCGAGCACGAGCGCGAGGTTCGTCTCGGCGATCTGCTCGCGGATCCGGTCGGCGATGCGGTGCCAACGCAGGATCTGCTCGGCCTGATCCGGCGTGGGCTGGCGGCTGTCCGTCTTCCACACCTCCTGCTGGATCTTCCAGATCTGGCAGCGGGCGAAGTTGAATTGATGGAAGAGGATCTTCTCCTGCGCGCCGGTGAGGATCACCTGCTGGGCGCTCTTGACGGTGCGCCCGCGCGCGGCGGAGAGGTCGTCCATGACGGGGTGGTACCACGTCGTGTCCGGCTTCGGCACGTCCGCGGCGTCCACGTAGATCTTCCGCTCCGCCTCATCCTCTTCGAACGCGGGGCTGGGGATGAAGTCCTGCTCCTGCGCCATGAGCTGGGCAAGGAGGCGCTCATCCTCGAGTGAGAGACGGCGGCGGACGACGGCGCGCGCGGCGCGGCCGGTGGTGGGCGCATCGAGCGTGGCAACGCCGACCCCCGCCTTGCCGCGGCGGCGCACCTGGTCCATCGGGAGAATGCTCTTTTTGGTCGTGCTCTGTCGCATGGTGTTTCCCTGCCGGCCTTGGCTGGAAGATCTCGTCCTGGCTATGAAGACGGAGCTGTTGACGAGCCTGAAAACCGAACTTTTTCTTCGTTCTACTACGCCGGAAACACTCCCGGCGGATGATTCAAGTTGTCGTCCGTCAGCACCTTGCGCAACGAATCACAGCAGGCGGGGGTGTCCTCCCGCGCACGCGGACCCGTTCGTGGTATTGGCGGTTTTCCCGGAACGGCCGGCGGGGCTTCCCTCAACCTGAATTGGCCCCGCCCAGAACGATGCTGGTGCTGGCAGGCCGGACGGTGCGGAGGGTGCTGCAACGCGGCTCGTCGGGATGCTCGACAACCCGATCCTACCTCTCTTTATACGCCGCAAACTCATGAAAGTTTCATCTTCCACGAGTTCGCTCTGGACTTGTGCGCCGTCCTGGCCGGGCTACCTTTCCGTCCATGGCGAGGTAGGTTGCGAACAAAATCCGAACAAATCCCTTCACAGGATTCGCTCATCGCTCGGGTACACAATACTGGTTTTCGGCATCCTTGCCAAGAGCACGTTTAGTTTTCAACAACTCTCTCACACCCCGAACAGCCGTTCGACGCCCGTGTACCCTGTCCGATTCATGAAATCGCGCAGATATCGGAGTATCCCATGCCCCTGACCCTCCCGCCCCTCCCCTACGCCCCCGACGCCCTCGAGCCGCACATCGACGCCAAGACCATGGAGATACATCAGTCCAAGCACCATGCCGCTTATGTGACCAATGCCAACAAGGCACTGGAAGGCACGGCGTTGGCTGAAAAGAGCGCTGAATGGCTGGTTGCGAATCTCTCACAGGTTCCCGAGGACAAGCGACAGGCTGTCCGCAATAACGCCGGCGGGCATGTGAACCACTCCATGTTCTGGCGGATGATGGCGCCGGCCGGGCAGGGCGGGGGCGGCGCGCCGAGCGGGCCGCTGGCCGACGCGATCAACCGTGCGTTCGGGTCGTTCGACGGGTTCAAGGAGAAGTTCGCCGCGGCGGCGGCCGGGCGCTTCGGCAGCGGCTGGGCGTGGTTGTGCGTGCAGCCGGACAAGAGCGTGGTGATCTGCTCGACGCCGAACCAGGACACGCCGCTCATGGGCAAGGAGATCGCCGGGTGCGGCGGCACGCCGATCCTCGGGCTGGACGTGTGGGAGCACGCGTACTACCTCAAGTACCAGAACAAGCGCCCGGATTACGTGAGCGCGTGGTGGAACGTGGTGAACTGGGGCTACGTGGCGGAGCTGTACGGCGGCGCGAAGTGACTCAGGCGCGCTTGCGGCGACGGAGACCAATGGCGACGGCGACGGCCGCGAGGGCCGCGGAGCCGGGCGTGGGCACCCCGTGGAACTGCACCTCGCCGAGGAAGAGCCACTCGAACTGGCTGTCGGCGAGGACGCGCACATAGCGCGTGCTCGCGGCGGCCGAGAAGTTGTAATCGATCGTCACGGTGGCCGCGCCGGGCTGCCCGTTGAACGGGCTCAGGTACGTCTCCTCGGTGTAGGCGGCGAAGGACGCGTCGTTGCTGAACCGGAAGCGCACGCTCTCGGGCAGGTACACGGCGGCGCCCGTCCAGAGGCAATAGACGATGGATGATCCCGCAACAGCCGGAGCGCCGGCGCCGAGGTCGAACGTGATCATCGTGTGCGCCGAGGAGAAGCCGACCCAGGGCTCGACGGGGTTGATGCCCGTCGTGCTCCAGACGCCGTCGGTCAGTTCGTTGCCGGAATCAAGGTAGCCGTACGGCGCGTACGCGGTGTACTCGTACGACTGGACGGGGATCAGGTCGGCGGACGACGCGGAAGCGGCCGCGGCGAGCGCGGCGAGGGCGAACAGGGAACGCATGTTTCTCTCCTCGAAGGGACGGATGATACCGGGCGGCGGCGGGAAATCGAGCGGCTTTGCGCCGTGGCGCGGCGATGATCGTGCGTTGGTCCGGTTTGCGGACGTTGCCCCACCGCGTGAGCGGGGGGCGAACCCCCTACGACCGTGTGTCGCCTCGCCGCGTTCTGCGAGTTGGGATCGTCCGATACCGCGCGGGTGGGAGTCGGCGGCTTGCTGTTGTGTTGCCACGCGAGGCGCATCGCGGTATGCTCCCCGCGGAGGAGAGAGGACCATGCAACG
Organism: Phycisphaerales bacterium; assembly: GCA_035628115.1. Taxonomy (GTDB): domain Bacteria; phylum Planctomycetota; class Phycisphaerae; order Phycisphaerales; family UBA1924; genus BJHL01. The sequence continues at coordinate 30,191 of DASPKL010000002.1, read as the reverse complement.
ATCGACGTTCGCCGCGATGGTGATCGCGGCCGGATCCGCCGGCGCCGCTTCCGCCGCACTGCTCACGAACGGTGACTTCGAGGCGGGCAACACCGGCTTCGCGAGCGATTACGCGTACCGAGTCGTCAGCGATCCGCCGCACGCCGGGCAGTACGGCGTCACGACGTCGTCGTTCGCGTGGACGAACTTCTGGGGCACGATCGCGACCGATCACACGCCGGGCGCCGGCGACCAGTTCCTCATCGCGGACATCGGTGCGGACCTGAGCCAGGCGATCTGGCGTCAGACGGTGGCCGTCGCGGCGAACACGGAGATGACGCTCTCGGCGTGGCTGGCGACGTGGACGACGTTCCCCGCCGCGACGCTGCGGATCGACGTGAACGGCTCGACGGTCGGCACGTGGGCGGCGCCGGGCAACGCGGCGTGGGCGCAGTACACGGCGGGGTGGAACACGGGCGCGTCGACGAGCGCGACGATCACGATCTACTCGGCGACGTATCACCAGCCGGGCGGGGACGTGGCGATCGACGATATCGAACTCGTGCCGTCCCCGGGCGCCGCGTCGCTGCTCTGCGTGAGCGCTCTCATCGCCGGCGGCCGTCGGCGCCGGGCCGTGCGCTGAGCGAACATTCGTCGGCGCGCGCCGCTCACGAGCGCGCGGGCGCGTTCGCACGGCCCGAGCGGATCAGCGCCCATCCGCCGGCGATGAACGCGACGCCGGAGGCGAGGAAGAGCCAATCCCAGACCGAGACGCCCAGGCTCTCGACGACGTGGTGCACGTGCAGGATGTGGTGGTCGATCACGCCCTCGACGAGGTTGAAGGCGCCCCACCCGGCGAGCATCGCGCCGACGAGCGCGCGGCCGGAACGGGGCGCTTCAGGCGGCCGCAGCGCACGCCAGAGGAGCCAGAGGCCGATCGCGGTCGCGGTCCACGTGAGCGCGTGGAAGATGCCGTCCCAGACCATGTTGATCTTGGCGTCCACGAGCGTCGTCGGCGGGCGGCGCGCGGAGAGCATGTTGTGCGTCTGCAGGATCTGGTGGAAGACGATCCCGTCCACGAAGCCGCCCATGCCGATGCCGAGCACGACACCGGCAGCGATGAGGGGGCGGAGGCTGGTCACGGGCGGTGCTCGCGTCTGCGCGGCGGGCCGTGGATGACGGCGACCGCAAGGCCCAGGACCAGGAACGGCGCAGCGGCGGCGATGAGGTTTCGGGGCGCATCCGGGCCGAGGACGCCGGCGCGGACCTCGACGGCGGAATCGCCGGCGCAAACAGTGCACGCGGCAGCGACTCGTGCTGCGAGAAGGACGACAAGCGGAACGAGCGTGAGGGGCCGGGGTCTCATGCGCGTCTCCGTAGGTGCCGTCACCAAGGCGGCGTCGGCGCGCGTGGGTGCGAACAGCGCGGATATGAAAACGCGGAAATCCTCGGGACTCTGAGCGTTTGACATGATCCGGCGACGGGGTGAACGACACGGGATTCGGGCCAAGAAACCGGAACTGGGATTCGTGCTCATGTCCCGGAAGAATCAGCGGCGAGAACCGCACGACGTATCGCTGCGCGTTCTTCACCGCTCATCGTTCGGTGACGGCGACGGGTCGGCGTACGGGGCCGCGGTATGATCCATCGTGCGTCGGGCGCTCACTCGGTTGCGCATCCCGTGGCGGCTCGTGTGCTTTTTTCTCGCCGCGGGAGTGATCCTGACGGTCGCGACGGCCTGGGAGTGCGTGCTCCTGCACACGGGCAGCACCGTGCTGCAGAACGGATTCGCCCGGGATCCGCGCAAGGAGTCGGACGGTCGCCACGTCAGGTTTCGTCGCTCGATCGGCGTGGTGTATGTGCAGCAGTGGGCACCATGGTTGCGCGGTACTCGTTGGTCGCAACCCGAAGGCGCGGCGTCATCGCCGTGGTGGCCGGCGGAAGCGACGGAGAGCCGACGGAACTTTGCGCTGGCGGCGGGTTGGCCGATGCCCGCGCTGCTTGCGGTGCGCGTCCAGACGCCGCCGTCAGACAATCGAGACCGCCAGCCGAAGAGCTTTCAAGATAATGTTCGCTGGGGTGTATTGATTCCGGTCAACGTGCCGCAGCGCTGGCGCGAGTTCCCGCTCATTCTGCCGCTGCGACCGATGTGGCCGGGCTTCGCCGTCAACACGCTCCTCTATGCCGCCGCGATCGGTGGGGCGTGCGCCGCGTGGCGTTCCGTGCGCGCGTGGCGCCGACGAACGCGCGGACTGTGTGCGAGGTGCGCATACCCCGTGGTTCCGTCCGGCGCGGTTTCTGCATGCCCGGAGTGCGGCGAGCCGTACAAAGCGGCGCATGCGGGGTCTTTCGCTGTCGCCCCTGCGGAGGCGTCCACCGGTCCATAAGAAAGCGACCAGCACCTTAAGCCGGGCCCCTCTTCGGCCGATGCCTCTCTTGTCCGAGAACCGGAGCCCAGACATGAGTCATGAGAACCGTCGCAAGTTCGAGCGCTTCGAGCTTCCCCACGCCTACACCGGCATCGCCGTGCGCACGCTCGACGGCGCGGAGTTCGTTGACGATGGGCACGCGTACGACGTGAGCGAGGCGGGCGTGCAGTTCGAGCTTGATCGCCCTGTCGCGCCGGGCACGAGCGTTATGCTCCGCATTGACCTGCCCGAGAGCGTCGCCGGTGAGAAGCACGAGCGCCACGTCCTTGCCTTCGGCAACATCATCTGGACGGACGAGAGCGAGCCGGGGCCGGTGCGGCACGCCGCGGCGTTCACACGCTTCCTGCGGCCCGCGGACCGGGAGCGGCTGTTGAATGTCTTCGCCGCCCGCAAGCTTCGCCGCGCGGCGTAAGCGGCGGGGCCCGCGTCCCTACGCTTGCCGCGTGTTCGTCGATCAAGCCATCATCCATATCCAGGCGGGCAAGGGCGGCGACGGGGCGGTTTCGTTCCGGCGTGAGACCATGGAGCCCAAGGGCGGCCCCGACGGCGGCAACGGCGGCGACGGCGGGGACGTGATCCTGCAGGCCGAGAGCGGGATGTCCACGCTCTACGACTTCCGCCACCAGGCGAGCTGGACCGCCGGCGATGGCGAGAACGGCGGCGGCAAGCAGTGCTCGGGCCTGCGGGGCAAGGACCTGATCCTGCGGCTGCCGCCGGGGACGATGCTCTTCAACGCCGACACCGGCGAGCTGATCCACGACCTCAAGGAGGGGGAGCGGGTCGTCATCGCGAAGGGCGGGCGCGGCGGGTGGGGGAACGAGCACTTCAAGCGCTCGACGAACCAGACGCCGAAGAACGCCGAGCCGGGGCAGCCCGGGCAGGAGTTCCGCGTCCGCCTCGAGCTGAAGCTGATCGCGGAGGTGGGGCTCGTGGGCCTGCCCAACGCGGGCAAGAGCACGTTGCTCGCGGCGCTCACGCGCGCGACGCCGAAGATCGCGAACTACCCGTTCACGACGCTTTCGCCGCAGCTGGGCGTGTGCGAGGTGGACGGCACGCGGCGGATGGTGATCGCGGACATCCCGGGGCTTATCGAGGGCGCCTCCGGCGGCGCGGGGCTGGGCCACGACTTCCTGCGGCACGTCGAACGCACCAAGGTAATCGTGCACGTCGTCGATTGCCAGCCCGACAACCAGCTCGACCCGGCGGAGAACTACCGCACGATCCGCGAGGAACTCGCGGCGTACTCGCCGGCGCTCGCGGAGAAGCCGGAGATCGTCGCGCTCAACAAGATCGACCTTCTCACCGACGAGAAGGCGCTGGCGAAGATCGCCAAGAGCGTCGCGAAGGCGGCGGGCGTTCGGCTCGACCGCGACGTCTTCACCATCAGCGGCGCGGCGAAGCAGGGCCTGCGGCCGCTCCTCGAGCGTCTGTGGGCGGAGCTGCACCCGCGGAACGAGACGGTCGCGGGGTGGAAGGCGTGAAGGAAGAGACGGGCGGGTTCGCCAGCCGCGGCGGGCTCAAGCTCGACCACGCGCTCCGCGAGTTCGGCCTCGATGTGGCGGGGCTCGTGTGCGCCGACTTCGGGTGCAGCACCGGCGGGTTCACGGATTGCCTCTTGAAGCGCGGCGCGGCCCGGGTTTACGCGGTGGATACGGCGTACGGCCAGCTCGCGTGGACCCTCCGGAACGACCCGCGCGTCGTCGTGATGGAACGCACGAACGCGCTGCACGCGCCGCGGCCGAAGGACGCGCCGGGGGGCGTCGGTCTCGTTGTCATCGACGCGAGCTGGACGCCGCAGCGGCTGGTGATCCCTGCGGCGCTGCGGTGGCTGAAGCCGGGCGGGCGGATCGTGTCGCTCGTCAAGCCCCACTATGAACTCAAGGACCGGGGCGGGAAGCTGCCGCGTGGCGGCGTGCTGGAGGAACCGGAAGCGGAGCGGATCGCGCGCGGGGTGGCGGAGGGGCTGGGCGCGTTCGGTGTGCGCGTGACCGGGTTGACGAAGTCGCCGATCCTGGGCGGCAAAGGCAATGCGGAATGGGTAATAGGGTTGGAGGAAGTTCCGCCAAGCGAACGAGCCGATTGAACGCCGACAGGCGACCAGATGTTTCGCGATGGTTCTTGGGTGGCCCGGCGGTCAAAATCCGGTCTTCTCTTCTGCTTCTGTAGGCCCGGCGTCCCGCCGGGTGCCGCGTGCCCGTTACCAACGAGTGAAGAACACTGGTCGTCGCAGACGCCGACCAGTAGCACGGCACGGCAGACCGGATGCGGCGTGGCCCATGTTGCCGATGATCAATGACACCACGCCGGTCGGCCGCTTCTCGGAGCCCTCTTGTACAATCATCGAATGTCTCCGCACGAGGTGGCCATCGTCGTCGACCCGGACTTCGGCGAGGCGCTGCGTCCGCTCTCGCGCCGGATGCACGTCTGGACAATTCAGTCGCCGACGAACCAGCCCGTGATCGATCTGATCTGGCAGGAGCCGGGTGAATACTCGCTCGAATGTGGTGTAACGTCGTTTCCGCGGGAAGACGAGCCACTCCGCGAGCTGTTCGCTGACGTCGTCGCGGACGTCGAACTGCATCACGGCGTGTGGGCTCACGACCCCCCGTGGACGGTCTTGCATAGTTACGGCATCGGTGTCACCGATCACGTGCGCGAGACGCTTGCCGAGTACGGCGTGGATCAGATCGAGGAACGCCCTGACCACTTCGTTGCGACTCGCCCCCGTCCGAGCGGTCGTTGACGGCGAGGTGGCATCGGTCGTACGAAGGAACTGATCTGCCGACGATAACAAGTAATGCACGCTCGGCGGCAGGCGGGACGCCTGCCCCATCCTCCACTCGCTCACTCTCCGTGCCCCGAATGTCCGACGCGGCGTGAACAAGGATGTGCTCACGAAAAGCACTGAGATGCACGAGGATTGGCATCTCAGTGGTACAGCAGGCCCCTCACCGGCGGCTACGACGCCACCTCTCCCCGTGAAGACACGGGGCGAGGGAGGGCAATTGCTCTTGTCACCGCGTCACCCTGTCACCGCGTCTGCCGCTCCCCGGGTCCTGAACGCAATGGTGGTCGGAGACCGGCGGGGACCGCCGGGGCACCCACTCACTTCGCGCCGCCGCGTTCCTTCATCGCGCGGATGCGCTCGGGGAGGCTGAGGAGGCGGATGAAGCCGCCCGCGTCCTTCTGGCTGTAGATCTCCTCGCCCTCGAAGGAGACCATCTTCTCCGCGTAGAGGCTGTGCGGGCTGCGGCGCTTGACGGGCGTCGCGCGGCCCTTGAAGAGGCGCACGACGACGTCGCCGCTGGTGCGCTCGGCCATTTTCTCCGCCGCGGACCAGAGGGACTCGCGCAGCGGCGTGAACCAGCGCCCGTCGTAGACGAGCTCGGCGAACTTGAGGCCCAGGTGCTCGCGCTCGTGGCGCGTCTCGCGGTCGAGGACGAGCTCCTCGATGGCGCGCAGGCCCTCGGCGATGACGGTGCCGCCGGGGGTCTCGTAGAGGCCGCGGGACTTCATGCCCACGCGCCGGTTCTCGACGAGGTCGATGCGGCCGACGCCGTGCTCGCCGGCGATGGCGTTGAGCTCGCCGATGATCTTCCACGCCTCCATCTTCCTGCCGTCGAGGGCGACGGGCCGACCCTTCTCGAAGGAGAGGGCGACGTCGCGCGGCGTGTTCGGGGCCTTCGCCGGGTCCGCCGTGAGCATCCACGCGTCCTCGGGCGGCTCGTTCCACGGGTCTTCGATGGCGCCGCCCTCGTGGCTGATGTGCCAGAGGTTGCGGTCGCGCGAGTAGATCTTGGTGGCGCTCGCGGTGGTCGGGATGTTGCGCTGCTTGAGGTAGTCGAGCATCGCGATGCGGCCGGAGAGCTTCCACGCGTCCATCCGCCACGGCGCGATGATCTCCATCTCCGGCGCGAGCGCGCCGTACGCGCTCTCGAAGCGCACCTGGTCGTTGCCCTTGCCGGTGCAGCCGTGGGCGAGGGCGACGCAGCCGGTCTTCTTCGCGACGTTCACCTGCGCGCGGGCGAGGCAGGGGCGGGCGATCGCGGTGCCCAGGAGATATCGGCCCTCGTAGACCGCGCCGGCGATCATGGTGGGCATCACGAACTCGTCGACGAACTCCTTCTTGAGGTCGACGACGTGGCACTCCGCCGCGCCGCTGTCCTTCGCCTTCCGTTCGACGCCGTCGAGCTCGCCCTCTCCCTGCCCCACGTCCCCCACCACGCAAACAACCTCCGCGCCGGGGACGTTCTCCCGCAGCCACGGGACGATGCAGGAGGTGTCGAGACCGCCGGAATAGGCGAGCGCGATGCGCTTGGTAAGCATGGTGGACTGTACCCGCGGCGCGGGCGATCCCGGCCGGCTTGGGCCCCGGGCCCGTGGGATTCGGGGGCGCGCGGCCGGATAACTGCGCGGCGGCGTGAATCATCCTTCAGGTCGTGTCGATATCACCGCTCTCTCGCAACGCCGCCGGGGGACAGCGGCACAGGAGTTCCACCGATGACGACCGTCGTGGGCACGGAATTGGTCACGTTCTCGCATCAACGCACGGCGCGCGGCGGTCGCGGGCCCGGGTGGTCGGTGCCGGAGTTCCCGAGGCTCGACTCGGAGCGCACGCTGGTGCTGGTCTTCGGTGCGCCGTCGTACCTGAACGACGGGCGCGCGATCGCGGAGCTCGCTCGCTGGTACCCCACGTCGTGCATCGCGGGGTGTTCGACGTCGGGGGAGATCCACGGGTCGTCGCTGCGCGACGAGACGCTGTCTGTCGCGGTGATGCGCTTCGCGCACACGAAACTGTCGCTGGTGACGGCGCCTGTGCGCACGCCGGCGGACTCGTTCAACGCGGGCGACTCGCTGGCGCGGCAGCTCGGGGGCCCGGGCCTGCGGGGCGTGCTGGTGCTCTCCGACGGGCTGAAGGTGAACGGGAGCGAGCTGATCCGCGGGCTCAACGGCGTGCTGCCGACGGACGTCGTCGTGACGGGCGGGCTGGCGGGGGACGGCGATCGGTTCCAGCGGACGTGGGTCCTCAGGAACGGCGCACCGGCCGACGGGTTCATCTCCGCGGTCGGGTTCTACGGCGACCGGGTGCGGATCGGGCACGGCTCCAAGGGCGGCTGGGACGTCTTCGGCCCCGAGCGCGTGGTGACGCGCTCGGAGGGGAACGTGCTCTACGAACTGGACGGCAAGCCGGCGCTGCCTCTGTACAAGGGGTACCTGGGCGAGCGGGCGGCCGGGCTGCCGGCGACGGCGCTGCTCTTCCCCCTGGCGCTGCGGCAGAACGGGGACGACAAGAAGAGCCTCGTGCGCACGGTCCTGAGCATCGACGAGAAGAACCAGTCGCTGGTGTTCGCGGGGGACATCCCGCAGGGGTCGTATGCGCAGCTGATGAGGGCGAACTTCGACCGGCTGATCGAGGGCGCGGCGGAGTCGGCCCTGATGACGCGCTCGAACCTGAACGGCGCCGTGGCCGGGCCCTGCCTGACGGTCGCGGTGAGCTGCGTCGGGCGGCGGCTGGTGCTCGGCGAGCGCACGGAGGAGGAGCTCGAGCGGAGTCTCGAGACGCTCCCCGAGGGGACGAAGCAGGTCGGGTTCTACTCGTACGGGGAGATCTCGCCGTACTCGACCGGGCGCTGCGACCTCCACAACCAGACGATGACGCTGACGACGATCACGGAGACGTGATGCTTCACCCGCTGCTGGAACGCCACCTGAAGCGTGCGGAGCTCGCCGCGGACGCGCTGCCGACGGACGCCGTCGCGTGGCGTGAATTCCTCGAGCGCGTCAGCCGCGCGTACACGGAGGCCGACCAGGACCGGTACCTGCTGGAGCGGTCGCTGTCGATCTCGTCGACGGAGATGCGCGACCTGCACGTGCAGCTCGCGACCGAGCGCGACACGCTCAAGACGGTGATCGTGTCGCTGGCCGAGGGGCTGTGCGCCCTGGACGCCGAGGGGCGGGTGTTGTTCATCAACCCCGCGGCGCAGCGCCTGCTCGGCCTGACCGGGGGGTCGTGCGCCGGGGGGCGGCTGGCCGATCTGGTGGACATCCGCGACGCGCAGGGGCGCCGGCTGGGGGAGATCGTGGCGGAGGCGTGCGCGCCGGGCGGACAACCGCCGGCGGGGTGCGAGGGCGGCGACGACAAGCGGCTGATCGTGCGAGGGGACACGTCGTCGTACGTCGTCTACGCCGCGAGCCCGATGGTCGGCGGGCGGGGCGCCGTGCTGGCGATGCGCGACATCAGCGAGCGGAAGAGGGCGGAGTCGGAGCGCGACGAGCTGAACCGCAAGCTCGTGGAGGCGAGCAGGCGGGCGGGCATGGCCGAGGTGGCCACCGGCGTGCTGCACAACGTCGGCAACGTGCTGAACAGCGTGAACGTCTCGGCGTCGCTCGCGGCGGACCGGATGCGCAGGTCGCGGGTCGGCGGCGTGGAGAAGGCCGCGTCGCTGCTGCTGGCGCACGAGGCGGACATGGCATCGTTCCTGTCGGCGGACCCCGCGGGGCGCGAGCTTCCGAAGTACCTTGGCGCGCTCGCCGCGTGCCTGGCGTCGGAACAGAAGGAGACGCTCCGGGAGCTCGAGGAGCTGACGAAGAACGTCGATCACATCAAGACGATCGTGGGGATGCAGCAAGCGCACGCGAAGGGCGGGGGCGTGCGCGAGATGGAGGACATCGCCGCGTTGGCCGAGGACGCGCTGCGCGTCTGCGCGATGGAGCTCGAGCGGCACGGGGTGCCGGTGGAGCGGCGGTTCGAGGCGGCGCCGCGCGTGCTCGCCGATCGGCACCAGGTGCTGCAGATCCTGATCAACCTGATCCGGAACGCGAAGCAGGCGGTGGCGGCGACCCCGGCGCCGCGGCGGCCGGTCGTGCTGCGCGTCGGCCCGGACGGGGCCGGGGGCGTGCGCGTGCGCGTCGAGGACAGCGGCGTGGGGATCGCGGCGGAGAACCTGACGCGCATCTTCCAGCACGGGTTCACGACCAAGACCGGCGGGCACGGGTTCGGGCTGCACAGCGCGGCGCTGGCCGCGAAGAACATGGGCGCGAGCCTGACGGTGGAGAGCGATGGCCCGGGGCGTGGCGCGGCGTTCACGCTCGCGTTCCCGGGCGTGAACGCGGGGGTGGCCGCATGACGACGCAGACCGACGGCCGCTCGCCGGCCAAGAACCGCCGCATCCTGATCGTGGACGACAACGAGGCGATCCACGAGGACCTGCGGAAGCTGCTCAGCCCGTCGGACGACGGCGCGGAGTCGTCGCTGGCGGCGCTGGAGGCGCGGTTGTTCGGGGGGGGCGCGGCGGGGACGCCCGGGCGTGACCGCTACGAGCTCTCGTCGGCGCACCAGGGGCGGGACGGCGCGGAGATGGTGCACCGCGCCGCGGCGGAGGGGCGACCTTTCGCGGTGGCGTTCGTGGACATGCGGATGCCGCCCGGGTGGGACGGTCTGGAGACGATCGAGCACCTGTGGCGGCACGACCCCGACCTGCAGGTCGTGATCTGCACGGCGTACTCGGACCACTCGTGGCAGGACATCGTGAACCGGCTGGGGACGTCGCACCAGCTGCTGATCCTCAAGAAGCCGTTCGACAACGCGGAGGTGTGCCAGCTGGCGGCGGCGCTGACGGAGAAGTGGTGGCAGACGCGCCTGGCGGGGCTGAAGCGGGCGGAGCTGGAGCGCACCGTCGAGGAGCGGACCGCCGAGCTGCGCCGGAGCAACGACGACCTGCTCGCGTCGGTGCGTGCGCTGGAGGCCTCCGAGCAGGCGCTGCGGAGGAGCGAGGAGCGGTACGAGCTCTCGGCGCGCGGCACCAACGGCGGCCTGTTCGACTGGGACCTTCTGCACAACCGCGTGTACTACTCGCCCAGGTGGCGGCAGATGCTGGGGCTTGACGACCCGGACACCGGGAGCGAGGCCGGGCCGGAGGAGTGGCTGAGCCGCATCCACATGCACGACGGGCACGCGTTCCGGACGCGGCTGGACGCGCACCTCCGCGGCGAGACGCCGCACCTGGAGCACGAGCACAGGCTGCGGCGGAGCGACGGGACGTACCTGTGGGTCGCGTGCCGCGGGCTGGCGGTGCGGACCGACGACGGCCGGCCGTTCCGGATGGCCGGCTCGATCACGGACGTCACCTCGCGCAAGGAGGCGGAGGAGGAGCTCCGGCGCGGCGCGTTCTACGACCGGCTGACGGGCCTGCCGAACCGCGCGCTGCTGAAGGAGAGCCTGCAGCGGGCGATCTCGGAGCCGGGGCGCGGCACGTTCGCGGTGCTGTACCTCGACCTGGACCGCTTCAAGATCGTGAACGACAGCCTCGGCCACAGGGCGGGCGACCAGCTGCTGATCAACGTCGCGGAGCGGCTCACCACGTGCGTGGCGGCGAACGCGCTCGACCGCGGGGGCGGGCGCAAGCACATCGTGGCGCGCCTGGGGGGCGACGAGTTCGTCGTGCTGCTCGAGGGGATCGAGGGCCCGGACGAGGCGGCGCGCGTCGCCGCGCGGATCCAGGAGAGTTTCGCGGCGCCGTTCTGCGTCGCGGGGTCTCACGACGTGCACTGCACCGCGAGCATCGGGATCGCGATGGCGCGCGAGGGGTACACGGGGGCGGACGGCGTCGACGCGGCGCTGCGCGACGCGGACACCGCGATGTACCACGCCAAGGAGAAGGGCAAGGCGCGGCACGCGCTCTTCGACGCCACGATGCACGAGCGCGCGGTGTCGCGGCTGCGGCTCGAGGCCGACCTGCGGCGCGCGCTGGAGGGCGTGGGCGGGCGCGACTGCGAGCTGCTGCTGTTCTACCAGCCGATCATCGATCTCGACACGGGGCGCGTCGCGGGGCTGGAGGCCCTGTGCCGCTGGCGGCACCCGGAGCGCGGCCTGATCGGCCCCGGTGAATTCGTGCCGGTGGCCGAGGAGAGCGGCCTCATCGTGCCGCTGGGCAACTGGGTGCTCGGCGAGGCGTGCAGGCAGGTGAAGGCGTGGGAGCGTGCGGGCGCGGCCGTGGACGGGCTCACGCTGAGCGTGAACCTGTCCGCGAGGCAGTTCGTGCTCGCCGGGCTCGTGGAAGAGGTGACGCGGACGCTGCGGACGGCGGGCATGGACCCGCGCCGGCTGAACCTGGAGATCACCGAGAGCGCGGTGATGGACGATCTCGACACGTCGATCATCGTGCTGCAGCGCCTGCGGAAGCTCGGCGTTTCCGTCGCGATGGACGACTTCGGGACGGGGTACTCATCGCTGAGCTGCCTCAAGCGCCTGCCGATCAACTCGCTCAAGATCGACCGCTCGTTCGTCGGGCAGATGGGGTTCGTGCGCGAGAACTCGGCGATCATCCACGCGATCGTGACGCTGGCGCGGAACCTCAAGATGAAGGTCGTGGCCGAGGGCGTCGAGACGCAGGACCAGCTCGCGACGTTCCTGACGCTCGACTGCGACATGGTGCAGGGGTTCTACTTTTCACCGCCGATGACCGCGGAGCAGGTGCCGGCGTGGCTGGACGCCCGGGCGGCGAGGAGGATGGCCGCGTAGGGGGCGAGGACCGCGAAGGCCGTTCAGCGCGGTCCCGATGACCGCTCTCATGATCGGGCCTCCGTTTCCGTGGAGCGGACGCGTCTCCGCCGCGGTCCCGTACGATCGTCGCCATGACCGTCAAGGAAGTTCTCGCGCAGCTCGAATCGATGGGCGACGACGCCCGCCGCAAGCACAACGCGAAGATCGGGCCCGACGGGTGCGCCCCGCCCGCCAACCACTTCGGCGTGAAGCTGGGCGACGTCCGCGCGCTGGCGAAGAAGATCGGGACGGACCACGCGCTGGCGCTCAAGCTCTGGGAGACGGGGAACGTCGAGGCGCAGCTCCTGGCGACGCTGATCCTGAAGCCGCGGGAGCTTTCCGCGGAGGAACTGGACGCGATGACGCGCTCCACCTCGTGCGCGCAGGCGGCGGACTGGCTGAACGCGTACGTCGTCGCGCAGCACCCGGAGAAGGACGTGCTGCGCGAGAAGTGGATGAATGACAAGAACCCCTGGGCGGCCCGCGCCGGGTGGCACCTGACGGCGAGCGGCGTGAGCAAGGGCGACAACGGCTTTGACGTCGGCGCGCTGCTCGAGCGGATCGAGAGGGAGATGCCCAAGGCCAGGCCCGAGGTGCGGTGGACGATGAACAACACGCTCGGGGCGATCGGCATCAGGCACGCGGAGCACCGGCGGCGCGCGGTCGCGATCGGCGAGAAGATCGGCCTGTACAAGGACTGGCCGCTGTCGAAGGGGTGCATCCCGCCGTACGTGCCGGTGTGGGTCGAGGCGATGACGAAGAAGAAGGGGTGAGGCTCGCGCGTTGCGCGGGTCTCGCACAGCGCGGGCGGGCGAACACCTCGTGTCGTTCACCGCGTGCGTTGAGCGGGGGCGGCCGTCGCGGCTCGTGACGGCGGGGCGGGCCGCTGCCCCGTCCGGCCGCGGCGTTGCGCGCCGATCGTCGAAAAGCGGGCGAGGAGGATCGAACTCCCGACATTCAGCTTGGGAAGCTGACGTTCTACCGCTGAACTACGCCCGCGGCTGACCCACTGTAGACTCGCCGCGCGGGGGTCGCGAGGGGGCGCGGTGCGTCTCATAGCTCCGCGACACGGCGGGCCGTCTCCCGCCTCGCGAGGTCGCGCATGAGGTCGGCAAAGTCGCCGGCGAGAAGGTCGCGGAGCGCGTACTCGTCCGGCAGACGTTCGTCCGCGGCGATGCCCTCTTTCCAGCGGTAGGTGCGGATCTTCTCGCTGCGTCCCCCGGTGCCGATCTGGTCCTTGCGGGCGGCGGAGCGCTCGGCGCGGGCCTTCTGGAGCTGCGCCTCGTAGAGGCGCGCGACGAGGAGGCGGCGGGCGCGTTCACGGTTCTGCTGCTGGCTCTTTGCCTCCATCATCTTGATGATGATGCCGGTGGGCTTGTGGTGGATCTGCCAGGCGGTCTCGACCTTGTTGACATTCTGGCCGCCCGGGCCTTGGGCGCGCGTCGCGAACTCCTCGACGTCGTTGGTCCAGTCGATCTTGACGTCGACCTCCTCCGGCTCGGGGAGGACGGCGACGCTGGCGGTGCTCGTGTGGACGCGCCCCTGCGTCTCGGTCGCGGGCACACGCTTGACGCTGTGCACGCCGGCCTCGAACCCCAGCTCGCTCCAGACGCCCTCGCCGCGGACGTTGGCGACCGCGCTGCGGATCCCTCCCCCGCCGCCCGCGTCCGCCGACACCTCGAGGAGCTCGAATTGCCAGCCGCGGCGTGCCGCGTACTTCTGGTACATCTCGAGGAGGTCGCGGGCCCAGAGGGCGGCCTCGTCGCCGCCGGTGCCGGCGCGGACTTCCAGCATAACCGAGCCGATGCGCCGGTCTTCGGCGTTCACGAGGCCCTGGAGAGCGCGGTCGAGCGTCTCGCGCGCCGCGGCCTCGACGCGGGGGAGTTCCTCGCGGGCGAGCGACGCGAACTCGGGGTCGTCGTTCTTCGCGACGGCGTCGCGCAGTCCCGCGGCCTCGGACGCGAGAGATTCGAGCTTCGTCCACGCCTCGGCCGCGGTCGCGAGGGCGGAGCGCCGGAGCGAGAGCTCGCGCACCTTGCGGTGGTCGGCGAGGACGTCGGGGTCTTCGAGGCGGCGGGCGAGGTCGCGGTCCGACGCGGCGAGTTCGGCGAGCTTCTCGAGCACGCGCGGGGGCGTGCCGGGGCAGAGAAGGCGTACCTGTCGCGCCGCATCGTCCATGCGGGGGCGAGCGTATGACCTGAAAGCAGGACGACGGCACGGAGGCACGGGGTGGCAGAGAGGGGAGATCGAACAAGCGAGCCAGCGAACGAGGGCAGATGAAGAGGAGGAGGTGAGCAGGTGGGGAGGTGAAGCGGTGAAAAAGCGCACGGGGGCGGACCACCCAAGAAGTAACTGCGCGCGAGGCCGCGACGTAAACTGACCGCCCGGTGGGCTGCGATCTCGCGCCCGGCGGGCAATCGCATGAGCAACCACGCGGACGCGGCGATCCAACTCGGTGGCGTCAACAAGAGCTTCGCGGGCAAGCCGGCGGTGGTCGATCTCGACCTGCGCATCGATCGGGGCTCGCTCATCGGGCTCATCGGCCCGAACGGCGCGGGGAAGACGACGACGATCCGCATGATCATGTCGATCATCTTCCCCGACAGCGGGACGGTCGAGGTGCTCGGGCGCGCGTCCGCCGTCGAGAGCAAGGACCGGATCGGGTACCTGCCCGAGGAGCGCGGCGTCTACAAGAAGATGAAAGTCGGCACGTTCCTCGAGTACATCGCGCGCCTCAAGGGCGTGCCCGAGCACGAGGTGCGCCGGCGGGCGGGGGCGTGGCTGGAGCGCGTGGCGCTGCCCAACGTCTGGAAGAAGAAGTGCGAGGAGCTCTCGAAGGGCATGCAGCAGAAAGTGCAGTTCATCGCGAGCGTGATCCACGAGCCGGACCTGATCATTCTCGACGAGCCCTTCTCGGGGCTCGACCCGGTGAACGCGCGCCTGCTGCGGACACTTGTGGACGAGCAGCACGACCGCGGGGCGACGATCATCTTTTCGACGCACCAGATGAGCCAGGCCGAGGCGCTGTGCGACCGCGTGGTGATGATCCACGAGGGGCGCAAAGTGCTCGACGACACGCCGCGGAGCATCCGGCAGCGCTTCGACCCGCGGGCGATCCTGATCGACCCGGTGCGGATCGACGAGAGCACGGCCCACCTCGCCGCGATCCCGGGCGTGTCGGGCGTCGCCCGCTTCGGCAGCGGCGTGATCAAGGTGCACCTGGCCGACGGCGTCGACGCGACGGCGATGATCGGGCGGCTCGCCGCGGCGATGCCCGCGAACCGCGTCGAGGTCGAGCGGCCGACACTCGAGGACGTGTTCATCCAGATCGTGTCGGGTTCCGAGGCGAACGAGGAGGAGCGGGCACGGCTGCTGCACGCCGCGTCGTCGCGCGACGGGGGAGGTGACTGATGCGCCGGGTTCTCGTGATCTCGTGGCGCGAGTTCGTCGCGACGGTCGCGACCAAGGGGTTCATTCTCGGGCTGGTGCTGCCGCCCATCATCATGGGCGCGGCGATCACGCTGATGCCGATGCTGATGAACAAGCAGCTGCCGAAGGTCTCGGGGCATATCGCGGTCATCGACAGGTCCGGCGCGGTGCACGGCAAGCTCGAGGAGCGCTACTCGCCCGGTGCGATCGCGAAGCGGCGCGAGCAGCGCGCGGAGCAGATGAAGCGGGCCGCGTCGAAGGTCGGGGTCAGCGAGTCGATGATGAAACAGAGCCCCGGCGGCGTAAACCTGCCGGGGGCGGCGCCGGCGCCGAGCCTTTCGGTGCGGAAGCTGCCGACTGAGGCGGACGTGGAGGAGGCCAAGCAGGAGCTCCTCAAGGCGACGGGCAAGGAGCAGGACGTCGACCAAGAGCGGCGCCTGGCGCTGCTGGTGATCCCGCCGGGCGCGGTCACGCCGACGGCGCTGGAGGGCGAGAAGCCCGGGTACGAGAAGTACGACATCTTCGTCGCGCCGCGCCTGGACATCGAGGTCCAGGAGGACATCCGGGACCAGGCCAACGCCGCGATCGTGGACGCGCGGCTGGAGAGCGCGGGGCTCGACGTCGCCCGCGTCCGGTCGCTCATGGCGCGCCCGGAGGCCGAGAAGAAGGCGGTGACGAGGGAGGGCGAACGCAAGAGCAGCGAGGTGGCGCAGTTCCTCGTGCCCGGCGCCTTCATGTTCCTCCTGTGGGTGAGCGTCTTCAGCGCGGGGCAGTACCTGCTGACGAGCACGATCGAGGAGAAGTCGAGCCGCGTGATGGAGGTGATCCTCTCCGCGGTGAGCCCGCTGGAGCTGATGACGGGGAAGATCATCGGCAAGGGCGCGGTGGGGTTGCTGATCCTGGTGCTGTACGGCGGCGTGGGGATGGCGGCCCTGGCGGCGTTCGCGCTGTCGCACCTGATCGCGTGGCAGTCGCTGGTGTACTTCGTGTTCTTCTTCGTGATCGCGTACTTCACCATTGCGGCGATGATGGCGGCGATCGGCGCGGCGGTGAGCGAGGTGCAGGAGGCGCAGTCGCTGATGGCGCCCATCATGGTCGTGCTCGTCATCCCCATGATCCTGTGGATGCCGATCCTGCGGAACCCCAACGCGCAGTTCGCGCAGGTGCTGAGCTTCGTGCCGCTCATCAACCCCTTCGTGATGGTGCTGCGGCTCTGCGGGAGCGAGCCGGTGCCCGCGTGGCAGCCGCCGCTGGCGGTGCTGGTGGGGCTGCTCACGGTCGTCGTGATGGTGTGGGGCGCGGCGAAGATCTTCCGCATCGGCGTGCTGATGTACGGCAAGCCGCCGAACCTCAAGACGCTCCTGGCGTGGGTCAGGATGGCCTGAGCGATGGCGTCGCCGGACAAGTTCGCGCTCTACGAGGCGTGCGTGACGGACGCGCAGCGCCTCGCGCTCTTCATGCGTGCGGTCCACGGCGGCCGGGCGCGGGTGCTGCGGGAGGACTTCTCCGGCACGGCGGCGCTCGCGCGGGCGTGGGCCGGCCTGTCGGAGCGCCACGGAGCGGTGGCCGTGGACTCGGACGCCGGCGTGCTGCGGCGCATGCCCGGGGCGGAGCGTGTGCGGGCCGTCGCCGCGGACGTCATGCGGTGCGGGGCCGGCGCGGACGTGATCGCCGCGACGAACTTTCCGGTGTGCTACTGGCACACCCGGCGCGAGTTGCTCGCGTACCTGCGCGCGTGCCGGCGGCGGCTGCGTCCGCGCGGGGTGTTCGTGTGCGATCTCTACGGGGGGTCGGACGCCTTCACCGAGAAGACGACGCGCGTGCGGGCGCCGTCCGGGACGTCGCTCGGGCTGCGCGGTCTCGTCTACGAGTGGCGCACGGTGCGGGCGGACGCGGTGACGGGGCGGGTGCTGAACACGATCTCGTTCGAGTGGCGCGAGGGGACGCGCCGGCGGCGGATCGAAGGCGCGTTCACGTACGACTGGCGGCTCTGGTCTCTGCCGGAGATGCGAGAGGCGATGCTGGAAGCGGGCTTCCGGGCCGTCGAGGTGTACGACCGGCTCGCGGGGGCGATCGATCACACCGGCGTGATGCACGTGCGTCCGCTCGCGCGGGGCGAGGGGCTCGACGACCCGTGGGTCGCGTACGCGGCGGCGAGGCGGTAGCGCATCAGGACGGCGGCCCGCCGGCGGGCGGCCGCTCGGCGCCGGCCTCGGGCGCGGGCTCTGACCTCTCGGCGGGCTCCGGCGCGTCCGTGCCGTCCGCGTTCATCCGCCAGAACCCGTTGCGCCAGTAGGGGCGGGCGTCGTCGATCCCGAAGAGATCGAAGACGGCGTTCTCGTCCGGCACGGGGAGCGGCGCGCCGTCGTCGAGCGAGAGCTGAGCGGACCACGTGCCCTGATCGCCGCCGAGGAGCCACGTCTCGGCGCGCAGCTGCGCGACGAGCGCCGTGTCGGAGAGGTTCGGGCCCGGCACGCCCTTGCAGTTGGCGCACAGCCGGGCCTCGCCGGGGCGGCGCGAGACGCGGGCGTTGCCGCACTCGGGGCAGGGCCAGCGCTTGGCCTCCCGCTGCAGGCTGTCGGCCCCGCCGACGCCCAGGCGCAGCAGGAGGCGGTCTATCGACTGGAGCTTGGCGTTCACCTCCGGCCGCTTCGCGAGCGAGCGGGCCTGCGCGCCCGCGCCCGCGCGGACGAGGCCCATGTAGACGGCGGCTTGATACTCGGGCGCTTCCGGCGTGCCGGGGCGTGTCGTCGCGTCCGGGGCGGCCCAGGGGGCGACGACCGTGGGATCGAGGAGGACGGCGGCGCGCTGGAGCCGGCCGCGCTCAACCCGCGAGCGGGTGAGGTCGGCGAGCGCGAGGCACGCGCTCACGGCCACGCGCGAGCCGTTGGGCTCGCGGCGCGCAAGCGCGTAGCCGCGCGCGAGCACCTCGACCGCGAGGCGGCGGTCCGCGGGCGTTTTCGCCGCGTCCGCGATCTCCTCGCCCAGGAGGAGGTACGCCTCGGCGTTCGCGGGCGAGAGCGATTGCAGACGGTCGCCGAACGCCTGCGCGAGCCTGGACCGGCTGGACTCCGCGGAGGTGTCGGGCTGGGCGGTCGTCCGCGCGGGCGCGGCCGCCAGCAAGCACGCGAGCACGAGGGGCAGAACGGAGCGCGCGGTCATTGCTCGCCTCCCATCCGGATGACCCAGAGACGGGCCTGGGCCTCCTCGCAGGCCTCGACCTGGGCGAAGACGTGGTCGCTCGAACGCATCTCGCGGCGCCACCGCGCCAGCACGGCCGCGACACGGTCCTCGGCCGCCGCGCGCTCCGCGTGCACGAGCCGCGCCATCGCCTCGACGACGCCGCACTGCTCGGCGGCGAACTCCTGCACGGCGCCCGACGCCGCCCGCACACGCTGGTCGTGGCGCAGCGCGAGCTCCGTCGGCGCCGGCGTGGCGTCGGAGGGCGCCCACGCGCCGCGGGCGCGCTCGAAGAGCCGGCGCCGGAGTTCCCGCGCGGGCCGGGACGGGTCCTCGCTCGCCGAGGGCGCGGGCGGCGCGTTGCCCGCCGCCGCGGGCGGGTTCTCTTCCGCGGCGAGGCGTTCCTCGTACCACGCGCTCATCACTGCGGCGGCCTCGTCGTACGAGGCGCCCGAGCTGGTCAACATCGCCAGCAGGCGGAGCACCAGCGCGCGGCGCGCCTCGACGCGGAACGCCGGCCGCTTCACCGCGGGCAGGCTCGTGTACGCGGCGGCCTCGATGAGCTCGCGGTTGGTCTCTGTCGCCGGCGCGAAGGGCGCGAAGTCCAGCATCGCCCCCACCACCGCTCGGCTCGCCGCGTGCTTCAGGACGACCGATCGCGCCTCGGCGCGCAGCTCGGCGTTGCCCCCACGCATGGCCTCTTCCACGAGCAGCCTCGCCTCGAGCCGTCCGGGGGGCGAGTCCGCGGCGCCGCGGATGATCCCCCGCCGCCGCGCCATGTCGTTGCCCGCGAGCAGGTACGACTCGCCCCAGCTGCCGGGCGGGATCGGCGCGGCTGGCTGCACCGGCGCGGGGGCGGCCGGTCGCACCCGTGCTTCGGACTCGAGGAGTTGCCTGGCCCGCTCGGTCTCGCCGCTCCAGACCAGCGCCGCCGCGGTGTTCCACGCGCACAGGGCGCGGGCGCGTGCGAGGCGATCGGCGGGCGTCGCGGGCATCGTCGTCTGCAGCAGCGGCCCGGCGGCGGTCAGGAGCTCGGCGACGCTCTCGGCGCGGAGGCCGGCGCCCTGCAGGTTCCAGACGGTCGCGAGGCGGTCGCGGAGGTCCGCGCGGTCGGCGTCGCTCGCGGCGCTCGTGAGGACAAAGGAAATGTCGAGGTCGCTCCCCGGCTGGGCGACGAGCCCCTGCGTGAGGAGCGTGACCTTCGGCGCGGAGATGTCGCGCCTCGCCAGCCACGTGAGGACGCGCTCGCGCCCGGGCGAGCCCCGCCCCCAGGAGACCTGCGCGGGCAGGGCGTGCAGCGCCGCGAGGATCGCGGCGTCCGTGTTCGGCTCGACGCTCGACGCGAGCGCGCGTTCGAGCGCCCCGAGCGTGACGCGCTCGCGCGTGTCGGCGTCCGCGACCGACGCCTTGACGCACGCGGCCCACGCGGCCCACGCGTCGTCGTCGGCGAGGGGCGCGGCCGCGTTCGCGGCGGGGATGTCGGCCGGACGCAGCGGGATCATCAACGCGGCGGCGCGTTCGAGCGCAACGGCGGCGATGCGGGCCGGCGACCCCGTCTGATCCGCGGCGCTGGGACCCAACGCGCGGCGCACGCGCGTCTCGACCAGGCGGCGCGAGGCGGCGTCGAGGTCCCGCTCGCGCAGCAACCGCTGGCCGATCATCGCGCCGAGAACGAACCGGGGCACGCCCTCGGCGGTCCACGCCGCCCGGGCCGCGGGGTCATCGCCGATCAGCCCGGTCGCGGCGTCGCTCGCGGTGCGCCGGGCGGACTCCGGCGCGCGGAAGACGGGCTCCATCACGGCGCTCAGGATGTCCGCGGTCTGCGCCGGCGTGCCCGCGTGCCAACGGGCGGCCAGTTCCTCGATCGCGGCGCCGAGCGTCGCCGACGCGTCCGGGCGGGCGCCGTCGAGCGCGCGCAGGTCCTTCACGATCTCCGCGGCGGTGCGATCCTTCTTGGGGGGCGCGGGCGGCGCCTGGGTCTTGGCCGTGCTCGCGGGCGGCCGGGGCGGGGACGCGGGCTGTTGATCGGCCGCGATCGGCCCGGGCGTCACGGGCGGCTTCTTCGGGCCGCTCAGCATGATGCGCAGACCGAACGCAAGGACGATCAGCGCTCCGAGCCCGATCACGCCGCCGACGACCACACGGCGGACGAGCCTCGCGGCCGGATCAACCGCCTGCTCCGGCTCTTCCGGCGGCGCCTGCCCGGCCGGCGCGCCGGCCGCGCTGAGGCGACGGGCAGGGTCGCGCGAGACTCGCCGCGCCGCACCGGGGCGTGCGCGGGGCGGGAGTGCGCTCGCCGGCGGCGCCATCGCGCCCGACTCGCCGAGACGCCGGAGCGAGTCCACGAGACCCTGGGGCGACACACCGGCGGTGACCGAGAGCATCTGCAACTGGTGCATCGCCCGGGAATTCAAGCCGCCTGCGATGCCGACGGTCATCAGCGCTACCTGGTCGAAGCCCGCGAGCGCCCGCGGCGTCGAGCGTGAGGCGTCGCCGCTGACCATCAGCATGCGTCCCGCGGCGGCGTGGAGCATCATCCGCACCTCGGCCGCTTCCGCCGTGCGCGCGTCGGGGTGGGCCGAGACGCGCCCGAGCCGCGTCCGCAGCCCGTCCAGGACGGCGTCACGCCCGGCGCCCTCCGGCACTCCGAGGAGCCCCGCGTCGTCGGTGCGGGTCGTGCCGATGAAGCGCGCCACGAGGCGGTCGGCGTTGGCCGGGACGGCGCTCATCCGCCCCCCTTCGCGGGCGGCGTCTGGCGCGGGGCCTTCGCCTCGAGGTCCAGCAGCCGCGCGGCCCATGGTTCCGGCGCCTGGCGAGGGTACAGGATCTTGAACTGCGCGATCGCGTCGGCCGCGGCGGGCGGGTCGACGGCGAGCAGCAGGCGCAGCGACTCCACCCGGGCGCGGTACCAATCATCGGTCTCGGGCTCGAGGCCGGCGAGGAGTTCCTCCCAGGCCGCGAGCGCGCCGCGCTGATCGCCGCCGGCCTCGCGCAATTCGGCCAGCCGGCGGAGGGAGACGGCGGTGCGCAGGCCGCCCGAGACGGCCTCGGTATCGAGGCGGATCGCGAGGTCGCGCATGGCGCGGTCCTGCTGGCTTCTCCAGAGGCTCGCGGCGGCCTCCGCGACGTCGTTCCGCACCGCGGCCATGGACCCGGCGTCGCCCGTGTCGAGGACGCGCTGGCCGTGGGCGACGACGTCGCGGGCGGCGCGGGCGTCGGCCGGCGCGGTGCGCCAGCGATCGATCGCCTGCTTCAGGAGGAGTTGGTCGGCGGCGCCCGCGTAGCTGCCGCCGAGGGCGCGCAGCTCGTCGCCGCGCTGCCGGACGGCCTGCGCGTCGCCCCGGGCGAGGGCGATCTGGAAGCGGCGGAAGGCGAACTCGGGCTCGGCGCTCTCGGTCGAGACCCGCGTCGCGGCGACGATGCGCGGGACAAGGTCCATCGCCGCCTCCGCGCGGGTGAGGTCGGGCGTCGTTTGCGAGAGCAGGACGTCGAGGAGCTGACGCACGCGGAGGATGAGCGCCCCGCCGGCCTCGAGCCGCCGGCGGTCATCGAGCTGGGCCGCCCGGTCGAGCTCGAGCCGCACGAGGTCTTCCGTGACCGTGACGAACTGCTGGGCCGCCAGCGCCCGCCCGGGGCCCGGTCCCTTCGCGAGGCGGAAGAGCAGGCGCGACGCTTCGCGGCGCGACGCGAGGTACGTGGGCGAATCGGCGCGGACGCGCAGCAATACCTCGACGGACTGCTCGGGCGACACGCCCTGGATGTCCGCGTGGCGCGTGAGCAGGCGCGCGCTGTTGGGCGAGCCCGGGAACTCGCCGATGTGCACGACCGCGAGGCGGTCGCGTTTCTCGCCGACGGCCGCGTCGGGCTTGTCCGACGCCGCCAGGTCGAGCGCGACGATCGCGAACCAGAGCGCGTCCTCCCGCACGCGCGAGCCCTCCTCCGCGAGGATGTAGGACTTCTCGAACGCCTCGGCGGCGCGGCGCGCATCGCCGGCGTAGTAGAGCGCGAGCCCCCGGCGCATCGCCACGCGCGCCGCCTCGCGCCCGAAGGCGGCGGCGTCGGGGGCGTTGGCGGCGTCGGCGAAGAGATCGGCGGCGTGCGTGTACGCGTTCACGAGCGCGTCGGCCCCCGCGGGCTTGTCCGCGGGGGCGCCGGAGGCCGCGTGCGCCGCGCGGGCCTGCTCGTAGGCCTCGAGCCCGCGGACATACGCGCCGACGAAGCCCTGGTCGCCGATGGGGAGCGAGCCGAACTTCTGGACGAGATCGACCACCTGGCCCAGCTCGCCCCGCGCGACGAGGTCCGCCAGGCCCGTCTGCGCGATGGCGTTCACGGACGTTCGCAGGCCCTCGCGCAGACCGGCCGATCGCGCGGCCGCGAGGGCGAGCACGACGACCAGCCTCGCGTTGCCCGCGGCAAGGCCCGGCTCGCCGCTCTCCCGAACCCTGCGGCGGTGCGTGGTCACGAGCGCGTCGGCGTCCGCCCAGCGCTGCGCGCCCGAGAGCACGATGAGGCGGCGTGCGAAGAGCTGCGCGTCGACCGCGTCCGTCGACTCCTCCGCGGTCTCCACCATATCGAGCCAGCGGAGCGCGTTCACCTCGTCGCCCAGGAGGGCGAGGTTCATCGCGCAGCCCAGCGCGGCGCGGCCGACGTGCTCGTACTTGAACATGGCCTTCGAGACCCGGTCCGCCGACGGCGGCTTGCCCGGCACGGCGTTGAGCAGCACGCCGAACGCCTCCAGCGACTGGTTCAGCTGCTTCGGGTCGTTGTGGAGCCAGCCGAGGTAGTGGCGCGACCACGCCTCGTAGTACGCGGCCAGGGAGCGGAGACGGCGTGCCTCCGCGAGGTCCTCGCGGATCGCCGCGGATTCGTCGGAGCCCGCGCGGCGCTCGGCCGCCTCGAGGTGCTCGACGTCGGCGTGCAGGCGGGACCGCACCTGCGAGAAGACGTCGACGCACGCGCGGAGCTCCGCCTCGGCTCGCGCGGCGTCGGCCGGAGTGCCCAAGAGGAGCCGCTTCTCCTCGCAGGCCGCCTCGGCCTTGAGGTACGCGGCCTTGGCGAGGTCGACGCGGAGTTGGTACGCCTCGGATTGCGGGAACGAGTCGAGCAGCCGGCGCGCGGCGGACTCGATCCGCGCACGCTCGTCCGCGGCCTTGGCTTCGGTGAGGAGCTTGGCGTAGAGCTTGCCCAGAGCGCTCGCCGGGCGCAGCCGTTCGGCCTCCGGGAGGCGCGCGATCTCGCGTTCGAGGTGGAGCGCGAGCACGTCGTCCATCGCGAGATCGGCGAGGTAGCTCTCCACGGCCTCGGGCGCGCTCACGATCGCGGTTTCGTCCTGCGCGAACGACGCGGCGGGCCCGGCCGCGAGCACGAGCAGGAACGAGCGGAGCACCCGCGTCATCGGGCACCCCCCGCGGGCACGCCCGGCTGCACCTCTTCGGCCCGCCGGCGGAGCTTGGCCGCGAGGTCCGCGTCGCCGCCGACGCTGTGGTACAGCGCGACCTCCTCGAGCGCGAGCACCGCCAGAGGGGCGAGCGAGTCCGCGAAGCGCGCCGGGGCGTGCATCAGGTGGAGCACGCCCAGGAGCTGCGTCTCTCGGTCCGGCGCGCGGAGGAGCGCTCGCCCGAGGGCGACGCGCGCCCAGCACTCTTTCCAGGCCGGCGTGTCGGCGCCTTCGACGAGCGAGGCGAGCGAGGCGACCGCCGCGGCGCGCTGGGCCTCGGCGCCCGCGCGCGACGCGACGATGTCCCACACGAGCTCGAGCCCCTCGTCCCCCGACGGTCGCGGCGGGAGCGTCGCCTGTTCGCCCAACTCCGCCCTCGCGGAGAGCGAGTACAGCGTCCGCAGCGTCGCGACGCGTTCGGCCTCGTTCGGGGTGGGGCCGAGGGACGCCAGCGATTGCAGCGGAGCGCCGGGCGCCCAGATCGGCGGCAGCGCCGGGCACAGCCCGGTCGCCGGGTCGACGAGCGTCTCCGGGGAGCGGTCCGCCAGCGTCGATTCCGGCGGCGCGAAGGCGGTCTCCGATTCGCCGCTGCGGAGCAGCGCAAGCCACGGCCGCACGGCGGCGGCGCGGGCGCCCCGCGCGACGCGGCAGCGCAGCAGCCCGGAGGCGACGAGCGCGGGCGTTGCTCCCTGCTCGGTCTCCAATCGCGTGAACAACCGCTCGAAGATCGGCTCCGCGCCGCCCAGGTCGCCCCGCTCGATCCGCACGCGCGCGCGCCAGGCGTCGGCGGCGATCGAGGCGAGGGGCGCGAACTCGGGAGCCTTCGCGCCCTGCACATCGGCGACACGGTCCAGCGACAGGACGCTCACGCGCCCGTCCGTGTTGAGGCGGACGCCCGCGGCCGAGACCGATTCGACGATCGCGTCGGGCGGGTCGGCCCCGCCCCGGAGGATAACGCGCGAAGCCCCCTGACCGAACGCCGCGGCGGTCGCGAGCGCCGCGGCGACGCACGCGCCGCGGATGGCGCCGCGCATCATGGCCCGGCCACGTACGTGTACGTGCCCCGCGACATCTCGGCGATCCGCCTCATCAGGTCCTCGCCGGCCGTGCTCTCGAAGGCGATGCAGTGGATCGGAATGAGCGCGCCGTTCTTGCGGTTCATGATCGCCACCTGCTCCACGACGTCCTCCGCGAACTCGCCGTCGGTCATGAAGTAGATCGCGTCGGGCGCGGGCTTGGTGGAGAAGGTGATCTCGAAGCCCGGCAGGGGCTGCGTGGAGGGCCCGAGTTCCATCGTCTCGAGGGAGCCCATGAGGCGTCGCTGCGCGCTGCCGGCGCTGTCGGTCCATTCCCGCTTGCCGCCCAGGACCGCCGCGCGGTCGGAGAACGTGACGATCAGGAACTGCCCGCCCGCGCCCATCCCCTGCACGCTCTTGCGGAGTTCCTCGCGCAGGCGCTTGATGCGCTCCCCTTCCATCGACGCGGAGAAGTCCACCACATATGCGATGCGCGTGCCCGCGGCCTCGACGCCGAAGAAGCTCGTGCCCCCCCCGCCGCCCGAACCGCCCAGGCCGCCGCCCCCGATGCCGTCCCCGCCGATCTCCCCGCCGCCCGAGAGCGCCGTCCCGATCCCGCCGTCCGTGAGCGACATCGACTCCGGCACGGAGAGCATCGTCTCCGCCGACAGGTTGGTCGTCGGCGCATCGGGGACGAACTCTTCGGGCGCCGCGATGTTGACGCCCCCCGCCGGCGCGGCGAGCAGCGTCGCGAGTTCCGTCTCGCCGCCCAGCGCCATCTCAACGGCGCCGGCCTGGTCACCCCCGCCCGAGCCGCGCCCGGGCGCGCCCCAGCGCACGAAGAACGCCGCGAACCCGCCCATCAGGTGGATGATCAGGGAGATCATGAACGCGACGACCAGCAGGCGGCGGCCCACCGACCACGCCAGCTGGCTCAGCGTGGGGGGCAGGTGTTCGTCGCGCTCGAGGGTCGCGCCCGGTTTGTCCTTCAGCAGCTTCCCCAGCACGTTCGTTCCTCGTGTGTCTTTCTCAGTCTACTCGCCCCGGGTCCGCGCGGTTGCGGGGAATCGGCCGGTGGCCGCCGGTATACTGGTTCGACGCACGCCGACGCCCGCGGTGGCGGCCGATCCCCGCCCGCCCCGGACCCCGCTGACACCCATGACCCTCGCCTCCCCCTCAATCCCCGGTCCGCAAGTCCGCCCCAAGTTCGCGCGCGTGCTCCTCAAGATCTCCGGCGAGTCGTTCTGCAAGCCCGGCGGCTTCGGCATCGAGCCCAACGAGCTGGAATTCATCGGCGGCGAGATCAAGGACGCGGCCGCGGCCGGCGCCCAGCTCGCGATCGTGGTGGGCGGCGGCAACATCGTCCGCGGCGCGGAGCTGGCCCGGGCGGGGCACATCGAGCAGGCGACCGCCGACCACATGGGCATGCTGGGCACGGTGATCAACGCCCTGGCGCTCAAGGAGAAGCTCGTCACGCTCGGCGTCGAGTGCCGCGTGATGAGCGCCATCGAGATCCGATCCGTCGCGGAGAACTTCATCAGGGGCCGGGCGATCCGGCACATGGAGAAGGGGCGGGTTGTGATCCTCGCCGCGGGCACCGGCAACCCGTTCTTCACGACGGACACGTGCGCGGCGCTGCGCGCGACGGAGCTGGACTGCGACCTGCTCCTCAAGGCGACGAAGGTGGACGGCGTGTACTCCGCGGACCCGAAGAAGGACCCGGGCGCGAAGAAGTACGACGTCCTAACGTATTCGCAGACGATCGCGCAGAACCTCCGTGTGATGGACATGACGGCGCTGGCGATGGCCAACGAGCACCACATCCCGCTGCTGGTCTTCGACTTCCGCAAGGCGGGCAACATCGGCAAGGCGGTTCGGGGCGAGCAGGTGGGGACGCTGGTTCACCACGGGTGAACGGGAACGGCCGGGCGGGCGGTTTCCGGAACTGCCGGGCCAGCTCGGGTCGCTCAACCGTCCGGGCGTACGGCGGTTTGTGTCACCCCACCTTCCTTGCGCTGCCGCGCTTGGTCTTCTGGTGGTGCGTCGGGGTGAGATGGAACGTGGCGACGCACTTGCCGACGCGCCGCTCCTTCGACGCCAGGCGTGCCACCAGCTTGTCGTGCTTCTTGAGGCGCGCCAAGGCCTGCGGCACGAGGGGCTGCTGGATCACCTCGAGCTCGATCGTGATGTTGAACTCGTTGCCCGTCGCGATGAGCGTCCGGAGGTCTTCTCTCGGGATGATCTTGTAGATCGCCGGCCCGAAGCACGGGCGGAGGAACTTGTACTCGAGCTGCTTGCACACCAGCGTGTAGTCGCCGCCCGTCAGGTTCATGATGTACATGCCGCCGGCGATCTCGCTGTTCGCGAGGAGCGCCGCGCCCGCCATCGCGTTGTACCAGTTGCGGTTGAAGCGCTTGAACGGCAGGACGGCCTGGAACGTCTGCTCGTCCACGCGCTTCATCTGGATGCCGCTGCGGAACGCCAGCGGGAGCCAGATCATCGAGCAGACCCGCTGCCAGAAGGGGCTGCGGGACGAGAGGCGGGCGATGCCCGCCTCGACGCGCTCCATGAACGACAGCGCCACCGCCGGCACGCCCTTGCCCTCCGCGGGCGCGCGCATCACCATCGCCTCCGCCTGATCGTCGGTCATCGCGTCGACGCTTCCGGGCTCGCCGCCCCCGTCGTGCGCGCCCCGCCGGGGCTCGGGATCGGGCATCGCGTTGGGTGGCGTGGGCGCTGCCTGCGTCACGCGCGAAGGGTACGCGGCCTAGCGGCTTTCGTGGCCGTCCGCGGCGGCGGCGGGCGCCGGCGGGGTGTGCCGTTGCATACCGCCCGGCGCGGGCGGCGGCGGCCGCTCGCCGGGCTCCGCCAGCGCCGTCTTGGGGATGCCCGTCACCAGCCGCAGCTTGCTCCAGATGAGCAGCGCGAGCGAGAGGCTCGCGAGCCCGGCGGTCACGGCTCGGAAGGCGGCGCGGGACCGGTCTTTGTGCGCTCGTTGGTGCATGGCTTACAGACGCTGGATGGTCACGCGCCCGGTGTACGCCTCGACGTGGATCCGCCACGTCTGGCCCGAGCCGGTCACGGTGATCGAGTTTGACGGCGCCGGCGTGTCGCTCCCGGGCGTCGCCACGGGCCCGCCCAGCTCATCGAACACCAGCGTGTTGTTCGTGAACGTCGTGGAGGTGATCTGCGAGTTGCCGTACTGGTCGCCCCCGAAGGAGCGGCGCGTGATGAGGCCCGTCGTCGCGTCCACGGCGTTGCCGGAGACCTCGGCGGTCACGTACTGCGTCGGGCTGTTGTTGAAGCGGAAGACGATCGCCCGCTGGCTCTGGAAGGCGATGGCGTCGCTCTGCGCCGTCGTGATGTCGGCGACGATCAGCCGCAGCACGCCCTGCACTCGCAGCGAGCTGGCCTCCGCCATCGACGGGATCACCATCGCCGCGGAGATCCCGAGGATCACCACGACGATGAGCATCTCGACGAGCGTGTACCCGCCCCGCCGTGCCTTGCCACTGGAACCAGCCTGCGCGCGCATCGACCGCCTTCCTCCCCCCGCCACGCCGCGTGACTCAGTCCTTCGCGTCGGCCGCCGGCTCCTGCTGGGCCGCGCGCCGGGACTCCGCCGGCATCGACGTCACCTTGACGTTCAGGCCGCGCTCCATGACCGACTCCATCCGCTCGAGGCGCGCGTTGAGCTCCCGCAGCTCGTTGATCATGCTCTTGCGCTGGTCCGCCGCGGAGACGAGCCCCTTGGCGTCGTCGCTGGGCTGCGCCTCCCCCACGACGCCGACGCTCCCCTGCGCGAAGGCCTCGCCGGTCACCCCTCCCGAGCGGGACGACTGTGTATATACGTTGAAGGCGAGGAGCCCGGCGATCGTCGTCAGCACGCCGTTGGTGAAGGCGCGGCGGGCGGAATTCGCGGGCACGGCGGGCTGATTCATGGTCATGCGGAGGCTCCGTTTGGACTGACATCGGCGCCCGGCGACCCCGAATGAAGGCGGGCGGTGTTGAATTTGTGCGGCTTGCGCGGGGGCGCGTGTTATCAGCCGGCGTTCGTGGGCCCGCCCGGTCCGGTTTCTACACTCGCCGGCTAGGAGCACGCATGCGCGCGATCGTGACGGGCCAGATCGGCATGGACAAGAAGCCGTACCTCGACGCCGCCGAGCGCTTCGCCGGCGAGCAGGGGGAGGCGTTGTCCGTCTACCACATCGGCGACCTGATGTACCGCGAGGGGCCGGACGTGCGGCCGGGGAAGATCCTCGACCTCCCGATCTCGCGCCTCAACTCGCTCCGGCGCGCCGCCTTCAAGGACGTGATCGCCGACGTGCGGCAGCGCAAGAACGCGATCGTGAACACGCACGCCACCTTCCGCTGGCGGCACGGGCTCTTCAGCGCCTTCGACTACGACCAGATCGCGGCCCTCAACCCCGAGCTCTTCATCTGCCTCGTGGACAACATCGAGGTCGTGCACGACCGCCTCCACCGGGACCACGAGATCGACGCGACGCTCAAGGACTGCATGGTCTGGCGCGAGGAGGAGAGCCTCGCGACGGAGCTGATGAGCAAGGCGATCCCCGGGAGCCAGTTCTACATCCTGTCGCGCGGCCGCCACTCGATCACGACGCGCACGGCCTTCCGGCTCGTCTGCCGCCCCAACATGAAGCGCGTCTACCCGTCCTTCCCCATGAGCCACGTCGTGGACATGCCCGACGTGCTCGCGGAGATCGACGCCTTCCGCGCCGAGCTCGCGAACCACTTCATCACCTTCGACCCCGGCGACGTGGACGAGAAGCTCCTCCTCGAGCGTGCGCTCGCCGCGGCGAGGGAGGGGCAGGAATTCCTCGACGTGACGCCGCACAGCTACGGCGGGAGCCGGGCGTCGGACGCGCGGCGGATCCGGGTGAAGGTGCGCGAGGTGCTCGACATCGCCGGCGACATCGACGGCCAGATCTACATGCGCGACTTCAAGCTGATCGATCAGTCGGACATGATCGTGAGCTACGTGCCGGAATTGCCGGGCGGCGTGCCGGGCCTCTCCAGCGGCGTGGAGCGCGAGCTGCAGCACGCGTGGGAGCACACGAAGGAGGTCTTCGTGGTGTGGAAGCCCAAGAAGAGCCCGAGCCCCTTCATCACCGAGACGGCGACGCGCGTCTTCAAGAGCACGCAGGAGGCGCTGGCCT
>DASPKL010000001.1:0-82106 GCA_035628115.1 Phycisphaerales bacterium | reverse complement strand
TGCCGTCGGCCGAGAGCCCGCACTCCGACCTCCAGGCGGAGTGGGCGACGAACGTCAACACGGTCGACGCGCACTGGGCGAACCTGAACGGAGGGGGAGTCGCCGTCGAGATCCGGGCCGCCGTGCCGGCGGAGCCGCCGCCTCCGCCGCCTCCGCCGCCGCCCGTCTCGCCGACGCTGTCGACCGTGACCGCGGACCCCGCCTCGATCGCGGCCGGCGGCCCGACGGCGACGATCACCGTCGCGGTGAAGGACGAGAGTGGGGCGCCGATCAGCGGGGCGACCGTCGTCCTCTCGGCCACCGGCGACGGCAACACGCTCGTGCAGCCGGCCGGCCCGACGGACGCGTCGGGCGTGGCGACCGGCACGCTGAGCTCGAGTGTCGTGGGGAGCGCGACCGTATCGGCGACCGCGAACGGCACGGCGATCACGCAGACGGCGACCGTCGAGGTGACCGAGCCGCCGCCGCCGCCACCGCCGCCGCCGCCGCCGACGGAGGTCGTGACGCCCGACCCGGTCACGATCGACGCCATCATGGCGCGCGTGAAGCCCGACCCGCGCGTGCAGTTCCCGCAGTCCGCCGCGCCGACGGACGAGGCCTTCGCGGTCGCGGTTATCAACCTCGCCAGCGCTCTCGCCAAGGGCGACTCCGACGCGCTCAACCGCATGCTCGACCCGGGCGCGAAGGAAACGCTCGACGGGCTCGTCAATTCCGGCGACTGGGACACATCGACCGAGCGCATTGAAGCCGTGCGCGTCATCCGCACCGAGGATTCCGGCATCGTCTACGTCGCGGTCCAGGAGCCCGGCAGCGCGTACCTGCTCGGCTGGATGGGCCGCCCTGAGGGCGCCGGGTTCGTCTTCGGCGGCGCGCCCAGCGCACCCATGATCAAGAGCCGCGCCTCCGAATTCGACGGCATGTCCGCCTTCGAACTCGCGGGGGCGGGCGCGACGCTGCCCACCACGCCCGCGCCGGCGGAAGAACCCACCGAGCCCGCGACGCCCGCCGCACCGAGCAGCGGCGGTGGCGGCCGGACCCCGGTCGTCGGCGGCTGATCCGGACGCGCAAGCAATGAGGTCTCACCCGTGAGCGACACACGCATCGCACTCGTCACCGGCGCGTCCCGGGGTATCGGCCGCGCCATCGCCCAGCGCCTCGCGCGCGAGGGCAGGCACGTCGTCCTCGTCAGCCGCAGCGAGGGGCCGCTCAACGAGGCCCGAGCCGCGATCACGGACGCGGGCGGCAAGGCCGACGTCCTTGCCGTCGACGTCGGCGACCGCGCCGCGTGGGCCAAGGCCCTGGAGGGCGTGGTCGAGCGTCACGGACGGCTCGACATCCTCGTCAACAACGCGGGCATCACCCGCGACAATCTCTCGCTGCGCATGAGCGACGAGGAGTGGGACTCGGTGATCTCGACCAATCTCACGAGCGCGTTCGTCGCCATCCGCGCGTGCGCCCGCGCGATGATGAAGCAACGCTTCGGCCGCATCGTCAACATCGGCTCCACGAGCGGCGTCGTCGGGAACGCCGGCCAGGCAAACTACGCCGCGGCGAAGGCGGGGCTCATCGGCCTCACCAAGACGATCGCGCGCGAACTCGGCGGCAAGGGCGTCACCTGCAACCTCATCGCGCCCGGCTTCATCGAGACGGACATGACCGCCAACCTCCCGCCGGAGGTCAAGGAAGGCGTCACCAAGCTCATGGCGATCAAGCGCCTCGGAACGGGCGACGACATCGCCGCGGCCGTCTCGTACGTGACGAGCGACGACGCGGGCTTCCTGACGGGCCAGACGATCTGCGTCGACGGCGGCATGACGATGTGCTGACTGAGACCGTGATTCGTGATCGGCGAACGGGGATCAGTGAATGGTGCCGCCGGATGGCCCAGACCGCGCCAGCGTGTTCCAAGCCGCCCAGCGCCACCATTCGCCGATCCCTATTCACCGATCCCTTCTTCCGCACGGGGGTGCAACATGACGGAGTGGTGGCACTGGGCGATCCTTATCGGCGCGAACACGCCGATTTACCTGCTGATCGGATGGGCGATGTTCGGCACATGGGGCGACTTCTGGCAGTGCCTGAAGTTCTGGATCATGCCGGACATCTTCTCCGCGATGCGGGGTGAATGGCTCGAGGACGTCTGGTCCGAGCTCAAACTCGTCTTCTTCCTGGCCGCGTGCGCCGTCATCGTCGCTGCGGAGTGGTGGGTCCTCACCAACCACGTGCTTTAACCCGCCCGCAACGCGGGGGCGGGTCGCGGCGTCCAATACAGGATCATGGAACCCGCCGTCCTCCAACAGGTGGCCCTCGGCGGCGCGATCCCGCTGGCCGTCGGTCTTATCCTCTTCGCGTTGCGGTGGTGGGGGTCGCCGAGTGAGCCCGCCGACCGACCCGGGCTGTGGCGTGACCGCGTCGTGGTGCTGGCGATCGGTGTCACCGCCGCGGCGATGCACTGGTTGATTACCGGCGCGCGCGCACGCTTCCCGTCGCCGGACGCGAGCGGCTGGCTGCCGTGGGTATACCTGCTCAGCGCGCTCGTCCTCTCGTGGCGCCTGCGGTACCCGACGCTCGCGCTGGGGTGGATCGGGCTCTTCTTGGGCGTTGCCGGTGCGATCGTCTCGGCGCGAGTGCTCCTGGGCGGCTCATGGTCGCGTGACGCCTCGCTCGCGCATCTCGGCGGCGCGATGCTCTTCGGGGGCGTGATGGGCTGGGGCCTCGTGCGCGCGGCGCGCCGCTCGGCGCTTCTGGCGTTGGGGTCGGCCGCACTGACGTTCGGCGTGCTCGCGGGCGCGGCGCCGGCGGTCTTCGACAACCTCAAGTCCGGCCAGGGTGTCGGCGTTTTCGCCGCCGTCGCGGGCGCGGGGGCGATCGTCGCGCTCTTCCGGCGCCCCGTGCTCCTTCACCCGGCCGTCGTCATCGTGATGGTCGTGGGTGCATCGGTGACGCTGTGGCAAGGCGTGACCTTCTCGCAGTCCCCGTGGTGGCAGCGCCTCACCATCGGTGTGCTCGCCGCGGCGGCGCCGGTGATCGCGTCCCTCGGCCGCGCGCCGCAGCCCGAGAGCCCCGACCCCTACCCCCGCGGCCGCTCACTCCTCTGGACCGGCCTCTCCTTCATCCCGCTCCTGGGCATCCTCGCGCTCGCGGGGTACGTGATGCGCGCGTCGAGCGGCGCGGAGTACGACTATTAGGGACGCGGCGCGTGCGCGGGCGCCCCCGGTGGCGCCGTGCGTTGCCCGCCTCTTCTTGCTGCTCACGAGAGGTAGCACCTCGTGTCGCGGGCGGCGGCCACAGGCACGGCCGCCCCCGCGCGAACTCCGGGGTGCGCCGAACGTGACCATCAAGCCCGCGGAATGCGTTCAACGGGCGGACACACAGGACTGTCCCTCGAACATTTAAGGGAGGCAGTCGCCCACCACCCATCCTCGCGGTGCACCGGCCTTGGTCTCTCGGCCACGGGCCCGGGCCACTCGCGCCGACCGTGCCGGTCCACCGGAGCCCGCCGAGCGCCTGCGGGTTCTGCCCGCGTTACTGCCCAGTTCTCCGGTCTCGCCCGAGCCAGAGCCCACCGACGGTGAAGGCCGCTTGCCGGAGGTGATGAACGCGCGTCCCGGGACCTGTGAGTTCGCGGGCGCGGTTGCGCGGCGGGCCAGCGCTCTTTGGGTTTTTTGCACGAGCCAACGGCGCTCGAGAAATAACGACGCGTGAAGCCGTCGACGCGCACGGCGCACGCACATGTTTCTCACGTTCGTTTCACACTTCGGTACCACGTTGTCCGGGAGCACAACACATGCACATCGCAACACCCTTGTCGAACGCGGTTGTCGGTCGTCGTCGTTTGCTCGGCAGCATGCTCGGTGCGGGTGCGGGTTTCGCGCTGGTCGGGTGCGCGAGCGCCGCCGGGCAGGAACGCGCGGCCGCGCCGCAAGAGGGCAAGGCAGGGAAGCCGAAGATCGCGGGCAAGAAGCAGGACCTGGACGCGAAGATCATGACCTTCGCGCTCAACCTCGAGTACATGGAGGCGGAGTACTACACGCGCGGGGCCTTCGGCCGTTCGCTGCGCGAGCAGGGCACCGACACCGGCAAGAACCCCGGCGAGGTGCGCGGCGGGCACCAGGTGCACTTCTCGAACAAGTTCTTCCGCGACCACGCCGAGGAGCTGGCGTTCAACGAGGCGGCGCACGTGAAGTTCTACCGCGAGAAGCTCGGGAACGCGGCGGTCGATATGCCGGCGATCGACTTCGAGGGCGGGTTCACGGCCGCGGCGGTGGCGGCGGGCATCATCCCAGAGGGCGAAAAGTTCGACCCGTTCGCGGACGAGGTGAGCTTCTTCCTGGGCGGGATGCTCTTCGAGGACGTGGGCGTGACGGCGTACCACGGCGCGGCGCCGCTGATCACGAGCAAGGAAGTGCTCGACGCCGCGGCGGGGATTCTCGCCGTCGAGGCGTATCACATGGGCATGGCGCGGCACTTGATCCTGCACTCCGGGCCGAAGTGGACGGAGGCGGCGAACAAGATCTCGGATGCGCGCGACAAGCTCGACGGGATGGACGATCTTGATCAACCGATCCTGATGGACGGCAAGGCGAACATCGTGCCCAACGACAAGAACGGGATCGCGTTCAAGCGCACGCCGCGGCAGGTGCTGAACATCGTGTATCTGCAGCGCGACGCGATGAAGGGCGGGTTCTATCCGAACGGGATGAATGGGGACTTTGCTGGATTGGTGTAAGAGGTGCGTGGTGCGTCGTGCGTGGGAAGAGGAGAAACGAAGAGATCGAGTGAAGATCCCTTCCTGTCCTCTGCGCCGGCATCTCTCCCCGCTGACGCGGGGCGAGGGAGGAAGAGCGGCGGCCGGATGGCGGGGCGTGTGACGGTGCTGTCGGTTCATCGCCCCGTGCTTGCGCACGGGGCTCGTACAGATGCGCGGCCTGAGGCGTGCAGAGTGGGAGGCGGTAGCCCGTGCGCGGTGGCAGGCGGGACGCCTGCCTCACATGGAAGAGATGCCCGCGCCGGACCGCCGGAAGAAGAGAACACACGGGCAAGAGGAAAAGGCAGAGAGGAAGAAAGGACCGGCGGAGACCGCCGGGCCACCCAAGAGTCCGCCCCGGAGGGGCGGACCACCGATGAGCGGTATCATGCCGCGATGGCCGCGGCAACGGCGAGACGGCGTCGGATGAAGCGTGCGGGCGTTGCGCTCGCGCTCGCGGTGCCGACGACGCTGACGGTCGTGGGGCTGCTGGCGAATACAAATCAGGATTGGGTTTCAGGAAGCAAAGCTGTCGATTTCGCTACCGATCGCGTGCAACGGCTCGATAGCGGTTTGTACACGCTGGCGGCGGATCGAATCGGCGGATGGGGGCTGACAGAGCGAACGGTCAGCGTTACCGATTACGTGCCGGGCAGGAAGGCCAATCACTATCGGCCGCGGGAAGATCTAGTTCCAGCCGAGGAATCCGAAGGCACGGACACGTGGGAAGCACCGATCGACGCGGGACACCCGCTTTCGCACCGGCACCTCGTCGCGCTTCATCACGGTGTTGATGAAGCCGAACTGGGCCTTCCTATGCGGTGCATGTGGACAACCCGAGTTTGGACTTCTTCACGCATTTACCTCGTCTATTGGATGGGTTCGGGTGTGGTGCGACCATACATCACCGCCCGTTCGCCCGTCCGCACCGGCTTCGGCCGCGAGTACGGCTTCCCGACGGGCGTGCTGCCGGTCGCGTTCGCGGTGAACACGGCGGTGTACGGCGCGGCGTGGTATCTGCTGCTCGCGATCCCGTCGGCGCGGCGGAAGCGGCGCGAGCGGCGGGGGTTGGGCGGCGTGCCGGTACGACCGCGCGGGGCTTGCGCCGGACGCGGCGTGTCCGGAGTGTGGAGAGAAACCGGAGGCGGGGATGGTGTGAACGGACGGGGTCGGCCCATCGTGCGTGTGGCAGCATGGTTCGCCGCGGGTGCGGTGATCAACTTCGCGGTCGCGAATGCGATCGGGTGGTGGGTGGAAATAGGATGGCCGCGGCGGAGCGTCGCGCACTTCACGGTCGGTAGCGATGGGGTCGAAGTGGCGCTGTCTCACCGGCTGGGTGTCACACGGGCACTGCTCCGGGTATACGACCCCACATGGACCGACGGCATGCGGAAAGGCCGTTTGCAGTTGGCGCAGTCGGTGAACGAAGCTGTCAGTTTCGTGGATGCGTCCGCTGTACCGGCGTGGTGTGCCGCGTGGGATGAGGCGCTGCGATTGAAGGCACGAGAGGCTTGGCGTGGCGTTGGACCGGAGCAGTCTGAGGCGTATGACGTGGCTTTGGGCTGGCCGATGAGGTCCTTTGTCGTGCACACCGAGGCACGTAGATGGAGCGGGCGGATTCCTCCGCGGTTGGTGGTGCACGGCGGGATTGCAGCGGACCCGTGGATACAAAAACCTCCGATTCGCTACCGCGCGCTCGCATGGAAACCCGCATTCCCTGGAGTCCTGATCGGCGCGGCGTTCTGGGGAGGTCTGCCGCTGCTGTGCGTCTCCGGGTTCCAGTGGATACATGCGCGGCAGCGACGGCGCGCGGGTCACTGTGTCGCGTGCGGGTATGAACGCGGCGAGCTGCCGCGCGCGGCGGTGTGTCCGGAGTGCGGGTCTGATGCGAACTGCTCGAGGTAACTTCCCCCGCCACCGCCGGGGCGGAGATGACGTAAGGGGCGCTTCCCCCGTGCTTCGCGGCGCTGCCCACCGCTCTACCCGTGGCGACATGCCTTCGCCCCCGCTGGGGACGAGGAAGCGCACTGGCTAGGCTCGAAGACTCGCCGAGCCAGTGGCACAAGAAAAACACGACAACGCCGAGCAACGCGCCGCCGTAATACAGGGGTCGTCGCCCGAGTTGTTTCTTAGAGATTTCCCCGCCGCGCCTGCTCCAGCTCCAGCGCCTCGAAGAGGGCCTTGAAGTTGCCCTTGCCGAAGGACTGGCTGCCGCGGCGGCAGATGATCTCGAAGAAGAGGGTCGGGCGGTCCTGGAGGGGCTTCGTGAAGAGCTGGAGGAGGTAGCCCTCGTCGTCGGCGTCCACGAGGATGCCGAGCTTGCGGATCGCCTCGTGGTCTTCCTTGACGGCCTCGTGGCCGTGGCTCGTGAGCATGGTGTTGACGCGCTCCCAGACCTTCTCGTAATAGGCGTCCGGCAGGTTCAGGAAGTCCACGCCGCGCGAGCGGAGGGCGGCGATGGAATGGAGTTCGTCGTCGGTGCGGAGCGCGAGGTGCTGGACGCCGGGCGTGTTGCAGTGCCAGTCGAGGTACTCCTGCACCTGGCTCTTGCGCTTGCCCGGGGCGGGCTCGTTGATCGGGATTTTGATGAGGCCCTGGCCGCTCGACATGACCTTGGACATGAGGGCGGAGTAGTCGGTGGCGATGTCCTTGTCGTCGAAGTGCTTGAACATCGAGAACTCGAGGACGCTCTCGTAGAAGCGGACCCAGTCGTTCATCTTGCCGTACTCGACGTTGCCGACGAGGTGGTCCGTGTACTTGAGGCCGCAGGGGTTCTTTTTGTTGTACTCGTTGATGGCGAGGATGCCGCCGCCCTCGCCCGTCATCTTCTTGAAGCGGGGCTTGAAGACGCCGCCCTGCTTGACCTTCACGAGGTCGTACGCTCCCGTGCGCGAGACGAAGGAGTGGCAGACGCGGCCGAAGGTGCGGATGCCGGCCATCGTGACGGTGCCGTGCTCGTCCTTGTAGACGCGGGGCTCGTACGCCGACTGCGCGCCATTGCGGATCGCCTTCTCCCAGGCCTTCTCCGCGTCGAAGACGGTGAAGGCGACGTCCTTCACGCCGTCGCCGAACATCGCGACCTCCATCGCGGCGGGGTGCTCGGGCGTGAGGCCGCTGGTGAGGATGAACCGGATGTTGCCCTGCGTCAGGAGGTAGTGGGCGGCGTCGCGGGCGCCGGTGGTGAGGTCGGAGACCTGCTCGATCTGGAAGCCGAAGCAATGGGCGTAGAAGAACGCTGCCTGCTTGGCGTTGCCGACGTAGAACTGCACGTGATCGACGTCGATCAGGTGGAGGGGATCGGAGGCGAAGCTGGGCTGGCTCTGCGGGCGGGCGGCGATGCTGCTCATTGGCACGGCTCCTTGTCTTGACGCGGAATGATACGAGCGGCTCGAGCGGGCCGGTCGCGGCGATCGGCGGCTGAAACGGGGCTGAGTCACGGCCGCGAGGCGTGGATTCGCGTCGCGGCGGCCCGCGCGGACCCTACCTTCGGCCCGTGCAGGACGCCGCGGCGGCAATACCGGTCAACGCGCTGCGGGTCGCGAACTACCGGGTGTACGCGGCGGGGTTCCTGGCATCGTCGATGTCGCTGCAGGCGCTGAACACGGCGGTGATGTGGGACCTGTACGAGCGGACGCGCGACCCGATGGCGCTGGGGTACACGGGCCTGGCGCGGGCGCTGCCGGTGCTCTTGCTCGCGCTGCCGGCGGGGCACGCGGCGGACGTCTTCTCGCGGCGGCGGATCCTGGTGATGACGCAGATCGCGTTCGCGCTGATCGCGGCGGCGCTCGCCGTGAGCGCGTGGCGGGGCGTGCCGGTGTGGACGGTGTACGTGCTGCTCGTGTGCATGGGGTGCGCGCGGGCGTTCAACGGGCCGTCGCGGAACGCGCTGCTGCCGCTGATCGTGCCGATCGGGACGCTGCAGAGCGCGGTGACATGGAACTCGAACATTTTCCAGGCCGCGGCGGTCGGCGGGCCGCTGCTCGCGGGCGTGATCATCGATGCCGCGGGCGGGGCGTGGCCGGTCTTCGCCCTCGCTGCGTGCGGGATGGGGCTCTTCGCGCTCGCGGCGTCGATCGTGAAGCCGTCGCCGCAGCCGAGGAACGACGCGGGGATGAGCGTGGAGGGCCTCTTCGCCGGGGCGTCGCACCTGCTGCGTGAGCGGACGATCCTGGGGGCGCTGGCGCTGGACCTCTTTGCGGTACTGCTCGGCGGGGCGACGGCGCTGCTGCCGATCTACGCGAAGGACGTCCTGACGGTGCCCGCGGGTCTGGAGGGGATCGCGCTGGGAGCGCTGAAGGCTGCGCCATACCTGGGTGCGCTGATCGTGGGGCTGTGGCTGGCGCACCGGCCGCCCTTCAAGCGCGCGGGGCCGACGCTCTTGTGGAGTGTTGCGGCGTTCGGCGTCGCGACGATCATCTTCGGGTTGTCGAGGTCGTTCTGGGTCGCGATGGCGGCGCTGGTCGTCGCGGGCGGCGTGGACAACGTGAGCGTGGTGATCCGCCACGTGCTGGTGCAGCTGCGGACGCCCGACCACCTGCGCGGGCGCGTGGGCGCGGTGAACGCGATGTTCATCGAGAGCAGCAACGAGCTGGGGGCGTTCGAGTCCGGGCTGGTGGCGCGGCTGGTGAGCCCGGTGTTCAGCGTGGTGTCCGGCGGGATCGGCACGATCGTGGTGGTGGGGGCGGTGGCGACGTGGATTCCGGAGTTGAGGAGGCTGCGGGAAGTCGAAGAGCGGAAGTAAAGAGAACAGACGGAGAGACGAAGAGACGGAGTGAAGACCCCTCACCCGTCGCTGCGCGACACCCTCTCCCCGCTGGCGCGGGGCGAGGGTGGAAGAGCGACGCCGGGCGACGCGGCGAACGCGGTGGGTTCATCGCCCCGAGCGTGCGCTCTGGGCTCGTACAGGGGTGGCTACCGGAGGCAGGGTCCGCCGCCGAAGACGCTGAAGAAAGCCTCCAGGTCAAGATTGTCGGGGAAGAGCCCGTCGTTGTTGAAGTCCAGGTCTCCGCAGAGGGGGTCGTTGGTGCAGGCGCCGCCGCTGAAGACGGAGAGGAAGTCGAGCAGATCGACGTTGTCCGGGAAGAGGCCATCGCGGTTGAAGTCGATCGTGTCGCAGTCCGGGACGCTGGGCGTGATCGGCACGCGGATGAGCGCGAAGCCGGCGTCGGCGTCGGCCGCGCCGCAGAGTGCGGACTGCGCGCCGCGGAGCCGTACGAGGACGTAGAAGTGTTCCTGCGTCATGAAACAGCGGTCGTCCACGAACGTGCGGATGTAGTACCCGTCGTCGAAGACGCCGTCGTCGTCGAGGTCGACGGGGTCGTTCTCACGCACCAGGACGCGCTCGTTGTTGACGACGATCACCGCGTCGGAGAGCGGGTCCGGGCTGTCGGTCATGCCGCCGACGACGTAGTCGCCGGTCACGTTGCCGGCCATCATGAAGAAGGTCGCGGCGAAGTTGGCGTCGGTGAAGTGCTCGCCCGCGCCGGCGAAGATGGGCTCGTCCGACTTCGCGATGACGAACTTGTTGCGGATCACCCAGTCCTGGCCGTCCTGGTTGCTCGCGGCAACAAACCAATTGCCGTCGGGGTCCATGCGCACGGCCTTGAGGGTGCTGCCGACGGGCGAGGTGAAGCCGCTGTTGGCGAGGACGACGCCCTCCTGCACCTTCACCACGTTGTCCACGACGACGACGCGGTCGAACGTTGTTTCATCGTTGATGGTCGCCGCGGCGATCCATCGGCCGCCGCTGGAGGAGACGAAGAAGCCGGTCTGCGCCGATCCGGCGTCGAAGCTGCGGTAGGTGAATGTGTTACCGTCGCGCTGGCCGTCGGGGAAGTCGAGCCCTTCGCGCGCGAAAGTCACCGCGCCGGACTGGGTGAAGATGGCGTTGTCATCAGCGGTCGTGACATTGCCGGTGAGGCCGCACTGGAAGGAGACGCCCGCCATGACGCTAACCTGCGCCGAGCCGGGGTCGCCGAAGAAGACGTCGGTGGCGCCGGGGAGGGGCGTGACGCTCTCCTGCACGATAAGATTGAGACCGGGCTGACCGATCTGGCCGGTGACGCAGTAGCCGTCGTCCGCCGAGCCGGATCGGTCGTCGATGCCGGTGACGGCGAAGGTGCCGTTATCGTCCACGCCGAGAACGGCGTCGAAGCTGCCGAAGGGGTAAAAGGGTGGGAGGTCCGGATCGGCGCCCTGCACGGTCGGCAGCGGCGTCACGCCCTCGCGTATGAGGACGCGGTATTCCTCGCCGTCGAAACCCATGATGATCTGATCGCTCGCCGTCGCCAGGTTCGTGTCCCAGGTCTGCACCCACTTGGTGCCGTCGAGGCTGCGGTAGGGGCGGCCGGGCGTGATGCCGGCGGCGAACTTCGCGCCCGGGAGGCCGGGGACGTCCGACGTGCTCGCGGTGGTGATGGTCGTGAAGACGCCCCGGGCGGCGACCTCACCGCCGCTGGTGGGGCTGAAGACGAAGTGGGCGCCGTCGGAATTGTCCGCGTCGTAGATGTCGGGCTCGCTCTGGTTCACGTCGGCGATGAACTGCGCGGACGTGCCGGTGTTGAGCATGAACGTGACCTGGATCTGGCGCGAGGTGTGCGCGTCCATGCCGCCCAGGCTGTACGTCAGGATGTCGCCGACGATCGTGGGCTCCGGGAGCGACGAGACGAACGACGTGTTGATGGGGATATCGACGTTGACGATGACGTTGCTCGCGTGCTGCGGCCCGTCGCTGAAGACGTTGTAGGTGACGGTGACCTGCTGGCCCAGGGCCGCGGTGCAATTCGCGGGGGCGTCAACGCTGATGCGCGTGTTGGTGCCGTTGGGCGGTACGAGCCCCGGCGCCCACGCGCCGGCGGCCATGAGCACGCCGGTCGTGCCGGACACCGGGTTGCCGAGGCTGGTCTCGTACGCGTTGGTGCCGAGGTTGTACACGAAGATGGGCTGGTTGCCCGCGTCGTTGACGAGATACAGGCGGCCGTTGCCCGCGGCGAGGCCGTCGATGTCGAATTCGCCGGCGGGGTAGTCGGCGATGCGCGTCACGGAGGAGCCGAGGGGCTTGTCGAGCCGGTAGATCCCACGGCCGGCGAGGGGCGGCACGGCACTGGCGGAGTCGTTGAGCGCGTAGAAGGCGTCGGTGACGGGGTCGTAGTCGATGCCGCCGAAGTCCTGGTTGGCGTTGCTCCAGACGAGCGTGGTCTCGCCGGTCTCGACATTCACCGCGACGATGCCCGCGGGCACGCGTGCGTAGAGCGCGCCGGGAGGCGGGTTGCCGCCGCCTGCGGTAGGATCGAACGCGAGGGCCGTGGGCGAGGTGTTGTTGTAAAGCACCGGCCCGATGGTGACGGGCGTCAGCGGGCCCGCGGGCGTGTACGCGGCCTTATAGAGCGTCTGGCCGTTGTTCCAGTAGAGGACGCCGCGGACTTCGTCCGCCGCGGCGCCCCAGCCGACGCCGGGCGTCCCGCCGCTGACGAGGGCGCGTGGCGGGTTGCCGTTGCCGGTCGCGTCGATGAGCCAGAGGGTGGGGTTGCTTGCCTGGTCGTTGGCGACAACGAGCTGAGCGGAGGCCGGGGCGGCCAGCGCGCACAGCGTGAGGGCTGCGGTGCGGATCACTCTTCTGACTCCTTCGTTCGCGTTCACGGCGCGTCCCCGGAAGGATCGGCGCCGGGGACAGCGTACCGGGACGGGGAGGGCGCAGCAAGGTAAAAAAGCCCGGGATTCCGCCGCTTATCGGTCGGATTACGCGGCCTCACGGGTTCGCGGGGGCGTCGAGTGCCGCGCGGCCCATGGGCATGGAGAATCGATCGCGCGAGGTGCAGTAGCCCGTGCCGCCCATGCGGCCGAAGGCGTCGAGGATGTCGGGGTTCACATGGTAGCGCTCGTTGACGAGCCCGTCGGCGGCGACGACGTGCACGACGCGCCCGATCACGATGTTGCCGCCGGCGGGCGCGCCGGGGTTGGTGCGGACGACCTGGTGCGTCGCGCACTCGAACGCGATGGCGCACTCGGCGACGCGGGGCGGGCGCACGCTGTGCGAGGGCGCCGGCGTGAGCCCCGCGAGCGAGAACTCGGACTCGCCGAAGGGAAGATCCTCCGCGCAGGCAGCGAGGCGGCGCGCGATAGCGAGGGGGGCGATGTTGACGACGAACTCGCCGACGCCGCCTTCCGCGGCGGGCAGGCAGTTGCGCAGCGTGTCCTTGTCCGTGCCGTCGGGCTTGTTGGCGGGGCAGAAGAGGAGCGTCATCGGGTTGCTGCCGACGCCGGCGAAGAAAGAGAAGGGCGCGAGGTTGGCGCGGCCGCCGGGCGAGACGGTCGAGACGAACGCGATGGGGCGCGGCACGATGGCGCCGATGAGGAGCTTGTAGCGGTCTGCGGACGCGAGCGCGGCGGGATCGATGTGCACGCGCGAGGGTATTAACGGCCGGGCGGCGGGCGGATCAGGAGAAGAGGGACGGCTGCTTGTGCGCGAAGCGGACAGTCGGCGCCCGGGGGGCGTTGCCGCGGCGGAGCGGGATAGGTGTCGTGGGCTCGTCGGCGTGCGCGACGGTGACGGGGACGGCATGGGCGTGGTGGCGGCGGGCGGTCTGGGGCGTGTTGCACTGGCGCGAGAGGTGGAGAAGGACGACGTGCTCGCGCGGGGCGATGGCGCGGACGGCGCTGGCGGACTGCTCGTTGGAGAGGTGGCCCGTCCCGCCCATGATGCGGTCCTTG
Source organism: Phycisphaerales bacterium (assembly GCA_035628115.1). Lineage (GTDB taxonomy): Bacteria > Planctomycetota > Phycisphaerae > Phycisphaerales > UBA1924 > BJHL01. The sequence goes on along the minus strand of DASPKL010000001.1, from coordinate 68,650 downwards.
AGGAACTGGGGGCGCGGCGAGGCGAGCTGCATCACGGGGCAGTAGTTGGACTCGATAGCCAGGACGTCGCAGCCGTGGAGGAAGTCGATGAGACCGGCGGTCACTCGGCCGACGTCGGTCGCGAAGCCGAGCTCGGCGCCGTCGTCGCCGACACGGATGCGGAAGCTCGCGGTCCCCAGGTCGTCGTGGGCGTTGAGGTGGACGCCGCCCTTCGCCTCGTCGCAGAGCGAGATCGAGGATTCGAAGAACTCGGTGCGGGCGTAGGTGACGCCGCAGCGGTCGGCGCGGCCCCGGTGCGCGCGGTGGAGGTGGACGACGGTGCGCTCGGGGAGCGCGGCGAGCCAGCCGGTGTTCCAATGGTCCGAGTCGAGGTGGGTGAGGAGCACGGCCTCGACCTCGAGATCGCCCAGGCCCGCCGCGGCGAGGAGCGCAAAGGTGCGCCGCGGGCTGAGGCCGGCGTCGATCAGGAAAAGCCGCGGGCGCAGGGCCGTGCGCACCACGAGCGCGGAGCAGTTGCCGGACGAGCTCGAGGAGAGGACCAAGAGCGTCCCCGCGTGCTGTTCGAATGTCCCAAGCGGCCGATCCTCCATGACCGTCGTCTCCTCCCTGCGTGTATCAACTAATCGCTTCGGCCTCGGCGTCCTCGTCGGCGTGCGCCGAGCAGATCGCCTTGCCCGTCCGGTCGGCGATGAAGTCCATGAACTCTCGCACCAGCGCCGATTCGGCCGCGAGGGGTCGCATCCGCTCGATCATCTCCTCGCGCGGGATGCGCTCGCGGAAGATGTCGCGGTAGACGCGGCGGAGGGCATCGATCTCGGAACGGCTCACGCCCGACCGGCGGAGGCCGACGACGTTGAGCCCGTTGACGGTGTTGCGGGCGCCGCTGACGCAGAACGGCGGGACATCCATCGCGTTCACGACGCCGCCGGAAACGAACGCCAAGCGCCCGACGCGGCAGAACTGGTGGACGGCCGTGTTGCCCGAGAGAGTCGCGTTGTTCCCGACGCGCACGTGGCCGGCGAGGAGGCAGCCGTTCACCAGGATGACGTTGTCGCCGATGACGGTGTCGTGGCCGAGGTGGCTGTTCACCATCAGCATGCAGTTGTCGCCCACGGTGGTGGGGTGCGCCGTCTTGCTGGCGGCGTGGATCGTCACGTGCTCGCGGATGAGATTGTTCCGGCCGATCTTCACGCCCGCGGTGGGCATACCGGGCTTGAACTTGACGTCCTGGGGCTCGAAGCCGATGCACGCGCCCGGGTAGACGGTCGTGTTGTCGCCGATCGTGACGGGCCCCTGCACGCTCACGTGGTTGATGAGCCGCACGCCCGCGCCGAGCGTCACATCGCCCCGCAGGACGCAGCCGGGCCCGACCTCGGCGCCCGCGCCGACCTTGACGGAATCTTCGACCCGGGCGCCGGGATCAATACGGGCGGTCGCGTCTGGCATCGTGCGGTCAGGGTAAGCGCGGTTTCACGCGGGAAACAGCGGGAATTGACCCCCGAGAGCCCGGGACCATGCCGGGAACGGCGCGGCTCGTACGATGCGTCATGGGCGAGGATGACGGCGCGTTCCCGCTGATTCGGCTGGGGCGGCTGGGGTACCGAGCGGCCTTCGAGCGGCAGCAGCGGGAGCACGCGCGGGTGCTGGCGGCGCGCGAGGCGGGGTCGCCGATGCCCGGCGTGATTCTGGCGGTCGAGCACCCGCCGGTGGTGACGATTTCGAACCGCGCGGGGGCGGCGGCGCACCTGATCGCGCCGGCCGAGAGATTGGCGGCGCTGGGCGTGGCGGTGGAGCGGACCGATCGGGGCGGGGACATCACCTACCACGGGCCGGGGCAGGTCGTGCTCTATCCGATCCTTGATCTGAACCTGCTGAATCTCGGATTGCACGACTACATGCGGGTGCTCGAGGAGAGCGTGATCCGCGCGTGCGCGGCGTGGGGCGTGCGTGCGGAGCGCGAGCCGGGCGCGACGGGCGTGTGGGTGCGTGCCGGGGCCGACGGGCCGGGCGAGAAGGTGTGCGCGTTCGGCGTGCGCGTGCGCAAGTGGGTGTCGATGCACGGCCTCGCGCTCAACGTGCGCACCGACCTGTCGCACTTCGACCTGATCGTTCCGTGCGGGCTGCACGGCCGGCGGGCGACGAGCCTGCACGCGCTGCTGGGCGAGCGAGCGCCGACATGGGACGAGGCGTGCGGCGAGGTGACGGCGCGGCTGCGCTCGCTGCTCCTGGGGCGGTTGGCGAGCGCCCGCGAGAAGCGGGCGGCCGCCGGCGCCTAGCCCTCACGGAATACTCGGATTCGTCGGCGTCGAGGGAGCGGGGGTTGACGGCTGCGCGGCGGGCGCCTGTGGCTGTGCAGCGGCGGGCGGCATGAGGGGGGTGACCTGCACGTCCTGCAGATTCAGCTTCTCGACGAGGCGCTGGGTGATGTCGTCGCCGGGGACGCCGACGAGCACCGGGCGGGCGATCATCTCCTGCACAACGCCCGCGGCGTTGTTGGAGCGGAAGACGGGCTCGCCCGCTCGTGTCGCGATGACGTGCGTGTACCCCTGCGTGCGCGCCAGCTCGTGCGCGGCGTTGAAGACATCGCGGTAGGCGTCCGTGAGGTCTTTGACGTTGAGGGCCTCGAGCTCGCCGTGCGCCGCCTGCTGCCGCTGCTGGAACGTCGCCTCGATGCCCTGGAACTCTGCGGCGAGCGTCTTGAACTCCTCGGTCTCGGGTTTCATGTCGCGCGCACGCGTCTCGAGCGCGCGCATGCGGTCGCTCAGCTCGCGCAGCTCCTCGGAGCGCTCGCTCTGGAGCTTCTCGCGGGCGGGGGCGTACTTGGGGGACAGGATCATGCGCTCGACGACGGCGAGCACGTCGACGGTCGCGATGCGGACGGATGCCGGGGCCGGCCCCCCCTGGGCGAACGCCGGGCTGGATGTGCGGGATGCGAGCACGCCGCCGGCCATGGAGCCCGCGGCGACGGCGAGAAGAAGTGCGCTGGTTCTCAGGGAGCGACGGGTCATTGCTGGCCTCCGGAGCCGGGGTCTTCCGGCGTCGGCGGCAGCGTAGCAGCTTCGGGCGCGGCCTCCTCGGGCGGGGCGTCCCAACCACCGCCCAGCGCCTTGAAGAGGGACACGATCGCGGCGGTCTCGTTGGCGCTGCTTTGCACGAGCTGATCCTCGGCGTCGTAGAGGAGCCGCTGGCTCTCCAGCACGTTCAGGAAGTCGCCGACGCCGGAGCGGTAGCGCTCGTCGGCGAAGGCGACGGCGCGCTCGCTCGCGTCGACGGCGTCGCGGAGCGCGGACGCGCGGAGACGCTCCTGGGCGAGGCGAACGAGCGTGTTCTCCGTTTCCTCGAGGGCTTGGAGAACCGTCTGCTCGTAGAGGATCAGCGCCTGCTCCTCCCGGGCGGAGGCCGCCTCGATCGCACGGCGCGTGCGCGAGCGGTCGAAGAGGTTGAAGCGGACGGCGGGGCCCACGCTCCAGGCGCGGCTGTCGGAGTAGCCGAAGCCGTCGAGCTCTTCGGTCTCGAAGCCGAAGGAGCCGGTGAGAGAGAAGCGGGGGAAGAGGTCGGCGGTCGCGACGCCGATGCGGGCGGTCGCGCCCGCGATGCGGCGCTCGGCGGCGCGGATGTCTGGCCGGCGGCGCAGCAGGTCGCTGGGGATCCCGATGGCGATGTCGGCCGTGCTGGCGGGGAGGGGCGCGGGCCGCGAAAGCTCCTCGAGCACCGACTCGGGGTGCACGCCCAGCAGCACGCCGAGGCGGTGGGCCGCGGCGCGCTCGGCGATCACCAGCGGCGGGCGCTGCGCGCGGCGGAGCGCGAGCTGGGACTGCGCCTGCGCGACCTCGAGCTCCGCGGCGAGCCCCGCGCTCGCTCGCGACCGCGTGAGGTCGAGCGTCTCGCCCTGCGCGTGGATGTTCTTGTCCGTGACGGCGATGCGCTGCTGGGCCGAGCGCAGCTCGATGTAATTGAGCGCGACCTCCGCGGCGAGGCTCACCCACACCGCGGCGCGGTTCTCCGCGGCGGCCTCCGCGTCCGCGCCGGCGGCCTCGACGCTCCTGCGGACGCCGCCGAAGACGTCGATCTCCCACGAGGCGTCGAGTCCGACGCGGAAGAAGTTCTGCTCGCCGGTGGGGCCGAAACCCTGGTTGGTTCGGTCGCTGAACTGCGAGCGTGAGGCGCTCCCGGAGGCATCGACCGACGGCAGGAGGTCCGATTCGGTGATTCCGAGGATGGCGCGGGCCTCCCGCAGGCGCGCGGTGGCGAGACGCACATCGTGGTTCGCCGCGAGCGCGCGCTCGATAAGCACCGTGAGAGCCGGGTCATCGAGCAAAGTCCACCAGCGGGCGATCGCCTCGTCGGGCGTGCGGGCACCCTGCGTCGTGCCCGGGAGCATCTCGTTCGCGTAGAGCGCGGGCATGTCCGTCTTCGGCGGCGTGTAGTCCGGGCCGACCGCCCTGCAGCCGCACAGCCCCGCGAGCGCGATCAGGCCGATCGCGCGGGCGTGGGCACCTAACCGGTCCGTCACTGCGTCCCCCTCTCGGTCGCGCCGGCGGCGCCGGCGTCGGGCTGACCCCTGCCTCGGACGGCGGGCGGGGCCTCGATGTACACGTCCACCTGCTGCCCGACGTAGAGCGGCAGGCCCTTCGGGTCGAAGGCGTAAATCACTTGGAGCACTCGCGTGTCCACGCGCTCTTGGCTCGCCCCGGTGAGGGAGCGCTTGGGGACGATATACGGCTCGACCCGCGCGAACGCCAGCGGGGCCGAGATGTCCTTGTTGCCGCGCGCGAAGGCGACGGCCTCCGCACCCGGGCGCACGCGCCACGCCTCGTACTCGTCCACGTCCACGCGCACGTGCAGCGGCGAGACCGAGCCGACAAGCATGAGGGGCGTCGCGAGGGCTCCCGCCGGCGCGAACTCGCCCTCGCGGATGTTGCGCTGCAGCACGCGGCCCTTGACGGGCGAGCGGACGGTGCGGCGGTCGATCTCGATCTCGATGGCCTCGATCGCGGCCTGCGCCTGCCGGACGTGCGAGCGGGCGATGTCGATGTCCATGCCCCACGCGCCCGCTTCGAGGAGCGCGAGTTGTGCCCGGGCCTCGCCCTCGCGGGCGAGGGCCTGCTCCACCGCCGCGGCGAGATTCTGGGCCGCGAATTCGCGCCGCGTCATCTCTTCGCCGCTCATGGCGCCGTGGCCGAGCGTCCGGGCGCGCTCGAGCTGCGCCTGCGCATCTGCGAACTGAACGCGGGCGGCGGAGACCGCCGCCTCGGCGGCGACGAGCCGTGCGCGGGCGGGCGGGAGCTCCTCGGGGCGGGTGCCGGCCTCGAGGCGGGCGAGCTGCCGCTGCGCGACGGTGAGCGCGGCGCGCCGCATCGCCATCTCGGCATCCAACTCGCGCGTGTCGAGCTGGAAGAGGGGGTCGCCGGCGTCGACGTCGCTCCCGACGGCGGCGTGCAGCTTCGTGACGATCGCGCCAACCGGGGCGCCGACGGCGATGTTCTCGCTCGCCGCTTCGACGAGGCCCGAGCCCGCCACAAAGGAGCCGTACGGAGGGCGAGCGGGCTCGATGACCGGGGGTGAGGGGTTCGGCGGGATCGAGCCCTGGACAACGACGCGGGCGGCGACGATGATCCCGATGACGGCGAGCAGGGGGATGACGAGGCTCTTCCACACGGCTACTTGCCTCCCTCGGCGCTATGCGCGGCGGTGGCGCGGCCTTCGCCGTCCACGACGCGCACGATGTGGCCGTCGTCCATTTCGGCGATGCGGTCGGCGAATTCGAAGATGCGCTGATCGTGGGTGACGACAACGAGGGAGAGGTCACCCCGGGCCGCGACGGAGCGGAGGAGTTCCATCACGCGCTGACCAGTCGCGTGGTCGAGGGCGCTCGTGGGCTCGTCGCAGACGATCAGCCGCGGGGCGTGAACGAGCGCGCGGGAGATCGCGACGCGCTGCTGCTGACCGCCCGAGAGCCGGCGGGGCTCGTCGTTCACCCGGTCGCCGAGCCCGACCCTCGCGAGCATTTCCTTGGCGGCGTCGAGCGACTGGCGGCGCGGCCTGCCGGCGATGAGGAGGGGGACGGCGACGTTCTCCGCGATAGTGAGCGTCGGGATGAGGTTGAAGGCCTGGAAGACAAAGCCGACGTTCCTGGCGCGAAAAGCGGCGCGCTCGCCCGCGGAGAGCCTGGCGAAGTCGCTGCCGAGGACCTCGCACTCGCCGCCGTCGCGGTCGAGGACGCCGGCGACGACGCTGATGAGCGTCGTCTTGCCGCAACCGCTGGGGCCGACGAGCATCAGGAGTTCGCCGGTGCGCACGTCGAGGTCGACGCCCCGGAGAGCGCGGACGGCGCTATTGCCCTGGCCGTAGGTCTTGGTGACGCCCCGGCAGCGCACGGCGGCCGGGCCGGGGTGACCGGGTGGCGGGCGATCGGACTGGGCGGCGCTGGGACGCGTCATGCGGTTGAGGGGGCGGGACCGTCTTTGATCCCGCTCGGGCGCGATCGTCACGACTTGAAGACCACCGCGGGTTCGAGGCGGATCACGCGGATCATGCTCAGCATCGCGGAAAGGACGCCGATCACGAGCGTTGCGCACCCGGCCAGGAAGAGGACCTGCCAGACGATGCGGAACGCCAGGGGCGAGTTCTTGGCCGCCTGGGTGCCGAGGAAGGCCGCGAGCCCGCAACCGAGGCCGAACCCGATGAACGAGACGACGAAGGCCTGAAGGATAATCATCGCCGTGAGGCGGCCGTCGCTCGCCCCCATGGCCTTGAGCGTGCCGAAGTAGCGGAGGTTGTCGGCCGTGAACGAGTAGAACATGAAGCCGGTAATGATCGTGCCGATGACGAAGCCGAGGATGACGGCGATGCCGAAGTTGATCGGGATGCCTGTGTTCTCGACAAAGTACATCACCGTCTTCCACTTGAAGCGGTCGCGCGGGTACGCGGCGAGGCCGGTCCGCTCGCGGATCCTGGCGCAGAGCGCGCCGATGTCCGCGCCGTCGCCGGCCTTGACGACGACGAACGAGAGCATGCGGCGCTCGCGCGGGGCGAACTGCATCGCGCGGGTGTAGGTCGTGTAGACCGTCGGCTGGCTCTGGAAGCTGCGGGTGTTGCTGCTGATGCCGACGACGACGGCGCGTCGGTCGTTGAGCTCGAGCGTGTCGCCGACGGCGAGCGGGACGGGCGGGCCGCCGGCCGGGTTCGGTTTCGCGAGGCGCGTCTCGGCGCCGACCTTGTCCACGATCACGGCGTCCGCGCGCCAGAGGTCCTCGACGCGGCCCTCGACCATCGCGGGCGGCCCGCCGGTGAGCGTCGCGTCGTCGATGCCGAAGACGTTGCAGTTCTGGACGCTCCCGTCGGGCATGCGGGCGCGGAGCACGCCCTTGTACAGCGGCATCGCCCACGCGACGCCGTCGACGCCGCGGACGCGGTTGAGCGCCGTGTCGAGGAGGGGTTTGGTGTCGTCGATGAACGAGACCTTCTCGTCCATCACCCAGATGTCCGGATCGCCCATGTCGCTGATCACGGCGTAGGTGCGCGACATCAGACCGACGAAGATCGAGCCTTGGTAGATGATCACGAGCGACGCCAGCGTGACGCCCATCAGGATGCCGAAGTACTTGCCCCGGTCCCGGGTCAGCATCCTGAGCGCGATCGTGAACAAGCCGGTCCTTTCGCTCGCAGCGGCGACGTTCTTTCGCGGGGTAGGTTAGGATGTTCTGCATGGCCCGCTGTCGCAGGAACCAACCGGTGCTCGCGTGGGAAGGGCGCGGCACGATCGGCGCGGTCGAGGTTGCTCCACCCGGCGACGCGGAGCCGCCGCCCGCGGGAACGCTCTTCGCGGGCGACAATCTGGGGGTGATGCAGGGCCTCGCCCGGCGCTGCGGCGCGTGCATTGATCTTATGTACATCGACCCGCCGTTCGCGACGCGGGTGGCCCACGGCGTGCGGGTCGGGGGAGAGGACGCCCTCGCGTACGACGACCGGTGGGGGTCGCTCGCGGAATACCTCGCGTTCATGCAGGCGCGGGTGGCACTGATGCGAGCGATCCTCGCGCCGAGCGGATTCCTCTTCGTGCACTGCGATTGGCGCGCAAACGCGTACCTGCGCGTGCTGCTGGACGAGGTCTTCGGACCCGATTGCTTCCGCAACGAGATCGTCTGGCGGCGCGCGCCGAACCTCGGCAGGCAGGCCGCGTCGAAGCAACTGGGCCGCACGGCGGACTCGATCTTCGTGTACGGCAAGACGCCGGGCGGAGCATTCCCGGGGCCCGCGCCGACCGTGCGCAGGGACTTGCCCGTATCTCGCCGCGGTACGCCGGTCGGGGCGCAGTGGGACGCGCGGGCGGGACGCTGGTTCACGACGGCGCCCCGCGGCGACTACACGGAAGAAAGCGTGGCGCGCCTGGAGCGCGAGGGGCGTATCCACCGGACCGCGTCGGGCACGGTGTACGTCAAGTACTGGGTGGAGGAAGAGCGGGGGGCGTTCTTCCGTCGGCAACCCGTGGACACGATCTGGGACGATGAGGAGGTGCGGCCGCTGCGGTTCGCGGGCAAGCGCGAACTGGCGGTGGAGTACGTCACGCAGAAGCCCGAGTCGCTGCTGCGGCGGATCATCGCGTGGTCGAGCCCGCCCGGCGGGCTGGTGGCCGACTTCTTCTGCGGCAGCGGCACGACGCCGGTGGTGGCCCACGCGCTCGGGCGGCGCTGGATCGCGTGCGACGTCGGCGATCTCGCCGTCCGGGCGACCACGAAGCGGCTGCGCGACGCGGGCGCGGCGGTGAGCCTCGTGCCGGCGGGGGAGGCAGGCGCGCCCGCGGCCCACGGCGCGGCGGTGCCTCGGATCACGCGGCGGAAGGCTTCAAAAAGCGAAACGGCCCGGGAAGCCGGGCCGCGAACACGGGTGCAAGGAGTCGAACCTTGAACCTCCTGATCCGTAGTCAGGTGCTCTATCCAATTGAGCTACACCCGCTCGTCGCCGGATCGCTCCGGCGTCAGCGAGAGGTTAGGGGTCCTTGGGCGTCGGGGCAAGCCTGGCGGAAGAGAGTCGTTTCACGACTTGATTCTTCGGGGGAGCGGGTCAACTATTTCGGCCCATCGCCGGGCGAAGGTCGCACGGTTGGGCGAATGGTCCTGAGGAATTCATGGCTCACTCCCGCACCGCACAGAAGGCCGTCCGACAGAACGAAACCCGCCGCGCCCGCAACCGCTGGCGGCTGCGCGCGATGCGCGATGCGATCAAGGAGTTCAACGAGGCGCTCCTGCACGGCACGCCAGCCAAAGCGGCCGAGGAGTTCGCCAAGTGCCAGAAGATCATCGATCGGACGGCGCAGAACGGCGTGATCCACAAGAACCAGGCGGCACGCCGCAAGAGCCGCATGAGCGCGAAGCTCCTGATCAAGAAGACGTCGAAGTAATCGGTGTCGCGCGGGACGAACGACCCAACCCGGCCCACTCGGTCGGGTTTTTCATTGCGCCGAGAACGCGCCCGCGAGCACCGCCGCCGCGAGACGCTCGATGTCCGGACCCGGCGGGCGGTCGTGCTGCAGCGGGGGGGTAACGGCGCGGACGGCGGCGTGCCAGCGCTCGACGTGCGCGCCGCTGCGCAACGGCCGGTGATACTCGAGCCCCTCGGCGGCGCACATGATTTCGACGGCGACGACGTAGGCCGCGAGGTCGAGCGATCTCGCCGCCTTCGCGGCGCTGCGCGGGCCGAAGCTGTTGTAATCCTCGATGCCGGCGCTGGTGACGATGTTGCTCACGCTCGCGGGCGTGGCGAGCGTGATGATCTCGTTGCAGCACGCCGCGGCGAGATACTGGGCGATCATGAGCCCCGACGAGAGCCCCGGGCCCTTCGCGAGATACGCGGGCAGGTGGCTCTCGGGGTCGAAGGCGGAGAGGAGCCAGAAGGTGCGTCGCTCGCTGATGCCGGCAACGTGGGCGAGGGCGATCGCGGCGCTGTCGAGGGCGACGGCCAGGGGCATGCCGTGGAAGTTGCCGGCGGAGACAATCTCGACGACCTTCGGGCCCGCGAAGACGAGCGGGTTGTCGGTGACAGCTCCGAGTTCGTTGGCGATGGTCTGCTTTACATAACGCAGCAGGTCTACGGAAGCGCCGAGGACTTGCGGGGCGCAGCGGAGGCAGTACGGGTCCTGCACGCGTGGGTCGTTCTCGCGGTGGCTCTCGACGATCTGGCTGCCCGCGAGGGCATCGCGCAGGCGCCGGGCGACATCGGCCTGGCCCGGCTGGCGGCGGGCATCGTGGACGCGGGGGTCGAGGAACGCGTGGGAGGCCCGGGCCGCATCGATGGACATTGCGCACGCGGCAACGGCGGCGTCGGTCAGGCGATCGCAGTCGTGCGCGAGGAGCGCGCCGCGCGCGGCCATGAGGTGCGTGCCGTTGATGATCGCGAGGCCTTCCTTCGCCTCGAGCCCGATCGGCGTGAGGCCCTTGCTACGAAGACCCTCCGCGGCGGGAATGGTCTTGCCGGTGATCGTCACCGTGCCCTCGCCGATCATCGCCATGCCGATGGCGGCGAGGGGGGCGAGGTCACCGGACGCGCCGACCGACCCCAGGCTCGGAACGACCGGCGTCACGCCGGCGTTGAGCATACCGAGGAGGAGTTCAACCACCTCCGGCCGCGCACCCGATAGACCGCGCGAGAGCGATGCAGCGAGGAGGAGCATCATGCCGCGGACGACGTCGTCCGGCAGGGGGGTCCCGACGCCCGCCGCGTGCGAGCGGATGAGGTTGACCTGGAGCTCGCGCAGGGAATCCGCGGGGATGCGCTCGCGTGAGAGGGAGCCGAAGCCTGTGTTGATGCCGTAGTGGGCGAGGCCGTCGTTGAGGCACGCTTCGACCCCCGCGCGCGCCGCGGCGATGCGCAGGTGGGCCTCGCCGCCAAGCTGCACTGGGCGGCCGGCGCGGGCGACGTGCGTGACGTCATTGGTAGAGAGCGGGGCGCCGTCGAGGACGAGGGGGTGCATCTGCGTCACGGTACGATGTGCCTCCGGCGTTGTCGTTTGGTACGGTGCACGTCACGGGTGCCGGCATCCAAACGGCAGCTCTCACTCCGCGGGCAAGTCTGCAAGTCCTTGGTAGGCAAGGTCTTATAAGATAGGTTATGTAAAACAGACCGTGCGAGACCATTGGAGTTGCTCGAAACGCGGGTCTGACTCCACGGCGACACCACGGGCACGACGACCGATGTCCATCGCACGCCGCACGCGCTAGCCTCGCGCATGCGTGACGCGGCGGGTTTGACAGACGGCGACCGGCACGCGTCGCTGGCGGCGACCCTGCGCGCGATCGCGCCGGCCGTCGCACTCTCGCTTGTTCTGCTGGCGCTACGAGTCATCTACCTCCGCTGGTTCTGCCCGTACACGCTGATCGAGGACGAGGCGCAGTACTGGGTCTGGTCGCGGATGCTCGACTGGAGTTACTACACCAAGGGCCCGGGCGTCGCGTGGGCCATCGCCGCGGGCACGCGGCTGCTGGGCGACGCGGAGTGGGCCGTACGCCTCCCGGCGGCGGTCGCATCGGCGATCGGCACGATCGCCGTCGCGGGCGCGGCGTACGACGCAACGCGGGACCGGCGGGCGGCGTGGTTAGGCGCCGTCGCGTTCTGCGTCGTGCCCTCCTACCTGTCGCTCGGCATCATGATGACGATCGACGGACCGCTGATCGCGTGCTGGGCGCTCGCGGCGTGGGCGGCGGTGCGGGCGTTCGTGCTGGGAAAGTCCGGGTGGATCGTCGCGCTGGGTGTCGCGATCGGCGTCGGCACGCTCTTCAAGTACACGATGCTCCTCTTCGTGCCGGGGCTGCTGGTGTGGCTCGTCGCGTGGCGGCGGGAGGTAAGACCCCCCCTTCCGCATGCCGTCGCGGGCGTTGTCGCCGCGGTTGTCTGCACGCTGCCGATCGTGATCTGGAACCACCAGCACGGCTGGCCGACGATCGCGCACCTGCTGGGGCATCTCGGCGTCGCCGGGGGCGATATGGAGGTGAAGCAGGGCGCGGGCAGGGGGTACCGGTACAACCCCATGTGGACGCTCGCGTACATCGGGATGCTCGTCGGGCTGCTCGGGCCGGTGATGCTCTTGGGCCTGAGCGCGGGCGTGCGTGCGCTGCGGACGCGCGGCGGCGCCGGGCGGCAGGTGTGGATGCCCAAGTCGCTCTTTATCGCGCTCTCCGCGCCGGTGTTGTTGTTTTATCTGATCGTGAGCTTTGTCGCCGAGCCGGAGGGCAACTGGTCCGTGGCGGCGGGCGTCACGCTCTGCCCGCTCGCCGGGTGGACGATCGCGGAGAGCACAGAGCCGTTCCGGCGGTCGCCGCGGCGGCGGTTGGCGCTCTTCGCGTGGAGCAGCGCGAAGATCATCGGCGTGCTTGTCGGCGTGCTGATGCTGCGGCTCGACCTGCTGGCGCAGGTGCCCGGGGTGTCGGTGATCCCGGTCGGGCGGGTAACGGACGCCGACGTGATGGGCGCGCACGCTGCAAGATTGATGGCCGAGATGCGCGAGAAGTCGGTTCTCGAGCCATTCATGATGTCGAACCACTACGGACGCGCGGCCCAGCTTTGGTACTACGGCGATCGGTCCCGGCCGGTGTATTGCGCGGGGAACCTCACCCCGGGCGGACGGAGGACGCCGTGGGACTTCTGGCCGGAGACGAACCTGCGCGGGATGCAGGACCAACTCCTCGGCCGTCCGGCCGTCGTCGTCGGGCTCGACGACTTCCATTGGAAGCAGGTCTTCGAGCGCATCGAGCGGTTCGGCAGGCTCGACGGCGACCACAAGCGCAACCGGCCCGCGTTCCTCTGCGATGGGTTCAAGGGCTTCCCGCCGGGGGGGCTCGATGACTACCCGGGTGGCGAAGGGCCGCCCGCCGCGCCGTTGTTGCCGCGTGAGGTGAATGCACCGGCGCCCCAGAGTTCGAGCGGGGGCGCACCGTGACGCGGATGACGTACGTGTCGCCGCTGGAGCGTGGCATTGCGCGGCGGCGTCGTCTGGTGCGCTGGGGCTTGGTGCTCCTCGTGCTCGTCGCGATGAGCCTCCTCGACGCGCGGCTGTGGCACGCGCTGAACATCGACCCGCAGAAGGAGCACCTGCCGCGCAGGGACTGGTGGCAGGCGCTACGCCAGCTCGGGTACGCGCCGGTGTGGTTGTTCGTCGGCATCTGTCTCGCCCTGCACGACCGGTGCCGGACGCGCGGACACGCCGGCTGGATCCACCGCGGGGCGATGGTGTTGCTGGCCGCGGGGCTCTCGGGCGCGGGCGCGGAGCTGGTAAAAGTGGTTGTCCGACGTGCGCGCCCGGCGGGCGACGGCTCGTACCGCTTCGATTGGTTCGAGCCGGTGACGAACGGTCTGGGCCTCGCGAGCAGCCACGCGGCTGTCGCATTCGGCGGGGCGATCATGCTCGGGTGGTTCTTCCCGGTGCTCAGAGCCCCCCTGCTGCTCGCGGCGTGCGGGACGGGGCTGACACGCTTGCTGGTCGGGGCGCACTACGCGACGGATGTGTTCGTGGCGCTGTTAATCGCGTACGGCGTGTGCCGGGGGCTGTGGCGGGTCTTCGGGCTCAACGCGGGCGCGGTGAATGACCCGCTGTGGCCGAGAAGCTCAGGTCACGGGTAGGACAGAGTTACCACAGAGACACAGAGGCACAGAGAAGAGATTGAACTGGTTGGAAGAGAAGGACAGAAAGCGCCGGCATGACCGCTGCTTCCGCGCGTCAACCGCGATTCCGTCTTTCTCTTCTCCGTGTCTCTGTGCCTCTGTGGCGAACCCATCTACCCGTGTTCCTCAAAGTTCCTTCGACATCCAGACCGTGCACGGCATCGGGTCGTTGTTGTAGCGACGCGTGCGGGTGAATCCCAGCGACTCGTACAGTCGCATCGCCTCGATGAAGTCCTCCTCGGTGTCGAGCTTCATGAGGCGGTAGCCGGCGGCGCGGGCGTGCGCGAGCAGCGCTTCAGCGATCGCGCGGCCGAGACGCTTGCCGCGGGCAGACGGGCGGATGTACATCCGCTTCATTTCGCAGGCCGGCGACGGCTCGCCGTCGAAGCGGCCGGAAGGGTCGAGCGGACGGATTGCGCCGCAACCGACATATTCGCCGCCGTCCAGCGCGAGCACGATGCACCCGCCGGGGGGCGCGTACTTGCCGGGAAGGGCGGCGAGCTCGGCCTCGAAGCCCTGGTAGTCGAGCGGGAAGGGGAGCGAGGCGGCGTACTCGCGGAAAAGGGCCGCGGCGGCGGCAATGTGCTCGGCGGTCGTCGCGGTGATGACGCGGCTATCAATCGCCTCCGGCATGAGCGATTGTTGCCGCAGCCGGAAGGCCGCAACCGGGGTAGACCCCAGGTCGAACAGGTGTGCGTGGACGAGTACGCGCCGATGCGGTGCCCGGTCTGCTGGTACGACCTCCGCGGGTTGCCGGCGCGCGGCGTCTGCCCAGAGTGCGGGCAGTTCTACGAGCCGGAGAAGCCGACGAGGGCTCGGCCCCTGCCGCTTGGGACGCGGCTGATCGACGCGGTGACCGGCGTTGTGCTCGACCTGCGGGCGATCGGCATCGCCCTCTTCATCATCGGCGCCGCGGCCGTGGTCGTCGGCATCGCGTGGTACGCGTGGCGGACGTTCATGAAAGAGCTGGGGCTCTAGCGACGCGGATGCGAAGTCGCATTAGGTCGCTGGGAGTGGCCCCTCGCCTCGTTCGCCGAGAAAGCGGCGAAGGAGCGGGATCAAGCGTCGGAGTGTCTGGTGGTCAAGACCGATGCTTGCGGACGCGAACCACTGCGTCTCGTATGGACGCTTCAGTTTGACCGTGTAATGGCCAGAACCGTCGGCGTGGCACTCGACGATGATGTCGAAACTATCGGCATTCGTCCAAGTGTGCAGTTACCGCCCTGCGGTAAGCCAAGCATCTATCTCCTCAGCGAGCGTGGTGCGCCGAGGATCAAAGTGACGAAGATGCCACGTCGCCTTCAGATCGTCACACTCGTATGTGATGTCGAACCCGTGCAGCAGAGACGAAGTCTCGTTCGGCTCACGAGAGTGAAACCGCACCGACGCGATTCCATCGCGCAGCGTCACGCACTCTTCGTCGGCAACGACCCAGTCCTCCGGCACCGATCCCCCAGTACTCGCATCACACCAGCAACGTCGCGGGCTTCTCGAGGGAGTTCCTGACGGTCGCGAGGTACTGCGCCGCCATCGCCCCGTCCACCACGCGGTGGTCGCTGCTCATTGTCATGCTCATGACGAGGCCGGGCTCGACGCGGCCGTCGCGCACGACCGGCTTCTCGATCGCAGCGCCGACGGCCAGGATCGCGACGTTGGGCGGGTTGATGATGGCGTTAAAGTGGGCGACGCCGAGCATGCCGAGGTTGGAGATCGTGAACGTCGCGCCGTCCATCTCGTTGGGGGCGAGGCCCTTGGTGCGGGCCTTCTCGGCGAGAGCCTTCGATTGAGCGGAGATCTGGCGGAGGCCCATCTGGTCGGCGTTGCGGAGCGTCGCGACGACGAGGCCGCCGCCTGTACCGTCCTCGTTGACCGGCAGCGCGATTGCGACGCCGATGTTGACGTCGCCGATCTGCTCGATGAAGTTCTCGACCGCGCCGTGCTTGCCCTGCTGCGTCACCCAGCGGGCGTTGACGAACGGGTGCTCGTGCATCGCGAGGGCGCACGCGCGGACGAGGAAGTCGTTGACGCTGAGCTTGACGCCCTGCGGCGCGAGCTGGTCGTTGAGCTGGGCGCGGAGAGCCATGAGCGCGCTCATCTCGACATCCACCGTGACCTGGTAGTGCGGAATCGTGCTCTTGCTCTCGCTCAGGCGCTGCGCGATGACGCGGCGCATGTTCGAGACGGGGATCATGCGCGTGCCGCGGGCCTCGACCGGGGCCGTCCGCGTCTGCGCCGTTGGCGCCGTTCTCGGCGCCGGAGCGGGCGACGCCGCACGGGCGGGAGCGCTCATCTGCGCCTGCGGACGACCGCCCGGTTGCGGCGCACCCGAAGCGAGCACTTCCTCGACGTCCCGGCGGACGATTCGGCCGCCCGGACCGGAGCCCTGGATCGCGCCCAGGTCAACGCCCGATTCTTCCGCGATCTTGCGCGCGAGCGGGGAGGCGAAGACGCGCCCCGAGCCGTTCGCGCCGTGACCGTCTCGCGGCGGTTCGGCGACGGCTGTCGCGCCGCGTCCGGGCGCTTGACGCGCCGGGGGCTGCCCGGTTTGCTGTTGGCCGGCGCTCGCCGCGCGGGGGGCGGGAGCGGCCGCCGCGCCGCCGGCGGTCGTTTTGATCGCCGCGGCGTCCTCGCCGGCGCCGGCGAGGACCAGCATCACCGTGCCGACGGGCACGGTCTGGCCCTCGGCCACGGCGATCGACGCGACCACGCCGTCGTCGAACGACTGGAGCTCCATCGTGGCCTTGTCGGTCTCGATGTCGGCGATGACGTCGCCACTCTTGACCTTCTGGCCTTCCTTCACGTTCCACTTCACGATCGTTCCCTGCTGCATCGTGTCGGAAAGGCGCGGCATTGTGATCGGAATCGGCATGATGGTGTTCCAGTGCGGCTTGTCGAATCGCCGAGGCTTTGATCAGTCCCGGACGTGTTACCCCACGATGTTCTTGACCGCCGCGATAATGCGGTCCTTGTTCGGCAGGTAGGCGTACTCGAGGTTCTTCGCGTACGGCGTCGGGACGTCCTCGGTGTTGACGCGCACGGGCGGGTGATCGAGCCAGTCGAAGCAGCGCTCGCAGACCTGCGTCACGACCTCGCTCGCGACGCTCGCGAAGGGCCAGCACTGATCGACCACGACGACGCGACCGGTCTTCTTGATGCTGCGGATGATCGCGTCGATGTCCAGCGGGCGGATCGTGCGCATGTCGAGCACGTCGACCGTGATGCCGTCGTTCTCGAGTTCGGCCGCCGCCTCGAGGCAGAAGTTGACCGGGCGGCCGAAGGAGACGAGGGTGCAGTGCTCGCCCTCGCGCGCGAGGCGCGCCTCGCCGAAGGGGATGTAGTACTCCTCCGGCGGCACGTGGGCCTTGTCGCCGAGCATGCGCTCGCTCTCGAGGAAGAAGACCGGGTCCGCCTCGCGCAGCGCGGTCTTGAGCAGCCCCTTCGCGTCGTAGGCGTTGCTCGGGATCACGATCTTCATCCCGGGGACGTTGCTGTAGAGCCCCTCGACGCACCAGCTGTGCGTGCTGCCGAGCTGCCCGCCGGCGCCGTCGTTGCCGCGGAAGACGATCGGGCACCCCCACTGCCCGCCGCTCATGTAGAGCATCTTCGGGACGTTGTTGAGGATCTGGTCCGCCGCGACGAGGCTGAAAGACCAGGACATGAACTCGATGATCGGGCGCAGGCCGTACATCGCTGCGCCGACGGCGAGGCCGGCGAAGCCGTTCTCGGAGATCGGCGCGTCGATGATGCGCTTGGGGCCGAACTCGTCGAGCATCCCCTGGCTCACCTTGTACGCGCCGTTGTACTGGGCGACCTCCTCGCCCATCAAGAAGATGCGCTCGTCGCGCCGCATCTCCTCGCTCATGGCTTCGCGGAGCGCCTCGCGGAACTGGATCACCCGGTCGCCCTCGCGGGGCGGGAGGGGGGCGCTGAACAGGTCGGCTTCGGGCAGGGTCGCTTGGAACATGTCTCTGATCGGCCTTTGTATGGGAGTTTGCGAAACCGGGATCGTAGGTGTCGCGGCGGGCGCATGAAGCTTCGATGAAGCCGTCGGCTACGGGCGGCGGACGGGCGGGAGACCCATCGCGGCCCTCTTTTTATCGGCGAACGACCGGTGATGATCCACGTGCGCGATGTACGACCTCACCACATGGAGCAGCGTGACCTTGCCCTGCTGGTTGTGGATGCCGTGGCGGGCGAAAGCCTCCTCCGGCAGCCGCTTCAGGACCTCCGCCGTGACGAGCCGGTTCATGCGGAAGAGCTCGCACGCCGCCGCGAGCTCGAGCGCGTGGTAGTCGAGCGCCCGGACGAACGCCGTCTCGTCGTACGAGATCAGGAGCGGCGACTCTTCCGCGGCGATGCGCTTCATGCGGTGCGAGGCGATGAGGTCGCTCTCGACGACGTGGACGATCATCTGGTGCATCGTCCATTCGCCCGCGCCGACAGACGGCGGCGCCGTGAGCTGCGCGGCGGACATCCCGGCGGACCACGCCGGGAGCTCGTCCGCCTGCGCTTTGTACCGCTCGATCGTGTCGGCGATCGTGCCGCTGGTCATGCCGTCTACTCCAGCCAGTCCTTCTTCTTGATCTTCTGCGGCACGTACTCCTCGGTCACGAAGGAGATGCCGCGCTTCACCATCGCCTCGACTTCCATCTTGAAGCCGCTCTTGAGGAGGGCGTCGATCTCCCGCTGCCAGCCCTTGTGGTCGGCGAACCAGGGGTAGGCGGCGATCTCCTTGGCGCGCTTGATGTCGTTGTCGGAGAGATCGATCTTGACGGCCTCCGGGAGCTTGAAGTCGGTGAAGTCGCGCGTGCGGATGCCGAGGAACTTGGCGTCCGGGATCGCCAGGCGCGACGACTCGAAGGCCAGCGAGATCGAGCCTTGCTTGATCACGCTGTAGATGTAGTGCCCCCAGGGGTCGCAGTCCAGGACGCAGATGATCGGGAGCTTGAGCTCCTGGTTGAAGCGCTGGAGCAGCCGACGCACGCCGCGGGGCGGCTGGCCGCCGCCGTGCGTGAGGATGCAGTTGTTCTTCTCCCAGAAGCGGTCCTCGTTGAAGCGGTTCCAGACCGTGCCCTTCTCGACGTGCAGCACGAACTTCGCCTCGCACTTGCCGAACTGGATCACGTCCGGCTCGACGATCGAGGGGATGCCGTAGCCGCCCGAGCCCATGCGCCGGGCGTTGATCTCGTCGCCCTTGTCGATGATCGTGATGTTGCCGACGAGCGTGCCGCGGTTGTCGGCGAATATATGGAGCTCCTCGCGCAGCGCCCCCAGCGAGACCTCGAGGTCCTCGAGGATCGGGTCGCTCTCGTCCTGGGTGTCGAAGGTGTTTTCCTTCGTGCCCGAGACGGTGTGCTTCGCGGCGTAGAAGAGCGAGCGGAGGCTCGAGGACTTGTTCGACTCGATCAGCTCCTTGATGTTGCTCGCGTGCAGCATCGTCTGCATGAACTGCTTGGCCTGGTTCAGGTTGAAGAGCTCTCGCTCGGCGGTGCCGTCGCCCATTTCGAGGATGCCGCGCTTCTTGTTCCAGAGCGTGTTGCTCTTGGTGCGCATGGGGATCTCGAGCTTGGGCTCGCGCCCGGAGAGGGCTCTTTTCGCGACATCGTCCGCGAGGTTGACGAGCTTGCCGAGGGTTTTTTTGTCGCGCTCCTTGAGCGCGGCGCTTGCGGTGGTGGTGCTTTTCTTCGCCATCTGGTGGGTCCTGTCTACTGAAGGTGCTTCATTCGGATGCGGACGAGAAGATCGTCGAGCTCGGCGCGGCAGTCCGGCGCCTCGGGGAGCGAGGACGCCGCACGCGCGCTTTCCAGTTCGTCGCACAAGCGCGTGAATTCGCGCTCGTGCAGAGCAAGGTCCTCTCCCGAGAGCACGTCCTTCTCCATGCCCGCCGTCTTGCGGGCGATCAGGTCGTCGATGTAGGCGAGGCGGAAGTCCTCGTTCAGCGTGCGGAGGTTCGACTCCACGCGCCCCGTGCGCATCAGCCGGATGCCGGACAGGAGCACGCGGTACGTGTAGAGCAGCCCCTTCACCGTCGGCCTGCCGCCCTTCACCACCATCTCCCACTGGTTCATGCTGAACCGCAGGAAGTGGTGCTTGTGATTCTTCGTGACGCACCGGTCGGCCAGGGAGCGGAGTTCCTCAAATTCGGGCGTGCGGTGCACGATGAGGGGTGAGCAGACCTGCTCGAGCACGTAGCCGTTGTTCTTGAGCAGGAGCGAAAAGAACTTGCGGACGTCGTGCGTCACCAGATCGACCTCGATCGGCGCCGCCTTGTCCATCACCTGGTGCGTTTCGTCCGGCGGGCTCAGGCCCACGAGCCGCCGCACGGGCGTGACGTGGCACCCGCGGAGGTCGTAGTCCGAGTCCGCCGAGGCGAAGCCGTACAGGTGCGCCCCGCTCACCGTCACGAAGAGCAGCGGCGCGGGGTGCGCGTCGAGGTAGGGCTTGATGACGTTCTGGTCGACCCCCGCGTTCGCGGCCTCGGCGCCGCGCCCGACGGGCGGGATCGCCCGGCTTGTCGCTGTCAAAGAAAGCACTCCGTTGCTGCCCGGAATCGTAGGTCGAATACCGGCCCTGAGCCCCGCTTCACACGCTTTCGCCGCGGTTTTCAAGGGCCCGCCGAACGTCCCGGCATGCCAATGCTTCTCAAGAGCGACGACGGCAAGGAGTTCGAGCTTGCCATCATCCAGGACCGGCTCCCCGAGGTGCACGACGGCCACGGTGACGACGAAATCGCCACCGTGAGCTTCCGTGTCGCGACGGACGACGTCGAGTGGGAGGAGACGTCGCCCATGCTGGCGACGCACGAGCTCCACGCGCTCGCGGAATGGCTCGAAGCTGTGTCCCGGGGCGGCGACGCGGGGGAGGCGGAGATCGACCTGCTCGGGCCGGGGCTCAACTTCCAGATCGTCAAAGCAACACCCGGCCAGACGCGGCTCCGCGTGAAGTTCTTCCTCGCGGACAGGCCCGAGGAGTTCGACGTCGACGCCGAGACGACCGAGGCGAAGCACATCGATCTCAAGCTCGATTCCGAGTCGCTCGCGTCCGCCGCGGCGCAGCTCCGAAAGGACCTCGAGGACTTCGCCTCCGCGCCGAAGGACGACATCACGGGCGAGGAAGACCTCGGCATGATTTCATCGCCGGACCCGACACTGGGTCTGGTGGACGGCGAGTCCGCCGAGCCGCCCGGCGCGGGAGACGGCGAGGACAACGCGGGCAACCGGTAGTCACGCCGCGAGGAGTTCGTCGGCGTTCTCAACGTCCGGCCCCGACAGCGGGAGGAGCGCGTAGCCCGCGGAGCGCAGGATGTCGGTGCACTCCTTGTGCACCGACGGACCGTGCGTCGCCAGAAAGACCTTCGGACGCGGCGATGTTCGCAGCGCGTCGAGGGCTCCGCGCAGCACCATCGCCTCCGCGCCCTCGACGTCGATTTTAAGGAGCGTGGGCGGCGGCGCCTTGCCGGTCGCGACGAGATCATCAACGCTCACGAGCGGCACGGTGATGGAGCCGGCACCCACTTTGCCCATCGCGGGGCCCGGCGATTCGTCGAAGGCGACCCGCCCCGGCCGCTCCCCCACCGCCGCGTCGAAGACGGTCACGTTGGGCAGCCGGTTCCGGGCGACGTGCTCGCGCAGGTAATGAAGATTGCGGGGCGAGGGCTCGAAGGCGATCACGCGTCCCGTCGGCCCGACCAGGCGCGAGGCCAAGAGCGTGTAGAAGCCGACGTTGGCGCCGATGTCCCAAACGGCGTCGCCCTGACGGACGTGCTCCGCGAAGAGGCGCTGCTTGTCGAGCTCGTAACTGCCCAGCCAGCAGCCGTGCGTGTGCGAGCCGGCGATCCACTTCGCGCCCTTGAGCGGCCCCTGCAGGACGCGCATCGTCGCCCCGCCCGGGATGAGCCGGAGCGGCAGGCGCGCGGCGCGGCCGAGGACGGAGTTGAACCGCAACGCGGCAAAGTCGATCGCCATGCCGACACCATACAGGCAGCGGCGCGGAGGTCAACCGCAAGGACGCGTGATTCACGTGGGCTTCACACGCTGGACCCGGTTCGCGAGATCAGGCGAGCTCAGAAGAGCCCCGGCCCCTCGTCCACCGGCACGAGCTTGCCGTTCACGAGCCGCATCTTCGGCTTGGGCTTCTTCCCGGCTGCCATCGCGGGCTCTTGCTTCTCGTGCTTGGACGGCTTCGGCTCCTCGGTCTTCTCTCGCGACCGGCGCGGCGAGGTAGGTTTCTTCGCCGCCTTCCCTTCGCCACGCTTCACGGGCTTGACGTCGAGGAGGGACGGCTCGTCGTTCGCCATCGACGCGACCTTCAGCCGCGCCGCCTCGGCCTTGCTCAGCTTCGTTCCTGGCGTTGTATCTTCACCCTCGTTCGCTCGTTCGCTTGTTCGCTCAATCCCCTCGACAATCAGCACCCCGTCCTGGTCCGCGGGGTCCTCCTCCCTGACCCGCCTGCCCTCGTCGTCGAGCTGCTGATCGGCGATCGCCGTGCGCTTCTTCGCCTGCGTCAGGAGCGCCTCGTACAGCTTCTTCGCGTCCTCGCCGGTGATCGCGTTCACCGCCTGCGCGATCTCCCCGATGTAGCGCTCGAAGACGTCGCGCCGCTCGCTCTCGCGGCGCATCTTGGCGCGCTTGCGCAGGTACGTGCCGAGCTTGCGCCCGCACTCCATCAGCGCGAGCTTCATCTCCTTGCGGATCTCGTCGTAGTCCGCGATCGCCTCCTTGCTCTCGCTGGTGAACGGCACCCACACACTGGCCATGTGGATCATGATCACCAGCGGGCCGATGGGCAGGCCGCCCCGCGGGTGCTGGAGGTCGTAGTTGCGCCAGTTCGTCTCCGTCACGCTCTTGAAGCTGCTGCACGCGCTCTGCTGGAAGAGCAGGGGCACGCGGTTGGCGAAGCGGATCACGCGCGCCGTCTCGTCCGCCCCCAGCTCGCCGCCGAAGGCGATCGCGGCCTCGATCTGGAACGGCCGGCCCCGGTAGACCTCCGGCTCGCGGCTGCTCGCGGCGTAGAACTCCGCGCGCACGCCCTTGAACATTCCCTTCAGGAGCTGCTGCACCCCGATCGGCGCGAGGCAGTCGGTCGGCGGCGGCGCGAGCCTGGCCTCCTGGAAGGCCTTGTACAGCGCCTCGGCCTGCGGCGGCTCGATGTCCGCGACCTTCACGCGCGACGAGACGCCGATGGCCTTGCAGAATTCCGCCGCGGTCTGCGGGCTTACGCGGCTGAACTTCTCCTGCAGGAAGTTGTAGAGCGTGCCGCCATCGCTCTCCTGATAATCCTTGAGCATCTGCAGCAGCGTGCCGAGCTCGATGCCCTTGGGGTGCGGCTGGATCTCCTTTGTCTCCGGCGGAAGCTCGCTCACGGCGCGGGGAAAGATGACGAGCGCACCGAGGTCTTCCGTCACCGCGAGGGCGCTGGGGGCCGGCGCCTGGGCGCCTGGCGCTCGCGTCTCTCCCTCTCCCGCCCCCCCGCTTCCCGCGTCCTTCGCGGGTCCGCCCTTCTTGCCCTTCAGGAGCGGCACGTCTTCCTCTTCCTCGACGACGCGCGTGGGCCGCACGAACGTGATCTTCGCGTGCGGGTTCGCGATCGCCGTCAGCTCGAGGAACTCATCGACGCTGCCGCGCCCGCGCTGGTACTTGCCTTCGAGTTCGATCGAAACGCTCGTGCCCGTCGGGAAGTCCTTGTTGGAAAGGAACTCACCCTTCGCCGCGAGCTCCCGCGTTTCGGGAATGATCTCCCGCAGACGCCGGAGCGGGAAGTCGTCGGTCTCTTCATCGACCGTGACCTCAGCGCGGTTCGTCTTCGTGTTCATCGCCAGCTCGATGTGGTGCGCCGGTTTGTGCGCGTTCGGCCTCGTCTGGATCATCATGGGCTTGCCCGTGGTGATCAGGCCGTACATGCCCGCCGCGGAGATGCCGATGCCCTGCTGGCCGCGGCTCATCTTGAGGCGATGGAACTTGCTCCCGAAGAGGAGTCGCCCGAAGACGTTCTCGACCTGCTTGCGGACGATGCCGGGCCCGTTGTCCACCACGCTGATGCGGTAGCGGCTGCTCTTGGCGCTCGCCGGGCGGTCGGGCTGCAGGTCCTCGATCACCACCACGATCTCGGGCAGGATGCCCGCCTCTTCGCACGCGTCGAGGCTGTTGTCCACCGCCTCCTTCACCGTCGTGAGGAGGGCCTTGCGCGGGTTGTCGAAGCCGAGGAGGTGGCGATTCTTCGCGAAGAACTCGGAGACGCTGATGTCGCGCTGCTTGGCCGCCATCGTCTCGGCGGTCACGCGGGCGGGTGACTTCTTGCTGCTCATGGCCGCGGCTTGGTTCCTGTGGCTGGTGTTGGATCGTGCGAGGGTTGCCTGGGTCATATCGCCCTCCGTGGCGTTGCGCGTCCACTTGATTGTGAACACCCAAGTTTACGCATCGACCCGTCCATCTTCCGAACTTCGGGGCTCATTCTGATCGCGCACGACGACACGATTCGGCCCACGCGAGCGCGGCCCCCGCGATCGCGCCCGCGTGATGACGCTGAACGCCACCGGAGCGGTCGCGAAGAAAAGCGCAACGGCGAGCGCGACCACGAAGAGCGCGCTCGCCGTTGCGTCATGCGTCCGGACAAACCATGCGGCCAAAGCGACGGTCCCCGCGGCGATCACGATGCCGGCCGACCAGGCGGCCTTGGATAATCTCGGAGGCGTCATCAGCGCCGCATTGTTGTCTCAGGCCCGGCGCCGACGCGCGCCGACAACACTCGCGAGTCCGAGGAGCGCGACCGCCCCCGGCGCGGGGATCAGGCGGATCTCGCCGCCCCAGTAGAGAAGGTTCTGCCCGGGAGTGGCGTTGATCGCCTGCAGGAAGTTGCCCGCCCTGTCGAACTGCCAGAGCTCTCCCAAGCCGAACCCGAGCGTGTTCTCCACGTGCGCGTTGAGCCAGAACGTGTCGTCGTTCTGGTCGTACGCGAGCGCCGTGTTCCGCTCCGAGTTCACGCCCGCCGGGTTTGTCACGGGGAACGCCGTCAGCTGGACGCCCGCGAGCGACCACTGACGCACGAAGCCGATGCCGCCGGAGAGGTTGTAGTCGCTCGTCCAGATCGTGTTCGTGAGCGTGTCGTACGTGATGCCCTGCGGGCGTTCGTCGATGCTCGCGCTGATCGCGTTGAACACGAAGGCGCCCGGCCCGGAGAAGTCGCCGTTGTAGCGCAGCACGTGCCCGCTCCAGGCCACGACATACGCGCTCTGCCCGTCGAATCCGGCATCGATCACGCGACCGACCTGGCCGCCGCCCGCGAACGGCGGGAGCGTGAGGCTCAGCGGGCCCGCGACCGGCGTCCCGGCGAAGTCGTGCTCCCAGCCCGGGCCGGTCTGGCCGCCGACCATCCCGCCGGCGGCGTACCGCACGGTATTCGTGTTGCCGTCCACCACGATCGGCCCCATCCGCGGCCCCGGCGGCAACGTCGGCCAGGTGTTCACGAGCGCACCGCTCTGGAACTGCCACACGTTGTTGACGCCGGACTCGTCGGTGACAAAGTAACGCCCGGTCTGGGCGTCCACGGCACCGGCAACTGCGCAGAGAACCACGCTCGCCGCGACGCAACGGATGCTGCTCAACATGTCTTGTCTCCCACACTCGACCGCCCGCCGCGGCCGGCAGCCCCACGCGGAACCGACGGCCCGGACGGTCCGATTCACCGGCGCTCTCTATTCGCCGGGACACCGCGCAAGTCACGCGGGAGACTAGCAGGGAGTGTGCGGAGAACACAAGCCGCAGAACGCTCGTGCTGTCGAACCCTCTCCCACGCGGGCGCGAGCATACAGCAGCGATCGCAATACTGCAACCCTCTTGCGCGCCGAATCGCGGAATTCTCGCGACGCCGCCGCGAACCCGCCGACCGATGTAAAATGCATCTTGGGGGCAAGCGCCCCACGTCGACTCGAATCTGTGGGGGTTCAATGAGCCGGTCCAAGCGTGTGAACGACGGCATTATCGCGTTCCTCGCCGCGCTCGCGCTCGCGGCCGGCTGTTACTTCATCGCCGACTGGGCCCTCAGCGGTTATTACGCCGCCGTGGAGGACATCGAGAACACCTCGGCGCGCGTGCGCCGTCGCGGCGGGCCGGTGGGGCTGCTCGCCGTGATCGGGTACGGCGCCGCTCTGGCCGGCGTCGCGTTCGTGATCGGCGCGTTCTGGATGCTCGTCCACTCGATCGCCGCCAAGCCCGTGGCGGGCGACGAGTGAGCCGGCGCCGCCGGGACGACGCACGTAGTCTTCGCCCGTGCTGGACCTCATCAACGAGCACAGACTGCTTGTCGCCGCCGGGCTGGACGTCGCGTTCCGCGCGGCGCTCGCCGTGCGCGTCATCGCGCGCCGCACGCCCGTGAGCGACAGCCTCGCGTGGCTGGCGGTGCTGCTCTTCGTGCCCGTCGTGTCCGAGGTCCTCTACATCCTGATCGGCGAGAACCGGCTGGGCGGCCGGCGCGCCGCGCGGCTCGAGCGCATGCATCGCGAGGTCGAGAAGCGCGTCCACACGCTCGCGCAATTCCGCGCGTCGTGCCCGGTCGAGGCGAACCGTCCGTTCAACCGAGTCGCCCTCTTGCTGGAGCGGGTGTCGCTCTTCCCCGCGCTCGGCGGGACCCACCTCGAGCTGATCGGGGAGGCCGACGTATTCCTCGGCCGGCTCCTAGCCGACATCGAGGGCGCGACGTCGCACGTGCATCTTCTCTATTACATATGGGACCCGGACAGCAAGGGCAAGCAGGTCGCCGACTCGCTGCTCCGCGCCGCGGCCAGGGGTGTCGAGTGCCGTGTGCTGGTGGATTCGGTCGGGAGCGGCGCGCTCGTCGCCTCGGAGATGTGGGCGTCGATGCAACGCGGCGGGGTTCACGCCGTCGAGGCGCTCCCGGTGGGTGCGCTGCGCGCACTCTTCTCCCGGATCGACCTCCGGAACCACCGCAAGATCGCGGTGATCGACGGCAGGATCGCGTACGTCGGCAGCCACAACATCACGGAGGAGAACTTCCGCAAGCGCTCCGGCTCGAGCGCCGGGCCGTGGATCGACGCGAGCGTCCGCGTCCGCGGCCCGGCCGTCGCGCCGGTGCAGGCGACGTTCCTCTCCGACTGGCTGCTGGATTCGGAGGAGCGCATGCCCGATCCGGGCGCGTACTGCCGCGGCTTCGAGCACGCCGCCGGCACGAGCACGGTGCACGTCGTGCCCTCCGGCCCGGGGCCGCGGCCCGACGCGATCCACCACGCCTTCCTCGCGGTGCTGTACGCGTCGCAGCGTGAGCTGCTCATGACGACGCCGTACTTCGTGCCCGACGAGGCGACGAAAGGGGCGATCATCAACGCGGCGATGCGGGGCGTCAGGACCACGCTGTTCGTGCCGCGGGCGGGGGACTCCGCGCTCGTCAGCGCCGCGGGCCGGTCGCACTACGAAGACCTTCTCGAGGCCGGCGTGCGTATCTACGAGCACACGCGCGGGCTGCTGCACTCGAAGATCGGCGTCGTGGACGGCTCCCTGACGGTGATCGGCTCGGCGAACTTCGACATGCGCAGCTTCTGGCTCAATCAGGAGGTCACGCTCTTCGTGGACGACGAGGCCTTCGCGAGCGAGGCGAAGCGGCTGCACGACGCGTACCGCGTCGACTCGCGCCCGCTCGACCTGGCGTCGTGGCACGCCCGGCCGTTCGCCGCGCGCTTCTACGACAACTGCGCCCAGCTGCTGGGGCCGCTGCTGTGAGGCCGACGTTCCGCCTCGCCGCGTGGAACCTCCGCCACGGGGGCGGCAACGAACGCACCCCGGCGCAGGCGATCGCGCTGCGATCGCTCGATCCGGACGTCGTCGTGCTGAGCGAGTTCCGCGCCGCGCGCGGCGGCCAGGTCGGCGCGGTGCTGGCCGACGGCGGGCTGCCGCACAGCGCGGTCGCGCCCGGCGGGGATCGCCAGAACCGAGTCGCCGTCTTCTCGCGCGCACCGCTCGCGGTCGTGTCCGATGCCGGGCCGCGTCTGCTGCACGCGCGCATCGATGCCGGCGCGACGCCGTTCTCTCTCCTCGCCGTCCACATCCCCGACGAATCCAGCCCGACGCTCCGCGCCGGGTTGTGGCAGGCCACCGCCTCGTTCGCGCGAGAGCACGCCCGCGCCCCCGCGATCATCGCCGGCGACTTCAACACATCGCGCCGGGGCGCCGAT
Organism: Phycisphaerales bacterium; assembly: GCA_035628115.1. Classification (GTDB taxonomy): domain Bacteria; phylum Planctomycetota; class Phycisphaerae; order Phycisphaerales; family UBA1924; genus BJHL01. The sequence goes on along the minus strand of DASPKL010000001.1, from coordinate 40,818 downwards.
CCTTCCCGGCCCGGGCAGACGTGCGAGCGGTGGCTCGGCGCCGTCGAATCCAGCGGTTTCCGGGACGCGTGGCGGCTGTGCGGCGCGGCGGGAACGACGCCGTCGTGGTTCGGTCCACGCGGCGAGCGGGCGCGCATCGACATGGCATACGCGAGCGAATCGCTGCGGAAAACCGTCGCAAAGTGCTGGTACGACGCCTCTTGTGTGGAGGCGGGGCTTTCCGACCACGCGGTGCTGGTCCTCGAGCTGCTGGCCGACCGGGTGGAAAAACCGTCGCAAACACCGGGCTTCGGCTGTCTTTTCAGCGGCGCGCCCTGCGCGGGGGGCGAAGAAACTGTGCAGCCCGACTGACGAACCGGCCGAAAAACTCGCCTGTTTCCGCGGGTTTTTGTGGCCCGCGGGCTTGCTGAACGGGAGAAGACCTCATACACAACTCTCGTTCGGCTCAGCATCGAGCCCGGCGGAACGGAGATTCCGCCCTGTGTTGCAAGGGAGAAATTATGGCGAAGAAGTCGTCGAAAGCACCCGCGTTCAAGGCCCCGAAGATCACCCCCGCGAGCAAGCCGCGCAAGAAGGGCGAGCTGTTCAACACGCTCGCCGAGCAGACCGGCCTGGCGCGCAAGCAGGTCGCCAGCGTCTTCGACGCGCTCGCCCGCGTGATGGCCGCGGACCTCGCGAAGCCCACGCAGAACAACCCCAAGATCTTCCAGATCCCCGGCATGATGAAGGTCCAGGCGGTGTACAAGCCCGCCTCGCCCGCGCGCAAGGGCATCGACCCGTTCACCAAGCAGGAGAAGATGTTCAAGGCCAAGCCCGCCTCGACGCGCCTCAAGATCCGGGCGCTCAAGAACCTCAAGGCCATGGTGTGACGCCGACGCCGGACCCGAGCCCCGCGAAGGTCCTGGTTTAGACGAGGCAACCGCTCAAGCCGCCCGCCCGACGGGCGGCTTGTGTTTTTGCACCGCGACGCGCCACGCCTCCGCGATGAAGAGCCCGGCGAGGGCGAGGAGAGCGCACGCGACACCGGCGTTGACGACGGCGGGGTCCACGTCCCCCGAGGGAGTCCGCGCCGAGCCCCGCGCCGCGGCCCCGACGCCCGCATGGATCTGCACCACCAGCGCGAGCACCGTGATCACCAGCACGAAGAGGCCCGGCGCGAGCGTGTACCAGAAGCGCCGGCCCTGCTTGTGCAGCCACACGGTGACCCCGATGAGCGTGAGCGCCGCCAGCAGCTGGTTGCTCGTGCCGAAGAGCGTCCAGTACGCGAGGTACGCCTTGGGGTCGGCGAGGAAGAGGAACGCGAGCGGGATCGAGACGGTGACGCCCGCCGCGGCCCAGCGCGCGAACGGGTGCGAGAGGTCGAAGAGCTCGCAGAGCAGGTAGCGCCCCAGCCGCGTCGAGACGTCGAGCGTGTCGAAGACGAACGTCGAGAACGCCATCGCGCCGAATGTCGCGGCGAATAGGAGCGCCTCCTTGCCGAGAAAGACCGTGAGGAAGCTCGCGAGCCCGTCGCCGTAGACGCGGGCCGCGGGCTGCCCCTGCGATTGCTCCGGCGAGAGGATCATGATCGTGGCCAGCGCGATGATCGCCACCACCGCCTCGAGGAGCATCGCGCCGAACGCAACCGGCTTGCAGTGGCTCTCCTTCGCGACCTGCTTGCTCGTCGTGCCGCAGCAGATCAGGCCGTGGAACCCGGAGCACGCGCCGCAGGCGATGGTGACAAACAGGAAAGGCACCAGGAGCGTTCCGACCGGTGGAGCGCCGCTCTCGCCGGCGAGGATCGGCAGCGGGTTCAGAAAGTTCGACGCTTTCTCACTGAACATCGGCTGCTGAATCTCGTAGCCGCCGAAAAGGATCCCGAACGCCCCGATGCCGATCGCGAGATAGAGCACGAACCCGCCGAGGTAGCCGCGCGGCTGCTGCAGGAGCCACATCGGGAGCATCGACGCGATAAGGCAATACGCCAGGATCACCGCGACCCACGTCCCCATGCCGAAGCTGAGGACGCCGTCCAGCTTCGTGCCCGCCCAGACGCACCCGAGCGTCGCGGGGACGAAGACGAGCGTCAGCAGCCACATGGGCGGCTTGAGGAAGCGCTGCGCGACGCCCATCACGATGGCGAGCAGCAGGTAGAGCGTGCTCGCCATCGCGACGGCGCCGCCCTTGTTGAACGCCATCGACAGCCCCTCGAGCTCCTCGGCCTTGCCGGCGAAACTGCTCGCCGTGATCTGCGTGAAGGCGATGATCACGTACAGCAGGGCGAGCCAGATGAACCACAGGATCGCGAGCCCCGCGCGCCTGCCCAGGTGCTCCTTGGCGATCGCCGCGATGCTCCCCGCGCCGTGCCGGACCGATGCGACGAGCGCGGAAAAGTCGTGCACCGCGCCGATGAAGACGACGCCCAGCACGATCCAGAGCACGCACGGACCCCAGCCGAAGACGCCGCACGCGAGGATCGGCCCGGCGATCGGCCCCGCCGCGGCGATCGCCGAGAAGTGCTGCCCCAGGAGGTAGAACGGGCGAGCGGGCACAAAGTCCACACCGTCATTGCGTGCGACGGCGGGCGTCGTCGTGGTGTCGTCGAGGCGGTACTGTCGCGCGATGAACGAGCCGTAGAGGAGGTATCCCAGCGTGAGGAACACAAGCACGCCGAGGGCGAGCAATGAAAGCGTCATGCGCCGCCAGTGGTACCAGAAAGCGCGCGGGGTGTCAAGGAGAAGGGGGTGAGCGGTGATCAGTGACCGGTGAATGGTGGGCGCGTGTCACCCGCGCGACGGGCGATTCCACGCCGCCGGTTGCTCCCATTCACTGATCAGTCCTTGACCCCCGCCACTCCCGTAATGGTGTACTTCCCGAGGGCCTTCTCCAGATCCACCCCGTTGATGTTGGCGAGGGTCGTCAGCCACGCGATGACGTCGGCGAACTCCTCATCCAGGTTCGCCCGCTCCTCCGGGGTGGGCGTCTTGCCGGGGGCGTTGTTCTGGAGGGCCGTCGCGAGTTCTCCCACCTCCTCCATCAACCAAAGGAACGTGCCGGGCGTGCCCCGGGCGGAGTCGGTGGCGTAGTAGCGGTCCTTGATCACCTTCTGAAAGGCGGCAAAGGTCAGGCCGCCGGGCTCCGGGGTCCGGGGAGGCGTCGGTTGGCTGCTCGGCATGGGCGAGCGTACGTTGGGAAGCCGGTCGGGAAGACCGTTTCCGGGGCTTGAACCGGGCGTTCCGGATCGCTACGATCCCTCCCTCCGAGAGGAGCGAGCGCTCCGACCGGGAAGCCCTGGAACACGCATGCCGACGATCAACCAACTGGTCCGCAAACCCCGCCGCCCGCTCGCCAAGATCAACAAGGTCAAGGACCTTGTCGGCTCGCCCGCGAAGCGCGGCGTCTGCATCGTCGTCCGCACGACGACCCCCAAGAAGCCCAACTCGGCGCTCCGCAAGATCGCCCGCGTGCGCCTCTCCAACGGCAAGGAAGTGACGGCGTACATCGGCGGCGAGGGGCACAACCTCCAGGAGCACTCGATCGTGCTCGTCCGCGGCGGCCGCGTGCGCGACCTCCCCGGCGTCCGCTACCACATCGTCCGCGGCACGCTCGACTGCCTCGGCGTCGAGGGCCGCAAGCAGGGCCGCAGCAAGTACGGCGCGAAGCGCGGCAAGACGAGCTGAAGACAATCAAGATCGGGGCCCCGACGGTCGGGGCTCCGGGCAGTAATCGGCGCCGCTCTCCCAGCCGGCGCTCGGTGAACGGAATCGCGGGCCTCTTCCCGCGCGGCCAAAGGAGTTCAGGATGGGCGGCAAGAGCTTTACCAGCGCGGAAGCACAGCTCCGTCCCGACGCCCGCTACGGCGACCGGACGGTTTCTCGTTTCATCAACTCGATCATGTACGACGGCAAGAAGGCCGTCGCCGAGCGCGTGGTCTACGACGCGTTCGACGTGATCCAGCAGAAGCTCGCGAAGGAGACGGACCCGAGCGCGCCCAAGGAGGCCATCGAGGTCTTCCGCATGGCGCTCGACAACGTCAAGCCCTTCGTCGAGGTCCGCAGCAAGCGCATCGGCGGCGCCAACTACCAGGTGCCCATGCCCGTCTCGAAGAAGCGCCAGCAGAGCCTCGCGTTCCGCTGGATCATCGAGGCCGCGCGCAGCGAGAAGGGCCGCCCCATGGCCCAGCGCCTGGCCGAAGAGCTGTACGCCGGCGCCCGCAAGGAGGGCAAGGCGATGCAGACCCGCGACCAGACGCACCGCATGGCCGAGGCCAACCGCGCCTTCGCCCACTTCGCGGGCTGAGCGGACAACAAAGTTCAACGACCAACCCCGCGCCGAAAGGCGCGGGGTTTTTCTTTAGCCGCGTGAATCACCGCGGCGGTCTGCCGCACTCGGCGCACAACGACGCGAGCCCGTCCCACGGGTACGCGCAGTGGATGCACTGGTTCTTGCTCACGCGCCACCAGGCATTGACGCTGCGGGGCCGCATGAGCCAGAGCCCCGCACCTATCGCCGCGAGCACAAGGAATTGAATCGGCAGCGGGCTTTGACGCAGCACTTCGCTCGTGCCGGCTGTACAAACCCACTCCGCCCGCGACCCATCGGCTTTCGCGAAGTCGATTGCGCCCGCGTGGGCGACGTTCCAACGCTTCAAGGGCATGCCGAAGGGAAGGGAAACCGCGTTGGACTTGACATGAGCAAGCAGCGTCTGTCGAGTTTCCTCTTTCTCCGTGTCGATGGTCACATGGCTGACGACACCTCGAACTATGAGCGGCCGATCAACAAGCCCCCGAGTCATCCAAGTGATGTGAATGGTGACCGTGCCTATTGCCGTCGCCGAGCTCCCCGTCGGCATGGAGACGATCGTTCCTGATTCGTCGAAGAGCTGGAAACCGATGCGCTCGGTCGCGCGGGCCGGTGTGTCGCCGGAAGTCAGAGTTTCGACAAGCAACACCGGGCACGGGCGCTCCGCGATAAATATGCCCGCGAGGAGTGCAATGATCGTGATCGCCAGCCGAACGAGATCGGCGACAACGATCCGTTTCAAAGCCGGTGACGAGCGATCGGGCTGACCGTCCGACTTGGGCCGACCCGACGGTTCCGCCATGCGTGAATATAGCGACCGGTCTTCCCCTATCGCCCATCGCCCGATGCCTCGTGCCTCAGAAAGAAAAAGCCCCGGGCTTTCACCCGGGGCTCTCGAAGTCAGACTATCGGTTGTAGCTTACTTGAAACGGATCTTGTCCGTGCCCATGGCGCCGTGGTCGGCGTCCATGCCGCCGCGGGTGGGAGAGGGGGCCGAGCGCTTGCCCTGCTTCTCTTCGCCGCCCTGGCCGCCCTGACCGCCGCCGGCCTGGCTCGTGTCGCCCCACTGGGCGCGCTTGAGCGAGAGGCCGATCTTGCGGTCGGCCTTGTCCACGCGGAGGATCTTGACGTCGATCTCGTCGCCGGGCTTGACCACGTCCTGCGGGTTCTCGACCTTGTGGTCGGCCAGCTCGGAGATGTGGAGCAGGCCCTCGAGGTCGCTCTCGAGCTCCACGAAGACGCCGAAGTTCGTGATCTTCGTGACCGTGCCGCGGACGACCATGCCGGGCTTGTAGTGCTCGGGGATCGCGTGGAGCCACGGATCCTCGGTGAGCTGCTTGATGCCCAGGCTGATGCGCTGCTTGTCGCGATCGACCTCGAGCACGACGCAGCGGACGGCGTCGCCCTTCTTGAGGACCTCGTTGGGGTGCGTGACCTTCTTCGTCCACGACATGTCGGAGACGTGGAGCAGGCCGTCGATGCCCGGCTCGATCTCCACGAACGCGCCGTAGTTGGCGAGGTTGCGGACCGTGCCCTCGATGATGGTGCCCGGCGGGTACTTCTCCCCGACGAGCTCCCAGGGGTTCACCTCGGTCTGCTTCATGCCGAGGCTGATCTCCTGCTTGTCCTTGTTGATCTCGAGGACGACGACGTCCACCTCCTGGCCCTGCGTGAGCGCCTCGCTGGGGTGGTTGATGCGCCGCGTCCAGGACATCTCGGAGATGTGGACCAGGCCCTCGACACCGTCCTCGAGCCGCACGAACGCGCCGTACGGCATGATGCTCGTGACGGCGCCGCGGATGCGCGAGTTGACCGGGAACTTCTTCTCGATCTCCTCCCACGGGCTGGCCTCGCGCTGCTTGAGGCCCAGCGCGATCTTCTCCTTCTCCTTGTCGACGTTGAGCACCTTGACGGTGACGCGCTGGCCGACCTTGAGCAGCTCGCTGGGGTGGTTGACCCGGCCCCAGGACATGTCGGTGATGTGCAGCAGGCCATCGATGCCGCCCAGGTCGATGAACGCGCCGAAGTCGGCGATGTTCTTCACCTCGCCCGTCACCATGTCGCCTTCCTTGATGCTCTCCATCAGGCGCTTCTTCGCAGCGTCGCGCTCCGTCTCGATCAGCTTGCGGCGCGAGACGACGATGTTCCGGCGCTCGAGGTCGATCTTGATCACCTCGGCGCGGACCTTGCGGCCGATGTAGTCCTTCACCTCGCCGGGGCGGCGCACGTCCACCTGCGACGCGGGCAGGAAGACCGGCACGCCGATGTCGACGAGCAGCCCGCCCTTGATGCTCTTCGTGACCGTGCCCTCGACGACGTCGCCCTCCTTCGTCGTGTCCACGATCCGCTGCCACGCCATCATCCGGTCGGCGCGGCGCTTGGAGAGCTGGATCAGCCCTTCCTCGTTCTCGAGCCCCTCGAGCAGGACGCTCACCTCGTCGCCGACGGCGATGGGCGTGCCCTCGAACTCGTCGCGCGGGATCAGCCCCTCGCTCTTGAGGCCCACCTCGACGACCACGTCGTCGCCGGCGAATCCGATCACCTTGCCCTTGATCATCTTCCCGGGCGTCAGGTCCACGCTCTGGACGGTCATCAGCGAGTCCATGTACTCGCTCTTCGACGCCGTCGCGCCCAGCGCGTCGCGCATCATGCGGTCCAGGTCCGTGTCCGCGATCCCCAGCGAAGCGATCAGAGATTCATCGATCATTGCCCAAACTTTCCGGGCCGCACGCCGGGCTCTCGCCCGCGAACGCCCGACGCCGACGCGACGCGGGGGACGCACAAAGCCCGCGGCGTGAAGACGCCGTCGGTCTCGCTCAGCCTTCTTGCTGCGTTCGCGAGACCCGCCCCGAAACCCGGGGCCGGTGCGGAGTTGCACTCATCCGCGCCGGACCGCGACAGCCGCGGCGGCGCAGACCCGGGCGCGTCCGGCCCGGGCCGAAATAGTAGCTGCGTACCGTGCCCCGTGCCGGGCCCGGACCCCCTCCAGAACGGGTTTTTCACCCTCGCTCAAGAGGGAGAGAATCAGGCCGTCTCGCTGGTCAGCGAGCAATTGATTGTGCTCGCGACGATCGTGGGCGCGATCGCCGCCCTCCCCGCTCTTATCGAGTTCATCCTCGAGACCCGCAAGCGCCGCGAGCGCATCGCCCTCTCGCTCGACGATGAGCCCGTCGCGAAGCTCGACGTCCGCATGGCAGGGATGGACGACCTCCTCCACAACGCCGCCGACCTGATCGACCGCGCAAAGCACCCGGACGCCTACGAGTCCCTCCAGCTCGGCAACGAGCTGCTCATCATCGGCCCGGCGCTCTCCGGGAAGAAAACCCTCGCCCGCCGTATCGCGCAGCTCGCGGGGATGGAGCGTCTGATCACGGTCTACAACCCGCGGAACTCTGACGCGCTCGCGAAGGCGAAGTCCCTCCTCCGCCGCAAGACGGACGAGAAGGTTGTTCTCCTCATCCCGAACATCGACGAGGTCTTCGACGAGGACGATCAGGACGACGAGGTCGAGGCCGAACTCGACGGGCTCATCGAGACCGTCGCCGGCCGCAGCAACGTGCTCGTCATCGCCACCGCCTCCGCGTTCCACGAGGGGAGCGACATCGACAACCTCTTCGGCATGAAGATCGTCCTGCCGGGCGCGCAGCGAGACCTGCCAGAGGGCGACGAGATCCCGCAGCGAGCCTTCGTCAAGGACCAGATGCGTCCGCTCATGGCGAGCGTCGCGCGCCTGTACGTCGAGCAGGCCCGGCAGTCAGGCTGCGACTTCGACGGCTTGTCCGACGACGAGACGATCGCCCGCCTCCTCGCCGCGGCCTCGAACCCCGCCGAAATCCAGGACATTCTCGAGGCGGCCCGCACGACGGCGACCTTTCTGCACCGCACGAAGCAGGCGCCTCGGCGCATGATCACGGCCGCCGTCCTCGAGAAGGCCATCTCCCGCGTCATGGCCGGCGCATGACGCCTCACCGCCCCGCGAGCGAGAGCAGCACATCCTCCATCGAGTGCTCGAACGCGCCCCGCGTCAGCACGTCGTCCGCACCCGCGTCGCGCGCCGCTTGGAGCATGGCCTTGTCCACGTGCGGACCCCAGGCCAGCACGCGCACGCCCGCCGCCCGCTTCGCGCGACGCACCAGCGCCAACCCCTCCTCGCCCTTGTCCAGGTCGACGACGACCGCTTTCACCGGGCTGTCGGCCAGCCGGGCCTCGAGCATCTCGATCGTCCGGACGGGCCGCGCGGGGATCCCCAGCCCGTCCGCCACGCCTCGGATCTTGGAAGCCCAGAGCAGGTCCGCCGCGGCGTAGAGAATCATGCCCGCATGATTCGCGCCGGGCGGGGACGACGGCGCCGGCGAACCTCCGAAACCCCCGGAAGGACCGGCCGCAGAGGGCTATGCGCCCCGGAATCCGGCCCCGGAATCCACACGCACGAGTGGCAAAACCGGCCCGAACGGGTACAGTTGCGCCCACCCTGCCGGAGCACGTACGTGCGAGCGGGCAGGCCGTTGTTCGGCATCTCTTCCAAAGCGAGTCCACGGAGTTTCACGCATGGCCACGGTCGCGCCGTCGAAGTCCAACAAAAAGCAGCAGCCCAACAGCAAGGCGGGCGGCAAGGGCCCCGAGCGCCGCGGCGGCGAGTTCGATCACCCGATCTTCGGCGAGCTCGGCTTTCCCGCCGACCCCAACAACCTCTATCGCCAGACCGTCGGCAGCATGCTGCAGGCCGCCGACATCATGGGCCTGCCCCACCACCTCAAGATCATCCTCGCCCAGCCCAAGAACGAGATCATGGTCAACTTCCCCGTCAAGATGGACGACGGGACGTACCGGCTCTTCAAGGGCTACCGCGTGCAGCACAACAACGCGCTCGGGCCGTACAAGGGCGGTCTGCGATTCCACCACGACGTCCACCTCGACGACGTCAAAAGCCTCGCCTTCCTGATGACCATGAAGTGCAGCCTCGTCGGCGTCCCCTACGGCGGCGGCAAGGGCGGCATCAAGGTCGATCCGTACAAGCACAGCCGTGCGGAGATGGAACGCATCGTTCGCCGCTTCACCGCCGCGATCGCCCACCAGATCGGGCCCGATTACGACATCCCCGCGCCGGACGTGGGCAGCAACGCCCAGCACATGGCGTGGATCGCCGACACGTACTCCTTTCTGAGCGAGGTCGGCGGCCATCAGCCCGAGGCCGTCATCACCGGCAAGCCGGTCGAATACGGCGGCAGCCTGGGGCGCGAGAAGGCGACCGGCCAGGGCGTCGTCGACACGCTCGTCGAGCTCCTCCCCGAGGCCGGCATCGACATCAAGAACTGCCGCTTCAGCGTCCTGGGCTTCGGCAACGTGGGCTCCTGGACGGGCAAGATCCTGCAGGACAAGGGCGCCAAGATGCTCGCGACGATGGACCACACGGGCGCCATCCGCAACGACGGCGGCATCGATGCCCACGCCCTCGCCGAGCACGTCCGTAAGACCGGCGGCGTCGCCGGCTTCAAGGGCGCAACCCGCATCGACAAGGACGAGTTCTACAAGACCAAGGTGGACGTCTTCGTCCCCGCCGCCCTCGAGCAGATGATCCAGGAGCCCGAGGCCCAGATGCTCAACTGCAAGGTCGTGGCCGAGGGCGCCAACGCCCCCACCACACCCGGCGGCGAGCGCGTCCTCGAGGCCCGCGGCATCGAGGTCCTCCCGGCCATCCTCTGCAACTCCGGCGGCGTCACCGTGTCGTACTTCGAGTGGGTGCAGAACAAGACCTGCCACCAGTGGGACCTGGCGATGGTGGACCGCGAACTTAACAAGCACATGGTCCACGCCGCGGCGAAGGTCCGCGAGGCCCGCCGCAAGTACAAGTGCGGTCTCCGCACCGCGGCGTACATCGCAGCCTTGGAGCGGCTGCGGAACACCTACGAGATCCGCGGCATTTTCCCGTAAGCCGGCGCCGACGAGACCTCACGAAGCCCCGCGGGCCGGCCCGCGGGGCTTTTTCGTGCGCGGCAAGAAAAACGCGGCGGGCCCCCGAGCCTCCCGCCGCGCATTGAAGGAGACGACGCCGGCTCAGTCGATCGGCACTTCCTTGAAGAGGAGGACGCGGGGCTCCTCCCCGCGGCGGTACACGTTCGAGCGGTCGAGCACCATGAGGAACCGGCGCCGGATCGACGGGACCATCGGCGTCTCGTCGTCGGGCAGGTTCATGACGTCCGACTCCTGGAAGCCCATGATCACGAACCAGACGGCGAAGACGTCGCTGCGCGTCGTGACCGTGTTGAGCATCGCGTTGGCGACGAGGAGCTTTTCGTCGTACTCGTTGGCGACGCCCGGCTCCGTCGGCATGTTGTGCCGGTCCTCGCCGGCGCGGATGCTGTCGAGGTACCTGTGGCTGCTGTTGGATTCCGCGCCGCTTGCGTCCTGGTCGTAACCAAGCGCGTCTACGTTGAACGGTAGCTCGCGGTTGCGGTCGCGGTGCCGCAGCGTTGCCGGCATCGCTGCAGGATCGATCGGCTGGCCGAAGGGCGTACTGCGGATACGCACCGCGAGGAGTTCCGCCGGGGACTGGAAGCCCGTCTGCGACGACAGGCCCATGATCCCTGTCTGCGCTTCACGCCACCCGTTCGGAGCGCTCGGATCACCGATCGAGAAGAAGTTGCGGTCCGAGTCAGTCGGCGCCGTTTCGTAGAACGGAACGCCTTCTTCGACCAGAGGCTGCGGGACGCCGGAGTTGAGCCCGACGATCGTGGAGAGCGATTGGTACGGAGTCGAAACCACCGTCCGCATGTCGCGGTACGCAGCGATGGACGCGCCGAAGTCATTGACCATCGTCCACGGGAACGGAGCACCGCCGTTGGCTTCGGGCCGACGCCACGCAGGGTCCGCATCGCCAGTGCTGGCGTCGAAGGCACGCCGGGGCAGGCCGTTGACGTCTTCCTCCGCCGGGGGCGTCGCCATCGGCAGCGCGCGGAGCACGGCGACCGGCGCCGTGTTGATGTTGACGAGGCCAGGCGTCGCGACGTCTAGGGCCTCGCGGTTGGTCGTCGCGCGGAACTGATCGAGCGCAACGAGCGCGGAGGGGATCGCGGGGCCGAACCAACGGTCCGCCGTGCGGTCGAACTGCGGCGGCAGCGGCGAAGGGCTCGGCGTATTGTCCACGAAAGGAACGAACCTGTCGAGCCACAGATTGCCGCGGTCGAAAAGGAGTACGTCCGTTGGGTCGGTATAGACGCCGCCGACCGTGACCGCGCCGACCTTGGGCGTATCAATCTCAAGGCTGATCGGGTGCCACAGCAACGAGGGATCGGACTGCACTGCCAGCGTCGCCTGCGGCGAACCCGCGACGGCCGACTCATAGAAACCGAGCGACGCCGCCATCGCCTCGCCGAGCGTTGTGTACCGGTAGAGCATCTCCGCCGCGTAGTTCGGCGTGGTGACGTCCTCGATCGTCGGTCGCACGCCCATCGCGTTGTCGAGCGGGGCCTCGATGGCGCAGACACCCATCGGGAGCATCAGGTCGCCGAGCCGGAGCGTGCTGAACTCCTCGGCCACCGCGTTGGCGGCGCCGGACAGCGGCGTGGAGTGCCTGAAGTCCTTGTTCCCTCCGCTCTGGAAGACGAACTGCGGGTAGTAATACGAATACGGGACCGCTGCGAGCCCCGTGTCGGCCGTCACCGCCGGGTGCGTCATCGCGCTCGCGAAGCCTGTTCGGGTCTCGGCGGCTTCGTTCGCGGCGGGCGTCGCGTAATTCGCAGGATGGGCGTGGATATGGCTGTCGATCCTGCCGTCCTGGCCCGGGGCATTCGCCATCCAGCTAAACCACTCGCCCATCGTGAGCCCGGCGGAAGGCATCGAATTCCCGAGGCTGCCGCTCGAGGGAAGGTCGTCGAACTGGTCGAAGTCCAGCGTCGGCGCCATTCCTCCCGTCGCGACGATGTTCCAGGCCGCCGAACCCTCGATCGGCTTGGGCTCGATGCAGTACGCGGGGAACACACCGCCCGGCGTGCTCGTGTTGTCCGAGGCTACCGGTCTCTTCGCTGTGGCCCACATCATGCCGGTCAATCCGGGGGTGTCATCCTGCACGGATGAATTGACGACCCCCTCCGTGTCGTCCTTGAGCCGGACGTTCATTTCCATGTTGGCCGGCAGATGGAACCGGTCGAGAAGCAAGTCGTTTGTGTAGTCGTTCGGCCGGAAGACAACCGTCGGGGGCACGCCTTCACCGGGCGACGGGGAACGCGTCAGCCCGTCCCACTCCAGTCCGATCGGTGAATTGACCGCCACGTCCTGCATCGACTCGTTCAATGACGGGGCCCGCAGCGCACGCCACAGCGTCACCGCTTTCGGCTCGTCGAAATCGCCCGACGTGTCGCGCGGGAGTACGTCCGTATACCCGTCGATGTCCTGGATGTTGGAAGCAATCGTCGGGGTCACCGCCGGGTCCGTCGTTTCGAGCATCGGGACCCAGTACACATCGGCGACGTCATCGTCGTCGATGGTCGTCGATAAATCACCGTCGCTCAAGCCGATCTGCGTCTCCAGCATGAGTCTCGTCGTGTTGACCCCGTACGAATACAAGTCGACGACGAACGGATCGGCGTTCCCGGGGTTGAGTGCGAGCGCGACCGCACGATCGTTGAACCGCGCCGGCGAGACCGACATGGCGTATACCACGACCGACTTGCCCGCAGGGACGACGATCTGCTCGAAGCAATAGACGGCGTTCGCCGATGCATCAAGCGCAAAGTCGCCCGCCTCGCGGCCCGGGAGCGGAGAAGACTCGGCCGAATGCGACGGCTCGTTTCCTCCACGGATAGCATCCCGCTCGGCATCCGTCTGGACCAGCGGCCGCGGCCTCAGCGCCGTCAGCAGATAGGTCTTGTCGCCCCAGCGGATGTAAGAGAAGTCTCTCGTGCTGTCGGCGCGGTCGAGGAGCGACCGTACGTCCATGTTCATGCCGCGCTCGTACGGAGGGCTGACCGCCGCGTTCGGGTCCGCGTCCCCGAATATATTGCCGCCGAGCGCGACGTCCTCGCCGAAAGGGTTCGTGAGCTTGAACGCGACCATCCGGTAGATGAGCTCGGGGTTTTCAGGCTGCCCCGTGTCCGGTACGTCGTGCCGGAACTCCACCGGGTCGCCGGGGTCGCTCGTCCCGGACGCCGGGTCGTTGCTGTAGACCGCGAACGTGCTCACCTGTGTGATGAACGCCTGCGGCTCGACGCCGTACATGTTCAGAACCGGCGAGATAGTCTGCGTCGTGTCACGCGCTAGCTTGCTGTCCGTCGCCGCGTTGTACCCGGTGACTTGCGAGCGCTCGTCCGAGAGGTCGAGGTTCCGGGGCGGGATCACGATCCCGTTCGCGTCCTGCGTCTCTACCTGCCACCAGTAGCAGCCAAAGTTGAACGCGCTCGCGTCGTTCGTCGCCGTGCCGCCGCTGGTCGCGTTGAAGACGTCGTCCGTGATGAACGTGCGAGCCGGGTCCGCCAGCAGCAGCGTGCGGACTGTCGGCTGCTCCGGGATCGAGGTGAAGTTTGTCCCCGCACGCTCGTGGTCAGCCAGGTCGGCCATGTTGACCGACATCGCGCCCGCCGTCATCAACGCCATCTGCGGACCCTGGTACCCGTAGAAGAGCGTCGCGAGCGGTGCTGACACGTTCGGATTCGTCGCGTCCCACGCGTCCGCCAGTGACGACGCGCCCGCGAGCCCCTGCGCGTAACCCCGGAAAAGCCGGTACGCCGTTTCCGAGCGCACGACGTTGCTGCCGTTGGGCGCGGGCACGATCTGACGGGCCTCGCCGGGATCGAGCGCCGCCGCGGCGTTGATCTTCAATTCGTCCGGCGACAATTCGTATGGGTCGATGCGTCCGAACCGGTAATCGGTGAGCACCGGCGTCGCGAGGTTGAGCGTTCGGACCTCGTCCGAAACCCGCAAACTGCGCGCGCCGCTGTTGGTTGTAAGAAGCCGGCGGATGTCGGCGTCCACGCGCGCGAGCGCACGGTCGCGAGGGCTGTTCACCGGCGGAATCACCGCCGCGGAGTCCTCGTACGCGATCCTCTCCTGCCCCAGCGTGCGCGTCGAGCGCAGCGGGTCCAGCAGCAAGCCCGCCGCGACGGCGCTGTCGCGCGGCCCTACGGCCTGCTCCAGCGGCGAGGTGGTCTCCGGATCGTTCATCGACCATCGCGTGAGTAGTTCGCCCAGATCGCCCGGGCCGAAGAGCCCGCCGCTCCGGTACTGCGCCGGAACGGGCGTCACGGCCGCCGGATCAACCTCGTAATAAGCCTCGAACCCTTTCCTGGCCTGCTTCGCGAAAAACGACGCACGCCGCGCGGGCGCGTACACCCACGGGTCACCGCCGAACGTCATCGGCGGCGCTCCCGGACGCCATTCGGAAAACTTCCAGGACTCCGGCGGCACCATGTAGTCCACGTCCGCGAAGGTCGTGAGGCCTCCCGGCTCCGTGTAGTCCGCGCCCTCGCTGTCGTACCCGCCCGGCACCACGCCGCGCGCCACCGCGAGCCGCAACGCGGCATAGCTGTTCACGCCCGTGATCCACGACTGCGCCTCGTCGTAGACGAAGAGCGGGTCGTTCGGATCATTCGGATCGGCGAAGCGCTGGTACCCGCCCGGCTGCGGCGACGCCCCGTCCGGCGACGCGAACGCGTGCCCATCGATCATCGCGAGGACGCGCCGCACGTCGATGTCCGCGGGCGTGAGGCCGATGGGCAACTCGGGCGCGTCCGACCCGTCGACCTTCGGCGGCGCGACCTGGTCCGTCGCGAAGTTGACGTTGATGTTGCCGGAGAGGTCGATCGCGCGGGCGCCGAAGAACCACCGGTACTTCCGCGTGTCCGGCACGATCCACCGCTGCTCGGCCATGTCGCCGGCGTCCACCGCCTGGAAGATGCGCGAGTCGAGGAACCCGTCGCCGTCCGCGTCCACCCACTGGTTTAGCCGGTACTCGGCCGAGCCCGGCAGCTCCGTCACCGGCGGCGTCGCGGGCCTGAACGCGCTGACCTGCCGGTTCGTCCAGTGCGCCGGCACGTCCCGGTCCGCCGCGGCGCCCGTGTCGAGCTGTGTCGTGGTCGCGCCCGTCACGGTGAGCAGCGTCTTCCCCGCGCGCAGCTCGTCCGGCGTCGCGTCGAAGTTGTTCCGCAGGTTGACGAGGTTCACGAACGCCCCGTCCGGCGCCAGGTTGCTGATGAACGGCCAGTCGCGGTTGTCCAGGTACGGGCGCGTCGGGTCCGACGACGGCGCGCCGGTGTTCCACGCCGTCGTGAGCGCCGCGGGCTCGGGCGCCGAGAGGTACGGGTCCGACGCGCTGATCGCAGGCACCTGCAACGGGTCCGTGTCGTCGAAGAACTCCTCCGGCACGTCGCCCGCGGGGTTGAACGCGTGCTCGCCGTTCGCGAGCCCGCCCCGGTCCGTCCGCGCGCTGTAGAGCACGCCCGGCGCGTCCGTGACCTCGCGCCGGAAGGTCGTCACCGCGCCCGTCAGCCCGACGTTCGCCCGGTCGTGCGTCAGCGCGAGCGCGTCATCGCCGATCACCGACTGCACGTACCGCGCGAACTGCTGCGGCGCAAGGTCGAGCTGGTCGCGCTTCACCACCGCCGCCTTCGTGCGTGCGTCCTGGTTCCCCAGCGCGACGTACACGATCGTCACCACCGCCAGCAGCGCGAGCGTCCCCACCACGATCACCAGGAACGAGCCGCGACGGCGCGGATCGCGCCGCACCACCGCCGGGGCGCCCGCGGCGCACCGCAGAGCCGGCGCGCCCGACCCCACCAGCACGGCGCCCACGCCGCCGTCGTTCCCCGTCATCTTCTCGCACATACTCGGCCTCCTGGCTGGCACGCGGCCCGCCGGTGGTACTTCTCGCGCTCTTCACCGCGGCGACGGCGGCGCCGGGACCTCGAACATCAGCTCGAAGGTGCTCTCGATGGTCGAGTCCACCGGGTCCACGACCGTCACGCGCACCCGCACCAGCTTCGGCCACGGCCACGCCGTCGTCCGGCCCTTGGGGTCGTAGTCCGATCCCGCCGGGTCCGTGAACGGCGTGTCGATCGCGCCGTCCCCGTTCATGTCGATCCAGCCGAACGTCGGGTCGTTGAACCCGAAGTACGACGTCACGCTCAGCGGCGGGATCCCGCCCATCGGCGGGTCGTACCCATAGACCAGCCGCTCGCTCACCGGGTAATGGATCACGCGCCCGGTGCCGTCCGGCAGCGTCTCCGGGACGTGCCGCCAGAACCCCTCCGCCGGCGCGTCGCCCGCCGTCGCCGGGTACTGGTAGTCATAAAAACCCACGAGCCCCTGCGGCGCCGGACGCGACGGCAGCGCAGGCCCGTACCACGCCACGTCCCCGGCCGTCGTGATGCCGCCGAACGTCCAGTCGATCGCGAACTCGCTGCACCCCACCACGAGGTTGCTCGCCGTCAGCATCGTCCGGTCAGCCTTCGCCGCGAAGCGCGCCGCCAGCTCCGCCGAGCCCGCGCCCGCCGGACCCGTCATCGCCTCGATCAGCCCGGCCGATCGCGCCTCGGCGCGGATCCGCACGCCCCGCATCCGCGGCTCGAAGTCCGACTCCGCGAGGTTCCCCTCGTCGATGCCCATGTTGTCCGCGGCGGAGACGCACTGCGTGGGCATGAGGTCGTCCATCCAAGAGTGGATGAAGTCCACCGACTCCAACGTGCCCGGCCGCGCCGTCTGCACGTCCCCCGGCACCAGCCACGCCGCGGTCTGCGGGATGATCTGCGACGGACGGCCGGGCGCGACGAGGTCGTAGTACGCCGGCACCGTCTGCGTGCCCGCCGCCGTGTCGGCGAAGCCGACGACGAACGCCCGGATCTCTTCGAGCGACGTCGTCGCGATGTCGACCGTGCCGGAGAGGACGCTGGGCGACATCGGGTACGCGGCGCCCGCGCCGACGCTCGTGTCGTTGTAATTGCTGCCCAGCGCGGCATCACCCGCGAAATGCCAGAGGTGGTCCGCCAGCGGCCCGAAGGGCGGGCCCGGCGTGTACCCGGGGCCGTACCACCGGTTCAGCGAGCGGAACGCGCTCGCGCACGCCGGCTGCCCCGCCACCTGGCACTCCTTGTCCTGCAACAGCGCCGTGTCCCCCGGCGGCGTGAACCCGAACGCCCCCGGCGGGTCCTCGGCGGAGACCTTGAGCGGCGTGAGCAGCGTGACGTGCTGCAGCAAAATCCAGTCCTTCGCGAAGCGGTTGGGGTTGCCGGGCGAATCGACCCCCAGGCGCGCGTCAGAGCCGTTGTTCGTCAGCGGGCCGTTGTTGTCGTTCGCGAAGGCGAACCAGGCCGGCGCGTTCGTGTAGTTCTCCGAGTCCTCGCGCTGCCGCTGCCCGTGCCCGTAATAGATGCGCGCCTCGCGCGCGGTCGCGCGCCAGTCCGTCGTCGCCGGCACCGCCGCGCGCGCGGACGTGTAGTCGCCCCGCGCGAAGAACATGATCTCGTCCACCCGCCGCGGCCGCCCGCGCTCGTCGTCCTCGTTCAGCGGCACCACGTCCTGGAGCGGGTCGAACCCGTCGTCCGCGTCGGCGTCCGCGAACTGCTGCCGGATCACGAGGCACCCGTCCCGCGACATCCGCGAGAAGTTCTGCCGCATCTCCAGCTCGAGCAGGCGCGCGTACTGATTCACGCGGCTCAGCCGCCGCCCCGCCGACACCGTCTTGCCCACCGCGTTGAAGATCGCCGCCAGGCCGATCGCCACCACGAGCACCGCCGAGAGCGCGACGAGGATCTCCAGCAACGTGAAGCCGCCGCGGCGTGCGGAAAGGACGGACGGAGTTGACGCTTTCTTGCCCACGGTTCGTCCTTGTTGTTAGCGATTCGGCGCCGGCACGGTGAAGACGCGCACGCCGACGGGGACCTGCGGCGTCCCGAGCACGGAAACCGTTGCGCTGAAGGTGCCGTCGCGGTCGATGAACTCCGAACGCGGCATGGAGGGCTCGACGGTCAGGACCGTCGCCGAGGCGCCGGCGTCGTCGGCGCGGGACTCGACCTTGACGACGCGGTAGATGTTCCCCCGCGGGGAAACGAACTGCTGCCCCCCCTGCGCGAAGAAACCCCCGAGCTGGCCCCCCACCGTGAACTCGTTCTCGAAGCCGCGCTCGTTCAGCGCCTCGTCGTTGAACGCCGTCAGCGGGATATCGTCGCGGATCCGCGAGTACTGGTACCCGCTCCCCACCTGCCCGCGTCCGCCGTCGAAGGTCGGGCGGCCGTTGCTGTCCTCGGCGACGGGCACCCAGTTCCCCTCCGCGAAGCGCGTGTGCAGCGTCTGGCCGTCGCGTCGGATCCCCGAGTCGATGCGGCGCACAAAGACCGCGACCATCACCGAGTCCTTGAGCCCCGCGTCCGCCGGGGCGTTGGCGTCGAGGTCGCCCAGCTCACGCCGCACGCGCCGCGCGGCGATGTCCCACACGAAGCGCGGCTCGTCCGCGGCGCTCAGCTGCTCCGCGTTCGGCCCCTGCGCCGGCAACCGGGGCGACGGGCTCATGCGCTCGTAGAGCGAGATGTACGCCGTGCCCGCGACGCCGTCCTCGCCCACGCGGATCGTGAACGGCCGGAGCGGGTCGTTCAGCGTGACGTACGAGAACATCGGGTCCGCGTCGTCCGCCGCGGGCACCCGCCACGCCCCGTCGTCGCTCCACCACGCGCTGCCGGTGGAGATCCGCCTCAGCATGTCCCAACCCCGGTCCTGGAAGACCAGGCTCGTGCTCGCGGTCAGGAAGCTCTCGGCCGAGCGAGCGATGGACTCCCCCTCCACCGTGTCGGAGGCCTGGCGTTGCTGCACCACCACCGCCGGGAAGACGGCGGCCAGGCCGAGCAGCCCCAGGCCGAGGATGATCACCCCGAGCAGCACCTCGATGAGTGTGAAACCGCTGCGAGCGAACCGACGGTTCATGGCAGAACCTCCTGCGCTTGCCCCAGCGAGCGCGTGAGCGTGAAAATGCGGGCCTCGTACGGCTCGAACGGCGCGACGCCCGGCGTCTGCGTGCCGTTGATGTTCCCCGTGATCCACGTGTTGACAAGCGTGACGACGCCCTGCAGGTCCGTCCCGTTCGGGAAGAGCGCGAGATCGATCGTCGGCGTGACCTCGTCCGCGTAGAGCGAGCGCGTCGCGGGGTTCAGGCGCCGGGCGCCGACGCCGCGCGCGAGCACCGCCTCGTCCATCAGCGCCAGCTCCATCACCGGCCGGCAGAGGACCGTGTCGCTCGAGCGTGAGCCGATCAGCCGGTGCAGGTCGGTCGTCTCCGAGTCGGCGTTCAGATGGATGTTGCGGTTCGCGAGCAAGCGTCGGACGAACTGCCCGGTGTTGTCCGCGTCGTGCAGGTGATACGTCCCGAAGGGCTCGACCTCGTGGTACTCCTCGTTCCCGGAGGGGGACACGACGAGGAAAGGCCGCGCGTCCCCCGTCGCCAGCCTGCCCGTCTGCCCCTCGAAGCGCACCGCGAACGTCTGCCGCTTCCACCCCTCCTCGCCCGTCGCGTCGTCGGGGTCGAGGAACGACGTTTCCGGAAAGACCCAGGCGCCGGGAAGTTCGACCCCGTCCGGGATGCTCCCCGTGCTGTCGTACCAGCCGTGGAACCGGCTGTCGTCGCCCGCGAAGTGGATCGAGCCCGGCGGCGCGAAGCCGCGCACCGTCCAGCCGGCCGGGAGCGTCACCGGCTCCACGTTCGGCACCGGCACGAAGACCTCCCGATCCGCGCGGAAGCCCTGCTCGTCGTTGTTCTCGCCGATGCGTTCGTCGTCCACGAGCACGCCCACGCGCTCGCAGGCGATCACGGTCGTCTTCCCGTTCTCGAAGAAGAAGACCGCCGCCGCGTCCCCGCCGTCGGTGCGGATCGCGGCGTCGCGGGCCCCCGTCAGCGCGACGCGCAGCTGGTTCTCGGCGAGCGAGCGCTCCGACGAGCCGATGAGCCCGCGAAGGCCGAGCGCCGCGAGCCCGAGCAGAAGCACGAGGATGCCCGCGACGACAAGCAACTCGAGGATCGAGAAGCCGGGCCGAGCGGAACGGACAGAGTTGTAGCGACCGTTCCTCAACTTTCGCTCCCCACCTTCACGATGTTGTCCTTCTCCGCCTGCAAGCGCAGCCGCCTCTCCTCAGCCGCGGGCAAGTTGCCGACCGAAACGCCCATGCGGCGCTGCAGCTCGGACAGCTCCTCGTCGCCGAACGCACGGTTCGGCCCCGCCGCGACGATCGCCCACGACGCTTCTCGCAGCTCGACGGAGACGTCGAGGTCGCGGTCCGCCGGTGTGCCCGCCATCTGCGTACCGCGTCGCCCGACGATGTTGGGCATATTGATGTCGTCCGCGTCCTCGACGATGAACCGGCCCGAGCCCGCCGGCTCCTCGCGGCCGCGGAGCCAGAAGTAATACCGCACGGGGATGTCGTTGACGTCGCGCACATACACCAGCTCCGGCCGTGCCGGATCGGTGAAGACGCGGAGCGAGCCGTTGGTCTTGATGTACGAATCGATGGTCCGGCCCGTGCGCTTGCGGTCCGCCGTCGCCACCAGCATCGTCCGCGGCACCTCGAAGGTGCCGTCGCGCGCGGGCGGGTACATCCCCGCGCCGTCCACGCCGTCCATCGGCAGGTCGGTGATCGCGTTCCCGTACGGGTACTGCACCGCGCCGACGATGTACGCGCCGAGCGAGACCTCGCTGAACCGGAAGTCGATGAAGGGATTCTGGCCGTTCAGATCCCCTTGTGGCGTGCGGAGGTAGGCCGCGTCCGCCGCGACGGACCGGCGGTAGACGTTGAGCGCGTTCTGCGGCCCCGTCGTGATCACGTCCGCCAGCGGCGGCACCGCCGGCGTGAGCAGCTCGCCCGACCGGTCCTTCACCAGCGGCGGGAGGAACCCCGCGTCACGCCGGAACTGCTCGACCGCCGTCCGGGCGTCGGTCGCCGCGGTGGCCTGCACCGCGTTGGTCGCGGCGCGCCGCCCGGCGCGGATGCCCACGATGAGCAGGCCGATGAGCAGCGCCAGCACGGCGACCGACATCAATAGCTCGACCATGGTGAACGCGCGCCCGCGCGCGGACCCGGACGGGGATGGAGCGTGAGCGTGCATCCGGACTCCCTTTCTGCGGGTCAGACCGCGCCGCCGCCCTGGAGCGACTCGATCATCTTGACCAGCGGCAGGAACATCGCGATGACGATCGTGCCGACGAAGCCGCCGAGGAACACGACCATCAGCGGCTCGAGCAGGCTCACGAGGCTGGCGACCGCGACATCCACCTCCTCGTCGTAGTTGTCCGCGATCTTCATCAGCATCGCGTCGAGCTCGCCCGTCTCCTCGCCCACGTCGATCATGTTGACCACGATCGCGTCGCACGTCTTGCTCTCGCGCAGCGGGCCCGCGAACCCCTCGCCCTCGCGGATGCTGTCGTGCACCTTCTGCAGCGCCTTCTCGAAGACGTAGTTGCCGCTCGTTTCCTTGGTGATCTTGATCGCCTCGAGGATCGGCACGCCAGCCGCGACGAGCGTGCCCAGCGTGCGGGTGAAGCGCGCGATCACCGTCTTGCGCACCAGCTGGCCGAAGACCGGCAGGCGCAGCAGCAGGATGTCCGTGACCGCGCGGCCGGGCTCGGTCTTCCGGATGAGCTTGAAGAGGATCCACGCGATGATCGGCGACGGGAGCGCGATGATCCACCCGGGGATCGCCTGGCCCGGGTTGGTCCCGGCGAACCAGCGGCTCGTGCTGATGAGCCAGATCGTGAGCGCCGGCAGGTCGACGCCGAAGTCCTTGAAGATCTCCTCGAACTTCGGGATGATGAAGACCATGATGCCCGTCAGGATCAGCGTCGCGATCGAGACGACGACCACGGGGTAGACCATCGCGCCGCGGATCTTCCGCTTGAGGCGCTGGCTCTTCTCCATGAACTCGCTCAGGCGCTGGAGGATGATGTCCAGCACGCCGCCCACCTCGCCCGCCGCCACCATCTTGACGTACAGGTGGTTGAAGCACTTGGGGAACTTGCCCATCGCCTCCGACAGCGAGCTCCCCCCCTCGACCTCCTCGCAGACGCCGATGAGGACGTTCTTGAGTCGACCGGGTTTCTGCTGCGCCTCCAGGATCTGAAGCGACCGCAGCAGCGGCAGGCCGGCGTCCTGCAGCGTCGAGAGCTGGCGCGTGAACGTCGTCAGCGGCTTGGCGCCGACGCTGCCGCCCCCGCCCCGGCGCTTCCTCGGCTTGGCCGCCGTCGGCTCGCCCGGCTTGGGGCCGCCCGCGCTCTTCTTCCCCGCCTCCTTGATGTTGGAGGGGTAGAGCCCCTGGCTCTTGATCTTCTGGATCGCCTCTTCGGTGCTGCCGGCCTCGATGGTGCCCTTCTGGGGCTTGCCCGAGGCGTTGAGCGCTTCGTACGCGTACGTCGCCATGGCCTGTCGCCTTCCGGTATGGGCCGCGACGGCGCGCACGGCGCCGCGCGGATCAGTCCTCTTCGCTCAGCGTCTCCCGCACGACCTCGTCGATCGTGGTGACGCCGTCGTAAATCGCCATCAGCCCGCTCTCCCGCAGGCTGCGCATGCCGCGCTGCCGCGAATAGCGGCGCAGCGCGGTCGTGTTCGCGTTCTTCATGACCATCTCGCGCATGGTGTCGTCCATGGTCATGATCTCGAAGATCGCCATCCGCCCGCGGTAGCCGCTGCCGTTGCAGTTCTCGCACGGCTGGCCGTTCACCTTCCCCGAGCCCCGCGCGAACTTCCGCCCGCGCACCATCTCGGGACGCAGATTCAGCTCCATCAGCATCTCCTCCGTCGGCTCGAAGTGCTCCTTGCACTTCTTGCAGACGGTGCGCACGAGGCGCTGCGCCACGATCCCCTCGATCGTCGCGGTGAGGAGGAACGGCTCGATCCCCAGGTCCACGAGCCGGATGATGCTGCTGGGCGCGTCGTTGGTGTGCAGCGTCGAGAGCACAAGGTGGCCGGTGAGCGACGCCTGCACCGCGATCTGCGCCGTCTCCAGGTCGCGGATCTCGCCGACGAGGATCACGTCCGGGTCCTGACGCAGGAAGCTGCGCAGCGCCTTGGCGAACGTGAGGCCCGCCTCCTCGTTCACCTGGACCTGGCAGAGGCCGTCGATGTCGTACTCGACCGGGTCCTCGGCCGTCAGGATCTTGGTCTCGATGTCGTTGAGCTTCGCCAGGGCGGCGTACAGCGTCGTCGTCTTGCCCGAGCCCGTCGGGCCCGTCACCACCACGATGCCGTTGGGCTTCTGGATCAGCCGCACCACGGTGTCGAGGTCGTCGGGGCGCAGACCGATGCGGTCGATGCTCAGCTCGACGTTGCTCCGGTCCAGCACGCGCATCACGCACGACTCGCCGTAGATCGTCGGCAGGATCGCGATACGCAGGTCCACCGGGTTGCCCCCCACCGTCAGCTCGACGCGCCCGTCCTGCGGCAGGCGCCGCTCGGCGATGTCGAGGTCCGCCATGACCTTGATGCGCGAGATGATCGCGGGGCCCAGCTGCTTGGGCGGCGGCACCATCTCGTACAGCACGCCGTCGATGCGGTACCGCATCTTGAACTCGTTCTCGAAGGGCTCGAAGTGGATGTCGCTCGCCCGGTCCTTGATGGCCTGCATGAGCACGAGGTTCAGCAGCTTGACGACCTGGTTGTCGTTGGCCGCCTCGGTCAGCGCGTCCAGGTCGATCGACTGATCGCTCCGGCCCCCCAGCGCTTGGAACTTCTGCGCGTCGACCTTCAGGCTCGAGACGACGTCGGCGACCGACTCCTTCCTGGAGAAGTGCTGCTTGATCTGCGCGTCGATGATCGCCGGGTCCGCGACGACCGCCTCGACCTGACCCCCCAGGAGCAGGCGGAGGTCGTCCACCGCCCGGAAGTTGTTGGGGGACTTCATCGCGATCTTGAGCCGCTTGCTCGTCGGATTATGCTCGATCGGGATGACCTCGTACATCCGCACGTTCTCGGCCGGGATGACGTCCTTGAGACGGTCCTCCATCTCAAACTTGGAGAGGTCGACGAACGCCATACCCGCCTGGCCGGCCAGCGCCGCGGCGATATCAATCTGCGAGCAGTACCCCAACTCAACCAACAACTGACCAAGGGGCACCTTGCGGGTCAGCTGGATGGTCAGAGCTTCATGGACCTGCTCGCGGGTCACTTTCCCCATTTTGGTGAGGATGCGACCGATCTTGCGGCCCTTGAGTTCAGCGAGGTCGAGGTTCGGCGTGTTTGCAGGGGGCATGACAAACTCCGTACGCCGAGCGCGGGGCGCTCGCCGCGTACCGGGAGCACCCCACATTCGACGAGCATAACCGGACAGTTGCGGTCCGTGTGCGGGTCAATGCGAAAGATTTGGACAGCCCGTTGAGATTTTTGCTTAACCAGTCTTCTTTGGCGTCTTGCCTGGCTCTTCAGCCCCTGCAGCCGCCTCTTCCTCGTCCCACTCGATTCTGCCCGTCGTCCGCCCGATCGAGCGGAGCTTGTTGGACAGGTCGGCGGGATTTTTGCTCACGTCAATCATCTCATCCGCGGCGATCTTGCCGGCCATGTACAACTGCCAAAGGTGGTCATCAAGCAGCTGCATCCCGAACTTCTTGCCAGTCTGGATCATCGAGTCAATACGGAACGTCTTCGCGTCGCGGATCAGGTTCTGAATGGCCGGGGTGATCACCATGAACTCATACGCCGCAATCATCCCCGTAGTGTCTACCCTGGTCAGGAGAGCTTGGCTCAACACCGCAATCATGGCGGTTGAAAGCTGAACGCGGATCTGGTTCTGCTGCGTGACCGGGAACGCGTCCACGATACGGTCGATCGTCTTGGCGGCCCCCGTCGTGTGGAGGGTGCCGAAAACCAAGTGACCCGTCTCGGCGGCGCGGACGGCGGACTCGATCGTTTCGAGGTCGCGCATTTCACCGACCAGAATCACGTCCGGGTCCTGACGCAGGACGCGGCGGAGCGCCTCGGCGAAGTTCGGGACGTCGTTTCCCACTTCGCGCTGATTGAGCACCGACTTCTTGTGGTAGTGGTAGTACTCGATCGGGTCTTCCATGGTCACGATGTGCCGGTCCATGTTCGTGTTGATGTAGTCGATCATGGTGGCCAGCGTGGTCGTCTTGCCCGAACCGGTGGGGCCGGTCACGAGAAAAAGACCGCGGGGGCGGCGGATGAGCTCGAGCACCTGTTCGGGGAGACCGATCTGCTCGAACGTCAGCAGCTTGCTCGGGATCTGGCGGAGGACGATCGCGAGGTCGCCGCGCTGGCGGAAGACTGAAACGCGGAAGCGGGCCGCTTCGCCGTAGGCGAACCCGAAGTCGGTGGTGCCCTCTTCCTGCAGTTCCTGCTGGTTGCGCTCCGGGGTGATGGACTTCATCAGCGAAACCATGTCCTCGCTGTCCAGCACCTTGGTCTGGAGGCTGCGCAGGTTGCCGTGCAGGCGCACCGTCGGGGGGCGTCCCACCGTGAGGTGGAGGTCGGAAGCGCCGAACTTCACGACGGTGTCGAGGAGGCGGTCGATCTGCATCGTGGACATGGGCTCACTCCGTCCGGCGGCGCGTCGGCCGCCTCAAGTCGTCAGGCGCTTGTCTGCTCCACCACTTCGTTGTCAACATCGATCTGCGTCGTCGCGGCGATCTCGCGCGGGGTCGAGACGCCGTTCAGGATCTTGATGCGGCCGTCCTCGACGAGGGGACGCATGCCGTTCGCCAAGGCGGCTCGGCGGAGCTCCGAGACGGGCGCCAGCTGGAAGGCCAGCTCGCGGACCTCGGAGTTCATCTGCATCATCTCGAAGATGGCCTTGCGTCCGCGGTAGCCGGTGCCGGTGCAGTTGTCGCACCCCTCGCCCTGCATGATCCGGCCCATGCCCTCCTCGCGCTTGATGCCGACGAGGCGGAGGTGCTTGTCGTCGATTTCCTCGGGGCGGGCCGGGCGCTTGCACTTCGGGCAGATCACGCGGATGAGGCGCTGCGCCATGATCGCCTGGATCGAACTGGCGACGAGGAAGGGCTTGACGCCCATGTCGATCAGACGGGTGATCGCGCTGGGCGCGTCGTTGGTGTGGAGCGTCGAGAAGACGAGGTGGCCGGTGAGGGCCGCCTGGATGGCGATCTCGGCCACTTCCTTGTCGCGGATTTCGCCCACCAGGATGATGTTGGGCGCCTGGCGCAGCATCGAGCGCAGGATCTCCTTAAAACCCAGCCCGATGCCCTCGCGGATCTGGCACTGGTTGATGCCCTGGAAGTTGTACTCGACCGGGTCCTCGGCGGTGATGATCTTTTTGTCGGGCCGGTTGAGGACGTCGAGCGCCGAGTAGAGCGTCGTCGTCTTGCCCGAACCGGTCGGCCCCGTGACGAGGAAGATGCCGTTGGGGCGGCGGATGATCCGGTTGAAGATCGCGAGGTTGTCGGGCTCGAAGCCGAGGTTCACGAGACCGATGCGGACGCTGTCGGGGCGCAGAATACGGAGGACGATGCTCTCGCCGTGGTACGCGGGGCAGCTGCTGACGCGGAAGTCGATGGTCGCGGCGTCCACGTCCATTTTGATGCGGCCGTCCTGCGGGATGCGCTTCTCGGCGATGTTGATGCCCGCCATCAGCTTCACGCGGCTCAGCAGGGCGTTCTGCATGCGCTTGGGCAGGTTGTCGCGCTCCATGCAGACGCCGTCGATGCGGTACCGGAGGCGCACGCGGTCGGCCATCGGCTCGATGTGGATGTCGCTCGCGCGTCCGCGCACCGCCTCTGCGATGATGCGGTTGGCGAGCTTCACGATCGGCGCGTCGTCGTCGGCGACGTCGATGGACTTATCGAGCGAGCGGTCCACCGACTTGTCGACGCTGCTGTCGATCGAGCTGGTGACGAGGCTCTCGCCGGCCTTGAACGTGCGCGCGGTGCCCGCGGCCGAGGCCTCGAGGAACCGCTTGATCTGTCCCTTGGCGGCGAGCTTGGGCTCGATCTCCAGGTTCAGGCGGAACCGGAGCATGTCCATCAGCTGCAGGTCGAGGGGGTCGTGGATGATCAGCTGCAGCCGGCCGTTCTGGCGCGTCAGCGGCAGGATCATGTGTTTCTTGACGAGATCGTCGGGGATGAGCTTGAGGTCGATCTTGTCGACGGCGCCGGCCTGGCCGAGGTCGAAGTACTCGAAGCCGAACTGGCTCGCGAGCGCCTTGGCGACCTGGTCTTCCTTGACGTAACCGAGCTCGGTCAACGCCTCGCCCAGCCGCTTGCCGCCGCTCTTGGCGGCCTGCGCGGCTTTGTCGATCTGCTCGGGTGTCACCACCCCCCAGCCAACGAGGATTTCGCCGATCTTCTTGCGTGAACGTGCCATGCGGCTCTCGGGTCTCCGTCGGACGTGGCGACGCCGCCCAAGCGCTTCATTCGCACCCGGCGGCGGGAAGGGATTATCAGGGAGCCAACCCCGCGGGACAATCGCGGGGTCGCGGTATTTGCTCTCTGTTCGGCCCCCGGTAGCGCGGAGTTCCCGTCCGGGACGTTCAAGATCAGGAATCGCCCTCTTCCCTACTCTCACGCGCGCCGGCCGGTTGCGGCCCGCCCGTTCGCGCCTCACACCATGACACCACCCCGCATTCTTATCACCGCCGGGCCGACGCACGAACCGATCGACGCCGTGCGATTCGTCGGGAACCGGTCCTCCGGGCGCATGGGCGTCGCGATCGCGGACGCGGCGGCGGCCCGCGGCTGGGACGTCGATCTGCTGATGGGACCGGCGCCGGCCGCCCCCGCGGACGCCCGCGTCCGCGTGACGCGGTTCCGGACGTGCGAGGATCTGCGCCGCCTGCTCCGCGAGCACGTCGTCCGGGCCGACGTGCTCGTCATGGCGGCCGCGGTGGCGGACTATCGGCCCAAGATCGATCCCCAGTTCTTCGGCGGGAAGTTCCGGCGCAAGAGCGAAACGCTGGTGCTGGAACTCGAGCCCACGCCGGACTTGCTCGCGGAGGTCGCGCGCGTCCGAACACCGTCGCAGCTGTTCGTCGGGTTCGCGCTCGAGCCGCGTGAAGAAATGGTCGCGGCGGCGAAGGCCAAGATGGAGCGCAAGGGGATCGACATGGTGGTCGCGAACCCGCTGGAAACCATGGACAGCGACGCGATCGAGGCGACCGTGCTGTACCGCGACGGCGCGCCGACGCGGTCGGCCGCAAAGACGAGCAAGATCGAGGCCGCGGCGTGGCTCGTCGATCTGATCGACGCGGCGTGGCGGACCAAGGCGCCGGCGTCCGCGGCGGCCACCGGTGCATCGGCATGAATCGCCGGCCCGGACGACACCCAGGCGGCGATCCGCGACGCGATGACCGGCGGCCGCCGCGCCGGAACATCCGGCAGGGCGACGGCCCGCCGCGTCGTGCCCAGAGCGGCATCGGCGGCGGTCTCCGCATCGTGCACGAAGACGAGGCGGTGCTCGTGGTCGACAAGCCCGTCGGTTTGCCCTCGGTCGCGCCGCCGGGGCAGGACGTGGACAACGCCTTCGGCTTCGTGAAGGAGTATGCCCGCGACAAGGCCAGGCGGCGGGGCGTGCGCGCGTGGGTGATCCACCGGCTTGACAAGGAGGCCTCGGGGCTGCTGATCTTCGCCAAGACGGAGACGGGCTTTCACTGGCTTAAGGAAGACTTCCGGGCCAAGCGCGTGCACCGGCTGTACGCGGCGGTGGTCGAGGGGGAGTTCCCGGTGGCGCCGGGGGGCGCGCTCGCGGCGGGCACGGTGCAGAACTATTTGTACGAGGACGAGCGCGGGATCGTGCACGGCGTGGACTCGCCCACGCGGGCCCCGCGCGTGACCGCGCCGCTGGAGCGCGGCGCGGGCGAACCGCGGCTGGCGGTGACGCACTACCGCGTGCTGGCGCAGGGGCACGGGCGGGCGCTTGTGCAGGTGCGGCTGGAGACGGGGCGCAAGCATCAGATCCGCGTGCACATGGCGAAGATCGGGCACCCGATCGTCGGCGACCGTCGGTACGGCGCGACGACGGACCCGGTGCAGCGGGTGTGCCTGCACGCGGTGGAGCTGGGCTTCACGCACCCTGGCTCCGGACAGATGGTGCGGCTGCGGAGCGAGATGCCGGGCGCTTTCAAGATGCTCGTCGGCGGCGCGGACGCGGTGAAGGGGGCCGAGCAGCCGGCCGAGACGGCCGCGCCGTCGTTCACGGTCTCGGCGCCTCGGCAGCCCCGCCCCGCGGAGAGCGTGGGGGCAGCCCCGCCGGCGTCGGGTTCGTGGGAGCACGTCGCGGGTTGGTACCGCCATCTGATTGACGAGCGTGGGAGCGACCATCACGAGGAGGTGATCCTGCCCGGGACGCTGCGGCTGCTGCGGTGCGCCCCGGGCGAACGCGTGCTCGACGTTGCCTGCGGCGAGGGGCAGCTCTGCCGGCGCCTCGCGGACATGGGCGTGCTGTGCGCGGGCGTGGACGGCTCTCCCTCGTTGATCGCGGCGGCGGCGCGGGCCGATTCACGGTCCGTGTACGTCGCGGCGGACGCGCGCGACCTGAGCGCGGTGAAGCTGCCGGGCCCGTTCGACGCGGCGGCGTGCGTGATGGCGCTCATGAACATCGAGCCGCTGACGCCGGTGTTCGAGGGCGTCGCGCGTGCGCTGCGGCCGGGCGGGCGGTTCGTGGGCGTGATTCTGCACCCGGCGTTCCGCGCGCCGGGCCAGACGTCGTGGGGCTGGGACGACCGGGGACGCGACGGCGTGCGGCAGTACCGGCGCGTGGACGGGTACCTCTCGCACGGGCAGCGCGAGATCGTGATGAACCCGGGCGCCGCGTCGTCGGGCAAGCAGGCCGTGACGACGATCACGTACCACCGGCCGCTCCAGACGTACGCCCGGCTGCTCGCCGACGCGAGGTTCGCGATCGAGGCGATCGAGGAGTGGACGAGCGCGCGGGCAAGCCAGCCCGGCCCGCGTGCGGCGGAGGAAAACCGGGCGCGGCGCGAGATCCCGATGTTCCTCGCGTTCCGGGCGGTCAAGGCGTCGTGAACCGGGACAAGTACAGCTTCGTCGCGCACCGCGACCTGCCGATCATGAATCCGATCGGCGGCGCGGCGGTGGACCACCTCATCGATCTCGCGGCGCTGCCGCGCGGCGGGCGCGTGCTGGATATCGGCGCGGGGTGGTGCGAACTGGCGAGACGGCTCGTCGAGCGCTACGGCGTCAGCGCGGATTGCGTGGAGCGATCGGCCCTGCTGTGCGAGGGAGCGAGGGAGCGCGCGAAGACGCGGGCGCCGGGCGGGCGGCTGCGCATCCACCAGGAGGACGCGGCCGCGTTTGCGGCGACATTGCCGCCCGGGGCGTATGACATGACGATCTGCACCGGCTCCACGCACGCGCTGGGCGGTCTGGACGCGACGGCGGCGAGTCTCGCGGCGCTCACCCGCGCGGGCGGGCTCGTGCTCGTCGGCGAGGGGTACTGGCGGACGCCGCCGAGCGACGCGTATCTGCGCGAGTCGGGGATCGGTCGCGACGAGTTCGGCTCGTTCGCCGGCGCCTTCGATCGGATCTCGGCCGCCGGGCTGCGGCCGGTTTTCGCGACCGGCGCGAGCGAGCAGGATTGGGACCGCTACGAGTGGTCGCACGCGCGGGCGATCGAGGAGTACTGCGAATCGCATCCGGGCGACCCGGACGCGCCGGCGATGTTGGAACGCAGCCGCGCGTGGAGGCGGGCGTACGTGCGCGGCGGCCGCGAGCACCTCGGGTTCGCGGTTCTGCTGTGCCGGCGCGTATCATGAGCGTGCACGCGGGCGTAACTCAGTGGTAGAGTGACAGCCTTCCAAGCTGTACGTCGGGGGTTCGAATCCCCTCGCCCGCTTTGACCGTTTGAGTTGTGCGTGGCAATCGGCGAGCGGTCGCCTCGGGGAAGGTCGCGGCGCACCGCTGCGTCCAGCGCATCGAACTCGGTTCGCGGCGTCGACGGTGGGTCGGACGCCGCGGGACTTCCGTTCGAGCGGGTCTTCCGCGAGGTCCCTCCCGCGGAGGCCCCTGCGGGGTCGGCTTCGTCGGGGCCCGCGTCAGGGTTGCCGGCCGAAGGCCGTCTCGCCGCGCGCCACCGCACGGATCGCGTGGAAAATACGCTCCATGTCCCCGTTCTTCGAGACAAAGCCCCACGCGCCGCTGTCGGTCGCGGCGTCGATGGTCGCCGGGTCGTCGTGGCCGCTCATCACGATGGCGCGGGTCTTCGGGCAGTGCCGCGCGGCGTCGGCGATCGCCGCGAGCGGGTTCTCCCCGGGCATCGTGAGGTCGATGAGCACGACGTCGGGCTGTCGGGACTCGACCTCGCGGCGGAGGTCGTTGGCGCTGTGCAGCGTGCCCACGCTCTCCATGTCCGGCTCGGCGCCGATGGCGGCGCACACGACCTCCGCGAGGTCGGTGTTGTCGTCGACGCACAGGACTCGGATAGTTCCGACCAACTCACTCTCCTCGGCGGGCGGCGGCGCGGCCCGTCAGCGACAGAAGGGTCGCCAGCAATTCCGCGGCTTCGACGGGCTTCGTCAGGTGCGATTGGTACCCCGCCAAGAGTGCGCGGGTCCGGTCCTCCGAGCGGGCGAACGCGGTCAGCGCCGCCGCGGGGAGTGTATAACGGCGGGCTCGCGCCTCGGCGATGAACTCGTACCCGTCCTTGCGGGGCATGCCGACGTCGCTCAGGAGCGCGTCGAACTCGCCGCCCGCGAGGGCGCGGAGGCCTTCGTCCGCGCTCGCGGCGGTCGCCACGGTCGCGCCGTACTCCTCGAGCACCCGCCTGATCATGTCGAGGGCGTCGGGCTCGTCGTCGACAACGAGGATTCGCAGCCCGGAGAGATCGGCGTCGCCGGGGTCCTGCGGCGCGGAGGTCGCGAGCGGGTGCGCGCGCCCCGGCTCGTCGTGCGTGTGCACGATGGCGATGGGCAGCTCGACGATGAATGTGGCGCCACGCCCGGCGCCGTCGCTGTGGGCGCGGATCTGGCCGCCGTGCATCTCCACGAGCTGCTTGACGAGGGCGAGACCCAGCCCCAGGCCGCCGTGCTCGCGCGCCGCCGACGCGTCCGCCTGCCGGAACCGGTCGAAGACGTGCGGCAGGAATTCCGGCGAGATCCCCTGGCCGGTGTCGCTGACCCGGATCTCCATGGAGGAATTGACCCGGGCGAGGACGATCTGCACGCGCCCGTCGCGGGGCGTGAACTTCACGGCGTTTGAGGCGAGGTTCCACATCACCTGCTGCAGACGCGCGGGGTCGCCGTAGATAGTGCCGGCGGCGGGCTCGATCACGGTCTGGATGCGCACGCCCTTGGCGTCCGCGGCGGGCCGGACGGCCTCGAGGGCCGCGTCGATGACGACCGGGAGCTCGACGCGCTGCACGTCGAGGCGCATCTTGCCGGAGGTGATGCGGCTGATGTCCAGCAGGTCGGCGATAAGCTGGGTCTGGACGCGGGCGTTGCGCTCGATGACCTCGACGCCCCGGAGCGCCTTCTGGGGGTCGTTCACGCTCTTGCGGAGGAGGTGCGTCCACCCGAGGATCGCGTTGAGGGGCGTGCGCAGCTCGTGGGAGAGGGTCGCGAGGAAGTCGTCCTTGAGGCGGCCGGCGCGCTCCGCGGCCGCTCGGGCGGCGCGCTCGCTCTCGAGGAGGGCCAACCGCTCGCGCTCGGCGCGCTTGCGGTCCGTGACGTCGAGCATGGCGCCCACCATGCGCAGCGGGGCGCCGGAGGGGTCCCGCAGCACGGTGCCGCGGTCGAGGACGTCGGCCCACGATCCGTCCGCGCGCCGGAAACGATACTCGGCGCTCCAGCCCGCGCGTTCCGGGTCCTCGATCGCCGCCCGGGCGCTCTCGAACACGCGCGCCGCGTCCTCCGGGTGAACGTGGTCTCGCCGCCAGGCGGCGTCCGTGCCGCGGACGGCGTCGGTGTGCCCGAAGAGGTCCGCGACCGCGCGGCTCCACTCGACGCGGTCGCTCGCCAGGTCCCAATCCCAGATCGCGTCGTTGGTCGCGCGCGCGGCGAGCTTGTAGCGCTCCTCGCTGCGGCGGAGATCGGTGTAGAGCCGGGCGTTGTCGAGCGCGATGGCGGCCTGAGCGGCGACCCCGACGGCGTACCGCTCGGCGTGCTCGTCGAAAACGCCCGCGTCGGGGTGGCCGAAGAAGAGGCCGCCGATGACGTCGCCGGTGCGCGACATGACGGGCACGGCGAGGTAGCTCTTCACCGGGAGATGGCCGGCGGGCATCCCCTTGTGGGGCGCGTTGCGGCCGTACCGCGGGTCCTTCGTTATGTCGTCGGACCGCACGATCGATTCGCCCCGGAACGTCGGCGCGAAGACGTGCGTGTTCCGGGGCATGGGGAACTTCTCGAACGCCGAGCGGGGCACGCCCGAGAGGGTGTAGAGCGTGTAGGACTCGCCGCGCTCGTTCATCACGTTGTAGAAGAACGCGCCGAAGGCGGCGCGGGTGAGGCGGGTCGCGGCGTCGGTCGCGGTCTGCACGATGGCCTGGGTGTCCGTGTGCGACGCCAGCGCGAGGTGGATGGTGTTGAGCGCCTCGAGCGTCGTGACGTTGCGGCGCAGGGCCTCGGCCGTCAGGCGCTGATCGTGGATGTCGGTGTTCGTCCCGAACCAGCCGACGATTTCACCGTCGTTGCGGATCGGCACGGCGCGGGAGAGGAACCAGCGGTACTCGCCGTCCTTCGAGCGGAGGCGGAAGGTGTCCTCCCAGGGCTCGCCGCGCTCGACCGTGCTGAAGTACCCCTCGGGGACGCGCGAGAGATCGTCCGGGTGGAGCACGAGGTTGCGCCCGCCGTCGGCCATCTGCTCGACGCTCAGGCCCGTGTAGTCCTGCCAGCGCTGGTTGTACCACCAAATTCGGCCGCTCGCGTCGGCCATCCACGCGAACTGCGCGATGTTGTCGGCCAGCGTGCGGAAGCGGGCCTCGCTCGCGCGCAGCGACTGCTCCGCCGCTTTTTGCGGCGTGATGTCGAACGTGATGCCGCCGAAGCGCTCCGGGTCGCCCGCGGCGTCGTGGTACGTCCGGCCGACGGCCCGGATCCACTTCACGGTTGAACCGTCCGGCGACACGGTCCGGTATTCGACGTCGTACGCGGCGTTGCCCGCGATGCTCCGAGCGATCGCCGCCCGTGTCGGCTCGCGGTCGTCGGGGTGGAGCCGCTCGTAGAACGTGTCCATGGTGACCTCGGCGTCCGGCCCGAGGTGGAAGTGCTCCTTGACCGTCTCGTCCCAGACCAGCCGGCCGAAGGGGAGCGGGCAGTACCAGACGCCCACGCGCGCGCCGCGGACGACCAGCTCCATCCGATCGCGGTTCTCTCTGGCGGTTTCCTCGCTGGCCCGACGCTCGATGGCGAGGGCCGCGGTTTTGCAGAGAACGGCGACGATCTGCCTCTCGCGTGCGGTCGGCTCCCGCCGCTCGCGGAAGTACGTCCCGATCGTGCCGAGCACCTTGCCGGTCGAGGAGAGGATCGGCATCGACCACGCGGCCCGCAACCCCAGCCCGAGCGGAAGGTGCGAGAGCCCTTTCCAGCCGGGCGCGGTGGAGAAGTCGGTGGTGATGGTGGTGTCCGCGCGGGCGGCGGCGTCGGCGCACGTGCCGAGGCCCGCCCGGATCGCGATGCCGTCAACGGCGGCGTTGTACGAATCCGGCAGGCCGGGCGCCGCGCCGACGCGCAGCCGCTTCCCGTCGCTGTCGACCAGAAGAATCGATGCGACGGCCGTGCCGCCGGACTGCTCCTCGATCACCGCGGTGAGGTGCTCGAGCACCTGCCCGAGCGGGACGCCGCTGGCGACGAGCTCGAGAGCGCGGTTCTGGGCCTTCAGCAGGGCCTCGGCGGCGCGCCTCTCCGTCACGTCGCGCGAGACGACGAGCACGGCCTCCGGCACGCCCTCTTCGCCGATGATCGGCGAGACGGACACCTCCCACCACTTCGGCTTTCCCCTCGACGTCGGAGCGAACGCCTCGTACGGCGGGTGGGGCCGCCCCCGGGCGGCGCCGGCGAGCGCCGCCTCGGCGTCGGCCTTGTGAGCGTCCGGCCACCAATCCGGCCATCGCGTTCCGACGAGACTCGAGGCGTCGGCGAGTTCCATGAGTCGGCAACCGGCCGGGTTCATCGTGACCAGACGGCCGTCCAACTCCAGCACCTTGATGCAATCGCTGCTGCTCGCGAGGACAGAATCGATCAGGCTCCGATTCTCGCTCGGCGCGCGCACGGCGTCGGCGTGTGCATCGGACCTTGGCTCACGCATACGAAACCCTCCGTCGCGCGGTGACGCGAGCAAAGAGCGTACAAGCCCGGCCCGGCGTGTGCGTGAGAATCGCCTTATGTTGTCTTCACCCGATCCGGCGGCGGCCCTCCGTTCAACGCACCTCACTCTTTGAGCCCGGCGCCCGCCACGCTCCGGACGAGCGACCGCTGGGTGAGCAGGAAGAGCAGCAGCACAGGGGCTGTCACCATGGTGCTCGCGGCCATCAGCAAGTTCCAAGGGGTGAGACCGGCTTTGGATTGATACATCTGAAGACCGAGGGCGAGCGTGAACTGGTCGCGGTGGGTCAGGAAGATCATCGGGGCGAGGAAGTCGTTCCAGACGTAGATGAAGTGGAAGAGCGCGACGACGGCGAGGGCCGGCCTGCTGAGCGGCACGATGACGCGCCAGAAGATCGTCCAGTGGCCGCAGCCGTCGATGCGGGCGGCCTCGTCGAGCTCGCGCGGGATGCTCATGAAGAACTGGCGCAGCAGGAAGATGTTGAACGCGCCGCCGAACCAGGCGGGCACCCAGAGCGGCTTGAGCGTGCCGATGAACCGGAGCCAGTCGTGCTCGGGTGGGAGGCCGAGGGCGAGCATTGTGTCGTCGATGCGGCGGAACAGCACGAAGAGCGGCACCATCAGGACGGGGAAGGGGATCATCATGGAGACGAGCACGGTGCCGAAGACGAGCGAGCGGCCGCGCCACGGCACGCGCGAGAGCGAGTACGCGACAAAGGCGCTGGAGAGGGTGGTGCCCATGACGGCGAGAACCGCGACGACGAGCGTGTTGCGCAGGTAGAGCGGGAACGGGATCGACGGGTCCGTCCACACCGCGGCGTAATTGTCGCGTGCGTGCCGGAGGGCGGACGACGGCGGGTCGGGCAGGAGCGAGAGGGATTGCGACGCCGCCTGCGTCTCCGGCTTGAGGCTCGTCGCGAGCATCCAGACGAGCGGGAGCGCGAAGAAGACCGCCGCGAGGAACAACAGCGCCCAGAGCGCGGCACGCGGGAGCGGCGGCACGGGTCGCTCGTTCACGGCGTGCCCCCGCGGTAGTGCACGAGCCGCTTGCTCGCGAGGAGCATCAGACCGGTGAGCGTGAGCACGACGACCAGCTGCATCCAGGCCATCGCGCTGGCGGCGCCGAACTTCTGGTACACGAACGCGTTGTCGTAGAGGTAGAGGTTGTACACGTCCCCGGCGGCGCGCTGGCCCCGCTCGTTGCGGAAGAGCACGTAGGGCATCACGAAGACCTGGAACGACGCGATCGTCAGCGTGACGGTGCTGAAGAGCACGGCCGGCGAGATCATCGGCAGCGTGACGTGAAGAAAGCGGCGGATCGCGCCCATGCCGTCCAGGCGTGCGGCCTCGTAGAGGGACGCCGGGACCTCGTTGATCGCGGTGATGTACACGACGACCATCTGCCCGACCGACCAGAGCGCGGTAATGACAAGGGCGGGGATCGCGAACGCCCCGTGCTCGAGCCAGTTCGGGCCCGCGACGCCGACGCGCTCGAGCGCGACGTTGATGAGCCCGAACCGTGCGTTGAAGAGCCAGAGCCAGATCATCGCCCCCGCCATCATCGGCACGAGCGTGGGGACATACACGAGGGCGGTGAAGAGGCGGGAACCGCGCAGGCCGGGCGTGGCCAACGCCGCCGCGAGGGCGAGCGAGAGGAGCGTGCCGAGGGGGATGACGGCGGCGCCATACAGGGCGGTGTTGCGCACGACAAGCCAGAAGCGGTCGTCGTTCAGCAGCGCGCGGTAGTTTTCGAGCCCGACGTAAACGGGGGGCTTGAGGAGCGGATAGTCGGTGAGCGAGTACCACGCGCTCACGGCGATCGGCGCGACGAGGAAGAGACAGAAGCCGGCGATCCACGGACTCGCCCACAGCAGCCCGGCGCCCAGCTGTGCGTCTCTCCTCGCCATCGCGTGCGGATGCTAGCGCACCGCCATTTCGGGCGTGGCGCGCGTGTTGTTCCCGGACGCGTCGGGGGCGGTTGACACCGCTCGTACAATGGTGCGAGATGGCCCGAGGAATGTTTGTCCGCGCGCTGTGCGCGTCCGCCGGCGCCGCGCTGGCCGGGCCGGTGACGACGCCGCTCGACGTTCCGGGGCCGGACGATTGCGCCGCGGTCGCCGCGAGCGCGATGGGCGGCTACACCGCGCTCGCGGACACGTTCGACGATCGGGTGATCGTGCTGCGCGCCGGAGGCGCCGTCGCCCGGACCATCACCAGGCCGGAGATCGACGCGCTCGCGCCGTGGCTGGACCTCGACGGCGGTCCCGACGGGGTGAACTCGCTGGCGTTCACGTCCACCGGCAAGCAGCTGTTTATCGGCGTGCACGACGACACGGTCGCCGGGGACGGCGGCGCGAGCGACGCCGTGCTCCGGTACGACCTCGCCGCCGACACGCTCACGCTCGTTGCGCGCGTCGAGCTGTACGGGCGCGGCGATCGGTTCCCTCACCTCGCGATGGCGCACTGGCGGGCCGCGCTGTATGTCGGGTCTGACAGCGGCCACATCCGGGCGTTCACGGCGAACTCGGCCGCGGCGTCCGGGGCCATGCTGGCGGCGTGGACGCTGCCGACGGGCGGGGCGATCCGCGGGCTGGCGGTCGACCGCGACGCGTCGACGCTGTTCGCCGCGAACGAGGCCGCGGTCTACCGCACGGTGCTCACGAATGACTTCTCGACGCCCCCGGTCTGGACGCTCGTCGCGAACACGAGCGGCGTGCGCGGTCTCGCCTGGGGCGACGCGTACGGCACCGCGGGCACGCGCGGGCTCTACATCCTGCGCGACCCCGGCGCGGGGAGCGGGATCGACTTTGTCTCGGCGGCGGCGGCGCACGGCCCCGGCCCCGCGGCGCCGGCCCCGTACTGGAGCTCGCCGGACCTCTGGCACGCGGTCTCCGCGCGGGGCGACGGCGCGCTGGTCATCGGGCGCGGCGAGGACGCCGTGCTGATGCGCGAGAGCGCGGACACGCTGCCCGGCTTCGACGCGTGGGCCGCCGACGAGTTCAACCAGGTCGTCGCTTTCGGGCGCGGCCTGATCTCGCCGGACGGTGAGCCGTCGGGATGGGTGATCGACGCGGACACCACGCCGTCGCTGGCGCGGTTCCATCCCGCCTCGCCGGACGGCGCGGCGTGGACGGTGCTCCTTCTGCTCGCCGCGGATCGCGTGAACGGCGACGCGCTCGCCCGGGCGCAGGTGCGGAGCGTGCTCGCGAGGTACGCGGGGCTTGCGGCGGACGGGATCTCGCCGCACCGCAGCGCGGACGGGATCTATCTCCACTGGATCGACCCTGCGACCGGCGGGCCGAAGCCGGGCTGGGGCGTTGAGTACGCGACGATGAGCACGATGCTGCTCGCCGCCGCGGCGGCGCGGGCGGCGGAGTTTTATCCCGACGATCCGGGCATCGTTCGCGCCGCGTCGCGGATCATCTTTCGCGTCCGCAACTGGGACTCGTACGTCCGCCCGTCCGACCGAGCGATGTACCTGACCGCGCTCGCGGGCGGCGGGCCGAGCCCCGGGAGCGTTTCGCTCCCGTGGCACGAGGGCGTGCTGTTCGTGGAGCAGGCGGCGTTCTACGGCGGCGCCGCGTCGCAGTCGGCGCTCGGTCACTGGATGAACCGTGCGGTCCTTCCCAGCGCGAGCTACATCCCCGGTCAGCCGATCACGACCGCCGCGAACAACGTCTTCTCGCCGGCATTCATCAGCGTGTATCCGGCGCTGCTGATGCCGTCGTTCCGTGCGGGTGCTTCGTGGCGGCAGCAGGTCAGGAATGTCCGGTGGGCGCACGCCGCCTGGACGGACGACTTCGGTCCGCGCTTCTCAACCGTCTTCTCCGCCGGGACGACACGCGCCGACTGGGGCGGCTATCACGCCGACTCGCTGTCGGATCATCCCGGCGATGTCGCGACGTTCCCGTCGCTGACAGGGTTGAGCACTCTCGGGGAAGAAGACCCCGCGTACGGCGCGTACCACGCGTTCCGGCGCGGGGCCCGGCAGACCTTCCGGACGGGGGCGAGCATCCTGTATCGTCGTTCGGACCTCGACCGGTTGTACCTCCCGAACTCCGCGGGGCTGCCGGACGTCGCGCCCGGGGGGCTTGGTTTGGCCGAGATCATCGTGCCGGGGATAACCGATGCGGTTCTCTCGCGGCCGTATCCGACCCAGGAGCGGTGTCCGACCGACGTCAACGGGAACGGGATCGTCAACACCGACGATCTGTACCTCGTCTGCCGCTTTCCGACGGACTTGAACGGCGACGGCGCCGCGAACGACGCGGATTGGCAGGGGCAGGAGAACTGGCTGCGACGCCGGGAGCGGACCGCGCTCATCACGCGTTAGAAGTTCGCATTGACAAGGCCGTCCGCTTCCGGGAGAATGCGCGCGGTGCGGTGCGTCGGCGTTCGTGTGTCGGCGCGGTGTTCCCTCAAGAAAGGCTGGTCCCATGATGACGCGTGGCGCGATTCTCGGTGCGGGTTTGGTGTTCGGGGCGTGCGGGGCGGCGTTCGCGCAGACAAGCCCGTTCTACAACGGCGGGTTCGAGGCGCCGGGCGTGTTGAACCCGACCTTCCCGGACGGGTGGCACAGCCCTGGGAACGATCCGATCGCGCGCCGCCGCTCCGTCGGCGACGGACTCACGCCCGCGTTCGCCCCCGTCGGTACGCCGGGGGCGCTCACGCCGCGGACGGGCGAGGCGGTCGCGGTGATCGGCACGCGTAACTTCGGCGGGTTCGAGGGCCTGACGACGGACACGGTGAACTTCTGCTATTGCGACCAGACGTGCATGACCGCGTGCCCGTCTCCGTTCCCGTTCTTTGACCCCGCGTTCGACTACAGCGGCGGCGACGTCGTTGTGACGGGCTGGTACATGATCCCCGCGAGCGCCCCGGTGACGGGTGACGTCGCGGGCATAAAGCTCGAAGTCAAGGTGAACAACCAGCCGGTCGCTACGAAAGAAGACCTCTCCATCAGCGGCCACACGAACGGCCAGTGGGTCGAGTACTCGATCATCTTCACGCGCGACGAGATCGAGCAGCGCTATCAGTGCGAGCTGAATCCGAACTGCGGCTGCGGGTGCGTCCCCGCGTCGCCGCTGCCGAACCGCGTCAAGATCACCGCGCTGCGCTTCGCGGGCGACGGGACGCCGACGACCGGCGAGATCTACTGGGACGACATCTCGTACGTGCAGTTGCCGAGCGGCCCCGCCTGCGACTCGATCGACTTCAACGGTGACGGGCTGTTCCCGGACAACCAGGACCTGCAGGACTTCCTGGACGTCTTCGGCGGGGGCGCGTGCTCCACCGGCACGTGCGGGGACCTTGACTTCAACAACGACGGGCTCTTCCCGGACAAC